>CAYYPK010000027.1:0-83485 GCA_964473525.1 uncultured bacterium
CAACCCCTCGAACGCACATTGGAGCGGGCAGCGGGGATCGAACCCGCGACCCACAGCTTGGAAGGCTGTGGCTCTACCACTGAGCTATGCCCGCAGACACCCGCCCGCCGGTCGTTGGGCGCCTCGAAGATGGTGGTGGGAGGAGGATTCGAACCTCCGAAGGCATTAGCCAACAGATTTACAGTCTGCCCCCGTTGACCGCTTGGGTATCCCACCGGGGAGGTAGCTGGAGCTGGCGAGAGGAGTTGAACCCCCGACCAACTGATTACAAATCAGTTGCTCTACCACTGAGCTACGCCAGCGTTACAGCGCCACACTCGGGTCCGCGTACCTGGCCCAAGCGCAGAGTGAATTGTAAGAGCCGGCATGTGGCATGTCAAGATAAAGCGGCTATGTACGCGCCGTCAGGCCGCGCCACAGGGGCGTTTGGAGGCTTCTGGTCATGCCACGCCCGCGAGCGCGCTCGCCAGGTCGGAGCGGACGGTAGAGAGCGCCTCGGCGCCGTCGCGGCTGACGACTGCATCGAACGCGTCCGCCAGGCCCTCAGCCGGCGTCGCGTCCGTCACAGCGACCCGCCTACCGCCCGCGCTGGCTAGCGCGGTCAGGTAAGCGTCAAATGCCGCAGCGCTGCGCGGATCCTCCGGCGGCTCCAGATGCAGGGCGACGGCCGCGCCAACGAGAACGCAGGGCGCGGCGGTCTGCTGAGCCAGACGCACCATCCGAGCGGCTTTGCCATAGGCCGCGGGCGTCGCGGGCGACTCCTGCGCAGCGATGAACACGCACCGCCGATCGCTGACCCAGGCGACACCCACGACGAGATCCTCGTCGTCGCCGTACTCCCGGTCGCCAGCCAACGGCATGTGCTTGTCGAACAGAGCGTCGAGTTCCACGTTGCCCTCACGTGAGAAAGGGCAGGCCGGAGCCTGCCCCAGAATACACTCAGTCTAGCCACGCAGGTCTAGCGCGTCGCGCTGACCATGAGGAACGCGACACCCGCCGCGAGGACGGAGATGAGCCCCGCCGTCCGCCGACGGTTGGTGATCTCGGGCGCCTCGTCCGGCCCGTTGTCGCCTTCGGTGAGCTTGACGGTCAGCTCTTCCATCGCCTTCTTCTGAATCGCCGCCTGCGTCTCAACGGACTTGGACAGGTTCTCGAACTGGCCGCGCAACTCAGCCACTTCCTCGGTGGCGCTGGCGTTGGTCGCGGCGATCTCGGCGGACCCCGCCTTGATCATCTCACCAACGGAGGCATCCAGTTCGTCGACGCGGTCCTCGATGGCGCCGATGTTAAGAACGGGAGGCGCGGAACGCTGCTGGGCGCCGACCTGGTCCTCGAGCGCCACGAGCTGATCGTCCATGCCCGACAGTTGCGCCTTGATCGTCTCGAGTTCGGACGTCACGGCGGCGAGACGCGCGCTCATGTCCGTCAGCATCTCTTGCACGACGCTGACGGGAACCTCGATTTCGGTCGGATGCTCCGTCGGATGCTCGGGTTCGGGCTCCGCCGCGACCGTGCCGGGAACGTTGAGCTCTTCGCCGGGGAAGATCAGATCGGCATCGCCTGAAGAAAGCGTGTTGTTCTCCAGGAACTCCTTATACCGGTAGCCGTCTCCCAGATAGGACTGGGCGAGATCCCAAAGCGTGTCGCCCTCTTTGATCGTAACCGTCTCGTACACCTCGGCGACGAGTGGCAACCCGACCAGAATGCCAACCGCCACGGCGAGGGCATGCCACCGCAGCTTGCCGGCCCGAACATGCGCTAATGCACTTCGAAGCATACAGTTGCTCCTTCCAAGTGGCGAAATCTGTGGGCGCCTAGTAGACGTACGCCAGGGAAACGAAGTGTCTCGGCGTGTCGTCGAGGCTTCGCGTGGAACGGTTCGCGAACTGGAACGCGTAGTCGATCTGCAACGCCTGGTAGTTCACCCCAAAGCCCGTGAACGCGCGGCCACGGTCGGAGCTCTGCGAGACGCCAAGGCGCAGCGCGATCGGTTCAAGGTGGTACTCGCCGCCGAAGCGTAGCTGCGTGGTGCTCTCCGCGAGGTCGACGAACTGCTTGTCGAAGTCGAACGCGATAAGCGCGTTGTCGTACTCGGGGAACTGCAGGGCGATACCCGCGCTCAGCGCCGGGGCGATGTCCGCATCGCCGATGCCGCCACCGAGGTTGCGGAGTGTGACGCCGTACTGAACGACATCCGACGCGATGCCCTTGGCGCCCAGCGTCAGCCCACGGAACCCGGATTCCGAGGCGTCGTCCGCGAACGCAGTGGCGTCGAGCCCGTCGAAGTTCGAGAAGACCAGGCCTAGCGATCCACCTACTGACAGGTTCTCCTGGACCTCGTGTCCATAGGCGACCTCAAACGCGTTGGACTTCCATCCGAGGGATCCGAGGACGTTACCGTCAGCGTCGGCGCTAACAAACGGCGCGTCGTCGCTGTCGCCAGCGCTCACGCTGCGCCAGGCGACGCCCAGCGTCCCTTCCTCGCCGATATAGCCAAGGACGGCGCCGACGTAGTTCTCTCGCAGGTCGTAGGCGCTCTCACGCCCATACGCCATGACCGTCGTGTCGTC
Organism: uncultured bacterium; assembly: GCA_964473525.1. Lineage (GTDB taxonomy): Bacteria > Poribacteria > WGA-4E. The sequence continues at coordinate 2,571 of CAYYPK010000027.1, forward strand.
CATGCCCGCCAGGCCGGCGGGGTTCATGCTGATGGCGGCAGCGTCGTCCGCGAGGCCGGTGTAGGCCTGCAACGCCATAGCGCGCGCGCCGACATTTTCCTGTAGCCACGGAGCGCCGTTGTCGCTTCCGCCGCTGTCTTCCTCTACTACGACGTCGTCCTGCGCCATGCCAACCGTGGACACGCCCAGGCACAGGGCCACGGCGAAGGCTGCGCCAACCCGGGACGATGATCGCTTCAAATCGCTGAACATCTCACGCTCCTTGTGAGTCGAATGTGCGCCGGTAGCAGGGGGTCGGCCGCGCCGACCCCCACATCGACCCGGATCTATCTAACCTTTGCCGCCTTGAGAACCTTCGACACCCGCTGGCTGTCGCCCGCCTCGACGATGATCTGCACGAGGTAGACGCCACGCCCGAACGGTGCGAACGCGTCCGTCAGGGAGATGCGCTGCCTGCCAGGCAGGAGGCTCTCCGTCGGGACCGTCGCCACCAGCCGCTGCGTGAAGTCGTAGATGCGGACCTTAACCTCTGCCTCCTGGCCGAGGTAGATCATGACATCGACTTCGTCAGCGAACGGGTTCGGCGCGATGCGCGGAGGATGGCTCAGGGCGACTTCCTCTTCGACGACGAAGGACCACGCGTATTCGGTCGCGTTGCCTACGTTGTCTTCAAGGGAGAGCGCCACGTCGTAGACGCCCGCTTCCAGCACGCCACTCGGCTCCCAGGACACGGCCGTCGCGCCAGCATCCGCTGCCGCGCCAGCCACCGGGACGCCGTCGAGGGTGACGGCGATCTCGACCGAGGAGTCGTCAACGCCTGACTGCGTGTCGTTGTAGAACGCGCTCACGACGATGGCCGAACGCGCGTCAGCGTTGCCCCCGATCTTCGCTCCCGGAGCGGGAACGACGGCGGTGATGCTGGGCGGCGTTGTCTCAACCGTGAACTCCCACTCGGCGACAGCGTCGTTCCCAAGCGCGTCCGCGACCTCGATCTCGACGCGATGCGCGCCGGGTTCCAGGTCTTCGCGCGGCTCGTAGAGCACGTGCGTTGCGTCCGCGTCGGTTGGGGTTACGGACCTGCCATCGAGTCGGACGACGATCGAGTCCTCGTCCACGCCGACGAGATTGTCGGTCATAGTCGCGCTTATCGTCGGCCGCAGCGTCCCCACATAGCCCGTGGGAGCCATCGCGGAGATTTCCGGTGGCACGATGTCGATTTCGACCAGGAACGTCCACTCGACTACCGTGGCGTTGTTCTCGACATCAATCAACGTAGCGACGACCGAGTGCTGCCCCTGCGTCAGGCCGCTGACGGCGAGCCGCGCGCGGCGGTTATCGACGATCTCGTCGGCGTCCTGGACGCCGGTCTCATCGACATCGAAGCGAGCGACGACCACGGGGGACGCGTCCGTGAAGGACACTACCAACGTGGCGTCCTCGGATCGCACGGTGCCTGTCGGCGATGTGCTCGCGACGATTGGCGGATCCTCGTCACGCGGTGGCGGCGGAGGCGTCACTACCGTGAACTGCCAGGTCGCCGGAGTCGCGTTGCCGTCCGTGTCCGCTATGATCGCGCTCGCGGTGTATTCGCCGCCCATGCTGATGGACGGGAGGAACGCCACGGTGCCGCTGAGGAGCGTCGCGCCGACTGCGGGAGCGCCATTGATGGTGCGCATTTCCAGAGCGCCTGGCACCACGCCACCGGCGGCGTCCTGTACGGCGATGACGACGCCTGTTTCGTTTACGCCGGCAAGGTTGTCCGTGAAGGTCACGGTGACCGCCGGACGCGGGTTCTCGGTGGAGCCGGTCGGGGCATACGACACGATGTTCGGATGCTCCGTGTCTGGTTCCACGGTGAAGGTTGAGGACGCGGCGTTCGGGTTGCCCGCGAGGTCGATCACGTTGGCGTCGACCATGTAGCCGCCACTGGTCAGTCTGGCGTCGTTCGGCGCCTGGTAGACCGCCCGTGCGCCCGTGACGGAGAGTCCAGGAATGCTCTCGTCCAGGGCGATACGCTCGTCGGCGCCACCCACCTGGCCGTCGAAGACGGGATTGCCGTCCACGTCAGACAGTCGGATGCCGCTGATGGCGATTCCCGAGGCGTCGCTGTATTGCGTCCAGACCACAGGTCGCGTTCCCGCGATGGCTCCGGCCGTGGGCGAAGCAACAGCGATCTCTGGCGCCGTGTTGTCCACGATGAGCATCACAGGCTCTGCCGGGACCATGACGTTCGGGCTGGCTCCCAGCACGAAGCGCACGTAGACGACTCCGTCCGCGAATGCCGTGGTGTCCACGGAGAAGCGGAAGAGGCCGGTCGCGGCGTCGGCTGGCGGCGTCGTGATGTCGATTTCCTGCAACATCGCGTCGCTCAGGTCATCCAGGTTGGCGGACACGAAGATGTCGCCCAGCTCCGCGCCCGGGGCGTCCAGCTCGAAGACGGCCGTGCCGCCGACGGGCCGGTCCTCGGCCAACTGCGCCAGGTTGCGGTTCGTCGACAGTACACCGGTGGATACGATGCGAAGTAGAGCCAACACCGCCGGATCGTCAGGCCGCAGCCCGCCGATGAGGATGTTGGCGATTTCCGCGTCCACGGTGGACTCGATGACTTCCTGGTTCCCGGCGGCGTCCGTAATGAGCGCCGCGAGACCCACGACGCCATTCTCGACCGCCGCTGTGTCGAACTGAAGGGTGTAGTCCGTCTCGCCGTCGTCAATCGCCGCGCCGGCTACCGGGATAACCGCGCCGGTGATGTCCACCGCCACGAGGTCCAGCAGTCCGCCGGTGATCGTCGCCGGATCCGCGATGACGTTCGCCACTACCTGCGCCTGAGCGCGGAGCAGAGGCAAGCCGTCAGCGTTGAGCGTGGGTTCCTCGAAGGTTCCCAACACGCGCGCCTCGCGCAGCAGGCTCGTGATCGTTGTGCCCATCGGGGCGACATCGTCCACGTTGTCCACCGCGACCGTGGCGCTGTCCGAGATGATGACGGTTCCCTCGACGGAGAGTTCGGCGCCAGCTTCGTCGAGCAGCACCGCACGCACCATGTAGGGGTTGTCGTCGAGGCTCGCGTCACGCGCCCCAGGACCGTCACCCGTGACCGTGTCACCGGCGATGGTCGTGTCCCACTTCGCTGTCCACGTCACGGAACCTGGCGCGCCAGCGATCGACTCTGAGACAGAGCCACTCTCGGGGCCGCCGAACAGCACGTCGAGGGGCAGGTAGCTGCCGCCGCCGTCGATGCTGATATCCAGCCGCACGCCACCAATGACTGGCTCAGTGGACACAGGCGTTGTCGTCACGAGGTTGACGGTTCCGCGGAAGCCGCCGCTGTCGGGACTCGGCGTGGAACCCTCGCCTTCCTCGGCGACGAACCCGCCGATCTCCGCTGGCACAACGTCGAGGACGTTCAGCGTCGCGACATCGCCTTCGCCGACCACGGTGAGCGCGTTGGACGCGACCACGCGGAACGACACCATCTCGACGCCATCGGCGACCAGCGCGGCTCCGTCCGCTTCGTAGGTAGCGGCCAGGGAGTCGCCCTCGGCGATTCCCGCCAACTCGCTCGCGGGGACGGATGCGACCTCGGCCCAGGTGGCGCCATCGGTCGATGCCTCAAGGGAAACACCCGTCAGCGGGTGACCCGTGAGGTCGGACGCTTCATATGTGACTTCCACGGACGTCGTGTCGGGTCGTATGGCGAAGCCGTCTTCGACGACCGTGCCGTCCTCCCCAACGTCCGAGCTGGACTCGCCAATGGCGAATGCAGTGACCTCGAACTCGTCCTCCTCGGCTTCGACGATGTCGAGCCGCTGCGGGACGTCCTGGCTGTTGATGTTGGCGTATTGGTCCGCGGAGAGTGCGCGCAGATAGTAGCTGCCCTCGGATGGGAAGAGCATCCGCGCGGATCCCGCCATGCCTTCGAACGCCGGAATCGTCTGCAGTTCAGCGACGAGCGTCGCGTACTGCCCGAGCGTCGCGAAGTCCAGAGACAGAGCCGCAGAAGCGGCGAACAGGTCGCCGTCGAGCACCGTGCCTCGGACGATCTGCGCGAGATGGAACACCTCGTCCTGCTCGGCAGGGCTCAGCGCCGCGAAGCCCTCAATGAACTGCGTGACACCTTCTGGGTCCAGCGTCTCTAGCGTGGCGACGAGCTCCGGGTCGCTCAGCACAACCGCGACGAGCGCAGTGTCGTAGAGCTCCGACTCCGTGCCGTCAGCGCCTGCTTCGCGCAGGGCGGCGGCGACGAGGATCGCGCGCTGGTTCACGGGAACCCACACACGCTGCACCTGGTCCGCGGGATCGTCTTCCATGCCCAGCAACTGGAACATGGCGCCGAATCCATCGCCGTCAACGGATGCGGAGAGCTGCAGCGTGCCTGCCTCGTCCAGCGCAGCGGCGACGAGTGTGCCGTCGCTCGCGGTGTAGAGGCCCGCGCCAGCGTTGGCCGCGACGTCGACATCGCTAACCTCACCCGGCGAGCGGTCGATCAGGATCGGCTTGGCGTTAGCGAACACCGCAGAGCCGTCGAGTTCTACCTGCACCATGTAGGAGCCGTCGTCGATGGACGCCATGTCGAATGTGGCGACCCAGAGGCCGTCGGCTGCCGGCACGGTGAATTTCGACACCAACGGGACGTCGCCCGTGGCAGCGATCTCGGCGGACACCTTGTCACCAAACTCGCTGAGGACGTCCTCGACCTGCGCGACCAAGGCGCCCGGGTCGCCGACGACGTTCTCCAACGCCTGACCCAGGAACGCTGGGCCGAAACGTTCGAGCAGGATGGGCTGGATGTCGTCCTGGATGAACGGCAGCACCACCGGGCCGGCAACGCCAGCGATATCCGGAAGCACGGTGTTCAGGAGTCCAGGAACGGCCGCTTCGAAGCGCCCTTCCGCGATTGCCGGGGCCAGCGCTTCCGCCTGCGCGGTCGCAGCCGCTTCGCCAGCCGCCGCCGCCTCTGCCTGGGTTCCGCCCCCGAGCAGTACTGCCTGTGCGGCAGCCTCACCAGCGGCGATTACCGTGGCGTCGCTCTCCAGTTCAGCAATCACCTCCGCGGTGATCTGCGCCTCGAGCGCGATCGTCGCGGGGTGGTTCGCGATGGCGGCCTCGACAGCGGGGTCAGCGAGCAGCGCGCTCTGGACCTGTGGGTCCGTAACGACAGCGTTCTCGATGGCTGCGCGTACCGCCGGGTCATCGGCGATCTGCTGCTGCAACGCCGGATCGTTGAGGATGGCGTCTTCCGCCAAGCGCGTCGCTTCCGCTTCGATCTGCCCGAGGAGGCCAGCCACAACGGGCTGTATCTTCAGGGCGACCGTGTCGAGCAGCGGGTTGCGCAGCTCGGGGTCTGCCGAGTCTGGGAAGCCGCGATCCTCGAACTGCAGGTTACGCATGTCGGGGATGGCGTACATCGTCGTCGAGGAGAGTTCCGGCCCGACGTGGATCGGGTAGCTGAACTCAACCTCGTAGTAGTAATGGTAGGCAGTTCCCGCGTCCAGCGACTCGACGGAGCTCCAGACGAACTTCTCGTCCCCGCCGGAGAGCACGGAGCCACGGGTCAGCGGGATGGAGTCGTACATGCCGGCCTGGCCGTCGGTCGAGACGCGGAGCGTCACGGACGACAGTGGGTTCGTGCCGGAACCCGGCCACGCCGGCAGCACGAACAGCAGCAGTTCCTCACCGACCGCGAACGTGTAGTCGAACACGCCCGAAGCCGAGACATCCTGCGCCGACGCGGCGATGGTGGCGCCGGACTCCGAGATCAGGTTGAACGTGACATCCGTCGCGCTCGGTGTGCGAGCGTAGAGGTTCAGGTTCTCACCCACGACGGCCAGCGGCAGACGGAGCGAGTCGTCCAGGATGCCACTTGCATCCTCACCGGCTGCGTCGAGGAGAGACAGGAACAGCGGGTTCCCGAAGTTCTCCAGGTCCAGCCCGGACGGATCCTCGACCAGCACGGGCTGCGTGGGAGGCGTGTCGAGCGTCGCTGGGAAAATCGGCACTGCCACGCCAAGGAGCGACCCGTTGCGGATCAGCTGCGGAAGAAGCGCCTTGATGAGCGACTTCGTCTCCTCGTCGAGATCCGGCGAGTCTATGGCCGTGGAGAGCGTCTTCTGGATGAGGCGGATGAAGTTCGGCGCGTCGATGGCCAGACCACCGACGGACACGGTTGTCGCCGTGACTGTCGAGTGGATCACCGTCTCGTTGCCCGCGACATCGGTCACTGTCACGGACACCGGGTATGCGCCCAGGTCCATGAGCGTGGCCGTGAGTGTCGTGTCGACGCTGTCGATGGAGCCATCCTCGTTGACATCCCACGCGACGGACACCACCTCGGTGTTGTCGCTAACGGCAGCGGTCAACGTGAACTCATGCCCTGCCAGCACGCTCGGATCGACCGGGGAGACATCGACGGTCGGAGCCATGTCGTCAACAATGTCGAGCGCCAGCCGTCGTCGGGTCGTCGTGCCAGCGGACACCGTGATGGTGAACGGGCCGACGATGCCGTCGTTGGCATAGGACGTCGAGAACGTCGAGGAGAAGCGACCGTTGCCCAGGGGCTCTGGCGCCGTGAAGAACTCAGCAGGCTCGAAGTTGATTGGGAGTATCGTCGGTGTGCCGTCGGCCTCAACAGCCTGCCCAACGATGACCGTCTGCGCGGCGCCGTTGGCGCCGAGCGTCAACACGGGGCTGTCGATTTCGATGTCGACGACGATGCCGGTGAGCGTCACGTTGGCGCTGACCGCGCCAGCGATGACTTCCGATGTAGACGCGATTGCGTCCCCCGAACCGATGACATCGCCCAACGGGTCGATGACCTCTAGGAGGAGGATGTCCTGCGACTCGACGACGATGTCACCGAGAGCGAAGAAACCAACGCTGAAGGCGTCGGGGCCGGCAGCGCCGATCACGCTGTCCACGGGAGCTAGCGTCGGCTTCGACAGGTTCGTAACGCGTACGATGGATCCAGCAGGGGCTGGGTCAGCGCCCGGCTCAGGCACGACGGACCCCGTAACGCCCAACGCGACGTTGGACGCCTTAAGCGTCGTCGTCAGCGTGCCGATGTCGATCAGGCCGCTGAGTATCTGCGCCGAAGTAGCTTCGAACATTAATGAGCCGACGACCTCGCCACCCGCGGACACCTCAATCTCGACATCCTCGCCAGTGACGAACGGTCGCTCGATGTTGACGAAGCCGATCGAGAACCTGCCAACGCCAGCGCTGCCGATGTCGGCGGTGTCCTCGGAGCCGTTGAGCTGAACGCGAACCGTTGCGTCCGCGATCTCGGCGATCGGGCTTTCACCATCTTCGTAGGTTGCGAGACCGGTGACAGCCACGACGTTGTTCGATGCCTGGATGTCGGTTTCGACATCAACGGTCGCCGCGCTTGCCTCGACCTCGGCCGCGAGCAGGTGGTGGTCCATGCTCCCGCGCTCTTCGCCCTCGGCGTCCGTCACGGTAACGCGGATCAGGTCGCCGGAGCTGCCGACAACGCCGCCCAGGAAGTCGAGGAATGTCACGGAGTAGCGACCATCGCCCGCGGCGCCGGTCGTGGAGTCCAGCGACGCCTCGCGCGTCACGTTCGTTACGGTCACGGTAAGACCGTCGGGCGCCTGTGCGCCGCCGCCCTCGAGCAAGGCTGAGCCCTGGATGGCTAGCACGGATGTCTCGGCAGCGGGTTCGGCGGACAGGTCGATGACGACGTCGCCCGCAAGCGCGTCGTACGCCACTTCGACCGTGGCCGTGCCGTCTTCGGTCACCAACTCGCTGGTGTAAACCGCAGCGTAGGTGCCGTCGCCGTTGTCGGCGACATCGCCTGCGGAGCCAACGCCATCAGTAACGGATGCGGTGGCGCCGGTCAGGCCAGGCACCGGGTTGTCGAAAGCGTCCACGACCGTCGCCGTGACCGTCGAGGTCGCGATGCCGTTCCCGGAGATCGCCGCAGGAGTAGCGACAACCGACGAGATTGCCACGGGTTCACCAGGGTTCAGCGTGACCGAGCCGACGTTCACATCGCCGGATCCTGTCGCCGTGACCTGGATGATGGCAACGCCCGCGAGAGTGCCGGCAGTGTACGTGGCGGAGTAGGTACCGTCTCCGTTGTTGGTGACGTCACCGACGCTGCCGTTGTCCTCGAGAACGCTCATCTCCACCACTTCGTCAGTGATCGGGATGCTGTTGCGCTCCAGCGTGGCTGTCACCATCGTCGTGGCTTCGCCGTCGGCAGTGAGGGCCGCATCGGCTGAGGCAACCGTGATGCCGGACGGCACACCCTCGACGACGATGGAGGCGAGCCCTGAGGCGTCCTCTACCAACGTCGACGTGACCGTAACGGACACCGACATTGTCTCGCTGCTCACTGGGCCGTCAAAGGTCGCTTCGTACGTGCCGGCGCCCAGGTCCGCGAAGTCGCCGACCGTGCCATCGTCCGCGACTGCGGTGAGGGTGTCGCCCTCAACTGCGTTGCCTTCGCGATCCGTTACCTCAACCGTCAGCGTCGCGCTGGACGCGCCATCACCAAGGATGGACGCCTCGTCGAATTGGACGATGACGCCGGAGAGCGTTATGTCAACGGTGGCGCCGAACTGCTCGGCCTCTTCTACAGCAGTGATCGTGTGCAGAACCTGCCCACGGACCACGTCAACGGCGCCCGACGTGTCGATCGCCTGCACGAGGAGTTGGTCGCCCTCGTCGCTGACGCTGGTGATGAAGTCGCGGACCATCGTGACGCCATAGGCGCCCTCTTCGCTGGTCGGCTCGGATTCGTACGTGCTAAGAGTCGGCTTACTGAGGTTCTCCACAGCAACCGTAAGGCCAGCCACCGGCGTTCCGTCGGGCTCGGAAACGGCGCCGTCCACGACGAACAGCGACGCGCCATACGCCGACGCCAGTCCCATCATCGCTAGTGCGACGACGGCCAGGGCCAGGGATGGAAAGTACGACCTGCATGTCCTCATTCGTTTCCTCCTGCGTCGAGGATTCCCTGTGCGGAAGGGATCGCCGCGCGCCTTAGGTCACTTCTTGTTGTTAGGTACATTGGTTCGAAGTCCAGTCGGAGCCGTCGGCATTCACACGGAATGAAACTCTAAACGCACCGTAGCTCGGGACCGATACAGAAACGGCGTCACCTGCGGGGCGGTCGGCAGCCGGGACAGCGTTGGAGCGAATGCTCGCGCGCCGATCAATGGTGACGGATTGGGAAGCGTAATGCAAGCGAAGCCACCCGTTTACAGACAGTGCGGCGGGAGAGTAGGGGTAGCCATGCTACGCCCCGCTCTCCCGCGATGATGTCCCTAGATTGTCCGGGACGCGTTACTTCAGGATGACCATTCGGCGCATCTCACTGAACGACCCGGCTTCGATGCGGTAGAAGTAGACACCGCTCGACACCCGCTCGCCCATTTCGTTGGAGCCATCCCAGTAGGCTGCCTTCGACCGGCTCGTGTAAGTGCCGGCTGGGAGGTAGCCAATGTCCAGAGTGCGGACGCGCTGGGCAGCACCGTTGTAGATGCTGACCTTGACAGCCGACTCGGCGGACAACTGGAAGGGAATCCAAGTCTCTGGGTTGAAGGGGTTCGGGTAGTTCGGGAGCAGCGCGCTACGCTCGGGAACGGCACTCAGGAGGATGGAGCCGAGGTCGATACGACCACTGCGCATATCCTCGCGGGTGATGATCCGCTGCGTGTCGCGCACACCGCCGAAGGTTCCACTTGGGTCCACCACGCGCAGCTCGAACGTGTCGCCGACCTTGTATTCCGCGCCCCCGAGGCTGAGGAAGGTCGTCGAGAAACGTCCGGCGCCGCTGCTGCGACCCACGGTGTCGGTCAGCGTGTCGCCCGTGCGCATGTTCGTGACGGTCACTTCGATGCCGTTGATGACATCAAGAGTGTCCTCGCGCATGAGCGAGCCCTGGACCAGGAACACCGGGGATGCGTCGGTGTTGTAAGCGACGTTGGTGATCGGGGCGGCTGCCGCCGAGTTCTCCCACGCGCCACCGTCGAGTGTCAACGCTGCGTCGGCGCTGGCGAGGACGATGTAGGCTGCCCCACCGGAGACGTCAGCATCGGTCGCGCCGGAGACGACTGCCACGAAGCGGCCGTTCTCCTCGCGAATAACGCGCTGGACATCTGCGGACAGATCAGCGATTCCGCCTGCCGTCGCCACTGCGCCATCGCGCGGGACACCAATCACGTTGATGCCCTGGCTGAGCGCCACGTCGGTACCGAGGAGGCCACCCGTGAAGGTGACTGCCTTGGACTTCTTCATCACGACGATCGCGCCGGATCCATCAGCCAACGCCACGTCGGCGGGCGAGCCAGGCTCGACACCGGTGGTGAAGGCGACGAACTTGCCAGCGTCGTTCAGCATGACGATGAGACCAACGTCGTCGCTGCCACCAAGCGCCTCATAGAGGTCACTGGCATTGTCGAGGCCGTCGACCTTGACCGGCACGTGGACGAGGTTCACACCTGCGTGGAGCGCGACCGTGAAGGACGTCTCCGCCTGCAACCGGATGGCGATCGCCGAAGCGTTCGTCGTCTCGTTGCCGGCTTCGTCCGCTGCGGTCACGGCGATGGTCTTATCACCGGTCTCAGCAGCGTTCGAGGTGCTTACCAACACCGTCGCAGTGTAGACGCCATCATCGCCTTCTTCGAGGGCGACCGGGCCTGCCTGCGTGGTGTCCACATCACTGACGTCCGCCGTCACGCTCGCGAGTCCGGCTTCGGCGTTCACGGTAATCGTGAACGTCATGCCGTTACGCGCCGTGGCAGGATCGACAGTCGAGTCGCCCAGTTCGGGAGCGACCGTGTCGATCGTGACCGTGGCGTCGGCGGTGAAGTCGCCAGCGTTACCAAGCGCGTCGGTGACAGCAACTGTCACAACCGCGTCGGCGATGTCCTCATCGGCGGCCGCTACGTGCGAGCCAGCAACGGCGATGAAGCCGTCGGGGGCATCGGCGCCCGTGGCAGCCATGGCTACGGCTGTCGCACCGTCCACACCCGCGATCGAGAAGGTCGCCGTGGCGCCCGTCTCAATGTTGGCGGAGACGGTGATCGTACCATCCGCGCCGACTGCGGTTGCCGGGTCCACTGCCACGTCCTGCGCGGCGGCGGAGCCGTCATAGGTGAACGTCGTCGTCTCGACGATGTCGCCCGATGTCGCAGTCACGTTGACCACGGAGCCGTCCGCCTTCTCACCCGCGAGAGTGATGGTGGAGGAGAAGCTACCGATGTCGTCCGCGCTCGCCGTCGTGGCGTTCTCGCCGACGATTTCGATCAGCACGGCGGAGAACGCTGCCCAGCCGCTGCCGGAGACCGTGAGGTCAGCGCCAGCCTTGGACTTGTCCGGGTTCGCCGTGACAGAGGACGAGATCGTGAACGCGCCCGTCAGGATCGCGCTGCTGCTCGCGGACGAGACGACGAGGTCGTGTTCGCCAGCGGCAACTGCCGGGATCGTGATGGTGGAGGCGAACGTGCCGTCCGCTGCCGACATGCCGTCAACAACGTCCGCCGCGTCGATCGTCGCCGGGCCGACCGCGAAGGTCAGCTCTTCGTCAGCGCCGAAGCCAATGCCAGCCACGTCGACCATGTCGCCGCGGACGACCGCCTGCAACACCGCCTCGGGGCTAGTGATGGTTCCGATGACCGCCAGCGTAGCGGATGTCGAGCTGAACGGCCCGGCGCCTGTCACAGAGTGCAAGCCACCGAGGACGTCCGGCGTGGAGAAGGTCGTCGTGAACTTACCGTATTCATCCGTGGTCGTCGCGGAGGACGTGTCCAATGTGGACCCGTCGAACGCAACCGCCACCGACTGCAAGGGGAAGTAGCCCAGACCCTCGAGGGTGTAGGTTTCGCCCAACTCCAACTGCGAGGTGGTCGCGCCACCGGCGTCGATCGCACGCAGCTGCGGGGTGATTGTGTAGTTGACGCTCTCGCCGGAGATCGAGACGGTCAGCAGCCCGCCCGGCTTCGGCTCGGTCGCCGTGCCGATCGGGAAGGACACCTCGAACTTACCGGAGGAGTCAGTGCGCACCGTATCGCCCTCTTCAAGCCCGACGGACACCGTCAGGTCGGAGGATGGGACGACGACGCGAGCGCCGCCGGAGACGAACTGGTGCTGCAAGGTTACGGAGCCGATGTTGGCATTCAGTCGCGCGTTGCCGGAGTCATCCGCGGCGAAGCCCGTGACCGTCAAGGTCGCGTCGCCCGCGCCGGAAGTCTGACTCAGGCTGAGACGCACGCCCTTGGTGATGATCTCGAGACCACCGGAGATGTCGGAGTCCTTGCCGAACCAGTCCGACTCTACTCCCGCGCTGACGCTCACGACCTTCAAGCGGACCTGCGTGCGGTCCTGATCGAAGATCCGATTGTCAACCCGGAAGGTGAGCTGGAAGATTCCGTCGGAATCCGCGACGGAGCCACCCGTGATCGTCACCGCTTCGGCAGTGTCCGCTACGGCGTCTTCGAGGGGGCTGTCGTCCTTGGCGGTTGCGAGCATCACCTGGAGAGCATCGCCGCCACCCGCGCCGTTACCCGTGATCGTCACCGTCTCGCCGAGGTCGAAGAGCGACTCGGAGATGCTGGTGATGTTCGGGATAACGTCGAAGAGCGCCGTGCGCGTCTCGCCAGTGGTCTGACCCACCGCGCGAATCTGCTTCGTGCCACCCGGCGTGACTGGAACGGCGAAGTTCGTGGTGAACGTGCCGCTAGCAGCCTGCTGCAGGATGACGTTCTGGTTCGCGAAGGACACCTGGACGTTCTCGCTGGACCCGAAGGTGGCGGCCGACGGGGATACCGTCAGCAGCGTACCAACAGTGCCCTTGCTGACTTCGTCCGCGCCCACCTTAACGGTGAGCTTAGCCTCGCTGACGAGGATTACGAAGTCGGCTTCGGCGGAACCGGCCTTGACCTTGGTATCAGACGCCGGAACCACCGCGCTGCCGACCTTCACAGTAGCCGTGAAGCTACCGGAGCTGTCGACGGCGATGCCCGTGCCATCAACCGCGATCTCATCGTTGCCCGACGCGTCCTTGCCCAAGTAAATGCTGAGCTTGGCGTCCTTGGCAAAGCCGCGGCCGGTTACGACCACTTCGTCGCCCGCACGCCCACTCGATGGGCTAGCCGCGATCAACGGGGTGATGGTCAACGCGCTAGCTGAGCTGACGTCACCAACCTTTGGCTGATAGGTCGTGTGAGACGACGTCTCCTGCACGCTGAACGTCTGCGAGACCGAGCCCACGGCGTTAGTGCTCGTGGACACCGTCTGCCCGTTGCCGATCGTGACATCCACCGCAGTGCCTGCGGCGAAGCCATTCGCAGCAACAGTCACATTGTCCCCAACCTTGGCGGACGACCCGGCCTCGCCGTTCACGAGGACGTCTACGGTCTCGCTAATGGAGAACGCACCCGCCGAAGTCGTAGTCGAGCTGCGCGCGGTAACCGTCACACTGCCCTTGGGCTGTGCCTTGGCGTTGAACCTCGCGGTGAAGCTGCCAGCGGAGTTGGCGGCGACCGTCGCGGCATTCGACACGGTGCCGAAGTCCACGAACACGGTGGAATTGGCGCCAAAGCCGGTGCCCGTGACCGTGAGTGTGTCGCCAGCGAGACCGCTGGACGGAAGCACGACCACGCTGCCCGTGACTGTGAACGCGATGCCGAAGTCAATGGCTGCGTTGCCATTGCCGCCAGCGTCCTCGTCCTGCGTCAGGCGGATCTGATGGGTGCCCGCGCCAGCGCTCGGGACGTTGAAGGTGAATTCAACATCGCCGTTGGCGTCGGTCGAGATCGCTTCGGACTTGATGGCGTTGCCCGCCTTGCGGTCAACGAGCGTCGCCACCTTGGCGTCATCGAACAGCACCGTGACCGTGTCCGAGCCAGACGTGGGTGCGAAGCCCTCCGCCGACACGGAAATCAGGTCGCCGATCGCGGCAGTGGACGGTGAGGCACTCCCCTGCACTGTGCCGATCAGGTTCAGGCTGTCGCCGCCGCTGTCCGCGTCGGTGTTGACACCGTTCAGGGTCAGCGCGTGATTGCCTGCGGTGATGCCGCTCTCACCGATACCTGGGATCGTCACCGAGGCCGTGAAGGTCCCGAGTGTGGTGGTCTTCACAGCACCGTCGGCTGCATTGCCCGTGGCATCTAAGCTCGCCCCATCCAGGGCGATCTTGCCAAGGTCGGCCTCGCTCGCGAAACCGGTGCCGCTGACCGTGACAACGCCACCCGGCGACGTCGTATCGACGCTCCGAGTGATGCTGTTCTGGATGACTACCGATGTGGTTGTCTCGCCGCTGGTCGACGTGCCGATGTACTTCGTCCCAGCCACCGAGTCACTTGTGTTCGCGGGTGTCGCGAAGCTGACTTCGAATACCCCGTTCTCGTCCGAGCGGATCTTACCGAGGCTCACGCCCCAAGACCCTGTGCCCACCGATGTCAGCGACGGACGCGTCGGAGAGAGGAAGGCCGAATCAGCGTCGAACTGCAGTTCGCCTATGATCGACCCGCCGTTGTAGTTGTATCCCCGGACTTTGACGGTATCGCCAACACGCAGATCGGACGCGTCGCTGGTTACTGCAAGCGTGGCGGTCTGCGTGGGATCGGAGTAGATGAACTGGTCATTCGCCGACTCAGATCCGCTGACGACATTGATGGCGATGCCACCGGTCGTCCCGATCGCCGGGGCGGCGAACGTCGCGGTGAAGCGGCCTGTTTCCGTCGGCGTGATGAGCCCACCGGACGCTGTTCCCTCCGTCGCCGTGACGGAAGAGACGAACGTGCTGGGGCCTACACGCACCTGGAACGTGCTGATGTTAGACGGGAATCCCTGACCACTGATAGTGATGGACGTCCCGCTTGAACCCGAGGCCGGCGCCAGCGCGGAGATCGACGGCGCGCGGCGGAAGGTGTTCGAAGAGTCGACTGTCGCGGCAGGCGTAATCGCCCGCACGTTACGGCCGCTCTCCGGACGCTTCAACTCCGTCGCGGTGAACCGCGCGTCGACAAGGCGACCCCGGCTGTCCGTGACGTTGCCCGTGGCAGTGACGGAGTTGCCCGCCGTGCCTGCCTCCAGGACACGCAGCGTCACCGCTGTGTTCGCCGTGAAGCCGTCGCCACTCACCTTGACCTTGCTGCCGGTCTCGACAGACGCCTGCGTGCCGCTGCCAATCGCGATGTCGTCGTTAACGACGCTCACGCGGGGCAGGACCGTGAAGGTCTCGCTGTCCGACTCGCCGCCCTTGCCGATCGCCTGGATCAGCACTGGGCCACCCGCGACAGCGTCGTCGCCCGTCGGTAGCGTGAACGTGTGGCTGAACGTACCGTCGCTGGCGACCTCGATTTCCTTCTCGGTGTGGGCGCCGATGACGATGGAGACTTCCTTGTCGCCGTCGTCCTTGAAGCCCAAGCCGAACATGCTGACGGAGGTACCGAGGGTAGCGGACCCGAGGCTCTGCCCAGTGGGCTT
Organism: uncultured bacterium; assembly: GCA_964473525.1. Lineage (GTDB taxonomy): Bacteria > Poribacteria > WGA-4E. Next base: position 18,024 of record CAYYPK010000027.1, read on the forward strand.
AACGCCCGCCACGCCGTAGATGACCAACTCGGGTAGAACGGTGAACGTAGCGCTCAGCTTCTCCTTGTCAGCATCGCCAGCGGCGTTCGTCAGCTCCACAGTCTTCTCACCATTGGTGAGACCCGTGACGGTGATGGAGCCGCTAACCGCGCCCTTGTTGTCGGCAAGCAGGGTCTGGACCGTGGAGTCGCCGATCTTGACCGTCACAGCAGCGCTCGCGGCGAAGCCCTTGGCGGCAACGGCGATGACGCCGTCGCTCTGCCCAAGGCCGTCACCAGAGGTCCACAGTGCGCCAGAAGGTGCGTTCTCCGAGGCGTTGCGGATCGTGCCCTTATCCAGGGTCATCCCGCTCGCGATCGTCTCGAGCGTGCTCGACGCGACCACGGAGCCACCTGGGCTCTCGCTGTTGCTTGTGGTTGTCTGCGTCTCGACGACGGAGATCGTGCGTCCGCCAGAGACGAACGGCACTTCGCTGACCTTGAAGGAGACTGTGAACGCCCCAGCCGTGTTCGCGCGGAACGTGCGCCCGGACGTCGCAGCCTTCGACCAGATGAGCCCGCCCTGGACAGCATCGACCAAGCTGATGCGCGTGTCCGTGAACAGACCGTCAGGGTCGTTGGTGTCCGTGCGCAGACCCGTTGCGAAGAACGCCGTGGCGTCCTGTGTCAGGAAGACGAGTTCCGTCGCCCCGCCAGAGTCGATTCGGTCCCACGAGACCATGAGGTCCTTCGTGGAGGAGAACCCGGATCCGGTGATTGTGATTGTGTCGTCCGCGCCCACGTTCTCGTCCGACGAGAGCGAAATCGCCGAGTCAACCGTGTAGGTAGCTTCGACGCCACCGACGGCGACCTTGCGGTCTCCACCCTCGCGCGGCGGAACCGTGAACTCGACCTTGAACGCCCCTGTCGTGTCCGTGATCACGTTCGTGCCACTTACCGAACCAACTCCGCGTGCTGTCAAGGAGACTGCGACGCTGTCGAAGGTTACTGGCAAGGAGCTACTACCGGCGTAGCCGCTACCCGTGACCGTGATCTGCGACCCAACCGGGCCACTCGTCGCGGAGCCATCACTGTCGGCAATGGTCAGGCTTGCGCTGCCGCCCGCTGCCGATACGACGAAGTCGACGCTGGCAAGGACGTTGCCAGAACCGTCAAGCGCGTCGATCTTCTTCGGGCCGCTGCTGACACCTGGGTTCAGCGCCGCCTGGAACGCCGGCGAAAGGACGCCGTCGATCGTAGCGTTCGCCGTCCCATTACCACCAACGAGGAGGCCGGAGCCTGCCGCCGCGCTATCGGCACGGATCGTCAGGGTCACGTTCCCCAAGGGGAATCCTGAACCGTTGATGGTCAGGACCGTGCTACCGGGCGTTCCGGAGACCGGGCTGACCGTCAGGCTGGCGGTCACCTGCAAGGCGTTGGTAGCCACGACGAGCGCGTCGTCGTCGGAGCCTGGATCGCCGTCGATGACGATGTCCAGGCCGGCGGCGCTCGCCTTACGCTGCGGAACGACTAGCGACAGGTTCAGCGAGCCGTTGGCCTGCACGACGTTGCCTGAAACAGTCGCCTTATGGCCGCTGGTGCTCACGAGGAACACATCGACAACCTTGCCGGGCGTGAAGCCCGTGCCTGTCAACGTGACCGCGGAACCCACCGCCGCGCCGACGGGCCAGTCGCCGCTCTCCTTGCCGCCAACGAGGGTGACCTGGCCACCCACGGAGAAGGCGTCGGAAACCGTCGTCGACAGGATGCCACCCGTCACCGGATCGGTCGTCCCTGCCTGCTGGACTGTGATGGTCTGGTTGCCCGTACCGGCATCAGCGACGATGACCTTGGTGCGAACCGATCCGTTCGCCCCTGTGGCGGTGGCTTCGTCGTCACCGAAGGCCAGCATCGTCGAACCGACGAGGAACTGAAGTTCCGTCTCAGCCGCGAAGCCGAAGACGTCAATTTCCACCGACGAGCCGACCGAAGCCGAGCTGCCGGAGACGATCGCCGCCGACGGGCGGACGTTGATCGTGATGTTCTTAGTCTGCCCAGACGTGGCGCCGGAGGCGGTCAGCGTCTGAATGCCACCGGGGACGCTCGGAATTCGAACGCCAACATCCGCCGCGTCAACGTCCTTGCCGAAGCCACCGTTGCTGGTGTTCACGCCCGGCAACGATCCGTCCGTCGTGGACGTGTAGCCATCGCGCGTGACGATCGTAGGCGTCGTGCCACCGACGGAGAACGAGACGGCTTCCTCGCCGCCGCTTCCGTTCCCGTAGCCGGAGCCTCGCACCAGAACCTTGTCACCAACCTTAAACGAGGCTGCCTGGTCGGGAGCCTGTAGGAGGGCCGCTTCCAGCAGGAAGAACTCTCCACCCGGGTTCGTCGACGTCTGGCTACCAATGAGAACCACTTCGTGGCCGTCGCGGTTGAAGGGCTTCGACGGCACCGTGAACGTGGTGTCCAACTGGCCGATGCTGTTCGTGTTGACAGGGTCTCCGATGGACGACCCATCGAACGTGATCGTGACAGGCTCAGCCGCCTTGAAGCCCTCGCCCTTGACGGTGAGGCTCGTCAGCGTCGTCCCCTGCTCCGGGTTGAGGCTGGCGATGGACGGAACCACCGTGACCGCGCCCTCGAGCTTCACGTCCTCTGCGCTGCTGGCGCCCACGACGTGAATGTCGTACCCGCCTGCGGTGAGAGCTGTCGGGATCGTGCCTACGATGTCGTCGGCGCTGCCTGCCGAGGATACCGCTGCGGACCCGATGACTGCGTCACCCAGCTTGAGCTGCACGACTTCGAGGCCGCCGTAGCCGCTCGCGTCGATCTTGATCGTCCCGCCGATCTCCGTGTTCCCGCCACCCTCGGCGATGACCGCCTTGGAGTTCACGGTGAACGTGACCGTCTGGTTCTTCAGCTTGACGCTGTGAACGCCACGGGTCAGCGCCGGGACGGTGAAGCTAGCCTGGATGGAGCCGGCCACGCCGTCGGCGTCGTTCGTGCCGTTGTCTACGATCTTGTCCAAGGCCGCGCCTGGATCGTCACTGTCGTCGAAGTCCCAGGCAGCGCCGTCGAGCGTGAGAATGCCGAGATCGGCAAACGCTGTGACGGAGCCGCGCAAGGTGAACGTGTCACCCACGCTCGCGGAATTGGTGTGAACCGCGATCGGGTCGTCGTCTGTGGTTTCGAACCGGATGAAGGCGGTGTTACGCGTGCCGGTCGGCAGCGTCTCGTTGTCCTTCGCGCCTTCGTCGCGGACGAACAGCAGGAACGCCGTGGACAGGCTTGCGACCCCAACGTCGCCAGCATTGCTGACGGGGACGGCCGCGAAGAAGCCACCCAGCGAACTGGACGTCAGGTCCAGCAGCTTGGCGTCCGCGTCCTTGTCCCAGACGGAGTTATTGTCCTTGTCCAACCAGATGGAGATCGCCGACGACGCGCTGAACCCACGCCCTGCCAGCGTGATGGTCTCACCAAGCTGCTTGTCGCGGATGGAGCCAACCGCAGCCTCGTTGTTGTCGACCTTCTCGATGCTGTTGAGGATGTTGACCTCGCCGTCGGTCGACAGCGTGCCGCGCGCGTGGGCGATGGCAACCTTCTGCGTGCCGAACGCCTGCTGCGTCAGCTCAAGAGTCGCATCAACGACACCTGCGGTGCCGTTGGCGTCGTCGTCGCCGTTGTCCTTGATCGCCACTGCCGTGGGGCCGACCTGAATCGTGACCGTTTCGCCGGATTCGAAACCACCAGCCGACACGCGGACGCTCTCACCGATCAGCCGGTCGATGGAGGATACGGTGAGCGAGGTGTCGGGATCGATCAGCTGGAAGCCACCGGGCGTGATCTCGACGACGGCCTTGCCGATCGCCTGTTCACCCGTCGTTTCGATCTCCCAGGTGCCACCTTCGATGTCGGTGGGCAACTGGAGGCTTACGGAGAAGGCGCCGCCCGCATCGGTCGTGATGGCGCCGGTAGTGTCATCGGCAGTGCCGACGGCCACGCCGTCTGCCCCGCCCGCGTCCGTCAGGTCACCCGCGGCCACGGTGATGGCCGTGAACCCCTTCTTCAGACGTAGGGTCCCGATCGATGCGGCGCTGGCATAGTTCAGACCCGTGATACCGATGAGATCACCTGGGTTGGCTTCCGTGAGTGACGTGACTGACAGCACGTGAACCGCGCCGCCGGAGCCTGCCACCTTTACGGCACGCAGGTCGGTTTGCGCGCTGGGGCGAGAGAAGAGGAACGTCTTCGTCGCGACCGCGCCGCTGATGGCGCCCTGCGCCTGGATCGTGACCGTGCCGGAGGATGCGAGAGTCAAGGGTATCGTGAACGACCCTGTGATCGCGCCAGTGGACGCGTTTGCCGTGATAGTGCCAGGGGACGTCGTAACAGCGAAGACGATGCCGCCCTTAACGAGGGTAACGCTGACATCTTCACCGGTCGTGCCGGTGCCATCCGTCTTGATGTTCTTGTCGTCAGAACCATCGTGGGATGCGAAGCCGGTGCCGGAGAAGTCGATCGACGACCCGTTGGTTCCTGTCAGCGCGCCCGTGAGGGTGAGCTTCGGCTCGATGCTGATGCCGCTGGAGGCGGTAGCTGACGCCGTGCCAGTGGACGTGTCCGAAATCTTCACGTCCCGCGTGCCGTACGTCATGGCGGGGATCGTGTACTCGATGCCGTCGCCACCATTGATGGAACCAGTTGAATCGGCGGAGCCGAGGACTGCGACGCTGCCACCGATGGTTATCGAGAGCGACGCGCCAGCACCGGAGGGAGCAGGGAATCCGCGGCCCTTGACGGTGATCTTTCCGCCGACGTTCTGGCTGCCGAAACCACTTGTCTCGAGGATCGGGGAGACGGAAACGACGTTGCCAAGGGAGGCCTGCACGTCCGTGACGTAGTCTCCGTCGGAGTCCTTAACGCGGACGGTGTGCAGCGGGAAGGTCGTGGAGCCATCCGCGAACGGGGCGGCGCCGACCGTGATGCTGCCGTCGACTCGACCGGTGGAGTCAGCGGTGAGCTCGCCGTAGCCGTCCCCATCGGTCGGGTGCGTGCCAATCTCGGCGCCGCCGAATTGCACCTGGACGAGTTCCACACGGACCTTCTTGCCAGCGCGGAAGCCGTCGCCTACCACGGACAGCGTATCGCCCTTGATAACGGCGATCGGGGAGACCGAGATGAGCCGGGGCTGTACCCACGTCGACGTGGAGCGTTCGCGCACCACGATGGACCGCTCGCCGTAGGCCACTGAGGGCACACGGAAGCTGACCTTGAAGTGGCCAGAAGAGTTCGTCTTGATGTTGTTGCCGTCGATCGACCCCGTCTCGACGGTGAGGTCGTTCGCCGACGTGATGATGATTCCGTCGTACGTCAGCACGCCGAGAGTGGTCTCGGCGGCGCCAAAGCTGTCGTCGCTCTCGACGGTGATGAGCTGACCGACCGTCGCCCGGTTCGTCTCGGAAATGGCAGTGCCTTCAAACGCGAGATTGGCGATCAGCGTCTCAGCAGCGTGGGCCGCCGTTCCGCCTGCCAGCGCAAGGCACATGGCCAATAGGCCTATACCGCGCATGGATACCGTCCTCCATAGATGTCGAGAGCGACTGGCCACGTTAGACCCCCCGATTACGTTCGAGCGACGACCGTCGTCCGCGCCACGATGCGCGGCGGACGTCTGAGAAGTGTGGATGGAACTGGAACCGTCCATCAGATCCGCCTCCGATAGGACCAAAGTTTTCGAGCGTCGTGCCTGAAATTCGCTTGTATCTGTCAACATCCGCCCACGATCAGAAGATTATGAGTGCGTGCGTCGCCGCGTGGTCGCGCCTCGTCACGTGCCCGTCGCCGAGAGGCGCGAGCGGCCTGGCAAAGCGCCATATACTACATCTCCTGTTCGAGGACTGTCAAGACTTTCACTTCCGGCGCCAGAGAGGCTTTGGCCGCCTCCGCAACACGTCAGCAAACGGACGCGCGCCAGCACGCACGCCTCCGCTGCGAATCCATACGACCCCATGTTTCCCGAGGTTTCAGTGGGGTGACGGCGACTACGCGGTCTGCTCGCCCGCAGAGGCGGCCCGCTGGCGCCGAGTCGACCACAGCTCGACCAACGCAACACATAAGGCGCCCATCACGCAGCCGATAGCGAGGCCGATGACCATGTCCACCTTGCGCCTTGGGGACGATCGCTCAATGGCTGGCATGGCGGGATCCAGCGTCTCGAAAGCGACCTCCTCGCGCGTTTCATCGATCTTGGCGATCTCGAGCTGCTGCGCCAACAGCGTGAAGAGCGTCTCCTGCACGACCCTGGCCCGCATGAGCTCAGCGAGCTCCCTCTTCACGCGCGGGAGATCCGCCAGCGCCATGGTGCTAACGGCGGAGCCCTCCCCTCTGAGAGCGAGGGCGAGCTTCTCCTCGGCCGCGTCTATCTGCACATCTATAGCGGCGAGAGCCGCGCTGCCGGGCGACACACGAGCCCCGGTCAGCACGTCTCGCTCAACGCGCTTCGCCGCGAGGGTGGCCTCCAGCGCCCCCAGGCGGGAGACTGCCTGGGCAGTCTGTTCGGGAAGTGACACCAACGTGTGCTGGGTCTCAAATGCCTCTAGCGCGGCTTCGGCCGCCGCGAGGTCCGACACGGCGGTCATGTACCGTGCTTCTACAAACTCCCGCGTCCTGCGCGCCTCGGTGTTCGTGGTGGTTCTGAGGTAGGTCCGCAGCTCGTCCACGAACGAATTGGCGAGGTCCGCCGCGAGTGTGGGATTGTCCTCGAACATCACGACGACCCTGATGATGCTGTCCTTACGGTCGGACTCCACGCGGACACCCTCGCGGAACTTCCCGAGCATCGCCTGACTCAACTGGTACCAGGACTGCCGTGCGGCCCTGACATCCAGCCCAGCCGCGTTCCCAGCCCACCCCGGCAGCGAGGTCACCTCAGCCAGGACCGTGGCGTCATCCAGCGCGAGAATGGCGGAACCGGGCGAGAGTCCAGAGGCCTCCGCGACGCCAGCCGGATGCGCCGCAGCAAGTTCGAGGCGTATGCGATCCAGGTCGAGCTCCCCAAAGGAAGGGCCTCGCTTCTCGCGGAGCTCGTTGAGTTGCCGATGGGTGAGTACGCCGAACAGACGGTGACGGCGAGCGACGCGTTCAGCAAGACTGCGCGTGCGAAGAAAGCTGGAAAGACGCTCGGTGTCGCCGCCGCCCGTCACGCCAAGCCCGGCGAGCGCAGCCGCCGCGCCACCCGCCTGTCGCAGAAGCCCTAGCGCGCCGCCGTCCGCCTCCTTGTGGGGGATGATGGTCGTGGCGCTACCCCACATCTCTGGCCGGAGGTACATGGTGCGAACGAAGGCTCCTATAAGAACCACCGTCACCACTGCGGCGAAGAGCCACTTGCGACGCCAGAGGATGCCAACGTACGCGGCGATGTCCACGTCGGCTTCCGCGTATCTGTCGGTCTCGGGCACCGTCATGTCGGGCGCGCCCTACTGCTGAAGTCGATGCGAGCTTACTAGAGTCGGTACGAGCCACTCAGCGCCACGTCGAGCCCACGCCGAGTCGCCCCGCGCGCGTGCCCCACATCAGTGACGTGGACGTAGTCCACGTTCACGTCGGCGGCCCACTGAGCGACCTGCGACAGCCGAAGCCCGACGCCCACCGAGCGACGGACTTCCGGGACACCGGAGATGAACGACCATCGCTCTGGCCCGCCGCGGGCGTGCGGCTCCGTGATCTCCTGCTCGCCCTTGCGAGTCTGCCGTCCTCTCAATGCCACGCGCGCGCGGGGCGACAGCCACTTCTCCGCCCGAAGGTAGATGTCGTCGGCGTCCGGCCCCGTGAAGAATCCTAACGGATCGCCACCGAGCGTGTATCGGAGGACGTCGAACTCGTGCGTGTAGGCGTACTGGTTTACGAACGTATACTCCGCTCGCGCGGCTACATCGGCTAGGCCGAGCGGATCCGCGGCGTACACGCCGAGCTGCGTCGCGAATTTGCTGTCCCAGTTTCTCAGGCTTGCCAGGCCCTTCTGTGGCTGGAAGTCGTCCACCAGGATGTCCGCGTAGACGAGGTTGGACTCGCCCACGCGCCAGGTCGCATCGCCCCCAAAGAGCGTGTTCCCACCCGGAAACGCCTCGCGGTCCTCGCCGCGCGTCTGTCGCTCCACGATGGGGACGGAGAGAAGGTAGAGGTTAAACGGGTTGACGTAGTTCAATTGCAGGGAGCCGCTGTAGACGACAGCCTCGTGGACACCGACCACCAGCCGTGGATGCGGCCGCACGCTCAGCCGATGCGCGCTGATGTACTTCTCGGCGCCAACATGTGGCATGGCAGCGGTCAGACTCTCGAACGTGAAGGGCCCAGGCCTGGCCAACAGCCTGAGTCCATCCCTGGCGTCGGCGTTGTCCGAGAGCAGCAGGGAGCCCCCCGCCGCCATGCCCCAACGAACCGGTATCTTCCCGAATTGCGCGACCACCGGGCCAGACCCAAACGCCACGTGCCCTCGGACCATGTTTATCTGCTCGAGATCGCCGGTGATGGAGCGTTGGCGCAAGGCGAACTTGCCAGGCGGGAAGACGTAGCGCGACGGCTTCGACACCACGCCCCACTCGAACTCCGTGTAGAAGCGGAAGGCGCTCGTGCCGCCGTAGGCGACCGGCCGAACGGCCGTTGCCGTCGCAACGCGATTGGACTCGGTGAACCGCTGAAGGTCGAAGGACACCCACGGATCAAAGGCGAACGCGAACCCATCCGCCTGATAGCGGTAGACCGCATCGGCCGGGCCGCCGGCGTAGGCCGCATACGCGGCGAGATGGCTGCGTTCCACCTGCGAGAGCGCCGCCGCCCCGCGCGAAGTCGCGTGCCGCAGGTGGTCGCGTGTGAGCGGCTCGGAATGAGGCGTGTCGATGGCGACAAGACCTCTCGCCGCGAGACGCGTGAGGAGGTCTCGCGCGCCGATCTCCGTCGGGATGTTCTCGAACTCGGCGTTGGCGGAGAGAGCGGTGAGAAGCGCGGCCGCCAGGGCGGCAACCACGGAGGGCCATCGCCGATCGCGGCGGGCGTAGAGCGACGTTGACATCCGCCCTCTCACGCGCGCGTCCCGCTGGCCTGCGGAGCCGAACGCACGATCTGCGGGTGGGCGCCACGAGTGGCGTCTGCCGGCGTGGCTATAGCAGGGCGGAGACCGCGCAACAGGGCTTTGGCGTCCTCAAGAGAGACAGGCGGCTGAATGCCGCAAGGGGCACCCTCCGCCTGCCATGAGATCCGATGCTCTCTTGCTACGTACAACTCGTTGCTCCGCGATCCGCGCAATGGCGCTACTTGCGCACCACCATGCGGCGGATATCGCGTTGCTCACCCGCGCGGATTTCGTAGAGATAGACGCCGCTAGCAACGCCCTCGCCAGACTCGTTGCGGCCATCCCAATACGCGGCTGCGTCACGCGCGTGGTACTTGCCCGCGTCGATGTAGCCGAGGTCCAGACGCCGGACGACCTGACCGCCAACGTCGTACACCCGTATCGTTACCTCGCCCGCGTCGGCAAGGTCGAACGGGATCCACGTTTCGGGGTTGAACGGGTTCGGGTAGTTGGGCAGGAGCGCCGTCGTGGCAGGCCTGAGAGCCGCGAGGAGACCCTCGAGCGCTGGGAGGCCGTCACGGAACAGGCGAGACCCATCGTCCTGCTGTCGCGCGTCGCGCAACCAACGTTCGACCAGTGTCACCCGGCCAACGCGAACGCCCGGCGCCGTCGCGACCACGTCCGTGCGGTCAGCGTGGATGACGACCATGTCGCCTATATCCAGAACGGCGTCGCCGTTTACGTCGGCGGACGGATACGCGGACGCCGGCTCGCCGTACACGGTTGCCACGCCCAGTATGTCGCGAATGTCGACGGCGCCGTCCATGTCGATATCGGACGGGATCGCCAGAGCGGCCGGAGCCGTCTGTGGCGTGCTGATGGTGTAGTTGAAGGTCCACGGGCCGCCCACATCCGCGGTGACCGTCGCCGTGAAGGCCATGCTTGTCGCGGAGTAAGAACCGCCCAGGTCGACGAGCAGGCCAACGTTGTTCAGCGCGGCGCCCGCGGCCCACGTCGTGTGGTTGACGGTGTTGGACGATACGGTGACGTTGGCGTCACTCGTGCTCAGCACCACCGCCACATTCGTGGCATCCGTCTGACCGACGTTCTGCATGCGCGCGCGGATCTCAAGCTGCTCGCCCGCCTCGAAGAAGCCGTTGTTGTTGCCGGTCGTCTTGTCGCGCGCCCAGGCGGTTCGCTGCTCGAAGGCAGCTGCCGAGGGAGTGATGGTCAGCGTGTACGTGAACTGCCAAGGCCCGCCATTGTCCGCCGTCACATCCAACACGAACGCAGCCGTGCCAGTGGCGTCCGAGGCGATGTCCACCTTGAGTCCGTCGTTGTTGCGAGCGGAGCCCGCCGTCCATGTCCCGTAGGTCACGGATGAGGTGATGATCGTGGACTTGCCGTCGGTGGAGCTCAGCGTCGAGACGACGTTCGTGGCGTCTACGAGGCCTTCGTGCTTGAGCCTGGCCTTGATCTGCAGTCGCTCGCCGGGGTTCACGAGTCCGTCGTTGTTGCCCGTGACCTTGTCGCGAGCCCAGAAGCTGCGCTCGGCCAGGACGACGGGGATCTCGACGATTGGAACCGTCACCGTGAACGACCACGGGCCACCCAGGTCCGCGGTGACGCTGACAGTGAACGTCACGTCGTGGGCCGTCGCGCCGCTGTCCACCTCGAAGACGAACCCGTCGTTATTGCGCGCCTCGCCTGCGGGCCAGGACGTGTGCGTGACCGTGCCCGTCACAATCGTGATGTCGGTGTCTGTCGTGGTGAGAGTCGCTACGACGTTCGTACCGGCTCCAGGCCCGTCGTTCTTCAGCCTGGCCTTCAGCTCCAGGCGTTCGCCTGGGTTCGCGTCACCGTCTCCGTTCCCGGTGTCCTTGTCACGCGCCCAGGAGCTGCGCTGGCTGAAGCTGGGAGACGGCACGACGACGCCAAAGGTGAACGTGAACGTCTGGGTCGTCGCGTTGTCCGCCGTGACCGTGTAAGTAAGGGTGACGTCCTGCGCCGTTGCGTCGGAGGCGATGTCCAGCACGATTCCGTCGTTGTTGCGCGCCTCGCCTTGAGGCCACGTGCCGTGCGCGACGGAGTCGGTGACGATAGTCACGTCCGAGGCCGATGTCGTCACGGTCGTGACTACGTTGAGCGCGTCGCCCGTGCCGTCGTTCTTTATGCGGAGCCGTGGCTCTACTCGTTCGCCGGAGTTCGCCACCCCGTCGGACCCGTCGAAGATCCACGAACTGCGCTCGCTGAAGGTGATCAGCGGATCCAGGACCAGCACATTGTACGTGAACTCCCACGGCCCGCCGTTGTCCGCCGTTATCTCGACTGTGAGAGGAATCTGCGTGCCGGGCGTGGCCGCCTCGTCGATGACAAGGACGAGTCCCTCGTTGTTACGCGCCTCGGACGCTGGCCAACTCGTGTGCGTGACGACCGAGGAGGTCAACACGCCTAGGGCGTCACCGGAGGTGAGAGTCACGGTGACGTTGGCTGCGGAGCCGGGGCCGTCGTTGCGAATGCGCACGCGTGGCTCAACTGTCTCGCCAGGGCTGGCGATACCGTCGCCGTTCCCTAGATCGCCATCGAACGTCCACTCGCTACGACGCCCAAAGGAGGGCTCCTCAGCGTTGATGATGGGTATGACGATGCTGAACACCGCAGGCTCGTCCACGCCGTCGGCCGCATTCGTGGACTCAACCGAGACCGTGGCGGCCACGTCGTGCTCGGTCGCCGACCCAGAGATGTCGACCTCGAAACCCACGAGCGTAACGCCGCCTGAGCCAGCGGCGAATTCGTCGATGGTCACGGTGTCCGTGACCACGGTGATATCGGTGTCCGTGATGGTAAGAGTCGCCGTGACGTTCTTGGATGTGCCAGACCCGTTGTTCCGAAGCACGAGCCGGGGCTCGACACGTTCGCCAGGGCTGTTGAGCCCGTCGTCGTTACCTGTGTCCTTGTCACGAACCCAACTGCTCCCGATCTCCCAGACCGGCGATGCCTGTGGGAAGTAGGGGCTGTCCGGCGGCGTCTCCTGCGCCACTACCGGGAGAGACAGACCGACCACGAACAGAAACGCGAGCGCCGAGAGGACAGCGCGTACGCCCGCGCCATGCCTCGCCCGCCGTAGGCCGCTACGCAACATTACAGGACCTCCGCTACACCAGTGCTAACTCTGAATACGAGGAATCGTCGCTCGCGTTCCGCAAAAAGCCTAATTGCGCGCCTGTGCCCGCCCATCCGCAACCGTAGTCACCTGCGGCATGCAGCAGTCCTGCCCATTCCGGCGCGCCTAACAGACTACAATACGTTCACGCCACGCGGCAACCCATGGCCGCACGTCGGGGCCGATGTTACCAACTCTTCCCCTGCGGGATTGTTCGTACGCGCGGCGGCCTACTCGTCGTTCGCGGACGCGTCTACCCACCCGGGACCTTCCTCGTAGCCCAGCGCCACAAGAGCTTCCCCGGCGTGCCGCTCGAAGGTGGCGCGCGCCTCGCGGGAGAACGCGTTCCGCCAGTCCCCGACGATCCCCTTACGCATGAAGCTGCCGCGATCCTCTTCACCCGTGGCGCGCCCAGATCGCGTCTCGAATGCGAAGTCCTTGGCAACCTTGCTCGCGGCGCCTGGGTCAAGCTCGGCTCCCGACACCTCCCGCACAATGCGGCTGAGCTCGGTGGCGGCGTCAGCGTGCAGCGATTCGTATCGCGCGTGCACGACGCCGGGAGCCGTTGCCCAGCCGCGCGCGAAGTCACCCCAGGAGAACCGCGGGTACCTCTGCCGCGTGAAGCAGTAGTCGACGAACTCTGGCATGTTGGCGCGGACATCCGTGGGGTCGGCAAACGCGAGATCGGCGCGCACCTGGGCGCTCAGCTCGGGGCTCGATATCTGGTCCCTGAACATCCAGTAGTGGTAGTAAGACGTCAGGACATCGCGCCCGTCACGCCAAAGCACAACGACGTTGTTCAGACCCCACCCGCCGCGGAAGTGCCCATGGAGCACGGCCTTCCCAGCGCCAGGCAGACGATGCTGCGCGAACGGCGCGTCCAGCGCGACGGCAAGCATGCTGGCGAGCCACGTCCCACCGGATCGCGGGAACTCGTTGACTACGTAGTATGGGGCGACACCCGACAGCGAGCGCGCCATCACGTGGTATGCGACCGACCGTAACTTCACTGCGGTTCCTCAAGCCAAAGTACCGGCGTTGGTGTGCTCTGAGACCATCCCAGAGGGTCTTGCGGCCGCTAACGCCGCATCGATTCGAGAGCTTCCCGCAGACGGGCGGCCTGCACGGCGACGCCAAAGTGCTCCTCGACCGTCGCCCGGCCCGCGTCGCCGTGAACCCGCCGGAGCGCAGGGTCGTCCCGGTAGGTCCGCAACGCGTCGGCGACACTCTCGTCCTCGGCGGCAACGAAGCCGTTGACCCCGTCCACGATCTGCTCGCGAACGCCGCAGCTCTTCTCGTTCGTGACGACCGGCTTGCCACACATCATCGCTTCCATAGTGGCGTTCGGGAACGCATCTAGATACGTTGGGTACAGGAACACGTCACACCATTCGTAGAGCGCCGGAAGGTAGTTGACGTGTCCCAGAACGTGGATGTGCGCTTCCAGGCCACGCTCAGCCACGAGGGACTTCAGCCGCTCCAGGTGTATGCCGCCGCCGCAGATCACCCAACACACGGACGATTCTTCCCAGAAGCCCGCCGGGATCCAGTACGCAATGGCATCGCACACGGCTTCCATCTTTGACCGGGCGTTCATCTTCGTGGCGGTGAGAAGCCGCAGATCCGCGTGGGGGAGTTCAATCGGGGCGACAGCCCCTCCCGCTGGGGCGGTATATGGGTTGTGCACCACGGCGGTGTGGGTCGCGCGGTCGTGGCGGCCCAGGCGGTCACGTGTGTATTCCGAGTTGTAGAACACGGCGCGCGCCACGCGCAGACATATCGCCGCAAGGGCCGTATTCCGCAGGAAAGGAACCCACCGCAGCATTCCCGTCGCGGCCTGTAGGATTTCGCGCCGCTCTTGGAAGACCGACCCGCGCACGCGGTACGCTAGCGGCGATCTCGATACGACGCACGCCAGCAGCCCCAGAACCGCGAACCTCCCTAACGAGTCGACGATCACGACCGAGGGCCGGCGGACGAGCCGCGCCAGGCCGGGCAGGTCGCGCGACCCTCGGACCTGCGTCACCTCAAACCCATCAAGGAGCACCAGAAGCTTGTGCGCCCGGTCCGGGCCGCTAACCAGGATGACGTGCATTTGGGCTCCCAAACGAACGCATCGAGCCAGCCGCGAAGGCCGCGGCGACTACAACGTGGAACATGGGGTTGTTCAACTGCGGCCGCCCCTGCGCGTGTCCCAGAGCGATGATCCACGCGATCAGCGTGGCCGTGTGCCAGTAGAATGCCCGCGGGTCCACGCGCCTTGCCCGGGCGCGCGCGCGCCAGATGCGGCGCGTGCCAACGGCGGCGATAGCAACGGCCAACGCCAGCCCAACCGCCCCCAGTTCGCCCCACGCGGTCAGGATGATGTTGTGTGAGACCAGCCGCACACCGTGCGCTTTCTCGACGATGGACCCCAGCGCGTTGTACCCAAGCCCTCGCCAAGGGTCGGCGCGTATCGCCGCGATGCCCTCTAGGTACATGACGGTTCGCAGATAGTCTCCCTCGTCGACGGTGACCTCCTCGGTCACGACCGATGTGAGAATCTGCGACCGAGTCAGCCGATCAAGAGGGCCGCGGAGGTAGTCCGCGCCCAGCGTCATGAACAGCAGAGCTGCCACGACGCCGACCGCGACGCCCATGGCGACCAGTCGACGCGTCTTGGCCACCAGCGTTCGCCCGAATAACAGCGCCACCAATGCTAGCGTTGCGACCAACATCAGTAAAGCGCCTCGGCTCTGGGATGCGAACACCACGAACAGCGCGCTGCCCAAGGCTGCAATGGCCCAAGACCGCTTGTGGCGCTGCGTCGCGACGATGCACAGAAGGTACGGCACGGTCAGCTCCGTAACGGCAGGGCCGACGTTAGCGATCGAACCCACGACGTCCCCCATCGCGTGCGACGTGACGCGCACCGAACCGTAGCGCAGCAGAATGCCGCCGATGACGCACGCCCATACATGCGGCGTAACGAGAACAACGCGACTCAGCCACAGGGGGCCCTGTCTTCGGAACAGCCCGAGGGACAGATGGAAGACCACGAACGACGCCGACGCGGTCAACGAGGCCCTTAGCGTGTCGGGCCGAGCGATGGACCAGAAGGCAGAGGCAGGTATCAGCGCCCAAAACGCGTAGACCGGCCAGGCCGATCTCAGGGTCGCGACTGGCGCTCGACCGCTCTGCGCATAGCTCCCCACGCACAGGACGCCTGCCGCCGCGCAGCCAGCGACGTACAGCTTCATCATCGTCAGAATTGCGACGGGGTAGAGCGCGAGCGCAACCACTACCACCACAGCGTCCACGCGCAGGCCTCCATCGGGATGTGGTCGAGAGCGCCAGCCCGTCTAGGAAGTGGCGTCGACAGAAGGCGCGGCGCGACGCGCGAGGAGGAAGAGCCAGCAGTTCAGCCCACCGACCGTACACGCCGTGACCCACGCCGCCCCAAGGGCTCCCCAGCGCGGGATAAGAACTGCGTTGGCCCCGACACTGACAACGGCCGCGACCGTCATTGAGACCGTGTGCGCGCGTTCTCGACCGGTTAGGACTAGCGCCATCGTCACAGGCCCAGTCGCTGCATTGACAAGCGCGCCACACGCCGCCACCCGCAGAATCTCTCCGCCGGCAGCGAAGCCATCGCCGAACCATGACATGAGCCACTCTGGCGCCAGAAAGGCTACCGCGAACGGCGGCAGCGCTCCAGCGAGAGACCAGAGCGAGGAACGACGAAGCACCGCCAGGAACTCGTCGCGACGGCCGCCGTGATAGGCGGAGGCGAGCACCGGCCCTGCGATAGCGTTCACGGCCACCAGCATGAAGGTGATGGGCACGCACGCACGCCGAGCCCCCGCGTATATCCCAACATCCTCGACGCCAGCTAGCGACCCGAGCATGAAGATGTCCGCTCGCAGAAGGACGGCTCGGCCGACCTCGCCCAGCGCCATCACGATCGCCACCCGCGCCCACAGCCGCACGTGGCGTTCGCTCTCCGCTGCCTTGACCCCGTCGGGGGTGGCCCGCACGAGGTACACGGTCTCCACCGCACGAACACACAGCGCCACGCAGACAAACGCCGACACCAGTCCGACCGCGGTGTCGATGCCGCCAGCGAACACGCAGAGGAGCGTCAGCGTTGGCACGGCGACTCGCTCGAACGCAATGCTGGCGGTCACTCGCATGAGGCTGCGGAGTTGCCGGCCGCGCAGCATCCCCAATGCGAGGAGTGGCAGCAACGCCGCGATGAGCACGGCGGCGCGGGCCGCGTCGGGTCGAGACCTCAGCAGCCGCGCGCACACCAGCAGCACGCCGGACGACCCAAGGGACAGACCCAACACCACGTAGTGGGAGTAGACGAGGACGCCGCGCAGAGGCGCCCACTCCTGGCGTTCTCGGTATTGCGCGACGAATCGCATGGAAGCCAGCGGCCACCCGAGCGTCACGACATTCGCCAACAGCATCGCATTGCTGTGCGCGTAGCTGAATGTCCCGTACCCCGCGACGCCCAGCGCGCGCCCCGCGAAGACGTGCAGGAGCATTGCCAGGGCTTGGCCTCCGCCCATGAGCAGGAGGTTTACCGGCACGTTTCGGGTGAGAGCTCTGAGGCCCTGGGAACCCTTCATCGTGGGGCGTGGCCGAGGGCCATCAGGGCTCGATCCGCGCCGAGGTCGTAGGCGGGCGCGTCGCCAGAAGAGACACTATGCCTGATACTATCGGGCCGCCTAGCAGGATGTAGGCGAGTTTCCCCTGCAGGCCCATCTTCGAACGCCACTCGTCGTCGACTCGTATGCCTTTCACGGGCCGCAGCCTCATCCTGTTGCCCCCGACGTTGTGAGGCACACGAACATCCGGCTCGTCCACGGGCTCGTACGCGGCCCCCACCCAGGCCGCGAGGGAGCGAATGGTCTCATCGGGAGCAGCCGCGAGATCCTCGTACCGTAGCACGCGGTAACGGGATCGCCACCGTGCCCAACCGAGCACGAGTATGAGCGCGTTCTTGACGACCCATTGCCGCATGATGAGCCACGGCGAGCGTCGATCCGCGTATTCGGGATGGCGAGCCAGCGCGGGGAGCATTTCTGGCGTCTCCTCCGCCATGCGGCGCAGGCTCTTCATCTTCGACCACATTACGCCACGCGCGTCCCTCACCAGGTGGACCACATGGATGTCGAAGAGGCCACTCATCTCCAACTCGCACAGGCGCCCGACGTTCTTCGAGGAATCTACCACGATCGCGGCGCCGCTCGCGGTTCTCGCGGCGGCGAGTAGATCGCGGTTCAGCTGTGCGGAGGAGGAGGAAGCGGCCGCCGGTCGACCCACGAACAGAGCCCGCAGGGCGGGGGCGAGCGTGGGCCGCAAGCCTCTGCCAAACGCCACGGTTCCGTCCCGCGCGTCCGGGCAGGCATGCAAGACGGACTTCCACAAGGAGCACTGGCTGAGCGGCTCGCCGCACGCGCACTTGTCGTCCGCGCGTATCCAGTCCGTGAAGTTGATGAATTCGCCGACGCCTATGACGTCATGCAAGCGGCCGAGCAGGATGTCGAGGAGGGTTGATCCAGAGCGACCCATCCCCACCACATAGATCAGCCGAACGCGCTCCACGGATGTCATGCCCATCGTCCTGAGGTCACATTCCCGTTCGCGCGCACGCGCGGTACGGCGCCGCTGTTCATGCCCTGCCTATCGCGCATATCAACGGCGCGGTCTCATCGATCCTGATGCGCATCGATCGAGCCACCAGTTTGACGAGAGCTCCGGTCACGGGAGCCATCAGCTGGGTCGGCAGGTTGCGCGCCGTTGTCTTGTACCGCACGGCCCGCACCCGGGCGCGGTCGGGTTCGAAGCCCGCGAGGATCAGCAACTGGCGGAGGCTGTTAGCCGTGAAGAACACGCGATGTGTGAAGTCGCGTGCGAAGAGCCCAAGGTTGAATGGATTCTCCATGTTCCCCGTGGTCGCCACGAAGACCCCGCCTGGAGCGAGCGCCCGGCGGGCGTCAGCTACAAGCCGCAGGGCGTACTCGTGGTCGAGATGCTCAATGACGTTATTCAGGAAAACCGCGGAGGCATGGCCGTCTGGTTGGTCCGCCATGAAGTCCGCGATGTCTCCGACGACCACGTTCGCGGTACCAAAGTCGCCGCTCAGGTTTTCCCGCGCCTGCTCCGCGGCCACCGGATCCGTGTCTACGCCCCACAGGTCCGTGTAGCCCAGATCTTGCAGCCACGCCAGCATCAGACCCTCGCTACATCCCAAGTCGATCACGGTAGTCGTCTTGTCAGCGGGCAAGAGGTCGCGATAGTTCAGGGAGTACCGCGACGTCAGCCGCCGTAGTGTCGAGGGTGTCCACCCGCTACGGCGCGTGGCTTCGGAGTAGGCTGCTTGGGACATCGCGCGGGCACTCCAGAGGGGGATCCGAACGGCGACGCGCGTCGGCGGCGATTCACGCCTCGTCGGCGCTCGCGAACCAGTCCGCAGTGCGCCGCAGGCCCTCGTCTAGATCCACCGCTGGCGTCCACCGGAGCAACTCCCGAGCCTTCGAGGTGTCGGAGTAGTTGCGTTGAGCGTCCCCGAGGCGTGGTTCGGTGTAGCGCACCTTGACGCGCTCGCCGGCGCCGTTCATCACGCGGACGAGAGCGTCTGTGAGCTCGCCGATGGTGGTCTCGGAGCCGGCGGCAATCTGGAACACCTCGCCACCCACACCCTCGGCCGTCGCGGCCAGCCGGATGGCTTCGACAAGATCGTCGACGTAGATGAAGTCGCGCGTCTGAGAACCGTCGCCGTAGATTTCGAGCGTCTCGCCAGCCGCAGCCTGCCGGATAAACTTCGCGACCACACTTGTCTTGTGGCCCGAACCCGGCCCGTAGACGTTGCCAAAGCGGAGGGCGACCGTGTTGATGCCATAGGCATGGAAGTACGCCGAGCACAAGCCTTCTCCCGCGAGCTTGCTGGCGCCATACGGCGACAGCGGGCTGGTGGGTCTGCGCTCATGCACGGGCATCTCGGAATTGCCAACCGCCGCCGAACTCGACGCGAACACAAAGCGGTCAATGCCGGCGCCTCGAGCGGCCTCGAGACAGCTCAGCGTGCCCATCACGTTGGTCTCAGTGGATTCGACCGGCTTCTCGATGGATATCGGAACGCCGGATTCCGCCGCGAGGTGCACGACGGCGTCCGCGCCAACAACCGCCGCGGCGATGAACTCAGAGTCCAGTACGTCGCCCACGACGAGTTCGACACGGCTGAACTCGTCGTCACGCCGTGAGCTCAGTTCCTCAAGCGTGACTTCCGTCAGGGAAAGGCCCGCGTGGGCCTCCCGGGAGCCGACGCATAGGTTGTCCACGATGCGAACGGAATTGGCTTCGTCGGCGAGCAGGGCGCGCGTAAGGCGAGAACCGATGAATCCGCAGCCGCCCGTGATGACCGTCCTCAAAGCTCACATGCCCCCGCCTATGACCCGTTCCGCGCCCCACGCCAAGGTCTACGTTCACGCATCCTTGGTGAGGTACGCGGACTTGCGACGGGTGCCATCCCAGCGGATGTCGGGCAGAAGCGCGTCGCTGTGCGCCTCAATGCGGCCTTTGTTGTCGATCAAGTCCTTCAGCGCCACCTTGATCTCGGCTTCCATGTCGCGCGTCGGCTCGTAGCCAAGGTCGATAAGGTGCTGCCGATCGGGATTGTAGTGGTGGACCTCGGCTTCCTTACGCGGATTCTCGATATTCCGGATCTCGACATCCAGATCGAAGCCCTCGGCAACGCCCTTGACCTTCTGGGCCAACTCCGTGACGTTATAGACTTCCTCGAACTGGTTGAACACGCGGTACTCACCGCTTTCCGGCGGCTTCGTGATCGCGATGTGCAGGCACTGCATGGAATCACGCAACGCGAGGAACCCCCGCTTCTGCGTGCCAGCGCCGAAGACCGTCAGCGGGTGTCCAGCGACAGACTGCGCGCAGTAGCGATTGATCGCCGTGCCGAACGCCTGATCGAAGTCGAACCGCGTGCAGAGGCGAGGATCGTCGCCCATCTCGTCGATGCGGGTGCCGAACACGACGCCCTGCATGATGTCCGTCGAGCGGAGACCCCAGATCTTGCAGGCGAACATGACGTTGTTCGTGTCATGCACCTTCGTCTGGTGGTACCACGAGCCGGCCTGACGTGGGAACGGGAGCCGATCCTTGCGGCCGCGGTACTCAATCTCGAAGAAGCCCTCGGGTATGTCCACGTTAGGCGTGCCGTATTCGCCCATCGTGCCCAGCTTCACGAGGTGCGCGTCGGGGCAGATGTCCCGCATTGCGTAGAGCGTGTTGATCGTGCCGACCATGTTGTTCGTGTGGGTGAACACGCAATGCTCAACGTCGATCATGCTGTACGGAGCACTCGGCATCTCGCCGAGGTGCACGATAGCGTCGGGCTTGAACGACTCCAGGCAGGACGCCACGAAGGAGTAGTCACAAAGGTCGCCCTCGGAGTACGCCAGCTTCTTGCCAAACGTCTCCTCATATGCAACCGCTCGTTCGGACATCGGTAGGATCGGCGTGGCGGATGTCGATCCCACCTCGTCTACCCACTCGCGCCGCAGCAGCGCGTCAATGCCGCCTACCTCCATGCCGCGCGCGCCTAGATACTGCGCGAGGGCCCAACCGAGGTAGCCGTCGATGCCCAGGATGAAAACTCTCACTGCGTCCTCCAGCGGGTGCCATGCTCTATCCCAAAAAAGCCGACGGTATGGTATCCGAACGCTTCGCGGCGGGACAACCCGGCCCTGGCGGCCCACTGGCCGGCGGCGGCCGGCACGGCAGGAACCCCACGCCCTTGAAGGGAGTCGCGCGTCGGGCTATTGATGATGCGTTGGGATGAGTGCGCAACCCCCTCGGTGAGACCCATGGCAAACAGCGATTCTCGTCGTACAGGCTGGCGCTCGACACTCGCGGCTCTCGCGGCGGCCTCGCTAGTGTTCGAGACGATCACCGGGCTTCTCATCACGTTCGGGCCGTTCCACGCGTCGGTCCAATGGTCGGTGCTCTTGCACACGGTAGTCGGTCTGCTCACGCTGCTCCCGATCTGCTGGTACTACGCTGTTCACTGGATGGACTACAAGCGGTACGCCCTGTCTCACGTCGTCCTGCTCGGGTACGTGGGTCTCGCCGCGCTCCTGGTGTGCACGGTGTCCGGGTTGGTTGTCACCTGGCAGGGAGTGTTCGGTCTGAGCACGGCGCTTGCGTGGCGACGAACGCACCTCATCTCGACTCTGGCGATTCTCCCGACGGGCGTCGCCCACATCGTCCTGGTGTACGCGCGCGTCCTGCGCGCCGAGGAGGCGCCTGCGGCCAGGTGGTTCGCATGGCGCGCGGCGATCTACACAGGCGCCGCGTGCGCGCTCGTCCTCGGTATGTCCCTCGCCTACCCGGGCGCCACGTACGTCAACGAATTCCCGGAGGACTACGCCTACGTCTACGGCGAGGATCGACCCTTCGCTCCAAGCCTGGCCCAGACGGCCACCGGCGGCGCGTTCGACTCACGGTCGCTCGCGGGTTCGGAAAGCTGCGGCACCGAGGGGTGTCACGAGCAGATCGTCGCCGAGTGGAAGCCGAGCTCGCACCGCTACGCGGCGATGGACGCGGCTTTCCAGGAGATTCAGCGCGTCATGGCGGAGCAGAACGGCGCCGAGTCGACGCGGTACTGTGGCGGATGTCACGACCCGATTTCGCTGTTCTCAGGGGCGAAGCGCCTGTTCACGGACAATCTGACGAGCCAGGAGGGCTACCAGGAGGGCATCTCCTGCCTGTCGTGCCACTCGGTTCGAGAGACGGACCTACAGGGCAACGCCAACTACGTCATTGAGCAGCCGTCCGAGTACCTATGGCAGTGGGCCGAGGGCGCAGCCGGCAGGGCGGGCCGCGACTTCCTGATACGCACGTACCCGAAAGAACACGCGCGGCTGAGCAAGTCGGTGTACAAGGCGCCGGAATACTGCGCCGCGTGCCACAAGCAGTTCATTGACCAGGAGATCAACCGCGTTGGGCGCGTACAGCTCCAGAACCAGTACGACAACTGGGCGGAGAGCCACTGGAACCAGGAGGGCGACCCGACGACCACCGTCGAGTGCCGGGAGTGTCACATGCCCCTGGTGGACTCGCACGACCCAGCGTCGGGCGACCCAAACGACTACAACCGCAACCCGCACGACGGTAAGCACCGAAGCCACCGCTTCCTCGCCTCGAACAACATGATGCCGGCCGTGCTCGAGCTCGAGGGGTGGGAGAAGCAGGTAGAGCTGACGAACCAGTGGCTACGTGGTGAATTCGAGATCCCCGAGATCGCTGACAAGTGGCGTGATGGGCCGTTGGTAAAGGTCGCGCTGGACACGCCGGAAGAGGCAGAGGCAGGGAGC
This sequence comes from uncultured bacterium, assembly GCA_964473525.1. Taxonomy (GTDB): domain Bacteria; phylum Poribacteria; class WGA-4E. The sequence continues at coordinate 40,614 of CAYYPK010000027.1, forward strand.
GACATACCGGTACGCGTCATCCTCACCTCGAACAAGGTGGGTCACGACTACCCGACGGGGCCTCTCGACATCATCCAGAGCTGGGTGGAGCTACGCGTGGTCGATAGCGCCGGCGCCGTCGTGTTCGCGTCTGGCAGGCGAGACGAGCGGAACTTCATCGAGCCGGGATCGTACCTCTTCAAGGTGGAGCCGGTCGATCAGTACGGCAACCTCATCGACCGCCACAATCTGTGGGAGATGGTCGGCGTGCGGTATCGACGCGCACTATTCCCAGGCGCCTCCGACATCGCGGAGTATGTCGTCTCGTGTTCGTCCGGCATGGCGGCCCCCCCTCAGGCCGGCGCCGCGCCCAACGACCCGCGCGCCGAGGATTTCACGATCGCCGCGCACTCAGTGGACACGTATACCATCACGGCCATTCTCTACTACCGCAAGGTCGACCAGTTCCTTCTGAACTACTTGTTCGGCGAGGAATCCGGTCTCACGGCCCCTGCGGTGGAACTCTCGCGCGGTACCTCCACCGTGCGGATCGTCGCCCCGAAGACGGCCACGCAACGAACGGGAGACAGTGACCCAGAGTCCTAACGGCCGGCCCAGGCAGACGCGTCTCGGTCGACGGCGGCGGCGTCTGTACATCACCGGCATCGCGCTCGTGACGCTTTCCGCCGTCGGTGTGTGGATTGGCCTACGCGCGCATCGCGAACGGGCGCCCGAGCAGTACGTGCCGGGGCAAGAGAACGACGCGATCACCCGACGGTTGGACCTGGGCATCCCCGCCGCCGCGCCGGATCCGGTCTTCACGGACGTCACCGACGAGAGCGGGCTTGGCGGCTTCCGCGCCTTCGCCGGGCCGCGCAGCACGCAGCTGCCCGAGGACATGGGTGGCGGCGTCGCGTGGGGTGACATCGACGACGACGGCGACGAGGACATCGTGTTGGTGAGCGCCGGAGCCGCGTTAGCGGCCCCGGCGGGCGAGCGCGCCGCGTCGCGCGTCTACGTGAACCAGGGCGACGGGACGTTCACGCCGGCTCCCGACACGCCGGACATGCGCATCGTGGGTATGGGCGCCGCGTGGGGAGATGCCGACGGCGACGGCGATCTCGACCTCGTCGTGACAGGATTCAACGTCGTACATCTCTATAGAAACGAGAACGGCGCGCTGCGGCGGGACGACTCGCTGCCCGACGTAGAGGGCTTCGCGGCCGGGCCGGCGTGGGGAGACTACGACGCCGACGGCGACCTGGATCTGTACGTATGTCGCTACGTCGCCTATCGCCCACGAGACGGCGACACTCCGAGCGCGGCGGAACAGTACGGCACCGAGGTGCCCTTCACGCTCAACCCTTCGTCCTATCCGGCTCAATCAAACCTGCTGTTCCGCAACGATGGAGAGGCGGGATTCGTCGAAGTCGCCGAGGAGCTGGGCGTCTCGAACCCCAAGGGGCGCAGCCTGTGCGCCCTGTGGCACGACTTCGACGACGACGGGCTGCTCGACCTGTACGTCGCTAACGACATCTCGGACAACGCCTTCTATCACAACACCGGGGACGGCTTTGAGGACATTAGCCACCCCGCGTTCGTCGCGGACTACAGGGGAGCGATGGGCCTCGCCGCGGCCGACTGGAACGACGACGGCGACGACGACCTGTTCATTACGCACTGGGTCGCACAGGAGAACGCGCTGTACGACTCGCTGCGCGCAGACCTTGGGCCGCCGCCGGAGGGCGACCCGCCGGTACGATTCATGGACGCGGCCGACATCGTCGGTCTGGGTCAAGTAGCCCTCCAACGGGTGGGGTGGGGCGCGGCGTTCGCCGACTTCGACCACGACGGCAGGCAAGATCTCGTCGTGGCCAACGGAAGCACCTTCCAGACCTCCGCCGCCGGCGACGAGTCGGCGCCCAGGACGTTGCGACCGCAGGCGTCGTTCCTGTTCTGGAACCGCGACGGCGAGGCGTTCCACGACCTTACCGCGCTTGCTCCGCCGTTCGCCGAGCCCCACGTGAGCCGAGGCCTCGCCGTGGCCGACTACGACAACGACGGCGACATGGATGTCGCGCTCGTGGACCTCGACGGCGGCGTGCGGCTGCTGCGGAACGACATTGAGAAGCGGGGAGCGTGGGTGAAGCTACGGCTGCGCGCGCGGCCCGGTGGCCGCTCCGTCGCGGGCGGCACGGGCGCGAGCCTGACGGTCTACGGTGGAGGAGTCGCGCGTCGCCGCTCCATATCGAGTGGCAGCTACCTGTCGCAGAACACTCTGACGGCGCACGTGGGCATCGGAGACGCCGTCGCCATCGACCGCGTCGAGGTGCGCTGGCGTCCTGGCGTCGAGGAGACCTACACGGGCGTAGAGCCCAACGCCGAATGGCTGCTGGTGGAAGGGGAACCGGGGCCGCTGCGGCGTTCGCCTACGGCGGCGCAGGGCCAGACGGATGGGCGTACGCTCTCGGAGCGCGAGAGGACGACGCGCTTCTGGGCGAGTCACAGGGCGGCCATGGATGCGCTGAAGGTCGACTCGGACTACGCGACGGCGATCCCGCTGTTCCGAGAGGCGTTAGGGTACAACGCCGACCACGAGGACGCCCTATACTACCTGGGATCCAGCCTTGTAGCCGTTGGCGAAACCGACGCCGGTCTCGCGCAATTCGACCGCCTGCTGCGCGTGAATCCCATGAGCCACCGCGCGCTCAAACGCTGGGGCGCAGTACGCGCCGCCACTGCGGTCACAACGCGCGATCTAGAGGACGCGCGCGCGATGCTGCTGCGCGCTCTTGACGTCAACCAGGAGGAGACAGGGGTGCTGCTCGCCCTGGGAGAGGTGGCGCTGCTGAGCGGCGACTACGCGGAGGCGGAGCGGCGGCTGTCCCTGGTCTGCCAGGCGAACGCCGGGTCGGTCGAGGGGTTCTTCCTGCGAGCGTACATCGCGTGGGCGCGGCAGGAGGCCACGACGGCGGAGCTGCTGTCTACAGCCGCGGCCGCGAAGGGCGCCGGTCAGTCGGCTGACAGCGCGCTGCTCGAGGGTAGTGTCGCGAAGGCGATGCACACCGATGAGACGCCGCTCGCGCTGTTCACTGGCGCCTGGAACGGCGAGTTGGACCCAGGCGCGGCACTAACGCCGCTGCACGAGCACTTGCTCGCGTTCCGTGCTCGGCTCACTGACGCGGACTGACACCACCGGGCACATCGCCAATTGCTCATTGGCGCCTCGCGGCTGCGTTCCGCGCCCGCCATGCCACCGCCATCGTCTCGAAGCTCTTCCAGATATCAGGACGGTCTCGCCTGCGCTCGGCGATGTACGCGCGCGCCCACTCCTCCCAGGCGGGGAACACCGCCGACCAGTAGGAATAGCAGATGTCCTCGTCGAGGATGTTCCCGTCGATCTCCATGACCATGGACTCGAACGTGTTGAGGATGGAGTCGACGTGGGCATCCATCTTAGCGACGGCGTCGCGACCGTGATGGGGCTTGTCAGCGGCCGCCGCCTCAACGTCCGCGACCAGGTCGGCATAGGTCGAGTGCGTCAGCATATCCTCGTGTGGCGAACCATCGGCGGCGTAGTGGACCCATATCTGCTTCACGCCCTCGACGTGGTTTGCCATGAACTGCCCGTGCAGCATGTCGCCAGCGAATTCATGCGTCGCCACCCGCTTGCGGCGGCGAATGTCCTCGCGGTAGTGGCTCTTGATCTCCGCCACTTCGGCCCAGGCGGCCGCCCCGGCGGCAATGGCCACGAGCAAAGTCACGATCCGGTATACGTAGTCGCTGCGGGCCACTGGTTCTTCTCCGTGTCCAACGCTCGACGCGCGCGTCCACGCGGACGACCTGCGAGACAGTTGCGTGATTCTAGAAGCCGGCGCCCGCGTGAGCAAGCCCGGTTCGGGGCTTTTGCGGCCCTGCGTGGTAGGAAGAGCGTTTGGGGGCGACGGGCAGCCGCGTGGTATACTCGCGACGATGGCTCGTACCGCATCCGACGGCGAGGTACTGCATATGCCACACACAGCACGCCAGCGGGTTCTGACCGGGTTGGGAGCCGCCGCGGTCGTATCAGCCCTTGTCGCGGCGGTTTCGCACTCCCTCACTAGCCCGGCACCCGCGTACCCGGCCGAGGACTTCTCGGAGGACGCCGAGCATCCTGTCACGCGGATCATGGCTGGCGCCACCATAGAGCTGGACATCGGTGGAACGAGAGAGACCATCCACCTGGTCGGTGTAGACGACCAAGGCGTGCTGCCGCGCGTGGCGTCAGCCGGACGCGGCGCCGAGCACTCGGCACGTCTGACACACGACCTCCTCCTTGGGGAGGCCGTCTATCTGCGTCGTGTTTCCACACCCGCACGTGTGGACGGCCATCTGCCCGCCTATGTGTACCGGGCGCCCGATGGGCTGTTCGTGAACCTGGAACTCATACGACAGGGCTACGCAGCTGCCGCGGGCCCGCCGCATGTCCACTCCCGTCTGTTCTCGGCGTATGACAAGCGAGCGCGCGACGCAGCCAAGGGCATGTGGGCGCCCCGTGCCGACGCCGTGACGGCCGCTCGCGCGATGGCTCCGGGCGAGCAAGTCTCACGGCCGCCCGTCCAGCGCCCTCGTCCGCAAGCGTCTGCGGTCACTGTCTATATCACAAGGACCGGCAAGAAATACCACGCAGACGGGTGTCGGTCCCTGTCGCGCAGCAAGATTCCGTCGTCGCTGGCCGAGGCGCGGAAGACTCTCACCCCGTGCTCGGTGTGTGACCCACCGCAGTAGATTCACGCGGCGGCATGTCGCGCTTGCCTTCTGACCCGAAACGCCTACGCTATGGATGCGGTGCGGCCAAGCGCGCCACTACATAGTCCTAGGGAACGACACATGGCCATACTCAATCGCCGAGAGTTCCTCGCGAAGTCCGCCACCGTCGCCGCGTGCAGCGTGATTCCTGATTGGGCGTCTGGCAGTACGGCCGGCGATAGACCACGGAATGTCCTCTTCATCACCATAGATGACCTCAGACCTGAGTTGGCGTCCTACCAGACGGACGGCATCCGCACGCCCAACATAGACCGGTTGGCCGCCAAGGGATTGCAGTTCAACGACGCGTATTGCCAGTATCCAGTCTGCAACCCTAGCCGCTCGTCGTTCTTGACGGGTCTGCGTCCAGACGAACTTGGGATCCTGTCCAACAGGATCGCCTTGCGGCACGAGTGGCCAGATCTGGTGACGCTCCCGCAACTGTTCCGCCGCAACGGTCACTTCACTGCCGGCCTGGGCAAGCTGTTCCATCAGGGCACGGACGAAGCGGGCGAGACCACCCTCTTTCGTGACGACGCCTCTTTCGACCACTTCTACAAGGCCATGGGCAGGGAGCCGGAGATCGGGCGCAAGGGCGAGGGGCGGAAACTCGGCGATGGCACGGTAAACTGGGCTCGATGGCGCGCCGCGGAAGGTGGCGACGAAGCGCAGGCGGATGGAATGCTCGCCGCGGAAGCGGTCCGCCTCCTTGAGGAGAACCGCGACGGGCCGTTCTTCATTGGCGTGGGATTCCATAAGCCCCACGATCCCTTCGTCGCTCCGAAGGAGTACTTCGATCTCTACCCGCTGGATGAGATGGAGTTGGCCGAAGACCCGCAGGACCGAACTCCGGTGCTCAAGCATGCGTTGCCGAACGCCTACAACTTCGAGACGTTCACGGACCAGGATCGCCGGGAATTCAAGCGCGCCTATCACGCCTGCACGACCTTCGTGGATGCGCAGGTAGGGAAACTGCTCGACGCGCTGGATCGCTTGGATCTGTGGGAGGATACCGTGGTCGTACTGCTGGGAGACCACGGCTATCACCTGGGTGAGCACGGTTGGTGGAACAAGGTCACCGTGTTCGACATCGGAGCGCGCGTACCCCTCGTGATCTGGGCGCCCAGCGCCCAAGGGATGGGCGGAAAGACGGACGCCGTCGTGGAGCTGTTGGACATCTACCCCACGCTTACCAACCTCTGTGAGGTCAAGCCGGTCCACGAGTTGGGGGGCGAGAGTCTCGGGCCGGTGTTGGCGGATCCTGCCGTTGTGTGGCAGAGGCCGGCCTTCACGCAGGTCCGGCGCGGCCCGGTGGGAATGGGATATAGCGTCCGTTACGGCGATTGGCGCCTGACGCAGTGGGGAGAGGAGGGCGCCGGAGGGCTAGAACTGTACGACGTCACAGAGGACAGAGAGGGTTACTACAACCGAGTGGATGACCAGGAACGCTCTGCCATTCGTGACCGGCTCTACACCGTTCTCCGGCAGGGATACCCCAACATCCGCCCCGGCTCACCGTAGTCGCCAAGCGTCCGAGCTGCTCCATGACTGGCGCCGCCCTGGCCAAGTGCGTATAATCGTCCCGACGGGAACTTCTTTGTTGCTAAGGCATAGGAGGTCGTGAGTGAACGCTCAGATAGGCACGCTATACCACGATCTGGTCCGGCTTTCCGGGCTCCCGGCCGATCAAGCGATTCCGACAGCCTTAAGGCAAGTCGTCGATGCGTTCGGCCTTCTCGGCGCTAGCTTCTACTCTCATGCCCCCGCCAACTCAAGTGTCGTCCTGCGCGCGCATGTGGGATTCAACGACAGCGACTATGAGTCCTTCCAGAAGGGGGAGCGGAGCGCCTGCGCAACGGCTGTCGCCGCACAGAAGATGGTCGTGATTGACGATGTCTCGGAGGATCCAGACTTCGTCGAGAAACAGCTCGCAGCACGCCACCGCCTGCGCGGCTGCCTCATCGTCCCTCTGGTGATTCCTGAGGCCGACGCGGTATCCGACGCACCGCCACAGCATCGGACGATGTACGCCCCTGATGGTGTACGAGGACTCATTTGCGCGTACCCCGCGGAGAACGCGGGCCTAGAGGACGTCGGGGCGGCACTCCGCGAGGTCGGGACGTTTGTCGCGCACGTATACGCGACCGTCGTGCGGCGCGGAAGGGAGATGCTGCGCCGCAGAATCATAGACAAGGCCCTCGTGTCCGACGACCTGAACAGCTTCCTATACCGTGCGATCGAGGTCACGAGCAACGAGCTGTCTGTCGAGGCCGGGTCGGTCTTCCTGTGGGACGACAGATGCCAACTCCTGCGCCTCCATTCCACCACCGGGCTAGAGACGGAACGCCGGAAGTCAGACACCTGGTACTCGCCCACGGACGACGCCGAACGCCGAACCGTGCATGTGGCCACCGGCCATGGCCCTACCCTGTCCGACGACATCGTGAGGGACGACACAGAGCGAGGCCTAGCGGGCAAGTACGAGGAGACGGTCGAACTCCCGAGAAAGTCGTTCGCGTGTGTGCCAATCCTCGACTGGCGGGACGGCACGCCATGGGATACCCGCCCGTTGGGCGCCTTCCGTGTACTCAACAAGCATGCTAGCCGGGCAGGACACAGGGAGGTGCTCCCATTCACGTGGGAGGATGCGACGCTCTTGGGTGCGGTCGCTGAAGTGATAGGTACGGCGTCAAACCTACTAATAGTGTCCCAGGAAAGCCTGTTCCGCTTCGACCGCGTGATGCACGGTCTGGCGAATAACGTGGAGGCTACGTACCAAAAGCTGCGCCTCCTGGACGCTCGCCCCAACGCGCTGGACATGGACCCGCACCTGGTGCGAGACGCAAGCGCGCACATGCTAGACGTCAAGTGGCAGATATCCCGGATCGAACACTTCGAGGAACAGATCGCGGCTGACGACATGGGGCGGGTGCTGCTCATGGGAGAGGTGCTGGCCAAGGCAGTTAACCTTGCAGAATCTGTGTCGAGGAGTTTCAACGTCGCCGACTTCCAATGCACGCATCTGATGAGCAGCGGTTTCGGGAGTCTGCATCCCGTGCGTGGGAACGTCCCCGCCCTCACCACGGTCTTCAGGAATGTGCTGGAGAACGCCATAAAGTATAGCGACCCAAGCACAGGAGCGTGCATCGTTGAAATGACGCACTGGTGCTCGGACACCGACGTCATGATCGGCATCAGGGACCAGGGGATCGGTGTGCCTGACGGCCAGGAAGACCAGATATTCCGAGAGGGGGTCCGGGCCGACAACGCGATCACACGCCGCCCGGCGAGCAGCGGGATTGGACTCGCCCAAAGCCTGGACCTCATGAAGCAGATGGGCGGGGATCTGACCCTCGACCCCTCGCAAGACGGCACGATGTTCATCGTACGAATCCCGCGTCACCGCTAGGAGAGCGACATGATCGTCATTGTGGATGAGGACGTCATCCAACTGAGCGCCTGGGCCGTGGAGCTACGGTGCCGTGGGTACGAGGTAGACTTCATCGACACCGCGTCGGCCGCGTATACACGCCTGTCAGGGGTGGCTGACGACGATATCGACCTCGTCCTCATTGACGTGATGCTCGCGGACCTTACCGACCCCAGCAGCGGCCGGTACTCGAGAGGAGACACCAGCGACTACTCCTTGACGGGAGTCAGCCTACTCGACGACTTGTGTGACGCGAACGAGAAAGTCTTTCCGACACATGCGGCATTCCTTAGCATGGCCACAAGCCGGCCTATCCTGGAGGCCGTGCAGAACGCAGCTCGCAAGCACTCCGTGCCGTTCCTCCGGAAGTCACAATTCGCCGACCCGTTTGAGTTCGGCAACGCCGTTGAGGCGATCATCCAGGAAAGGCAGGGGAATGCCCGCACCGACACCTGATCTCGCCACGTATACACTCGGCATCGTCGGTCTGGTCATGGCCATGATGGCTGGGTTCTTTGCCCTCGCGCGGGCTGTCCTGCGGAAGGACCAAAAGGGGCTCGCGGACGAGGTGCGCCGAATCGCTAGGAACGAATTCCACGTCCGACATATGGCACATTACGCGGGTGAGTCACTGTACGGCATGTATGCGGTCGTGGACCAGCAGATGGGACTGCTGAGCCGCTTGGCGGCTGGGGCTGACGTGAGCCCCGAGTACATGGCAACCATGCGGGTTGAGCGAATCCGGCTGCACACCGACCTTGACCGAAGCCTGAATGCCCTGGTCGCTTTCTCCGACCCACGGGAGGAGTCTGGGCCGGAGCACAGGCTCCGACGCGCCTCTGCGTTCCATCAGCTCGCGGAAGAGTCAGGCGGCGCAGACGAGCTGGAAGCACTCGTGAAACTGTCCGCGCATACAGACAACAAGGAGAAGGAGTTGCGAGCCGCGATCGATCGACTGCGCCGAAGGCTTCGGGAACAACGTGATGCCGCTGCCATCGCCGCAGCAACCACCCCGCCGGAAGCTACAGACGACCTGGCGACATCCGACCATCAAGAATGAGAATGAAGCGGGTAACGGGGGTCGAACCCGTGACCCTCAGATTGGGAAGCTGATGCTCTACCACTTGGTTACACCCGCTCCGCATCGTGCCCTGGGCCTCGTGGCGAGGCCTCCGCACGGAAGACGGGGAGCACCGGGGGAGCTTTACGGCCGCCGCTACCTGATGGCGTAGAAGTACCCGTTTCGGCAGTGAAAAAACGCCTTGTCGCCATAGATCGCGGGCACGCTTTCCTCCATTGGGCCGCCTACGTAGCACCGCCACTTGAGGGAGCCGTCGCTGGGGTCAAGGCATGTCACGAACACGCCAGCGGAGGAGCCGAAGATCAGCTTGTCATCGGTGGCGACAGGAGCGGTCAGGCCTCCGCCTCCGCCGCCGTCGCTGTAAGACCACAGCTCTGCGCTGCCGTTCTCCACGTCATCGAAGGCGTGGACGGATGCGTAGTAGGGGATGCCCGTCACCTGCCGGACGACGGAGCCGTAGATCCTGTCATGCGCGGCGGCAACCGTGCCGTTTTGCAGGTAGTTGGCGGGCTGCTTCCAGGACCATACCTCCTCGCTGGTGTGCTTGTTCAGAGCCACAATGAAGGCTCCGCGCTTCTGTGCGTAGATGTGGTCCTTCCACAGCACGGTCGCCGCTGAATCGGGCAGACCGCCATGCCCATCTGGGTTGGCGGTGAAGGTCTGCCAGACGACGTCGCCGGTCTTCTGGTTGAAGGCGTAATAGTGGCCATCGTGCGAACCGGTATAGACATTCGTATCGTCGGTTGCCGGGCTCGGATAGATGCCCTTGCCGGTGCGGTATTCCCACACGATGGACCCGTCGCTGGCATCGATACCGAACATAGTCCCTTCTACAGTGCCGACGAAGACGATGCCATCGGCGTAGCCTGGCGCCCCCAGGCTGGTCCAGCCCAGCTTATCGATCGTCCACACGGGTTCACCGGTCTTCTGATCAATGGCGTAGAACTCGTCATGGTGCGCGTTCTTGCCTACGAAGATCTTCCCTTCGGCGATGCGCGGCGCGCATGAGATGCGCCCGTGCGTCTCGAAACGCCACAGGCGCTCCCCGCTGTCGACGTCGACGGCATCGAGGAAGCCGTCTGGGCCGCCGACGTAGACGACGCCATCGGCGACTGTTGGGGAGGCCTGGTATTGGCCGGCGAACACGTCCGCGCGGTGGCGCACACCGTCGACCCAGGCGCCGTCGATGATGCTGTGGCGCCACCGCACCTCCCCAGTCGCGTAGGAGACGCAGTAGAGAACGAGATCCCTGCCGCTCGCGAGGATGCCGTCGTCCGAGCCGACGAGATCGGCGGTGAAGCCATGTTCTCCTAGTTGTGCCTGCCAGAGCTCGGTTGGGCCATCTCCCGTGTCCTGGAGCGCGTGCAGCGTGCCGTCCAACGCAGCCACGTATACTACCCCGGCAGAGACGACCGGCTTGGCGCGCACCCAATCACTGACCCGGTGTTTCCAGACCAGATCGCCCGTGCCGGCGTCGAGGCAGTAGACGTACGAGCTGGCTGCGCCCACGTAAACCCGCCCGTTGGCTTCCACGGCGGCAGAGAAGTATTGGTAAGCCTTGTTCTCGACCTCATCAGCCCGGAACGTCCATAGCTCCAGCCCGCTGAACTCCTCGACCGCGTGCAGAACCCGTTCCGTATCGCCAACATAGAGCCGGGCATCGCCCGCGCCTATCGCGCCACGGAGCCTGGCGCCCAGGTCCACTTGCCAGGATGGTCTGGCCTCTTGGGAGTCGAGAAACCCGAACAGCCAGCCATCGTCCTGCCCCGCGTAAACGCGATTACCGACAACGGTGGGCTCGCCACACAGGTACCCACCTGCGTTGAATTTGCGCACGCCTACGCCCGTGCGGGCGTCGGCCATAGCGATGAAGCTGCGGTTGTGCTTGAACGCCATGATCCGATCCGCGGCCCCCGCGCCGCCCCCCCCCGCCCGGGCCCGTGATCTGATCTCGCCGTTCTCCTTGTCTAGCACAACGTGCTGGCTGTGCTGCCACCATCCGGTCGAGATGAGCACGGCGTCTTCCGTGACAACTGGGGTATGGATGGCGCCTGGAGTCTCGTATATCTGCTCGCCGCATTGCCGCGCTTTCCAGATGACCCTCCCTGACTTTGCGTCCAGGCAGTATGCCATGACATCAGCTCCTGGCGAGGCGACGTAGATTCTGCCATCCTCAGCAACCGGCCTCGCATGCCAGTAGTTGCCCTTGGCGAGTCGCCAGGCGATCTTGCCCTCGGAGGGCCCGGTGTCCGGGCTGTAGCCCGCCTGGCTACCATCAATGCCGTGGTACACAGGCCAGTCCGTAGCGGTTGAGGGGGAGGCCACGGAGCCCCGCACTTCGGGGATGCGCTGGTTACTCGCTACTATGGCCTCGAGCGCGGCGAAGCCGCTGTCGACGGCCTCCAGCGCCGTTGGGTCGTCCCCGCCGTTGTTGATGGTGTCCCACACGGCATCGTGCGTGCCCATGTCGTAGCCCTGGTGCCAAACGAAGCGCCACCACCGATGGAGAACCGTCCTTCGGCTGCGGAGGTTCTGCTGGTCGGTGGGGACAGTCCTGACTTGCTCGCGGACGGCGTCGATATCAACCATGCCGGTAGCTCGCTCCGTGAGGGCGTCGGATCCGCGGGCATCTGATGCATCGGCCGCCGCCCGAGATGTAGCCAGAGCGGGTCCACTGCCGTCGCCAGTCGTGCGAACGCCCTCGACGTCTCCGGCGCGCGCTGGCTGGAAGGCGAGCAGCGCGCTACGTTCGGCGGCTTCGCCAGGAGAGCAGACGACGCAGCAGGCAACGGCCGTCAGACGGGCTGCGAGGCATGCCAAGTGTGACAGCTTCATTTGCGTCCTCTAACCAGCGGCGCGGGACGTGCATCCTGCGGCATCAGCGTCGGGCGCGACACCGTCGAGTTTGCTGGGCTCGCATCCAAGCAGCGACCCGGGCCCACGGCTGGGCCACCCTAAGAGATAACCCTGTGTGAGCCATGCCCGCGACGTCATTCGTCCTGAGCGTGCAGCGGGCCACGAATGACTGTCGCCGACGGCACAGACCTGCAAGGAGAGGGAGCGTCGGTCCACGCGGAGTCAATAGAGAAGAATGGAGCGGGTAACGGGGGTCGAACCCGTGACCCTCAGCTTGGGAAGCTGATGCTCTACCACTGAGCTACACCCGCTCGTCATCGTGCGTCCCGCCTCGTGGAGAGGCTATCGAACTATAAACCACGACCCCGGCCGTGTCAAGATGGCAGCCGCCCATTAAGCCGGAACTACTGAACATTGATCGGCCTCCTGCCGTGGGGTATCATCAGAACGCCCTGCTCCCGAAGGGCGCCACGCGCTCGCGGCCTTGACGAACCCGCCGCGAATCCCACGTTATACATAGGCGCGTCCCGGGAGCCATTAGACCACAGGGAGGCACACCTGTTGCGGCATTACGTCCCAACGCGAGTATACGAGACAACGGCGGTGATCCAGCCGTCGTTGAACGACGCTGAGATTGACGCTCAGATAGAGGCGATCAAGACGCTTATCGAGTCCGCCGACAACCGCCTTATCAAGAACGACGTGTGGGGCCGCCGCAAGCTGGCGTACCCCGTAGGACGCTTCAACGAAGGCATCTACGTCTTCTTCGTATTCGAAGGTCAGCCGGAGTTCATCCCTGCGCTGACGCGCCACTACCAGATCACTGAACCCATCCTTCGCCACCTCACCGTGCGCTGCGAAGTCGACCCCGAGACGATCGTCGTCAGTCTGGGCGATTCGCGCGAGCGACCCGACCGCCGCCGGCGGCCTGGCCCTCCCGGCGACCGCCGAGATGGCCCGCCCCCGCGCCGCGACGGCCCGCGCCGCGACGATGGCGAGCGGCGGCGTGAACCGGACCGCGAGGAGCAGCCCTCCGACGCCGCGGTAGAGTCCACCCCCGATGCTGGCGAGGCACCAGCGGCCGAGGGCGACGCGGCGCCGGCCGCGGATGGCGGAGACGAGTAGGATAGACTTGGAAGGAGCCGGACATGGCTGCCGAGCTGAACAAGGTTCTCCTCATCGGGAATCTGACGCGCGACCCTGAGATGCGGTACCTGGACAGCGGAACGGCCGTCGCGAAATTGGGGCTGGCGGTCAACCGTCGGTACACCGATCGCAGCGGCGAGAAGCGCGAAGAGACGTGCTTCGTCGACATCGACGCGTGGGCGCGCCTCGCTGAGATCTGCAACCAGTATCTCAAGCGCGGCAGTAAGGTTCTGGTCGAGGGCGAGTTGCGGTTCCGCACGTGGGAGACCGACAGCGGAGACAAGAGGTCGGCGCACAGCGTCACCGCTCAGTCCGTGCAGTTCCTGGATCGCCCCGGCGAGGACGTGGGCGGCTCCGGCGGCGGCGACTCGTACAACCGCTCGGCCCCGCAGCAGGCTCCATCCAGCAGTCAGGCAGACGCTCCGTCGGACGACGATATACCGTTCTAGGCTATGCTGGCGAGGCGTTCACCGGCGAACTAGGTGGAACGCCGGACACGATGTTGAGGACGAAGAGATGGCAAACGTCGAGGTGATTCTCTTGCGGAGCGTGCAGCCGGTGGGTCGCGCCGGTGACGTGGTGCGCGTGTCAGCGGGATATGCCCGCAACTATCTGCTGCCACGCGAACTCGCGGTGCACGCGACTGATTCGAACAAGACCCGTCTTGCGGGGCGTCTCCAGGCGCGCAGGGCCTCCGAACTGAAGGATCTGCAAGACGCGCAGGATCTCGCGGACGTCTTGAACCCAATTCTGCTCGTGCTCGAGCAGAACGCGGGCGAGTCCGGCCGCCTGTTCGGTTCCGTCACGACGGCGGACATCGCGGACACGCTCTCCGCGAACAGTATCGAGGTGGACCGTCGACGCATCCAGCTTGCGGACCCAATCCGCGAATTGGGGCAATACACGGTCGACATTCGACTGCACCCCGAGGTGACGGCGACGATCCAGGTAGAGGTCGTGCCGCCCGAGGGCGAGTTGCCAGCGGAAGAACCCGAAGCGTAACTCGCCGATGCCCTTCACCGTCCTTTTATCCACCCTATCTCTGCTCGAGAGAGGATGGAAATGGCATCGGACGTCAGTCCGCATGATCTAGACGCCGAACGATATGTGCTCGGCGCGCTCATGGTGAACACCGACGCGATCCACCAGGTTCAGCCGATCCTGGGCGATCAGACCACGGTGTTCTTCAAGGGAGCGCACCAGTATATGTACGGCGCTGCGCTGCGGCTGGCGCAACGCAGCGACCCCATCGACATCTACACGCTCGCCGACGAACTGAAGCGGGCCGATGACCTCTCCCGCGCGGGAGGGGTCGACTACCTGTACTCCGTGCAGGAGAGCGTCCCGTCAGCGGCAAACGCGGAGTACTACGCCGAGGCCGTCCGGGACCGGGCGACGCGCCGGGATCTCATCACCGCAGGTACGGAGATCATCGCCCGCGCCGGGCGCGCCGACATCGAGCTCGAAGAGGTGGTCGATCAGGCGCAGCGGATTCTGTTCGAGGTGAACTACCGCGAGGAGCGGGGTTTCGTCGACGTGGAGACGGTCCTGCGCGAGACGATGGAATACGTCGAGGAGCTGTTCAAGCGCAAGGACAAGCTCGTCGGCATACCCACCGGGCTCCCTGACCTCGACCAACTGCTGTACGGCCTGAATCCCGCGGACTTGGTCATCGTCGCGGCTCGGCCGTCCGTCGGGAAGAGCGCCTTCGCGCACAACATCGCCGGGAACATCGCCTGCCGTCAGGGCGCCGACCAGAAGGGTGTCGCGATCTTCTCGCTTGAGATGGGTCGCGAGCAGATCCTGACGCGCATGCTCGCCACCATCGGCAAGATTGACATGGGGCGCGTGCGCCAGGGCACTCTGAACTCAGACGACTGGCGTCGGCTGTCGGAGGCAGCCGGACAGCTAGAAAACGCGCAGGTCTTCATCAACGACACTCCGGGCATCACGCTGATGGAGGTGCGCTCCGAATGCCGCCGCCTGAAGATGCGGTACCCCGACCTCGGCTTGGTGATCGTTGACTATCTCCAGTTGCTCGCGGGCGGGTCGCGAAGCAATCACAGCCGCGAGCAGGAGATCTCGGAATACTCCCGATCCCTGAAGGAACTGGCGCGTGAGCTGGACATATGCGTCATGGCGCTGTCGCAACTGAATCGCTCCGTGGAAAGCCGCAACGACCGGCGCCCAATGCTGTCGGACCTGCGCGAGTCTGGCGCTATTGAGCAGGACGCGGACATCGTGATGTTCCTGTACCGCGACGATTACTACGACGAGAACTCGGAGTCGGCTGGGCAGGTGGAAGTCATCGTGCGCAAGCATCGCAACGGCGCGCTCGGAACCGTCACGTTGGACTTCCAGGGGCCGTACCTCCTGTTCAAGGCGTCGGATCACATGCCTGCTGACTACGTCTAGCGGCCTCGATGGCAAGCAATCCACCAGCCACATCTCGCAGAGCGGCGCCCAGCGCTTGGCCGCGACTGTTCGCGACCCGTCTGGGAGCCAACGTTCTGCGCGCGGTGCGCGGCGCAGGTTCGGTGACGATCCTGCTCATGACGACGATGCGCTATCTCTTCGCGCGCCCGTTTTTCGTAGGGAACCTGTTCAAGCAGTTCGCGACCGTTGGCGTGCAGTCGCTGCCCGTGGTCACCATCAACAGCCTGTTCGTCGGCATGGTGCTCGCGTTGCAGGGGTACCATCAGCTCAAGCACCTTGGGTCGGAGGGGCTGCTGGGGGCGTTCGTGAGCACGGCTGTCGTGAAGGAGCTCGGAGCAGTACTTACCGCGTTTGTCCTATCGGGTCGCATCGGGGCCGCGATCACTGCCGAGCTCGGCACGATGAAGGTCACCGAGCAGATCGACGCCATTGAGGCGATGGGCGCCAGCCCGGTGCAGTACCTCGTCGTGCCCCGATTCATCGCCTGTGCCCTGATGTTGCCGATCCTTACAACCTTCGCCAACGCCATCGCCATCGTCGGAGGCTACGTCTTGGCGGCCAACGTGTTGGAGCTCGCGGGCGGCCGCGTTGGGATGGGCGGAGAGTTCTTCTGGCACATGGTGACGTCGGCGCGAGGCTTCACGACCGAGGATGTCCTGACAGGACTCGTGAAGTCGTCGACGTTCGGGATGATCATCGCCACTATCGGCTGCTACATGGGCTTCTCCGTGGCGCCCACCACTGGGGCCGAAGGCGTGGGCAAAGCCACGACATCATGCGCGGTGATGTCGCTAGTGCTGATCCTCATCGCCGACTTCCTCATCGAGTTCATCGGTCACGAAATGCTGGGATTCTAGTCGGATGGCGGAGCAGCAGGCCCAGACAACCGGCGCGACTCCCGAGCGCAACTCCGAGTACCACGAGAAGTACATGGTGCGCGTGGACTCGGTGCACAAGTCGCTCGCGGACAAGCACGTGCTTCGCGGCCTCTCGTTCGACATCCCTCGCGGCGACACGACGGTCGTCATGGGGCCGAGCGGCTGCGGGAAGAGCGTCCTGCTAAAGCACATCGTTGGGCTGATGCGACCTGATTCCGGCCATGTACGCGTAGACGGGTACGACATCCCCACGCTCAAGCACAAGGCGCTCAGCGAGGTGCGGCAGCGGATGGGGGTACTGTTCCAGGGAGCGGCGTTGTTCGACTCGATGACGGTCGAGGAGAACGTCGCGTTCATGCTCAGACAGCACCGGCGCATGCCGCTTTCGGAACTGCGGGACGCGGTGGCGGACGCCCTGCAACTGGTGCATCTCGGGGACACGCAGCAGCTCAAGCCCGCTGAGCTCAGTGGTGGCATGCGCAAGCGTGTCGGCCTGGCGCGCGCGATCGTGATGCGGCCATCGCTCATACTGTATGACGAGCCGACAACCGGCCTGGACCCGATCACGGCTCGTGGCATCAACGAGATGATCCGCGAGCTGCATGGGGAGTTGGGGATCACGTCAGTCGTCGTGACGCACGATGTCGAGAGCGCGCTCTACGTGGGCAGCCTTATTGCCCTAACAGAGGGCGGCCACATCGTATTGCAGGGAACCCCTGACGAGGTGCGCGAATCCGACGTGCCGCTTGCGCGTCAGTTCTTCCGACCGGAAGCCCCTCGCGGAGCCAAGGACGCGTCTGAAGCTGACGCGTGACCGGATGTCGCCTAATGGCGGGCAGGAAGCAGTAGGAGATAGCGTTGCGCTGGGAATCAGAACTCAAGGTAGGCGTATTCTTCGCCGTAGGGCTCGTCCTACTCGCGATCGTGCTAACCCTATCCTCCGACTGGCATGTCGGCGTTCCTGGTGACGAGCTCACGCTCCGCTTCAACGCCCTGAGCAACGTCAAGGGCGGCGGCGATGTCCAGCTCGCGGGAATCCACATCGGCAAGGTCGTCGAGGTGCGTCTGGATCCCGAGGGGTACGGCGAAGTTACCGTGCGCGTGCGGCCACCCATCACCCTGAGGGAAGGCCTCACGGCCGAGCTCAAGGTGTTGGGCTTCGTGGGCGAGACGTACATCGCGATGACGAACGGTGACCTGAACGCGCCGCCGCTGGACTACAGCAAACCCATCTACGGCAAGGACGCGCCGAACATGATGGCGCTCGTCGGCGAGATGCAGGACGCGCTCAAGACGACGCTCGAACTCGTCGAGTCAGTCACCGTCGCGATCGACGAAAGCCACGGCGAGGTGAAGAGCACGGCCGCCGCCGCTCGCGCCTTCATGACATCGACGTCGGGTTCCGTAGACGAACTCCTGGCCCAGACGCGCCCGTTGCTGGAGCGCATGTCCGAGCTTACAGACGACCTCGACTCGCAGTTGCCGACGCTGGTAGAGCGCGCCGAGGAGACGCTGACGCACGCCGACGAGCAGATTGTAGAGACCGGCGCGCGGCTTGGCGCCGCGGCGGACGCCGTGGACGAACTCATCGCGTCAGCGCACGCCGACATCGACGGCGTCGTCGACAACGCCAACGCAGCCATCGGCGACACACGGACGGCTCTCTCCGACTTGGTAGAGGAGGCCCGCGGCCTCCGAGCGTCGCTTGAAGACGCGTTGCACGAGACCACCGACACCGTGACCGAGGAGAAGACGCGGCTGAACGAGACGCTCGCCCGCCTTGACGAAGCCGTCGTCAGCGGACAGGCGCTCATCGCTCGACTGGATTCAGTCGCCGCGAAGGCTGAGAGCGGCGACGGCGCCATCGGCCGGCTGCTCAACGACGACTCCGTTGTCACCAAGACGACGGAGACGTTGGAATCGGCCGGACACCTCCTGGATCGGCTCGACAAGCTGTCCGCTAACATCGAAGGCATCGCTGAACGAGAGGCGCCGCTCGCCACCGTCGGCGCGGAAGCGACCTACCGCGGTTCCTTCGAAGGGGTACAGAGCGAGTTCGGCGTTCTGCTGCGTCCTAACGCGAACCAATCCGCGTACGCCGCCGTGGGCACGCGCGATTCAGAGAACCTCACCACGTTCGTCCTGGCGCAACGCATCGGGCCGGTGTGGGGAAGGCTCGGCTTCGTGGAGTCGGAGGCCGCCGTCGGGCTGGACTGGGCCGCGAACCCTTGGCTCACCTTACGGACGGAGGCGCTACAGATCACCCGTCCTCTACTCGACGCGGACGACGACCTGGTCGCCCCGCGCGTGGACATTGAGGCGATGATCCAGCCGTTTAAGCGCGCCCGCATCATCATCGGTGGTGAGAACGTGCTCGAGGACGACCGCGCCGTGATCTTCGGTCTGCGCACGGATTACTAGACGCCTGCTATACGCGGGAGGGCGCCCGCGATGAAGAAGTCCCGTACGCACTACGTGTGCAACCAGTGCGCCGCCACATCCCACCGATGGCTCGGGCGATGCCACGAGTGTGGGGCGTGGAACTCCTACGAGGAAGAGGTCGCGCCGGCCAAGGGCGCCCGGGCAGCTTCCGCCGCTCCCTCGCCCGTCGGTGCGTCGGCGCCAGTGGCGCTGCCAGACATTTCAGCAGATCCCATAGAGCGCGCGACGACCGGCATTGGCGAGTTCGACCGCGTGCTCGGCGGCGGCATGGTGCCCGGCTCCGTCGTTCTCATCGGCGGCGAGCCGGGCATAGGCAAGTCGACCCTCCTGCTGCAAGTCATGGCGCAACTCACGGACGACGAGGGCAAGACGCTCTACGTCTCCGGCGAGGAGTCCATGCAGCAGATGCGCCTCCGTGCGGCCCGGTTGGGGATCGAGGCGTCAGGGCTCTACATGCTAGCGGAGACGCGCGTAGAGGTGATCCTACGCCACGCCACGGAAATGAAGCCGCGCGCGCTCGTCGTCGACTCGATACAGACCGCGACTGTCGAGGATCTGGAGACCGCCCCGGGCAACCCCACACAGATACGCGAGAGCGCTGCGGCGCTCATCCGCTACGCGAAGTCCACGAACGTGCCTGTCTTCATCGTGGGTCACGTCACGAAGGAAGGGTCCATCGCCGGACCCAAGATGCTGGAGCACATGGTGGACACGGTCGCATACTTCGAGGGCGACCAGCACCACGCCTACCGCATCGTGCGGGCCGCGAAGAACCGGTTTGGGTCCACGCACGAGATGGGTGTGTTCGAGATGTCGGATCGGGGACTCACGCCAGTGGAAAACCCATCCGCCCTATTCCTCAGCGAACGACACGGAGGAACGTCCGGCTCCGTCGTCGTGTGCACGATGGAGGGCTCGCGGCCCCTGCTGCTCGAGCTACAGGCTCTCGTGGCGCCGACGCGCTTTGGAACGCCCATGCGCGTCACCGCGGGCCTGGACCGCAACCGCGTGTCGCTCCTGATCGCCGTGCTGGAGAAGCGCGGCGGCATGTCGGCTCAGAACGCCGACGTGTTCGTGAACGTGACGGGCGGAGTGCAGATCGCCGAGCCCGCCGCCGATCTCGGCGCGGTCATCGCCATGGCGTCGAACCTGAAGGACGCCCCGGTGGACGGCGAGACGGTGTTTATCGGCGAGGTCGGATTAGGGGGCGAGGTGCGCGGCGTCAGCAGGCTGACACAGCGGCTGGCGGAGGCAGAAAAGCTGGGGTTCACCCGCGCGCTGCTGTCGAAGCGGCAGATGGAGTCGGTCGTGGGGTCGGGCGCGCTGGCGCTTGTGGGGGTGCAGACCGTGCAGGAGGCGTTGTACGCCTCGTTCTAGCGGACAGCTCGCCCCGCTACTTCAGGATGGTGAGTCGGCGAACGTCTCGTCGGCTGCCCGCGACGAGCTCGTAGAGGTAGACGCCCCCAGCGACGGTCTCGCCTGTCGCGTTCCGTCCATCCCAATACGCTGCGGCGTCCCTCGCGACATGGTAGCCGGCCTCGCGCTGCCCCACGTCAATCTGTCGGACGAATTCGCCGCCCAAGCCATACACGCGGATCGTGACGTCCGACGGGTCCGCCAACTCGAACGGCATCCACGTCTCGGGGTTGAAGGGGTTCGGGTAGTTGGGCAGTAGGCGCGCGCCCGCAGGTCTGGTTGAGAAGTTCACGGCGAGCGACGCCAGGCGCATGTCCTCGGCCGTCAGCCGCCGTTGAACGCGCGACCCGAGCACGTAGCCGTCAGCGGTGACGAACTCGAACTGGACGAGATCCCCTTCGGCCACGACTCGCCTGCGGTTGGCGTCCACGAACGAGGCGATATATCGGCCGTCGTCAGTGACGACCGCCGGAACGGTCTTGCGCGTGTCGAGATTGCGCACGCGCATCGTGACGCCTGCCGGGAGAAGGTCCATGTCCGGCACATTGCCCGCGAGGGCGAACGCCCAGTGCGCGGGCTCCATCCCGGGGGCTGCGGTCGCGTCGCCAACGCTCACGCCGTGAGGCGTTCCGAGCATCGTGAAGTAGACCGGGTCTACGAAGTTCACTACGTAGCCATGGCCCGGTTCAATGTCGAAGTTGTCGCCGAACTGGATGTACCCGTCGTGGCCGACGGCAGTCTGGAACACGCCGCCCTGTAGACTGATGACGACCGTGCTACCCAGCCGGATAAGATGACTCGCGCGCATGACGCCCGACGTTACGAGGCTCACCGCCGCGTCCGACGTAGTAACGCCGTACGGCTCCAGCGCGGCGGAGAACAGGCTGAGCCCCTCGGGCACGCTGTAGTCGAACTCGTGAAGTTCGCCGCCGATGAGGAAGGTCGAAGTGGCGCTCGACGCCGTCGTGAGCACGTCGCCAGCGTCATCGACGAGGGCCACGGATACTGTGTGCACTCCCGCGGAGAGCCCGCTGAGGGTGGCCGTTACGCCTGACGAGACCTCGGAGCCGCCGCCGGCGCCGCTCGTGGCGAACGAGGCGTCCACCAGGTACTGCCAGGAACCGGTGTGGCCCGTGACTTCGACCACGAGAGTGACGTCGGATGTACCGACGACAAACGTCTCGGCAAACGCCGGGGAGACGATGCTGATGCTCTCCTGCGCCGTCGCCGTAGCGGCAGCGAAGACGAACAGCGCGCCGGTCAGCAGCGCCAACCAGCCGCGCGTAACGGACGCCGTTGGACGGGAGCCGCCGGGCATCGGCCGTCCCACGATCCTGCCACACGAGGCCATCCACGGTCTCCAATGCGAGTCACTTGAGCGAACCGTATCCCACGTACTATACTCGAACGCCCAAACGCCCCGGAAGTTCATGTCTTCACGACGGCGCGCTCTCGCTACAGTGCGACTAGCACGACGAGGCGCGCTAGCGGGCGATGCGGTAGTATACCATGGCTGTGGATGTCAGGCGACGGGTCGGAGGCGTCGGCCCGGATGGACCTTGGCGGAGGGGGCCGTCGGAGGTCTCGGGCGGAATCAACGCGGGAGGACCGTGGGTTGACGAAGTGGAGAGGGCGCACGCGGATGTGCCGGATAGCTGTAGCAGTGTACGGATTGGTCTTCGCCTTGGCGGCGTGGACCGGGTGCGGCGGCCAGAAAGCCATACCCGTCATGGAAGCGCCCACCGGCGATGCAGCCGCGGTGGACGCAGCCGCGATGCTGGCGGCCGCGGCCGAAGCCACCGGGGCCGAGGCCAGCGCGGCCGAGGAGCCAGCGGCGGACGCGCCCACCCAGGCGCCCGAGGCGGATCCGATGGAAGACGTCATGGAGCGTTACGACGCCCTCGAGGCGACCGTGGATCAGCTCATGGCTGACGTGGACACGCTGGGCGCTGGTCAGACGGTATTCCAGGCGGAGCTGCGCTCACTCGAAGGCCGAGTCGAGGGCGTAGAGAGCAGCGTCGAGGGGATGGCGGAGCGCATTCTCACGCGTTTCGACAACTTCGACGCGGAGATCGCGCGCATACGCGAAGGCATCGCAAGCGCACCCCCGTCAGTCGCCGCGGCGCCGCGTGTCGCGCCACCTGTTCCTCAGAGTGACCCTACGCCGGAAGGCCCGACGCGCGATGTGGAGGCTGAGGTGGCGCTGCAAGTGGACGCATGGCGCCAGGCGTGGGAGGCCCGAGACATTGGCGCGTATGTGGCGACATACCAGGAGTACGCCTCCATCAATCGGTATGGTCTGAGCGAGGGCGCCGCCGGTCGCAAGCGATCCCTCAACGTGGCCGGTCTACGCACGCGGATGGAGCGCCTGGTGCGGCAGTACGCGCGCATGGAGGTGCTGGTGCGTGGGTTCCGCGTCGTCGCCGAGGAAGGCCGAATGGTCGCGACGTTCCAGCAGGACTTCAGCGCCTGGGCGCGAGCCGGTGACCTCAAGCCTGCCTACACCGACAAGGGCATCAAGACGCTGGCATTCGTCGAGCAGGACGGCGGCTGGCTCATAATCAAAGAAGACTGGGTGCCCGTCCAGTAGCTGGCGCGGGCGGCCCGATGTCATCCCACACTGAACAGCCGATGGCCCTCGAGTTCGTCGCGACGGCGGAGGACGAGGGTCGTCGGCTTGATGTCGCGTTGGCGGCGCGGCTCCCAGAGCGTTCCCGATCACAGATCCAGCAGCACGTCCGGGACGGCGATGTTGCCGTCGACGGGCGCTCACGAAGGCCAAGTTGGCGGCTTTCCGCCGGGGCCCGCGTGGTCGCGGCCGTCCCACCTGCCATCGTCCGCCGCGTCGACCCAGAGCCAATACCTCTCGATATCGCCTACTCCGACGACGACGTGCTCGTCGTGCGGAAGCCTGCGGGTATGGTGGTGCATCCAACGGATTCGCAGACCTCCGGGACGCTTGTCAACGCACTCTTACACCACCACCCTGACATCGCTGGCGTTGGCGGTGACGCCGAGCGCTCTGGCATCGTCCATCGGCTCGACCGTGACACTACGGGGCTGATGATGGTGGCGCGTACGGACGCCGCTCACGCCTCCCTTCAGCAGCAGCTTCGCGAGCGCGCCGCGACGCGCGTCTACAGCGCGATCGTCTGCGGCTCGCCGCCCGACGCGGGTACCGTGCGCGCCGCGATCGGGAGGTCGACGCGTCAGCGAACGCGCTACACGGTTGGCGGAGACCGACAGCGGGACGCCGTCACGCACTTCGAGGTGTCCGAGCGCTTCGGCGACGCGTTCGCGCTCTTGGACGTGCGTCTCGACACCGGGCGGACGCACCAGATACGCGTCCACCTTAGCCACATCGGGCACGCCGTCGCTGGCGATCCCGTGTATGGCTCCGGCGCCACTCGGGCGCTGCGCGAAGCCCCGGCCCCGCTTCGGCCCCTGTTCGCGGCCGCCGGTAGACAACTCCTACACGCGCGTCGGCTCGCGTTCGCGCACCCTCGGACGGGGGTCGTGGTCGAAGTCACGGACGAGCTGCCGCCCGACATGACGAGTGTCCTCGCCGGTCTGCGACGGCTTCGCGCCTAGGCGCCGTTTGACCTTTCCGGGCGCGCGGACTACAGTTTCAGTAGCGAATAGACCTGCCCGCGCGGGAAGACCGAATGCGCGAAGGCAGGCAAGACGGGAAACCCTTCGGGGGCGGCCGCGCTAGCAGCCGTGTAATTCAGACCGCATCGTCGAGGGCGCGCCATGCACGCCGCACGCGACGAGACGGCCAGGCGTAGGAAAAACGTCGGGGCTACGCTCCAACGACGCCGAGTCGACTCTTTGCCGCATGCATCAGGGCCGAGTAGCGCCTACCAGGAGCAGCCAGAAGGCAGCCCGAGGTAGGCCGTTAGCGTGCCCGCCGCCCGACCAGCCGGTTTTCCGCCGCACGCGGGACAGCCCAGGCGATGACGCGTCGCTACGAGAGAGTGGGCGCCATGCGTCGAACGCTATCACGTCTGCCCAAGGCTGAATTGGTTCTCGCGCTCCATGACGAGCACAATATCAACGGCGCCGACCTCGGCTCTGTCGACCTCGCCGGCGTCAACCTGGCCCGCTGTAACCTGAGCGGGGCCCGATTCGGCGGCGCCGACCTTAGCGGCTCATACTTGCACGGCGCGATAGCGCGTCACTCCTCGTTCCTGCGCGCTAAGATGCGGGGCGTCGCAATGCCCGCGGCCGCGCTGGAGGGGGCCGGATTCCGCTCGGCCGACCTACACGCCGCAAACATGAGTTGGGCCGACCTGCGGTCGGCTAGCTTCACCGCAGCGGATATGAGTGACGCGCAGCTGTATAGCGCGACGATGACAGGCGCCGTGCTGAACGACGCCGTCCTCGAACGCGCGCGGATCGACAGCGTCGACCTGGACGCAGCGACGCTCCATTCCGCGCGAATGGCCGGCGCTATACTGCACGGCACGACCCTCCGGAACGCAGATATGGCCGGAGCAGACTTGCGCGGGGCCGACCTACGGGGCGCCGAAATGACCGGCGCCAACCTCTTCGGGTCGCAACTCGGAGGCGCCGTATACGACTCCGACACCGTATTCCCCCTGCGATTCGTCACCAATGGCGTCGGGATGCACTACCTCGGGCCGCAGGCGAACCTCGCGAGGATAAACCTCCGCGGGTTCGAATTCCGCGGACAGGATCTCACGCAGGCGGACCTTTCCCGGGCGAACCTGGTGGGCGCGGACCTACGCGGCGCCATCCTCTCTGGCGCGGACCTGACAGGCGCGCGCCTCAGGCGCGCGCTGTACGATCACGAGACGGTGTTCCCCGTCGACTTCGAACCAGCGCTATCCGGGGCGTATGCCGTAGTGTCCGGCGCGGTCATCGCCGCAGCAAAGATGCAGTGGAAGCACCTGAGCGAGGTCGCCCTGAGCGGCGCGTCGCTCCAGGGCGCGGACCTGACAGGGGCCGACCTCACCGGCGCGCAACTGAACTCCGCTGACTTGTCCCGCGCCATACTTCAGACCGCAAATCTGACGGGGGCGTCGCTGCACGGCGCGGACCTCCAAGGGGCTATGCTGAAGGGCGCTATCCTCCAGGGCGCAGACATGCGGCGCGCTGACGCCCGTGGCGCGGACCTGTCCTGGGCGAACCTCGCCGAGGCCGACCTACGTGGCGCGAACCTATCTGGGGTAGAGCTCGACGAGACGCTCCTTCGCGGCGCGAGGTACGACGACGGGACGGTTTTCCCCCGGACATTCGACCCCGCCACGGCCCGCATGTTGGGCGGTGAAGGTGGCGGGTCCGGCGGTCGCGCGCGCGTGACCTCCCTACCAGAACCGAGCCCAGTCACCGCCCCCGCATGGGCGAAGGCCCGGCTCGCAGTCGGGCGCAAGGCCGCGTCTCGCGCCGCATGGAGGGCGGTCGAACGGGCGGCCCAAACAGCCGCCGCCGCTTTGATTCTGCGAGTCGCGACGTCTCCTCTCACCTGGTTCAGCTTGTCCGCGAGCGTTACCCTGGCCGCAGCGGTCTGGTCGGGCGACCTGCGCTGGTCGCCGGCCCCAGGTGAGGCGCCGATAGCGGTGGACACCCATGTCGTCGGCGCGCCGCCGGCTGCGCCCAAGCTCACTTTCGTGGCTGGCGCCCCAGCCATACAGTTGCACAGCGGCCCCGTAGGCCAACCTGGCGCAGAGACCTTCGTGGCCGCCGCGCCGACCCGCGAGCACGCGCCTCTGGCCGCAGTTGCCCAGGCTAAGGCGTCACCTGCCCGCCGCCGCGCTGTCGTACCGCCGCCATCGAGAGGTCCCCTGGCTGCCGTGACAATACTAGGCGCAGCGCCGATACAGATGCCCTCGTTGGCATCATATGGGCGCCCGACGTCGCCGCGCGCCGACGCAGCCGCCATTGTTCTTGACAGTGCGCCCTCGCCAGCGCCGGTCGCGATGGCGCGGCCCGTACAGGACAGCGCGCCCACGGAGATCGCGATACGGACCTCCCCAGAGGCCGAGGCCGTGGCTAGCGCCGCTCTCAGCGAGGTGGGGGCGGATGTACAGCCAGACGCGAGCCCCGAGCTCGTCGCCGCTCCAGCGGTGGGCAGCGACCACGACAGCGCGATCACGGAGGCAGTCGAGGCGTGGCGGAACGCGTGGGAACGGCGTGACCTGGACGCCTACGTAGGTCTGTACCATGGCAGTTCAGCGCCAGCGAAGCGCGGTCGGAGAGATCCGGCGCGGCGCGCGCCTCAGTTCTCGAAGACCCGGATACAGGCGCGCGCGACTGACCTGTTCTCGCAGTACGACCGCATCCAGATCAACGTCGGCAGGATGGATGTCCGGCGAGCGGGCGACGCCATCGTGTCGACCTTCGACCAGGACTTCACGGCGTGGCGGCTGGGATCGGACGCGGCTCCCGCCTACGTGGACCGTGGCAGAAAGACCCTGGTGTTCGCCCAGGACGAACGCAGCGAGTGGCGGATCGTATCGGAGGAGTGGCGCCAGCTCGCGCAGTGATGCGGCCCCGATCTTCGCTGCTCGGCGGCCGCGATGTCGGCCTGGAGCGGCCATGCGCGGCGGCCCGGCCCCACCAGTAGGGCGCTGCCCCAAGTGTGACAGGTTCTTGCCGACCCGGTTCCACGAAACCTTACAGGACACCGGGGATGTCTAGCGCTTTGCCTGCCAGAAGACCTGACACGACCTGCCTACAATATCCAACGTAGCCGCACGACTCCCCCACCGGCCTGGGTGGTACGGCGTCGATGGCGACACCGTGGGATCTCGCGCGCGGCCGAGCGCCGCCTATCGAGCAATGACGTAGGGTAGGGACGTGCCATGAACGCCGGACTCGCCGCGAAGCCGATTCAGCAGTACTCAACACCAGATTGCAGGCGCACACGAACGGGGCCGCCGGCCCACGGCGCCAAGTCCACGAACACTCTCCTAGGCGAAAGGCTCCAGAACCATGCGTAAGGCTCTAACGCAGCTGCCTAAGGCAGAGCTTGTCGAACTGATCCGAGAGACCACGAGCCTCAACGGCTACAACCTGACCGACGTGGAACTCGCCGGCGTCAACCTGGCGCGCGCGAACGTGAGCGGCGCGCGGTTGGGGAATGCCGACCTAACCGGCGCTTACCTCCAGGGCTTGCTCGGTCGGCGGTCCTACTTCGGCGGCGCGACGTTGAGCGGCGCGGTGCTGCTTGGAGCGGCCCTTGAAGGGGCCGGGTTCCGACGCGCCGACCTGACGGCGGCGAACCTTCAGTGGGCGGACCTGAGAGAAGCGAATCTCATCGGGGCCGACCTGACGGACGCGCAGCTGTTCGACGCGAAGCTCATGGGCGCCGTGCTGACTGACGCAGTCTTGGAGAACGCGCGGCTAGACTCGGCGCGGCTCGACAACGCAGTCTTGACCGGCGCGGTGCTCGAACGCGCGGTGCTCCACGGCGCCAGCATCCGCGACGCCGACCTTAAGGACGCGGACTTCCGCAGGGCGGACCTGAGAGGCACGGACCTCGGCGGCTCGAATCTGGCCAACGCGGACCTCAACGGCGCGATTTACGATGACAACACGGTGTTCCCGGATTACTTCCGTAGGGATGATCGAGGGCTTGTGTTCCTTGGTCCCGGCGCCGTCCTCCCAAAGATGGACCTCCAGGGTTTCGACTTCAAGGGTGAAGATGTCTCCGGCGCGAACCTGTCATACGCGGATCTGCGTGGCGCCGATCTGCGCGGGACCGACCTGACGGACGCGGACCTGTCGGGCGTCAGGCTACGACGCGCGTTGTACGACAACAGCACTCAGTTCCCACGCGCCTTCCGAGCCGACGCACGCGGCGCTTACGCAGTTGTGCCGCAGGCGAAGATCCGGTTCGCCAAGATGTCGTGGAAGCACCTCCACGGGGCCGAGCTTAGCGGCGCGGGGCTTGTGGGCGCGGAGCTCACGGGGGCCGACCTGAGCGAAGGTCAACTGAATTCCATCGACCTTACCCGAGCGAACCTCTACAGCGCGAACCTGCGTGACGCTGAAATGCACGGCGCCATCCTGAACCACACGAACGCCAAGGGCGCCGTGTTCCACGGCGCCGATCTCCGGCGCGCCGACCTCCGCAACGCCGATCTGTCGTGGGCGGACCTGGCCGAGGCGGACCTACGTGGGGCAAAGCTCACGCACGCACAGCTCGACGGCGCCCATCTACGTGGCGCCCGCTACAGCCAGGACACGCGGCTGCCAGCCGGGCTGGACCCAGCGAAGGAGCGCATGCTCAGCGGCGAAGGCGGCGTCGATGTCACTGCCGCGCGGGAAGCGGCAGAGGCCGCCGCGAAGCCGGTCGAGGTGTACGTCTCCCCGACAACGCTGGCGGCGCGCAAGATACTCGGCGAGATGCGGCGACAGCGTCAGATCACTGCGGACACCTTCAGGCGGCTCGTCACAGTGGTCGCCAACACAGCAGCGGCACAGGCGCTATACGACTGGCTGGCGAAGGGCGTGCAGAGCGGAGTCGCCCCGGCGCTTGGCGCGGCGGGCGCGTCTGTCGCGGTCATCCTGGGCGTCGCGGGGATCTACGGAACCGGGCCAGTGGACGTTGTCCGCCGCGTCGCGACGCAGGTCGCGAGCGCGCCCGTCGCCATCGAGAAGCCCGTTGAGACCACGCCGGTCATCGCAGCGCCAGCAGCATCCCCGGCAGACCGCCTGCTGGCAATGGGCGTAGTCATCGGTGGATCCGAGCCGATCGACATGGACTACGGCTCCATCTACAACGCTCCCGCCGCTGATGTCGTCAGCGCGCCCGAGACGATGTTGGCATCGGCGCCCCTGCCTGTCGACGCGGGGTCGACCGGGCGGGCAGGAATCATCCTCACTAGCGCGACGGCGCCCGTTCAGCCAGTGGTCGCGGCAGCGGGCCCAACTGTGATCCCGTCGGCTCCGCCGGTGGTGGTAGCGCCTGTCGATACCCCACAGAGGCCGGATGAGCCGGTGGTCGCGTCCGCGGGACCAACCGTGATTCCGTCGTCGCCCTCCGTGGCCGCGGCTCCCAGCGACGCCCCAGAGAGGCCGGATGAGCCAGTGGTTGCGTCCGCGCCGCCGACAGCGACTCCATCAGCCGCGCCAGTGGCGGCGTTACCCGCCAACGTCGAGGCATCCGAACCAACTCTGGCGGCGCCCGACACGGAGACGCCCATCGTCGCGACGGCCCCGGCGACCGCTCCAACGGAAGCGGCTGACGTAGATGTCACTCCGGTACCGGCGGCCGCCCCAGTGGCGCCGGTGGACACAGTAGTCGCCTCTGCGCCTGACGCGCCGGACACCGACGACGATCTGATGGTCGCACAGGCGCCGGCAGCTCCCGTGGCAGCGCAAGTTCCCGTCGACCCAGACATCTCGGCTGCGGTGGATCAGTGGCGCGGCGCGTGGGAAAGTCGCGACGTAGACGGTTACCTCGACCTCTATCACTCGCAGGCGTCAGCAGCGCGTGGCGTAGGCAGCCGTCGGTCGGCGCGTCGCGGTCAGTTCTCGAAGGTGAACTTGCAGGCGCGCGTGCAGAACATGTTCTCCGAATACGGGCGCATCGAGGTGAACGTCGAGAACCTCGCCGTCAGCCGAGAAGGCGACCTGATGGTGTCCACGTTCGACCAGGACATGATGGCGTGGCGCTCGGATTCCGACGCCGCCCCGGACTACGTGGACCATGGCAAACGCACGCTGGTGCTTGCGCAAGACTCTGGCAGCGACTGGCGTATCGTCTCCGAGCAGTGGAAACCCACGCAGTAACACACCTCCCCAAGCCAAGCGCACGGAAGCGCCTGTCTTGTCGCCGGTCGACGCCGAGGTTACACTTCGCACTGCGAGGGTTACCGCGATGGAGACCACGGCATGACAGGCGTTTTCGCGTCTGCGGACGCGCGTTTCGAGACGTCCACCCACGACTTCCGCTGGCGACAGTAGTCCACAGCTGCCTCCCGCCCGGCCGGTCGCCTACCTTGCGCGCACGACAGATTCGACATGGACCGTGGCGGCCCAGGCTTCCGCGGTTCTTTCACGTTGACGGTCAGGCGCTCTAGATTGCTGAATCCACCGCGCCGTCGTCCCGCGTAGGTTAGTAGGAAGGGTCGATAGATGAGCGATCGGAAGCGTATCCTGACCGGGGACCGGCCGACCGGGAAGATGCACCTGGGCCACTACGTCGGCTCGTTGCAGAACCGCGTGCGGCTGCAGGAGGAGTACGACTGCTACTTCCTCATCGCTGACCTGCACATGCTGACGACGCGGCCGCAGAAGGAACACATCGACGCCCTGCGGCAGAACGTCCGAGAGTTGGTCCTCGACTACCTGGGTATTGGCATCGACCCGCAGCGGTCGACGATCTACCTGCAATCCGCGGTGCACGCGGTGTACGAGATGAACCTGTTCTTCGAGATGCTCGTTTCGCTGCCCAGACTGACCAGGCTCCCGAGCATCAAGGACATGGCGCGCGCGGCGGACATGGACGACGAGTCCGTGTCGTTCGGCCTGATCGGCTACCCCGTGCTACAAGCGGCGGACATCCTGATGCCGAGGGCGACGCTCGTGCCGGTCGGGCAGGACAACAAGGCGCACGTCGAGATCACGCGTGAGATCGCCCGCAAGTTCAACGCCGCTTACGGGGAGGTATTCCCCATTCCGGAGGCGATGATCGGCGACGTGCCAACTCTTGTCGGCACCGACGGTCAGGCGAAGATGAGCAACAGCCTCGGGAACTGCATCTACCTGGCCGACGACGCGAAGACCGTCGAGAGGAAGGTGCGCGGGATGTTCACCGACCCGAATCGCACACGGGCGGACATACCGGGGCGCGTCGAGGGGAACCCGGTGTTCATCTACCACGACGCGTTCAACCCGAACACCGAAGAGGTAGACGATCTCAAGGAGCGCTATCTCAGGGGCGCCGTCGGCGATGTCGAGGTAAAGACGAAGCTCGCTGCCGCGCTGAACGCGTTCCTCGATCCCATTCGCGAGCGGCGCGGCGCGTACGAGAGTCAGACGGGGTATGTCGAGCAGGTGATATACGAGGGCACGCTGCGGACGCAGGAGACTGCCAACGAGACGCTATCCGCGATGAAGAAGGCAATGGGGCTGACCGGGGTGTGGAACCGCATATCCCGGAAGGCGCGAGACCGAATGCGCAAAGCCGAAGCGGCGGAGTGACGGATCGGACAGATGGACACAGCTAGTCACCGGAGGCCGCGGGCCGGTATGCTGGCGGAGCAAGACGCCAGACGCAGATGACGCGCCGAGATCGTGACCAGAGGGGGCCACTAGACGGATGGCCGTAGAGACGTCACAACTCGAACTGGACCTCGGCCCGCAGTTCCAGGGGCCGCTGGATCTGCTGCTGCATCTCATTCAGCGGAACGAGATGGACATCCACGACATCCGCATCGCGGAGATCACGGACCAGTACCTCTCGTACCTGGACCTGATGCAGATGTTGGATCTGGATGTCGCGTCAGAATACCTGGTGCTCGCGTCGACCCTGGTCTACCTGAAGTCGCAGAGCATGCTGCCCGCCGCGAGGGCGGCGCGCGGGTCCGAGCATCCCGACGAAGTGCGCGAGGAACTCGTCAGGCAGCTGCTCGAATACAAACGCTTCAAGGAAGCCGCCGTCTTCCTGGACGAGTGCGAAGCCGCGCGAGCGGAAGTGTACACGCGTCCGCCCGACGACGAATTCGCCGCCAACGTCGAGCACGAGTACCACATCCGCGCGACGCTGTTCGACCTGATGGCGGCCTTCCAAACGGTGCTCGAGCAGCAGGACGAGTTCATTCCTGAGTTCCCAGACCAGATTGAGGACGACCCGATCACCGTCGAGCAGAAGATCGGCGAGATCGTCATGCGGCTCGAGATGGAAGAGCGCATGGAGTTCAGCGTGCTGTTCATGAGCTTCCAGAGCAAGCTGGAGCTCGTGTGCACGTTCCTCGCAATCCTCGAGCTAGCGCGGATGCACCAGATATCCGCCACACAGGACTCACGCCTCGGCCCCATCATGATCGAACTGAACCCGGATCGCCCGGACATCACGACCTTCCAGTGGACACAATTCGATGGACCCGCTGACCTGTAAGCGAACGATCGAAGCCTTGCTGTTCGCGGCCGGCGCCCCGGTCACCGTGCCGCAGATCGTCGAGGCGATTGAGGACATGGACACCCGCACCGCGAAGGGCCTCCTGCGGGAGCTTCAGGAGGAATACGACTCGCAAGAGCGGGGTTTCCAGCTCGTCGAGGTGCAGAAGGGCTACCAACTGGCAACGCGGCAGACCTACTCGGAGAGCGTGCAGAAGCTGTTCACGAAGGAAATCGCGTCGAGGCTGTCGCCTGCGGCGCTGGAGGCGCTTGCGATCGTGGCGTACCACCAGCCGGTGACGCGCGCCGAGGTCGAGGACATACGCGGAGTCAACAGCGACAGCGTGCTGAACTCGCTCATCGAACGGAAGCTCGTCACGATCTCGGGCCGACGAGACGTGCCCGGCCGCCCGCTGCTGTACGCGACAACGGACAGATTCCTGGAGCATTTCGGCCTCCGCGACATTGCGGACCTGCCTTCACTGGACGAGCTGGGTGAGATGTTCGCCCGCCCCGCCCCACTGGCCGCGGAAGACGAACATGCGGCTTGACAAGTTCCTCGCCAACGCTGGCGTCGCGTCGCGTCGCGCGGCGAAGGGGATCGTCCACGAAGGTCGCGTGTCCATCAACGGTGAGACGGCAGCCGAGCCAGGCCTCGCGCTAGACGAACACAGCGACACAGTACTGGTCGATGGCGAACCCGTTTCACTGCCCGAGGGCTACCGATACGTCATCATGAACAAGCCTCAGGGCTACCTGTGCACCTCCCACGACCCGCGCGGCAGACAGACAGTATTCGACCTTCTCGACGGCGTGCCGGAGCGCCTCTTCACCGTCGGACGGCTTGACCTGGACGCGGACGGGCTGCTGCTCCTCACGAACGACGGCGCCCTAGCACACCGGCTGACGCATCCGACGTACGGCGTGCAGAAGATCTACATCGTCACGACGAGGGAGCGCGCTACGCAGGGCAAGATAGCCCGCCTGCGTGAGGGGGTTGAGGTGGAAGGGCGCCACGTAACGCCCGATTCCGCCGACATCCTGGACGTCGGCAGGGATGGGTCGCGAATACGTGTAGTCATCCACGACGGCCGCAAGCACCAGGTGAAGATCATGTGCTCCTCCGCAGGGCTTCCCGTGTCTCGCCTGCAACGCGTGCAATACGGGCCGTTGGAACTCGGGAACCTCCCGCGCAGTCAGCACCGTGACTTGATGCGGCCAGAGGTACGCGCGCTGGAAGCGGCGGTTGGGCTCGACGCCGACGCCCGCGCCGCTTTGACGGAGCCTGCATGACCGACGCAAACCCCGCGCTTCGCGCCATACTCTTCGACATGGACGGACTGCTGGCCGACACGGAGCCGCTGCAAAAGCAGGCGTTCGAGATCGTCTGCCGTCGTCACGGAGGCGACGATCTGCGCATCACCGAGGAGATGCACGCGGAGTTCGTCGGCAAGTCGGACGTAGAGAACGCGCGCGTCCTCATCAAAGCCTTCCGGCTGCCCGTAGACGCCGACGCCCTGGTCGCGGAGCGCGAGGACACATACGTGGACGTGCTCCGCTCGACCCGCGTGCCTCCCATGGACGGCGTGCAGGAACTTATGCGCGCAGGCATCGCCACAGGTCTCACGCTGGCGGTCGGCACGAGTTCCATCAAGCGGTTCGTCGACGTGTCCCTCGAACGCATGTTTGCGGCGATGGCGACCCCCGGGCTGGACGAGGGCATCTTCGCGACGATCGTGTGCGGCGACGACCCGGAGATCGCCGCGCGCAAACCCGCGCCAGACATCTATCTGCGTTGCGCGGCACGCATCGACGTGGAGCCGGCGTCGTGCATGGTTCTTGAGGACTCCGGCTCGGGCATCCTCAGCGCCCGTCGCGCTGGCATAGGTTGGCCCGTCGCCGTGCCGAATAAGTACACGCACGGGCACGACTTCACGGGCGCCCATGCAGTGCTACCTTCCGTCGCGGACGTGCTAGCGCTGGATCTGCTTCCCAAGAACAGCGCGCCTTCCTGAGCTCTGCGAGTACCCACCGGCCCGACGGACGCGCACGTCCTGCCCAGCGGCGCTGTTGGACCTTGCGCCCTCCGAGCGCGGCTCCGCATACTACACGCGTCTTCTGACAACAGCGCAAACCCTCAGACGATGGGCTAACCCATGGCAACGTGGATACACGCGGAGCGACTCGTGTCCGGGCCGTCGTGGCTCCCGGTGAGCGACCCGTGGGTCCGCGTCGTCGACGGTGTCATCGCGGAGATCGCGACTGCCGCCCCCAACGTTGGGAACGCGCGCGTGTTGGAGTTCCCAGGCGCGACGCTCATGCCTGGGCTGATTGACGGCCACACGCACCTCGCGTTCGGCGGGGACGGCGCGCCCATGGCGGACATAGTGCACGAAGACGACGCGACCGTGCGGTTTAGAGCGCTCCGCAACGCGCAAGTGACGCTTGCATCGGGCGTGACAACCGCGCGCGACTGCGGAGGCCCGGGATTCGCGGTGCCCGCAGCGCGCGACGCCATACGCTCTGGTGGCTTCGTGGGCCCACGCATTCTGTCGTGCGCAATGCCCATCACGACGACGGCGGGACATCTGCACTACTGCGGAGCGGAAGCGGACACGGCTGCGGAACTGAGGAAGAAGGCGCGCGGGTTCGCCAAGGCTGGCGTCGACTTCATAAAGGTGTGCGCGACGGGTGGCGCGAACACGCCGCGCAGCAACATCTACGCGCCACAATACACGCTAGCGGAGCTCTCCGCGCTCGTGAGCGACGCGCACCGCCTTGGGCTTCACGTAGCGTCGCACGCGCTGTCGCGGGAGGGCATCGCCGTGTCCGTGGAAGCGGGTGTCGACACGGTGGAGCACTGCACGTGGTTCTCGCCGGAAGGGACGGACTACGACACCGCAATCGTCTCCCGCATGATTGAACGGGGCATCTACGGCGGCTACAACTTCAGCGGCCCTCTCGAAGAGGCGCTGGACAAGACAGGTCAGCTAGACACGTCTCGTCTCGCGGACACAACGGCCGAGCTGCGACGCGAGATGCACGCCGAGGGCGCGCCGTTCTTCCTGACGACGGACGCCGGCATCCCCCGGATGCGGCACGGCCTGTTCCCTCTGTCCGTCGAGGTAGCCGCTCACCACATGGGACTGCCAGCATCCGAGGCGTTAGCGGCCGCGACGTGCGAGCCCGCCAAGGCGTTCGGCGTCACGGACACAGGCGCGCTCGAGGTTGGCAAGCGAGCGGATGTGCTCGTGCTGAATCGCGATCCGCTGGAAGACATCAGCGCGCTGCGGGACCTGCGCGCCGTCCTGCGCGACGGTGTCGTGTGCGCCGAGCGTCGAGACGGCGTGGACTGGTTCCCGCAGGCGAGCAAGGAGTAGCCATTGGATCTGGTCACGGAGAACTTCGCCATTGGGTCGCGGCTGGACGCCCAGAATCTGACGGCGCTTCACCGCGGTGGCGTCAGCGCGGTCCTCAACGTCGCGTGGGATCTGGACGTGTCGCACGCCGGAGCAGGGCGGTCGGGGATGGCGAAGCCAGTCGAGTACCACAAGGTCGGCCTCATCGACGGCGAAGGCAACGAGGCGTCTACGCTGCTCGCCGCGGTATTCATGCTCTATCAGTTGCGAGCTCGACACGAACGCACGCTTGTGCATTGCCACGCTGGCATCAGCCGATCCTGCACCGTGCTTAGTCTCTATCTGGCGGGTCACGACCAGACGTCGTTCAGCGACGCGGTTGAGCGGGTCCGGGCGGCGCGCCCGATAGTGTCGCCACACCCCGCCCTGATACGGCTTGCGGGCGAGATAGGTGATTGGACGGCCGCACTCCCCGTCCCGTAGTCGTGTCTCTCGTCGGCCTCGTGAGTAGTGCTGGCGGCCCTTATTGCGCGTACCTCGCCCAGCGGCTACCCTCACGCCGACCCAACCACGGAGGAAGACATGACCGCGTCCTCGGACGTCACGGCGCAGGATGTCGCGTTCTACCACCGGCAGGGATACTTCGTCCACCATCAGCAGGTGTTCTCCCCGGAGCGCTTTGCGACGCTGAAGAACCTATTCGAGGACATGCTGGCGGGCATAGACTCCGAGCATCGGCCGGAGGCGATGGACGTCCCACACTTCGCGTACCCGGAGCTGTTTGACTGGCTGCTGTCCGACGAGGTACTCGACTTGGTAGAGGCGTTCATTGGGCCAAACATCGCCCTGTGGTCGAGTCACTTCATCTCGAAGCCGCCGGGCGACGGACTCATCGTCCCGTGGCACGAGGACTCGGCGTATTGGGGTCCACGTCTCGACCCGATGGAGGTGGTGACCGTGTGGCTCGGGATCGATGACTCCACCGTCGAGAACGGGTGCATGCGGGTCATCCCGCGAACCCACGACAACGGCTACTCCGACTACGAGCCCGTCGACGGGAAGACTCACGTGTTCGGTACGCAGATCCTCGCCGATCAGCTCGACGAGGACGCCGCAGTCGACCTTGAGATCGCGGCTGGTGAGTGCCACCTGCACGACGCGCGGCTCATCCACGCGTCCAACGGCAACCGGAGCGCGAAGCGGCGCTGCGGGTACACGATGCGGTACATGCCGGCTAGCGTGAAGTTCCAAAAGGACGGCCGTTGGAACCACGCCATCTACCTCGCGCGAGGCCGCGACCTTGCCGGAAACGAATACGGCGACCCGGGTGTCGTCTACGACGAGGGCGTGCGAGCGATCTACGCCCGTCGCTAACACACGCCGCGCGAGTGCGTGGCCCTGTTTGGAGAGCCATGGCACGCCGCGCCGTTCCCGTAGGTAGACCCATCGCCTGCGCCGCGATAGTGATCGCGCTGCTGGCGCCGACCGCAGTAGCGACGGCAGAAGACCTGCGGAACGCCGACGGCACATGGCGATTCACCAACCGTCTCGCCGACGAGACGAGTCCGTACCTCCTGCTGCACGCCCACAACCCCGTGGACTGGTACCCGTGGGGTCCAGAAGCGCTGGAGTTGGCGAAGCGCGAGCAGAAGCCCATCTTTCTGTCCGTCGGGTATTCGACATGCTACTGGTGCCACGTGATGGAGCGGGAGGTGTTCGCGGACCCCGACATCGCCGCGCTCATGAACCGCTGGTTCGTGAACGTGAAGGTGGACCGCGAGGAGCGCCCGGACCTCGACGGCTACTACATGACGGCGACACAGTTGATGACGCAAGGCGGCGGCTGGCCGAACTCCGTGTTCCTCACGCCAGAGCTGGGGCCGTTCTACGCAGGCACGTACTTCCCGCCCGAGGACGGGCTGGGCAGACCAGGGTTCCCACGCGTGCTGACGGCCCTCCACGACGCGTGGGAGAAAGACCCCGCGCCCATTCGCGCTTCCGCGGCCCGCGCGACGGAGGCGATCCGCAGGATCCAGTCAGGCATTGCGGCGACAGGCGCGTCCGTATCGCTAGACGACTCGCTCTTGATCGCCGCCACGGACGGCCTGAAGGCGGCGT
This sequence comes from uncultured bacterium, assembly GCA_964473525.1. GTDB lineage: Bacteria > Poribacteria > WGA-4E. The sequence continues at coordinate 78,633 of CAYYPK010000027.1, forward strand.
ATGATCCCCTCGCGGGAGGCTTCGGCGGCGCCCCGAAGTTCCCGGCCGAGTCGGAGCTGGACCTGCTGCTCACGAGGCACGAGCGCACGGGCGACGCCGAGCTTCTCGACATCGTCACGCACACGCTGACGGAGATGGCCCGAGGCGGCATCCACGACCACCTCGCGGGCGGCTTCCATCGCTACGCCACGGACGCGCGGTGGCGCGTGCCGCACTTCGAGAAGATGCTCTACAACCAGGCGCAGCTCGCCGTCGTCTACTCCCGAGCGTACCGCGTCACGAGTGACCCCCTCTATCGCCAGGTCGCCGAGGGCATCCTGCGGTTCGTCGACGTCGCGATGACCTCGCCGGAGGGCGCCTTCTACTCCGCGCTGGACTCCGAGACACACGCCGAAGAGGGGAAGTCGTACCTGTGGACCGAGAGCCAGATCGCCGCCGCCCTCGGGTCGGACTCCGAGGAGTTCCTCGCGCTCTATGGACTGGAACGTATGCCAGAGGGCGCCGGCCAGGTGCTGTTTAGGCGCGCCAAGCCACTGACCGCGACCGGCGTGAGCGCTACCAACCGGTACGCCGCCGCCGGTGACAGCCGCGGGACGTTGCTCGGCGCGCGCGACGCCCGGGAGCAACCCCTGCTGGACACGAAGCTCATCACCTCGTGGAACGGCATGATGATCCGGGCGTACGCGTACGCCTCCGCAGCGCTGGACGATCCTCGCCACCTGGCGACGGCGGCCCGTGCGGCAGACTTCGTGTACGCGGAAATAAGAGACAGCGAGGGTCGGCTACAGCGCACGTACCGGCTTGGGCGAGCGCGTGGGGCGGCCTATCAGGAGGACTACGCGTTCCTGGCGGGCGCATTCCTCGCCCTATGGGACGCCTCCGGAGAAGCGGAGCACCTGACGCGCGCCCAACTCCTGGCCGACGAAATGCTGGAGACGTACTGGGACGAGGGCGGCGGCGGGATGTTCCTCACGGCGGACGAAGGCGATCTGGGAGTGCGGACCAAGGATCCGTACGACTCAGCGATGCCGTCAGGGAACTCGGAGGCAGCGCACGTGCTACTCGGCCTCGCCGCTGCTACCGGCAACGACGCCTACCTCGCCAAGGCCACGACGCTCCTGAACGCATTTGCCGCGCCCATGGGAGGATATCCTCGTTCGTTCGGACGGATGCTCGGGGCGCTGGACACCCACCTGGCGATGACGGGGGCGACAGACGTTCCTCCGCTCTTCGCCCTCAATGGCGATGGCGTCGGGGAGTACGTATCGGTGGCGGTCACCCCACCAGCTTCGCCCGTAGCGGCCGGCTCCACTTTCGATATCCTCGTGACGGCGCGCATCGCGGCGGGCTGGCACATCAACGCCAATCCCGCGTCGGAGGAGTTCCTGATACCGACAGAGATTGGCGCAGCCCCCGACACGCGGCTCGAAGTCGTACGCGTGGACTATCCCGACGGCGTGCCACTGGTGTTCGAGGGCGCCGACGAGCCGCTGAGTGTGTATGACGGCACAGTGACGTTCCGCGTCGTGCTCCGCGCCCCTCCCCGTGGGCCGCGAAAGGCCGCTAGCGCCAACCTTGTCATGGCCTATCAGGCGTGCGACAACATTAGGTGTCTCGACCCGCAGACGCTGGAGTTCGCGGTTCCGATGCCGCAGGCCGCCGAATAGCCGGCCGCGACATCGGCCATATGCCACCTGGCGCCGTCGCTCCAGAGTCGCGCGAGACGCACACGTCTGTCCGCTGAAGTATACCGGAAATAGCGTCGTTTCTACTGTAACGATAGGCTTTCTGGTTCCGTCCTTTGGGCCATATGCACTGGGAAAGACCACGGCCGTTGCGTCCCAGCCGCAGGTTCTTCATCGCCATGGGGTTAACGCGCTGAACGCGCAGCGCGGACAGGAGTCAGTTTGGTGCCCGCCCACAGACCGTTCTTCAGCTGGCTATTGAGCATCACCGGCGGGTCCGAGCGGCAGGACATCGACGCCGCCTGCCGGGAGGCGGACGAACTCGAGGCTATCAGCGGATTGCGCGCGCGTCGAAGCGAGTCGCTTGATTGGTTCATCCGTCATTACGGCCTGGCCGTGTGGTACGTGTGCAGCAGGAATGTGCGAAGCGAGGCCGACGCAGAGGAAGCCTGGGGAGACACGTTTGAGAGGCTGTGGGACAGGTTCGACCAGTGGGATCCAAATGAGGGCACACTCCGCGGCTGGCTGCTGGCCATTGCGAGGAACGCCGCGATAGACGCCGGTCGCCGGTCAGATCGACACGACAGCCGGCGCCATGTCGGGGTCGACGACAGGGGCGCCGACGTGCTCGCGCAACAAGTAGACCCAACGCCGGGGCCAGACACTCTTGCCGAGCGCGATGAACTCCGGCGGACCATCGCGCGCGCGATTGAGCGGATAGAGAACGCGGATCACCGAATTGCCTTCGCGTTGCGACACGTCGAGGAGTTCACGATTGACGAGGTGGCGGACGCGCTGGCGACGCAGCCCGCCACGGCCAGGATATGGGTCTGGCGCGCGCGGCGAACGCTGCGCCGCCTTCTCGCACACCTCCAACCCGGCGGCCGCGCCGACACGCAGCAGTATGACGAGGCCGCGGCGCGCGCCCTTGCTGTCATCGGCAGAGGTGATGATGAGCTAAGCGAGACCGTCGACAGCGACGGCGTCTTGGCGCAGGCCGACAGCGCCACAGCGGCGGCCGAGCAGCAGCCAGACGACCAGAGCGTCGTCGTCGATGACAGAGACATCCCAGAGCCCGATGCCGAGGCCGGCGCCGCCGACCAGGCCGGCGCTGCCGACCAGGCCGACACGCGGGAGGCCGCTGAACGCGAGCACGACCGCGAATAGTCCGTCGCGCCGCCGCGTCTGGGGCGAGCACCGACAGCCATCGGGTTCCGACCCGGGTCGTGTTCGCCTTGACGCGGGCTGATGCTCGTGGCCGGGCGCGGACCGCCCTCAGTCGTAGACTTGATAGGCGTGGACCCACCGCATCCGCGTGCGCGTCCTCCGCTGCGACCGGCCCTATCTCGGTGTCGACAGGCAGGTCAGTCCATCTGGTGCTGGAGCGTCAGATGGGTGTCGGCGCGCCAGCCATGCCGTCGCGAGCTGGCTCCCCTGCCTCTGTGCCATTCGCCGTCCCACTTCACATGCTGCGGCACGAAATCACTCGGGTCTCGTCGCGTCCGATCGTATAAGGCGTGCTCGGAGCCACAGCACTACCACTCTGTTGAACACCGCTTGGATATGGGCTATCGTCCGCAGCACGACCCGCGAGTGCGGGACACGGTGGGGCGCACACTGGAGTCCTGCCGCGACCTTTGCGACCCCGCATTGGGCAGCGTAGCATGCTCCGTAGTTGTGGAGTTCCGTGGATGCTCGGCTATTGGCTTGGGTGCGGGGTGGTCGCGGGTCTCGCGCCGACGTTGCTAGCCGCCGCGATGGACTGGGACGAGGCGTTCGTCCGAGGCGAACTGCTTCTGCTCGCGTGGGGACTGGGTCTGACCGGGTGGGCCGACGCCACGTTGCGGGGAGCGCCACTCCCGACGCCGTACCACACCTACGCAGATCTTGCGTTCACTGTAGCGGCAGTGTCGGTCTTCGTCTATGGGGTGCTACAGGTATACAGGTTCCTCGGCGGAAGGCCGTCTCGAACATGGGCGCTTGCGATTTCGCTACTGATGTACATCGGCGCGCTACTTTGCAGCGCGGGCTGTGTGGGTCTTGGGGCACGCTGACATGGTCGCACCGTCCCTCCATACCGTGACCAGATGGTTCGTTTACGGCGCGTGCGCGGTCGCCCTGGCGTACGCGACGCGCCTCCTCCTCGCCATGCGTCCACTGCTCAGACACCGACGCCAGGCGAGGGCGACGTCGGATGCGCGCAGCCGACAGACGCGTCACGCGGGACTCACGAATGCACTCCCGGTGTGGCTGAGGACGTTCGCTCCTAGGCCCGAGCGACAAGAGATTGCCGAGGCGATCCGCGAGGCGGATGAACTCGAGGCTATCAGCCACCTGCGGGCCGGTGACCAGGACACACTGACTTGGTTTGCCGCACAGTACGGTGTAGCGGTGTGGCATGTGTGCCGCGGGGTGCTGCGTGCCGTGCCCGACGCGCAGGAAGCGTGGAGCGACACATTCCTGAGATTGTGGCGCAACATTGATCAGTGGGATCCATCCCGGGGCACCCTCCGCGCCTGGCTACTGGCGCTCGCCAAGCACGCATCCCTGGATGTCGGGCGTCGGTTGGGGCGACCCATGGAGACCCTGGCCTTCCAACACGCGGCCGATGAGAGCGACTTGCTCGACCGGCATCATGGTACAGAACCCGAGGCGGGCGTTCTCGCCGAGCACGAGGAGATGCTGCGAATCCTTGCGGACGCGCTCGCCCGGATCGAGAACACGAACCACCGCGTCGCCTTCTCGTTGCGGCACATTGACGAACCCAGTATCGAGGAGGTCGCAAACGCGCTAGACGCGAATCCGCCAGCGGTCAAGGTATGGGTTTGGCGCGCGACGCAGTCGCTGCGGCTGCTGCTCGGGCCGCGGCCCAGGAGTCGTCGCGTGCCGCGTCAGAACGAGCTACGTAGGACGTTAAGCCACCCAGTAGGCAAGCAGGGCGACCACAGCGAGGTCGTCGATGGACGCGTAGGGCACGAAGTTGCGTCCGACGTCGAGGACGGGAACGTGGCGGCCGCTCGCGAGGCAGTCGAGTACGAGCGCGAACATGAGTAGTCTGTCGCGCCCGCACTGGCGCGCCCGTGTGGCGCGTTACGACAGCGACCCGAAGATCAGAGGGTGTCAAGGATTCGGTGTAAACGGCCTTCTCACGTCACTGGCATCCTGTCC
>CAYYPK010000028.1:0-81130 GCA_964473525.1 uncultured bacterium
CGACATCTACACGTCCATCAAGCGCGACGTGGAGTTCCAGAAGGGCGACCGAGGACGCGCCATCTTCTGCCAGACGCCCGGGGTATTCGAGACCAGCAACGGCGTGCTGGGCATCGAGAACTCGCTGATGCTGCTGGCGATGGAGCCAGAGAAGACGCACGCGCTTTACGAGAAGATCGCGCGATGGGCGGCGCGTTACGCCCAGAACTGCCTGGACATTGGCGTCGACATCGTCCACATCTCCGACGACTGGGGTGAGAACGAGCGCATGATGATGCGCCCCGAGCAGTGGCGCGAACACATCTATCCCACCGAGTCCATCACGGTGCAGGCGGCGCGGTCTGCCGGCGGGTTGGTCTCGGTGCACTGCGACGGCTACTTCTACGACGTGCTGCCAGACCTGGTCGAGATGGGCGTGCAGTGCGTCCACCCGGTGCAGCAGTCGGCGGGCATGGACGTGCCCAAGTTCAAGCGCGAGTTCGCCGGCCGTCTGGCGCTTTACGGCGGGCTCGACATACGCCACACGCTGCCGCGAGGCACACTGCAAGAGCTCGAGGACGAGGTGCGCGACCTGTTCCGCACCATGAAGCCGGGCGGCGGCTTCGTGTTCTGCACGGCGCACACCGTCCAGCCAGACACGACGCTGGACCGCGTAGAACTCGCATACCGCGTGGCGGACGAGGAGAGCGCGTACTAGCGGGACAGGGCGCGCAGGCCCGCGCGTTGGGCTATCCGCGCGGAGTCAGACGTGTCGTGGCGTCCCGCGTCAGCGCAACCGGTACAGCTCGGCCAAGCCCCGCGGTTGGGATCGGCAGATCTGCTCGTACCTCTCGCCCAACTGTCGCACGATGGACTTCGTCCGATCATCGGCTCGGTGCTCCTCGCGCATGCCGAACACCAGTACGTAGTCCACCTGTCCCGCGGTCTCCCTCGTGTAATCTACGAAGTTGGCGTCGGGGATGCCGTCCGGCCAGACCTTCACCGCGGCCATCTGCTGGTACGGATTCAGCGCGGGGCGGAAGCGAAGTGGGAAGTAGTCGTATTCACCTGCCTCGTAGTTGCCCAGGTCTATGACGTTTCTTTCAGCGGCCATGTAGCCAGAGGTGTGCGCCAGCGGCGGCAGATCGTTCGAGAGTCGCTGTCCGTTCTCGTCGTGTCCGTACCCGTCCAGGCATAGCGTCAGGAGGGTGTGATTTGGCTCGATGTGCGGGGCGCACGACAGGTACTCGCGCAAGGCGCCTTGGTACCGCGCGTACGTCCATCCGTGCGCCGCAGTCAGCGCGATTGTCGCGATGCATGCGACGGTCTGGATGATGCGCCCGTGGGATGAACCCGCGTGGCGAATCGCCAACCACATGCCCAGTAGCAGCGCAGCGTAGAACAGCATCCGCTCGCTGATGAACGCGCCGCCGGACATGGCCTTGGGCCCGGCAATGAAGATGAGGGCCGCCGCAACCGCCGCGAGGCCGTACCCCGCTCCACGAGCCGTCCCTCGCTCCCTTCCTCTGAACACGACTCCCAGCAGCGCCACCGCGAGATAGGCTGCCAGCAGCAGTCTGTACACCCAGATCTCGACCGCCTGATACGACGCGAAGGGGTCCATTTGCCACAGCCATGTCAGCCAGGTTGCCCGCATCGGCGCGTGACGAGGCCCAGCGGCGTGGTTGCGGAAGAAGATCGCGAGCAGAACGAGAGACGGCGCGGCGGACAGCACCGGCGCCGCCACGCGTCTCCAGACCACGCTTGCATCGATGCGCCACCGGCCCGACAGAAGCCCGACCACGGCATCCGAGGCCGTGACGATCGCGAGCGTCATGTAGGCGAACACAAACGGCAGGACGTGGCAGAAGAACGTCGCGACGAGTAGCCCGGCTAGAACCGCAGTGTCCCGCCCCGACATGCGACCCCGGCCTCGATGCCACCACCCGACCACAATGAAGTACGCGGCAACTCCGTAAAGGAAGTTGTAGAAGCCCATGTGGTAGAAGAAGCCATGGGCGAACGGCGTGACAGCCAGCGCGAGCGGCCCGGCGCGGGGGTTCACGCCGGTAAGCGCGTATCGAAACGACGCCGGAAGGAGGATCGTGAAGCCCGTAAGTAGCAGCTTTTCCGCGACGATGGGCGACGTCACGAACAGGAGGCCCCAGAGGATCACATACGTCGCCCAGTTCGGCTCAGGAGAGGTGTTGCGCTCGTAGTATTGGCGTATGAGCGGCTGCGCCGGGTCGTTGTACTCGCGGAGCGTGTCGGCGTTGTAGACATGCGACGGGCCGTCGCGCACGGGTACGACCGGGAACACCCAAATCAGGGCAACCTGGGCGCCGACCACGACACATAGCGCCAGGCTAGAAGGTCGCCTGGCCCACGCCATGAGATGGGGCAGGTTCATCGACAGCCCAACGAGTCCATCCGATGGCGCGTCTCCGCGTTCACCGCGCGGATGCCGTCCACTGTCTCGGGGATCAGCTGGTTCGCGCTGTCCCGGAAGCCACACCGACGCGCGTTGTTGCGGATGTGGGCGCCGCACAGGTGGTACCCCACGCATCCGGGGATGTCCCACAGACCGTCCATCACGGCGCGGTAGTGTTCCGCGTCGTGGTTGCGGTTGGCGGTCGCTGGCCACGAGTCGTCGCCTCGCGCTCGGACGTGACCGGCGGCGTCCGCCAGCAGAGCCGGATGGTCCGCAAACTCCGCCCAGCGGCTCATCTTCCCTAGGATGTTGTCTACGGTCCCAAAGCACTGGAAGCTGAACACGTCGACGTACGGAGCCGCAGCCCGCACGATCTCCTCTGGCAGGAGCGCGTTCGCCTCCCATCTGTCTCCCAGGATGAGATGGTTCGGGTCGTAGCGGCGGATCGCGTCGTGGGTCACTTGATAGTAGCGGTCGGCGATGTCCGAGAGCTTACGCCGTCCGGCGTCCGAATCTAGGAGGCCCGGGTCGGCCAGCGGGCCGCGCCACTCGGTACCGGGTCGCGTGTGCACCCACTGCGGGCAGTCACAGTAGAAGTACCCGATGAGGTTGGGATCATCGCGGAATCGCGCGCATTCGTCGCGGGCCACGTAATCGCACCATTCCTCGAAATCCGGGCTTAGCAGGCCTGGCTGTCGCACCTCAACCTGCCACTGGTGCGCCTCGGTGAACGGGAGCATGTGGCAGTACGGCATCCCCGCCCAGTGGTACTCCTCGACGGTGAACGGTCTCGAATGGCGGTGGAAGCCATCGGTGATGATGACGACTTCCTGCGTCCAGCCGATCGTGTTGAACCCCCAGTCGCGAAGGTCATCGGCCACGGTGCGCAGCCAGCGTTCTTGGCTGCCGCCGAAGTCGCGCTCCCAGACGCCTCCAGAACCGACGGATCTCAGCGGCGCGGAGTCGATGTGGTTCATGCCGATCGTCCAGAAGGGGGCGCCTTCCGGCGTAAGGAGCCACCACCGACCATCCCGTCGCGCGGCGCTGAAGTACCCCATGTGCCACTCCCCATCTCTATACCCGCCGGGCAGAGCTTGCGAGTCGCGGTGCGCTCGCCACAGCATGCACTGGCCTGCCGCGCGCTGCCAACGGCGCCGACCGGTCGGGGCGGCGGACGGTCGTGCTGCGCGCGTTCACGGAACCGCGCCCACTCGCGAGCCGTATGGCCGATGTGGCGCGGCCGCCTTGACGAGGCGGCGAGGTGTACTCACACGCCCAGACGGCTAACGCGCGACACGCCTGGTCACGTCGGAGAAGCGTCCCATGCGAGTGGTATTGCATCCCGTGCCGCGTCTACCGTGGCGCGTGCAACGCATCGACGCCGAGGGCCGATGGCAAGGCGTTGAGATACACGACCGCGGCTCCGCGATCGTGTCGTGCCTTCGCCGCGCCTACAACATGATGGGTCACGACATCGCCTTCGAGCGTGTGAGCGCGGCGAGTGGGGAGGCGTTGCGGTTCACGTGGCAGGAGCAGTGGGGTCACGAGGCCGAGGCGATCACGCCCCTGGACGCCGCGGCCAAGGCGTGTGACACACTCGGGTTCCCCTACGTTGCGCTGCGTGGCGAGAGCCGCGAGGACACCCTCGCCGCGATCCTGACCAGCATCGACGACGGCGTACCCGCCCTCATCGGGCTAGGTCGGTCGTGGGAACTGGTCGTTGGGTACGACTCGGACCGTCGAGAATTCACCTGCGATGTCTCCGGCTTCGAGCAGGCCGCGGTTGGCGAGGATCTGCCTTCGGTTCGCGCGGAAGACGAGTTGCGCGCCATCCCAATGCCTGAGGGCGACTGGTACGGAGCTACGTATGAACCAGGGCAGATAGCGCGGAACCCAGCGTTCGTCCTGGGCGCGCGAACGCGCGGAGGCGACCTACACGATGAGATCCGCGAGACGCTCCAGACGCTCGTCGCTGTGAGCTCTGAGCATCGCTCGCCCCGTCGGAACTCGGCCCTGCGGGCGCAGGCCGCGTCCGACTTCCTCGGTGCCGGTGAGACGGAGTTCGTCACCGGCTCGGAAGCCATCCGCGCGTGGGCGGGCGCCGTCTCCAGCCTGGCGGAGCCGACGCACGACTTCCGGGTCATCCACGCCAACGACACGACGCTGCGGCTCCAGATAGAGCGGGGTCACGACGCGGCGAAGTACATAGCGTGGGCGGCGGATGCCGGGCCCGACACCACGCGCGCCCACTTGAGAGCGGCGCACGCCGCGCTCGCCGAGGCCGCCCAGGTACCGCTGCCCGTCTGCGAGTGGACATGCGATCTTCACACGCACGCTGACCTTCTGGCCGCGGTCGGCGCAGAGCCTTCGCTCATCACCATCGTGGATGACGACAAGGGGCATTTACTGGGCGATCTGGACGGCCGAGCCCAACGCTGCCCGTGGGGATACAGTGTCCTCCCAGACCATGACGCCTTCGTCGCCGCGCGCGATACGGTGGCGGCAGGGCTTCGGCGCGTCGCGGCGTTGCGTGACGACGCCGTGGCGAGTATCCGGCGAGCGCTCGACGCGGAGCAAACGCAACAGCCGGAGACACCACATGCGGCTGAGACCGGCCGCCGCCGCGGCTCTGACGGCCGCGCTGACGCTCCCGCTTACGACCACGGCTGAGACCGAAAGGAGAGACTCGATGTCTTCCCTAAGCACGGCGACCGTCGCGCACGACGGCGACACTGCTCTCATCCAGGGGCTGCCGAAGTTCGGCTTCCCAGACAAGATGAGCACTTACGTGGGCGCGCTGGAGGCGGCGCTCGCCGTCACGGAGCACCCGTACGACTACACGTATCTGATGGGCGTGTCCGGCCTGGCGTTCCGCACGCGCGCGTTCCGCGACGACTGGTGACCTTCCGGCGCAGTCGGGGAGTTCCCCGACGAACAGCAGGCCGTGTCCGAGGCGACGGGCTGGCAGTTCCGGCCGGCTGAGATGGACGACATGGACGACCCCCATCTGGAGCGGTACGCCGCCGACGTGGTGAAGTCGATTGATGCCGGGTTGCCCGTCCCCGCGTACGTCGGCGGCTGGAACGTCGGCGTGATCTACGGCTACGAGGGTGACGGTAGCACGGCGCTCGCGCGCGGCTACTTCGGCGGCGACGACCCGCAGAGCGTGCCGCTCAAGGACATGCCGCCGTTTCTTGTGTTCCTCGGAGGCTACGCGGAGCCACCGGGCGACGTTGCCGTGCTGCGCCGAAGCCTGGAGATCGCAGTGAAGCACTGGCGCGAGGACGCGGGTGCCTGGGGTGAGACCAACTACCAGCACGGCAAGGCAGTGTACGAACGCTGGTTGGCCGCCCTCGACGATGTGGAGTCGATCCCCGACGACCAGATGTCAGGCTTCCGCCACGTGAGCATGTGGACCTACGAAACACTGTTCAACGCGCGCGAGGCGGCTGGCAAGTTCCTGCGGAGCCAAGCGTCGGTTGTGGATGGCGACGCGCGAAACGCCATCAACCGAGCAGCGACACTCTACGAGGAGGAGCACGCGCTCCTCATGGCGTCCATCGAGACGGACGGCGCGCGCATGCACCGGTTCAACGGCACTGAGCTTGAAGACTGGACGCGCGAAGGACTGGCCCGCGAACGCGGCGTCCTGGCCCGCTGCGCGGAGCTCGAGGAGCAGGCAGTGACGGAGCTTGAGCAGGCGTTGGCCGCGATGGCGCCTTAGCGCCACGACGGTTGGCGTCCCCGAGGAAGGGGTAGATGTGAGGACGCACCCAAACTACGGGCCGAGCCGCTTCGGAACCTACGCGCACCGCATGGGGGCGTGGATACAGGCGCGGCATTACCGAGACATCTACCCCGAGGCGCAGGACTGCATCACGCCTTTCCTGTGGGGCTTCACCGTCTTCGACGGCGAGCGGCCTCACGACGAGGACATCCTGCGTCTCATCGAGATGGAGCGCGCCATCGGCGATGTTCCCGACTGGGCGATAGACATCGCGGTGCAGTTGGACGCCCTGCCACACTGCGGACAGGTGGGCTTTCCCCAGCCGCTCTATGCCCTGTTCCGCGGCATCGGCCGTGAGGAGCCCGACGCTGGGTACACGTTCTGTTTCGAGGCGAGGCCCGACACGAAACGCGCCGTCGAGCGTCGCATGGCGGCGTTGGATGCGTGGGACGAGGGAGCAGCCTTGTCCACGGCTATCTCTCGCTTCGCGGACATCGCCGCATTCGTCGAGCGCGCCTACGCCGCGCTAGGCGAGCAGACAGAGCTGAAGCGTGCCGCTGTCGCGCGCATGTCGTGGCAACTGCGCTTCCTGAACGAGACGTTCACGACAAACGACGGCGGCCTCCTGTCCATCGACATGAACGCCCTAAGGCCGTGGGCGCCTGGCAAGCCTGAGACGGCCGCCCGCGAGGAGATCGACGAGCGGCTACGAAACGCCGCGGAAGGCACGGCGTTCGACGTCGATGGATTCATCGCCGAGTTCGACCACCCGTGGCTGTGCCATCAGCGGCTGTTCGACCAGATCGACGCCACGCTCGCGCGCATCGGCCGCGAGACGACAGACTACGACTGGGACGAAGCGGTCGCCGCCGCGAAGCCGGCTGGCGACGCCATGGCCCGCGTGTACGACGTATGCATGCTTGGCATCACGGCGTGGGCGGACGGCGCCGCGCCGGATGCCGCATCCGACCCGCACGCGGCTGCGATTCTCAGCGAGACCACTGGCCGTCTCGGCGACCCTACGGACATCAAACTGTGGCTCGCCCTGGCGTTGCGGAAGAAGCTGGAGCGCTTCCGACTGCACGGTCCCGCCAGCACGCTCGCGGTGTAGCTACTCGCGTCTGGCGACGGCGATGATGTGCGTTCCCGCATCAACAGCGCCGGGCTCCGCGCAGTAGTCTACCTCCCAACGCAGGAACATCGCCCACGCGGCGTCATCGGCGCGCACCTCCGCAAGCACATTGTCGTTACCTACGGACAGGCAGTTGGAGGCGGACGCCGCAAGGATCTCGCAGCCGCGTTCGAGTAGGAGCGCCCGCAGTTCCGACCAGCGGAACATGTGCATGTGGTGCGATGGGCGCACCTCAGGCCCGATGTCCCCCGTCCTGGCGACCGCGTCCGTGGCTGCGGCGCCGATCTGCCGCATCTCCTCGAAGATGGCCCCGAGGAACGTGTGGCATGTTCCCACCAGCGACATGACGCCCAACAGGACCGGGCCGCCCGGCTTCGTAACGCGCAGAAGTTCGTCGACGGCGCGATCCAGGTGGCTGCCCATGTAACTGAGCGGCCCACCGTAGCAGACTGTTGCGTCGAACGTCCCATCGTCGAACTGGCGTAGGTCCGAGACGTCTGCCTCGTGGCGAGCGATCACGGCGTCCTCGCACCCGGCGTCGGAGACGCGCGCGGCGTTGAGGCGAAGTTGCTCCGGCGAGATGTCGGCTACGGTCACGCGCGCTCCCTGACGCGCAAGCTCGATCGTGAATCGCCCGGGCCCAGCCCCGATGTCCAGGACGTGCATGCCCGGCGCGATGTACTCGCGCAGGTAGTGCGCGTGGACGTGGAGCTTCGCCTCCTGCGAAGGCGTCGCCTCCAAGCGATCCCACTCACCGGCGCCGAGAGTGTCGTAGTAGTCGCGTATGGCGTCCGGGTCGAAGACGTCAGCCATCGCCGTCTATCTGCGCCAACAGCTCCCGCACCGCGACGTCCAACTGCTGGTCCACGCCTCGGGCGGCATCGCCCAACGGCCGGTCCACATCAATGTCCACTGGGCGCGCCGCGCCCTCCAGGTTCTCGCCGTCCAGCGTCCCGACGCGCATGCGCGGCAGGCGGAACGACGTGCCGTTGAGCAGCGACCACCCCCACGTCCAGATGACGGCGCCCGCGGTCGGCTTGCCGACTATCTTGCCCAGGCCCAGACGCCGGAACCCCTCGCTGAACATCTCCGTGTTGCTGCCGGAGTGTTCGTTCGTGATGAGGATGATCGGCTTCTCCAGGATCCGGTTGCCCGCGAGGTTCGTGTCCGGTGACGTGTAGTGCCCGCGCAGACTGGACAGCGTGTACGCCTTGCGCGTCAGGACGTCCAGGATGAACGGTGCGATGTGCCCGCCGCCGTTGAACCGCACGTCCACGACGATGCCATCGCGACTGTGCGATTCGGCGTCGAGGTCAGCGATGAATTGCATGTAAGCGGGGTAGGACATCGCGGAAACGTGCGCGTACCCGAGCCGCCCGCCGCTCTTGTCGTGGACGTAGTCGGCGTTGGAGCGCGTCCACCCACGGTAGCGGAGCTGCCCGTGTCGGCCTCCCGTCATGGGCTTGACGGCGATCTCGCGCGCGTCCTCCGTCGTGCCGTCGTCGCTCAGCGCAAGCGTGACGCGCTTGCCCGCCAGCCTCTGAAGCCGCGTCGACAGACTCGCTCCATCGGCGAGCGGCTCCCCGGCGAGGGCCACGAGGTACTCCCCGACGCGGGGTGGATCCTCGGGCGCCGTCACCGCCGAGTCAGGGAGGACGGACGTGATGAGGTACCGGCCGTCGGACTCCAGCGCCGCGCGGTCGAAGTCCAGGCCGAGGAAGCTGTCGGGAGCCCCTCCGCCACCGCCGCCCGCTCCAAGATGCGAGGCGTTCAGTTCGCCCACCATGAGGTTGAGCAGTTCGCGGAACTCGTCGATCGTCGTCGCCACTTCGACCTGCGGCCGAAACCGCTCTCGGGTGGCGTCCCAGTCACACCCGTGGAAGGCGTCGTCGTAGAAGTTCTCGTTCATGATGCGCCACGCCTCGTCGAACGCCTGCATCTTCTCGGCGTGGAAGTCGATCTCCACCTCGGCGCGCACGTTGAGCGCCTTCGGGTCGCCCTCGCGACCACCGGCCTCGTCCATGCCGCTGGAATGGATGCGGCCGCCCTCGAGGAAGAAGAAGCGCTTGCCGTCCTTCACGAACCGCACAGACCCCTTGCCGCCCGCCGACGATGTGAGCTGCTTCGGTGGCTCTCCCTGCTTGCCCTCTTCCAGGGAGAGGCTCCAGAGGTTCGCCTGCCCCGTGTGAGACGCGGCGTAGACCAGCGTCTTCGAGTCGGGGCGGATGCGCATGACGCCCGCGCCCGCCTTGGGATCCGTCAGGAACCGGACGCGGTGCTTGATGCCCTCGAACACGATCTCTACAGGCTCTGGGGCTTCCTCCTCGTCGTCTTCGTCGTCCGCGCTGTCAGATTCGTCGCTTCCGTCCGCGTCATCTTCCTCCGAGGCGGCAGACGACACGCCCCCGGCCTCTGCGTCGCCGCCGGCGTTCCCTGATTCGTCGCCACCAGCGGCGGCCTCTGTGTTCTGGTCGTCTTCGTCGGGTTCGCCTTCGTCGTTGTCCGGGGTCTCCTCGTCCTCGAACAGCTTGTCGAAGTCGTCCTCCTCGAACACCGGCTGCACCGGCGCGAGGTCGACCCGCGCGATGAGACTTTCCTGCCGGTATTGCCCCGTGCCGAACACGAGGAACTTGCCGTCGGGAGACCACTGTAGCGCGCCGCACCCGATGTTACTCAGGAACGTCACCTGCCGCGACGCGTCCTCGTCGACCCGCTGCACGTGGATGTTGTCGAAGAAGTTGGCGTCGGTGGCCGTGTATGCGAGCCACTGGCTGTCCGGCGACCACACGAAGTCCGTGGGCGAGAACACGCCGGTGAACCGCTCGTTCGTGATGAACGCGCGTTCCGCCCAGTCGTCGGTGGACATGAGCCGTATCTCCGTCTTGCCGACGCTGTATGCCAGCCACTGCCCGTCCGGTGAGAACACGGGCGACGCCTTCGGCTCGTGACAGTCGGTGAGTCGGCGCTCATCGCGTGCCTTGAAGTCGTAAAGGTACACCTCGTTGTGGCCGCTTCGATCCGACAGGTAGACGACGTGTTCGCTGTCGGGCCGCCAAGACAACTGGCTCTCCCGCGCGTGCGTGTCCGTCACGCGGAACGAGTCGCCGCCCTTCTTGACCTTGTCGCCCTTGTCCGCCAGGTCGGCGAACACCTCGCCGTGCACGACGAAGGCGACCTTCTTGCCGTCGGGCGCCAGGTCGAACTCCGACAGCCCGTTCGTGAACGCCTCGTGCCGCACCGGCGTCGCCTTCTCGTCGGCGTACACCTGAATGTCCACCGCCGAGGCGTCGCCCGAAGCGGCGTTGAGCCGCCACACGCCGAAGTCGCGCTCGAACGTGATCCACCGCCCGTCGGCGGAGATCGAGGGATTGGTAACGCGGCCGTCCGTGAAGGCCGTGACGGGCTCCGCGTCCTCGTCTCCGTCGAGAGGCATACGCCAGATGTTCTCCTCGCCGTCGCGATCCGACACGTAGTAGATGCACTCCGCCGCCTCGCCCCACATGGGCCGGACGTTGAGCCCAAGATGCGTCGTCAGTCGCCGGAAGTCCTCCTCTCCCGCCTCCTCCTCCATGAGCCAGATGTCAGAGTGTCCCGCGGGGTTGGGGCCGTGCCGCCACCACTGATGCCCGTTGTTGTTGAAGGCGAGCCATTTCCCGTCAGGGGAGACGGCGACGTTGTAGTGCGATTCCATCGGGTCGTGGGCGATGCGTACGAGCGGCCCGCCTTCTACGGCGATCTTGGTCAGCGCGCCACCAAGGCCCGTGTCGTGCGACGTGAAATACAGCCACGCGCCATCCGGCGACCATGCGAGTGGGGGAGGCGTGCCCCCGTGGTGCGTCACGCGGCGTGGCGGCCCGGCGCCGTTCAGCGACGCCACGTAGATGTTCCCGCCACCCGTGCGCTCCGAGAAGAACGCGAGCGACTCACCGTCGGGCGAGAAGCACGGCCAGCAATCCTCGCTGGGGTGAGACGTAACGCGCGCCGCCACCCCGCCCTCCGAGGCAGCTATCCACAGGTCGCCTGCATGCGCGAAAGCAATCCGCGATCCGTCGGGCGATAGGGCGGGACGCCGTAGCAGCGGCCCAGTCGCGTCGATGCCTGTCATGGCGAGTTCCTACTACTCGGTTGGGGCTACGGCGTTCGGCGTCAGCCGAGCGAGATGACCGCGCCGCCCTCTTCGATGGACTGATACGCCGCCAGCGCCACCTCGACGATGGCGCGTCCGTCGGCCGCGGTGATGGGGGTGTCGGTGTCGTTCAGGATCGCGTCGACGAAGGCGCGGATTTCCGCCTTGACGGGTGTCTCGAAGTCCAGGTCGCCGATCTCTACCTTCTCGAGTTCGCCATCGAACCGTTTTGTGTCGATCGTGGCGCCGCCGCCCCAGAACTTGGGGAAGTCCACGGAACCCTCCGTACAGTCGATACGGCCGCCGTAGCCTCCTATGGCGCTGGCGTTGCCCGATTGCAGGAAGCCGACCGCGCCGCTGGTGAACTGTAGGGAGACGAGGGTGACATCGGGATAGTCGAGTCGTTCCTCGACGAACTTGCCGCCGACGGCGGACACCTTCGCCACGTCGCCGCAGACGAAGCGCATGAAGTCGATCTCGTGGGCGTTCACTTCCATGAGCGTGCCGCCCGACTCGGCGAGCTTGTACCGCCAGCCCGGGTGGTTGTCGCCCCAGCCGCCGCCGATGCGCCAAACGACCATCGTCGTCGGGTCGCCGAAGTCGCCACTGGCGACGAGCTCCCGCACCTTGCCGTGCGTGCCGTGGTATCGGCAGACGTGCCCGATCTGGAACTTGACGCCCGCCTCTTCCACGGCCGCGGTCATCGCGTCGCAGTCTTCGAGCGTCGGCGCCATGGGCTTCTCGGAGAAGACGTGCTTCCCAGCTTCCGCCGCGGCCTCGGTCATGGGTCGGTGCATGAAGGGCGGCGACGCGATGAGCACCGCGTCGATGTCGTCGCGGGCGAGCAGTTCGGCGTAGTCCGTGACGTACGTGGACTCGATGTCTTCCGCGAGGCTCTTCGCGCGAGACTCGTCCAGGTCGCTGACTGCCGCTACGGTCGCGTGTTCCAGCTTCTGCGCGTTGCGCGCGAGGTCGCTCCCCATGCCGCCGCAGCCGATGACTCCCAGCGTGACGCTTGCCATGTACTTCCATTCTCTAGCGTAGGTAGCCGTGATATTCCGCGACGACGACGCGACGCGTGGAGCGTCCATTGTCGGTTATCTCGGCGCGGGACTCCAGACGCGAAGGCGATCAGGCGTCCCAGACGGTGGCGGCGATGTGTCGCTCGCCGTCTGGAGTCTCGTGCCAATAATAGACCGTCACCATCTTGCCGTCCGCGCGCTGCACTGAGCGTGGATAGCCAATGTCGTGTCCACCGCCGTTGTCCCGCAACACGATCTCGTCGCCCCAGGTCGCGCCATCGTCCGCGCTGATGCGCGCGCACATGCGGTAAGGGGCGTCACGGAAGCCGTACGTTAGGGCCAGCCGCCCGTCCTCAAGATGGGTCAGCGTGGGAGGGTTGCCGCCGACGCCCGTGTTCGGCGCCGCCCGTGTCACGAACTCCCAGGAGGCACCGTCGTCCTCGCTCCGGTACAGATCGATCCAGTTCGTGGCGTCTCGGAAGTCGGTCGCCTCGCCGCGGCAGCGTACGGCGACTACTGACGCGGTGTCCGACAGCCGCACGCTCGCGGGCATGATGGAGAACCCGTCCGGCTCTGGACCCACCCACGACCTGAACTGGAACGTCTTCCCAGCATCGTCCGTGCGCGCCACGAACACCCAGCCCTCGCCGCCGTCCGGCTTTGCCGCCGTGAGATAGAGCGTGCACTCGTCCGAGCTGGACGCCTGATAATCGGTGCGAGCCGCGATGCCCGTCTGGCCGAAATCTGGGAGCGCGTACGGCCCTTGCCACGACGCGCAGCGGTCGTCCGACACGTAGAACCACGAGGCGGCGCCCGCGCGGAGGCCGTTCCGCGCGGCCATCAGCGCGAAGTCAGGATGCGTGAAGTCGAAGCCGCCGGGTGACGCTGGTATGGCCACCGGTTCGCCGTCACCGATTTTCAGCTCTGGAGCCATGTGCTCGTCGGCGGACATGCCCTTGTCACCGGGGGCGCGCGCGGGCGTGGGCCGCACGTCCCACGTCTCACCGCCGTCCAGGCTGCGCGCCTGCATGCCTACGAACGGGCGCGTGCGGTCGCGCGTGTGGAAGCCCGCGTCTGAGTCGTGGTAGCCGTACGTGAAGCCGACGACGATCTCGTCGCCCCAGTTCCAGATGCCGTAGTTCGCTGGCCAGCCTGCGTAGCGCC
The DNA here is from genome assembly GCA_964473525.1 of uncultured bacterium. Lineage (GTDB taxonomy): Bacteria > Poribacteria > WGA-4E. Next base: position 13,582 of record CAYYPK010000028.1, read on the forward strand.
CCGGCTCGCGGCATATCGTGATATGACGCACGCATTGTCTCCGTTGGGTGTGTCGGGCGGCTCTATGCTGCGCTTCCGCGTCGTCCGCCGCAAGCGCGGGCGAGTGCGCGTAGGCCGCCGGTGGGCTATCCTGAGGCGAGTTTAGGTGTCGGGCCCAGGGTTGGAGGAATGGCGATGCGTGGTTTGCGGGATGGAGTGGCGCGCGCGGCGTGCGCGATAGTCGTCGCGGGCCTCGTTGCGTGCTCGGGCGCCACGCCGCAGGCGCCGGACGCCGATCCCCCGACCGAGGTGACGGCATCGGTCCTGCTTGCAGGCATCAACGCGGCGTTGGACAGCGGCGACGCGGTCGAGGCGACGCGCCTCGCCGACCTCGCGCGCGAAGCTGACCTGACCGACGAGCAGACCAGCGAACTCGCGGCCCTGGTAGCGCGCGCGGCGGAGGCCGATCCAACCGGTGGCGTGGACCCGGCGGGTGACACCCTCCCGACCCATGCCGCTCCGTCGCTGGCGAGGGCCTCACGCGGGCGCGGCGCCGCAGCGGCGCCGGACGTCGCGTACGACGCCGTGCCATTCTTCGACGGCTACCGCGACGAGTCAGACGGCTCCCGATCCGCCTGGTACGACCTCGGCGCGCTGTACGTGTCGTCTGCCGACGCGCCCGCGCCCGGGCTCCATCGCCGGGGGGCTCGCGGCGACGTGATCGTCGTCCTGGATTTGGGCCAGCTCCTGTCGGAGAAGGGCATTGATGAGACTCCCCGGCGCTATCACGGCGTTACGCGTGTCCGCCACGGAGCAATGCTGCACCACTACGTGGACGCCTTTGGCCGGGTGACGACTGGCAGAACGTCGTTGCAGGACGACGGCGCAACGCACACGACGCTCCTCCGCCGCGACCAGTGAACATCCGTGGGGCGGCGCCTAACGTCGCCCGCGGGATGCCCGAACCGCGATCACCCCGACTCGTTCCACCAGATGTCGACGTGCCGCTCCGGCTGGTACGGCTTGCCCACAATGTCCGGCAGCCCGTTCCCGGTAAGATCGACACACTTCGCCTCGTGCACGGGCACTCCGCGCTGGATGACGACCGGCTCGAACTCCCCATCGCCCTGGTTCTCGAAGATGACCATCTCCGGGCTCTCGTTGCGCCCGAGCCCCATCTCGCCCACGAAGATGTCCAAAAGTCCGTTGCCGGTGAAGTCGGCGACCTCGAGACTGTGCGCGTGAAAAAGGTCGTCGCGCAGGACGCGTGGCGTCCAGTCTGGAGGCTTGCAGATGCCGAGGCGTCCGGGGTGTGTCTCCGCCTCGCTCAGCACGATTTCCAGGCGTCCATCGCCATCCAGGTCTCCGACGGCAACGCGCGTCATGGACCAGTCCGGGGCAAACGTGCGCCTTCCCCACGACCCATCGCCGTTGGGCTTGAAGATGGTGGGCCCCACCAGCGCCTCGTTGATGCCGTCGGCGTCGATGTCCACAATCGCGAGTCCTTCGACGCGGGGCATGTCGTCCGCGAGGATGTGCCGGCACTCGTCGGGCCACGGCGAGATGGTGGGGTCTGCCGGGATGTCGTAGTAGGCGACCACACCCGTGTTCTGTGAGGCGATCAGAATCTCCGGCTCCCCATCGCCGTCGATGTCGCCGACCGCCTGGTCGTGATAGCGTTCGAGCCGATCCTCGATGATGCGCCATGTCCACGGATGGGACAGGTCCGAGGGGTTCTCGACCCAGTACAGGTGCTTGCCGCGACCCTCCTGCCCGATGACGATGTCCGGTCGTCCGTTGCCGTTCACGTCGAGGACCACGCCTCCTGCTTCGAGCGGCGGAGTCAGTGCAATGGGATGGCGCTCCCACGTTGGGTTCTCGTACCACCACAACGTGAGATCGCCGCGCTTGCTCCCGATGATGATGTCCTGCTTGCCGTTGCCGTTCACGTCGGCGAACAGTGTGATATCGACTTCGCTGCCTGGTGGGTCAGAGTCGATTATCTCGCGGCGGAACTTCAGCTTGGATGGCATGGGGCGTCTCCTCGATCGGGCGGCCACTGCGGGGAAGGCAAGGCACTATACCACGCGTCCGACGGGCAGCGGCGTTCCGCCCGCTGCTTTCGCCGCGTCCGCTCAGCGGTAGCATCCGTGGGACGGGCCCGCCTGGCCGGGGCGGAACGGCCGCTGGATGTCGTGACGCGCCAAGGGATACACAGTATGATGGACGCCCTGAGGCACGGCGGAAAACGCGCGACCGGCCACTGGTGAAGGTCGAGGGCGACCCGGTCTCACCGCTTGTCGTTCGGCGCATCGAGCCCAATACCTGAGTAGACGTGGGACGCACGTGCGCTGGCCAAGCACAACGTGGCCGAGTGATGATTCGAGCTCCATCGCGACCACCTGGCGTCACACGACACAACCGAGCAGCCGCAGGTCAGCGCGACTACATCCGCAGAGCTACTGCTGCTGCGAAATAGAGGTCGTCTAAGCGCCCGGCTCAGCGGTCACCACCTAGGCTGCGGCGCGCGTCGATGGAGGAACCGAGTGGTACAACGCATGATCGAAAACACGATCCCGATTCTGCGAGTTCGCGACGTTGCTGGTGGCGCTGACTACTACGCGAACACGCTCGGCTTCACCGAGCAGTGGCGCGCTGGGGACACGGCTGGCATGGTGCGCGATGGCCACGCCGTCTACCTGACCGATGGCGAACAGGGGCAGCTAGGCGGGTGGGTGTGGATCGGCGTCGAAAACCTTGATGCCATCCACGCCGAGTACGTGGCCAACGGCGCGAGCATCATCATGCCCCCGACGGAGTACCCGTGGGCGCGTGAATTCCGCGTAGAAGATCCCGACGGCAACGTGCTGCGGATCGGCGGCGCGCCCGCGGACGACGGCGAGTCCACATCTTCATAGAACATGGGACACCACATGATAGCGGCGCCGGACCAAATCACGCCGGAGTGGCTCACCGCGCGTCTGCGCGCGAACGGCCATCTGCCGGACGGAAACGCGACCGCGGTGACTCTCGGCGAGCCGTTCGAGTCCACGGGCGCGACGTGGACGCCGGTGAAGGTCGAATACGAGGGCGCGAACGGAGACGCGCCACGCGATCTCCTCTTCAAGCTGCTGCACAAGGAACGCTACGGCGGCGGCCTCAATGAGACGGTCCTGTTCACGGACTTCGCGGCGCAGATGCCCGACCCGCCCGTGGGCATCCTCTACGACTTCGACCACGACGAAGCGGAGCGCCACATCTACCTGCTCGTGCAGGACATCTCCGTCACGCACAAGAAGGCGCCAGACGGCATCGACACGGACGACTACGTGGCGGCGGCGAGTTCGCTGTTGGGCTTTCATGCGTACTGGTGGGAGCACGACCGCCTCCAAGAGCCACGCTTCGAGGACAGCCGCTGGGATCCCATGCGCCTCGCCAACGCCTGCTCCGAGGAGAACATCCGCAAAAACGTCGCGTACTTCCGCGAAGAGGAGCTGCCGAAGTACCTGAAGACGAACCCATCCGACCTGCCGGAAGGACGGCTCCCGACCGTCGAACTCGCTCTCGACCGGTGGGCGGACGTGTTCTGGGATCGCGTCGGCGTCGGCGAGAACGTCACGTTCATTCACGGTGACTCGCACGTGATGAACATGCTGTTCCCGCGCGACCGCGCCACGCAGCGCGTGCTGCTGGTCGACTTCGAGACGTACCGACGTGGGCTCGGCACGTACGACCTCGCGTACATGATGTTCTTCCGCTCTGCCGAACACCGGCGCGAGTTGGAGAAGGCCGTCCTGCCCGCCTACTACGACGAACTCGTCGCGCGCGGCGTCACCGGGTACTCGCGCGAGCAGTTCGAATGGGACTATCGCCTGTCGATCATCGCGTGTCTGTTCCCGCCGCTTTCGTGGGACCACGGGGGCGCCACGCAGGCCCTGTCCGCGTTCGACGACTGGGATTGTGGCGAGTTGCTAGCGTAACGCCCTTCTGGCCACGGAAGGCAGGCGACAACACGAAGGGATGCGCACATGGTGAGCCGGGCGAGCGACATCACACCTGAATGGCTGACGGGCCGCCTGCGGGCTAACGGACATCTCCCGAGCGGTGAAGCGCGCAGCGTGACGCTGGGCGACTCGTTCGAGTCGACGGCAGCGTTCTGGACGCCCATCCATGTCGAATACGCCGGAGCCGACGACACTGCGCCCTGGCACATGCTGTACAAGCTGTACCGCGAGGACTGGTACGGCGGCGGCGTGCACGAGACGGAGCTCTACGCTGACTTTGTCGCGCGGATGCACGAGCCACCCGTCGGCGTCTGCTACGACTACGCCGTGGACGACGCCACCAAGACCTGCTACCTGCTGCTCCAAGACATCTCGAAGACGCACGACGCGCCCGGAGACGACCTGACAGAGACCGACTTCCACGCGGCAACGCGGTCGCTGGCTCGCTTCCACACGCACTGGTGGGAGCACGACTGGTTGCGCGCGCGCAGATTCGACAGCGCGCACGGCGGGCCGCTGCGGATGGCGAATGCGTGCTCGCCGAAGAACATCCGCGCAAACGCGGACCACTGGCGGCAAACGGCGCTGCCCAACTTCCTCGCGGAGCACTCCGCAAAAGTGACCCCCGGCGGAGTCGAGACGCTGGAGCTAGCCGTTGAGCGATGGGCAGACGTGTTCACCGAGCGCATTCGCGACGGCGAGTCGTGGACGTTCACCCACGGCGATGCCCACACGGGCAACATGTTCTTCCCACGCGACCCAGCGACCCAATCCGTGCTGCTCGTCGACTGGGAGACGTACAAGCGCGGCATAGGCGCGTACGATATCGCGTACATGCTGCTCTTCTTCCGCGACGCCGGGCAGCGGCGCGAGCTCGAGAAGACCGTCCTGCCGCTGTACCACGAGTTGCTTGTAGCCGGTGGCGTTGAGTCGTACCCATACGAGGCAATGGAGCGCGACTATCGACTAGCGATCGTCGCCTGCCTCTTCCCGCCGATTGCATGGTCGTCGTATGGTGGCGCGAACCTGGCCCTCGCGGCGTTTGATGACTGGGACTGCGGGGAGCTGCTCGCATGACGGCGCCAGCGCCGAGGGAGGCCGCCGGGCAGGGGAATCGCAAGCCTGTTGTCATTCGCTGCCAGCGGGAGTCCGTGGGAGAGTGGCTTCTCAAACTCCTCCGCAGACATCGGCTCTGGTCGCCGTGGTGGTGGCCGTTCTGAGGGGCGTATGGCGCCAGGGGCGTCAGAAACGCACGGCGGGCTGGCGTCGCACCCGCTGAATCACCCTTGAGGATCTGACACTTGGTCTTGGCGATGGCGTCTGGCATAGCGCGGGCATGCGCTTGGTACGCGGTAACGTCGCTGTGTGTGCTCTGCGTGTTTGGCTGTGCGCAGGCGGGGAATCCTGGTGGATCGCCGTCTGAGTCTGGCACGCAGGCGCCGCCGCCGCGGTACGAGGGTGAGGGCGCGATGGCGGTTGCCATGGAGCGGTACGCGGAGGCGCTGCACCTCACCCGCGACCGGGGAGAATTTGAGACGTCGGACGAGCATGCGGCGCGGCGCGCGGAATTCGACGCGTTACGTCCCGAACTCCGTGCCTTGGAGGAACGGCAGTTCCTGCTGACATTCGACGTAGCGGCCTCGCCATACGACCCCGATGAGGCGCTGTACCGGCTCCGCGTGTCGAAGCCGGGCCTGCTGGCGCCAGCGTACGCCGAGGTGTCGGCCAATCGGCTTCAGGCGCGCCGCATGAAGGCGTCGCTGAGTCACGCATATGGTGTCGCGGTGATCCGATCCGCGAGACCGCACGTACAGAGGGTATGGCTGAAAACCGGGGCAGGCGACATGCCGCTGGTGTTCCCGAGCGCCTGGACGGCCGGCCCGACGTACCACGGCCTTCCCGGGAGGATCCTGTCCGCAGACTTCTCGCCAGACGGGAGGCGACTCGCCGCCGCCGATGTGTCGGGCCCCGCGCACCTTTGGGACTTCCGTCGCTTCACGCACACGGAACGCATGATCCCCATCGAGCTCCCGCGTACCAGGCAGGATCACCCCAACGCCGTCGCGTTTTCACCCGACGGGACAACCGTGGTCCTCGGCACCCACGACGCCCTGCTGGAGTATTGGCGCCCTGTTGAAGACACGCTCACGACGCTTCCTGTGGGGCACACGAATCAGGTGCGTCGCGTTCGCTTCTTCCCGGACGGCCTGCGCCTGGTCTCCACCGGCTGGGATGATACCGCGCGTGTGTGGTCGTTCAGCGAAGCCGCCCCGTCGGCGCGGATGGAGGGGCACGGCGGAGGCGTCGATGACGTGGCCTTCCTCCTGAACGGCGACGTCGCGACGGGAGGGAGCGACGGCGCCATCCGCGTGTGGGCGGGCGACAGTGGCGCCCCAAGGCGCACGCTGTACGAGCAGCCAGGCCACATCAGGTCGCTCGCGGCGTCTCCGACACTGCCCCTGCTCGCCGCGGGCGTGACACCTACGGGCGACATCCTCGTCATCGACACCGAGGCCGGCGTGCTGGTACGTAGCTGGGTCGCACTGGGAGCGCACATCTGGGACATGCTCTTTGCCGCCGACGGTCGTATTCTGATTTCGGCGCCAGAGACGCGGCGGATCCACGTGTACGACGTTGTGAGTGGTGAGACGCTGCAAGTGACCGAGCTACACAACGACATCATCGGCAGCCTCGCGTTGTCCAAGGATGGGGCGCTTCTCGCCGCTGGTACTTGGGGTGGGGCGGTTCAGATGTGGTACCGCGTTGGGTCGGACATCGCCCCTATCGAGCCCGTCGCTCCCAGTGACCCGGCGGCCATCGCAGGCACGGACACGGGCCAGCAAGCGCTCGACGCGATGGTGGCCGCTGCTGGCCGCCGCAGGCAGGAAGCCGCGCCGGCCTACGTTCCGGCGCCCGAGCGGGTGGGGCCGCGTACATACGCCCTCCTCGTCGGTGTCGACAGCTACGACAACTTCGCCGGCCTTGTGAATCCCATCAGCGACGCTGCAGCCGTGGAGGAGGAGCTCCGCGAGAATTACGGTGTCAACACCCTCCTGCTGGCGGACCCATCCCGCGCGGAATTCTTGACGCAACTCCACGCGCTCGCGGAGCGCCACTACGACCGCGACGACCAACTTCTCGTGTTCTTCTCTGGCCACGGATGGTTCGACGAGGTTCTCAAGCGCGGATACCTGGCGATGCGCGACGCGGCGCCACTCGACGAGGACGTGTTCCGTGACACGTTCGTGTCCCACGAGGACGTCCGCGCGGTACTGGAGCGGCTGGCCTGTCGACATGTGCTGCTGATCGTAGACTCGTGCTTCAGCGGTAAGCTCGATCCCACTGTCGCGATGGCCACGAGCGGTCGCGGCTCAGGCGACGGTATGTACGACGGCATCCCACGAGACGAGTACATAGAACGCAAGATGGAGTTCGTGACACGCCGCTACATCACCGCTGGGGGGAAGGAGTTCGTACCGGACGGCCGCCCGGGCGAGCACAGCCCGTTCGCGCGTCAGCTTCTGGCGGCGCTACGGAATCTTGGCGGCGAGGGCGGCATCCTCACATTCGAGGAGATGGCGCTGTATCTGAAGCGGGTGGAGCCGCAGCCGCTCTCCGGTGAACTACTCGGCAACGAGCCCGGCAGCAGCTTTGTCCTGGTGACGCGGACAGAGAGGCCGTCGGCGCCGCAACCCGTGTATGGCTATCTGGACCTCGTTGTCCAACCACCGGGAGCCACCGTGTCCGTCCGCCGCTCAAGCGCGGAAGGGCACGGCCCGCCGAGGTCGCTCCGTATCGAGCCGGTGGCGGCCGAGACCCGTCGGTACCGCCTTCCTGAAGGCACGTACACGGTGACGGTGTCCCACGTTGGCCATTCAGCGAGGACGCGGGAAGTCACCATCACGGAGGCATCCCAGAAACTGAGGATAGTCCTTTCACCGACGCCATAGGGTTCGCCAAGAGAGAGAGCCCGCGCTCCCGCGGTGCGGCCAAAGCGGGTCCCGCCAGCAGGCGTTGGCCGCGCGTGGCTCAGTCACCTTGGCTCCCCAACGTTACACGTACACGCTCCCCAAAACGGAGGTCGCTCCCAAGTGTTCCGCACCACGCTCACACTAGCCCTATGGGCCACGCTAGCAAGCATGGCCGACGCCGCCGACTGGCCAGGCTGGCGAGGCCCAACGACGGACATGGTCGCCGCCGACACACAGGTGTTCGAGCCTGACGTAGACTACGAACTGACTGTAAGGTGGCGGGCTCCCCTCGGTTCCGGCTACTCGAGCGTGTCGGTCGCCCACGGTCTGGCTGTCACGATGTTCTCCGACGGAGAGTCCGATGTCCTAGTCGCGTTCCACGCAGACACCGGCGACGAGGCGTGGCGCTACGAAGTGGCGCCCACGTACCTGGGTCACGACGGCTCGCAGACCGGGCCTATCTCGACGCCGTACGTCGCTGCGGACCTCGTATACGCGCTCGGCCCGCGAGGGCATCTCGTAGCCGTGTCGACCGCAACGGGCGAGGAAGTCTGGACGCGGCATCTTGTGGACGACTTCGGCGCCGCTGAGCCAGTCTACGGCTTCTCGATGTCGCCGCTGTTGGCTGGCGACACGCTCCTCGTGCAGGTTGGCGCTGGCGACGGGAGGGCGGTGGCGGGTCTGGACCGTCACACCGGCGGATTACTCTGGCAGGCGGGCAAGGGCGCGGTGGACTACCAGTCGCCCGCGCTCATCCCCATCAGCGGCGACACGCAGTTGGTCTACTCCACGAAGGAGTGGGTCGGCGGGGTTCGCCCGGACACGGGCGAGACGCTCTGGGAGTACGAGCACGGTGGCGACGGGTCCGCCACGGGCTCCGGGGCGATGAATCCGCTGGCCGTCGGCGCCGATCGGCTGTTCCTCACGCATAAGGGCTCCGCCTCCGCCCTTCTGACGCTGTACGACGACGCGGGAGGCGTCGCGCCGAAGCTCGAATGGGAGACGCGGTCGATTCGGTCATCCTACGGCGTCCCTGTGTATCACGACGGATTCCTTTACAGCTACAGCCGCACGCTGCTCACGTGCGTGGACATCGCGACGGGCGAGCCCATGTGGAAGTCGCGGCCTCCCGGCGACGGCTTTCCCATCGTGGTCGACGGGCGGCTAATCGTCGCAACGCAGAAGGGCGGTCTGCACGTTGTCGAAGCCAGCCCCGACACGTACACGGAAGTGGCCGGCGTGAGGCTCTTCGAAGACCTGGTCTGGTGCCCGCCGACGTTCGCGAACGGCAGTGTGTACGCCCGCAGCCTCGGCGAGATCGCTCGCGTCGACCTGACGCCGACGACCGGCGCAGCGCCTGTCGCCGTCGCGGACGAGTCTGCGCCTGGCTTCCGCGGCTTTCTCGCGCGTGTGGCTGCGGCCGACGACAAGCCTACGGAAGTCGACACGTTCCTGTCGCAGCAGTCGAACATCCCCATCATCGAGGACGGCGGCACGGTGTGGTTCGTCTACCGTGGCGCCGCGGAGCAGGACGTCGCCATCACGGGCGACTTCCTCGGGAACAGGCGCGCCGAAACGATGAACCGAGTCGCGGATACCGAGCTCTACTACTACGAGGCGGCGATTGAGCCGGGGGCGCGTCTCAACTACCGGTTCGTCGTGGACTTCGACACGACCGCGCTCGACCCGCTGAATCCGCGCAACGTGCCCCAGACGATGAGCATCTACAACGACGGAGGCGGCGAAGCGTCCTGGTTCGCCATGCCAGACTGGGCGGCGGCGGATCACCTGTCTGAGGCGCCGGTCACCGCCGCCGGGCGCCTGGAGACCATCGAAGTCGCTACGACAGACACCACCCGAACCGTCGACGTCTACCTGCCCTCTGGCTATACAGGTTCCGACGCAGTCTACCCCGTGGCCTACATCCACTGGGGAGAGCCTACGCGGACGCTGGGGATGCTCACGACGACATTGGACAACGTCATTGGACACACAGTGGAGCCGGTCATCGCGGTGTTCGTGCATCGCACGGCGGGCGGGTTCGGTGAGCTTATCTGGGACGGACGTCGCGAGTACGTCCGATCCATCGCCGAGGATGTCGCGCCGGCGATTGAGGAGCGCTATCGCGTGCGTACCGGGAGGGACGCTCGCGCGTCCATCGGCTACGGGTTCGGCGGGCTTGCGGCGCTCGACCTCGCGTTCACGTACCCGGAGATGTTCGGCAAGGTCGCGGCGCAGTCGCCGATGCGCCTCACCGCCCAGGAGGACGAACTCAGGGCGCGTGTGACGGACGCGACGCGCCATCCGTTCCGCCTCTGGCTCGGGTGGGGCGTCTACGACACGCGCTCGACGCTGGAGGGCTGGAGCACGGTGACGTGGAACGTCGCCCTGCGCGAATTCTTCGAGACGCGTGGGTACGACGTCGCCGGCGGCCAGGTCAGCCAGGGCGGCGGCTGGGAGAGCTGGCGCCAGCGCAACGACGAGGTGTTCGAGGCGCTGTTCCCGACAGCCGACAGTCGCTAGCGCGCGAAGTTCCCCGCGACGTTCACCGGACGGAACAGCGAGCGACGCTTCGCGGGCATCCGCTCTACGAGCACCGGGTCGGGGTCCCAGTCGTGCCACTTCGTGCACACCGTGTTGTAGCTGTTCAGCACGGCGACGCGTGGGTGGTCCGGGTTAGTCCAGTTCGTCGCGCTGTGGGTCAACGCCTCCGTGAACAGCAGCACCGAGCCCGCCGGACACCCGTACGTGTCCCACAGCGGCGAGTCAGGGCTGTACGCCGACTCGGGCGCGGTGAACGCCGCCTTGTGACTCCCCGAGATGACGATCGTCCCGCCCGTCCCATGCTCGACTTCGGATAGTTCCCATATGGCCCGCACGAGACCGGCGTGCGCCTTGCCGGGGAAGCAGCGGTACTCGTGAGCGTCGCCGGGCAGCCGCATCATGCCGTTGCCGTTGTGCGGGCCGAAGCCTCCGCCAGCGTCGCGATGGCGGTACGCGCACATCTCAAGGCGGAAGCCGTACGTGTCCTCGTTTCCGAACGAAGCACCGCCTCCGTCGCGGTACGGCATGTACACGAATTCCTGACAGAACGCGATGGCTACCGGGTGGTCGATGAGCCGCTGGGTCGGGCCGGCTAGCGGCGTCCGCTCGTGCTCCGGCACGCTGTTCGAATCCGTGTGAATGCGCGTGATCCACTCGCGCATCTCGCCTGCCTCATCTTCGGACAGCACTCCGGGAATCAGCAGCCAGCCCCGTGTGTCGAAGACATACTTCTGCTCCTGCGTCAGCGGGGTGACGGGGGCGCCCTCCGAGTCGGTCGTCGTGTAGACCGTGCCGCCGTCGTGCACGGGTCGGCCGAGATCCTTGTCGAAGAACACGGGGTCAGGGATCTGCGCGTCGCGCATGGCGTGCTGTCTCCGGTGCTATTGCGTCTGTTTGGGCAGCTCTTCGATGGCGTCCGCAACGCGTTCGCAGGCGGCTGCCAAGATGTCCAGTTGCGTGTCCAGTTGGGCGGCGTCTCCGGTGTCCAGCGCGTCGCGCACGCCAGGAAACACGACGGCGGCATAGCCTGTCCGCCAGCCGGGCGCGTAGATGAGGTGCTTGAACCACGGACGTCGGGGTAGACCTTCCTCGTGCGTGAGCATGCGCTCAATGCGGTACACGTCACTCGGGACACGCTCGACGTCCGCACGCTCCGCTGCCCCTCGCCAGCGACCCAAAGCAACGCGCAGTCGCGCGGTCCGTGTCGAGCCCTCCAGCGTATCGGCGTGCTCTTCCACCAAGTTGTCGGTGGCGGCGAGGAGCTCGTTGGCGTAGGCGGCATAGTCGAACGGGGGCGCCTCCGCGTTCGCCAGGCGGAGAGCGATGAGACCCCACACCTTCGCCATGGCGGCGTGGTACCGGAAGCCAGGGTCCCCGAAGTTCTCCATCCAGTAGAAGTTGTCCTGCATCGCGTGATAGACGCCATACGGGCCGTGGAAACCCATGCTGAGCGACGCGATGCCGAGGTGACCGATGAACGGCGAGTGATCTGAGCCGCTGCCAAGGGCGCCCAAACTCGGCTCGGCCGTCCCTTGCCGCGCCGCCCACGCGTCGTGGATGCTGCCGAGCGTGTTCGGGTCGATGACGTCACGCGTCACCTCACGCGCGAGCTTCTTGAGTGAGGGCACGGCGCTGGCCCCGAAGTTCGGCCCGGTCGCGGCGATGTCGACGTTGAGGTACGCGACGGCCTTGGCGCGGAGCTCATCGGCGAGATCCTCGACCCACTCCGTGGCGCCGAGGATGCCGAACTCCTCCGCGTCCCAACTCGCGAAGACGATGGTGCGCTTCGGACGAACGCCGTCCTCGGCGAGAAGGCCCAGGCACCGAGCAACCTCTAGGAGCGCCGCCGTTCCGCTGCTCGGGTCCGCGGCCCCGTACGTCCACGCGTCGTGGTGGTTGCCCAAGATCACCCATTCGTCCGGCAGTTCCGAGCCGGGTAGCATCGCGATGACGTTGCGGATCGGGCGGTTCTCGTGGCTGGACTCAACGTGCATTTCCACGACAGCCGGCCCCGGACCCACGTGATAGGCGAACGGTAAGCCGCCCTGCCATCCGGGCGGAACGTTGGGGCCAGCAAGCGCCTGAAGCAGTGGCTCCGCGTCGCCGTACGACAGCGGGGCGACGGGTATCTTGGGCAGGTCGGTCGCTTCCTCGCGCGACAGGCGCCGCGCCGTTGGCGTGGACGCCCACCCAGGAGTGAGAGGGTCGCTCGCGTGGACGAAGATGTACTTGACCGTGCCTCGCTGAATGGCGTCGGCAGGCCGTTGCGGCCCACGCGGATAGACGTCGCCCTTCGTGTAGCCGTCGTCCGCCGGGTCGGAATAGAGCAGCAGCGCGGCGGCCCCACGCTCCTCGGCAACGTGCGCCTTGACGCCTCGGTAGCTCCCGCCGTACCGCGCGATACACACGCGGCCTTCGACGGAGACGCCCATCGCCTCGAGCGCGTCGTAGTCCTCCGGCAAGCCGCGGTTGACGTATACGAGGGACGCTCGTACCTCTCCGTCCGCGGCGTACGCGTTGTAGCCCGCGATGACCGGGGCGAAGGAGTCCTTGTCCCATTGCCAAGGGATCTCGCTGCCGCGCGCCTCGAAGGAGGGCATCCCGGGCGTGACGAGCTTCACGGAGATCCGACCGGGGTGCGGGAGGTACACCTCGTAGTCGTAGGGCGTCACGTCGAGACCGTAGGAGGCGTACTGCGACGCAAGATAGTCGGCGACCGCGAGGCTGGCGGGAGTTCCAGCGACATGCGGCTCCTCGGTGAGCCTCAGGGACTGCGCCCGACACGAATCCGCCGACACCAGTTCCTGGAACGCCGCCTCCGTCGCTCGCTGCCGTTCCGCGCCAGCGTCCGTGAACCCCGTGATGGCGCCCGCCGACAAAGGGGCAAGGGACACGAGCATCGTGACGGCGAAGCGTCTGAGCGTCGGGAGCATGGGTGTCCTATCCGGTAAGGAGGCCGGTCGGCGCCTCGCGTTGGTGGTGGATCGTATCGCGTTCCCAGAGACGGTCCAAGCGGGCTCGTTAGGGAACGACCACGACGCGTACGGTCCGCCTATGCCGGGCGCCCTTGCGGTCACGGGCCTCCACGCTCACGTAGTACACGCCGGGGGCAGCGGCTCTCCCGTCCTGAGTCGCGCCGTCCCACACGTCGACGGGCTCCGTCGCGTCTGTTGCGATCGGGGGGAGTTGGTGCACTCGACGTCCGCTCGCGGTGTACACGTCCGCGCGCGCGTCCACGGCGTCCGCGAGCTCGTACCGCACCCTCAGTGGCTGCCCCGACCGCGCGTCGTAGGGGTTTGGGTAGGCGGACGCGCGCAGGAACTGCGGGTCGCTTCGCGTCGGAAGAACGCTCGGGCCGTCGGCCGCGATGGGCGAAGCGAGGAGGACGACGATGCCCGCTACGAGGCGCGCCGCCTCCGTCCCATACTCGAAGTTCACGTGCTGGGGCGTGTCCTCCGACGTGTGGTACGTGGCATGCCTTTCGGCCGAATGTGGGTCGCTCTCCTCGGACACCAGCACGCCGCTGTACCCCTCCCACCAAAACGGAGCGTGGTCGCTGAACGTGAAGCCGGGCTCGACGCGGGGCTGCAGCGCGATGTCGGAGTTCACGAGACCTCTCAGCCGTTCGAAGGCGTCCAACAGCCACCGGGAGTCGCCGTTGGCGACCACGTGCAGGTCGTACAGCCCGTCCGAGTCGTAGCCGATCATGTCGATGTTGATGACCGCGGCAATGTCCACGTCGGCCTGCCCCATGGCGTGCGCGTAGTGTCTGCTGCCGATGAGTCCCAGCTCTTCGCCGGAGAAGAAGGCGAAGCGTATCGTGCGCCCCAACTCGACGTCAGCAACGAGACGCGCGAGCTCGAGGACAGTAGCGACTCCCGTGGCGTTGTCGTTCGCTCCAGGCGCAGGCATCTCGCGCCACGCCGCCTCCCACCCCACCGACCGCGACGCCTTCGTGTCGTAGTGCGCCGTCACCAGGATGAGCCCTCCCTCGTCGTCTCCCACGGCCTGCCGCTCCGCGACGATGTTGCGCATGCGGAAGGTCGCGGCGCGCGTCCCTCCCGCGAACGCGTGGTACGGGAACGTCTGCTCGGTCGGCGAGTACCCGTAGGATCGCAGCTCCCACGAGATCCAGTCGGCAGCCATGTCGGCCGCGGCGTCAGGGAGAGGATGGCCGTTCAGCAGCGCAGCGTCTCGCACGCGCCAGGCGAATCGGCTGCGCGTGCCTCCGTTGTCGGCAAGGAGCCGCACGGTGGCCTCCCACCGCGACGCGTCGAACGCACGCAGCACCGCAGTCTCCACGATGTCGCGTTGGGCGGTCGTCACGCGGACAGTCGGAGCCGCCGCGAGCGCGGCGTCGCCTGCCCCAACGGCGATCGCTAGCGCAAGCAGGCACGCGCGAAGTCGTGCGCGTCGGGACATCGAACGCTCCTGGGTGCGACGGTACCAGAGTATACGGCTCGCCCCGCGCGCGAACGTCAGCCGGGAGGCATCGAGACGTCCGCGGTGACTCCCGTCTGCCGGCTCCCAGCGCCAGTAGCGCGGAAACCCACACCGCGTGTAAGATCGCGCATACAACGCCGTGCGCAGCGCCGCGCGGATGCCGAGGAGGAGTGGACAGATGGCTGCCCTAACGGATATCAACGGCGTCGGGCCGAGCCGGGCAATGCGTCTTGCCAACGCGGGCTACGTGAGCGTCGAGGCGGTCGCGGACGCCTCCGTCGACGAGCTCCGCGCCGTCGTGGGCGTTTCGATCGCCGCGGCGGAGGCGATGATCCTGGGCGCTCGGGAGCTGGCGCCCGACGGCGCGTCCGAGGACGCCGAAGCCAGCGACGCTGACGACGGCTCCGCGGCCGACGACGAAGGCGACATCATCGACCGCATCGCCGCGCAGATCGTCGGCGGGCGCAAGCAGCGGAAGCGCGTCATCCGAGCCGTGAGCCGCGAGATCGCCGCGAGACTCGCCAAGCCACTCCGCAAGGAACTGGACGTAAAGCGACTGACGACGAAGCAGGTTCGCCACGCCCTCGCGGCCGTCGTGGCCAAGGAGCTTCGCAAGTCGTGAGCCAAGCCGCCGTCAGACGAGAGCTTTCGTGAACTCGTAGCCGTTCCCCGCGACTTCGTACCCGAGGTTTGCGTAGAACGTCATCGCGCGATAGTTCGTCAGGTTCGTGCTGATCGTCGACCGCCGGTACCCCAACTCGCGCAATTCGTGCAGCGCCGTCAGCAGGAGGAACCGCCCCAGGCCCTTGCCCTGCCAGTCATCGTTGATCCCGAGCCACGTGACAAACGATGTGTGCTGTGCGGGTTCGGCGCGGGTCCAGTGCCCCACGCAGTACGTGGCGCATACGCCCACGTGGTCCTCGCCTCTACGCAGGTGGAAGACGACGTTCGGTAGGTCGCCCGCGCCATCTGTCGCCTCACGCGTCACGACCAATCCGGCGTCCGGCGAGCTCGGCCGCGCCACGTCGCAGTCCTTCCAGTCGAAGAACACCTCTTCGCGCCTGGAGTAGCCGGCGCCGTCCGGATGCGGCCCTTCGGGAGCCACCTGGTAGCCGTTCATTCCCAGCAACCCCTGCACGTGACCCAGCCGGTCGGACAGGTACCCGAACGCCAGGTGGTAGAACGGGTACGTGTAGTCGTGCGCAAACGCCAGGGCTTCGCGCGCGCCGACATCCCGCAGCCGGCGTTCCGCGGTCAGGAGCAGCTCGTGGCCGGCGGCGCGCTCCCCGGGCGCGTACCCAAGAAAGCGTATGATGCCGCGAGCTGCGTCGTCGCGCGTCTCGAGAGCCGTGTGCGCAAACCCAAGCACCTCGTCCCCGCGTCGGCTCACGAGCAACCGTTGCTGGCTAAGGCGGCCGTACATGTCGTGGTCCGGCGATTCCCACACGAGCCCCGCCGCGAACTCGTCCTCGTTGACAGACCAACAGAACGGCACGTCCGCCACGAGGCGGTTGTAGAACGGAGCGAGGGAGCCCGCGTCCGCGAATTCCATCCGGGTCACGGCCATGCGGCTAGTCGCTCCTAATCAGGGGCTGTACGAGCAGTTCCTGGATGTCCACCGTCGAGGGCAGACCGGCGATGTGGGTGACGGTGTGCGCCAGGTCGTCCGGCGAGAGGGCGTCGGGGTTCGCGGTGCCAGGCCCCAGGATGTCCGTCGTGATGGGGCCTGGGCAGAGCGTCGTGACGCGCACTCCGCGGTTTCGGAGCTCCAGGCTCACGGAGCGACCCATGCCTAGCAGCGCGTGCTTGCTCGCTACGTAGGGCGCCATGCCCGGGATGCCCCTCACCGACGCGTCGGACGCGATGTTGATGATGTGGCCGCCACCCTCGTCGACCATGCGTCGCGCCGCTTCCCGCGTCACGATGAACGCGCCCACCACGTTGATGTCCAGTATCTCGCGCAACTCGTCCGTGGGCGTGTCCAGCAGAGGCCCTGTCCGGGCGATGCCGGCGTTGTTGACGACGATGTCCAGCCGCTTCGGCGCGACGACGACCCGCGTCACGCCGTCTTCATCGGTCACGTCGGCGATGACCGTCTCGAAGTCGGCTCCCGTGCGGTGCAGGGCCGTTTCCATCTCGGCCTGCTTGCAGGGATCCCGCGCGAGGGCGATGACGCGCGCGCCACCTCGAAGCAGCGCCTGCGCGATCGACAGTCCGAGCCCGCGGTTGGCGCCCGTCACCAACGCCGTCTTGCCACGCACGCTCATGCTGTTCCCTCCCCTCCCGGTATGTCTGGCCAGTTGTGTTCGGGGGTGTGACCCAGGTCTCTTTGGGTCTCGGTCCAGTCGTAGACCCCGTCCGCGCGCGCCGTCACCGCATGGTACGCGCCGTACGGCACGTCCGCGGTGAGCGCGCACCGCACGGCGCCCGCCACGTCAACGGGGGATACGTGCATGAACCACGGCCCCGCCGGGTTGTCGGGCGCGACCGGCTCCCGATTCAGACCGTCGCCGGCGATGATCCCGGGACGGATGTGGACAACGGCGAGGCCGTGCGCCTGATGGTACGCGCGGCCGATCTCCTCGCCCAGATGCTTGGCCAGGCAGTAGTACAGGTCGCCCTCGTTGTACGTCTGGGGATCGCCGACTCGATAGGGCTGCGTCCGGTCCGCGGGCGACCCGATCGCGACGACGCTGGACACGTTGACGAGTCGGCCCACGCCAGCCCGCGCGCACGCTTCGGCGACGTTCCACGTGCCCTTCACCATGACGTCGGCGAAGAGCGTCGGCGGCTTGTCGAATCGTTCGCGGACTAGCGCCACTGTGTGGATGACGGCGTCGTGACCCGCACAGGCGGCCGCGACGGCTTCGTAGTCGGTGACATCCGCGCGGATGTAGTCGTGGCCGGCGCGGTCCCCTGGGAGCGCGACGACATCCGTGAGCGTCAGCTCGTGCTCCGCCGCGAGCGCCTCGACTATGAACCCAGCTAGGTAGCCAGCCGCTCCGGTGATGAGAACCTTCATGATACGCGCGTCTCCCGCACGGCGCGCTGCGCGGAGATGACGTCGTCCTCCCACGTCAGGTCGTCGGAGTTCGGCACGCGGCTTTCCTCGTCCATGACGCCGATCACCTGACGCATCCCGTCTTCCAGCGACACGCGAGGCTGGAACTCCGGCACGTCACGACTCATCTTTTCGCCGCTGTAAAACGTGTTGTGCCCGAAGATGTCCCGGCAGATGTCGACTCCCGGCACAGCCATGGCGATGAGGTCGTCAACCGGAACGCCGACGAGCTCTACTTCACGACCGAGCACCTTCATCGCCAGGCGATGATGGTCGACCCACAGGACGTGTTCCCGCCGCACGAGGTTATACATCTGGCCGACCGTGTGCTCCTTCCCGACGACGTTCGCGAAGCCTAGCCCGGCGTCATCGACGTGCAGGAACTGATGGATCGCCCGTCCGTCGCCCGCGATGAGAATCGGCTTGCCCTTACGGATGCGGTCTATCCAGGCGAACTCCCACGCCACCTGGCGCAGCAGACCCATCTTCGGGCCGTACGTGGTCGACGGCTTGACGATCGTGGCGGGGAAGCCGTCGGCGTGGTACGCCGCCAGGTACACGTTGTCCGCGGCGACCTTGCCCCGGCCGTAGTCGGAGATGGGCCGAAGGGGATGGTGCTCTGGCACGGGAAGGACGTCGTAGTCTACGCCGTACGTACACACCGTAGAACACTGCACGAAGTGCGACACGTCGCGGAACGCGCGGACGCTGCTCTCGGCGTCCTCGGCGTTGAAGCCGATCATGTCGATCGCGGCGTCGAACTTCTCCGCTTGCATCGCGCTCTCGAACGCCTCGCGGTCGTGCCGATCGCCGTGGATGGCGCGCACGCCGTCGGGCGGTGAGCCGCTCTGGCCCCGGTTGTAGCACGTCACCTCGTGACCGAGCACCAGCAGCTCGCCCACGATGCTCGCGCTGATGTTCCCGGTGCCGCCGACGATTACGACTCTCATACGGCAGTTCCTCTAGGCGTGCGTCATCTTGCCGGCGTCGCCCGCCTCGCGAGCCGCTTCTACCAGCGCCAACGTGTGCAGCGCGTCCTCGTACGGCGACCGGATGAGGCGCATGTCGCCCGTGTCGATGGCCTCAAGCCACGCGCCGATCTTGTCCAATCCGATGCTGTTCGCGTCCGGCGCCGCCTCGTCGATGTCGCGTCCGTGCACGTACCCTACGATGCGGCTCTCCGTCGCATTCGCCCTCAGGCGCAGGTGCGGCCCGATCACGTCCATGTCGAACGCGAACCGCTCCGTGCCGCAGTGGTTCGTGTGCGTGCCGAAGACGCCGTTGTCCAGCTCGTAGGCGACCTGGATGGCGTTCTCCGCGTCGAATTCCGGCCTGTCGTGCGCCATGTTCTTGGCGGCGAAGGTGGCGGCGCGCGTCGGCTTTGGGTCGCCCAGGACGTACCGCACGCAGTCAAGCAGGTGGATGGACTGCTCGGCGATGGGGCCTCCGCTGTCCGCGCGGCGCAGGAACCACGGCGACATCGTGTAGTTCAGGTAGTAGTCGATGGTGCAGACGGTACGCACGAGGTGGACAGTCTCGGACGCCAGTATGTCTCGCAGGCGCTCGTACAGCGGCGAGTAGCGCAACTGAAAGCCGACCGCCGCGAAGCCTTCACTCCCGTGGATGAGCTGGGCGCACTCCCGTCCCTCCGCCATGCTGAACGCCGGTGGCTTCTCGATCATCAGCGGGATGCCGCGTTCGCACGCGAGGCGTATCGGCTCCAGCCGCACGGCGGGCGGAGTAGTGACGATCACGCCGTCGAGGTCGCGTCGGAACAGGGCGTCTAGGCTGTCGGTGGCGCAGTCGCAGGAGGTAGACGCGGCAAGTGTTCGCGCGGCTTCGACGCTGACATCGTGCACCCCGACGATCTCGGAGCCTAGCGCGACGACGTTCGCGGCGTGCGCGGAGCCCATGCCGCCAGCCCCGACGATCCCGATGCGCAGGTCAGCCATGGGACTAGTGATCCTCTGACTCGGCGACGGGTCGTTCCTCGCGAGGAGACAACACCTTCCACGGCTGCCGGTCCAGCGTCTCTCGCCAGTCGTGCCGTTGCTGCTCCAGCTCCGCCGTCGCCGCCTCACCGTACGTCAGCTCGTCGAGGAACCGCACTACGTCCGTCAGCTTGCCCTGGATGAGGTTCACCGCGGCTGCCCGCGTCGGCGTCGTGGGCTCTTCGCGTAGCGAGTAGTGGAATTCGTGAATGAGTCGGTCAATGGCGAGTATCTTCGCCTTGGGCGTCCGCGCCCGGGTGTACGCTTTGACGTACGTCTCGAACGCCGCCACGGCGCCACCCGAGTGCAGCTGCTTGTGTTGGTAGGTCTTGTGGTAGTCGCCCCACGTGATGGACCAGTCGCATTCAGGGCACGCGATCACCTGGTCCGCGCCATCGACGTGTGTCCACGCGAACACGGTGTCCCGACCTGCGCGGTCGCAGCGTGGACACCGCATGCGACCATCGCGCGCGTCTCGAATGGTGAGGATGCTCCGGCAGCGCAGCAGCAGCGTGAAGCCGACGTCGTCAATGAGTTCCTCGTCCAGGACGCCCTTCGACTCCCACTCGTACAGGCGCTTGATCTTCCGCTTCGGCACGCGTGGCGCCCATTGGATGTCGTCGCGTCCTGGCGCTTCCTCTGGCATGCGGATCCCTTCTCGTGGGCGTGGGCAGTGTAGCGGAAGGTCCATCGAAGCGGGAAGGCCCGCACGCTTAACATGGCTAGCCGAAGTGGTCCGCGAATGCGGTGTTGGGTAGAGCCGCGTCGCGGGCCTCAACGGCCTCTCGCACACGATCCGCGACGGTCGCGTCCTGCACGTAGATGCGAAGTGCGGTCACCGCACGCGCGGCGTTGGCGGGGCTGTCGTCGCCAACGGTGTCGAGCAGGTAGGCGACGGCTTCGTCGCGGCGAGTCACCGCGATGGCGAGCAGCACGGCGTCCTCCATACCCGGGGACAGGATCGTCGCCGCGCGATGGTCCATGAGCGCCGCCAGCGCGGCCGGCTCGCGCGATTCGCCGAGCGCCAGCGCGGCGGCCTCGGCCAGAGCCTCGTCCGACGAGGCTAGGTAGGCAGCCACAAACTCCAGCGACCGGTCGGGCTCGACGTTCATCAGCCCGGTCAGACACTCGGCGGTCACATCAAGGTGCTCGTCCGGCAGCGCCGCCCGCAACCGCAGGAGCAACTCCGCGTCCAGGCCGCCGCGATGGGCTATCGCCTTGACGGCGCCGATACGCGCCTGCACCTCTGGGTCGGCGAGCAACGTCGTCAGGGCAAGCATGGCGTCGACGCCGCCCAGCCTCGCGAGCGCGAACGCGCACGTCGCCCGTAGCGGCGGAGCGGTGTCCTCGCGGCCACCGTACACCGGCTCCAGCTGGACGGCGCGAATGCCGCGCAGAAATGGCGCGGCGTCGGAGAGGTCCATCGCGTCCAGCGCCTCGGCGAGCGCGACCTTGGCGAGACACCCTTCGTCCGCCTTGTAGGGGGCGTCCAGGAGTCTGCCGAAGGCCGCCAGCAGGTCGGGCATGAGTTCGGTCGCTCCGAGCGACGCGGCCGCCCGCGCGGCGCGCGCCACCAGCACGCTGCTCTTGCGCGCCAGCGCTTGGCGCAGATCCGCGAGAGCGGCGTCGGTGGCGGAGCCACCCGCAATCTCCGCGACCCGTTCTATGAGGGCGTCGTCCGTAGGACGGCGTGCCATGGCGAACTCCGCGCGACAGGCGGGAAAAGTGGGTGAGTCGAACGCGCCGGTAGGCTATGCTACGCCCACGCGAACCGCAACGCGGCCATGCCGCAGCCAGGACGTAGGAGGAGACGACCTTGGCAGTCACGCGCGATTTCGACGGAGTGGCGGCTAACACGTACGACGGGCCGGCGACCCTCACCGACACGCAGGTGCTCGAGGTGTGTCGCGAGGGGTACATGATGCTGCCGGGCATCGTCTCCGACGACGTGAACGCCAGGACGATCGAGTTCATGTCGCGAACCGACTCCCACGAGCCGAGCGAGATCATCCTTGAGGACTGGTTCCGGGAGGGGGTGCTCCTGGCCCCGGAAGCGGCGGGCGCCGTGCGTTCGCTGCTGGGCGCTGGGTTCGGCTTGCCCGTGCTGATGAGCAGCCACGAGGCGGAGTGCCCAAAAGAGGCGCAGGGATGGCACCACGACGCCGACTCGAAGTTCGGCCCCGAAGTGAACTACCTGCAGGTCTTCTACTACCCGCAGGAGACGCCCGACGAGTTGGGCCCGACCGAGGTGCTGCCTCGCTCGCATATCGCCAAGACGAGTCGCGACACCGACTGGAGTGGAGGCGTATCGACGGCGTCGCCCGCCGGGACGGTCTTCATCACGCTATACCCCATCCTGCACCGCCGCGCGGAGGCCACCGGCACGGGCATCCGACATCTGCTGAAGTACAACTACTGGCGCACCGTCGCGCCGTGTCGCGACTGGGTACACGAACGCGACTTCGACTTCCGCGACGCGAACTACGGCGGCCACCACGAGGCTTGGTGGATCGCGCACATGTTCTACTGGATGTGTGGCGACGCGGACCGCTTCAGGACTGTCGGGGGGCAGGGCTGGCCGTACTCAGGCTCGCAGCACAACCAGATTGGGCCTTCGTACGGGTTCCCCGGCGCGCCGCGGCCGTAGACGCCCACGCCTGCGCTAGGCCGTGAGCGCCGCGCGCAAGCGACTCTGACCGTCAGCAACTTTCCACTCGCTCCGTTCGTCGGAGCCTGTCAGCCACGTGTCGATGGCGTCCAGCGCGCCGAAGAAGCGGCCCTTGAGGACGCAGCGGTCGGTGTCGGGATGGCCGTATCGGTCCATCACCATGCGTGCGAACGCCTCGCCGCCATCGCAGATCAGCGGGAAGAAGTCGTAGTCCGGGTCGCCGAGGCAAACGCACCCGTAGTCGATGATCCCAGCGACGGAAGGTGTGTTGTCCAGCAGGATGTGGCGACCCCACAGGTCGGCGTGTCGGAGCACCGGCGCGTATTGGAAGTTGGCGGCGTCGTTCAGGAAACGGGCGAACAGCCGCTCGCACTCCTCTCGCGCTTCGGCTGACATCAGGGGATGGAGCTTCCGTCGCGCGTCCTCGCGGTAGTGCTCGTACTCGTCAGCCAGTTCGTCCTCGTCGGCGCCGATTTCGCGAGCGTCCGCGACCGGGAAGGCGTGGACCCCGCGCAGGAACTCCGCGATCTGGCGGGCGACACGGTCACGTCCTGCGGCCGACATGCCCGCGACGGCGCTGGGCGTCAGTGGCTCTCCCCGGATGGCGCGATGTCCTAGATACGTGCGTCCGTCCGGCAGCGAGCCGACGTGTTCGAAGCTGGGCACGGCGACCTCCACCGTCGGAGCAAGCCGGGGCAGAAGGAGCCGCTCCTTGCGGTAGGCGCGCTCGGCTCCGTTCGTGCGCGGGAAGCGGAAGATCCACTGCCCGTCCACCATGTAGGCGTACGAGAACCAGCTTTCGCCAAGGTCGACGGCTTGACGCGCGCCTAGCTCTGGCAGGTCGCGGTTGAGAATCTCTATGGCGAGCGACGGGGTGTCCACAGGCGTGGCTACGGGAGCTCCGTCAGATGTGGCGCTCATAGTGCCCTTTCGACCAGCACTTCGTCGATGTAGACTCCATCGATCTTCGCGTGTCGCGCGGCGACACCGATCCGTCGGAAGCCTTGCCCGCCGTATGCCGCCAGGGCCGCGGAGTTGTCCGCGCGGATGAACGTCGAGAGCTTCTCGTACCCCGACTCGCGGGCGGCATTCAGTGTCGCTCGGAACAGCTCGCGACCTACGCCCTGGCGACGCGCGTCCAGCCGGACGAACGTCCCAATGACGCCCACGTGGTCGAATGCGCGCGTGTAGTCCGCGAACGGCTCGACGCTCTGGAACCCGACGATCTCGCCCGCCCTCTCGGCTACGTGGAACACCCCTCGCGCCGGGAACGACGCGACGAATGCGCGCTCCTCCTCGAGCGTGAAGGGCGTGTCCAGGACCGTGTAGCAGCGTGCCTCGATGATCGGGTTCAGGACTGCGAGGAGGCCAGGGGCATCGTCGACGGTGGCGGCTCGTATGGATGGCTGCATGGAGAGATTGTCGCCACGACGCCCGCGGACGGCAAGGCGCCGAGACATTGGCTATCACTTGGCCAGGCTCAGGATGCCCGCGTGTAGCAGACAGCCGTCAGGGAGGATCGAAACATGGCGCGCGCAAGCGGTAAGGGCGGGCTCATCGCGGTGCTGGTGCTGTTCCACGTTGTGATGGTGGCTTCCATCGAGCACCCGGAGAAGCCACTGCTGTTCGTGGCGTTCTGCCTGATGGCGACGCTCCTCGCCGTGCTGATGGTCGCTCGACGCGCTCGCGAGTGACGTCGGACAGCGGAGCGGTCACCTCACGGCTGCGGCGCGCGCGTCACGGGCAAGGGTCGGACTCGGAGAGCGTGATCCTCGACAACGACGATAGCGCCGACGTGACGAGTCGACAGTCCTATCTCTCGCAGCGCGCCCGCCAGACTCCGGGGCAGGTTGTTGTCGAGTAGCAGTCTCACGGCGTGACCGCGGCAGACACGACCCTTTCCTCCATCGCCCACGCGGCGTAACCGAGCGCCTGCTGGATGTCGGCCTCCTCCATCTCACGCCACTCCCGCAGCATGTCACTTGTCGTCATCCCGCTGGCGAGATGAGCCAATACGGAGGCGACCGGCATGCGCATCCCACGGACACAAGGCTTCCCGAAACATCGCTCCGGGTCGAGCGTGATGCGGTCAGATAGAAAGTGCGTCATTGCCATAGCTTGCAGCCTCGCCGCGCCACGGTGTGGGTTGAGACCATCGTAGCACGCGCGCAGGGCGGTGGCGAGCGCGGTCGGCGGGTCGAATCCTACGCACGAGTGTAGAGATGCGCGCCCGGAACGTGTTCGCTCTCGCCTCCGACGTTGACCGCGTAGGACATCGGCCCCCAGATGGCCGCGCCCCCATGTACGCCTGCCTTGTTCACCGCGTAGAACGACACGCCGAATCGTGGGCGGCCCTCGTCGTCACGGAGGCGCGCAACCTTGGTGTGGTCGACGATGCGCTGACATGCTTCGAGGCAGGCCTCCTCGGGTGTGGCGCCGTCCCGCATGAACTCGACCACGGCGAAGCAGCTACAGTTGAGCAGGTTCGCCTCGCCGCGTCCGGTGGATCCGGCCGCTCCGACTTCGTTGTCCACGTAGAGGCCTGCGCCGAATATGGGAGAGTCGCCTACCCGGCCCGGGATCTTGAACGACAGGCCGCTCGTGGTCGTCACGCCCGAGATGTCGCCACGCGTGTCCACGGCGAGGCAACTGATGGTGCCCCAGTCCCGCTCGGGCAGCGGGGCCGCCATGCCGATGTCCGTGTCCTCCGGCGCGTGTGGTGGCAGGCGGTCGTCGCCCGTGCTGAGGTTCTCCCGCCACCGCAACCAGCTCTCCCTCGATGCGTCCGTCAGGAGGTCGGCCTCCTCGAACCCGTGCATTCTCGCGAACTGGAGCGCCCCTTCGCCGACCAGCAGAGCGTGGTCGCTCCGCTCCATCACGGTCTGCGCCACACTCGACGGAGTCTTGATGTTTCGGAGCGCCGCAACCGCTCCGCCGCGGTGGGTGGGGCCGTGCATCACGCACGAATCCAGCTCTACGACGCCGTCCTCGTTGGGGAGGCCGCCGTAGCCCACGGAGCGGTCGTTTGGGTCATTCTCGACGATGTTGACACCTGCGATAACGGCGTCCAGCGTGTCCGCCCCTTCCTCGAGGCGCCGCATGGCGGTTGCCGTGGCCTGTAGGCCGTTGCCGCTGGACACGGCCACCGGCGGCGCCGGCGCCGACGCTGTCCCGCCGCGCAGCGCAGGTGCGAGGAGCCCCGCCGCCAGGCTGGTCTTGAGGAAGGTCCGACGTTGCATGGGTCGCTCCTATTCGGTTCGGCTTGCCCAGAGGTGTGCCGCTGGCGAGCATACCACGCGATGCGAACACTCCCCATCGCTCGCAGGCTTGCTCCGTTGGGCGGGAGGGCGGCACAATCGCGCTGACGGCGCGAGCGCAGGCGCAGAGGAGGCACGATGGACGGAACGAGACGGATTGCACATGCAGACCTCGAGGCGTTCTACAGAGATGCCCTCATCGCAGCCGGCGCCTCGGAGCGCGTCGCCGAGGTCGAGGCGCAGATAGGCGCGGAGGTTGATCTGTGTGGCGTGCACTCGCACGGCGTGCGTATGCTTCCTGGCGCGGTGAAGAGCGTGCGCGACGGCGCCGTTGACACGTCCTCGGACATACACGTTGTGACGGAGTCTCCCGCCTACCTCCTCGCGGAGGCCAACAGGGGCATGGGCCGCTATACGTCCGCGATGGCGATGGACATGGCCGTCGAGAGGGCGCGCGAGTTCGGTGTCGGCATGGTAACCATCCGGGGCGTGGGTCATTGGGGTCGCGCCCACAGCTACTGCCTACGCGCCGCGCGGCAGGGCATGGTCAGCCTGGCGTTTACGAACACGATCGCGCTGTTCTCGCCGCACGGCGCGGGGTCACCCGTGCTGGGTAACAACCCCATGGGCATCGGCGTGCCGGCCGACGACCCCGAACAGTCGGTCGTGCTCGACATCGCGATGACGCAAGCGTCCGTGGGGAAAGTCGCGATGGCCGCCATGCGCGGCGACGCCGCCGAAGCCGACTGGGGTCTCGGCAAGGATGGCGCTCCGACGACGGACGCAAGCGAGATCATGGAGTCGCGGAACTTCCTGCCCATGGGCGGCCACAAGGGCGCCGGGCTCTCGCTCATCGTGGACCTGCTCACGGCGGGTCTCGCCAACAGCCTCCTCGGGTTCGAGCAGGGAGAGAAGGGAAGGCCCTCGGACTCAGCCGGGGGTTCGACGAAGACCTTCATCGCGATACGCCCTCTGGGCGACTGGGTGGGCGAACGCGTCGCGGCCTACAAGCGGCGGATGGAAACAGCGGGCGTGGACGCGAGATGGCCCGGAGAGGGCAGCTACCGGCGGCGTCTCGACTACATCGAGCGCGGCATCGAACTCCTGCCTCAGATCGTCGAAGGCATGAAGGACGTGTCGACGGATCTCGACGTTCCCATACGCTGGTTGGACTGACGCACCGCTACACGCGGGAGGATCCCATGGCGCCGAGATTCCGGCATCACATCATCGACGTCGACCTGCCGCCCGGCGCCTACGCCCAGACCATGCTCGCGGATCTCGACGGCGACGGCCGGCTGGAGTTCGTAACCGGCCAGCGGGACGGGTTGCTGTTCGCCTACCGATACGACGGCCCGGACAGTTGGTCGAGGCACACCATCGGCGAGGACTCGCCGTCGGATGTGGGGGCCGTGGCGCTTGATGTCGACGGCGATGGGCTGGTCGACATCGTGACTGGGGGCGCCTGGTACCGCAACTCGGGCGACCTGAACACGCCCTTCGAGCGCATCGTGTTCGACGCCGACCTCGGCGGCGTGCACGACGTCCTGGTGACGGACATCGACGGCGACGGCAAGATGGAAGTCGTCACGATGTCGGACCAGAACAGCCTCCGGTGGTACCGCATACCGGACGACGCGCGGCAGCCCTGGATCAGGACGGAGATTGGGCCGGCGGTCCACGCCGGAGCGGCGGCGGGCGACATCGACGGCGATGGGTCCATCGACATAGTTCGCACGGACGTGTGGTTCCGCAACGTCGCCGGAAACGGCACGCGGTGGGAGGAGATCGCCATCGGCCCCAGCACTCCGCCGCCTGCGGATTTCCAGCAGCCGTTCGCCTTCGACGCGACATGCGCGCACGTGTGCGACATGAACCGAGACGGGCGGAACGACATCGTATTCACGGACGCGGAGATTCCAGGCGGACACGTGTGGTGGATGGAGAACGTCCACGGGGACGGGAGAACGTGGCGGCGCCACGACATCGCGGGCGGTGAGGCGCCCCGTCGCGGCCCTTATCACTCGTTGCACGTTGGCGATATGGACGGCGATGGCGACCTGGACGTCATGTCCTGCGAGATGGAAGCCATCGCTGGCGACGCGGCGCCTCGGTGGTACCTCTGGGAGAACGTCGACGGCGTTGGCGGAGAATGGCGCGAGCACATCATCCTGGACGCCAACCTGGGCGGCCATCAGACCGTCGTCGGTGATGTCACGGGGAACGGCTTGCCCGACGCCGTCTCGAAGCCGTGGCGACCATCGACTCAGAACGCGGTGGACGGGCGAATGTTCGTCGTGTTCCTCGAGAATCTAGGCGATTGAGGCGACGCCGCCGTCCTCCGGCATGGGGTAGCATGTCCCCATGGACGGTATCCGGCTCGAAACGCCATGTCGACAGGCCCGACGGACACTATGACTCGCAGCGGCCACACCATCCCCGCCGGTTGGGAACGGGTGCTCGTGCTGCACGCGTACCCGCCCGAATCCCGGCTACACACGTTCGAGCGTGGCCTTCGCGCGCTGGGCCATGATGTCGTCTCCGCGGGCCCGGCATCGGAGCGTGGCTCGGTCGAAGCCTGGCGGGACGTGGACCCGGACACGGCATACGTCACGACGCAGCCGGATGCATCGCTGGACGACATCTTCGAAGCTACGGGCGGGGCGCCCGACTGGGTCTTCTACCTCCGACCCTCCACGGCATTCCTCCCGACAGGGCTTCGCACGTGCCCGGTCCCGACCGTAGCGTGGTTCGAGGACGAGTTCCGCTACGTAGATGTCTTCCTGCGTCTCGGGTGCTACTTCGACCTCATCGGCACCGCGTACGAGGATGCGCGACGCGTTTTCGCGGAGGGTGGCCTGGACCACTGCCGCTGTTTCAACTACGTGACGGCGTCCTGGCTGTTCCCAGAGCGTGGCGTGGACTTCCGCCGCCGACCTACCGATGTGTCGTTCGTCGGCAGCGCGGACCCGCGCGCCGCGCGATTGCGCGGTCTGGAGCTCGAACGGCTCAGCCGACTCGCGGTCGAGGGCATCCACGCCGAGGTCCGCGACGGCATCTACCTCCGCGACATGATGGACGTCTACTCACGCTCGAAGATCGTGTTCCAGCGGTCGGGGCAGGGGCCGCCGCACCTGACATACCGCGTTGGGGAGGCGATGGCGGCCGGGGCGATGGTCCTCGCGAAGCACCCGGTGCACGCCAACGGGCTGCCGCGGCCGCTGGTAGACGGCAAGCACCTCGTGTACTTCTCCGACTTCGACGAGGCGTCCGCGCTGATCCGGCACTACCTGGCCAACGAAGACGAGCGGCTAGACATCGCGCGGGCAGGGCATCGCTACGTGCGAGAGGAATCGCCCTGGCTGGACCAGGTCGCGAGCTTCCTCACGGAGCACGTGTACTCGCTGCCCGCCGACTACGGCGGCGCGCGTGAGAAACGCCTCGGTGAGCTCGGTGTGGACTCCCGGCGCGAGCAGTTGGACCGGGCGTTCTATTTCGCCGTGTGCGGGGATAGGCCGGACCTGGCCAAGAACGCGATTGAGGCCATCCCATCGTGGCACGACGACGCCACCGCGCGGAGCTACCGAGCAGCGACCGCCTCCGAGGCGGCGCCCGAGCACGACTTCATTGAGGACATGCTCTTCGTCCTAGACAAGGACGCGTGTCACCTACTCACCGTGTCGAACTACGCCACGGCGATGTGGAAGATGCGAGGCGTCATGCCAGCCGCGCACATCCGCGGAGTCGTGGAGCAGGCGCTGCAGGCGTTCAGCCAAACCCCAGGGCGTGAGGTGGCGCCGGGAGCTCTCGACGGCATCATGACGCTACGGGACGCCCGCTATCGACTCGAGGTGACCAACGCCTACCTGCATCTCACCGGCGCCAGCTTGCGCGCCCGCCTGCACGCGGTGCTTCTCTCGCAGCTGCACAGGAACCACGCCGAGCTGTTGGAGGACGCGGGCGACTATCCGGGCGCCCTGGCCGCGCTTCAGGAAGCCGTGCGGCACGTGAGGGACGACGGGTACGCGTTCGCTCAGCTCGCGCGCGTCGCAGACAAGACGGGACGAGTGCGGGACGCGATACGCTTCCTTCGCCACGCGCTGCTCATCGAGCCGTTCTTCGGTGACGCCTACTGCGAGTTGGGCTCGCTTCTGCTTCACTCACGGCGGCCCGACGAGGCGGCGGAGTTGCTGGAACAGGCGCGCCTGTCCCACCAGCGCGCGGACGCGTCGCGTCTTGGCATCATCCTCGGCCTTGCCGTGTCGCGGATCAGGCTGAGGCAGACCGACCGCGCGCAGGTAACCCTACAGCAGGGGATCGATGAGATCGACTTCGGCTACATCGACATGGGAGACTGGCGGATCCACCGTCACGACGGCGCCGTTCCCATGGAGCGCCTCATACGCGCCCGCGAGGCGATGAGGGCGATGCTGGACCAGGTGACCGACGGAGACGAAACTGCGGGCGACGCATTCGGCGACGAAGACGAGGCGATGTGGGTATGACCCCTCCGTGGACGATCAGGTACTCGGGCGACGACGACACGGCGGACAAAGCAGCCGTGCACGCCATCGCCGTGGCGGCATGGGAGCCCATCATGCGCCGGTACCGCCTGATCGTGGGCCCAGACCTCTGGAACGCCGTGTGGCGCGGCTGGCAGGACACGTGGCTGACGCGCGTCAACGGCTACGTGACGGAGATCGACGGCGCCATCGTGGGCTTTGCGACATACCACAAGACGGCGCCGGACGTCGCGGAGATCGGGGCTAACGCCGTGCACCCAGATTGGCAGGGCCGTGGGGTTGGCGAAGGACAGATGCGGGCGCTGGTGCAATTCTTCCGCGAATGCGGGTACCGCGCCGCGTGGGTGCACACCGGTCTCGACCCCGCGCACGGGCCGGCGAGGGCCCAATACCGCAAGGTGGGTCTTACAACCAACCTTCTCTGCGCCGGGTATTACGGTGACCTGCGAGAGGCTCCAGACATCCCGCCGCCCGCAGGCGTGCGGTTCCGATGGGCGACACCCGATGACGCAGGCGTCGTCCGCGATGTCGGCCGCCGCGCGTGGGCTCCCCTCCATGGCGACATGCGGGACGCGCTTGGCGACGACATCTTCGGGTTGACGCACCCGACGGCCCTCGACGAGAAGGTCGACGGGTTCGGGCGCGCCACGGACCACCCGCGCACCGTGCTGCTGGCGGAGAGCGCTGGAGCGCCCGTCGCGTTCGCGTGCCTCGAAGGCAACGAAAGCCGCAGGCTGGGCAAGGTCCGAAGCGTCGCCGTGGCGCCGGGATGCCAGGGCGCCGGGATCGGGACAGCTCTGTGCATCGAGGTGTTCCGGCGATTCAAGGATCGCGACCTACGGTATGTCGCGGCGTGGGCGGGGCCGGGGGAGGCGACGCCGGCCACCCGCCGAATGTTCTGGAAGGTTGGGATGTACCATGAGGTGCTGGCGACGAACTACTACATGACGCTCTAGGCGCCCGGAAGGAACCCAAATGCTACAGGCCGTGCGAGCTCTACACCTCCTGTTCGCGGCGTGCTGGATCGGCGCTTACGTGGCGGGCGACTACCTCGTTAGGACGCGCGCGAAGGCGGACGATCCCACGGAACGCATACGCGCGGCGCGCGCAATTCTCGTGGGGCTAGAGATGCCAATGGCGGTGATCGTGCCGCTCCTCGGCATGGCGCTAGCTGGGATGAACACACAGGTCTTTGGGCAAGGATGGTTCCACACGAAGCTCCTCGCCTTCGCCATCGTCTTCGGCATGCTGATAGCGCAGGCCAAGCGACTGCGCATCGTGGTGGAATCGGACGACCCCGACGCAACGGTGGGCGGCTACCTCGTGCTGCGCCTCTCGGGCGGCCTGATGTTCTTCGTCATCATCGCGGCCGTCGTGCTGCGGTTCGGGTCCGTGTCCGTGTAGGGGTCGCTCACCGCCTGGGCGTCTCATATCCCACGAGCAGGTACAGGGCGCCGCCAACGACCATCGCGCCGAAGCCCATCGCGGCGACGCGCGCGCCGATCTCGGGTAGCAGCGTCGCCTGGACGGTTGGCACGGCGATGCCCGTCGCCATCAGCGCGCCTCCGACAGCGTGGATACGGTTGCGGGCCTTCCGCTGGATCATGTCGAACGCCCTCTCTTAACGGCCGCGCATGTCTGTGTTCGCGACCCTCGTTCGAGGCCTTCTCACGGCTTTCCCGATTGGTAGCTCACGCCCTGCGCCGCCGCAAGCGCAACCGACGACATCGCGAGGGTCCATCACCCCGGCCGCGAACGCCGTGCATCCGTCCGACGCTAGAGTGGAACACGCACCGTCGGGAGGGCGGCAATGGAGATAACGGAACGGAGCATCGGGGACGTGGGTGACCTGGCAGCTGTATACAACGAGCAGGGCGCCAGCACGCCGTTATGCTACGCAGTGACCGAGGACGAATTCGCCGCCGGCGTGACGGAGTGGACGCACCCGGAGATCAGCGGCCCCTTGCGGGATCAGTCGGTCCTGGTCGCGCGCGACGGTGGGCGCCCGGTCGGCTTCGCGCACGTCGCAATAGGACGAGGGCTGGAGGAGTGGAGCGAGGACGCTGACGCGGACGTCGGGTGCATCCGGTTTGTCGCGTACCCGCCCGGCCGCCGCGATGTCGGCGAGGCCCTGCTGGCGGACGCGCACGCCCGCCTACACACGCTGGGCGCTGGCCGCACACACGCATTCGCCAAGACCACGTCGTACCGCTTCTACCAGTTGGGTTTCGGGATGCTGCCACTGAACCTAGGGCACATCACGGGGCTCCTAGGTAGCAACGGATACGCCATCCGCCGGGGTGAGTACTTCCTCGAATGGCGGGACTTCATACCGGTCTCATCCGCCGCGCCCGATACGTCGGCTGACGTCATGACGGACCAGACGGCAGGCGCGGGTGATCTCCCAGACATCGTCGTCCGCGCGCGAGCCGGTGATGTGGACATCGGCGAGTGCGAGTGCAAGTCGGCGGGATCGTACGCCATGTCCGCGGACGCTCAGCGCGTCTTCTACGTGGACTGGCTGGGCGTCGAGGGCTCGTTCCAGGGGAAAGGCTGGGGGAAGCACCTCCTGACGCGCGCGCTTTCCGAGGCCAGGAATGTCGGATACAGACACGCAGTCATTGCCACCGACTGGCGGAACTACCGCGCGCTCTCGCTCTATGCCAACCACGGTTTCAGCGTCGCGAGCTACGCGTACGACTACGCCAAGGACGGCGGCGCCACTTCGGCGCCGTAGCCACGCGCGCCGGTCTCTCGCCCATCGCGCGTGGCTGCCCCTTCGGTTGTCACTGCGTGGCGCCATGTCCCACAAGCAGCGCGTCGATATCCTCGTGGTCATGCTCGCGAGCCATCTGTAGGAGTGACTTGCCTCCCCACGCGCTGTTGGGGTCGCAGCCGTTCTCAAGCATGGCGCGCACGACGTCGATCTCGCCCTTGCGCACGTGGGCGAGCAGCCAGAGGTAGTCGTCCCATCCACGGCTCTGATTGGGATCGGCGCCACGGTCGAACAGCAGCTCCAGCAGCGCGCGATTCCCAGAGCGGAACGCCTCGGGGAGAGCGTGGCGTAGGCAGGCGTCCTTGGCGTTCACGTCGACTCCTTCGTCGAGATGGCGCTGCACCATCGCGGCGTTGCCCTTACGCGCCGCGAGCAGGTAGTTCGTCACGTCCTCGCTCTCGGCGCCCTTGCTGCGGAGGAGGTCGGCGATCTCGTCGTGGCCGTGGTAGATGGCGTGCGTCAGCGCGTTGATGGAGGTCGCTCCGTTCTCGGCGAATACGTCGGCGCCGCGGGCGAGCAGAGCTTCGACGAGGGCCACGCTGCCCTGTTCAGCGGCGTGCATCAGCGGCGTGCGTTCGTTGCCGTGCCAGTTGCTGTGCGTGTTCACGAGAGTCGGGTCGTCCTCGATCATCTGGATCGCCCAGTCCGGGTGTCCCTGGACGATGGCGAGCGTGACAGCGTCCTCCTTGATCCGGCGTTCCTGGATAGCCGCGACGATGTCTCCGTGGTCCAGGGCCTCGGCGTCGGCGAGACCGTCCCAGCCCATGACGCGGGTGTGGGCGCCCCGGGCGATGAGGCGCCCGGCGCAGGTCGCCTGATCGTAGACGATGGCCACCTTCACGAGCGGGAGGAAGCCGAAGCTCTTCTCCGCGTCCGGGTGTGTTGATGTGACGGCGTACGGGTCAGCGCCAAGGTCCAACAGCTCGTCGACCTTGGCGGCATCGCCAGCGATGATGGCGTCCACGAGTCTCGCGTTGATGTCCACGGCGTCGCCTCTCTCGTCAGGGGCCACGGTGGGCCCGTGCTGTGGGACGGTCAGCGTCTTGCGCATCTCGCGTCGAGCGACTCGTAGTCGGTGTTCCACGGTCGTGACGGGCACCCGCAGGTAGCGCGCGATCTCGCCGTACGAACGGTCACCGAAGTGGTAGAGAACCGCGACCGCGTGCTGGTCGC
Organism: uncultured bacterium; assembly: GCA_964473525.1. Taxonomy (GTDB): domain Bacteria; phylum Poribacteria; class WGA-4E. Next base: position 47,972 of record CAYYPK010000028.1, read on the forward strand.
GATGCAGCCCGCGCAGGGCGGCTACGACGCGCGCGCGCACCTCGTCCCGCTCGGTCGCCGCGTGCGGCGTTGGCGCATCGGACGGCGTGTCGACGGCGAAGTCCAGGTCCACCGTTGGCACGCGCTTGCGCGCGGTCAGGCGGTGGCACTGGTTCACGACGATGCGTCGGAACCACGCTGGGAACGCCTTCGGCTCGCGCAGCGTGTCCAGCGCGCGCCACGCGGAGACGAACGCCTCCTGCGCCACGTCCCGCGCGGCCTCCCGGTCTCGCAGGATCGTGTACGCGCAGGCGACCGCCATATCCGCGAACCGCGGCACGATCTCGGAGAACGCCTCGCGGCCATCGTCGGTGTCCGCTTGCGCGCGGCGGATCAGCTCGTCTAGCGTCGCCATATCTCCTCCCTTCGTGTCGCTCTGTAGTATGGAGCGGACGGGCGGGACGTTTCCGAGCACGAAATCGCTGTCGTAGTTGTCCTTTGGGGCGAGGCGGCTCGAATGCCCGTGCCTGCACAAGAAACACCGACCCAATCCGCTACGTCGCGCGTTCAACCCACCGAACGCAACCGAGATGGGGTCTCGATCTCCGCATGAGTAGGCTGTCGCTCAGGAAATCGGACGAATCGCTGATGATGAACGTGCGCCGCTCTGGTAGCGAGCGGGCGTTCGCGCAGTTGGTCGGGCGGTGGGAGACCCCAATCCAGAGGCTGTGCGCCCGCATGACGGGTGACACGCACCTCGCGGAGGAGCTGGCGCAGGAGACGTTCACGCGCGTCTACATGTCGCGCGAACGGTACGAGCCACGCGCGAGGTTTTCCACGTTCGTGTGGCGCATCGCCCTGAATCTGTGTCGCGACGAACAGCGGCGCAAGGTCCGCCGAGAAGAACACGCGTGGGAAGACGACATGCGACCCATCCCAGCCCCGACGGCAGACGAGACGATGGTCGCCGACGAGGCGTCCGGCATGGTGCGTGACGCCGTGATGACGCTGTCCGACGCGTACCGCGAGGTGGTCGTGCTTCGGCACTACGAGGGCATGAAGTTCCGCGAGATCGGCGAGCTACTTGGGATCCCAGAGGGCACGGTGAAGTCACGGATGGCTGAAGCCCTCACGCAGCTTTCACGCAGACTGCAGCCACTGACGGAGGAGGCATGATGCACGCCGGCAAGGAGAACGCCATGGACCATCCGCCCCGCGAGGAGTGGGTCGCTTACCTCTACGGAGAGTGCGACGCCCGCGCGCAGGGACGGCTGACCGCGCACTTGCGGGAGTGCGACGAGTGCACGGCGCACGTGGAGACTTGGCGGAAGACGATGTACGCGATGAGCGCCTGGGAATTCCCGCCCTCGTCCAGTCGACGGCGGTGGGTCGCGCCGCAGTGGGCGCCCGTCGCGGCGGCCGCCGCGCTCGCGCTCCTCATTGGGATCGGCGCGGCGCGGGTCACGGCGCCGGAGCCCGTAGATGTCGAGGCGTTGCAGGCCGATCTGGAGCAGACCCTACGGGTGGAAATCGGCGCAGAATGGCGCGCCGCGCTGGCCCTGACAGCCGAGCGCATGTACTCCGACCTCTATACGCAGTTACGCGACGACGTCGATGCCTCGACGGCCCGCGCCGTCGCGCTGACGCGCACTGAAGCCGGCCGCGCGATCGGCGCGTTCGCCCGCGTCTACGAGGACGACCAGACGCGCAGCCGCCAGTCTCTGGCCGACGTGATCCAGTACGTGGACGACCAGCGGGCCCAGGATGTCGCGGAACTGCGTACCACGCTGCGGTCGCTCGCCACGGCAACAGGTCAGGAATTCGAGAGGACACAGCGCCGCCTCAACGCGGTGACACCTATAGTCCGCATCGTGCCAACTGGTGCTGACGAATAACCCCAAACGGTGGAAGGGAAGCCAATGAGAGCTTACGGGAGGGCTATCGCAATTGCCGCTGCATCTCTATGCGCCCTGAGTGCGCGAGGCGAAGCTGTCGCGTCAGGGGACGTCAGAGTTGAACTCGATATCGACACGGCATCGGCGATCGGCGAACGCGTCGCGAGCGAGTTGTCGGTCGTCGCGGACGCTGTCGGGGCGGCGCTCGACGACATCGACGTGAGCGTTGAGGTTGTCGAGTCGGCCCCACATGTCGTCAACATCGCCCGGAACGTCGGATGGTGGCCTGGTCGCGTGGAGGGCTCCGAGACGCTGGTGGTGCGGGCCGGTGACGAGGACATGCCGGCGTTGGACGATACCCTCGCGGACGTCGCGGTGTTGGCGCGCATTGTGAGCAAGCTGGCAGACCCTGGTGACGACTGGGACACACACGCCACCGTCCAATCGATGGTGCTGCAAGGTCACGGGCTGGTCTTTCTGATGTCCGCGCCGTTCCCGTTAGCCGCGCCGTCCGAGCCTGGCGACGGGACACGCGAGACCGACGCCCTGTGGCAGGAAACCATGCGCGAGATGTGGGGAGCCGACCCAGAACCGTCGCGACGAGAGTACGACCCCGCGCAGGTGGACACGCTTACGGAGGCGCTCAAGGAGGCGCTGGCCTATGCGAGGAACGTCCGAGGGCTGCCAGCCAGGGGCCGCGTTGGCGTGATCGTGACCGAGTCCGACCCAATGCGCCCGGGCTCCGCCTGGCCGACGCCGGAATTCAGCATCAGCGTGCAGGATCGGCTCATGAAGGCCTACACCTGGTCGGACGACCAGCAGTCGAGGGCCCGCTACATGGATCGAGCGCCGTCACGTCTGGTCGTGTCCGCCCCAGTCTCAGCCGTGAACGAGTCGGTGACGAACGGTGACGCCTTCGCGGCGGCTGTTGAGGCAGATGTGGCGCGCAGCGGCGACACCGACATGCGCCAGGATCTCGCAGTCCTGTCAGGCGTCCTCGCGACCGCACTCCGCCGCCACGCAGGTGAAGCTCCATCCGGCGCAAGTTACTCGGACGACTATGCGTTCCACACTTACAGAAGCACGAACAGCGCCCGCGGCGCCCGGTACATTGACGGCTATGGCGTCATCGCCCGGGCGGCAACCGGCGTTGCGCTCGTGGCCCCCGCCGAGGACGAGTCCGACGCGCCCCCGTCGGACGGGTCGCTGTGGGAGTCCACTCAGCGAGAGATGCGCGCGGACGGGCGCGCGACGCCACGATGGCGACCCACGGGTCGAGGCGGATCCGCAACCTACGACGAGGGTAAGGTGCGGGATGTCCGAGCAGCGTTGGTCGACACGTTGCGGGAAGCGAGCAACGTGAGAGGTCTGTCGCCGACCGAGTCGGTGGTGATCGTCATTCGGGGCGACGGTCCCCCTGGGACGACTTCGGTGGCCGGATACGGCATCGCCGCCGAGCCGGCCTACGCCATCCTTGCCGGAACATCCGCGGGTGGCGGAGCCACGATGACCGCGCACGCCACGAAGCGCGACATAGACGAATTCGCCGAGGCCGCAATCACGCGCGACGAGTTCGTGCAGCGCGTCACGTTCCACACTGCGGTGGCGCGGCGCGCGGGCCGTGTCGTCCGGATGGGACAACGGGCGCTTGTGGCCCCGGCGATACCTGTCCCCCCGACTCCGCCCGCGGCGCCTGACCATGGAGGGATCTCTCCGGGAGGGCTCGGCAGGTAGGCCGCGGCCGCCTGTCGAGCCTCAGGCCACGCGGCGCCCCAAGCTCGGCGGGGCGCCGCGTTGCGGAGGGCTAGAACGACACCTGGAACTGCAGCGTGCCGCGGTTGAACGAGTCCTTGCCGCGCGGCGTGACCTGGGTCACGTCGAGCGTCGCCTTGTAGGAGTGATTGAGGCCGTTCGGGTAGCACGTGGCGCCGACGGACATCTCCTTGTCCGCGCTAGTTGGGGCAGCCACGTCCTCGTCCGCCTCGAACTTCTCGAAGCGCACGTACGGGTGAAGGTAGCCGACGGGCGTGTCGATGTCCTTGAGGACGACGCCCGCGTTCCCGTACATGTAGGTACCCGTCCACTTGACCTTCGTGTCGCCGGCGCTCTGGTCGATGATCGCGCCACCGGCTTCGGCGATGACCTGCAGGGCCTCCCCGACCGGGTACGACACGTAGACATCGCCACCCATACCCGTGTGGTCGTTGACGCCATCGAACTCAGGGATGGTCTCGAAGCCAGCGCCGACGGAGACGATGCCGTCGCCGTCGAGGTGCGCACCCTTGGTGAACCAGCCCGGCTCCTTAGTGATGAAGTTAGCGACCACGCGTCCGGCGAGCCGTTGCGTCGCCTTTGCCTTGCCGTCGGCAGGCTTGGGCGGGCCGTCGACGTTGTCCATGAGCGCCAGGCGGTACTGGTACGTACCCCCATCGATGTTGCCCCACACCGTGACGCCTTCGTCACGCGCGGCGCGGCGGCCCGGGCTCATCGCGCCTACCTGCATGTCGGACAGGTCCAACGGCTGGATGGCGAAGGCGGCCTGGGAGCCGAAGCCACGGAAGAACGGGACGTACATCCGGCCGAGCTGGATCTTCAGCTCGGGCTTCAGGGCCAACGTGACCCACGCGTCGCGGATGGCGAGGCTGGTGCCAACCCCGACCTTCGCTGCGTCCACACCCGCCTGGCCCATCTTGTCGCCGGCCAGGATGGAGAAGTATTGGAACTTGGGACCGACCTTGCCGCCGAAGTAGAAGTACGCTCGCCGGATGTTGCCGTCGACGCGCATCTCGTCGCGGTCGCCGCCGACGACGTCCTCGTCGAGCACGGTGAGACGCGTCTGGAGATGCAACCCGACCTTGAGTTCCTTGTCGTCGCCTACCTTGATGACCGCTGCCGTCGCGGCGCTGGTGACGAGCGACAGCGTGAGCGCCACCGCCGCCGCCTTCATTGCCAATCGCATATTCAGCGTCCTCGCAGAATGGGCTTCCGAGACGTGCTTCTCGCCGTGGGAATGGGGTGGGACGCCGAGCGGGAGCCCGGCGTCCCTGGTGCCGGGGGTCATGCCCCCGCGTGGTCTGCTAGACCTTCTCGATGCGCGCGGCGAGCTTCTTGAAGTCCGCCTGACCCGAGACCGGGTCGAACGCGCGATGCGCGACGGCGTTCACGAGCCACTTGTTCTCCTTCGGGTCCGCCCCGTCGGCGACGGAAAGGTTCCACGGAGTGAACAGGCTGCCCTCTTGCACCTCGTTGCGGGCGGGCTTCACGATGCTGTCGAGGCCGATGCTCGCGCGAGCCTCGTAGCTGCCGCGACGGGTGACGACGCGCACGAGGTCGCCGTCCTCGATCCCGTAGCGATCCGCGTCGTCCTCGTGCATCTCCACGTACTGCTCCATGAGCAGCTTGTTGTTGGTCGCGGACCGGATGGTCTTCGCCGTGTGGAAGTGCTCGTAGACGACGCCGAGGTTGAGCCAGAAGGGGTACTTGCCTTCGGGCGCCGGTCCCTTGCCGCGGAACTCGAAGTCCGGCAGCTCAGGCGTGAGACCCATGTCGCGGGCCTTCACCAGCAGGTCCATGTTGTCGGTGATGAAGAAGTTCGGGTCGGTCCCGCACTTCGCCAACTCGGCGAGGATCTCCTCCGCCTGGCTGTAGTCCTGCTCGCACAGGTGCATCGCCGCCTTGCCGTTTCCGCGGCGGAAGTTGCCGTAAGGCTTGTCCGCCCAGTCGGCTTCCTGCCCCATGTAACGGCGCGGAGTGCCGCCGCGCGAAGCGATTTCCGCGGTGGGCGCGGGCCATTGGATGCCCCGCTGGTCCCGGATCTGCTCGTACGGCGTCTTCCCGGTCGCCTTCTCGACTTCGAGGATGCCGGAGATGTCCGCGTCCGAGCCCTTGCTGGCGGCGGCGAGGGCGCGGAACACGTCCTCGACCTTGTAGAAGCCCTGCTCGTTCTTCTCGTACGGGAACATCTTGTCCACGTCGAGCCCGAGCAGGTGACCGATTTCCTTCCCCTTGTCGATCACGATGTCGAGGTCGGGCTTGCAGCCAGCGGGCGGCTCGGCCGCCTTATCGGTGACGTACAGCCGACGTTCGGACTGCACGTAGACGCCGCCGACCTCACCCCACGTCGCAGCGGGGAAGATCACGTCGGCGTACAGGTTGTTGGGAGCGTGGCGGTAGATCTCCTGAGCGATCACGAACATCTTCTCGAGCGCTGGACGCACGAGGGTGTTCGTCTCGGGCAGGTTGATGTGCGTGGTGTAGATGAGGAACATCGCCGCGACGAGGTCATCGCCACCCTTGAGCGCGCGCTCCATCATGCCGATGGCGTAGCCCGCGTTCTTCTTCGTTGCTGTCTCGGCGAGCCGTTCGCGTGGAACGCCCCACTGATCGGCGATGAAGTCGCGGTGCTCGACGTTGCCCAGGCCCTGGTTGAACGGCAGGCGACCCGTGAGACCGCCCGTGAGCCGCTCGCCCATGGCGTTCGGTTGACCCGTCTGCGAGAACGGCGCCGCGCCCGGACGACCGATGTTGCCCGTCAGCAGGTGCAGGTTGATGATGCTGATGGCGTTGTGCTGCCCGTGGATCGACTGGTTGTAGCCGATGCCCCAGAACGTCATCACGCCACCCGTGCCGCGCTCGTTGCCCTTGCGCGTCGCGTCGGCCCACAAGCCGGCGTATTCCTCGACTTCCTCGGGGTCGAGACCGGTGATTTCAGCCGTCTGCTCGGGGCTGTAGCGCTCCTTCAGGCCGGCGATGTACGCCTCGTGGTTCTCGACGTTCTCCTTCATGAAGTCCCAAGCGATCACGTCGTCGTGGTCGCGCAGAAGGACATGGCCGATGGAGTTCAGCAGGGAGATGTCGGAGTTCGGCTCGATCTGAGCGTGGTACGTGTTGTCGATGTTGATGTCTTCGAAGCCCTGCACGGTGCCGGTGTAGCGCGGGTCCACGACCATGGTCGGGATGTCCCGATCCATCTTCGTGTCCGCCACGCGCCAGTAGAGCACGGAGTGCGCTTCGCGGGGGTTGTGCCCCCAGAACGAGATGAAGTCGGCCATCTCGATGTCGTCGTAACAGCCAGGCGGGGTGTCGGACCCGAGCGTCTTGAAGTACGCCGTCACTGCGGACGTCATGCACATCCGCGCGTTGGCCTCGATGGTGTTCGAGCCCAGGACGCCCTTCATGAACTGGTTCTCGAGGTACTGCCCCTCGAGCGTCAGCTGGCCGGAGCCGTAGAGCGCGATCGAGTTTCCGCCGAACTTCTTCACGTAGCCGGCGACCTTCTCCGCGACGAGGTGCGACGCTTCCTCGTACGTCGCCTCGCGGAACACGTCATCTCCGAACTGACCCTTGGTTGCGGACACGTGCCCGGTCGCAGGATCGGACATGTCCTTGCGAACCAGCACCTTCTGTAGCCGATCGACGTAAATCGGCTCATGGGCCGTCAGGCCCTTGATGCACTGGATGCCCTTGTTGGTGGGGTGCTTCGCGTCCGGGACGATGCCGACCATCTTCCCAGCCGTGTCCACCTGGATGAGCGTGCCACAGCCGACGCCGCAGTAGGGGCACTGCGCCGTCACGCTCTTGGCGCCGAGTTTCACGCCCTCCTTGGGCTGCATGAACTCCTGCGCGTGGCCCTTCACTCCTGTCACGGCGGCGGCCGTCGCGGCCGACATCGTCGCCGTGTTCTTCAGGAACCTTCGCCGAGTCTGTTTCGGCGTCTTTCCGTCACGAGACATCATCGATCCTCCATCGGACTCGTGTCGCGTAGTTGCGCGTACCCGTCGCGTAGTGCGCATCCCGAACCGATCTCTCCTCCGGGACGGTGGGCGCGTTTCACGGTGACCTTCCAACTACATACCCGTGCGCATCTCCATGGGCTGTTTCACCAGCCACAGGCTCAACACGGAGAAGCCGATCATCAGCAGGATCATGGGGGCCTGACTCAGCAGCGTTCCCGACCGCGATCCGAACAGACGATCAGCCTGGCGGTGGGACACGTAGATGCCAAAGACGTGTCCGACGACGATGAGGGCGACCTGGAGGTACCAGACCGTGGACAGGGAGAAGATCGGCGCGGCGCGTACCGCCGCCGTGCCGAACAGATCCCAGTCGAAGCCGAACGGATCAGAGATGAGCGCCGTCAGCTTCCGGCTCTCCATCACGAAGTGCTCGACGTTGTGCGCGATGTGGTAGAACAGAGCGATGGGAATGAGGCCGTAGCTGTACGTCACGAACAGCTCGCCCAGGCTGCGATCCTTCGCGCGGACGAGCGCACGGGAAATCGCGACGAACCCGGCGTAGATCACGATGGGCAGCGCGAGGCAGATCGTCATGCCGACCGAGAACGCGGCCAGTTGCCCGATACGCACGACTTCCTGGATGCCGCTGACGAAGATCTTCCACGACGGCGTCATCGTCAGCCCGTGGAACGCCGTCAGAGAGAACAGCACCAGCGCGAGATACGCCTCATCCTTGCGCGGCTTCGCGGCTGAAATCAGATCCGTCCCGAACGGGCGCAGATTCACCGCGACGTTGTCCTGCTTGCACGTGCGCGTGCATTCGGCGCACATCGTGCAGTACGTGTTGGTGTCCATCGTCTTGAGGAACTGACCCGTCGGGCAGGCGTATCCCGTGCCGTTGCCCACGTAGCAATCCGCCGTCTTGCACGACGCGCACACGGCGGCGTCGCGGCGACGGACCTCGATCGGTGAGAACATCGCGTAGAGGCCGCTGACGCGTCCAATGAGACACCCATAGCGGCAGAACGACTTCTTCTCGAAGAGCAGGCCAGGGAGGAACACCAGGCCCAACATGAGGAGGCCGAGCGTAGCGGTCGCGCGCGGGCTCATCGTGACGTTGTAGCCGAGCTCCAGCCACGTCAGCCCGACGAACAGGATCGTCGCGGGATAGATGTTGCGCAGCGCCTTCGGCCACTTCCAGTTGAGATTGAACGCCTCGTCCTTGCCGCCGCGGAAGCTTAGACGGCGAAGCCAACTCGTGATGCCATCCCACGGGCAGGCGTAGCACCAGGCCTTGCCGAGGAACACGATCAGGAAGATGAGGCCTATCCACCAGATGTTCCACGTCAGCGTCGGCGCGATGTTCTTCGTCTGTATCTGGTTGCCGTAGAAGCCAGCGGCGATGACGAGGCCGAACGTCGCCAGCAGGAACATCTGGATCGCTACCTGCGTGCCGCGCGACTTCACCGCCGCCTTGATTGGCCCGATGGACATGAGGTCGAAGCGGAAGCCACCCGCCACGGCGTGCGCGCGCCGGCGCGTCAGTTCCAGCACAGCGACCGAAATCAGCATGACGACAACGATGGACGAGTAGTACAGCGAGTTGGGAATCCCCGCCATCAACATGCCGGGACCGTGGCCCATCGCGGCGTGGTCCATGGAGGCGTGTACCTCGCCATGACCCATCGCGGCGTGGTCCATCGGCGCGTTGGCCTTGGGCATGTCGTGACCCATGGCGGCGTGGTCCGTCGGGGCGACTGCCTTAGGGGTGTCGTGTCCCATCGCGGAGTGGTCCATCGCCGCGTCCGCTTTGGGCATGTCGTGTCCCATGGCGGCATGGTCCACCTTCGCCTCGGCCTTGGGCTTGCCGTGTCCCATCGCGGCATGGTCGACCGTCGCCTCGGAAGACGCCGGCTTCGTCGCAGTCTGAGCAGCGGCGTGGGCCGCGTGGTCATGCTGCATCAGGGCGCTCCGCGTGGCTGTCGTTGCTGGGTATGACGGAGATGGCGCCTCCGGGCGCCGGGCAGATCTCCTCGCAGATGCCGCAACCCGCGCACTCGTCCTCGATGACGCGCGTCTTACGCCCTTCCATGACGATCGCCGTGCGCTTCAGCGGACACTGCGTGAAGCAGTAGTCGCAGATCTGGCCTGAATACGCGAGGCAGTTCGTCATCGATATGTGCGCCGCGCCCATCTTCACGCGGTCGGAGGGCAGGAGCGCGTCGTCGTCGCAGGCCGCAATGCACGGCATGTCCTCGCAGAGCCTGCACGGGCTCTCAACCGGGCGGATCATCGGCGTGCCGACGGCAACGCCCTGGTCCTCGCGGGCGACCACGATGGCGTCGTGCGGGCACGCCTCCTCGCAGGCGTCGCAGCGCGTGCACGTTAGGAGGAACACGCCTTCCTCTATCGCGCCCGGCGGGCGGTGCGCAGGAAGCGCCACCTTCTCGATGCTGCTTTGCGCGAACGCGCTCGCGACCTCGGTCGCGGTGGAGAAGAGCTGGCGGAGACCGTCGCGGAAGAAGTCGGAGCGACTGACAATGCGGTCTTCGTTCATGCCGCGGCCCCTTGCGCGCTTCGCCCGTGGCCGCGCTTCTTGGTGAAGCCAACCGCGACGAACGTCCCGACGAATATCGCGCCCGCGACGATCGGCACGACGCTGAACCGCGTCTTCCCAATGACGACGGGGAAGGGGATCGTCTCGTAGAAGCCGGGCCTCGGCTCGAACGTCACGTTGACGAGGTACTTCTCGGGATCTTCGAACTTGTAGCTGGCTTTGTATTCGTTGTATTCGGGCGCCACAGGTTGCGGCTCAGAGAAGAACTTCTCGCCGCGGAGGAACTTCACCGTGCTGACGGACATCTCGATCGGCTTCCCGTAGACCGCGCCGGTCATGGCGTGCTTGATGTATGTCGACACGCGCACGATGTCGCCCGGCTGAGGGTTGCCGGGGTAGATGGAGAACGTGACGTCGTACCCCTCCGCCTCGGCGTCTATGACCATCGTCGGGATCTGCGGGTAGTCCTCGGTGTAGAGGTAGTGCGGCAGTCCCAGTTGGTGGTGCGCGTGAGCGGCAGACACGAGGGCAAGGAACAGGGCGCAGGCGACCCACCGTGCGCAGGCGCCAAGTGCAGCCTGGGCGGGCCACCCGCAAGCGTCCTCCCCTTGCAGGGGAGGATTGAGGTGGGCTCGCTGCGTGCTCGGTGTCGCGGCTGCGTCCTCGTCTGCGTGCTTCCGACCCCATCCTAACCTTCCCCTGCCAGGGGAAGGGATCCAGAGAGCGGCGCGGGATGGGTGTGTGCCGTGCCCTGTCATGCGGCGGCCTCCGTCCGGAAAATGCGGATGGCCTTCACGTCCTGGAGACAGACTTCCTCGCACAGACCGCAGCCGACGCACCGCTCCGCGTCCACCTTCGGGTGCCGCTGCTTCTCCAACCGCACGGCGTTGACCGGACAGATCGTATAGCACGCGCCGCACACGCCCTGCCGGAGGTACGGGAGGCACAGCCGTTCCTCAATGACGGCGACGCCCATCGCGACGTCCTTCTTGCTCGTGATGGGTCGCAGCACACCCGCGGGACACGATGTCGTGCATTCCAGGCACAGGTCGCACGCCGTCTCCGACGCGACTATGTACGGCGTGTGCGCGCGAACGCCGTCGGCGTCCTTCTGGAAGAACTGAATGCAGTTGATAGGGCACGCCTGCCCGCACAGGTCGCAGTTGATGCACCCCGCGAGGAAGTCCTCCTCCGCGACGGCGCCAGGAGGCCGCAGGTAGTTGACGTCGCCATGGCCGAACGACACCTGCGCGCGGGTCGCCTCTGGCTTCAGCCTCCGGGCCGCGAGAACACCCAACGCCAGCGACGCCGTGGCTGTCACGAAGTTGCGCCGGTTCATGCTGCCGCCTTCTTCTCAGCGGGACGGCCGATCTCAAACGCGTAGACCAGCGCGCCTGGAGCGCACGCGGACACGCACTGCCCGCACTGGTCGCAGTCGGCGTTGAGGTCGGTCGTCATGGGTCTGAGGTCGTAAGGACAGATCGGGACGCAGTCGCCGCACTGGTCGCATTTGGCGTCGTTGCGAGAGATGCGCAGACGGCGTGCGAACGAAATGCCCGTATACACCGCGCCGCCCGGGCAGACGTAGCGGCACCACCACCTACGCGACAGGATGAGTTCGAACAGGCACATAGCGGCGAGGATCAGCACGCCGCCGCCGAAGGCGCCGCGATACACGCGGTAGAACACCTCGCGGCTCATGATCGCGGGCGGATAGAGGAGCGACAGGACGGGAATGCCCACGATGTAGGCCACCGCGAGACCAACGCCCAAGACCACGTACTTCGTGTGACGCCCGAAGCGCACGTTGCGGACGTTGTAGCCAGTCTTCTTGAGCAGGCTGCGCAGTTTGTCGTTGATCTCGAAGAACAGGTTCATGGGACACATCCAGCCGCAATACACGCGGCCGAGGATGAGTGTGACGAGGACCGGCAGAGCGATGGAGGCGATGAGAGGCCAGTGGAAGCGCGCCGCGGTCGTCGTTGATTCGAGCGCCGCCATCGGGTCGCTGACCTTGTGGCCGAAGAGCTCCGCGGTCCACACGCTGCCCTTGACCTGGTGCGCCATGTCGGCGGCCGTGTCGCGGTCCATCTCACCGAAGAGCGTGCCCACCGTGGAGAGCATCGCGGAGTTCTCGATGCCTCGGTAGTCCTTCTGCTGCACCTTCACGCCGTAGTAGTTCACCATCGGCACGAGGACGAGGAAGGCGAGGACGAGCAGCTGTACCGAGCGTCTAGCGATCTGCATGGCTATGCGCTTCTCGGCTCAGAGGTGACGTCGGGCGACCGCTCGTCGAACGGAATCACGCGGATCGCCTGCGGGTAGTGGTAGCAGATGCGCTCGCAGTTGCCGCAGCCCACGCAGTTCTCCGCCACGAGGATGGGGCGCTCATACATGCCGATCTTGAGCGCCACGTCCTGCAACGGACACGCGCGGTAGCAGACGCCGCAGGTGCGCATGTTGTAGGAATAGCACAGGTTCGGATCGAGGACAGCGCGACCCATCTTGACTTTGGCCTGTATGTCTTCGAGCTCTCGTTCGACAGGCTGTAGCGACCCGGACGGGCAGACGTTGTTGCACTTCATGCAGAGCATGCACCCCTGCTCCCGCGGGACGATGTACGGCGTCCCGGCGTTCTTGCCCGAGCCGAGGTCGAAGTAGTTAATGCACTGGTTCGGGCAGACATCGCCGCACAGGCCGCAGCGGATGCACTTCTCCAGGAAGTCCGACTCGGAGAGCGCTCCGGGCGGCCGCAGGAACCTGCTAGGTCCCGCGGCCGCTGTGTTCCACCGGAGCAGTGGCAGGACATACACGGCCACCAATACGGCGAGGTGTCTCAGAAACCGTCGTCTTCCGACGGACGTCCTGAGTCGCTGTGTCAGTGATTCGAGCATGTGCTTCCTGCCACTCTTCTCTTCTTGCGCCGTCGTGCCGCGCTAGCGGCTCGCGACGGCAGCCCCCTCGGTCGACTCGCCGGGAAGCGGCCGCATCCAGGACCGGATGTAGGCCACGATGTTGTTGATTTCCTCGTGGTCGAGTTCCTGCAGACCAGAAGTGCCGATGCCCCACGGACGCATCGGCGTCTTCGACCGACCACGCACGATGGCGGCTTGTAGGAATCCGTCGCTCGCAGCGCGCAGGAACTCCTGGTTGCCCAACGCCGTGCCGACGCCGCCTTCGCCGTTCTGGCCGTGGCACTGGCTGCAGAGGTTCAGGTACGACTCCGCCCCGAGGTCGATGTCGCCAGAAACGATGTTGCTGACGATGCGGTCGCGCTCGACCTGGTCTCCGCCGCTGCGGATGTACGCCACCAGGTCGTTGACGTCGCTGTCCGACAGCTCTTGCAGGCTCAGACCGCTGTCGTTCCACTGGCGCATCGCGCGATGGCGACGACCCCTCAGGATCGACTCCTTGATGAACTGGTCGCTGGCGGCGTCGCGGAAGTCGGCGTTCATGAGCGCCGTTCCAACCGAGCCCTGTCCCTCCGGCCCGTGGCACGGCGCGCATAGCCCGTTGAACAGCTCGCGTCCGCTCGCGAGGTCGCCGACGACAGGTTCGTCGCTCAGTTCGACCTGTGGTTCGTCCTGCCAGTCCTTCATGTAGGCGATGATCGCGGCGATCCAGGTGGCCTTCATGTACTTGTGGGAGATCATCGCCGTGTTGGCGCGGCCGTTGACGATCGTGTCGTAGAGGAACTCCTCGTCCGCGAGGATCAGGAAGTCCTGGTTGTTGAGGGACGGTCCTACGCCACCTTCGCCCTTGCCGCCGTGGCACCCCGCGCACTTGGAGCGATAGAGCTTGCGCCCCGTGCGCTTGTTGGCTCGCGCGTTCTGCACGTCCTCGAACGTGGGTGGCTCTGGCTCGTGGCTACGGATGTAAGCGACGAGCGCGTCGATCTCTTCGTCGGTGAACCCACCGTTGCTCTCATCCCACGCGGGCATCTGCACACTGGGACGACCGCGATGGATCGTGAACCGGAGGAAGTCGTCGGACGCGGCGGAGAGGAAGTCCTCGTTGTGCAGCGCCGGGTTGAACCGCTCCAACAGCGTGTTCTCAAGCCCTTGCGCCTTGTCGCCGTGGCATCCGGCGCAGTAGCGAGCGTATAGCTGCTCGCCAGTGAGATCCTTGCCACCTCCCTTGAACTCCTGGATGTAGGCCAGGTCGTAGTAGCTCGTTGGCAGGTCGGCGTCGTAGAGCGACATCGTGACGGTGATGAGGTCATCCATGTCCTCGTCGCTGATCTCCAGCGGAGGCATGACCGACCCGGGCGTCACCGCCTGCGGGTTCTGGAAGTGCTCGCGCAGCCAGTTCTCGACGGTGCGCTCGCCCTCGATGTGCTGGAACGTGTAGGCGTGGCGTATCTTGCTGCCCTGGTCGGTCAGGTCAGGACCCAGCGCCCCACCCTTGCCACGCACCTTGTGACACCCAAGGCAGCCGTTCTCGTAGAGCAGCTCACGCCCGTGCATCAGGGCTTCGCCGCCCGCTAGCTCCTGCTCGTCGTCAGAGACGGCGAGGTGGCACTTTCCACAGGCGGCTTGCGTGTGCTTCAGCGGGATCACCGGGTAGTCCCAGTGGACGCTCTCGTCGGTCGCGAACGCCTGCTCGCGCGACAGCGCGCGATCCTGCCCATCGTGGCAGATGGAGCAACCGTACTTCTCTACCGGGTGGTTCTTGAGGATGTCGCCACTGTGCGCGCGATGCGGCAGAGGGACATCCGCCATGTTGGGGTTGTCGATGCCGTTGTGGCAGCTTACGCAGCGGTCGACGCGCTTCAGGTCGTTCAGGATGACCTGCTTCACCTCGACGCTGAACTCAGCCGCCGCTTGCTTCTGCGCGGGCGTCTTGGCGCTGCGGTGCAGTATGTCCGCGAATTCGCTCTGGTAGTGCTTCCACTCGCGCAGGAAGTTCTCCTCAATGGCCGCGAGCCCGAGGAAGACGATACAGACCAAACTCGCTACGATCGTGAGCTTCTTGAACAAACGGTCCATGCATCTGCCTCGTTAGTGGATGGGCCACTGCGCGCGCGACCAGAAGAAGTCCCAGTTCGGGCCGCGGAAGTATGTGCCTACGACGGTCAGGATGAGGAAGCCGACCAGGAAGCAACTGAACAGGGCGATGGCCGCCATGCGCGTGGATCGCGTGCGCCGCAGCGTGTGCAGTGACCACCACGCGAACGCGAGGACGATGAGCGAGCCGGGGTTCGCGAACACGATGACGATCTGCTTCAGGTCCGGGAACCAGTCGCGTAGCCAGCCGACCTTGACCGTGAACGTCAGCAACGCCACGAGGAACACGGCGGCGAAGATCGAGGAGAACAGCGCGACGCGCTTGCCCTGAGCGCCGGAGAACCAGACCCCGAAGTGCTCCTCTTCCTTGTCCAGGTAGGGCACCATCATCAGCCCCACGAGGACGACGGTCGGAATCCCAATGCCGCCCATGAACGCCGAGTAGGAGACGAGCTCCTGCAAGCCGAGGAAGTACCACGGCGCCTTCGCTGGGTTCTCTGGGATGGACGGGTTCGCCAACTCCTTGAGCGGCGCGTCTACGAGGTACGCCACACCCAACATGACCGCCATCGTCAGCATGAGCACAGCCACCTCGGCCCACAGCGTCGTAGGCCACGTCATGACCGTGTTGTCCGGGCGGCGGTCGGCCGCTGGCGAGCGATCTCGGATGAGCGCCATCAGACCGTACGTCTTGTTCGTGTCCAGAGCCGCTGTCGACCCGGCGTCCTCCATGGCTACGACTGGCGCCGCGATGCCCTCCTCACGGGCGAGGATCTCGTCGGCGTTGTCCGGGCGGCTCATCCCGCCGTCCTTGCGGATGCGCCAGAAGTGCACGCCGACCAGCGTTATCATGGCGATCGGGAGGATCATCACGTGCATGAGGTAGAAGCGCGTCAGCGCCTCCTGCCCGACCGTCTCGCCGCCGATGATGATCTTCTTCATCAGGCCACCGACGTCGAACCAGCTCGTCATACCCACGGCGTCGGTGAGCTCGCTAGGTGAGCCGGCGATATTGGCGCCGATCGTCACCGCCCAGTACGCCAACTGATCCCACGGCAGCAGGTAGCCCGTGTAGCTCAGCAGCAGCGTAAGGACCAGCAGCACCATCCCAATGAGCCAGTTGAACTTGCGCGACCGCTTGTATGAGCCCGTGAAGAACACCCGCGCCATGTGCAACAGCACGACGGCGACCATCGCGTGGGCTCCCCAGCGATGGATGTTCCTCATGTACTTTCCCGTCGAGACCACGAAGCTGATGTCGCGCACGTTGTCGTACGCGCGTTCGGTGCTGGGCGTGTAGTACATCATCAGCAGCACGCCCGTTGCCGTGAGCAGTAGGAAGAGGAAGAACGAGACCAGTCCCAGGCCCATCGTGAAGGACGGCCTAAGCGTCCACTTGTGCGTGCGGGCCGACTGGATGTGCAGGAAGAAGTTCTGGAAGATCGCTTGCGACTTGTCGCGGTCGGACCTGATGGGCCAACCGTGCCGCATCATCGATTCCTTGATAGACCCCGGAGCCTTCTTCAGGTTCTCCCCGAAAGTCCTGAGAGCCGCGTTCGCCATGCCGTCAATCCCTTCAACAGACCGTTCGCGGAGCGTGTCGCCTAGCGCGGCGCCAAGCCCGTCCTCCTAGGCCCTCCGACGAGCCGTCACACCACCAACACGTGGTCGCGACCGACCTTCTTCTTCGAGTCGACCTGGAGCTGACCGTCCGGCGCGAGACTCACGCGGAACCAGTCGAGCGGCTTGGGCGCCGGGCCGCTGATGGGTTTGCCGACGCCGTCGAATTCAGAACCGTGGCAGGGGCAGTTGAAACCCCACTCGGTGCGGCTCACGATGCACCCCAGATGCGTGCAGATCGCGGACATCGCGCGGAACCCCGTCGTATCACGGATGATGAACACGTTGCGGTCGGGAACCGTGGCGAAACTGTTGACCGTGAAGTCACCGGGGTAGCCGATCTTGAACTTCCCGGACGGCTCGTTCAGCACCTTGGGCAGCGGGAGCTGAATGACGCCGATGAACGTCATCGCCCCCACGCCGAGGAGCGACCCCTTGGCCGCCTTGTCGAGGAAGTCCCTCCGTGACAGGTCGTCGGCGCTGCTAGGCACTGAACGCCTCCTTGAAGTTGAACGATTCCATCGTGATGGCGTCGACTGGGCAGCGTGTCGCGCAGAGACCGCACCGAATGCAGATCGTCTCGTCCTTTATCAGGGCGCTGCCCTGCTCGCGGGGCATGACGCCGTACCTTGCGCGCACTAGTTCCTCAAGCTCCGGCTCTCCCTCGACTTGCTCTAGCCTGACTATGTGCAGGCACGCCTCGGGACATACGTCGACGCATCCGCCGCAGAGGATGCACCGCTCGCTGTTGAAGATGGTGTTGATGCCACAATCGAGGCACCGACTCGCCTGGCGCTCGGCCTGGTCGGCGGCGAAGCCTCGCTCGACGACGGCGGTCATGGACCGGCTGCGCTCCGCTGGCGTCATCGCCGGAACGCCCTCGCGCGGGACAGTTTCGTAGCCGTCCTCGCGGCCGTACATGGGCAGTTCGTGGTGCATCGTGACGCGCGCGGTGGACTTGAGCTCCTCCGCGTGCAGATAGGCGTGGATGCGTCGGGCAGCCTGCTTGCCGCTCGCGATGGCGTGGATCATCAGACCTGGACCCGTCGCGACGTCGCCCGCAGCGAACACGTCGGCGGCCTCGGTGATGTTCTTGCCCTCGTCGAGCTGCAACTGCCCGCGTTCGTTGAGAGCTACATCGTCCGCGTCAATGAACGTCAGATCCGTCGCCTGCCCGATGGAGAGCAGCACCTGGTCGGCTTCGATGTCGAGCGTCTGCTCCTCGTCGAACGTCGGGCTGAAGCGTCCCTCCGCGTCGAACACGGCCAAGCACTTCGTGAACCGCACGCCGCGCGCGCGGCCGAAGTCGTCGACGAGGATCTCCTTGGGGCCCCACGAGTTGTGGCGGATGATCCCTTCCTCGTCGCCCTCCTCGACCTCTAGATCGTCCGCAGGCATCTCCTCGCGCGACTCCAGGCACGCGAGATGCACCTCGATCACGCCTTCCTGACGCAGGGCGGTTCGCGAGACGTCGTAGTCGTGCACGGGCTGTCGCACGGCGGTGCGGGCGACGTCGTACGCCACGTTGCCGCCACCGATGACCAAGACCTTCTCGCCGAGCTCGACTTCGTTGTGGAGGGCGATATCGCGTAGGAAGTCCACACCCCCGATGACGCCGGGCGCGTCCACGTTGGGAATCGGTATCAGGCGTGATTTCTTCGCTCCGACGGAGATAAGCACCGCGTCGTGGCGTTCCCGCAACTCGGCGAGCGTCACGTCCTCGCCAATCGTCACGTTGCACTGGATGTCCGTGCCCATGGCCTTGATGACTTCGACCTCTGCCTCGATGAGGTCGCGGGGCAGCCTGTATTCCGGCACGCCGAGGTAGAGCATGCCCGCCGGAACGGCTTCCATTTCGTAGATGGTGGGGCGGATGCCCATGAGGCACAGGTCGTGCGCGGCGGCCAGCCCGGCAGGCCCAGAGCCGATGATCCCGACGCTCTTGGCGTCGTCGGGCACGCCGTCGGTGATCTGGCGGCGGAAGTGGTCGAGGAAGTGCCTGAGGTCTTCCAGCTCCTCGCACTCGGCCTCACCGGCGTCGACGATCCCCCTGACGAGTTCGATGGGCGCGGAGTCGAAGCGGGAAGACTCCGCGCCGAACTTGGTCGTCACGAACCGCTTGAGCGCCCGGATGGAAACAGCTTCGTCGAGGTCGCCGCGGCGGCACGCGGCTTCGCATGGAGCGCCACAGATACGGCCACAGATGGACGCCAGAGGGTTCGGCGCGCGCGCGATCATGTACGCCTTCTCGTAGTCCCCCTGAGCTATCGCGCGCACGTACCCCCGTGCGTCTGTGTGAACGGGACAAGCGTCCTGGCACTTGATCTGTCGCTTCCAGTAATCGACGGTCGGTATCTCGACTCGCATCCGATAATCACCTCGAAGCGGCTCGATGGTCGACGCCGGGCTTCTCGGAGTCACTGTCTACCAGGCCGTAGTGGCCCCTGAATAGAAGACAGTGGACTCTTCTATCTGAGTAATAGCGTCCGAGAATCGACGCGCAAGGCCTGCATGCGCTTTTGCCGCATTTTTCACAAAGGCCCGGCGCGCTGCCCTCCTCTTCGCGGTGGGGATGCGGTCGCACGCCAGGGAATGGCGCGTTCCAGCAGGTCGGCTGGCCGGGTCGCGGGCACGCTGGCGCGCCATGGGTCACCGACTGTTGATTGCGGCTTCGCGTGGGATACACTTGTTACCGGCCCTGAGAGGCGTGGGCCGGGCGCACAACGCTACGCGGAGGAAAGTCGTCGCATGAAGGTGTGTAAGTTCGGAGGCAGTTCCGTCGCCACGGCGGGGCAGATCGACGCGGTATGTCGCATCGTCGAGGCGGACGCGGAACGGCGCATCGTGGTCGTCTCCGCCCCCGGCAAACGCCATTCGGACGACACGAAGGTAACGGACCTGCTGATCGCGCTCGCGGAGGCGTGCCTGTCGGGCGGCTCCGGCGCGGCCGAGCTTGACGCCGTCGTCGCTCGCTATGCCGAGATCGGTGAGGGACTTGGCGTGCCCGCCTCGCGGATCGACCCAATCGCGGACAACCTGCGTTCGCTGGTCGCTGCCAGCCGGGACGACAAGGATCTCTTCACCGACTCACTCAAAGCCGCTGGGGAGGATAACTGCGCGCGTCTCGTCGCGGAGTGCCTCACCGCGCGCGGGGTGGAGGCGCACTACGTGGGCCCGCGCGAGGCGGGTCTCGTCCTGTCGGACGAGCCGGGTAACGCGCAGGTGCTGGACGAGTGCTATCCCGACCTTGCGAAGTTGGCGGAGCGGCCTGGCGTCACCGTGTTTCCAGGCTTCTTCGGCTACTCACGCGAGGGCAAGCTCGTGACGCTGCCGCGCGGCGGCTCGGACACAACCGGGGCGGTCCTCGCCAAGGCAGTGGGCGCCGACGTGTACGAGAACTTCACCGACGTGGACGCCGTGTTCGCAGCGAATCCCAACATCGTGGACGACCCCGTGCCGATTCGGGAGCTCACGTACCGGGAAATGCGCGAGCTGTCGTACGCGGGCTTTTCGGTGTTCCACGACGAGGCGATCATACCCGTCTTCCACGCGGGCATCCCCATCCACATCCGCAACACGAACAACCCCGAAGGCGACGGCACGCGCATCGTCGTCCAGCGCGACATCGAGAACGGCCCTGCCGTGGGAATCGCCGCGATGGACGAGGTGTGCAGCATCTACGTGCGCAAGTACCTGATGAACCGCGAGGTCGGGTTCGGGCGTCGCCTCCTCACGATCCTCGAAGACGAGGGCATCCCGTTCGAGCACGTGCCGTCGGGCATTGACGACCTTTCGGTTCTGGTGCGCGAGGCGTACCTACCCGCCGACGTCGAGGCGCGCGTGGTCGGACGCATCCGCGATGAGCTCAGGGGCGACGACGTGTCGGTCGAACACGGTCTATCGTTGGTGATGATCGTGGGCGAGGGGATGCGTCACTCGGTGGGCGTCGCTGCTCGCGCCTGCAACGCTCTCGCGCGGGCGAACGTGAACATCGAGATGATCAACCAGGGCTCGAGCGAGGTCAGCATGATGTACGGCGTGAAGTCCGAGGATGCGCCGCGGGCCGTTGCCTCGCTTTACGCGGAGTACTTCGGCCAGAGCTAGCCGCTCGCTACCACTCCTCGTTGGCGAGACCGTCCACGAAGCCCTCGGGCATGTCGCCGTCGCTGACGGCGACCCGGTAACGCAGGCGGAACGGCTGCCCCGCCGTCAGATGCATCGCGCCGGGCGCGACGGTGCACGGGTTCATCATGGCGATGGGCGCGAGATTGTGCCAGAGCGTCGGCGGGTTGTCCGGGTGATCGACGATCGCCAGTTCGGTGCGCCGGTCGTCGCCGTGCGTCGTCGCGTAGGAGTACCACCGCGCGGACGGCCAGTCCGTGTCCGGCGTGAGGTAGTGCGGCTCGGCTAACCCGACGACCCCCTGCGAATCGCGATACTCGCCGCCCTCACCCTTGCGACACTTGGCGCAGAGCCCGCCGAAAGCCGACTGGTCGAGCGTCATATCGGTCGTCGGAATCAGGTCGTAGCGCAGGTCCAGCACGCGCGCCTCGGGCGTGTCGAAGACGGCGACGCTCATGGCCTCGGAGACCATCACGTCGGCTCCAGCCAGCCACTCGTTGTGGATCGTGAGCTCTGCCCGCTCTGACGTCGCGCGCGAGAGCTCGACGCCACGGTTCACGATGACTCTGTCGCGCGTCGGGGCGAACTCGTTCCACCCCCAGAAGTCGGCGCGGCGCGTCGGCGACGAGATGGAATGCCACGTGAGGAACAGACCGCGGTGGTGGGGGTGGTCGTCGGGCGCCATATCCACCACCTCCTGCCCCGACGGCGTCAGCAGGGGATAGAAGCAGCACGCGCTGTTCGCAGTTAACCCGCAGTCGGCCGGGACATCGGTGAGATAGCTGAGCGCCGCTCTCCCGTCCGGCGTCGCGAGGTCGTATCCCGTCGTCGTCCTGGTCAAGCTGTATCGAGGCATGTCGTCCTCTGGCAGGGGCGATGGGGTCGCGGCGATCTTCGCGACACGCTCCTCAATGCTACGCCGCTTCGCGTCGAGACAGTCATCCTCCCACGACAGCGCGGCCAGCGTCTCTTCGGCCAGCGTCCGTGCGGCGGAGCGCGTCTCTGGATCCTCGCTCGCGCCGTCTCGGCGCAACGCGAGGCCGATCCCGGCGAAGAGCGCGTGGGCCGCCTCGCGGTGCAGCCCGTTCTCTATCATCCACTCGCACTCAGCCTGAACCTGTCGGGGGACGTCGCCGTCACCTTCGTGCGCCGCGGCGAACAACGGCAGGAGCGGCCGGGCCTGCGCGGCGTTCATGTCGACGGAGCCCTCGACCTCCATGATCCAGGCCGCATCGTCCGGCGCCACGCTCCCGAGCTTGTGCAGACCGCGCGCCCAGTTGGGGGAGGCGCCGCGCCTCACGAGGCAGGCATCGCACATCGTCCACAGGGCGAACGCGGCGGCGCGGCAGGTCTCAATGGGATCCGATGCGTCGATGGCGGCAGCGAGTTCGCGACAGTTGCGCTCGACCGTGGGAGCCAACGCGCCCACTCGTCTGGCGAGCGCTTCCGGCTCCATGTAGCGGCTGGCGACGACCTCGCGCGTCTCCGTGAAGTCGCCATCGTGGTCGAACAGCACCACGGTGTCGCGCACGGCGCCGGCACGGTAGGGGTCGCTGAGGATGGCATCCGCGTCGCCGTACTCGGTCGCGTCCCAGCACTCGACATCGACGAACACACCGGTCACCCACACGGACCGCCCGATGGCGGCCAGCTCGTCGTCAGACGCGCCGTGCGTCAGGAACCGCACGTCAACGTCGGACGCGGGCGTGGCGTCGCCCCTCGCGACGGAGCCGGCTACCATCGCTGCGCGTATCGAGGGGCGCCCGTCCGCGCGTTCCCGCGCCAACGCCCGCGCCCGCGCCATCCTGTCGGTCACCGCGTCCTCCTTGCTCGTGAACGTGTGTCGTCGGGGATTCCGCGACGGTATGCCCGACGGGGTCATCGTAGCCTGCGCCACCTCTCAACGCCACGCGCGAGAGCACGGAGCCGCACACTGGACGTACTGCTGAGAGACGCGCCCAGGGCAAGGCTGCCCGGAGCCGACCCCACTCCGCACGCGCGGTCGCATGCTCGTGGCAGTCCGGTCAGGAGGGCTTCACGTAACGGGGAAGGCGATCCGACACACGGAACCCCACGGACTGGTAGAGCGACACTGCCGCGGCCCGGTCGGCGTCGGTACGCACCACGGCGTGCCGCATCCCCGCCGCTTGCATGTGACCCAGCGCGGCGAGCACAACGGCTCTGGACAGCCCCTGTCTGAGATGCGCGCCACGTGTGGCGACGCCCTCGAGTTCGCCAATGCCAGTGGCGGGATCGTGCACGGTGACGGCGTGCGAGGCGATCTCGCCAGCTTGGGTCACGGCCACCAGATCCGTCTCGCCAAACCCCCGTAGCGCGCGGAATTCCACCGCGCGCCGTTGACTGTCGACAAGCCACGCGGGCGGCTCTCCCATGCCCGCGAAGCCGTCAGCGGCGGCAGACGCGCGCTCGTGGATCTCGGAGCTGGGAGCCAGCGGCCGGATGCGATAGCCGCGCGGCAGCGGCGCCGGTGGGACGGGCGCATCCAACGCGCGTGTCATGTACGGGCCGAGGTACTCGTCGCGGACATAGCCGCGCCGTTCGAGGAAGCTGACCATCGCGTGGTCGCCTTCGTACGCCTGCGTTGTCACGCGTGACGGTCGAGAGGAGCCAAGGGTGGCCTCCGCGTGTGCGGCCACGGCTTCGAGTCGTGAGTCCGTGCGGCGCCCCGGATGCATGTGCACGCGCCACGAATGCTTCGGGGCGACCCATTCTTGCCTCGCGTCGTCTGGGGGGCACACGCGCGAATACGCAACAGCGGCTCCGCCTCCATCGCGCCAGAGGAAGTGGTCGGCCGCCGGGCCCATGTAGAAGTCCAGGTACAGCGCGAGCGCTGATCGACCGACCGGCCAAAGAGTGAGTGATGACGCGTCGCCTTCGCGTGCGACCAACAGATCGAGCAGGTCGCGCGCGTCGTCCTCGTGGTTCTGCGGCGACGGTTGCATGTCCGCCACTCCCTGCCCGCAGCGCTACGCCGTGGCGCTCACCACGAGGCTGACGTTGGGCGTAGTGAGCGCGCCGTTGTCGTCCGCGAGGTCCGACACGGCGGTCGCCACCAGGTCCCAGATTTCCTGACGCCGCGCCTCTGTTTCGCCAGCCAGCATGGCGTTGAACGGCGCGGCGATGTCGCGCATGAACTCGACGAACATCGCAGCGCTGTCGAACGGGAACGCGATCTCCACTTCCTCGACCTCGACCGACGAGAATCCAGCCGCCCGAAGCTCGCCGACGAACGGCGCCGGATCCGCGAGCGCGAACACGCCCGGCGTACCCGCTGGCGGCGGGGTCAGATCCAGGGCTTTCATGATCGTCATGGGCGCCACGCCGATGAGCGGCGCCTTCGCCGGAGCCGCCCAGACCGCCGCCACGAAGCGGCCGCCTGGTCTGAGGGCCGCCTTGGATGCCGCGATGGCGGCAGGCCGGTCGGGGAAGAACATGAAGCCCCACCGGGACGTCACGGCGTCGTAGAGTTCCCCGGCGCAGTCGACGCCCTCCGCGTCGGTGACCTGGAAGTCGACGTGGTCGAGGCCGCGTTTCGCGGCCCTGCGCCTGGCGACGTCGATCATGTCCGCGGAGATGTCCGTCAGCGTGACGCGCCCGGTTGGCCCGACGCGATCCGCCGCGACGAGGCCGGGATCTCCCGGGCCGGAGGCGATGTCTAGCACGCTGCTGCCCGCCGCGACTTGCGCCAGATCCACCATGCGGGAGCTCATCGTGTGCCCTCCCTGCTCGAAGAGGTCGACCCACTTCTCCCAGCCAGCGGCGGCGGCGCTCCATGCAGCGCGTTGCTTGTCCTTGAAGGCCCGGGCGTCCATCTGAGACATGTTGGTCCTTGGTAAGTTGCGGAGAGTCAACGCTGACGCTCCCACGCCGCCGGCCATCCACGCGCGCGTGATGGCGTCAGCCTACGAATCGGCTTCCATGTAGCCCATCTCCCTGAGCCAGTCGCCGTGGCGCGCGACGACCTCGTCGCGCACTGCCGGGCTGAGGCGGCGCCACACGCCGGACGCGCCGGCATCCGGGGAGATGTGGTTGTAGAGTAGAAGGCTCTCGGGGTCGTATTCCAGGATCATCTGCGAGCCTCCGCCCCTGCCAATCGCTTGCAGGTAGCGGGCCGCGAGGTTGGGGTCTGACTCCCGCAGGTTCCGCACGCGGGCAGCGAGGTGGGCGCGTTGGTCGTCGCATGCCTGCTTGGCGGCGTCCACCGAGCACGCGTCCGCGACATCGGAGGCGGCAATGCCTTCGGGCAGGTCCACCCGGAACAGCGCCATCGCCGCTTCGACGGCCTGGGTCTCGGCGCCCATCACGTCCTCGTACCGCTGCCAAAGGAAGCAGTCCGGGTGCTCGTCCCGTAGCGCGCGCAGCTCGTAGAACTGGCTCTCGCCCTTTGCGAGGGAATTCAGCAGCGCGTCGCCCTTCTCCCCGACCGACCGCTGGCGCGACACGGCGACGTCCCGCAAGTCCCGGTAGATGTACAGAACCTTCGTGCGCCCGTCCCTTAGCAGGTCGGAAAGGCCCGGCAACACGGCGTGGACCTTAACCAGATGGTATGCAGGCTCGCGAGCCCACTCGGTCAACTGCTCCATCGGCACGTAGTGGTTGTGCGCGGGATTGACGTGGGCGTAGCCGTGCGCCTCGCACCCCTCGGTGGCGCTCAGCAACACGCGCACGAGGTTGTATTGGAGCGTGGACCCGCCGCGGGCCATTCCGTTGCAGACGACGAGCATATGACCCTCCGACGGCCTGTCTGCGCCGGGCACGTCAGCGCCTGGCGCCAGGCACCAGGCGGAGCCATTATACCCCGCGCAACTTGCCGACTCAACGACGCCCGCCTCTTTGTCTGGTTGCGGGACATATAGATTGTCCGCAGTATCGTCAGCACTCGGCCGGCGCATCAGTGCGTGGAAAGGTAACAGCTGACATGGATCTAGCGCAGGGCTTGGAGCGACTCGCCGAGAGGGCGAGGACGTTCCACGATATGGTCAACGGCAACGAGGACGATACCAAGAATTCGTCGGTCCGGCCGTTTCTACGCACGCTCAGGTAAGACATCGATGATCCGCGAGCGGTCGCGTCCGAGCAACGAGCTGATCACAGGCCAGCCGGTAGCCAGCGAGTGGACTACCAAGGTGTTCGCGGGCGACCAACCTGTGATGATGGTTGAATGCAAGGCGGGTGGGACAGCCCTCGGCGAGAGCCGTCGCGAGCGGCTCGCCGGCTACTTCGGCGCCGACAGGCCGACCAAGTTCGCCCTGCTGACGAACGGCACAGAGTACCGGTTCTACACCGACCTCTTGTACGAGAACATGATGGATGAGCAGCCGTTCTTGGAGCTCCACCTTCACGACCTGGATCCGTCCGCAGTCGCGCGGGTGGCGGCGTTCGGCCCAGACGTATTCGACGTCGAGCGCGTTCGGATGGCTGCCCAGGAGGAGGCCGGCGTGGCAGCGATGCGGCGTGCGATCGAAGCGGAGCATAGAGAACCGAGTGACCGACTGGTGCGGCTGCTGGCGGCTGCGGCGGCACCGGAGCGCGGGGCACTCTCCCGCTCCGAGTTGAGGCTGTTCGCTGGGTACACGAAGCGGGCGCTCGACGAGTACGTGAACCGGGGGCCGTCACCTGCCGAGCCGCATCGCGCGGCTCCTCGCCACGCCGACGGCGCGGCGCCGCCCCAATAGCGCGTGCCGCTCAGCCCAGACACCGACCTCCTCAGGGCGAAGCACGTGCGAAGGCACGACGTGGATACACGCTCCTCGGTGGGGGATTCTGTGAGGGCAAGTCGCAGGCGGCCATCCTAACCGAGGTGTTCGAGAGGCGGTATGCGAGGGACAGTGACTTCTAAGAGCAATTCGAACGCGCGCGGGACGCAGAATACGCCAAGGGTCGCCGCAGCGACCGTCGACGACTGGTCGCGCGCAGCAATGAGGCCCTGTACGCCGGTACCAGGATGGAGAAGAAGCCGAAGATGCCCCGGCAGGCCTCCGGCTGGTACATAGACCCCAGTCGTAGCGCCGCGGACAAGGCGAAGATGCTCGAGCTCGCCTGCGCTGCTGCAGGCATCGAGTATGGCAGCGATCTCCTGGCTGTCTGGGCTTAGGAGAGCGCAGGCCGCTCCCGCATCCGCAGTAGCCGCAGTAACCGCGAGGAGACCGACAGGGCTCAGTTCCGCCCACCGTTCGCTAGCCCTCGCGCGACATCCTGCAACCAGGCGTCCACGGCGACGGCGCCTTCGCGCGTGGCTCCCAGCGGGCTCACGAACCCGAAGTTTGGCCCGGGGTCTCGCCACACAAGAGCAAGGCTGAACTCACCAACGGCACGGACGCCGATGGTGTACCGCTTCAGCAGCGCCCGCCCCGCGCGCAGTCCAAGGAGGATCTCCTCCTCGTGCACACTAGTCACTTGCTCTCGGTGCAATTCGAGGTAGCTGCCCGGCTCGACGTATACAAACTGCCCAACGCGGTGCATGCGCAGGCGGTCGGGTTCGGCGCGGAACACCGTCTTCGGATACCAGGACACGGCGTAGAGGCCCAGCATCGCGAGGCCGACGGCCTCGTACATGCTAGCGACGGTGAACCCGTACGCAACGGCCGACTCGCCCCTGAGGGTCGCGGGAGACGGACTGGGCTCCCCCTGATGCCGGCTGATGCGATGCAGTCGAGTCTGCTTTCGCCGAACCGTGGCCAGAAACAGGATGGTGCAGCCGGTGGCTGCAAGTATCGCGATCAGCCCAAGGTACTGCTTGCCCATGTCGTTGTTCCCATGGCCGGCCACTGCGGGTGCGGCCGGCGACCAGAGGCCGCAGGTACCAGCACTCCGGCGGCGATGTCGCCGGGGCAGCCTCGCGGGCGGTCAGTCTGAATACGGGTCGGCGGCGTCCCGCAACGCGTCGCCGAGGAAGTTGTATGCGATCACGACGATTAGGACGGGCACGGCGGGGAAGATGAGCCACGGATGGTGCAGGAGCACCGTGACGCGCTGCGCCTCCTCCAAGAGGACGCCCCAACTAGTCATCGGCGGACGGATACCGAGTCCAAGAAAGCTCAGCGCGGTCTCTCCGAGGATCATACCGGGGATGGCGAGTGTCCCGATGACGATGATGTGGCTGTACGAGCCGGGCAGCAGATGCCGGGTGATGATGTACCAGTGCCCGGCGCCGGACGCGCGAGCCGCCATCACGAAGTCCTGCTCGCGGTAGGACAGCACCTTGCCACGCACCTGCCGCGCCAGCCCGCCCCAACTGATGAGCGAGAGAATCAGCGTGATACCGAAGTACACGCGTATACTCGACCAGCTGGCCGGGAGCGCCGCGGCGAGCGCCATCCAGAGTGGGATGGGAGGGAACGCAGCCAGCAACTCGATGACGCGTTGTATGCCGGTGTCGATCCAGCCGCCCCAGTAGCCCGACGCGGTGCCCAACAGCGACCCCAGTAACATACTCATGAACACGCCGACGAGCCCCACGGTGAGCGACACGCGGCCTCCGTAGACCATGCGCGAAAGCAGGTCGCGACCCATGCGGTCGGTACCGAGCAGGTGCATCGGGCCGTCGGACGTCACGAATCGCACGACGCCGTCTTCATCACGCGAGAAGAAGCGCACGGCGTGTATCCGTGTTGGGTCGGGCACGAACTCCAGCTCCATCGTGCGCTCGTCGCGCGAGGCGCGCAGGCCGTACACGTGCAGACCATGTCCGTCGCCGATGTGCAGACGCTGCGGCGGCACGTGCCGCGTCTCCAGCGCCATCCGCTGGTAGTGGTAGGGCGCGAAGAACGATGCCCCAACGGCCCCGATGTAGGCGACGACCAGCAACGCCCCGGCGATGATGCCCATACGGTTGCGGCGGAACCTGCGCCATATCAGCTGACGGTACGACAGGCTCCCGACCTCGGCCTCCTCGACGGAGGCGACGTCGTCCGGCGTCGTGGCGATGTCCCGCTCGTTAGTCATAGCGGATCCTCGGATCGACCCACGCCAGCAGCACGTCCGCCATAAGATTCCCGAGGACGAGCAGGACGCTGTACATCATGATGAGCGTGCCGGCGAGGTAGATGTCTTCGTTCAGAAGCGCGCGCAGCAGTAGCGGCCCGACCGTGGGCAGTCCCAAGACTATGGAAACGATCGTTGATCCTGACAGGATCGTCGGCAGGCTCATGCCCAGGATGCTAACGAGTGGATTGATGGCAATGCGCACGGCGTGCTTGACGACGACCACGGACTCCTTCAGCCCCTTCGCCCGCGCCGTCTGCACGAACGGCTGACCCAGCACGTCCAGCAGGTTGCCGCGCATGATGCGCATCAGTCCGGCGGTGCCGTTCACGGCAACGACGACCACGGGCACCCACAGGTGGGTCAGCATGTCGCCCAGCTTGCCCCAACCCCACGGGGCGCCCTCGTAGTACGACGAGAACAGCCCGAACAGCGGCACTTCGAAGATGTCGAACGTGAAGACCATGAGCGCGAGAGCAACGAGGAACGACGGCAGCGACATGCCCACGAAGCTCAGGAACGTGAGGAAGTGGTCCGACGCCTTGTACTGGTGCGTCGCGGAGTAGATGCCGACGGGGATCGCAAGCGCGTACGTGAAGATGAGCGACCCGGTGGAAATCACAAGCGTGAACAGCAGCCGCTCCCAGACGAGCTCGCTCACCTCCCGCTCGTACTCGAACGACTCGCCGAAGTTCCCGACGGCGAAGCCCGTGATCCACAGGACGTACCGCTGCCACACCGGCTTGTCGAGCCCGTAGCGCACGCGGAGTTCGTCCACCCGAGCGAGGGAACTGCTGTCGCCGTACTCCTCCTCCAACTGCTGTATCTTGCGGTCGAGGTAGTCGCCCTCGGGAAGCTGAATGATGAAGAACGCGATGACGGATATCGCCAGCAGCGTAGGGATGGCGATGAGGGACCGGCGGAGCAGGTATGTCCCCATCTACCGCGGCTCCCGGATGAAGGCCTGCTCGGGGAAGCTCGTCGCGGGCGTCACAATCGCCCACGGGCCCAGGATGCCGTCCTCCGGCACGTTGTGGAAGTGATCCGCCACCATGACCAGCGAAGGCGACCGACCGACGGTACCGATGTGGAACGGGCCGTCGTCGATGTGGATTTGCACCGCGTCGCGTACGTACTGGTGACGCTGCTTCTCGTCCGGCTCGCGCTTGATCGCGTCGTAGAGGTCGAGCAGCTCCTTCATCGGACCCGTGGGAGTCTCGCCCTCCTTGCCGCCCGTCTCGTACCACTTGCCGACCTTCGGATGCCAGTACTTGGGCAGCGTGGGAAACACCCAGTCGGGGTACGTGAACAGGTCCATCTCGGCTTCGCCGTGCATGCTGATGGTGAACTCACCCAGCGTGCGACGCAGGCCGAGCTCCGCACCCGGGGGCGTGTGCAGCGTAGCCTCGATGCCCAACGCCTCCCAGCCCTTCTCGACAATCAGACCGATGTCGTTCTCCTGGCGGTTCAGGTTACTCGTCGGCACGTCCATCAGGAGGGCTAGCCGCTTGCCGTCGGGACGCAGTCGGTACCCATCCGCGTCTCGCTGTGTTAGACCCATGTCGTCCAGCAGCGCATTGCCCTTGTCGAGGTCGTAGTCGGCGTCGGCGCGCTTCCATCGCTCGAAGAGCGCCTGCCCCTCCTCGTCGGCGAAATGCCAACCCTCCTGGCTCACGGTCGCCGCCTGCGGCTCGAGCAACCCCCGCCAGGCGATGGCGTTGCAGCTCTCGCGATCCACTCCGTAGGCGAGCGCCTTGCGGAAGCGTTGGTCGCGGATGAGTTCGCGGAGCGCCGGGTCTGGGTCGGTCCAGTTCACGAGGAGGGCGGGTTGGGCGCCCGCCGTGCTCGTCCACCGTCGCATCGTGTATCCCGCGCGCTCCTCACCCTCGAGGTACAGCGCGAGGTCTTCCAGCGCCGCGCCGCGATACTGGCAGTCGATCTCGCCCGCCAGGATCTTGAGCACCCGCACCTGCGGGTCCGGCACGAGCAGGGACTTGACTGTGTCGATGTACGGGAGCTGTCTGCCCTGGTCGTCCACGACGTAGTAGTAGGGGTTGCGTTCCAGGAGGACGCGGTAGCCTCCCTGCGCGTATTCGGTCACGCGCCACGGCCACATCGTCGGCCGGTCGGGGTTCGAGTGCGGCAGGTTCCGGCGCTGGAACTCCACGAAGTTCTCGTGCTCTGGGTTGTGCGCGGGGTGGAACTCCGTCATGTAGTGCTTGGGTATGTTGTAGACGTTGCACCACCAGAAGCCCGTCGCCAGCCAGAGCGGCACGAGCCAGTTGGGACCGGCGAACTCCATGACTATCGTATAGTCGTCGGGCGTACGCACGGCCATCGGCTTGCCGTCAACGAGGCACCACACGGGCGGGTTGTACGGGTGCGTCTCGTCCTGACACAGCTCGTACCAGAAAGCGAACGACTCCGACGTGAACGGATGCCCGTCCGACCAGCGCAAGCCCTCGCGGAGACGCAGCGTCAGGACGCTGCCGTCGTCGTTGAACTCCCAGCTTTCGGCGAGTCCCGGCTCGAGGCCTGAGCAGTCGAACTTCCAGCGGATGAACGGCGCGTAGCCCCCGACCATCTTCCAGTCGCCGATGTCCGGGTTGGTGTGGAACCTGTGCCACTGCCCGCCGTAGATCCCCGGCTCCTCGTACCCGGCGAAGTCGTGCGAGGCGACGAGCGGGTTCCTCGGCAAGCGCTCGCTAAGAGGCGGCAACTCTCCCGCAGCGACGCGGCTGGCCAGCATGGGGGCTTCCAGGGCCGCCGGGTCGCCGGTGTGATCCGCGGGCGGTATCGCGCTCTCGGGCACGGGACCACAGGCTGCAAGAGCGGCCATCAGCGCGAGAAGCAGAACGCGCCTAAACACCTTCTACCCCCTCTAGCGACAAGTCCTCCGCCAGGTGGCAGGCCGTCTGCACGCTGTCGCCGACGTCGCGCAACTCGGGCGCCTCCTCCGCGCAAGCGTCCGTCGCATACTGACAGCGCGGGTGGAAAGGACAACCGGGAGGCGGATTCGACGGGTCGGGCACCTCGCCGTCCAGACGAATACGCGCGCGCGTGCGCTGCGCGTTCGGATCCGCGATGGGCACCGCCGACATGAGCGCCTCGGTGTAGGGATGTCGCGGCTTCGCGTACACCGCGCGCGCGTCGCCGATCTCCACGACACGGCCGAGATACATCACGGCAATGCGGTCGCTAATGTGCTCGACCACGGCGAGGTCGTGCGCGATGAAGACGTACGACAGCTGGAACTCTTCGCGGAGCTCGACGAGCAGGTTCAGTATCTGCGCCTGGACCGAGACGTCGAGCGCGGAGACCGGCTCGTCCGCGACGATGAGGTCGGGGTTGAGGGCGAGCGCCCGGGCGATGCCGATGCGCTGCCTCTGCCCGCCACTGAATGCGTGCGGGTAGCGTCGCAAGTCCTGAGATTTGAGACCCACCGACTCGACCAGGTGAGACACGCGGTCCTCGAGATCCGAGCCGGCGCAGACGCGGTTTACCCGGAGCGGCTCGCCCACCAAATCACCGACGGTCATGCGCGGATTCAGCGACGAGAAGGGGTCTTGGAAGACCATCTGCATGCGACGCCGATACGGCCGCAACGCCGTCGTGTCCAGGGCTGTAAGATCGACGATGGAGCCGTTGTCGTGGAATCTCACCGCCCCCTCGGTGGGTTCGATGAGACGCATCAGGCAGCGGCCGAGCGTCGTCTTCCCGCACCCGCTCTCCCCGACGACGCCGAGCGTCTCCCCTCGGGCGACGTCGAAGCTCACGCCGTCGACTGCCTTCACGTGTCCGACCGTCTTGCGCAGCAAGCCTTGCTGGATTGGGAAGTACTTGCGCAGGCCGTCAACTTCGAGCAGCGCGCTCAAGACACCAGCTCCTCAGCGTGCAGCCAGCACCTGGCGGCGTGGCCGTCCGCCACCTCGAGGAGGTCGGGCATTTCGCCGCACGCGTCCATGCGGTCGCCACACCTGGGCCCGAAGGCGCAGCCGTCGGGCAATGCCAGGGGGTGTGGCACACGGCCTGGGATCGAGTTGAGCGGCTCGTCGGAGGAGCTTCCAAGGGTCGGCACCGAAGCCAGCAAGCCGCGCGTGTACGGGTGCAGGGGATTCGCGAAGATGCCGCGCACGTCGCCGCGCTCTACAACGCGTCCCGAATACATGACGACGACCTCGTCGGCGACCGACGCGACGACGCCCAGGTCGTGGGTGATGAGCAGGATCGCCATGCCCATC
>CAYYPK010000029.1:0-40581 GCA_964473525.1 uncultured bacterium
CGACACCCTGGAAAGGACGTGGACCGACCAGAACCCCTATCCGTGTTTCTGGACCGAGCCGCACGAGTTCCATAGACCGATACGCGTTGTTCCCGCGGGTCGTGGACACGGTATTTCGTGCGGCTTTCGTATGCATACACGGAGGAGGAACTTATGAGTTCCCGAACGCGGAGTTAGCATTGGAGATGGGCCGCCCCGCTGGTGGCTACCGGACTGCTGTTCGTGGGTTGTAGCAGCGACGATGACGATGACGACGTTCTCGACTTCGACGTGGATCCCGGCACGTTGCTGTCCGTAAGCGTGGACGCTGGGCCATCCATTGATGGCAGCGGCGGAGACGCAGCTTGGTCGAGCGCGCCTGCGCTGGACTTTGCTACGGCAGGCGGGGCCAATAGCGGGTCGTCCGTTGGTACCATCAAGTCCGTCTACACGGCGGATTCGGTCTACTTCCTGGTCGAATGGACCGACCCGACCGAGAGCGCGGAACGCTTCCCTTGGGTGAAGCAGGACGATGGCTCGTGGATACAGATGGGCGACCCGTCGAGCCACGACGAGAACGAATACTACGAGGACAAGTTCTCCTTCATCTGGAACATCAACAACTCCATTGCCGGCTTCGACACAGGCGGCTGCATGGTCACATGCCACGCTGGCGAGCCGAACAAGGCATACGGCAACAAGTACACCGCAAGCGCTGGCGAGATCGGCGACATCTGGCACTGGAAGGGCGTCCGCAGCAACCCCGAGGGGTACGTTGACGATCAGTGGCTAGATGACACACGCTGGAGCGAAGATACGGGCAGCGCCGGTCGCCACAGCGATCCCAAAGACAGCGGAGGGTACAAGAACAACAAGAACGAGGCCGGCGATGGACCTCTGATGGGTGGCTCGATCCCGCCCTACTGGCTCCACGCCGCCGATGCCGTGCCGTTCAACGACGCCGACTACGTCGCAGGTGACCAGGTCCCCGGGATCATCATCGAGCGTCCCGCAGGCGACCGCGGCGACATCGACGGCAAGGGCGCATACACTGGTGGCAAGTGGACGCTCGAGATCGGGCGGAAGCTGTCGACCGGTAGCGACAAGGACGTCCAGTTCGGCGACCTGACCGCGGAGTACAAGTTCGGCGTCGCGAACTTCGACAACGCGCAGGTCCGCCACGCCATGGGCTCCGGCGTTCAGACGCTTCGCTTCAGCGAGTAGCGTTGTTTCCCCGCCCCTATTAGCCGGGGGGCGCTCTTGGGGTGGTCGCTCAGCGCGACCACCCCGCATTCGGACGAACCGTGTTGATGGAATCGTCCGTTTTGCCTCGTGTGTGCCACGCACACCGCGCTGTCGGTATCGGTCCACAAGGGGGAGACCGACCGGCAAGCCTCGAAAGGCGACTGCCGTGAAGGCGTTCGCAGCGTATACCATCGTCGTCGCATCCGTTCTGTTGGCATGCGGCGCTATGTGCGGATGCCAGGAGCTTCGGGACGAGGAGTTCGACATCACTCCTCCCGACTCCGTCGATCTTCCGCCCTTCCTCGTCTCGGCTCCCGATCTACACGTCGGCAACCACGCCACCGGGTGGCAGAGACTAGACTGCGATTCCTGCCATACGAAACGCCACACGCCCGGTCACGAGTTCTTCCCCGAAGAGCAGTGTGTGAAGTGCCACGGGTACAACGGGTCGCCCGCCTTCGTGGGGTGTGGCGAGTGCCACGACGTGCCGAACGAAGCTGGCTTCCCCTACTCCGGCTTGCACGACTTCCACGTTTCGGAGAAGGCGTTCACGTGCGACGAATGTCACAACAGCAACACACACCGCAACGGCGGGCTCGACATATCCCTCAAGCGCGGCGGCGATTTCTATCGCGACATTGCGATTCTCCCGGGCGACGCCCCCGCCTTCGCGGGTGAGGGCTGTTCGGAAGTCGGATGCCACGAGCCCCGGGCCTGGCATCCGTCGGCGTGCGAAACCTGCCACGAATCGCCGCCCGCGGGACCTAGCCACGAGCTCCATCTAGCGGTCAAAGGCACGGCGGATCGCCCCGCGCTAACCTGCCGAGACTGCCACGCGGACAACGAACACGACGACGACCTCACGTCCGGCGCTATCGAAGTGGGTGGCCCTGAGTGGACTGAGTGGAAGGCGTACTCTGGCAACTGCGCGACGGCGTGCCACGGCGGCGAGGAGAAGCAGTGGACATGTGACACGTGCCACGGCTTCCCACCGGATGTCGGAGCGCACAAGCGCCACGCGGAAGAGCTTGTCTTGGCGTGCGAGATCTGCCATTCCACGCACGAGCACTCCTTCGAGGCGGTCGCGGACCCGCTGAACCAGACTGGCAAGGTAGAGATATCGTTCCTGTTCCAGCGCGGCGAGTGGAACCCACTGACCCGCACGTGCGCTGATGTGGGCTGCCACGACGACAGGCAGTGGCCATGAGCAGGAACACACACATTCACCTTCGAATCGCGGCGCCCTCCCCTCGCAATACCCGTGAGGTTCCTTCCCCTAGCAGGGGAAGGTTAGGATGGGGTCGGACGTCAACCAGGCGAGCCATGCTGACGGACGCCGTAGCGTCAGCGCCCCAATCCCAATCTTCCCCCTCAGGGGGAAGAGGCTTGTCGGTCAGGGCTCTTCACCGGCAGTGCGGGCAGAGCCGCTCGTGCGCCGCGGTATTGCCTCTCCTCATGTCAGCCCTTCTCTTCGTGTGGCTGGCCTCAGGAGCTTGGGCGGACAGCGCCTTCAGAGGCAGCATCACGAGCGCCATATGGGCGCGCGAGAACATCGTGCCGGCGGTGACAGGGGAACGCGGCCGTGACGCGGAGGAGACGCGCGTCACGTGGTACCAGTACGGGCGCCTCTCGACGAGCGTCTATCCAGAGTCGCGCGACGGCGTCGCCGCGCAAGCGTACGTCTCTGGGCGATGGCGCGCGTTCACTGAGCCGGCGTCGTCGTTCCTCGCACAGGACGACGATCTGCGGGTCTACCAGGCGTACGTGGACATAACCGCCGCGGCCACGCGCAGGGCGCAGGTACGCGTAGGTCGACAGTATCTCCCGCACGCCGTCGGATATTGGCGGATGGACGGCGCACGCTTGAGAACACGACTGGGAGCGCTGACGGCAACGGTAGCCGGGGGCAGAGGCGCGCAACGCTGGGTGTCTTCCGACAACCGATCTGACGTCGTGAGCGGCACGCTCAGCGCCAGACTTGGGCGCCGCATGACGACGCGGGTCGGAGCGTTCTGGGCGAGACACGACGAGGAACTCGAGGGCGACGCTGGACTGCTGTACCTGACGGGCGGAGTGGACCTCGCCTCCGCCAGGACATCGCGTGTACACAGGATCGCGCGGACCGACCTGCGCGTCTCGGCGGATGCGGCGTACGACCCGCTGCTAAAGCGAGTCGCGCAGGCGTCGGCGCGCGGGTCGATTTCCAAGGGACCGATCTCTCTGGCGGTCGTCGAGCGGTATGACACGCCACAGTTTGCGCCCGACTCCATCTTCAACGTGTTTGCCGTCGAGGCGCGGCGCGAGCGCGCGGCGACGGTCGAGCTCCGTCCCGACACCTGGTGGAGCCTCCTGGGTAGACGCTCCGACCAGCGCTTCGAGGATGGGTCGGCGACGCGAGACCGCGTGGAGGCGCGTCTCTACGTCGAGACGGAACCTGTCGCGTCCGTCGGCGCCGAGTGGCTCACGTGGGAGGAGACCCGCCGCCGATACGCGTACGTCCGCGTGCAGAAGTATCTGACGCCGAAAGTGCAGGTGGCGTTCAGCAACGCGTTAAGCGCCTTCCGATACGTCGACGACGGCGACGACGACTTCGTGCGCACGGTAGGCGCCGAGACGCGCCTGCATCTGCATCGCGACTGGAGCGCCCTGGTTCGCGTAGAGCGCAATCGCAACACGGATTTCGCGAACGCGGTGCGCGTGTTCGGGTACGTGCGCGCCTCCTTCGACTCGACTGCCGTCGGGACGGGGGGACGAACATGATGCGGCGTCCCAACGTCATTGGACTAATAAGCCTCCTCGGAGGGATGAGCCTGCTGGCGGGATGTGTCCTTTGGACCGTGGGCCTTGGCGCCCGCGACGATGTGGACGGCGACAGTGAGCTCGTCTTCTCGCACGATCGCCACGCCAGGATGGACATTCAGTGCGCCGAGTGCCACCCGGTGAGAGCCGAAGCGTCGCACGAGGATTTGATTCCCCGCGAAGCCGACTGTATGACGTGCCACAGTCGCGAACAGGGCTGCGAACTGTGCCACGGCAATGCCAACGACGTGCGGACACGTCCTGTCGACTTCCGCGACCTGCGACTCACACACGATACGCACCTCAAGCCGGACGTGAATCCCGACGGCTGCGTGAGATGCCACCCGGATGTGGGACGCAGCGAGCGCGTGACGGACTCGTTCTCCGTGCCTCAGCAGACGTGCGCCGAGTGCCACGCCACGGACATGGGAGCCGCCGACCGTTGCGGATACTGCCACGACCAGATGGGAACGAGCGCGTTCCTGCCTGTCTCACACAACGCTTCGTGGCTGACGGACCACGCCTCCGCGACGAAGGGCGAGGACGACTTGTGCGAGGTGTGCCACAGGGGAACGGTGCGCGCCGACTTCGTGCGCGGTCCTGATACCCCCGACTTCGTGCTTACGAGCAGCCACGCGCAAACAGCGGAGGTCGCGGCGTGCGCCGACTGCCACCTCGGCGACGTGTGGCCGCGGGGCGTGCACGACGACAACTACCTGCAGCAGCACTCCATAGACGGGTCGTTCACAACGGCGACGTGCGAGAGTTGCCACCAGCGCGACGAGTGCATGGCGTGCCACATTGAGACGGGCGTTCAGTTCGCGGATGTCCACACGGCGGAGTTCATCTTCAACCACGGCAGCGAGGCGCGGATGCGGCTCGAGTCGTGCGCGGTGTGCCACGAGGAATCGAGCTGCATCGAGTGCCACCGCGAAGCGTCGCCGCACCCAGAGGGGTTCGAAGCGGAATCGTCGAGTATGAACGCGGCGCTCTGCGGACAGTGCCATGCGGGAGGGAAGGTCGAATGACGCTCAGTCAGCTTCGCCGCCTCTTCCTCCATGCAGAAACTCCCGCGCGTGAAGGCGCGCACCACCCCGAGCTAGCCAGAACGCCTCTCGCAGGCTGGAAGGCCGACAGTCCCTTCCCCTCGCAGGGGAAGGTTGGGATGGGGTCGGGCGCCATCGCTCTGTGTTCGCTCATCGCGTCCATCGCGCTCTTCGTCGGCTGCCGTCCCGTAGTGACCTCGTCCGAGGCCGTGGCGCCGCCTCCCGCGAAGGTGCTGCCGGACGTGAAGACGGCGCTGCTCAAGTACCACCTCCCGAAGTACCTCCGGTCCACGCTGCGGTCCGCGCCGCTGCTAACGTCCGAGAACCACCCGCACGGATGGGAGAAGCAGGACTGCGCGAGCTGTCACGAGCTTGCCCCCCAGGCGCCGATGGAGGACTGCGCTGGCTGCCACGGCTTCAACGGCGCACGCGATGAGGTCGAGGACTGCGCGACGTGTCACCAGGTAGAGACCGACGACAGGATGCACGTGGCCCACGTGCAGTCGCCTTCGAGAGATGTCGCCTGCGCGGATTGTCACCCCGATGCAGAGGAAGGCGTCAGCCACGCGAACGGCGTTAGAGACGTCCTGCTGACCGAGGGCATCCACACCGTGTCCGCGGAGGCGCGGACATGCGCGGACACCGCCTGCCACACGGAGCGGCAGTGGGACACTGAGTCGTGTCTGGAATGCCACGCGTACCCGCCCGACACAGGTCTCCACGCCACGCATCTCATCGCTGAGGTTGTCGAGGGCGTGGGCGTCTATCGAGACGACGTGCTTTGCGAATCGTGTCATCAGGGCTACGAACACGAGTCCGGCGAGGTAGATGTCGCTGGCGTCGAGGACTACGACCCGTACACGGGATCCTGCACGACCTCCTGCCACAACGACGTAGACCGTGAAGAGCCACTCGCCGAGACCGAACCTTGGGACTGTGCAAGTTGCCACGACTTCCCGCTGAGCACGGGCAATCACGACGTGGCCGCGCACACGGAGAACGGTTGCGCCACCTGCCACGCCGGGCACACCCATTCAGGGGAGATCGTAGAGGCGGGCGTGGGCATCGGGGACGCGGTCGCCGAAGTGCGTCTCACCGGGCTATCGCCAGAGGACCGTGGCACATACGACAAGGGCGCGTGCGCCACGACGTGCCACGAGTCCATAGATTGGGGCGACTCCTGCTCCGACTGCCACGGATATCCACCCGGCACCGGATCGCATCCGTACCACGTGCAGAACGAGGGCATGAACTGCCGCGACTGCCACGCGGGTAACGATCACGACGGCTCCATCGAGAGCGGTGTGGTCGAAATCAGCGGGCAATTCGACTACGAACGGACAGAGGGAACGTGCGCCACGGATTGCCACCAGACAGACACCTCGGACTACTGGGGTTGCGAGACGTGCCACGACTATCCGCCGGACACGGGAGTGCACACGTCGCACGCGCAGCCGTCGGGCAAGTACTGGGACATCGCCGACAGGGTCGCCGAAGCGGGAGATGGTCCCGTCGTCGGGTGCATCGAGTGCCACGCGGACCACACACACAGCGCGCGCGCGACGGACCCGCAGGCGCAGGTGTTGTCCGCGCACGTCAGTCTGCGAGAGGGCGCGTTCGTCGCCAACACCGAGCGGTGCAACACGGCGTGCCACGACGCCTTCTCCTGGCAGGAGACCTGCGACACGTGCCACACTGCGCCTCCCGACAGCGGCGATCACGTGGTCCACATGGATGAGGACGACATCACATGCGGCACGTGCCACACGACGAGTCGCCACGACATCACGGACGCCACCCCCGCCGGGGACTACACCGGCGGTGTCGTGGACATCACGAGTATGGACACCATGACCGGTGACTGCTCGACGACATGTCATGTCGATGACTCGGGACGGCGCGAGGTCAAGTCGTGGGACTGCGCATCGTGCCACGATCTCCCACCGACGACGGGGGCGCACTCGGTACACGTCGAGTACGACATCTCATGCAGCGTGTGCCACGCTGACCACGAGCACGGTGGGACGGCCGCCTCATTGCCGCTGGACCTGTCGGGGGCGTCCATCGAGTTCTCCTCGCGCGGATCGTACGCCGAAGGAACGCAGACCTGCTCCAACATAGGCTGTCACCGGGACATCGGCTGGATGGCGGCATTCGGGGAACGGGAACTCCGATGAGAACGTGCTTCATCATCGCGGCGCTTATGTGGGCTGCGGGCATCTCCGCGCTAACCCAGACGGTCGTCCCGGACGCAGTCGAGTCCCCGGCAGACTATCGTGGCTGCGTGTTGTCGAAGTGCCACGGCACGCCGGGGGCATTCGTCGAGAAGGAAGACGGCTCGACGCGCGAGATGACCGTGAACACGAACCATCTCGTCGGATCGGCGCACAACAAGCTGGCATGTATCGAGTGTCACTCGGACATCGACGAGATACCCCACCCGTCCGATCTCAAGCCCGTCAACTGCGAGCATTGTCACTACGAGCAGAACCCGCGCGGGGCTCCCAACGTCGGGCAATTCAAGCAGTACCCGGAGAGCGTGCACGGCCGCGAACGCGCGGAAGGCAACGAGGACGCTCCCTACTGCACGGACTGCCACGGCATCCATGACGTGAAGTCTTCGGGGGATGTCCGTTCGACGGTCCACCGCAAGCAGCTCGCGTCCACGTGTGGCGGCTGTCATGAGGACGAATCGACGACGTACACAACGAGCATCCACGGCGTGGAGCTCGCCAACGACAACCCCGACACGCCTGCGTGCACCGACTGTCACGGGGTGCACGACATCCTCCGGCCAGGCGACCCCGAGTCGCCGGTGCACAGCACGCACGTCGTCGAGACGTGTTCGGAGTGCCATGCCGCAGTGGCGCTGGCGGACAAGTACGACTTCTCCGCGCTCCGCGTGGACAGCTACGAGGAGAGTTTTCACGGGCTCGCGGACAAATACGATGTGACGGTCGTCGCCAATTGTTCTAGCTGCCACGGTATCCACAATATTCTGCCGCACACGGAGACGGACTCGACGATCCACGAAGCCAATCTCCTGAAGACATGCGGGCAGACGGACTGTCACCCAAACGCGCAGGACGAATTCGCGACGGGCGAGGTGCACATGGGCATCGCCGAGGCCCCTCCCTTAGCGGTCAGCTTCGTACGCGCGCTGTATATGCTGCTCATCGTCGGCGTGATAGGGGCGATGGCGGTACACAACCTCTTCGATCTGCGCGCCGTCGTTCGGCATGGACGAGCGCCTAGACGAGGACGGGACGCATAGCATGTCGGATGCACGACGCGTTGCGAACATCCCGGCGGGCATAGACGTCGGCGTCCGTCTGTCGTTGAACGAGCGGATGCAGCACGGCGTGATGTTCGTGTCTTTCACCGTGCTGGCGATCTCGGGA
This sequence comes from uncultured bacterium, assembly GCA_964473525.1. Taxonomy (GTDB): domain Bacteria; phylum Poribacteria; class WGA-4E. Next base: position 8,471 of record CAYYPK010000029.1, read on the forward strand.
TTCATGGTGCATCTGCCACGCGTGGCCATCGTGACGTTGGGCCTGGCGAACCCGACGGTCTTCGAGGTGCGCGGCACGATCCATCGCATCTCTGGCATCGCGATGCTCGTTGTCAGCATCTACCACGTGCTCTACCTACTCGGTACGCGCCGCGGCCGGTGGCAGTTGCGCGAGATGCTGCCGCGTCGGAGCGACTGGGGCGATTTCCGCGCCACTATGCGGCACTTCCGGGATAGGGACGCGCCGCGTCCGACATACGGCTGGTACAACTACGCGGAGAAGGCTGAGTACTGGGCGCTGGTGTGGGGCACGGTGATTATGGCGCTGACAGGGCTCATCCTCTGGCTGGAGGAGCTCAGCCCGAAAATCGTCATCGACGTGTCGGCGGCGGTCCACCGGTACGAAGCCATCCTCGCCGTTCTGGCGGTCGTCGTGTGGCACATGTATCACGTCCACCTTTCGCCTGAGGTGTTCCCGATGAATCCTGCCTGGCTCACGGGCAAGACGGCCGGGGACCGACCGGAAGAAAGGCCGAGCGATGAATGAACCCCAATACAAGTGGTACCGCCGGTTCTTCATCGGGCTCGCTTCCGTCGTGACCGTGGTGTTCGTGCTGCTCGCCATCACCGCCGAGATCACGTCGCGCCCCGAGTTCTGCGGATCGCACCACTACATCGAGCCGTACTACGAATCGTGGACGCGGTCTAGCCACAGCGATGTCGAGTGCGGAAAGTGCCACTATCCGCCTGGCTTCAAGGGCTATCTCGTGCGGAAGTGGAAGGCGGTGTCCGAGGTCGCCCTGTACGTCACTAACACCTACGAGGGCGAACCTCACGCCGAGGTGAAGGACGAAGGGTGCCTGCGGTCCGGCTGTCACACGACGGAGAACGTCCCAGGCCTCGTGGAGTACAAGACGCTGACGTTCTCGCACCGCACGCATCTGCCGTGCGGTCAGCACCACCTCATGGCGCACGACGAGGATCTGAGCGCGATGCCTGCGGACATGGCTACGCGGCGTAGCGATCCCCCCGAAGGCCACGAGCAGTTCCTCCTGGAGCTGCCGCGTGGGCGCGTTCTGCGCTGCGCCAGCTGCCATTCTCAGATCGTCCAGGGCGATACGGACGAGCACATGACGGTCACCGAAAGCACGTGCTTCCTGTGCCACTTTAAGGACACGCCCACGGGAGAGCCGCTCACGGGTTGCCCGTCGTGCCACGCCCCGCCCGACGATATCGTGCTCATCAACGGCATGGAGTTCGACCATCGGAAGTATCTCGACGAGGACGTGGACTGCATGCAGTGCCACAGCGATGTCGTCGATGGAGACGGGTCCGTGCCGCAGGAGAGATGCTACACGTGCCATGACCGTGTCGAGCGGCTGCGCGAGTACGACGACCATACGCTCATGCATCAGGTACACGTCACGGAACACACGATCGACTGCCTGAACTGCCACCTCGAGATCAAGCACGGCCAGCGGGCCATGAAGGAGACCCTGGAACTCGACTGCCGCGCGTGCCACATAGAGACGCACGCGGAAACGCAGGCGCTGTACGTGGGTCTCGGAGACGGAGTGTCGTCGCTGCCGGACCCGATGTTCCTGGCGCGCGTGAGCTGTGTCGGCTGCCACACCGCGCACGAGGACGACACGATGATGGCCAACGCCGAGACGTGCGCCGACTGCCACGGCGAGACGTACAGCCACATGGAGGAGCAGTGGCAGACGGGCGCAATGCGCCTTGTCGGCGAGATCGGAGGGCGCCGTGATCGGGTCGCGCGTGAGCTAGCGGCCGTCAGGGGTAACGGCGTCAGTCCAGACGACATCGCAACGGCGGAGTCTCTACTCACCTCGGCGGACAGGAACATAGCAACGATCACGCGCGGGAACCCCGTGCACAACGTGAAGTTCTCCGAGCGACTTGTGATGACGGCGAACGCGCAACTCGCCATGGCGTTGGGAGCGCTACGTGGCGTGGAGGGGATCGCCGACATCGCCCCCATCGCGCGACCCAAGGAGCCGGAAGGCGGCCGCTGCCTTGGGTGCCACTTCGGCATCGAGACCGTGACCGTCGCGGCGTTCGGGCAGGCGTTTGACCACGGCCCGCATGTCATTGACGAGCAGTTGTCGTGTGAGAAGTGCCACTCCCCCGAGCCCGAGGAATCCGAGGGGCACGGCACGACCACCGTCCAGAGCGCCGAGTGCGCTTCGTGCCACCACGAGCAGGCGAAGGACGACGACTGCGCGTCATGTCACGCGGATCTACGGACGCGCGCGGTGTCTTACTCGAAGCCGTTCGATCACGGAGATCACGCCCTGGACTACCGAACGGACTGCGCGGACTGCCACGCCAGTGACACGACGCGAGCCTTCGCGGGTGAATGCGTCTCGTGCCATCACACGACGCGCGTCGACGTCGAGGGCAAGTGCGCTGACTGTCACGCGGCGCAACACGCGGTGTCCGAGGGAACGGCTGACGGCAGCGGAATCACGGGCATCCACTTCGACGCCGAGGTCGCCTGCATCGACTGCCACTACACGGACGAGGATCCGATAGAAACCGCGCTGTGCGAGGACTGCCACGACGAGGAACGATACGCCGAGATGCGCCGGGCGTGGCAGGATAACGCGCGACGCAAGCTCAGCCAGGCCGCCAGCGCTCGGACGGGCGGACGCGCGTCGCGCAGCCTGATCCGAGACATAGAGAGGCATGTCCGCCTTATACAGCAGGACGGAAGCCTGGGAGTGCACAACCCCGAGTTGGTCGATACGTTGCTTTCCCGCGACCTGGAAAAGGTTGGCGCCGATCGCTAGCCCGGCATGTCGTGACGGCTCCAGTCTGGACAAGGAAGAAGGACTGGTGAGTCATGCGCTATCGAGTTGGTCTGCTCGTCGCGAGCGTCGTCGTCGTGACCGCTGGGTTCCTGGCGGTCGGCCTACATAACACGTCGGCGGAGACGCCGGAAGGGGCGACCTACGTCGGCCCCGCGAAGTGCCGCAAGTGCCACGCGAAGGAGCTACGCCAGTGGAAGAAGACGCCCCACGCGGAGGCGTTTGAGACCCTGACGACGATGGGGAAGGGAGCCGACCCCGAGTGCGTTAAGTGCCACTCCACCGGCTTTGGTGAGGACACTGGATTTGTCGATCACGCCTCGACGCCGGAGCTCGCTGGTGTCGGGTGTGACATGTGCCACGGCGAGTCCAGCGAACACATCCTCGTGAATAAGAAGGATGTCGAGCAGGGCAAGGCGACCATCGCCATGCCGACCGGGCCGTGCGTCAAGTGCCACAATCCGCACCTCGACCGAGATGCCGAAACGGGCAAGGACGCGCTGCCTGTGCTGCGCAAGAAGCTCGCGGCGTTGCAGGATCGCATCGCCGCGCTCGAAGCGGAATGACGGTCAATGCCGGACGGCCGTGCGGCCGTCCGGCGCCCACGCTACAGCCCCAGCCAGTAGTTCAGCTTTACGAGGAACACGTCCTCTCCGTCGTCCGTGAAGCTGTCCCACGCGCTGCTGAACGGTGTGAAGTCGGGATCGCCCGTGTCGAACGAGGCGCTGCGATTCTGGCTCCACACGACGAAGAGCGTGCTGCCCGGCTCGTACTCCCACCGCAGGACCATGTTCCCGCGTAGCGACCGGTTGCTGAAGTCGGGGTTCTCCGACAGTTCGGCCTGAGCGACGGGCGTGAAGTCGTACGAACGCTCGCGCGCGAGTTCCCTGAATGCCACGTAATCGCCATTCGTGACGAATGACTGGACGTACCCCTGAATCGATAGCGTCGTGGTGAAGGCCAGACTGACACGCGCGCCCAACTCGAACACGTCCTGATCCAGTTCGCCGAAGACGAAGCGGTCGTCTTCGCCATCGCCGTTAGCATCCAGGTTCTCGACCCACTGGGCGTGTTCGCTCCGGCTGGACAGCGAGGGGCCCAACGACACCTGAAGGTTCGACGCGGGCTTGATGCCTATATCCAGGCCCACGCGGGCGTTCTTACTGAGCCCGGCCTCGGAACGGCCGGCGTTGCCGTGCCCACGGAGTGTGACGATCTTGCGGCGGTCTGATCCCAGCGAGCCGAAGAACTCCCAGTCCGCCGGAAGCAGCATGGACGGGCCTCCGCGAGTCGCAAGATCGTCCAGGCGCTCGAAGCCGCGGCTGATCCCAAAGTGCATCCACCAGTAGAACTTGAGCTCGTGCCAGTTGTTGAAGTTGATGCCGCGAGCGAGGCGGTCGCCATCCAGATTCCAGTGGCTCCACGCGTTGAGATTGAACCCAGATTCCCTTGCGAGCGCCCAGGGCTGCTTGATACGCGCGGAGACGTGTCCACCCGTTTGGACGCGGTCGGCGCGGCGCATGAAGCCGAGGTCGTTCGTGTCGAAGTCGCGCGATGTGGCGTCGGCGTAGAGCTGACCTCCCAGCCATCCCGACCACTTCGAGAAGTACAGCGCCCCTTCGTATCCCTGTTTGCGGTCGTCGAACTCCCCCGCGCGGCTGGCGGCGAGGCGACCGAAGAGCGTGAGCCCACCGTCGCCCCACTTGTGCTGCCCGTCGACGCTCCCGACATAAGCCGGGGCGAAGCCTTCGCCGTTCATGGCCGTCATCGTCGCGCCGACCTTGGACTCCTTCAGCACGTCCTGTTGCACACGCCCAACGAAGTGGTTTGTCAGCGACTCTATGCGATGGTCCCGCTCCACCGTCGTGCCGTCGCTTGCCGTCTCACTCACTCGGGCGTGTTCAGGCGCCGTCAGCGCCTCCAGCACACCGAATGACAAGCCGTCCTGCGTCTTTCCAGACAGCTTGAGGGCGCCGAGGATGGTCGATGCGTCGGGCCGGTCCAGTTCCTCCGCTCCGTCGGGTATGTCGAAGCGCCCGGGGCGGCGCCCGATGCGTCGGGAGTGGAAGAGCGTGGACGGCCCACCGATGCCTACGATGTCGACCCACGGCGTGCTGAACACCGACGCCCCCTCAACGAAGAACGGACGGCGCTCCCGGAAGAAGTTCTCGAAGACGCTCAGGTTCAGGACGGCGGGGTCCGCTTCCACCTGCCCGAAGTCGGGGTTGATCGTCGCGTTCAGGGAGACGCTGGAGGACAGACCGTAGCGGACGTCAAGGCCGGTGGACCCGAACAGATCGGTGTCACGCGATCCGCCGTCATCAGCCTGCGTGAGCGACACTCGCCCCAGCGCGAACGGTAGCACCTCCAGGTGCCTAGGCGGCGAGATCCCCTCAATGCCGACCAGGTGACCGAAGCGGGATGTCCATCCGTTGTCGTCGCTGCCGTGCAGTATCCACATCGACCTCTCGTTCTTGCGGGTGACTTCCCGGTGAACGAAGACTCCCCATGTGTATTCGTCGCGCTCTGCGAACCGCAGGACGTGGTACGGGATGCGGTATTCGATGCTCCACCCTTCGTCCGTGATCTCCGTCGCGGCTTCCCAGACGCCGTCCCACGTCTCGCTCTCGTTCCCATCGTCGAAGAGAATGCCGTCGCTCTGCCATCCGGACGGGCCGACGACGAAGTAGAACCCAGTCTTGTGGTCGTGGTGGGGGTCCAGGTTCACTGAGACCCAGTCGCGATCCGCCCAGTCCTCGCGGCGCGTCAGGCGGGAGACGATCTTGTCGGGTTCGCTGTCGTAGCACATGACGGCGATGTAGAGCGCCTCGTCGTCGAATGCGAACTGGACAGCAGTCTTCTCCGTCGCGGGCTCGCCCTCGTCGGGCTGACGCTGAGTGAAATCCGTGGCGATGGGCGCCACGTTCCACACGTCGTCGTCGAGCAGGCCATCCAGGACCGGAGCCGTTGTCGCGCGCACGGCGCGGATAGTGCGTTCTGGATGCGCGCGCGTGTCCTCTTCGGCGAGGGCCGACATACCGACGAGCAGCAGCGCGATACTCGCAACCGCCCAACGGCGGCTATGGACGAACCGGGACATAGCGTTGCGCTCCTGATTGGCGTTGGGACGTGAACGGACACGAAGAACCCGTACTACAGAGGCGCGGATGCACCGGCGTTCTGGCAGATGGCGTTGGGTCGGGTACCGTGCGTATGGGCCGTCGCGCCGGATCGTCAACGCCCACCGTAGATAGGAGGGCGTAGGGATGGATTTCGATAGTGCGAATTGGCGGCCGCGCCGTCGGTTAGAGGTCTGTCAACTGAAGGATGTTGCCCTCGGGATCGGCGTAGTCCGCTCGGTTGTGTTCGGGGACGAAGCGAAGCGGCTTCGCTCCGGCCGCGAGCATCTCCTCGCACCTGCTTGTCAGATCGTCCACACGGAAGACGAGCTTGACCGGAGTCGACGAGCGTGGCTCGGGAGGCGTGTCGGATTCGGCGCTGCTACGGTGTTCCTCGGGTATGGCAAGGAGGCCGAGCATGTTCCCATCGTCCTCAAAGGGAACCCACGTGTCGACGCCGAAGTCGCTCTCCGTCTGCGTGAGCCCGACGACGTCCCGATAGAACGCCGCCATCTTCTCAATGTCGTGTACGAAGAGGATCGCCCCCTTGAGCGCGGTCGCCATCGTCACTTCCTATCGTTGTGTTTGCCCGTGAGAGGGGATCCCGTGGCGCCTATCGTGGTTACACACGTCGCAGGTAGAGCACGGAGTCGCCCTCGTGCTGTGCGGCGCTTGGCGCGGCGAGGCTACATTCGGCGCCACCCACGACGCCTTCGCCGTGTGTGATCGTCCCGTCGACGGGATGTATCCACTCGACAGACACCTCGCCTTCCGCCGCCGACAGATCGACGGTGATGGGTTCGCCGTCGGGCGCGAACACGAGACACGCCTCTCCTGGCTTGGCGAGGCAGTATCCAGAGGACGCTAGCGTGTCACAGGGCTCGAACGCCGCAATGTCCACGCGCTCCGACCAACGGCGCGCGTGACCCATCGCCTGACGGATGGGAGGCCACCGCGAGTCGCCCGGCTCGCACAGCACGTTCCCGAGGTAGGGGTCCATGAAGATCGGGTTATGTCCTCGCGTGAGGCTTTTCCACACCCATGCGGCGTTGCCGCCACAACCCCAGATGTGGTCCGTGTCGAAGATGCTGACCTTCTCGCCGTCCCACCCGGGAGCGTCTGGGCCGTAGCCGTCGTTTCTGCCGGGGGATATCCAGTCGGCGGGGCTGTTCAGCATGCTCTCGACGCCTTCGGCTCCGTGGCCCGTTATGCCGATGAGGTGCTGTGTGGGCTTGCTGGCTTCGTGTTCGCGCACGAGGTCCGCGACCCACCAGTCCCAGCCTGGGTCTCCACCCTCGTTGATGACCTCATAGAGCGTGTTGTCGAACTCGTTGACGGCGTCGACGACCCTACGGACGTAGGCTTCTTGTAGCGCGTTGACCTCTGCGTTCCCCGCCCGGTGGACCTTCCCGTCCACGCCGTCCTCTCCGGCGTCGATGTCGAGGCCGTTCACGTTGTTGTCTGGGTGGAACGGATGCGACCTCCACGCCCACCCGGGCTCTGCGTTCCGGCCGCGGTTCGCGTGCATGAGGCACCATCCCTCGAACAGCATGACGGACACGTACACGCCGCGTTCCCCAGCCGACGATACGCGATGCCGCAGGCGGTCGAAGAAGTCGGGATCGAAGCGCGTGAGATCGAAACTCGGCTTCCCGTCGAGGGCGACGCCAGGACCGGTACGCAGCCACGGGTGCGGAGCGACGTTGTGCACGAAGTCCTTGCCGAGCTGCCCGTTGGCCTGGGAGACCCAGACGGTGTGGTCCCACGCCCACAAGCGAATGAAGTTGTGATGATGTTGTTCGAGGAAGTCGAGATATGCGTTCCAGTCGAACGGAGCAGGGGGATCCGCGCGGTCCATGTCTTTCAGGTTGTCCCACGTGTGCGAGCCAACGAGCAGGATCGCGCGCCCATCCGCCGACGCGACGTAGCGGCCGTTGGTGGGATGGACTCGAAGCGGGCCGTGCGCGGAAGCTGCCATCGGTTCTCTCCGGCGTGCTGAGAGTGGGATGCTAGGCATCGTGCATCACGCCACGCGAGCATGCTGAGTGTAGGCGCCTTGTTGCGGGGTCGCAAGCGGGGAACGCTGGGCGAACGTGGTGTATTCTCCGCGCGTGCGGCGACGCGAATGCGCGCCATAGGCCGGCATCGACTGGAAGAGCGCGGAGGAGGAAGCGAGCATCGCCGTGGGTAAGCCTTTCATCGTCGCGATCAGCGGAAACTCCGGTAGCGGGAAGTCCACACTCGCGGAGCGGTTCGACAACGCTATCTGGCTGCGTTTCGACGACTACTACCGAGACGAACCGTTGCTGGATTTCGACGCGTGGATCGACGCCGGCGGAGACCCGAACGTCATATGGACGCCGGGGCTCGCCGCCGCTCTACGCGACCTGTCGCGCGGCGGCTCCATAGACTACCCCTCCGCCGACGGCGATCCTCACGCCGTTGGTCCTGCCGACATCGTGTTCGTCGAGGACGCCTTCGGCCGGACCCGCGACAGCGTCGCTGAGTTCTACGACTTCCTGGTTCACCTCGACGTGCCGATGGAAGTGGCGCTGGCTCGCCGACTGTTGCGGGACATGCGCAAGCCCGACCAGACAGACGAAGAGGCCCTACGGCGAGCGACCGACGATCTGGAGCGCTACCTGCGGATGGCCAGGAGGGTGTACGTTCGCGTGGTTGAGTGTGGCCAGGCGGAGGCTGATCTTGTCGTCGATGCGACCGCGACCGGCGAGGATGTGCTTGCGCAGGTGGAAGACGCCGTGCGGGTTGCCATCGCCCGCCGTGGCCACTTCTGACGGCAAATCCTCCTCTCGCGTGGGAGACGCGCACGATAGAGTGCCATCTGCAAGGGGTCGCCAACGCCCTTCCGCACGGCAGCCCGCACGCTAGATATGCTTGCGGCCACTAGTCCACGTGACTATCCTGATATGTAGCGTCGTTGCGCATCAGGAGGCATGGTCATGCGATTCTTCCCGCTGCTCGCGCTTGTCGTCACTCTCGCCATGAACGCCACGGCGAGCGACCTGCTGCTCTACTTGGACTTCGAGCAGACGCCGCCCCAGGATCCGCACTACCTGGCGTCAGATCCTAGCTTCACCTTCACCTTCGAGCCGCTGGAACTCAACGCGCTCGAGCGGTCGTTGAAGGTGGGCGATGGCCAAGCCGACGGGGACGGTTTCACCTTCGACCCGTTGGAACTGAACGCTCTGGCGCGATCCCTCCAGGGGACCGCTGTGGTGCTCGACCCGCGCATCGCGTCTCTTCCTGCGCCGATGGCGGCCTTTACCGGGCACGCGCTAGATCGCTCTGGAGCTGGGCGGGACACGATCGCCAAAGGGAACGTGGTTCTCCTCTCCGATACCCGATCAACAGCGGCGTATTTCGCCTCGAAGGGGCGCCTGCAACTCTTCGAGTCGGCGTGGTGGGACGACAGCGCGCCAAAGCGCGCCATGAGCGTTCTCGCGTGGGTCAACGTGTATCAGGTCACAATGTTCCGTCTGCAGGATGAGGGCGCGCCGCAGGGCGATGACGACTTGGCAGCGCTACCGGTACCCGAGGTCCTGCAGGCGACGTTCGAGCCTCCCGTCAGCCTGTTTCCCTACGTCACGCCCGACGGTGGGCTCCATTGGTCGCTGCACGCGGAGAGCCAGGAGCCCATCTTCACGCTGGATGCGCCTCTCACGGTGGGCGAGTGGTTCCACATCGCGGGAACGTACGACTCTGCGGAAGGCGTGGCAAAGCTGTATCTGAACGGCGAGGAAGTCGCCACCGGGCGCGGCGACATGGAACTTGGCGTCTATGCGAGCGCAACGGGCGTCATCGCTTTGGGCCGCTCCGATCTGCTTTCGAGTTGGTCGATGGACGACCTGAACATATGGCGAGGCGCGCTGAGCGGCGACGAGGTGCGCGCGGTAATGGAATTCGGCCCGGTCGTAGACAACGCCACGGCGGTGGACGACGGCGACGCCGTGACGACGTGGGGCATGCTCAAGGCACGGTAGGGCTGCTACTTCAGCACCACCATGCGTCGTGTCTCCCGATACCCTCCGGCACGCAGTTCGTATACGTAGGCGCCGCTGGCGACGGCTTCGCCGAGGTCGTTGCGGCCGTCCCAGTAGGCGGCGTTTCCCGTATCGGCATGCACGCCCATGGGTCGCTCGCCGAGCTCCAGCGCGCGCACCGGCCTGCCGTCCATGCCGTAGATGTGGATGCTGACGTTCGACGCCTCTTCGAGCTCGAACGGGATCCACGTCTCGGGATTGAAGGGGTTCGGGAAGTTAGGCATGAGCCGGAAACCGTAAGGACGCACCTCGTAAGCGAAGTCGAATCCCGTACGGACGCGGGCTGTGTTGAGCGTCAGCCCTGCGTCGCGGATCGCTCCGGCGCGGCGCTCCGACACGGCGTCCACCGTCTCGAACACCACCTCCAGCCTGCCCTGAACAGGCGAATCGGACGCGAACGCCACCTTGGTCCGCCGGCCGTGGTTGCGGAAGGCGACCATCGTGGCGTCGGCGCCGTGCAAGGTCGCACCGGTCGGTCGCACGAGGGCGGGGTCGAAATCGAGGAGGAGTTCACCCGCGAACACATTCGCCAGGCCGTTCAGGTCGAGCGTTACGGTGATCGCGGAACCTGGGCGAGCGGAGGCCGTTGACCCTTGGAGTCGGTCTGCCATCGAGACTGAGGCCGCGCTCGGAGCGGGCGGCACGTGGACGCCAGCCGCGGCGCCAGAGAACGTCGTGATCTTCCCGACAGAGAATTGGAGCATCTCTGCCACGTCCGCCGCCTGCACAAGGTTGTTCTCGTCGACGTCCAGCATCGCGAACATGCTGTACGAGTTCAGCGGGACGACGATTGGGCCTGTCGTGCAGCCGCTACCGAGTGTCGACCAGTCCGGCGTTGTGTTGTATGCCGGCAGCGTCTCGGGCACGTCTAGCGGCCATCCGGGCGTTGTCTCGTCGACTACCGCCTGGAGGGCATAGGAGGAGTCGAAGGCGGTGATGGCGTCGTTGCCGGTGGCGTCCGCGTGCACGACCGCTTGGAATACCAGGTCGGCGCCGACGGTCGTCGCGGCGGCGTCGTTGACGTTCCCTTGGGGCAGCAGGAACGAGTTGGTGAGAGTCGTGTCGTAGTCGGTGTCCGCCCAGCTCGTTACGGGGGTCGTGTCGAGTGTTACCTGCACGATCTCGCCCGTCGTGACTGGCGTTCCGCCCGACGCGGTAGCGAGCCCGATGTCTACCGTGCCGGAGGATGTTTCGTTGGCGTCGATGGTCCACCCGGAGGTGGCTGTACCGACGGCGGCGCTCACGAAGGTGGCCTCGCCCGTGTCGTACGTGAATACGAGGTCGAACGCGGTCGCGGATGTCGCTCCGCTATATGTGATGGACACTACGTTGCTCGGATTGCACTCCTGCCACTTCTGGTCGTCAATGGAGATCGTGTCCTGCGCGAAGGCGCACAGAGCAGCGAGCGCGAACCATACGAAAACGACGGCGAGTTGCTTCACGGATGGGTCCGCGGGCGCGAGCCACGGCAGGGCCGAGGCGCGAGCAGGTGTTTTGAGCATCGAGGCGAATCTTCCCGTGGATATAGCTATCCCGTAGCTGAAGGAATTGTCCTCCAGGACGCGCATTCCTGTCTGTGGGGCAAATCCCCCTGAATGCCGCCGCCCGTGTACGTATATCGCGCACGCTGACAGGGTTCACGGGCCATAGGGCCTCGCGCGGTGGCACGCTTGCGGACGTTCCCGGCGGGTCGGGGCTGAGGTTCCATGCCTCCGCGTCGAACATCCCCGCAACTTCCCCCGCCGAGACGTCTCTATGTTGGGTAGGGACGCATAGGGAGAAGCATGTCTTCCGACGCCGAACTTACACGACGGTTCATGGATGGCGACGAGGAGGCCTTCGATGCCCTGTACCGTCGGCATGTGCGGCTTGTGTACTCGATCGCGTTCGCCATGACAGGTTCGTCGGAAGATGCGCGCGACATCAGCCAGGACGCCTTCTTGCAGGTACACAGAGGCGTGGCCGGTCTCCGAGAGCCGCGGGCGTTCGTCGGGTGGCTACGACAGATCACCGTTCGGCTGTGCCTACGGCATCAGCGACGTCGCGAGAGGGAGACGAACGCTTCACAAGCTGCCCAGACAGCATCCGAGCCCGTCCAGCCCGATGGCGTGGCGGAAGCGAAGGATGCCGAAGCGCGGCTGTGGACGCTGCTCGACGCGCTTGACGCCGACGACCGAGCGGTGGTCGTGCTTCGTGATGTCGAGGACATGTCCTATGCCGATATTGCCGACGCGATGGGGTGGACGCTTTCCAAGATGAAGACGCGGCTACACAGGACGCGCGCTGCTCTGGCGCGCAGATACCGCGAAGTGGAAGGGACATAGGCAGCGACGTGACGACTGACGAACAGCTATCCGCCTACATGGACGATGAGCTGGCGCAGGACGAGAGGCGGGCGCTCGACCAGCGCCTCGTGGTAGATGCAGACCTACGCTCGACGAGCGATGCGATGGCGCAACTCCGTATGGCCTTGGGGTCTCTGACTGCGGACCCGCCAGGCGACATGCTGGCGGACTTCCGCCGCCACCTGAACGAGCGACCGACTCGCGTCCTCGACCGCCCTCTCCAGGACTCGCTCCGCGCGATGCAGTCGACTCTCAGCACAATCCAAACACGCCTCGGCGTCGGTGAACGACGACGGCGCCTAAGGCGCCTAGTCGAGGCGACGGACAGGCTGTGCCCTGCCCATACCGCAGGAGAATACGCATGAGCGAAGTAGTCAACCGATTCGAACGGGATCATGTAGAACTCGTCGACCAGGCCGCCGTCGACACCGTGGCGATGATACGCGCCCGCCTCGAGGATCTCGATGCCGCGATCGCAGAGGAAGATGCCTCGCAAGCTGGCGTCGACGAGGAGATCGAGCGACTGCAGGGGCAGATCGAGTGGCTGCAAGGAGTTATCGACGAGAAGAAGCGCGTCGTCGAGATCGCCGCCAAGGTGGAGGATATGAAGAGCATCGAGATACCGTTCGACGGCGATGAGTACGGCATCTTCTTCGGACGGCTTATGGGTGGGCCAGGGGGCGGTGACACACCTGTCCTCGTTCGAGGGTGGGACAAGCCAGCTATTCGTGTGGATGTGCGGCTCGCGGCGTACGACGAGGACGCGGACGTCGCGCGCGCGAGGGTTGACTCCGTTCTGATCCATGCGGACGGCGACGCTGCGCGGGCCGTGGAGGACTTCCACGACCGGGAGAGCTGGACAAGAGACCGGCTGGAAAAGGAGCTGCCGTTCCGTCACACGGACATCTTGCCCATCCTGACGGCAACGCTCGACAGCGGCCCCGTTCTCTCCATCGAGATCGCCGATCAAGCGCACATCACCACGGAATACGACGGGCATCACCACAGCGCGCCATCCGTTGAGTTCCCCGGCGTTACGATACACGTGCCTGCTATGCGAATCCTACGTATCGTCGCGAGCGCGGCGACTGTCGGGAATGTCGAAGCCGACGTCGAGGCGATCACGCACTGCGGAGCCGGATTCTTTACAGACATCGCGGGCAATCTCACCGCGCTTGCCCGCACCGCGACCGGCGGCATGTTCTCCAGCGACGACACCGAACGCACAGCGAAGCGTATTCCGGGAGATCATCGGCTGACTGCCGCGCGCATCAGCGGCGATGTTCGCGTCGAGACGGACGACTCACCGGTGGCTCTACGGGAGATAGCCGGGACCGTCCGGGCGCGCACCGTGGCTGGGGATATACAGTGGACGAGGACCGAGGAGACGGGTGTATCGATGCGCATCGAGTCGGACTTCGGCACGATACGGGCCGAGGTTCCCGCAATAGCCCCTCAATCGGACGGCTGGAAGTGGTGGGGTACGCCCAACCCATTGTACGCGGGCACTGGAACGCCCGATGAGACGGTGGACGCCCACATTCAACTGTTCACCGTTGCCGGGCACATCTCCGTGACGAACGGCGACTGACCGCCCTGAGCTCCAAGGCTAGGGGCCACGTGGACGCAGAATGGGAGCGCAATATGGCCGAAGACTTGACGCCATCGCAGGTGCTGGACGCGCTATGGAACGCGCTCATGGACCACTACCCGGTCGTGCAGTATCTCGGCATCATCGATGACTCGCGACTGGAGAAGGCCCGTCATCGGGTAGCTGATGCAGCGGACTGGCCCGCCGCATATGCGATCATGGAGGAGCTGGTGGATGCGTTCCACGACTACCACACAGGCCTGAGCTGGCCGGGACGCCCGGACTATGCGCATCCGCCAGCGCGCATTGGCTGCGTCGATGGTATTCTCGCGGTCGAACGATGCGAGCCTCAGACAGGGCTGTCTCCCGGCGACATCGTGGTGTCGATCGACGGCGAAGACGCCATGCGGCTCTTCCACGAACGGCGCGAGGTCGCGTCGGGCGCGACGAAATACGCGCGGTGGCGTTGGGTGACCAGTGCGCTGATGCGTGGCCTCGACGGCTCCGAGATCACACTCGAGGTACAGGGCGCCGATGGAGCCACACGTACCGTCACGATGTCGCGTAAGAGTAGCGGCGGGCGACCGGAGCCGACCGTTGAGGTCTCGGAAATCGGGAGCGACGTGGCGTACGTACGGATCCGGCGATGGTGGGGCATGGACGGAGAGGATCTCGTCGCTGACTTTGACACGGCGCTGGAGCGCTTCCGCCGTCACCCCTTCCTCATCATCGACGTGCGTGAAAACGGGGGAGGCGACGACAGGCTGGCGGACGAAGTCGTGGGCCGGTTCCTAACACACCCAGTCGTCGCCAGCATCAGCTTCCACCGCGAGCCTGGCACGGATACGTATCGGCAGACCGCCGAGGTCGCCCGTCCGCGAGGCCCATGGCGGTACGAGGGACGCACGGCGGTCCTCATAGACGAGGGGTGCATGAGCGCGTGCGAGCACTTCGTCAGTGGGATGGACGCCTCGGGGGTGGCTCTGCTCGTGGGCGTGTCGACGACCGGGGCCGGCGGGTGGATTCAGACCGTCGATCTGCCGGGAGGCGCCACTCTTCGCTGCTCCCGAACCTTCCCGCTGCACGGCTATCGTCCCTCCGCGATGAGTGGCATCCCGCCCCACATACACGTCTCGCCAACGGTCGCCTCACTTCGATCGTCGACCGACATCGTCCTCGACACGGCAATTGGGCGCCTTCGCTCCGGGGAGCAGCTACCCGAAAGAGACTGATGTACCGCGGCGACCTCGGGGCGGCTCTACCGTCGCGCTGCCGAGGCAAGGTCGTTTGACGCGGCTGGTTCTCGTTGCTAGATTCGCGTGGCAGCGATCCCTACGGCCCGCATGGAGTTCCCGATGTACCTCTCCATCGTCACCGACGAGATCAGTTCCGACCCCTTGACTGCCGTCGAGCTGGCGACGGAGTGGGACATTCGCCATTTCGAGGTGCGAAACGTCGGGTCGGGGCGCGTGCCGAACATCAGCGATGCGGACAGGCGGCGACTCAGGTCGCTGGCATCGCGCGACGACATCACCTTTACGGCGATCTCGCCAGGCTTCTTCAAGGACCGCCTCGACAGCGACACCACGCCGAACCAGGTGGCCGAAGGACTGCCCCGGGCCATTGATCTGGCGACGGGGCTCGGCATACCGAAGATGGTCGTCTTCTCGTGCCGCAAGGAGAGCGGCATTCCTCGCTCAGAAGGTGTGCGCCGCGTCGCTGAACTGCTCGCCGACTGCGCCACTAAGCTAGCCGACGCTGGAATCGAACTGCTCGTCGAGAACGAGCACATCTGCTGGGGAGACACCGGACCTAACACGGTCGACATCCTCGATGCGGCAGAGCATCCCAACCTGTCGCTGAATTGGGATCCGTGCAACGGCTTGTGGGCGGGAGGCGACCGCTTTCCTCACGATTACGAGCGCGTGAAGGACCGCATCGGGAACGTCCACGTCAAAGACACGCTGCGCAATCGGATGGGCGAATTCCAGGGCGTGCCTATCGGCGAGGGTGAGGTCCAGTGGCAAGAGATCCTGCCCGCGCTGATCCGCGACGGCTGGCGCGGCCCGTTTTGCGTCGAGACGCACTACTCACCCAAGGTCGCGGGGTCGCGCATCTGCGCCGAGAACCTGAAGAGGCTACTTATCGAAGCCGTTTGACCCGGCGTTCGTGATCCTCGACGGGGCCTTCCTGGCACATGCGTCGGTAGTTCTCGTAGCGTTCACGGCTGATGTCGCCGTCGTCCACGGCGCCGCGAATGGCGCAGCCCGGCTCGTCGAAGTGCCAGCAGTCGCTGTATTTGCACTGCCCGAGGTACGGCCGCATTTCCAGGAAGTAGTAGTCGATAGTGTCCGTCGGGATGCCCCACAGCCCGACCTCGCGGATGCCCGGCGTGTCGGCAATGCGCGCGTCGACATCGTCGAGGTGGTGGATGCGCACGAAGGTCGTCGTATGGCGGCCCTTCTGGGACGACTTGCTCACTTCGCCCACGCGGATCGCTAGCGACGGGTCCAATGCGTTCAGGATAGACGACTTGCCGACGCCGGAGCTGCCCGCGAACACGCTGAACTGTCCAGCGAGCGCTTCACGCAGCACGTCGATGTTCTCGCCTTCGGTGGCGGACATCATGTGCCACGTGGCTCCAAGCGGCTTGTATACGCGCGTGAGGAGGTCCGCGAGTTCCGCCCGCTTCTTCTCCTTAAGCAGATCCACCTTGTTGATGCACAGGATCGGCTTCACGCCGCCGAATTCGGCGATGAGCATGAGCCGGTCGATGAACCGCAGGTTCAGCCGAGGCGATTTCGCCGAAGCGACAATGACCACCTGATCGATGTTCGAGACGATGATCTGTTCTATGTCGGGCGTGCCGTCGTGCGGCTTGGGGAGCAGGCGGGAGAGCTTCGTGCGCCGTGGCAGGAGTTCCTCGACGACGCCTTCCTCGCCCAGGACGGAGATTCGCACCTCGTCGCCGACCGCGACGGGGTCCGCATAGCGACGGACTTGCGATCCGTCGTCAGTTTCCTCGTACAGGGAGTCCTTCATCTTGCCGCGCAGCCTACACAACACCTCCCGGCCGGGGATGGCGACGGTGTAGAACCCGGACTCCGCTCGATAGACTGTTCCCGTGACTAGCTCTTGTTCACCGATACACGGCCTCCATTCGTTTGGCCAGGGCAGCCCCTAGAGCCATCGGCGCCAGCGCGCGCCTCCCTCGACTCCCGTAGGTTTGGGAACACGGGTATACCGGAACGCCCGTGCAATCTCAAGCCCTCTACCTGTCTCATTCAGCGCGCGTCTGACTGGATTTGGCGATGCTCTGGCCCGTCCTCGCTGATACGTACGCTCGCGCGAGAGACCCCATCGTCCGAGGTCTAGGACAGTATCAGATGACCCCCTCAAGAGCGTCGAGCAGACGACCCACTTGCTTGACCCAGGTCCAATCGCGCATGAACTCGGCTGCCTCGGAGGCGCGGCGTTTCGCGGCCTCTCTGTCGGCGTAGACCATCTCCAGTGCGTCGACGATCTCGCCCACGTCTGACTCGCCCCAACCGTCGATGGTGTCGCTTCCCTCTGCGGACGTCACGGGGGCTTGCGTGTCCAGCGATATGCAGCGCTCGGGGTCGATAAGATCGAGATGACCGGTGTTTGCGGAGAGAATCACCGGCACGCCGCTGGCCATGCATTCCATCGCCACAAGGTTGGTGCCGCCTTCACATCGATTGGGAAAGAGCGCCACATCCGCCTGACGAATCGTCCGCCCTACGAGGTAATTGGGGAGGATGCCGAGGTCGACGTACGAGCCTGTCGGAACGCCGTTGTCGGTAAGCCATTTGGCGAGGCGTAGCCCCCTCGCGCCCGCAGGTTCTGGAGGCCGGTCGATGTGTCCCTTCTCGAGCATCGCCTTCGCGAGTGGCTTCGTCGATAGGTTCTGCCACGACACGGCGAGCAACGCGTCCGGGCGCCGCGCGTGGAAGATGCGGAAGGCCGCGATCACGATATCCTGTGCCTTCCTGTACTCCAGCTTGCCACCGGAGAAGATCACGAACCTGTCGCCAAACGTGTTGTCACGCGGTCCTGGACAGAACAGCTGGGGGTCGATGCCCTGACGTGCAAGTTTGACGTTGGGGATCCCAAAGTTCCGTAGCAGGTCAGCGTTCCACGTCGACCCCGCGACGATGGCGGCGTAGTCCGCCGCCCGTTTGACGGCGCCGGCGCGCGCTGGAGGTGTCTCCATGAACACGACGCCGATGTCGGGCGATCCCGCGATCGACATCGGTTCATCCTCGCCGTCGGGCCCGAGCTGGTTGAGGCGCGTAAGGTGGTTGCCGAGGGGGTGCAGCACAGGGAAGGGACAGACGACCTTCCGGCCGGCGGCGTCCCCGATCAGCCTTGCGAATTCGCGATACTGCGCGGCTGCGGCTTCGACGACGGCTCCGTGTGGGGCGTAGCCGGATCCAGAGCCGACAGGGGACGCGAGGGACACCGGCGAGAACCGTCCGTCGGCGGCCATCGCCATGGCCAGGTTCATCCCGTAGACACCCCAGCCGGTAACAGGGCTGAGGCGCCATCCAATACCCAGCGGGGGGTTAGCAGCCGTCGGCTGGACGCCCATCGCGTCTCCATGTTCGGCAAAGCGGTAGACCACCGGTGCGCGGGCCAGAGAACTGCCCAACGTGCCGACATGATTTCAGGCGACTGGCTTTCTCACAACCCACGAGATGAACGGCCCCTCTTCACGCGTGGTTAGCACGGGCAACCCTAGCGCGCCGAAGAACTGATCGACGGCGGTCTTAACGCCGAACACGCCGAACTGCGGTAACACCCCATCGAGGTAGTCGTGCCCAGAGACGATGCCGCCAGGGCGCACCTTGGGGTACCACAGTTCGATATCCTCCCGGATGCCGGCGAGGTCGTGACGCGCGTCGAGGTACGCGAAGTCGAGCTGACCATCGTCGATCCTTGTACTCGCTTCGTCGGACATCAGCCGCCAGATGGCGCTGCGGTCTCGATAGCGCGCCAGTCGCGCGATCGTCCTCCGATAGAACAGGTCGTGGTGCTTCTGGGCGAGGTTGGCGACATCCGCGTACTGCGACGGATCCTGCCGTAGCCACGGGTCGACCGAATACAGCATCCTTCCCTGCCAATGCTCGAGAATATGCGCCGAGAACCTGCCCTCCTGGACGCCGACCTCGACTCCCTCGCCAAGCAGTCCAAGGGCGTTTAGCAGCATCGGCAGCCCCTCGCGAGTCGCGAGGTAGTCCGACATCTGAACGGGATCTGTCTGAGCCATCTGCGGATCCCTATCGCGGAGAACGCGTGTCGTTCGTGGAGTTGCGGGGCACTGCTACACCGCCCCGTCCTCGCCGACTCGTACGCCGCCACGAGAACCACCATCGGCCCGCGGCTACCTCGACCGTTGTAACACGGTGGGCGGCATCCGTCGATGGGATGTAGCAGTGCACACCGGCTCGACTCGACGGCCTTCGGCGCCCGCCCCTGCTCCTTGACCGATGTCTGGTGTTGGCTCTAGCCGTGGTCTTGGACGGCAACGGTCAAGGAGCGGAACATGTCCTCCTGCTCCGCCTCCATCCGCGTCTGAGCCAGGGCGACGTAGTCCGCGCTGATCTCGTACCCAACGCTGTTTCGTCCCCACCGACTCGCCGCGACGTTCGTCGTGCCGCTTCCCATGAACGGGTCAAGGACCGTATCGCCGACGAAGCTGAACATGCGGATGAGCCGCTCCGCCAGCTCGACGGGGTATGGAGCGGGGTGCGCCTTCGTGGATGCGCCGGGCATGTCCCATATCTGGCGGAACCAGGCCGCGTGGTTCTCCGCCGAGATGACGCTGAGCAGTCGGGCCGCGGGCTCCGGCGTGCGGTAAGCCTTCGGCTTGCGCTGCATCAGGATGTACTCGAGGTCGTTCTTGATGACCGCGTTCGGCTCGAAAGGCTTGCCCAGGAAGCTCCCGCCGTTCTGGACCTCCAGCGTCGCGTTGGCGATCTTGTGCCAGAGGATGGGATTCAGGTTCTCGTAGCCCATCACCCGGCAGCGTTCCTGTATGGACGCGTGCAGAGGCACTACCTGGTGCCGACCGTGTTCGCGTCGCGACAGGCACACGTCACCCACGACGATGATGAGCCGCCCGCCTTCGACCAGCACACGCTGGCAGTGGCGCCAGACGTGGTCCAGTTCGCCGAGGAACTCCTCGTAGTCTCCCATGGCCCCGAGTTGCCCGTCCGTGTCGCCGTAGTCCTTGAGGGTCCAATAGGGCGGCGAGGTGACTACAAGGTGCACGCTGCCGTCGGCGATGCCGTCCAGCTTGCGTGCGTCGCCCAGGACGAGGTCGTGCGTTGTTGGGACGGATCGGGCGCCCAGCTCGATTGCCTGGGCAGCGCGAGAGTCCTTCGCGAGCGATGGGATGAGTGTCTTCAGGCCCGTCAGGTCAACATCACCGACGTAGTTGCGCACAGCTTCCAGAAGCGCGGGCCTCGGTGTGTGCTTCATTCGTCCACCAGGTTCTGGGGTATACCTGGCAGATGGCAGTGCGGCCACATCATCTGGCCCGTGGTGTCACGACAGCCCTGCGATGATGTCCAATGCGCCGCCGTTGCCATTGCATATGGCTTCCAGAATCTTAGTTGCGACTCGAGCACCAAACGACAGTAGGTCGGATCGTCCCGGAGCACCTTCGCTATGCACGGTGCGTAGTTAGTGACCACGAAGTCGACGGCAAGCACGGCATCAAGCGGCGGATGTGCGATCCTGGGCGAATCGAGAACGAGTATATGGCCTGGCTGCATCAATGCCAACTGCCATAATCTGTGTCCACCGAATTGCATGTGATATCGGGGGTGGATATATGCGCTGCTCGCTCCAGGCACACTAGCGGAGGGCGCGGCCGCGCCCAGTGGAGGGTCACTGTCCAGATGCCACGCGCTACGGTACGTAGTGCCGTCCCGGTCCTTGCCATCGACATCCAACTGCACAAGGAGACTCAGGAGAGGATCGTTGCCAGCGGCGGCGTCATCGCACATGCCTCTCAGCTGCACGCCGAGGATCACGCGCTCAGCCACCACGGTCGCGAGGTGCTGGTGTGTCGGTGCCGGCGGACCGGCCTGACCCCCAAGGCGTGCCGCGTATCGCTTCGGATCCAGGTATAGGGTCAGCCCGTGCGCATCGTATCCCCAGGTACCCCGGCCGCCCGGTTCAGAGTGCTCGCATCCGGCTGCGGCGCCAGAGACTGGGGACACGTCGTCGGTTAAGGCGTATTCCCTCAGGATACCCTGTAGCTGGCGAAGCTCGCTGGCCCGCGCGCGGCGGAATCGCTTGGACCTGGCTTGGCTCACCTGCCTCATTCGGCCCCGTCCAGACGGTGCTGCTCCGCAGGATCGATCCGAACGCGCACTAGTTCCGTCAGTCCATCAACGTACCCCCTCTGGATCTCCTGATTCAGCAACGCGTGTTCCGTAGCGTAGCTCGTATCGTGCCACGCCTGCCGGGACGTCGCCAGGGCATAGCCGTCAACGGGATCCAGTGGTCGCTCGGACGCTAAGCATACCGCCCAGTAGCACTCACTGGTGGCACCCGTCACACCGGCCGCCTGCTCCAACTCCACATCGGGGAACAGCGCGCGGAGGAGCTTCAGGCGCTCGCTTGCTGGCGTGATCCGAAGCGGCCGTTCCCCGCCGAGACTGGCCCACCACGTGCTGACGAGGTAGCCCCACCAGCGTGGCCAACCGTCCGCAAACGGCCCACAGTATCGGGCCGCAGTCAACTCTCCAATGAGGTGGTCCAGTCCGGCGCAAGTAGAGGCAACGCCCAGGCGGGCCGCCAAGACGCGGCGGTCGATAAGAGGGCCTACTGCTTCGAGCAGCTCTCTCAAAACAAAGCGTGCGTATTCGGCGGTGCGGATTGGGGGAAGCACCTCGCCGTCCTGCGGCCTGCCTGGTTCCGGGTCGAAGTGCCCGAGCAGGCGCGGGTCGACGAAGCTGGGCCGTTCGTCAAACCCGAGCACGCGATGAAGCGGCGGGCGCTCATCCGCAGCCAAGACGCCGCTGATCGCTCTATAACCTGACGCCAACGCTTGCAGCTTGCGCGCGATCGTGCCCGCATGCCCGCCCTCAATGTCCTCCTTCGCGCACGCAAGGTCAAACAGCGCGTGCGACGCCACGTCGCGCTCGTAAAGCTGCCTCAGGTTAGTAGCGGTGGACCACAGGACGATTGGCATACTGTCCGGCACTTGCTTCCCGCCGCGGGCGGTGTGTATAAGCTGGGCATGCGCCCGCCCATCGGTAGGCGATGGGGTTGCGCCGTCAGCACGGGCGTCCCAGTTCGTAAGGGCTAAATCCAGAATCACGCCGTCGATGCCGCCGCGTGCCCTGTCGTCGCCAAGCCATTTGACCATCTCGTCATACGTGCGCACGCGCGGTAGCGGCGTGACTCTCACCCCCAGGCGACTCGCCTCAATAGCACGGATGTACCGCCGCGCATCACGTTCAGGCCGACCATTGGCGGATTCGAGTTCATCGTCAAGATATGCGTAAATCACCGGCTGCACTAGACCGTGTCCTCCGGTACAATCACGCGGAAGCAGGTCGCGTATTCGTCAGTCGGCGGGTCGACCAGCGTGACATCGCCTCCCCGAGCCCGCAGGATATCTCGCACCAACTTCAGCCCAAGGCCAGACCCCAACAGGTCATCTGCCTGCGGGAGAAACGCGCCGATCGGCGCGGATGTGGTGAATAACGCGTCGAAGATGCGGCTACGGTTCTTCTCCGGGATTCCGTCGCCGTTGTCTGCGAAGTCGACGAACACATTCCCGTCAGCCTTGCCCGCGCGAAGCAGAATAGCCCCCGCACTCCCTCGCTCGGCCGCGCGCCGGTGTATTGCCTTGATGCTGTTCGTGAGTAAGTTATGCAGGATGGAGGTCCATTCCACGTAGTGCATGGGGCAGGTCTGCAGACTGCGGGCGCCAAACTCGGGGCCATGTACCTCGATCCCTCGCCGCTGCAATGACTGCCGACTCTCCGTCACGAAGTCGTTGACGACCATACGGAGATTCAGCGGTCGCAGTTCGCGTGAGCTTTGCTCGGAAACGGAGAACTCGAAGTATCTGAGATACTGACGGGCTGATTCGACTTGCTGGCGTAACCCGCCCAATAGCTCCAGGATCGAGTCCCCCACGTCCTCGTGGTCCTGTAGCTCGGTGATCCTCCAGTCGAGGCCGCCAAGCACTGGCCGCACTTCGTGGACGAATTCGCCTATGGCCAGACCAAGCGCGGCGAACACGCGGAGAAGTTCATTCTCCTCGAGTATTCGGTCGCTAGCCTTGCGCTGCATGTCGACGACTTCGGTCAACTCGTCCCGTGTCTCACGGACAGCGAGAGCGAACTCGGTGTGGCCTGCCTTGTCTAGCGTATCGGCCTGCGTATTCAGGTGTCGCGCAAGCCGCCCGAGCGCTACGTTCGCCTGCGCCATTGCCACTCCCGGGTCTTGCGACTGCTCCTCCTCGAGTTTCCGGCGGACCGAGGTGATTCGCCGGACAGCCTGGTCGAGGACCGTAAGCGCAAACCACTGGAGGCTGTGCGAAGCGTCCGTTTCGGTCAGACCCTCGCGGCTGGAGGTCTCCTCGAACCACCTGCGGCTCGGGTCATCGATCTCTACCCGCCCAACAAAGTTGATAGTGCCGAATGCCTCCAGAATGCTTCGACTTCTAGATGTCGCGTCGATGTCAAGCCAATCATCGCCTCTCTCGCCGTACGGGAGCACCCGAAAGCCGGTATGGTAGAGGCGCATCCCCCCGTTGGTGTCGCAATAGTCTTTCACCGCGGCCACGTGTGGTCGGGACACCGCCTTCCCGCCATGTACAAAGTAGTAGCAGTGAAGGCGCGCGGCGCTCTTCGCCAGTTCCGACAGATCTCTGCCCTCGACCAGTTCGTCGGGGAGCGGCTCGTCCATGACCGTGACGGGCGCGTGTGATTTGTGACCCACCACCGACCACTGTACGTGACCATCTTCCGTTACGCGGCCGCTGATCTCGGCCAGGGCGTGTGGTAGCACCTGCGTCTTCTGATCCTCAATCAACACGTCTGCCCCAGCTCCGCGCAGCACATGGACATCGAATGCGGCATGTTCATCAGGCACGCTGTAGGGTACCGCTAGCTTTGTCGGGGGCAGGGGCGAGCGAAGGAGCCCTACGACATGGCGATATGTGCGCTTGCACTCTTCGTCTGACCATGCATCCCGAAGATCGTCAATGAACAGCGTTGTACCAGGGCCCCGCTCCTCGTCCACAGTCGTGATTCTGTTCGCAACCGAGGCTAGGTCGCGGCCCGATCGGTATTGGCTCCAATCGACCTCCAGCCGAACGGTGGGATGGCTGGCCGCCCGGGTGACTACTGTGAGCTTGCCACCCAGCCTCTGCGCGGCGAATCTGCCGATGCCCTTGCGTCCCGCACGCTGGCGACCGAACTTGGGCGACACGGACTCGCGCGTCTTGTGATCCGTGGATAGGCGCATGAAGCGGAGGATCAACTCCTCGCGCGTCATTCCCTGGCCGTCGTCGATTACCTCGAGGGTCCCTCCCGGCCCGTCGACATCCTCGAAGATCACATCGACGCTGGTGGCGTCGGCATCGTAGGCGTTCTTTATCAACTCAGCGACGGCAGTGACGTGCTTGGCGACGAGTTCCCGCCCGAGGCGATCAATAATCCCAGCGTCCGTCGTGAATCGGGCGGCCTCCGGGTCGGTCGCCGCCAATTCGTTGGCGAGGTCCAACACACGCCCACGATCAACCTGGTCTTCCGCCAAGGCTTCGGTAAGTTGGGCGGTCAGCTCATTCCCGAGCGCGTCTTTCGTCGCCGCCATCGTCTCACTCACGGGTGTCCAGGTTGCGTCCCAAGCGACGTGATTGCGCCTCAGCCAACGCGATGCCAAGACGGCGCACAACGGCCTTTCGCGCCTGCGTGGCCAAGTCCCTCAGCACGAAATCGTCCGCAAGCCTCCGCGCAGACTGTGCGTTTCCGCGTTCGAGTTCGCGCGTTACACGCATGAAGGTGTCCCGAGTGTGCGGGCCATCCGCGTTCGGTGTCAAGACCAACTCAATACGTTTGGCTTCTGAAGGTTCGTGCTTCAGCACACCAGCGCCATACGTGCGCCCAACGAGTTCGGCAGAGAGCTGGCTGAACGTGCTCAGCAGCGAAATCGCGATCTGCTGCTGACGGTCGCGGGTATCGCGCAGGAAGCGAACGTGATGAATGTTGTTCAGCGACGTCGTCCGCGCTCGATTCAGGATGAGACGTGGCCCATAGGTACGCATGTAGGGAAGGAACGCATCAGGTGGCGGAGGCGCCCCGACATCGTACCACGGCTCTCGCTTACGGAATGTGCTGTTCGTCGTCCGGCCTTCAACTGGGTATGTCGCCAGGTAGCGGGAAACGGCCTCGTTGACGTCGCCGCCCCCGGTGTCTATCAGAAGCGCTCGAAGGGAGGCCCTGCGTGCCGCGGACAGATGCGACGGGCACACCCGAATGCCCGCAGCCCATTCGCTCCGCGCGAGGATTGGCGTGAGCACGGATTCTTGCAGACCGAAGCCATTCACGGTTTCCTGGCTGACGACGAAGAAGCGATTCGCCCCGGTGACGATACCGATGCTGACCTGGGCGATCACGCCCAACTCCGTGATGGGGCACACGTCTCGGACGCTCTGCGAAGCAGCGTGTGCTTGCGTGTCGCTCGGAGGTCCTGACAACCCTCGCCTCCCCGTAGCGTCCGACCAGGAGTCGATAGTCTCGCGAACGCCCCGAACGGTTGGGGAATATGTCGCCTCCATCTTGCCACCCTCCCCAGTGATTCCCCACCCGTCCGCCAGCAGGACCACAGTTTTCTCGTCAGCGGCCTGGGACATGAATAGCCGCTCACCTACGGAGATCGACAGACTACTTTGGAAGCGCTGGGCGATGGCTTTGCGCAACGCTGTCGCATAGTCTGCGTGCAGGAAGCTCGCTGGTAGCACCCATGCCATGCGGCCCCCGGGTCGGAGGAATCTCAGGCTACGCACCAGGAAATACGCCCACAGGCTCGCCCTGCGTGATAGCTGTACGTCGGCGTCGGCGACGGATGCCGCCGCAACGGTCTTCTGGAGGCGTGTCATGCGATGGTGAGATACGTAGGGAGGGTTGGAGACGATCGCGTCGAACGCGGCAATCGAGTAGTCCGCAGGCTGAGTCGTGAGGAAATCCCGCAGGAGGAATTGCTCTCCCTCACGGGCGGATGGGAAGTCCGTCTCCAGGTATTTCGTGAACGCTCCAGGATCGACGTCACACCCGCACAGTTGCGAGACAGGGTCTGGGGCGCCAAGCGCAGCAAGCCGATCGCGCGCCGAGTTGAGGAAAGCGCACGCGCCGAAACAAGGCTCAAGGACAACGTCCTGGGGCGATTGAATCGCCCAGTTGCACAGCACGTCTGCCAGGCCGCTCGGAGTGTAGTATGCACCTAGCTGCCTGCGGCCCGGTTGCATGTGGTCGCTCACGGTCTGCGCCAGTTCGTACATGTATATCCCAGCATCACCTGGGCCAGGCCCTGTTCACCACGAGTCTCAATCTGCTACATCTTACGTGGTGTACCCCTCGCTCGTTGCCGTCTCCAGGGTGCGAGGCAGGGCGGTGCCACTCGTGGAGGCAGTCAGATGCTAGCAATGCCGTCAGGAATCGCCACGCTCTCCCCCGTCCTCGCCGACTCGTACGCCCCCGCGAGAATCGCCATCGTCCCGAGGTTGTCGCGACCGTTGTGGCGCGGCGTGCGACCTTCGTCAAGCGCGTCGAGCAGTTCGTGCCAGCTCAGCTCGATGGTCTTCGGCACTCCCCTGCGGGCGGGTTCCTCCTCGGCGGATATGCCGTCCTTGTCGTACCACGTGAGCGTGCGTCCCTGCTGCACGACGGCGCGGTCGGACCCCTCGACCTGCAGGCAGTTCGGCGCCCCGCGCGTCCGCGACGCCCAGTGGTGGATGAGCGAGGCGACGGCGCCCGACTCGAACGTGACGACCGAGGACGTGACGTCCTCACCCGAAGAGCTCAGAAGCCCCGTCACCATGGAAGAAGCGTACACGCGCGTCGCTTCCTCGCCGAGGAGCCAGCGGAACTGGTCGAACCAATGGACGCCCATGACGCTGAGCGCCAGGTAGTCGGTCGTGTTGCGCCATCCGCCCGTCTCGTCGCGCCACACGGTGTCGACCCGCGATGCGCTGATGATGCGTCCGAGCCGACCTTCGAGGATGCCCTCGCGCATCCGCGGGATGGGCGGCATCCATCGGAAGTTTTGGCTGACCGCAAGCGTAACGCCCGCCCGATCCGCCGCTTCGACGATCGCTTGCGCCTCGTCCAGCTCGTGCGTGAACGGCTTCTCGACGAAGACGTGCTTGCCCGCCTCCATGAGCGGCAGGCACACGTCGGATCGCACGCCCGGCGGCGTCAGAACGACACCAATGTCGAACTCACCCCACGCCAGGAGTTCATCAACGGACGCGAAGCCCGTCTCGACGCCTGTTTCCTGCTGCCGCTGCTGACGTAAGTCGTCGTCCATATCACACAGCGCCGCCATCTCCGCGCGGCCTGCCAAGCCTCCAAACGCCTCGTAGTGCGCTGGCGCGATCCGTCCGCAACCGATGAGCGCGGCTCGGTACATGCGTGTTCCCTCCCTCGTGGGCAACGCGTCTGCATGAGTCTTACGGGAGATGGCAGCCGTCTGCAAGCAATGGGCGCAGCGACAGATGAGGCCGGTCAGACGCTCACGGACGGAGTAGCGAAGCGCCTGGGTGGCGTCGCGAACAGCGCGACAGGGACCATGATCGCGACGACTATGGCGAACACGCGCATGGACACGCTATAGCCGCCCGCGATGTCGTTCAGGAAACCCATCGCGAACGGGCCCACCGCGGACGCGCCGACAAGCGTTGTCGACAGCAGTCCCTGTATCTTGCCGAGGTGCTTGCGACCGTAGTAACGCACGAAGAGCGTCGAAGCCGTCGTCATGAAGAAGCTCTGACCCAGCCCGAAGAGGGCAGCCGTCGCGTAAGCGCCGTGCAGCGATGCCGTACGGGCGAGCATCCAGTCAGCGACGAGCAGCCCGCTGAGGGACATACAGAGCAGCACGTTCAGTCGGATGTGGTCGGCGAGGATACCTGCCACGAGGAAGAGAGCGGCGCTTGATCCGGCAAGGATCGTGAACCACGTCGCCGCGTTCTGAATCGTGAAGCCCTTCTCCAGGAAGATGGGCTGGATGTTGAACTGCACGCCCGTGCCGATCATCGCCCACACCGAACCTCCCGCCGCCATCACCCAAAACGCACGGGTGCGCATGGCCTGCGAGGGCGTGTAACTGGTGGCTAGGCTTTCCGCACGGTTCGCCTCGTCCTCCTTCTTCCCGTTGCCGTCGGGACGAAGTCCCACCTTCTCAGGCCGGTCGATGAAGACGAACAGCAGGATGGCTCCCATGATGAGCCACACGATTCCGCCGAGTATCACGTAGGAGGCGCGCCAGCCAAACCGCGAGATGAGCCACACGATCGCCAGAGGAACGACCCCGAACGCCGCCGCCGAGCCCACCCGCTTGATCCCCGTGACCGTTCCCAGCCGGTTGTGGAACCACATCGCGTCCGTGTTCCCCGCGATGAGCCCCATCGCCCCCTGACCGCACATGCGCAGCAAAAGGAAGCACGCGAACAGCGTGACGACGCCCGTCACCCGCGACGTGGCGAAGCATGCCATGCCGAAGACGAATACCACCGCCCCGAGCGTGCGCTTGCCGCCGTACCGGTCGAACAACGAGCCGATGTACGTCATGGGGAGCGCCGCCAGCAGCGTCCCGAGCATGTACGCGCCGGTCAACTGCGTGTCCGAGAGGGACAGCGACTCGCGGAACGAACTGTTGAAGGAGGAGATGCCGTACGTCTGACCGGGGGAGGTGCAGATGCCCGTGACCATCGTCGCGGCAGCCATGATCCAGCCGTAATAGAGGCTGTCTCGTCGCGCGAACAGCCTATGCAGATGCATGCACGAAGCCGATGATCCTGTCGGTGGACGGGGCGGACGAAGGCGGTGGAATCCGCATTGGACTCGCCCGCGACCAAGATGGTAGCCGCCGATGGGCGCCGCGACCATCGTCCGTCAGGCGCGCCGCGACCTCGCCCACGTGAACAGCACCCACGCCGCTACGCTCGATAGAATCAGCGATCCTCCGACCACGGTGCTCGGAGGCGGTACCTCGCCAACAACGAGGTACGTCCAGAGGGGAGTGAGGACGATTTCCAGCAGCACGATCAGCGCCGCGCGATACGCAGCAACGTGCCGCAAGCCATACGCGAACAGCACGTAGGGGAACGCGAACGGCACGATCCCCATCACGAGCATCAGGCCGAACTGCCGCGCCGTCAGAGCGAGCGAGCCCCACAGCAGCACGCCTGGCAGCAGCAGCAGCGCTGAGCCCAGGGCGTTCACGCAAGCTACCGTTGCTGGGTGCACTCGCCGCAGCCCGCGCACCGTGAGTTGCACGAGCGCGTACGTGAAGCCGCTGGATATCCCCACGACCACGGCCAATCGGGCGTCCAAGGGGGCGCCGAAGAAGATGACGCCGATGCCACCCATGGCGATCAGCAGGATGCCCACCTCGCCTTTGGACGCGCGCTCACGGAGCAGCACGGGAGACAGTGCTACGACCCAAATCGGCGACGTGTACTGCAGCACGATGGCGCTGGCGGCAGTGGTCAAAGACGCCGTGACGATGAACGTGATGCTCATGAGCGCGAAGGCGACGACGGCGGCTATCCGCAGCAGAAAGGGCGCTTCAAGGCGCGTGCGCCACGGACGGATCGCCCACGGCGCGATGAGCAGACCTCCGAAGAAGGAACGGTAGAACGCGATGGTGATGGCGGGAACGCCGGCGCCGTTCTCGTTCAGGAGCTTGACGAGCGGCCCGTTCCAGCTCCACAGAACGGCGGTGAGAACGAGCGCGCCGACACCGAGCCACTGGGCGCGTCGGCTTGGCGCCGCTGGTGGCGTCGGCGTATCCATGGCGGGGACGGCTCCGTATGGTATCTAGGGACGACTAGGTAGATGCAGGGCGCGCGCTAGCGCAGCACCCGGTGGCAACGCGGACGATGGCGACCACATCCAACGACGGCAAGCTCCTACGCGCGATGCAGTCGGTACTGGCCAACCCAGAACTGATTGCGCCAGCCATTGCGCGCGCATTCCTCGAAGAGCGTCGGCTGATTCTCGTGAGCAACCAACGCCTGCTCGAGGCCGCGGACCAGGCGGACGCGGGCGTCGTCGCGGCGCTCCGCGGCAAGCTCGCCGAGCACGATGCGGACCTCTCCTTCGATCTTATTCAGCGCCTTCTCGGCGCGCAACAGTCCTCCTCGCAACGCAAGGGAAACGGCGTTGTGTACACGCCGCGCCACGTCGTCGAAGCTGTTTGCGCGCGTGTAGTGAGGCTCAACCGCGAGGCAGGCAGCGACCCTAACTCGTCCGACTGGAAGGCGCTCGATCCGTCCATGGGCGCGGGGGCCTTTCTGCTTGGGATGGCAGAGCTATTGCTACGGGAAACTGGCGCGCGGCCGTCGGAAATCATCGAACGGCGCCTCTACGGCGCGGACATCTCGCCGCATGCGGCCGAGACGACCGATCTGCTGCTGAACCTCTGGGCGTTGGACTCAGGGGACGACGCATCGCG
The DNA here is from genome assembly GCA_964473525.1 of uncultured bacterium. Lineage (GTDB taxonomy): Bacteria > Poribacteria > WGA-4E. The sequence continues at coordinate 39,142 of CAYYPK010000029.1, forward strand.
CATCAAGACGAACCTGCGCGTCGGCAACTCACTGGAAGGCGCCGCTCTACACGAGACGTTCGGGGTGGGCTCTGGCTTCGACGCCGTGATCGGCAATCCTCCCTACGTACGCATCCAGAACATGGAGCCAGAGGCGCGCCGACAGATACGCGAGACCTACCGGTGCGCAACAAGCGGCAGCGTCGACCTCTACATGCCGTTCATCGAGATGGCGCTGCGCGAGATCGGCGACCGGGGAATCGTCGGCTACATCGTTCCCAACACGTTCACACACACGCGGGCGGGGCAGGGACTGCGCGAGGTGCTGACGCGCTCCGGCGCCGTCGCGGAGATGTACGATTTCGATCACCATCAAGTGTTCCGAGGCGTTGCCACGTACGCGTGTCTTCTGTACCTCTCCTGTGAGCGTCGATCTCGCCTGCTCTATGCTCGCGCGACGTCTGGGCAGTCCGTTCCCGCGGAGCCCGATTACGGCTCCATCCCCTACGCGCGCCTGAACTCCCATCGGTGGGAGCTCGTCACCGATGAGGCGCATCCCGTGGTGCTGGCGCTCGAGGCGACGGGTCGGCCGCTCGGGTCCATGGCGCGCATCGGCGTGGGGCTGGCCACCCTCGCGGACGCCTGCTATCTGCTGGACGGCACGCAGGAAGACGGCATGTACGTGAAGGAGACCGACGCGGAGCGCTTCCTCATTGAGCCGGACGTCACGCAGGCGGTCGTGAAGGCGAGCACGCTGAAGACGGAACAGGACATACGGGAGGCGCGCACCCGGATCCTGTTCCCGTACCGTGGGGCGAACGGTTCCGCCGAGGTCGTCCCCGAACGCACGATGAAGAGGGAGTTCCCCGAGGCGTATCGCTACCTCGAGTCCGTGCGAGACGCCCTGGACGCCCGCGACCGAGGCAAGCCCAATCCGGCGGCGTGGTACGCGTTCGGCCGGTCGCAGGGGCTCCGTAGCAACTTCGGTCGCAAGCTCCTCACCTCAGGTCTCAACCTGTCGAGCAACTTCCTGCTGTGCGAGGATCCGTCCGTGACGTTCTACGCGGGGTACTGCGTGCAGACGGACGCCGAAGACTTACGCGTCCTCCAGAAGATCCTCAACTCGCCCCTCATGGACTACTACATCCAGCAGACCAGCCGGTCGTATCAGCAGGGGTATAAGTCGTACGCCAAGGCTTACACGCAACGGTTTGCCATCCCCTATCTGCGGGACTCGGAGCGCGAGTTCATCCTCGCGGTGACAGATCCTGGCGAGTTGGTGGGGATGCTGCTAGGGAAATACGGCTTGAACCCGAGCGCCCACGACAGTCTGCGCCTCTTCCTGGCGGGAAGCGCCAAGATGACGGGGCCGATGCCGGCCCATGAGGCTACGCCGGATATAGCGAAGCCGTCGGACTCAGCGCTCTGGTAAGAGAACGCACGGCACTGAAGCGGCGAAGG
>CAYYPK010000029.1:40591-80245 GCA_964473525.1 uncultured bacterium
CCCCGCTTCAGTGCCGTGGCTTTCTGGTAGTCTAGCGCAGCTTCTTCGCCTCGGCCCAAGTGGTGGTCGCCTTGCCAGCCGCGTCGACTGCAAAGGGCGCGTCCGTCGTGACTTCGATGTTGTCGATGGCCCACCACCAGTCGTTCGTAGCGTCGGTCATCTCCCACACGATGATCATCGTCTTAGCGCCGGCGGGGTTCTTAATAGTTAGCTCTAGGCGTTCGTTGACGTTCAGTTGGTCGGCGAGCACCTCGTCAATGCCATCGTTTGGCGCGATGAATTCCGTGGCAGCGCCCAACGAGACCATGGTGAGGAGATCGTGCTCCTTGTTGGTTCCGTCGTACGTGACGTAGAGCCGGGCGTTCTGTGTGTCTTCAGGCCGCCAACTGTGATCGAAGGCCACCGTGAGGCTGGTCGGGCGAACCTGGGTGAGTGGTATCGGCGGGGTTCTCAGCCATGTGAAGTACCCCGGCCCAGCAGCGCCGTTGAGGTCATCGTATTCATCCGGGTCGGCGACCGCTACCGTACCAACGGCGAGCCCGCCAGCGTCGGCATTCGTGAACTTGCTGCGGTCCTGATCGCCCGCCGCTTGCGTCCACCAGGCCGCGTCCGCGAAGGTCCAGCCCTTCCACTCCGTTACCCCGTCCTCGGCGTCTAGGTCGAATTCCGTCTCCCACCCTTCGGGGCCGTCAGGACTCCACGCCTGGTCGTTGGCTGCTCCTTCGTCCACATTGGGGCCCAGCTCGACGCTCTCGAAGTCCTCTGCGAAGACTACCACGTCCGCCATCAGCGGAGCCGCCAACAGCAGCAGGACCGGCAGACACAACGTCATGCGGGTCATAGACATTTATCTTCCCATCTCTAAACGCGCAGGGCCTCCGCCGGCGCTTGCCGACGGAGGCTCCTGACACAGCGGTATTCCGATCTGTCGCGCGTCGCGGGCTAGCGCTTCAGCGTGGCCCAATGCGTCGCGGCCTTGCCCTGAGCGTCGACGGCCGTGCTGCTGGCTTCGCCGGTCACGCGCACGTTGTCGATTGCCCACCACCAGTCGTTGGTGCCGTCGTACATACGGAACGAAACGACGGCTGACGACGCGCCCGCCGGGTTACCCAGACCAACGCTCATCGCGTTGTTGATGAGGTCGAGGTTCCCGAGATCCTCGGTCGTCCCGTCGAGCGGGCGCACGAGGATCGCGTCGTTCCCGTTGGGATCGAAGCGTAGCACTTCTATCTCCGCGCCGCCGTCATAGGAAACGCTGACGATAGCCGCCTGCGTGTCCTCTGGACGCCAGCTGGAGTCGAACGTCAGCGTCGCCGTACCTTCGGCGGTGGAGCTCACGTCGAAGGCTGGAGAGCTGAGGGTGGAGTCGAACGGTCCACCGTCCAGCGCGCTGTTGAGGTCATCGTATTCGTCGGGGTCGGCTACCGCGACGACCCCGATTCCGAAGCCGCCCTTACCGGCGTCGGTGAACATCGTGCGCTCTTGGTCGCCAGCCGCTTCCGCCCACCACGTGGCCAGCGGGAACGTCCAGCCAAGCCACTCGGTGACGCCGTTCGTGGGCATGCTACCGTCGTTGTTGACGGACCAGCCAGATGGGGCGTCAGCGGTCCATACTGCGTCGCCCGCAACGCCTTCGTCGACGTTGGCGCCGAGGGTAACACCCTCGAAGTCTTCGGCGAAGAGTTCCACCGTCGTAACGCCAGCCGTGGCGACCCCGGCCATCAGCGAGAAGGACAGCGCCGCCGCGCCACCCACAACTGCAAGTCGAATACGGTTCATGCGATACATTTCCCTTGGGTTTGTCGAGCGGCCCGCTCGCGCGTTGAGCAGGGCCACGGCGATCAGGGCGTCAGGCGCGATTCCCTTCGCGCCTGACGCATCGTAGTCTATCGGTGGGCCTTGAGCCCACCCCAACTAGTAGCCGCTTTGCCATTCGGATCGACAGGATAGGTGCTCACGATCTTGATGTTGTCGAATTCCGACTGCTGCGCGTACATCTGGAAGCCGACGAATCCGCTTGCGTATTCGTCGTCCTCTCCCTCGATGACGACCTCGTCAGCGGCGCCTGCGTTGTCGTTCGTGAACTTGAACTGTCCCTGCGTTACCTCCAGCGTCCAGTGCATCCGCTGGCCGTTCTCGGGGTAATTGTCGTAGTCCGGCGCGTGCCCCACCTCCAGCAGGTCGTACCACGGATCATCGTCGCTAAAGCGCTTATGCATGATGACCATGGGGCCTTGGTTGCCGTCGAGCGCAGGCGCGGGCCAACCGTCGTTGATGATGTTTACACGGTAGTGCCGGTCGGTGTCGGCGTAAGCCCACACGAGGCCCATACCATCGTTGTCCTGGGCGCCAACATCGACTTCCATGATAAAGTCGATGAATTCCTCACCGGTGTAGATCGCGAACGTGCCCATCAGCATCGTATCGCCTGGGCTGCCCCAGATGTTCGACCCTTGGTAGAGGACGTTGCCATCCAGCTCTGTCTGTGCGTCGCGTATCTCCCACGCGCCTGGGCCAACATCGCCCAGGTTCCCTGGAGCCTCGTCTACGAGGAGCCAGTCGTCGAGATCGCCGCTCTCGAAGTCTATGACAGTCTGCGCGTGTACGCCCATCGCCAGCGTAAGCGCGAGCGCCATAGAGGCGTATGTGCTTGCTCGCATCGGTCTTCTCCGGCTGTGGGGGGGATGGGCGGACCCGCCACGTTCTCGCGATCGCTATCGAGTGGCCTTGATGCTGGCCCAAGCCGTCGCCATCTTGCCCTCGGCTTCGACTGCGGTGGTCTCGGTGACGATGACGATGTTGTCGAATTCCGCCTGTTGCGCGTACAGCTGGATCCCGATGGAGCCGTCCACGTACGAGCTGTCGGAACCGGACACGGTTGCGCCGTGGTCGCTCTCGAAGGTGAATTCGCCGTCCATCACCGTGAGGGTCCACACCATGCGCGTGCCGTCTTCTGGGTAAGGCACATAGCCGCTGTCGGGGTTCTGGACATCCAGCAACTCATACCACGGCTCTGCGTCGCTGATGCGCTTGTGCATGATCGTCATGGGGCCGCTGTTGCCGTCGAGCGCCGGCGAGGGCCAGCCGTCGTTGATCATGTTGACGCGGTAGTGGTCGGCGGTGGAATTGTAGCCCCACACGACGCCCATCCCGTCGTTGTCGGAGGCCGCGACATCCATGGTGAGCGTGAAGTCGCCGAATACTTCAGCGGTGTAGATAGCGAACGTGCCGACAAGCATCGTGTCGCCAGGGGTGCCCCAGATGTTCGAGCCCTGGTAGAGGGCGTTTCCGTCCAGGCCGTTTTCACTCGCGCGAACTTCCCACGCGCCTGGACCGGTGTCCCCGAGATTCTCCTCCGCCTCGTCGATGTATTCCCAGCCGGCGTCGCCGCCCTCGAAATCGAGCGTGACAACTTGGTCCTGTCCGTACGCCAGACCCGCGGCCATCGTCAGCGCAGCGGCTCCGGCCAATACTGAACGTATCCGCATTTCTTGTTCCCTATCAGATTACCAACGCGGAATCCCAGCGCGTCGAGCGCGCTGACCGCGTCGTGTATGTCATGTGTCCCGAGCCTGGAACAGCGGCTGCCATCCGGGCCCGGTCCACTCTTGTGTCTGCGCCGTCTGTTGGAATGGGGTCACTCATGGCTGTCTCGGCCACCTTTCGGTGGCGGAACATCGCGGTGGGCACCCACCAAGCGCAGACGACAGCCCACGACATCAGGCTGTCGGGGCCACAGAGCTATTCTGCCGTCACACCCAGCGGTTTCTGCAATCATTAGCGGCCCTTCGCGCGAGGTCGCCGCGCGTATGAACCCGCCAAACACACAACGTGGTTCTCCGACCCCTCGTTGCGCGCATTAGTATAATTCCCCGCCGCGTCTACGCGCAAGTTTGCCTGGCGTGCGCGGGTGAGCCGCGCATCGTAGCCTCAGCGCAGGCCACGCGCGCGGGACTTCAGCCTCGCCCACGATGTCGTGAGCCTTCCAGTCGAGCGCACGGACGCCGTCTCATCGACGGTGAAATCGAGCGTCAGCGGCTCCTCGAAGTCGCAGTCGACTGCGCCGCCAGCGACGCAGTCGGTCTTCAAGCCGCAGATGACAGGCAGGAACACCTCGACGTGATACGACCCGGGGTCGAGCTTGTCTAGACGCACGTCCGAGTATGCGGCTCGGGGCTGTTGCTCCACCGCGATGCATGGCACGTCACAAGGCTCCACCTCCACCGGGGCGATCAGGTGCGGTATCAGCCTGCCGACGAGTCGGATCGTCCCGCCGTCGTTTTCACGGTCGAACACCGTCAGGCCGCCGTAGTTCGCGAACAGCCGCACCTCGTAGTCGCACGGATCAAGGTTGTCGTTGGTGGCCTCGATGTTCAGCGTGACGCCAGTGGATGGCGTGGGCTGCGGCGGCTCAACCGACAGCAACATCTCCAAGCCAACCGCGTCGCCCGTAATGCAAGCTGCCACGATGAACGCGGCCGAGACGATCGCGCGTTGTAGTCGCATGCTACGTCCTCCAGGAAAGAGGGTAGCACGCGGGCGCCCGCCGTCGAGATCTCGTCCGATGGACTACGCGATGGCGTCGGCGTGCCGGCCTGCTCGGTGGTCGCCCGCAGCGCGCATCGTGCCGTCGTCATCGAGCCATATCATCACGGGAACCGCGATGGCGCCCTCCGTCACGCGTACGACGTGGCCTCGCCCCTCGAGGTCCGCTTTGGTCGCATCGTCGATGCCGGCGTGGAGACACAGGTCCTGGAGACGCGTGATCGCCTCGACCCGGTTGGGAACAGGGCTGAACGAATTCTCGTGGTGCGACGTGCTGAACCTCGACGTCGTGACCGCTTCCGCCGGCGCCATTCCCCACTCGACGACGTTCAGGAAGATGTTCAGAGCCGTCTGGTCCTGTAGGTCGCCACCCGCGACGCTGATCGTCGCGACCGGCTTACCATCCCGCAGGACGAGCGTCGGGGTCAGGGTGATACGCGGCCGCTTGCGCGCCAGGATGTGGTTCGGATGCTTTGGATTCGTGTTCATGCAGCGTAGCCGGTTGCCGTGTGCTACGCCCGTCGTCCCGCCGCCCGCGGGCGCGTTGCAGCTTGGCGTCGCCGACACGAAGTTGCCCCAGCGATCCACGACGCAGCATGTCGTCGTGCCTTCGCCCCACGGTTCGTCCGGGCCGGGCGTCTTCACGGCTTGCATCGTGTAAGGATCCCCGGGACGCCGCTCGGCTGACGCTGCTGTCATGTCGATGAGCGGGCGTCTTAGCTCGGTATATTCGTCCGACAGCAGCGCGTCCATCGGCACGTCGCCGAACTGCGGGTCCGTGTAGTACTCGTCGCGGTCGGCGAAGGCTAGCTTGAGCGCCTCGGCGGTCACGTGGATCGTGTCCGCCGACAGATGCCCCATGTCGCGCAGATCGAAGCCTTCGAGCAGTCTGAGCGCCTGCAACAGCGACGGCCCCTGCGTCCACGGCCCGCACTTGCACACGGTGTATCCACGGTATTCGACGCAGACGGGGTCTTCGATGCGCGTCGTGTGGAGGTCGAGGTCCGCTTTGCGGAGGAAGCTGCCGCCTTCGATGTACCACGCCTCAAGGTCGTCGGCGACTTCGCCTCGATAGAAGCAGTCGTAGGCGGCCTGGATGCCGGCTTCTCGTCCGCCGGACGCTGCGGCCTCGGCTTGCAGAAGCTTGCCAAACGTCGCCGCAAGCTTCGGATACCAGTCCCTCTCGGCGGTCTCCAGCAGTCGCAAGGCTGGCTGTACGACCGTCTCGAACGACATCGTTCCGTACATGCGCAATGCGTCGAGACACAGCGCCACCGCGCCGGGCACGGGAGCCGCCTTGATGTGACCGTCCGACGGGATGCCGTTCTCGTAATACCACGCGATGGCGTCGGGGTCCGACGGAGCGCCGCCGAGACCGTTCAGCACCTTCGTCTCGCCCGCCTTCGCATCGTAGATCATGAATGGGACTTCGCCGCCGATGGCGAACAGCCCGTAGTCCGTGATACTCAACGCGAGGATCGTCGCGACGGCGGCGTCCGCTGCGTTGCCTCCCGCCTCCAGGATGCTGATGCCCGCGTCTACGGACTCCTGCTTGCCCGCCGCTACCGCGCCGCCCTTGCCTGCTGCTTGCCAGCCCATGTCCCCACCCTCCATGTTGTGCATCCGACGCCGCGCGAAGCGTGTTCGCACTCTTACACGCGGTGTCTGTGGGTGTCAAAGGGCGAAGCGGCGCTAGCGCGGATCCCGTACGAGCGGGACGACGATCGCAGGGCGCCTGTGATGGGTCATGCTGGGTCGGCCGGATCGGTCCTGGAACTCAGACCGCCGTCATACGGCTCCAAATGCGGACATCGGGCGGCAAGGTCACGAAGGAACGTCTCGGCGTCGTCCGGCGAGATACCCACGCCGATGCGCTTGCCTCGTCGTTCGATGACAAGTCCTTTCATCGTGAGTCCCCACTTCCACGAACGTCCGCTCTTGAGCCACCCCGGCCTCACGGTCTCGATGTCTGCCAGACGGACGCGAATGCGGATGGGTCCAACGCTCGCGGAGAAGTGTTCGTCGGACAGGGCGTACCGGAGCCCGTACAGCGCTCCCAGGCAGATGAGGATGAGCGAACCATAGAACGCCTGGAGAGCCGTCACCGCTAGTGGCGGGATCTCAGCCCTGCTTACCATGAACGCCGCCCATACTAGCATCGCGGAGACAAGCCACAGGACTATCGTTGCGTACCATACTCGCTTCGGTGCGTACTCCGCCGCGCGATCACTCACCGCCTCCATTGCCATGCCTCCTGAGTCCTAAGCCAACATCACCCGACCATGTCGAGGCGGGCTCGCGATGGATTCTGCGTCCTGCGATGCCGACCATCCCACACTAGCTGGCGGCCACAAGCAGGACCGTTGGCGCGTCGTCGAACGGGTTGTCCAGATGCGTCGTGAAACCGCGTCCTCCGACGGGCGCTTCCTTGGTCTCCCCTGTATACACGTCCATCCAACGCGCCGTCAGCGGCGCGGAGCGCGCAACGCCCGTAAGATCCATGCTCACATCGCCTCCCTCGGGCAGGAACACGAAGTACTGCCTGCCGTGCTCGGCGGAGCAGAGGCCGCGATCCACGTACTCATTGTCCGGCGCCATGCGGTTCAGGTTCACGTCGCGCATGAAGTCGGCAAGGTACTGGTACCGCCGCCATCCCTCGGGCTCGGGGTCGTACTTCACGAGATCCCAAGACGTGTTGTTGTAGTAGTAGCCGGGGTAGCCGCCACCCGCGTAGATGGCATATGTCCAGCGAAGAACGTCCTGCCACGGGCGCGTCGTGCGGCTGGAATACGTCTTGATGTCCTCCGCGCCGAGCTCGTAGCCGTACTCGATGTTCATGTACGGCTTGTCCATCGTGCGGAATCGGCGCGCTGCTTCGCGGTAGTATCGGTGTGAGTCCGACAGGTGGATCTGGTCGGAGACGAAGTCCGTCGCGTCGTCGATGGGCGAGCTGTACGCTGCTGAGCCACCCACGGCGTCGTGGACGGTCACGAGGTGGCCGTACGCGTCCACGTCGCGGATGAGACCCACGCGGTTCAGGGCGTAGCCTGCGTCGTCCCATCGGCGCTTGAAGTTGTAGCTTTCCTTGCCGACATCCCACACGAGGTTGCCGTACGCCTGATAGCGCGCGACGACGTATCGCCAGTACTGGTCGTCGTCGGCCGTGTAGTGTTCCGGCCAGTTCACGCGCTTGTTCTGCACCGAGATCATAAGGTGCGAGACGATGCCGCGCGCGTGCAGGGCTGCCATCACCTCGTCGAACTTGCGGAAGAAGTCGACATTGATGGTCGAGTGGTCGGGGTCGTCGTTGGATCCCCCGAAAGGGTACAGGTCGGGCGGCGAGAAGACCCACTCGTGCGACGGGTCGGAGAAGCCAGCGTGGGCGTACACGTTCATGACGATGTAGTTGAAGCCACGCGCCGCGATGAGGTCCACCAGTTCCTCGAAGGCTTCCGGGCGGCTCTGATGGATCGCGAACAGCCAGTCGCACTCGAACCCTAGCGGCACGAACGGGTCGCCGTTCTCAAAGGCGAAGCGGCGAGGGTACGATGGGTCGGTCTGCAGGCGACCGCGCACGTTGGGGTTCGTGTTTGGCACGCAGTCGATCGGGTCCAGTTCCGTGCCGTCCAACGCCGTCTGCTCGGAAGACACCGTGCCGGTCCACCGACCTTCGATCGTGGGAGAGAAGCGCACTTTCCAGATGTCGCCACCATCGTGGAAGGCGGGGATGTCGCGGAACTCCGCTCCCGACTCGTGCCCTAGCGTGGCTGTGGCAGCCACCCGACACGGGTTGTCGTGCGCCTCCACGCACCGGAGCGTGAAGTCGTGGACGTGCCACTTCTCAACGGTCGTGGGCGGCATGGTCGTCTCCTTCGATTACTGGCCGAATACCGAATACGGCAACGCCTCGCCACTCAGCCCGGCGAGAAGATTCTCCGCCGCCATACGCACCATCTTCGTCCGCGTCTGCACAGTGGCGCTACCGAGGTGCGGCACGACGAGGACGTTGTCGAGCGACAGCAACGGATGGTCGGCGGGAATCGGCTCCGGCTCCGTGACGTCCAGCGCGGCAGCCGTGATCTGGCCCTCGCTCATTGCCTCGTAGAGCGCGTCGTGATCCACGACGCCGCCGCGCGCGATGTTCACCAGCACCGCGCGCGACTTCATCAGCCCAAGCTCCCGGGCGCCGATGAGGTTGCGCGTCTCGTCGGACATTGGAGGATGCAGCGTCACGAAGTCGGAGCGCGTGAGTAGGTCGTCTAGCTCGGCGTATTCCATGCCGAGCTCGTCTTCCCAGTCCGTGCGACGCGTGCGCTTGTTGTAGAGGACCTTCATGTCGAAGCCGAGGGCGCGCTTCGCCACGGCGTAACCAATACGACCCATGCCCACGATCCCGATTGTCGAGCCGTGGACGTCCTGGCCCCACAGGATGTTCGGGTCGTAATACTGCCAGTCGCCAGCCTGCACGTGCCGGTTGCCCGGTACGACGTTCCGCGCCGCCGCCAGCAGCAGAGCGAAGGTCATGTCAGCAGTCGCGTCGCTCAATACGCCCGGTGTATTCCCCACTTCGATCCCGCGTGCCCGCGCCGCGTTCGCGTCGATATGGTCGTACCCCACGCCCACGTTGGCGATCACCTTGAGCCCGGGCGCGGACGCCATCATCTCGTCCGTGATGAGCTCGTGGCCGTACGTCATCAGCCCGTCGAGGGCGCCGATCTTCTCGGCGGTAGGGGCCGAGACGGCGCTCGTGTGCCACATCTCGACGTCGCATGTCTCGCGGAGTTCCGCGACGACTTCGTCCGGTATGGGACGTGTGATGAACACCCTCGGCTTGTCAGGGGGCTTGTTTGACACGCGTCACTCCTTATGCCAGAAAGGGTCGGGGCGTCTCCCGGTGGGGTGCAGCGAGCCTACCACGGATCGACATGACGGCAAATTCCACTCCCCTCGGATGAGGCGACATGACGAAGCGCGCGTTCATTCTCGGCGCCGTGCTGTCGCTCGGCATCGGGGCGCTGCTCCCCGTGACCGAGTTCCTAATCCAGGGCACCCGTCTGGGGCTCAGTTCCGCGACTCCCGCCGCGTTCTTCCTCCTGTTCGCTATCGTCGTCGGACCACAGATTGCCCTGAGGCGTCTCAAGCCTCGGTGGGCTCTGACGCGCGCGGAACTCCTCGTCGCCTTCTCGATGATGATGGTGGCGACGGTCATCCCTACACGCGGCTTCGGCGGCCCGTTCTTCAGCATGACGACCGGCGCGACGTACTACGCCACCGACGAGAACGAGTGGGATCTGCGCATACGCCCGCGCCTCCCGCCGTCGGCGACCCCTCTCGACCGAAGCGCCGTGCGACTCATGTACGAGGGCTTCGAACGCAACCCCGTCCCATGGGAGGCGTGGTCGAGACCGCTGACCTGGTGGGCGCTGTTCGTGTTGGCGATGGCGGTCGCCGTGGTGGCTGCGGTGCACCTGCTGCGCCGCACGTGGGTGGAGCAGGAGCGACTCATCTTCCCCATAGCGCAGGTAGCGCTTGCCCTTGTGGAGGAGGACAGGGACAGGGCCGGCCCGCCCATCCTCCGCGCTCCTCTCTTTTGGATAGGCTTCCTCCTCCCCGTCCTGCTCGAAAGCCTGAACGCCCTCAACCGCTACTTCCCTGAGATTCCCCGGTTTGAGCCTCGTTGGGTTATCCGTCATTCGATTCCTTACGTAACGCAGCCGGTGGTCCGCCTGAACTTCCTCATGGTGGGCTTCGCCTACTTCATCGAGTCGCAACTCGCGTTCAGCCTGTGGGCATTCTTCCTTCTGTCGCTTCCGGCGCAGTGGGTCTACGGACGTCTCTTCCAGGGCCACGCGGAAACGCTGGGGCCATGGACCGGCAGCGGCCCCGCCGGCGCGATCATGGCGCATCAGCAGATGGGAGCCATGCTTGTACTCGTGGCTGGCATGGTCTGGCTAGCGCGCCGCGCGATCCCCCGCGAGCGCCGACAACTGATCCTCTTCGCGGTAGGCGCGGCCGCGATGAGCGTGATGGTTACGCTAACGGGCGTGCCCGCGTGGGTATCGCCGCTCGTCGTGGGGTCGGCGTTCATTATCTGGCTGTCGTTGACGCGGCTCATGGCGCAGGCGGGCATCGCGACGATGGTGCCTGCGATCGTGCCGTTGGGCTTCATCGTGTCGGCGGTTGGCGTCACACGGCTCGGCCCAGCCGGTATCGTCGGCATGGGATTGACGCTCGTCTGGGTAGGGGATCTGCTGACGTACCTCATGGCTCCAGCGGCCAACGGCGTGTACCTCCACCACCGGGCGAACGTGCGACGTGGGTCGGGGTCCGCGTCGATGGTCGTCGCCGTGATGCTGAGCCTGGCCGGGTGCTACGTTGTGACGCTCTACCTCACGGGCACGTACGGCGGTCTCAACCTACATCCGCAGTACTTCCAGACGTTCCCGGCGCTCCCGTGGAAGTTCGTAGAGTCGAAGCTGCAAACGCCTGCGGGCGCGTCGCTGTGGGGATATGCCTGGACAGGCGTGGGGGCGTTGGCGATGCTGGCGCTGACCGTCGCGCACCGCGCGTTCGCGTGGTGGCCGTTGCATCCCCTGGGGTATCTGGCGCAGGGCGGGTGGATCGTGAACCAGCTTTGGTTCTCGTTCTTCATCGCGTGGGCGGCCAAGCTGTCCGTGCTTCGGCTGTCGGGCGCGCGTGGATACGCCACCGGCCGCCGGTTCTTCATTGGGGTCATCGTTGGGATGCTCGTCGTGGGCGGGCTGTGGCTCGCGGTGGATGCGTTGACGGGGATGCAGGGCAACCGCATTCGCATCTACTGACACGCTACGGCGCCAGGAGGCGCGCGAGTGAATCCGCGCGGTGGGCGTCGCGCCGTAGGTCCACTGCCTCGCGAGCGAACATCCAGAGACGGACGCGCTCGTGATCTACCTCCAAGAGGTCGGCGAACCGGCGGATCGTGCCGTGGGGATCGGCGCGCATCCTCTCGCCACAGTTGAAGAGGTGCTGTGTGGCGTCGTACGCGGTGTCGCCGAAGAAGGGCTTGGGGTCTATCGCGAGCCACGGCTCACGCCGAGCGCTCAGGACATTCCCCGCGTGTAGGTCGGTCGCCAGCAGGGCTTCGTGAGGAGCGTTGGTTGGCAGTTCAGCGAAGAGGCCGAGACCTTCCCGCGTCAGACCCAGATCGCCCCAGTGGTCGGCATCTTCCAACGCCTCCGCGCTCCACGCGGCGGTCATCTCCGACAGCGGCCTGAAGGAATGTGCGTCGGGAGGCATGCGCCACAGGCGGGGCAGCAGCCCGGCGATCACCCGGTCCTGTTCGTCCTCCGGCCTATCGCTTAGCGGCTCCCCCGGGTCGCACCGCTCGAGGAGCATCGCGCCTGATGCCGCGTTGTGCCGCAGCAAGCGAGCCGCCGCCGCGCCTGCCCAGAACCGCAGGGCGTGCGCCTCGTCGCGCGCTTCCATGTGGGGCATTCCGAGCTTCAGGACGGCTGGCGTCCCATCTCGCGTGACGCATGGCGCGACCCACGAGCAACTGGCGTCCTTGTAAGGTCGGCCGATGTCGAGGGACCATCGAGCGGCGAGGTCGGCGACAGACCGAGGCAGCGCCGCGAACCACGCCCTGGTGTCGTCTGAATGATCGCACGTCTCGGCGAGCCGCGGCGGCATGGTCAGTTGAGGCACGGCGCAGATCCTGGTGGACGCCGGACGCACGGCACGGCTGCGGGGCGCCAGCACGACCTCTACACACTACGAACCATCTGCACCGGAGGCCGACGGGATGGACTGGGGCGCCGTGGCAGCGAAGATCATGGGCTCCGCCGCGAGCGACGCGCGCCTAGTATACGATGGGAACAGCGTCGTCTACGAGACCGACGACGGCCGCGTGGTGAAGGTCTACCGCCGGGACGCGAGGCGGCAGCATAGCACGGAGCTGGCCGTCCTCAGTCTGCTGAAGGAAGCCGGCGCTCCCTTCCCGGCAGTGCTGGAGGCGGGCATGTTCGAGGGCGCGCACCCTTACCTCGTCATGGCCAGGCTACCGGGCCAGCCACTCAGAGGCGTCTGGGACGAGGCGCCGACCGACGACAGGAAGCGCATAGGCCGTCATCTGGGCAGGGCGTTCTGCGTCCTACACGGGCTACCCACCGAAGCGGCCAGCGCCGTTCCCGTGGCCCGTTACCATACGGAACCGCTCACGGACATGATCCATAGCCTCGTGGAGGCGCCCAACGCCGTGCGACAACAGCTGATTGCTGCGCTGCAGCGCATCGCCGGAGACGACGCGCCCGCCCAGCGAGTCGTGTGCGAAGCGGACATGGCGGCGGACCATGTCCTTGTGCAGAGCGTCGGAGATAAGTGGCGCCTTTCTGGTCTGGTCGACTTTGCCGATGCGCTGCTGGGATCGCCCGAGTGGGACATCGCCGCGATCTGGTTCTGGACGCTGAACGAGGACATGGACGCCATGCTCGCTTTTCTGGAAGCGTACGACCGTGCGGGCGCCCTGCCTGTCGACATCGGTGTACGCTGTCTGCTTGCGGGGCTGGAAATCGAGGGCGCCTGGTGGCTCGAAGAGCATCTCCACCGCAGTCCGAAGCCAGCGACGCTCGATGACCTGCAGCGGCAGACCATGCCGTTCCTCGATCACCTGTCGTAGTCGGCCGCCGATGCATGAAATGAGCGATCTACCTGATCGGCGTCCGCTGTCACCTTCCACAAGTCGTCTTACCGTGTTAAACGTCCTCCATCGCCGTCGCGCATCGCAAGCAACGAACGGACCAGCATGAAGATCACCAAGGTCGAGACCGTCAGGAACCGCGAGCCCATCCCGTTGCCGGAGCCGTGGCTGCCCGCATGGAGCGCCCCTGGTGGTAGGCACGCGACGTCGTTTGCGTTCTCGTTCCACCGCGTCTACACGGACGAGGGCATCGTCGGCATCGGCCCAGACACGGGCGGATCGGCTCGCATGCTCCTGGGCGTCGATCCCTTCACGGTCGGCGAGTTCTGGGACCAGCACATGAGCGGCCGCCGACCCAACATGTCTGGTCGACGAGCCGCAGGCTTCGAGATCGCGCTGTGGGACATCGTGGGGAAAGCCGCCGGCATCTCGATCTCCCCCATGCTCGGACGCCGACGCGACCGCATTCCCGTGTACGCCGCCACGAGCCGGTTGCTGGAGACCGAACAGCATGTGCGGCAGGTGACGGAACTCGCCGCCCTCGGCTACAAGGCGGTCAAGCTGCGGCTGCACCGGCAGAACCCATGGGACGATGTCGCCGTCGTCGAGGCGGTGCGCGAAGCTGTCGGCGACGAATTGCTTCTGCTCGTCGACGCCAACCAGAACAACAACTCGCCGGGCTATGAGTTCTGGGACCATCAGACGGCGGTGCGGATCGCGCGCGAACTCGACCAACTGCGCGTGTACTTCCTGGAGGAGCCGCTGCCCCGCGCGGACATCCGCGGGCTAGCGGAGATCGCTGCCGAGGTGGACATGTTCGTGGCGGGCGGCGAGCACACGCCGACGCCGTACGACTTCCGCGAACACCTCGCGCAGGGCGCCTACGACGTTCTGCAACCAGACGTCACGCTGATGGGCAACATGGGCATCATTGGCTTGCGGAAGGTCGCCGACATGGCGGACGCCTCGCACAAGCTCGTCATCCCGCACGTCACGGGCGGCGGGACGTTCTCCTTCTACATGGCGGCAACGCTCCACGCGATGGCGACGGTGGACAACTGCCCCATGATCGAATTCCCCTGCGACCCGCCCGTCCTGACGCCTGAGACGCTCCAGACGACCGTCGCCGAACCGCTGCTACCGGACGCGGACGGACGCGTGGCCGTGCCTGACGGCCCCGGTCTGGGAATCGAACTCAACGAGGAGCTCATGGCGTCCGGTGTAGTGATCGAAGCCGCGGAGTGAGACGCGCCTAGGGCGCCTGCGGCGGCACGAAGATCACGCCGCCCGCACAACGCGATGGGAGCCGATATGCGCATCACAGACGTTGAGGTTACGCCACCGCTCGGCCCCGAGAACCGTAACTGGACGCTCATGCGCGTCCACACGGACGAGGGCATCACCGGCTTAGGGGAGTGCCGCAGGGGCGCGTCCAGCGAGAACCTGCGCCGGATGCTCGTTGGGCGCGACCCAACGAACATCAACCAGTTGCACCATGACCATCTGTGGCAGATGCAGGGCGCCGGCGCGGGTATCGAGATCGCGCTCTGGGACATCAAGGGCAAAGCGTGCGACCAGCCGATGCATGCGCTGCTGGGAGGCAAGCTCCGCGACCGGGTGCGGATGTACTGCGACTGCCACGCGGGCGCCTTCTGGACGCCAGAGGAGTACGCCCGTCGGTGGCGCGAGGTGCGCGCGACAGGCGATCTGGACGCTGTCTACGAGCCCGCCGCCTTCGTGGCGCAGGCGAAGCGAGTCGTCGCGGAGGGCTTCGACGCCATCAAGTTCGACGTGGATGTCGCGAATCCGTGGAAGAAGGACGTCTACGATCGTTCCATCAGCCGCCGTGAGCACGAGCACATCGTTACGATCATCGCGCACCTTCGGGATGCCATCGGGCCGTATATCGACCTGGCCGTCGATCTACACGGTTCCTTCAACGCTCCCGACGCGCTCCGCATCTGCAAGGACGTGGAGCATCTCGACCTGCTGTGGCTCGAAGACCCCGTCCGGTGGGAGTGGGGGAACGTGGACGCTCTCGCGAAGATTTGCATGCAGACAGAGACGCCCATCTGCACTGGCGAGATACTGTACGGGGCGAAGCTACACCGTGACTTGATCGAGAAGCAGGCGTGCGACCTGTTGGAGCCGGACATCCCTTGGAGCGGAGGAGCCATCGAAACGCGAAGGATTGCTGAACTCGCCGAGATGCACCACATGTCCATCGCTCCGCACAACATGGCAAGCGCGATAACCGCGGTCGCGGCGGCGCACATCTGCTCGACGATTCCGAACTTCCTCGCGCTGGAATATCACTCGGGCAACATTCCGCTGTGGAGCGCCATGCTGGACTACAAGAACCCGATACAGGACGGCTACATGACGGTCCCGGACGGGCCTGGCTTGGGGGTCGAACTGGACGAGGACGTAATCGCCCGCCACGTACCGGACGGCGCCCCGCTGTGGTCATAGCCGACTGCGGTGGCGCTTAGCGGCGACACCTTGATGGGCCGAGAAAGCTTCCAATACGGCAGCGGTGGCACGGCTGCCGGTACGTCCGGCGGCGATGATGGCACGCTCTTCGCCGCTGCCACGTGCGGCGGGACGTGCTCGTTGTCAGTACGTCCGATGGAACAGGAGCAGCGCGTAGCTGAACGCCAGGCTAGATGCGGAGTGCTCCAACTCGATCTCTGCTGCGAGGTCGGCAGGGAATTCGTTCCTGACGACCCGTGAGAACTCCTCGTAAGACGCGAACCGTAGCTCCACAGTGATCCGCTCAATGTCGAACCCCTGGCTGCGCCAGAACTCCTCAACGGCCGCCTGGTCTCGACGGGGATAGGTAGAGCTACGCCCCGTCCACTCGGCAAACGCGCCCTGCGTGTCGTCGTTGTCGATGATGAACGCGGCGCCGCCCGGCCGTAGCACGCGAGCAACCTCACGGAGACCGGGCTCGCAGCCTGGCCCCCAGAAGTACGCGAATCGCGCGTGGACGACGTCGACGCTGCGATCCGCTAGGAAGATGCGCTCTGCGGAACCCGTCATCACGGACACGCCAGCGCGCTGCTCCCGCGTCACGCGCTCCATGGCGAGGCATCGGAGCTGGTCATCAGGCTCGACGGCGAACACGTGCCGGGCGCGCTCCGCGAATATGGGCGCGAAGAAACCCGTGCCGGCGCCCAGGTCGAGGACGAGTCGATCGTCCCAGGGCGCTATGTCCCACATCGCGGCGGTCAGGCGCCCGTCGGGATCGGTCGCGCGGTTTAGCAGCTCGTATGCCTCAGGGTCAGTCTGTATCCCCGGCGCCCCGTGCACGCCGGGCAGCCACCCTCCGTCCGCACGCTGCATCGTGTTTCCTCCCGCTACAGTGTCTGCCACACCGCTCGGGCGGATGCACACGCGGAGCTAGCGGACGCCTCGCTTCAGGCGCGCCCAAGAGACGGCCGCCTTGCCTCGCGCTTCGACACTCAGGCTGCCGACCTCGACGTCGTCATAGGCCATCGGATTCGTGGAGTTGTAGAGAGCGATGGAGCCCTTCCCGAGCGTGGCGCCGGGAGCGAAGTCTGCGTCCTGCACGGCATCGACGAGCGCGCCGTTCAGGTACATCGTCACCGTGTCGCCAACCGCCTCGACTGTCATATTGAACCAGTCCTGCTGCTGGATCTGGTCGACCCCTTTGGGCACGGCTGTTCCACTGATGCCGTCGCCGCCGACGCCAGGGCCACCGGTCTTGTGGAACATCGTCCACTCGCCGTCTATCTGCTTGTCGATGCTGTACGTCGTGGCGTTCCCAACGTCCGCCTCCTCCTGCTTGGACCAGACGCGGATGTAGTTCAGCTCGTCCACGTAGCGGACGAAGAGGCCTGCGTAGTCGTTGTCGAGATGGAACATCTCGCAGGAGACGGAGTAGTCGGTCCAGTTCGGGGCCGTGGGTTCCAGCGTGAGGGCGTAGGATCCGGCCTGCTCGTCGTTCCCGCCCACGCCGGGTCCGCGAAGCGTGTTCTCCGTATTGCCGAACGCCCCGTCCGGGACGCCGCCCCCAGGCCCGAGCACCCAGTTGCTGGGATTGCCGTCGGTCCCGTCGTCGTGGATCTCCCAGCGGGCCTCCCAGTCTGCGTTGGAGAAGTCGTCGGTGAGGAGCGCCGCGCTTGCTACGGAGGCGAGAGCCACCGTGGCGATGAACGTCGCGACATAGGGGAGTGCGGCACGCGCGAAACGAGGCATATCGGTACGCATCATCGACCTCCATTTCCTCCAGCCGTCGGGTGGGCAGACGCGCCGCTAAGCGGCGAGGCTGGGGTATCCTGCGGTTGAGGATATGCCGCAGTTCGTCCGCGAGCAAGCCGCCAAACGCGCTGCGGAGGTGGGAGCTCAGCCGGCCGTGTATAATCGTCGTGGCGTCGAGAACCCGTGAGCCGACCGCGATGGATGGGCAATGAGCGAATCCGCATGGCGCGCATTCTACGGTGGCGTGGTCACCCCTCTCATGGCGGTGGGCATGAGGGTCGGCGCCCTCGTGGACGACAAGGCGCGTGACGTATCCGCCGGACAGCGGCGCGCGGAAGCGGACCTCACGCAGCAGCTTCGCGACCTCGAAGACGTCGCCCCTGATCGCGCCGCGCTGCCCGGTCTCTGGCTGCACGCTACTTCCGTAGGCGAATTCGAGCAGGCGAAGCCCATCCTGCGTGAGCTCTGGCCGACGCACAGAATCGCCGTGACCTGCTTCTCTCCGTCCGTGCACGCGGGGATGACGCGGTACCCGCACAAGGATCTGGCGACGTACTTGCCCCTGGACTCACGCCGCAACGTGACGCGGTTCTTCGACCTCATCCGGCCCACGGCGCTCCTGTTCTCGAAGTTCGACATATGGCCGAACTGCGTCTGGGAAGCACACCGGCGCGACATCCCCTGCGCGCTCATCGCTGGGACGATGCACGCGACATCGAAGCGCCTGAGGCCTGGCCTGCGCGGCCTTCTTCGCCACGTACACAACCGAATAGCGTTGCAGTGCGCCGTCGGGGAAGACGACGCCCAACGACTGCGACAGCTCTGCGGCCCCGACGCCGAGGTGATCGTCACGGGCGACACTCGCTTCGATCAGGTGTTCGAACGCGCCGAAGGCGCCCCGCCACTCCGGGCCGAGCTTCCAAAATGGAGCGACTTCTGCGTCGTAGCGGGCAGCACCTATGCTCCCGACGAAGAAGTACTCATCCCCGCGTTCATGGCGCTCCGTGAGCGCGTGCCGAGCGCCCGACTCGTTCTAGTGCCGCACGAGTCGGAGCCAGCGCGCCTGGCGGACGCTGAGAAGCGAATGGCGAGCGAGGGTCTGCGATCCGCGCGACTGAGCGCTCTGGATAGCGCCGCCGACCCAGACGATCTCGATGCCGTGCTCATAGATCGCGTTGGGCTGCTTGCAGGCCTCTACACGATGGGGCAGGCAGCCTTCGTGGGCGGCAGCTTCAACTACCGCGTCCACAACGTCATGGAACCAGCGGTACACGGCTTGCCTGTAGTCTTCGGTCCCCTCATGGACAACGCCCCGGAGGCGTATGGACTCATGGACGCGGGCGGCGCCCAACGTGTCGAGAGCTCGAGAGAGTTGGCCGACCATCTCATCAAGCTGGCGGAGACGCCCGCGGTGGCGAGCGCGACGGGCGCCGCGGCGCGAGCGTACGTCCTCGACAATCTGGGGGCGTCACAACGCACGCTGGACGCGCTCCGACGAACCGTCCTGCCGTCTGTCGGAGGACGCGCGTGATACAGGATGCGTGGGACAAGATCAGAGACCACTACGAGGCGAGGACGGCGCACCAGTTCGTCCTGCATCTGAACGTCCAGGACATCGTGGCCCACCGCACGTTCGGCTACTTGCCGTTCATTGAGTGGCTGGCGTGGAACCTCGCCCAACTGTTGGACGACCACGGCGAGGAACACGACTGGTTCGTCATGGCGTACAACCGCCTCCGAGGCGCCTGGTTCCCTGAGAATCCTCGCGTCCGGGGCGGCGGAAGCGCCGACGACCGCTGGCGGCACGGACTGAACACACCACTGTACAAGTTCGCGCAACGGGCGGCGTTGGTGGACGACGACCGCGCCGCGCTCGCCGGGCTCGCCAGACTCTTCCTCACGCACGGCGACTTCCGAGACTGCGCGCGCGACGACGCGAAGGACGGCGGCCCCTTCCACCGCTACGCTGACAATGAGCTGTTCAACACGCTGCTGCGAATCGAGCCCCTCGATACCGCGCGAGGTATCAATCGCGGCATCAACACCAAGAACGCTGGGATCGGCGCGAACATGCCGCTCCCCGAAGCGCTGGGCCGCGTGGGTTCGATGCTCCACCGCACTCCGTACGGATCGCGCCGCGTCGCCATCATCGTCGACCGTCTCGAGCTCCTCGCGCCCAACCTACATCGCTCGCGGCGGCATGACGTCATCGGGGAGACGGAATCCGCGCTCGCAGTGGAGACCATCGCCGAGTGGGCGTCGAACCGTAACATCCGCGCCCACCGCAACATCCTCATCCTCCTCACCCACAACATTGGCGATGTCGCGCCGGAGCTCATTGAGAGCCGCGAGGTAGTCTCTATCGAGGTCCCACTACCTGGTCTCGTCGAGCGACGTGGGTTCTTGCGCCACCTGGCAACCCTACCTCCGCACTGGGAGCCCGTGCCTGAGGCCGAAGACGAGGAAGAGGCGTACTCCGAGGAGTACCGCAAGATGGTGGACGAGTGGCCACCGGAGCGGGACGACCTCCAGTTCCCCGACGCGCTGCGCTACGGTGAGGGGATCAGGCAGCGGGATGCCGCGCAGCTGACGGCGGGGCTCACGCTTCAGGGGGTCCACGACGCGTTTCTGCGTTCTGGCCCCAACTCCGACACCTTCGAGCGGCAGCACGTTCTGGACACGAAGGCGCGGGAGGTGGACCGCTTCTCGCGCGGACTCTTGGAACTCGTCACCGGCGACGTGTTCATAGATTCCATCGGCGGCTTGGGGCATGTGCGTACGTACTTCGAGCAAGTAATGCCACGGCTCCTCGCAGGCGATGGAACAAGCGTTGGCAACGGGCTGTGGCTATTCGGCCCGCCGGGCACGGGCAAGACCCTGACCCTGCGCGCGCTATCCCGCACGACGACGCTCCCCGTGCTGCGGTTGAGATCCCCAGACGAACTGGGCATCCGCGCGGCAGCGCCGGGACAGGCGCAGGACGACGACTACGCTAACGACCTGCTGTTGGCGCTGTCGTACGCGCGTTCCATCGGTCCCAGCTTCCTCTGCCTCGACCGGGTGGACCGCACGTTCCACCACCACGACAGGCCAGCGGCGCCGAAGACGCGCGCGACGGGTCTGCTTCTCGACTGGCTTGGGAGATCCGAGAACCGTGGGCAGGTCTTCTTTGTCGGAGCGTCGTCGCGACCCCACGAGATCGACCCACAGATGCTGGCCACGCCCCTCATGGACACGCTCATCTACCTACTACCCACTCCGACGGGGCGCGAAGCGGTAGCGCGGCACGCCTTCCGTGAGTTGGGAGTGGAACTCGCAGACGATGTCGACCTCGCCGGGGCGATGCGTCATCCAGCGGCGGATTCGCTCAACGGCGAGGATCTGGCCACCCTCGCTATGCGCGCCGTTCGCAGAGCCAGGGCCAACGGCTCAGACCGCGTGCGCAGGGACGACCTGCTGTTCTGCGTCAACGACTTCTCCGCGGAGAACAGTCCAGCGACGCTCGAATGGCTGTCGCTCCACGCCATCCGATTCGCGAGCGCGCGCAGCCAATTGCCCGAGGAACTCCTACCACCGCTGTCGCACGTCGCCCTGGACGGGGAGCGACTGGTGAAAGACCGCATCGACGCCAGGCTGCGAGAGCTCCACGACCAACTGCCCGTCTGATACTCGCTGTGGGTCGCTTTGCGTGGATGGGCCGAACCCCCATCCTAGCCTTCCCCCTTTATGAAAGGGGGAAGGGACAGCGCCAACGGCGACGACCTCGTCGTCTCCGCACAGAATGTGTGTCGGCAAGGCGCTCTCGGAGTTTAGCGCCACGGGGCGCGGTAGTCGCCAATCGCCTCCAAGCGCGCCTCGCCCGCGTCGGTCAGTTCGATGGTGGCCGTCGGCAAGTTCAGCCGGTCTCCCAGGAACTCCAGTTCGCCGAGACGCTCCCGACCCATCGTCGTCCCGATCTCTCGGAAGAACGGGAACAGATCCTCGCCCACGGCGATACTCATGTCCTCGACGACGTCATCCCACGTGAGCGTGCGGTCGGGCGTCGCTCCCCATCGCGTGTTCTTGACCCATAGCCAGCGCGCGTACCACGTCGGGCCGTAACGGTCGTCCAGCTTCTGCCATATCCACCAGAGCTTGCGCCACGCGACGCTGCTATCCGGGCCGCCGTTCTCCAGGCTGGCGACGTCCACGGAGCGGTGGCCGGGATCGTCGTTGAGGGTGGCGTTAGGGTCGTGTCCGCCACGCTTTCCAGTGCGAAGCGCCTCGACCTTGCCCTGGAACCATCCCGCGTGCGCCTCGCTGTAGGGCCACGGCATGCGCCCGCCGATCTTCCCGTCGGCGCCTGGCGGCCCCTCGTCCATCGTGTGGGCGAGCTCGTGCGCGAAAATCGACAGGATCGCCTCTGTGTCGAGGGCGATGATGCCCACTTCCTTGGGCGTGTAGATGTTGACCGCCCAGCCTCCTCCAGCGCCCGCCGACAGGATGAGGTGCATCCCCTCGTCCGACGGCGCGGACGGCAACCACGACTCGATCTTCGCCTTCACGTCCGGCATGTCGTCGCGAATGACGTCGAGCATCCACTCGGGTTGGTTGCGGGCGTAGAACACCGTCACCTGGCCGACGCTCGCTTCCAGCTCTGGGTAGATGGCGCCGCCACCCCACGCCTCGCGCGGCAGGTTTCTGGGGCCTCCCACCGGAGTTGAGCCCGCCGCTACCCACGCCAACGCCTCGCTCAGGAAGTCTCCGTTCACCTTCGCGTCGGGATCGTCCGTCCATTTCAGCATGTCGAGGTCG
This sequence comes from uncultured bacterium, assembly GCA_964473525.1. Lineage (GTDB taxonomy): Bacteria > Poribacteria > WGA-4E. The sequence continues at coordinate 62,829 of CAYYPK010000029.1, forward strand.
GCCACGGCGACGACTCGCCCAGCGCCGAAACTACGGCTGGCGCCGGCTGCTCCCTTGTCGGCGCCTAAGAGCGTCTCCCACTCCCGTCCTGCATCAATGACGCCGGTTTCCGCGCCGTCCGGGAGATCAAGCGCGTCCGCCACGCTGTCCTCACCAACGCGCGTCACGGGCGCCCGGCGAGGTGTGAAGCGCGCCCCGAATTCGCCCGCCAGGTCGTTGAGTGGCCATTGCCCCGCAGCTTCCTCATTGTGGCGTCCTCCGCCGATCATCACGAGGCCGCCACCCGCTTCGACGAACGCGCGGACGGAGGCGATCTCCTCGGGCAGATACGCCTGAGCGTTCGAGTCCACCTGGTAGGTCACGATGACGTTGTAGTCGGCGTTCTCCCACCACCCGAACGGACGGTGGTCGCCCTGCTTCACACGTATGCGACTCTTGCCGCCCGGTTCCAGCACGCTGTCCAGCGTCGCCTGGCTCGACACGACGCGGAAGCCACCGGCGCGGATGGCTGGAGGCACGTCCCAGGCGCCGAAGAACAGGAACTGGTGGGCGTGGTCCAGCAACACGTTCACGCCGTTGTCTGTCGAGCCGTGGAGAGGCTGTTCGTCGCCCTGATACGGCTCCGTCGCCTGATCCGCCATGCTTCGAGTTTCCAAGATGGATAGGAGCGCCAGAACGCACGCCGCGAACGTAGATCGCCTAGTCATCTCGCGCCTTTGAGTCGCCCTTGAGGGTGATGATGGGACGCAGCACATGCGTGGTGTCCACAAGGTCCGCCTGCCGCCGCACGACCTCGTCCACGTCCTTGTAGCTCTGCGGGGCTTCATCAATATAGCCTCGCGAGGCGCGTGTGAACGTGCCGGACAACGCCCGTTGGAAGTCGTCCTGCGCGATCGTCTTGCGCGCCGCCGTGCGGGACATCACCCGCCCCGCCCCGTGCGAGCACGACGCGAAGCTGTCTGCGGACCCCTTCCCACGAACGATGTAGGAGTTGGCGCCCATGGATCCGGGGATTATGCCGACCTCGCCGTCGCTTGCCGACGTCGCGCCCTTGCGGTGCACGACGACTTCCTCGCCGAAGTGGCGCTCCGGCCGGGCGAAGTTGTGGTGGATGTTGATGCCGTCGCGTCGCACCCGCACGCCCGCTGGCGAGTCTATGTCCGCTAGCGCCAGGAAGTTGACCACCGCGGCTTCGAGCATGCGCCACCGATTCTCGAGCGCGAACGATACCGCCCAGCCCATGTCGTGCATGTAGTCGTGGAACAGGTCGTGGCTCTTAGGTAGATAAGCGAGGTTGCGCGGATATGGCGTCTTCGTGCGCGCGAGGAGCTTCTTAGCCGCTTCGTTGTAGTAATTCGCGATGCGCAGACCCGTGTGACGCGAACCGGAGTGCACCATGAACCATACGTGCCCCCGTTCGTCCGTTTGCGCCTCGACGAAGTGGTTCCCGCCTCCCAGCGTCCCAAGCTGGTACTGCGCCTTCTCCGCCATGAGCGGGCGCAGCGACTTCGCGCGCAGGGAGACGCCGAACCCGTCCCAATTCTGTCTGCGCTTGTGCGATTTGAAGCCGGTAGGGACGTCCCGCACAGTCTCCATGTCCCACAGGGACCAGAACGCGCGTTCGTCCATGTCCTGTTCCGCGATGCGTTCCTTGAACGCCGTCCGCGTGATCCCAGTGTCGTAGGCGCTGATGCCGCAACCGATGTCCACTCCCACGATATTGGGCGAGACGGCGTCCTTCGCGGGCAGGACGCTACCGATGACGGCTCCCATCCCGAGATGGACGTCGGGCATGATGGCGATGTGGTCGTGTATGAAGCGTAGCCGACCCATCTCGTTGATCTGCGCCCGCGTGTGCGCTTCGATCTCGCCGGGCGATTTCACCCACACCTTCACGCGTGTGCCGGAGTCGGTCGTGAATTCGATCATAGAAGCAGGGCGTCTAACTCCGACAGTTCCGTAGCCGCCGCTACGACATTGCACACTCGGCTGAGCAACGCGCCACTGGTGGCGAGAGGCTGGGTCGTGAAGAGCGCGCACGTTGTGTAGCGGGCGGGGTCTGCCCAGACGACTGTTCCCGTGGCGCCGTGATGTCCGAACGCGCCAGGGGAGGCGAGGTCGCCGTAGCACGATCCCGCGGGAGGCTGTAGTCGCCAGCCGAGACCCCACACGCGGCCGTATTTCTGCTCCGCGGGTATCGCGGGCATGCCCGTCGTCTGGTCGGCGAGCATCGCCTCGGCGGTCGCTCTGCTGAACGGCCCGCCGTCGGCTCCCATGAATGCCTGTAGGAAAAGGGTGATGTCCTCCACGGTGGAGAACATGCCGCCCCAAGGGGCTCCGAATCCCCACCAGTAGGGCGTGTTCCATCCCCAGTCGGTGTCGACGCCATCCGTGCCGACGTTCACGTGAGCGATGCGAGGAATCAGGTCGTCCCGCACGCCCAGCGACGTGCTGTGCATCCCTAGCGGCTCGAAAACCTCGCGTTGTAGGAACGTTGGAAGGGGTACGTCCTCAATCTCCTCGACGATGGCGCCCAGGATCGCCGTGCCGCAGCTCTGATAACTGATCTGCGTTCCCGGCTCGAAGAGCAGTTCCAGCTCGCACATGCGGCGGACGAATTCGCCGAGAGGCCGATGGTCGCGGCGCAGCTGTTCGTTGTCGGGGAGCATGTCAGGCAGGCCCGAAGTATGCGTCATCAGGTGACGCACGAGAATCTTTTCCGTACCGCGATTCCCGAAGGCGGGGAGAATCTCGCACGCCGGCTGATCGAGGCTGATCTTACCCCGCTCGACGAGGAGCATTGCCGCCGACACGGTGACGGGTTTGCTGACCGACGCCGTGAGAAAGACCGTGTCGGACTCCACAGGGTCGTCGCGGTCGAAATACTTGCGCCCTACGCAGTGCGGGCCTGCTGGCTGTTCGCCACGCGTGACTAGCAGCGACGCGCCCGGGAGGCGTCCAGCCGCGTGCGCTTCGTCCAATAGGTCGTATGCCGCGCGCAAACGATCAGAGTCGAAGCCGGCGTCCTCTAGTTCCATGCTGCGCTCCTGGCGGATGCGGCGAGGTCACGTCGACGGCGACTATACCACGGCGCCCGATTCTCGACGTGACATGCCAGCCGAGTGTTCGCGGCCGTGGGCTCTCGCCCGCCGCGTGAGAGGAGTGAGGTGAACACATCGCGCGCTGCCGGTACCTGAATCGCACGGGAGCGTAGATGCGCTCGCGCAGATCGGCTTCGCCGCCCACAGAGCCGCTTCACCAGCCATCGCGGCCTTTCCGGCGCCAGGAGGCCGTGCTATCGTACGTCTTAGGAGCTCTGACTTGGAAGACGAGCGACGGAGCGCGCCATGAGACGGACGCCACCAGCGGCATTTGCCACGGCGCTCCTAGTCTTGCTACTGCTACCAGCGATGGTGTTCGGCGCGGCGCACGCCGCGAGCCACCCCGAGCACGCAGACCACTGCGTCCTGTGTCTCCTATACCGCTCCGTCGAGGCCACGGTTGGGGTGGCGGCCCCGGTGCTAGCTTTCTGCTCGCTGGCTAGGACATTCCCCGCGCTGCGCGCGGGCGCGCTCTGCGACGCCTCTGTTCCCCGCGCATTGGGACGTTCCCCGCCCGCCCTCTAGCCTTCTGTTGACGCCGTCCTTCCGGCCTTGCCGCTGGCGTCTGCCTACCGCTTTACACGCAGAAGATGCTAGGAACGCTGTATGTGTTTGTACCGTCTTGCGGGACTCAGCGCTCTTGCGCTGTTCCTGTTGTCGTCTACCACCCGCGCCCAATCGTCGACCGCCACGGGCGTCTCTCGGGCCGCGAACCCAGCCATCAGCGCCAACGTCCTCTACCTCGTGGACAAGGCGACACACCATGGCGCGTCTGACGAGCCCCATGGACACGAAGCCGACCACGCCCAGGAGGAGGAGGACGCGCATGCACACGACGAGGAGGCTCCAGGGGCGCGCGTGCAGGAGTTCGAACTCCGACTGACTTCGTACGTCGATCCACACGTGAAAGCGGACCTCACCCTTGCAACACACGGCGTCTCCGAGCCGGAGCTCGAGGAGGCGTTTGTTACCACCGTCGGGTTGCCGGGCAGCCTGGCGCTGAAGGCGGGCAAGTTCCTGGGCTCCTTCGGTAAGCACAACCCGCTGCACACGCATCGCTACCCGTTCATCGAGCGACCTATGGCGCACGAGTCACTGTTTGGCGAAGAGGGTCTCAACGAAGTGGGCGCCGAAGCGAGCTGGCTTGTCCCGACGGACTGGTACGCTGAACTCGTGGCGGGCGTCTACAACGGCGACAACTCCGCGCTCTTCTCCGGCGAGGCCGAGGAGGACGTCGCCTTCCTGGGTCGGGTCCGGAGCCTCGTAGATCTGAACGACGCCACCACGTTCGAAGTGGGGGCGTCGGGCCTGACCGGGCAGCATGAAGAGCTTTCGGCTCGCTCCAACGTGTTGGGAGCAGACGCCACGCTGAAGTGGACGCCCTTGGAGACCCAGCGGCACAAGGCCCTGACGCTGCAGGTCGAGTATCTGCACGGAGATGTAGGCGGCGCGACACGCCACGGCGGACAGCTCATGGCACGGACGCGGCTGACAAGACGGTGGTGGGCACAGGTGTCGGGAGACTGGCTGACCGAAGACGACCTCACGGTCACACGAACGCGTGGACTGATAGCCTATGTCCCTACCGAGTTCCAGGCGGTGCGCCTGCAATACGGAGCTACGTTCTCAGATGACGAGGACACCGAGCACCGGGTGGCTCTGCAATACAGCTTCACCATCGGGTCGCACCCCGCGCACGCGTATTGATCTGTGGAAGGGACGAGCCATGCGCAAACTGATAGTGGCGCTTAGCGTGTGCGCCTTGTGCCTCATCGGAGCACGGGCGCACGCCGCGTTACGCGTTGTGACGACCACACCCGACCTCGCTTCCCTTACGCGCGCAGTGGGCGGGTCACACGTCGACGTGTACGCCATCGCGAAGGGCTCGCAGGATCCACACTACGTGGCGGCAAAGCCCAGCTACGCGCGGCGGGTGAATCGCGCTCAATTGCTCATCTACAACGGCCTGGAACTCGAGGTAGCCTGGCTACCCCTGCTGATCGAAGGCGCGCGCAACCGAGCGGTCACGCCAGGCGGCGCCGGGTTGCTCGACGCTTCCTTGGCGGTCGAGAGGCTCGAGATCCCGGAGGGTGAAGTGGACCGCTCACAGGGAGACATCCATCCGCAGGGCAACCCCCACTATCTCCTCGACCCTCGGAACGGCGCGCTTGTGGCCGCGAGCATCGCCGCGCGGCTGCGCCAGTTGGACCCACAACATGCCGACGACTACGAGGCAGGGCTTGCCAGGTTCACATCCGATCTTGGCCAACGGGCGGAGGAGTGGGAGCAGCGACTGAGCAGCGTTGGCCCGATGTCGCTTATCGCGTTCCATCGCACCTGGTCCTATTTCGCCGAGTGGGCGGGGGTGGATGTCGCGAACTACATCGAAGAGAAGCCAGGCATCCCCGCCGGGCCTCGCCACCTCGCGCGTCTGGTGACCCAGATGCGCTCCGACGGCATCCGAACGGTGGTCCTGGCACACTACAACCCAGCGCGGTCCGGTAAGTCCCTGGCGGATCGCGGCGAGGCTGAGCTACTTGTGCTGCCCGCCTCCGTGGACGCCTTCGACGACGTGCGGGAATACGTCGATCTGTTCGAGCGCATCGTGTCCGAGTTAGAGGCCGCCATGGGGGAGAAGCCATAGTGGAATTCCTCGCGGTCATGGCTGCCCCTGTCGTCGCCTGCCTTGCCCTCGTGGGTATCCACACGTACCTCGGCGTTCATGTGCTGGCACGGCAAGTTATCTTCGTCGATCTGGCGCTGGCGCAGGTGGCGGCGCTTGGGGCAGCGGTGGGAGCGGTCGTGGGGTTGGATCCCGACAGCCCGATGGCGTACGCGGTCGCCCTGGGCGCGACGCTAGTAGGAGCGGGGCTGTTCGCGATAACGCGCACGCGCAACCACGAGGTGTCGCAGGAAGCCGTCATCGGCATCTCCTATGCCGTCGCAGCCGCAGCTTCCATTCTAGTAATGAGCAGGCTTCCACACGGAGCGGAGGAGATCGAGGCGCTTCTGGTCGGGTCCATCCTGTGGGTCTCCTGGTCGGACATCCTGGTGACCACGGCGTTGTACGGCGCTGTTGGTCTGCTCCACTGGTTTTGGCGGGCCCGCCTCCTGACGATCTCATACGATCCCGACGAGGCCGCGCGGCGTGGGTACAACATACGGGCCTGGGACTTCGCCTTTTACGCGATGTTCGGCGTGGTTGTGACGCGATCTGTGCGCATCGCTGGGGTGCTGCTCGTCTTCTGCTTTCTCATCGTGCCCGCCGTCGCGGCGTCCCTGTTCGCCACCACGCTCCGAGCGCGCCTCACGCTTGGCTGGCTGCTGGGAGGCTTCGTCAGCGTGGTTGGGTGCAGCGTGTCCTACCTGTGGGATCTTCCCACGGGTGCGACAGTTGTATGCGTCTTCGGCGGCGCCCTGGCTCTCCTTGGAGCGGTGCGGGCGGTTCGCGTATAGCAGTCGTGCACGCGCCATCCGTGCCCAGATGTCGTCCACGGTGGAGAACATGCCGCCCCACGGCGCTCCGAATCCCCACCAGTAGGGCGTGTTCCGTCCCCAGTCCGACTCGAGGCCATCCGTGCTGACGTTCACGTGCGCGATTCTAGGAATCAGGTCGTCCCGCACGCCGAGCGACGTGCTGTGCATCCCCAACGGCTCGAAGACTTCGCGCTCCAGGAACGTCAGGAGCGGAACGCCCTCAATCTCCTCGACGATGGCGCCCAGAATCGCTGTGCCGCAGCTCTGATAGCTGATCTGAGTACCCGGGTCGAACAGGAGCTCTAACTCGCACATGCGGCGGACGAATTCACTGAGCGGCTGGTGGTCGCGGCGCAGTTGCTCGTTGTCGGGAAGCATGTCCGGCAGGCCGGACGTGTGCGTCATCATGTGCCGCACGAGGATCGTCTCCTTACCGCGATTGCCAAACGCGGGGAGTATCTCGCACGCTTGCTGGTCGAGGCCAATCTTGCCGCGTTCGACCAGCAGCATCGCCGCCGCTACCGTCACGGGCTTGCTCACGGACGCTGTAAGGAAGACGGTGTCGGCATCTACCGGATCGTCGCGATCGAAGTACTTGCGCGCTACGCGGTGCGAACCCATCGGCTGTTCGCCACGTGTGACTAGTAGGGACGCGCCCGGGAGGCGCCCAGCCGCGTGCGCCTCGTCCAGTAGGTCGTATGCCGCGCGCAAGCGGCTGGCGTCGAAGCCGGCGTCTGTGAGTTCCATGCTGCGCTCCTGGCGGCTGCGAGAGGGCCATGTCACAGGCGACTACACCACGGCGGCCGATGGTCGGCCTTTGGAGCCGAACGGCGCGTCGAGACCCGGCTGTAGCCGGGCAGGTTGGCCGCGCGGGCTCGACTACAGGGCAAGCGCGTTCCGGGGAAGCCGTAGGCCGTTCAGGAGGCCGGCTCGGCCTCCGGCTCTGGCGGTACGGCGAACCACCGATAGACAGCGGGGATGACCAGCAACGTCAGCAACATGGACGTCGTCAGCCCGCCGATGACGACCGTGGCGAGAGGTCGCTGCACCTCGCTGCCGGTCCCTGTAGCGAGGGCGAGCGGGATCAGGCCCAGCCCTGTGGTCGACGCCGTCATGAGCACGGCGCGCAAGCGCATGCACGCCCCGTCGATGCACAGCTCCGCCATAGTCCCGCCTTGGCGCCGCATCTGGTTTAGCAACGACACGAGCACCATGCCGTTCGAGAGCGCGATGCCGAAGAGAGCGATGAAGCCCACGGACGCTGGCACGGACAAGTTCTGCCCCGTAACCGCGAGCGCCGCGACGCCACCGACGAGCGCCAGCGGGATGTTCAGCAGAATAAGCACGGAACTCCGCATCGAGTTGAACGCCGAGTAGAGCAATAGAAACACGAGGAACAGTGTCACGGGAACCACGATGCGTAAGCGTCGGTTCGCTTCCTGCTGCAGCTTGAACTGCCCGCCCCACGTCGTCAGGTACCCGGGGGGCATGTCGACCTCCGCCGCGATAGCGGCCTGCGCGTCCTCTACGAAGGAGCCGATATCCCTCCCTCGGACGTTGCACTGCACGTTAATGAAGCGTTGGTTGTTCTGCCGCGTGATCTGCCGCGACCCGACGATCTCGTTGATGTCCGCGAGCTCATCCAGCGGCACGCGCACGCCGTCGGGTCCATGGACCAGGATATGCCCAATCTGCTCGGGCGTGCTGCGACTGTCCGAGTGGTACCGCACCAAGATGCCGAAGCGCCGGATGCCCTCGAAGACGGTTCCAGCGTCCTCTCCGCCAACAGCCGCTCCGACGATCTCCTGCACGTCCGCGACGTTGATGCCGTACCGGGCGATTGCTTCTCGGTCGACGCGGATGAGCAACTGCGGGGCGCCGGCTAGCTGGTCCATCTGCACGTCCGCGGCGCCGGGCGTGGCGCGCAGTATGGCTTCGATCTCCGCGCCCTTCTCTCGCAGCACGTCCGTCTCGGGGCCGAATATCTTGACGGCGAGTTCGCCCTTGATGCCCGTGAGCAACTCGTCGACGGCGGCGGCGATGGGCTGCGTGAAGTTGAACATCACGCCTGGGAAGTTCTCGAACTCGTGCCCCATCGCTTCGTAGAGGGCGTCGAGGCTATCAGCCGAGGTCCACTCCTCCTCTGGACGCAAGGCGACGAAGATCTCCGCGTTGTTCACGGGGTCCGCGTGGGCGCCGACCTCACCGCGACCCACGCGTGACACGAGTCGCGTTATCTCAGGGAACCGCGCGAGCATGCGACGCTCCACGCGGAGGATCGTGTCCCGCGCTTCGTCGAGTGAGATGGACGGCGCCATCGTCGCGCGGATGAGCAGGTCGCCCTCGTTGAGGCGGGGCACGAACTCCGACCCCAGCCGCGTAAACAGCACGCCGCCGATCACAAGCAACGCCACTGCGATGCCTACGGCCGCGACCGGCACACGGACGAAGAAGGTCACGACCGGCCGATACGCGCGGGTCAGGAACCTCACGATGACGAACTCGCCGCCACCCGGGCGACGCTTCATGAGCAGACTGCTGAGCACCGGAGCGAGGAACGCCGCATACAGCAGCGATCCGACGAGGGCGAACACCATCGTCTGCGCCAGCGGTCGGAACGTCTTGCCCTCCACGCCCTGCAACGTGAACAACGGGGCAAAAACGAGCGCGATGATGACGGCGGCGAAGACGATCGGGCGGATCACCTCCGCGAACGCCGCGCGCGTGGCGTCTGATACCGACGCGTCGTCGCCGCGCCGCAGCATGCGGTCCACGTTCTCGATGATGACCGTCGCGCTGTCGCCCAGGAGTCCCAACGCGATGGCGAGACCTCCCAGCGACATGAGGTTCGCCGATACGCCGAAGCGCTGCATCAGCACAAACGAGAACGCTACGGAGAACGGTATCGACAGGATAACGACCAGACTCGGACGCAATCCGCCCATCATCAGCAACAGCACGACGACGATGAGCACGGCGGCCTGCGTCAGCGCCTTCGTGACGGTCTCAATGCACGCGGCGACGAGCGTCGCCTGGTCGTAGTAGGTCTCGATGCGCACGCCAGGAGGTAGGACGTCGTTGATCTCCGCCATGCGCTGCTTCGTGTCGCGGATTACCGTGGACGTGTTTGTCCCGATGAGCTTTAGCACCATCCCGACGACCGTCTCGCCCTTGCCGTCCATCGTTACCAGCCCGCGTCGCACCTCGCCGCCGATCACGACGTCTGCGACCTGGTGCAGGTACAGGGGGATCCCGTGGTGCGACTTCAGGACGATGTTCCGCACGTCTTCCATGCTCTCGGCGAGACCCACGGAGCGCACGACGTACTCTTCGGAGTTTTTCACGATGAACTGCGCGCCGACGTTCGAGTTGTTCGCCTTGATAGACTCGACGACGTCGTGCAGGGCCACGTCGTAGCGCAGCAGGTCAGCAGGACGGACAAGCGCGTGGAACTGCTTCACGTCGCCGCCGATGGACAGCACCTCCGTCACGCCCGGCACGGTCTGCAGGTTGAACTTGACGAGCCAGTCCTGGATCTCGCGCATCTCCTGCGGCGAGCGTTCGCCCGTCGTGTCCTCCACGAAGTAGAACAGGATCTGACCCAGGCCTGTGGTGATGGGCCCAAGTTCGGGCTCACCGAAGCCCTCGGGGATGCCCTCACGCGCGAGTTGCAGGCGTTCGTTGACCAACTGGCGCGCGAAGTAGATGTCCGTGGCGTCCTTGAAATAGACGTTCACCACGGACAGCCCGAAGTTGGATATCGACCTGATCTCGTCGATGTCCGGCAGGCCGTTCATAGCGACCTCGACAGGATACGTGACGTAACGCTCGACCTCCTCCGGCGCAAGACCCTCCGTCACGGTGAACACCTGTACGAGAGCAGGAGTCACGTCCGGGAACGCGTCCACCGGCAACTGGGTGTAGGCGTAGAAGCCGGACGCCACGACGATGAGACCAACGATGACAATCAACAGACGGCTGCGAAGCGCGAACTCAACGATGCGATCCATGTCCGCCCTTCCTACTAGTGATTGTGACCGTCGCCGAAGGAACCCTTGGCGAGCTGCGCCTTCAAGGTGAAGGCCCCCGTCGCCGCGTACCGCGCCCCGGCAGACAGGCCGGAGACGACTTCCACGTGCGTGTCGTTCGCGCGTCCCGTCGCCACGGGGTGCGGCTCGAAGCCCTCGTCGGTCAGCACGAAGACCGAAAGGCGATCCTCGAACGTCTGTAGAGCGTCGCGCGGAATGAGCAAGCCAACGGACTCCTCGGAGACGGCGACGGCGCCCGTGACGAACAGACCAGGACGCCAGGCGCCGGCTTCGTTGTCCAGGACGATACGCGCCATCGCCGTGCGTGTGGCCTCATCCACGGTCGGGCTCACGTACGACACGACTCCCCGCGCGGATTCGACCATGTGGCCGGCGGAGATGACGACGTCTTGTCCGACGCTGACGTAGGGCAAGTCCTTCTGGTAGACGGTCAGGTTCACCCACACGCTGCCCATGTCGGCAACCTGGTAGAGGTCCGCCCCGGGCTCGACGTACTCACCGACAGCGATGTGCTTGTGAACGAGCGTGCCCCCGAAGGGAGCGCGTAAGACGAAGCGGGTTAGGTCGGCGTGGTCTGGCGCCGTCTCAGGGAGCGCGGCGATCTCCTCGTCCGACAGGCCAAGCACGTGGAGCGCGCGCGCCGCTCCCGTGGCGTTCGCCTCAGCTGTGAGTAGACTGAGTTCGGCGACGCGCACTGCCTGCTCCGCCTCCCGCACGGCTTGCTCCGCCATGGAGAACGCCTGCTCGTCAGTACGGATAGCGTGGCCCGCTACGCGGCTCGCCTGCCGCGCGGCGCTGGCGTCCTGTCGGGCGGACCCGAACTCCTGCTCAGCCGCGCGCAGCGCCGAACCCACGCCATAGGAGGCTTCGTCCCGGGCGGTGTCGAAGGTAGACCGCGCGTTGCGCGCCGCCCGGTGTGCAGCCACTACCTCGGACGCGCTGGAGATGCCCTCCTCGCGCAACAGCAGCTCTCGTTCCAACTCGACTTCGGCGGCGGCCAGGTCGGCGTGGGCCACGAGCAGCGCGGCTCGGTTCGACCCCGCATCCTTACCCGTGATGAGGACGTCCAGCGCGTCGGCGGACGCGCTCTCCGCGAGCGCGGTGAGGAGCTGCGTCGTGTTGGCCGTCACCTCCTTCTGGCGTTCCAAAGCGACGCGAGCGGAGGACGCCGCGTCCTCCGCGATGCTCAGGTTTTGGCGTACGACAGCCAGTGCCTCCCGAGCGACATCGACGGCAGCTTTGCGGGTGGATTCCTCCAACTTCGCGACGTCGACGCCGGCTCTCTCGACGCCGATGGCGACTTCCGAGGCCCGCGCCTCTAGCCGCCGGGTGAGGTACGCCACGATGGCGTCTCCCATCGCCACGCTGTCCAGCACGGCAAGCGGCTCGCCAGCGGTCACGGTGTCACCAAGGCGCCCGTACACCTCCCGAACCGTGCCGGGAACGCGTGTAGTTACGTGCGCCAACCTGTCCGCGTCGAGGGTGATCTCGCCCGGCAACGATGTCGACCTCACCAAGGCGCCGGCTTGCGCTACGGCGACCGCGACGCCGAATTCCGCCATCTCGGCGGCCGTCATCTCGACTAGGTCCACGTGGCCAGCGTCGCCGTGGTCGTCGTGCGCGGCGGCTTCGTCATGCGCCGCCTCCTCGTCGTGCGTCGTCGCCTCTGTGTCGTGTCCGTCCGCGACTTGCGCCATCGTCCGCGCGCCACCGAAGACCACGGCCGCAGCCAGGAGCCCGAGAGCAATCCACAGTCCGTAGGTGCGGTTCATTGGGTCCGATTCCTATTCTCTGGCTGTTCCTGGGCGTGAAGCTTGCGGGCGATAAGCCGCTCCACGTCGGCGAGCGCGGTGGCGTAGCTTGCGCGCGCCTGTAAGAAGGCTTGCTGCGTCTTGACGAACTCCTCCTGCGCGATCAGCACATCCGGGTAGCGGAACTTGCCCGCGGTGTATCCGGTCGTCGTCTTGTCGAGGAGTTCCTGCGTCTGGGGCAGGATGTCGTCGCGAATGGTCACCGCTTCCTGGTAGGCGGACAGAAGGCCTGCGTACGCGCTATCAAACGCCGTCTGCACCGACGCGAAGGCGTGGCGCGCCTGCTCGTGGCCTTTCGCGCTGGACGCCTCCGCCTCGGCGATGCTTCCCCGGTTCGTATCGAACAGCGGCAGGGGCACACCCACTTCGACAACGAAGGACTTCTCTCCCGTCTCTCGGAAATACTGGCCGCCTACGCCCAATCCGATGTCGGGGGCGCCTTCCGCGCGCGCGGCGCGCGTCGCGGCGTCAAGCGCGGCGAGTTCGTCCGGTCGGCGGGCAAGCGCCGGGGCATCGGCGAGTCTTCGCCGCGCCGCCTCAATGTCAGGAGGCTCGCGAAGCGGATCCAACGCGCCGTCCGCCCGCACGCCCGGCGCTTCGGTCATTCCCCATTGGGCGATGAGCAACGACCGGGCAGCGCCCATCGCGCGCTGTGCTGTCCGCAGATCGCGTGCGCTCTTGGCCACGGCGATACCCGCCCGCGTCTCTTCGAGGGCCGCCGACCGACCCGCGGCCACCTGTGCGGATACGGCGTCACGGCCTGCGCGCGCCAACGCTACCGACTGATGCGCGAGCGCAACCGCCTCCTGCGCGGCGACCGCATCCACGAACGCCTTGCGCGTCTCGGTGTAGACATCAAGTCGCGCCGCTTCGTAGTCCCACGCCGTAAGCACGGCCTGCGTCCTCGCATGTTCGGCACGCTTGCCTCGCTTGCCGCCCATCTGGAACTCGTAGTCCAGCACGGCGGCGGCGGCGAGCGCGTCGACGCCGCTCAGGCCGCCTGACCCCAGGATCTCCTCTGCTTCGACACTTAGGGTGGGGTTGGCGCGCACGGACGCCTGCCACGCCGCGGCTTCGGCGCCTCGCACGTCCCACCCCGCCGCAGCCAGCGCAGGGCTCGCCCTGAGCGCGAGACCGAGCGCTTCCGGGAGCGTCACCGAGGAATGTACGGTGACCTGTTGCGAGGCGGCCCCCTTACCGGCATCCGTCGGAGGGCGCGGAGTCGGCGTCGAGGCCGCAAGGGGTAGCGGCGATCTCCAGAGTTGGTCTTGAACACGCGGCGTCGAGCAGCCGACGCCCACGACAAGCACCGCGATGCTCGCGCAGAACGCGCGGGGGTACGTACACATAGGTCACTCCGACGTTGAGCAGGTTCGCGGACGGACGCTCAGCGCGAAGATCGGCTATATCAGTTGGACGACGGATCCGAGGAGAGCGAACGCGATGGGGGCGGGTGCCTGCCCATGTGCTTCCGCGGTCGGCTTGGGCGCCGTGATAGGGGGCGCTGTAGCCACGACCCGTGCCGGAGCCGGCGGGGTCACGTCACTGGCGGCGCGCTGTGAACGGCTTAGCGGGTCGCTCACGGAAACGGCCGTGTCGATGCACTCGCCGCAGTGTCCGCGATCGACGATCTCGACACGCCCGGGGTTCTGAGCGTCCGGGCCGCACTCTCCCGCGTGGCTCCACTCCAGCGCCACGTGCCCGTCCTCGCCACGGCACAGCACAACCGTCGGCAACGACAGCTGGGCGAGGAGAAGGGGCGCGAGCAGCCATACGATGACGCGGTTGTGCGCGCGAGAGGTCATGAAGCAGATCAGCCTCGGCAATGAAAGCGAGAGCAGTGACGCTAGCATACCTCACGGGGAAAGTTAGTTGCAACTAAACTTGGCTCTGTAGTGTTCTCTGTCAGGTGAGTCCGACGCACTGTCCGGCGCTCAGCCGCCTGCAATTCTGAGGGATGGTCGAGGGCCCTGGGCTCCTCGCCGCCCGCGCCGTCGACGATCCGGTCCTCCCGTCGATTGCAGGTCGGTGAGGCGCGCCCTATGATGTTAGGGAAGAGGCGTAGTGTTAGGGGCGCGGCGACGCGGGATCTGTACGAGGCCCTGTCGCCACGAGAACTCGGATGGAGAGGCATGATGCGAATACGAACGTTGGTGTGTATGACCAGTGTGCTGGGGTTTGCGATGCAGGCGGCCCTCGGAGCGTCGTTGGGCGACGCAGATCTGGTGGGAGCGTGGCTGTTCGATGACGACGGCGACCCAGCCATGGACTCGTCGGGAGCCGAGAATCACGGCGAGGTGATTGGCAACGTTTCGTGGGTCGACGACGGGCAGTTCGGAGGCGCGCTGCTGTTCGAGGGAGACGAGTCGTGGGTTTCGGTGGCAGACGACCCAAGCCTGCACTTCACGGCAGGCACTGACTTCACGGCGGCGGTGTGGATGCGCACCGAGATGGCGGCGGGCGACCCGCCGATGATTCTCGCGAAGAACTACCAGCCCGCGGGCGTGAACCCCTGGTGGGCGCTGTACTACGCGAACCAGGGCAAGGCGCTTGATGGCAGCGCCAGCTTCTTCCTGCGCGACGCTGGGGGCGTCAGCCACCACATCGCGGGCGGGCCGTTGGTGAACGACGGCACGTGGCATCACATCACCGGCACCCGTGAAGGCGGCACGCTCCGCTTCTACGTGGACGGCGTTGAGGAAGCGACGAAGGACGACGCCGACTTCGACGTGGGCACAGCTCCCGTGCCTCTGCACATGATGAGCCACCTGAACCGATGGCTCGTAGGATCGCTGGACGAGGTGTTCCTGCTTCGCCGCGCGCTCTCCGCCGACGAGATCGGCGCGCTCATGGACGGTGGCGTCGAGGTGTTCCTGTCCGTCGAGCCGAACGGCAAGCTGGCGACCGAGTGGGGCTCGCTCAAAGGCGGCATGTAACGCCTCCTCCCTGGCGGGCTCCGCCTGGATCAAGGACGCCCGCGGGCGAGGCACAAGGCCATCGTACGGCTGTGGAGGCTTCCCTGGTGTTGGCGCCCAGCTTCGGGCTGTGCCCGAGACGGGAGCGGCCAAGGGCCGTTGAGCGGCGGCGCTCTCGACATGGCCAAGGCGACGCGCTAGCATGAACGTACTATTGCTGCCTATGCTGCCAGGTGGGACGCTCCGATGGGACGCAAATCACCAGACGTGCCGGTGAAACCCGAGGTGTTCGCTTGGGCCCGCGAGTCCGACGGTGCGTCCGTCGACGAGGTCGCCAAGTGGATGAACACGGACGTGGAAACCGTGCTCGCCATCGAGAGCGGGACCACGGCCCCCCGGATTGCCCAACTGCGCACCCTAGCACAGCGCTACCGCCGGCCGCTCGCTGTCTTCCTCCTTGATGCGCCGCCCGTGGAGCCTCCATTGCCCACGAAGTTCAGACGCTTCATGGCCCAACGAGGGGAGCGCCAGATATCCCGAGCTGCTCGCTTTGCGGCGCGGCACGCACGCAACATCCAGGAGTCGGCGCGTGAGTTAGCCAGCGAGACCAACCACCGGCCAAGAACAGCGCTGCCCGGTGAGGTTTCGTTAAGCGACTCCCCGGACGATGCCGCGTCTGCGCTACGTTCGCGCGCCGACATCACGCTAGATGAGCAACGAGGCTGGGCCGATGCGTACAAGGCATTCCGTGTATGGCGAGAGTCCGTGGAGGATCACGGCGTGCTCTGTCTCCAGCACAGGATGGCCGCGGAAGATCCCGTGGGGTTCGTCCTACTGCACGACGACCCACCGGTCGTGGTGCTGAATCAGGCATATTCCGTCAGAGCCCGCGTCTTCGCGGCCGTACACGAATTCGGGCACGTGCTCCTGCACCGTCCTGGCCGACAGCACGACTATGAGAAGGCGGAGCGATGGTGCAATGCATTTGCCGGAGCGGCTCTGCTGCCTGAAGCGGATGTGGCGACGCTGTGGGCGGAATGGGTGGACAGGAGCGGCCACGAGGTGTCGGCTGACGCACTCCAGTTCTTCACGAACCGCACACAGGCCAGCAACGGCGTTGTACTCCGCAGAATGCACACGCTCGGAATCGCTGATAGGCAGACATATAGCGCCCTGAACGAGTTGTTGGAAAGCAGACGCGCTCAAGCGCGGAAGAAGGACGCAACTGGGGGTGGGCCGCGGCAAGAGGTGACTAAGCGCGCTCAGTTCGGTGACCTCTACCCCAGCCTCGTATTGGAGTCATTGCGCCGTGGCCGACTTCAGGAGTTGGACGCTGCGGGTCTGCTCGGTATACGCGTCGGCAATCTGGACTCTCTCTCTGACATCCTCTACACCTGATGCCAGTCATGTCATCGACCGTGTACATCGTCGACGCAGGGCCACTCATAGCGATAGAGCGGACGCTAAGTCTAGAGACATTCCCCTCGTTCTTTAGCGACGTTGCTGCCCTAATACACGAAGGAAGGCTGCTCCTCCACACGGACATCTCGGGCGAGATAGAGGGCATCGGCGCGCCACCGGGCAAGGCTTGGCTGCTACCGTGGCTGCGCGACGCTGGCCTAGACGTATTGGCGGACACCCCCGCCATCCTGCGCGCGGCCGTCGACATAGCCGACCTCTTCCCAACCGTGAAACACAAACTCTAGACGGGCGGGAAATACCCAGATCTATCGCTTGTCGCTACCGCGCTATCCCGAGAGCGGGACAACGCCGGGCTCTTCCTACCAGTCGACCACGCCGTAGTCACAGGCGAGGAGATGGGCAGAGGCACTTCTGATAAGGTGCCCAACCTTTGTACAAAGCTGGGCATCACGTGCCTGTCATTAGAGGACATGATGGTGCGTGAAGGATGGTCCTACTAGGGGCCGCCGCAGCCCATTGCAGCCGGCCCGCTCCCGGCAGGCTGTAGGGTCACCTGCCATTCGTTGCTACTGCCTAGTCGGCCGCGCCGACCCAGTGGTGTGCGGGCTCGTATCAGCTCGCGTCCAGCCGCGCCTTCATGAC
>CAYYPK010000030.1:0-60110 GCA_964473525.1 uncultured bacterium
TCGCGATTCGCGAGGGTGGTCACACGGTCGGAGCGGGTGTGGTCACGGAAATCGTTGAATAGGCTTCGGGAAAGGCGCCCGGCTTCAATGAAGCCGGGCGCTTCGCCGTCCGGATAGAGTGAGGATTTGCGCGCATGGCAGCTACGATACGGATCAAGCTGAAAGCCTTCGATTACCGGCTGCTAGACCAATCGGTGTCCGAGATATGCGACACCATTAAGCAGACCGGCGCTCTAGTCCGGGGGCCGGTACCGCTCCCCACGCACCGCAGCATGTGGACGGTGAACCGCGGTACGAACATCGACAAGAAGTCGCGCGAGCAGTTTGAAATGCGCGTGCATAAGCGTCTCATAGACGTGACCGACTATACACCGCGGACGATGGATGCCTTGCGGCAACTCGATCTGCCGTCCGGTATAGCCATCGACGTGACGATCAAGTAGCGAGCGTCAGCGCGCAGGGGGATCGAGCCATGAGTGCAGGCCTGATAGGTCGCAAGGTCGGCATGACGCGAATCTTCGACGAATCCGGCGCGGCAGTGCCCGTCACCGTCATTGAGGCGGGTCCGTGTCCGGTCGTGCAGGTAAAGACCGTAGCGAAGGACACGTACAGCGCCATCCAGCTAGCGTTTGGCTCCCGCAAGCGGGCGAACCGCCCCACGCAGGGACACTTCGCCAAGGCGGAGACGGACCCCGCGCGACATCTGCGCGAGTTCCGGGTAGAGGATAGTAGCGAATTCACCCAGGGCCAGGTGCTGGACGTTGAAGCGGTGTTCGCCGAGGGCGATGTCGTGGATGTAGCCGGCATCACCAAGGGTCGCGGCTTCGCGGGTGTCGTGAAGAAGTTCAACTTCCGAGGCGGCGATGGCTCGCACGGCGGCGAGAAGGATCTGCGCCGTGGCGGCTCCATCGGCACCAGCGCGACTCCGTCGCGCGTCGTGAAGGGCCGTAAGATGCCCGGGCGTTTCGGGAATGCGCGCCTGACGGTGCAGAATCTGAGAGTCATGCATTTGGACGCCGAGAAGAACCTACTCGTCGTCAGCGGCGCGATCCCGGGACCTGCCGGCGGCGTCGTGCTAGTAAGTAAGGCCGTCAAGCACGGCAACGCGTAGGGATAGGTAGACATGAGTCAGCTTACTGTCAGAAGCCAGACCGGTGGGGAAGCGGGCGCCATTGACGCGCCAGCGTGCCTAGCCGACGGCGAGGTAAACGCGGCGGTGCTGCACCAGGTCGTGGTCGCGCATTTGGCGAACCAGCGCCAGGGCAACTCGAACACCAAGACGCGTAGCGAGGTCAAAGGCAGCACGAAGAAGCTCTTCCGGCAGAAGGGACTCGGCCGCGCGCGTATGGGCGACGCGAAGTCTCCGATACGCCGGGGCGGCGGCGTCGCGTTTGGGCCAAAGCCACGCAGCTATCGGCAGAACACGCCGAAGAAGATGCGCAGACTAGCCCTGCTTTCCGCGTTGCGCGACAAGCTGGCGAACGACTCCATCGTCGTCGTCAACGAGTTCCCGCCGACGGAGAACCGTCCCAGCACGAAGCAGCTTGCCAAGGTGTTGGCGGGGCTCGACCTGGCTGACCGGAAGGTACTCATCGTCCTCCCGGAGACGAACCGGAACGTGCGGTTGTCCTGTCGGAACCTCCCGAAGGCGACCGCGACGGAAGCCGGCCTGGTAAACGCCTACGAGACCATCGTTCACGACGTGCTGCTCGTGACCCCGCAGTCGCTGGACGGTCTCGGCGCGCGAGTGACCTCGGCGGCCGCGGCGGGCGCCACCATCGAAGAGGAGGCCTCCTGATGGGGATCAGCCCGTACGAGGTATTCAGGCAGCCTGTCCTTACGGAGAAGACAACGGTGCAGCGTGAACGCTACACCGACCGACCGGGGCGTCCCGATGTCGTGAAGTACGTCGTCGAAGTGGACCCCAGGGCAACCAAGGACGACATCCGCGCCGCGGTGGAGTTCTTGTTCCCGGACGCGCAGGGCAGCATCACCAAGATCAACACCATCCGCACGAATGGCAAGGTGCGGGACGCAGACAAGAATCGTCGTTCGCGTCGCTTCCGACCTGGCAGGACGCGCGAGCAGAAGAAGGCCATCATCACGCTCCGCGCTGGCGTGACGATCCCGCAGTTCGAAGGTATCTAGGCGAAGGAGAGCGGGTTTGGCAAAGAGCTACCGGCCATACACACCGTCACGTCGGTACATGACGACATCGGACTTTGGGGAGGTCACGCGATCTCGCCCCGAGAAGTCGTTGACGACCGGCAAGAAGCGGATCAGCGGCCGCAACTCGCATGGACGCATCACCGTGCGTCGGCGTGGTGGGGGCCACAAGCGCCGCTACCGTGAGATCGACTTCCGTAGGGACAAGCACGGGGTGGGCGCGAAGGTCGTCGCGATCGAGTACGACCCGAACCGCTCGGCGCGCATCGCTCTCCTCGAATACGAGGACGGAGAGAGGCGCTACATCTTGGCCCCGCTCGGCCTCACGGTCGGCACGGCGGTTGAGTCTGGCCCGGGCTCCGACATCCGCATCGGCAATGCGATGCCCATGACGGATATGCCGGTGGGTTCGGTGATTCACAACATCGAGATGCGTCCCGGCAAGGGCGGACAGATGGTCCGCAGCGCCGGCGGCGCCGCGCAGCTGATGGCGCGCGAGGGGAAGTACGCTACGGTCCTCCTGCCTTCCGGCGAGCAGCGCGTCGTGCTGTCGGTGTGCTTCGCGACGCTGGGACAGGTAGGCAACCTGGACCACGAGAACATCGTCATTGGGAAGGCGGGCCGGTCGCGCTGGCTTGGTCGTCGCCCGAAGGTCCGTGGTGTCGCCATGAATCCGGTCGACCATCCACACGGCGGCGGCGAGGGCAAGTCCTCCGGCGGGCGCCATCCGGTAACGCCATGGGGCGTGCCGACGAAGGGTCACAAGACCCGGAAGAAGGGCAAGGCGTCCGATCGCCTGATCGTTTCGCGGCGCAAGCGTCGATAGGGTTTTCGCGGCGCAAGCGCCGATAGGCATCTGCCGGGAGAGTTGCTATGGCACGGTCGATCAAGAAGGGGCCTTACGTAGACCCCAAGCTCTTGAAGAAGGTCGAGAGGCTCGAAGCCAGTGGTGAGCGGGGCAAGGTGATACGCACTTGGTCGCGTCGCTCTACGATCATCCCGCAGTTCATCGGGCACACGTTCCTGGTACACAACGGCAAGAAGTTCTTCCCGGTCTTCGTGCTGGAGACCATGGTAGGGCACAAGCTGGGCGAGTTCTCCCCGACACGGACGTTCCGGGGACACAGATCCGCCTAGCCACGGGCGGCGTACGGTTGAAAGGCGTCGGTAATAATGAGCGCACGCGCAGTAGCGAAGAACGCGCCACTATCGGCACAGAAGGCCAGATTGGTCGCCGATCTGGTGCGGAATAAGACGGTCGATCAGGCGCAGGACATGCTGCACTACAACGGCAACCGCGCCTCGCACATCATCGGCAAGCTGCTGAGCTCGGCAGTCGCCAACGCCTCCGAACTGGACGCGAACGAGGCGTGGCACGATGGCGAGGATCTGGACTCCGACGCGCTCTTCGTTAAGCGGATCGTGGTCGACGAAGGCGTGACGATGAAGCGAATCAGGCCGCGCGCGCGCGGGATGGCATATCGCATCCTCCGGCGCCGCTGCCACATCACGCTTGAGGTGGACGATCGGTAGTCCGACCACCGTATGAACCGCGAGGATCGAAGAGCATGGGCGCACGGCTTCGGGACAGCTACCTGAATACCAGGTGAGGAGAGTTCGGTGGGTCAGAAAACGCATCCACGCGGATTGCGATTGGGTATCATACAGACGTGGGATTCGCGGTGGTTCCCAAATGAGAATCGCGATTACGCCGAGTGGCTTCAGGAAGACCTGAAGATCGGCGATTTCATACGCGAACGGCTGGTGCGAGCCGCCGTTTCCCGCGTGTCTGTCGAGCGTTGGGACACCGCCCGTCTCACGATCCACATCCACACTGCCCGCCCTGGCATCGTCATCGGACGCCGAGGCGCGGAGGTCGAGCGTCTCGCGGCTGACCTGGAGAAACTCCTGGGCCGACCGGCGCAAATCAAGATCGAGGAAGTCCGCCGACCCGAGCTGGACGCTCAGTTGGTGGCCGAAGGAGTGGCAGCGCAAATCGAGCGCCGCACGCCCTATCGTCAGGCGATGAAACGCTCGGTGCAGAACACCATGCGTTCGGGCGCCGAAGGCTGCAAGGTGATGGTGTCCGGCCGACTTGGTGGACACGAAATCGCGCAGAGCCAATACGACATCCAGGGACGCGTCCCGCTGCACACGCTGCGCGCGGATGTTGACTACGGCTTCTGCGAAGCCAAGACGAACTTCGGGCTCATCGGCGTGAAGTGCTGGATCTTCCGCGGGGAAGTCATCAGCGGCACGGTCGGGCACGACGCCCAGATGCTGAAGCCCCGCGCCCAGGGCGGAGCCGGTCCGCGCGGATCGGGTGACGGCCGTCGAGGCGGTGATGGCGGACGCGGCGGCGGACGTGGTGGCCGCGGCGGCGGCGGCGGCGGACGACCCGGCGGCGGCGGCTTCCGAGGCGGACCAGGCGGTGGTGGTGGTTACCGAGGCGGCGGCGGGCCTGGTGGTGGTGGCCGCGGACGGCCTGGCGGCGGCGGCGGACGACCCGGCGGCGGCGGACGACCCGGCGGCGGCGGACGCAGGAACTGAACGTCGAACAGGAGTCGATACGATGTTGATGCCCAAGAGGGTCAAGTTTCGCAAGCAGCACCGTGGCCGCATGAGGGGCGCTGCCCATCGTGGCAACGATGTAGCTCACGGCGAATACGGCCTCCAGGCGCTCGAGCCCGGTTGGGTTTCTAACCGGCAGATCGAGTCCGCGCGTGTTGCGATCACTCGTCACGTGCGGCGCGGCGGCCGCGTGTGGGTCAAGCTCTTCCCGGACAAGTCGTATACGAAGAAGCCGCTCGAGACCCGGATGGGCAAGGGCAAGGGCTCACCCGAAGGCTGGGTCGCGGTCGTGCACTCGGGCCGGGTAATGTTCGAGATCGCCGGTGTGCCGGAGGATGTCGCCCGGGTAGCGATGACCCGAGCCAAGCACAAGCTGCCGATCAAGACGCGGTTCATTACCCGCGGCTATGGAGATCTTTAATGAAGGTACGCGCCGAAGCGATCGGCGTGGAGTCGATGGACGACCTGCGCCAAAAGACCCCGGCCGAGCTCAAGGCGGATCTCAAGACGCTCCGCGGCCTAGGGGTGGACATGAAGTTCCAGCGTGTCTACGGCCAGCTCGAGGATTCGACGAAGCCGCGCTTGAATAGGCAGAACATAGCTCGCGTGTTGACAGTTGTGCGCGAGAAGCAGATACAGAACTTCCTCCTGACCGACGACGAGGTGGGCCAGGAACTCGACAGAGGCGTTGTGCTGTCCGCGGGCAAGAACGACCCCGCTGGCCGCATCTCCCGCGACGACCTGTCGGGAGTCGACGCCAGGGCGACGACGCTGTCGATGAGATTGTGGGCGAGGCTGCGCAAGAATCCCGAGTTCTTCCAGCGCACGCGGAACATCGCGAAGATATAGCGCGAAGCGCTCGAAAGAGGGACCTGCATGGCAGATCGAGCTAAGAGAAAGACCCGATTGGGCGTCGTCGTTAGCGACAAGATGGACAAGACCGTGTCCGTAGCTGTCGAGCGTGCCTACCAGCACCCGATGTACGGCAAGATCGTGCGTAGGTCGAAGAAGTACCTCGCGCACGACGAAACAAACGACTGCGGTATCGGCGATCGCGTCCTCCTCATGGAGACGCGCCCGCTCAGCCGCTCGAAGCGGTGGCGCGTAGCCGAGGTGCTGCAGCGGGCTCGATAGTCCGCAGAAGGAACGCTGCAATGATTCAGCCACAGACCTATCTGACGGTCGCCGACAACTCCGGCGCGAAGAAGATCATGTGCATCGGCGTACTCGGCGGCTCGGGCCGGCGATACGCTGGCGTGGGCGACGTGATCACGGCGTCGGTGAAGGAAGCGATTCCCGGCAGCAATATCAAAAAGGGCGAGGTGGTGAGCGCGGTCGTCGTGCGCACCGCCAAGGAATACCGTCGGCGCGATGGCTCGTACATCAAGTTCGACGGCAACGCCGCCGCGATCATCGATGCGAACAAGCAGCCGCGAGGCACTCGCATCTTCGGACCCGTCGCAAGGGAGTTGCGCGACCGCGAGTTCATGCGGATCGTCTCCCTGGCGCCAGAGGTCATCTAAGACACGCAGGAGATCGAGACAGTGCCCCGTAAGCGTAGACAGCAGCCGCCGCAACCGGTCAAGTATCGCATTAAGAAGGGCGATCAGGTCCGGGTGCTGGCCGGTGAGTGGAAAGACGCGGAGGGAGCCGTGCGCACGGTCGACCGGGTCCGTGGCCGCGTGGTCGTCGAAGGCGTCAACATGACGACGCGTCACCTGCGCAAGTCGCAGCAGCACCCGGAGGGCGGCGTCCTCGAGCAGGAAGCGCCGATACACATCTCCAACGTGCGCGTCATCGAGAGCGAGTAGAGAGAGCGCCGCAATGTACGTAGAGCATTATCGCACCGAGGTCGTGCCAGCGCTGCAGCAGCGCTTCGAGTATACGAACGTCATGCAGACGCCCAAACTCGAGAAGATCGTTGTCAGCATGGGCCTCGGGGCCTCCGTTGACACGGGCAACGCCAACCTCATTGAGAACGCCGTCAACGACCTGACGACGATCACCGGACAGAAGCCCTCGGTTCGCCGCGCGCGCAAGTCCGTGTCGAACTTCAAGGTGCGGCAGGGAATGCCCGTGGGCATCATGGTCACCTTGCGTGGTGAGCGCATGTATGAGTTCCTGCAGCATCTGGTCAAGATCGCCTTGCCCCAGATCAGGGACTTTCGCGGTCTCAACCCCGACTCGTTCGACGGACGTGGCAACTACGCCATGGGCATCGCCGAGCAGGTCATCTTCCCCGAAATCGACTACGACGATGTCTCGCACGTCCAGGGCATGAACATCGTCATGGCAACCACGGCGGCCACCGACGAGCAGGCGCGCGAGCTCCTGAAGCTCATGGGCATGCCGTTCCGCGACCCGGGTGACACCGCACGCATCTAGTTTGGTAGGGAGAAACGCGTGGCACGCACTGCGTTAGTCAACAAGGCGAAGCGCCCGGCGAAATTCAGCACCCGCAAGTACAACCGATGCGGACGCTGTGGGCGACCGCGCGCATTTCTGCGGAAGTTCGGCCTCTGCCGTATCTGCTTCCGGCTACTCGCGCGCGAAGGCAAGATACCGGGCATCGTAAAGGCAAGCTGGTAGAGGACTGATTGATGTCGATGAGCGATCCGCTGGCCGACATGCTTACGCGCATCCGCAATGGCGTGATGCGGCGTAAGGCGGAGGTCGATGTGCCGGCGTCGAAGTTGCACGAAGCCGTGGCGAGGATACTCGTCGAGGAAGGCTACATCACGGACTACCGCCGGGTAGAGGACTCCAAGCAGGGCATTCTGACCCTAGTCCTGAAGCATATCGGCAGACGAGAATCGCCGATTGTCGGCATTAAGAAGGTCAGCAAGCCTGGACACCGCGTGTACACCGGCAAGGGTGATCTGCCTCGCGTGCAGAGCGGCCTCGGCATAGCGGTCATTTCGACCTCGCAGGGCGTAATGACGGAGAAAGAGTGCCGCAAGCGTGGCATCGGCGGCGAAGTGCTCTGCCACGTCTGGTAAGGAGACTCGTATGTCCCGTGTTGGGCGCATGCCCATCGATAAGCCGAGTAGCGTGAGCGTGACGATCGAACCCACGCGTATCGAGGTGAAGGGGCCCAAGGGCGTCCTTGAGGGCGCCCTGACCCACTTCGTCACGGTGCAAGAAGAGAACTCCGTTATCACCGTGGACCGTGTGGCGGAAACGCGCCGGCATCGCGCCATGCACGGACTGACGCGCGCGCTGGTAGCGAACATGGTCACCGGAGTATCCGAGGGTTTCACGAAGAAGCTCCTGGTTGTGGGCACCGGCTACCGCGCCGCCATGCAGGGCAAGTCCTTGCAGATGCAGCTGGGGTTCTCTCACCCGGTCGTGTTCGACGTGCCGGACGGCGTCACCGTGGAGGTCGGGGCGGCCGAGCAGGTCCGCGAAGGCAACCAGACGGTTCAGCACATCCCGATCTCGGTAAGCGGGATCGATAAGCAGTTCGTCGGCGAGACCGCGGCGTCCATACGACGGATCAAGAAGCCAGAGACCTACGAGCCATCCAAGGGCATCCGGTACCTGGGCGAGAAGGTCCGCAATATGGCGAAGAAGGCGCGCGTCTAGCCAGTAGTTCAGAGGGAGTCCGACCGTGGCGACCGTTGCTCAGTTGCGCAGAAAGGCCCGCATACGCCGGCATGGGCGCGTGCGGAGGAAGATCTCCGGCACCGCGGAGAGGCCGAGGCTTGCGATATTCCGCAGCGCCAAGCACATCTATGCGCAGGTCATCGACGACGTGCGCGGCGTGACGCTTGCCGCCGCATCGACGGTCGAACCAGCGTTGCGCGAAGGTCTGGACGCGACGTCGAATATCGCCGCCGCGAAGGTAGTCGGCGCCGCCGTGGCCCAGCGCGCCGGCGCCGCCGGCATCACGAATGCCGTCGTCGACCGAGGCGGCCATCTATATCACGGGCGGGTGAGCGCCTTGGTTGACGCCGCGCGCGGAGCGGGCCTGGACCTCGGCCCCTCGAGGCGGCCGAAGAACAGAGGCGTTGCGGAAGAACCAGGCGAAGATTCCGCTGGCGAAGGCGACCAGCAGCAGAAGTCGGCGTAGCAGTAGCTAAGGAGAGACCGCTTGAGACAGGACAACCGGCGCGGTAGGCGTAGAGACGACTACCGGGATTCCGACGACGAATTTCAGGAGCAAGTAGTCCAGCTCAACCGCGTCATGCGTGTCCGTAAGGGCGGTCGACGGATTCGTTACAACGCGCTCGCCGTCGTGGGCAACCGTAACGGCACCGTTGGCGTGGGCTTCGGCAAGGCGAACGAGCCGCCAGAAGCGATTCGCAAGAGCATGCAGGACGCCCGCAAGAACCTCTTCCAAGTGCCCCTCGTGAACGGGACCATCCCGCACGCGATCACGGGCAAGGCGAGTTCCTCGCAGGTGGTCCTCAAGCCAGCGTCCAGGGGAACGGGCGTTGTCGCTGGCAGCGCGCCGCGCCTCATCCTGGAGCTCGCTGGCGTAGAGGATGTTCTGAGCAAGATCCTCGGCTCGCGCAACAAGATCAACAGCGCGGCGGCGACCATAGACGGCCTCAAGCGACTGCGCAACGCTGCGCAGGTCGGACGCCTGCGTGGCAAGCCGGCACGTGAAGTACTTGGCATCGGCGACACGTCGTCGTAACCGGCGGCGCCAACGTGAACGATTCGGAGTGGCGTAGATGAAGGTGCATGATCTGGCTCCGCCGCGCGGAGCGACGAAGGCACGTAAGCGACTTGGCCGCGGCAACGGCTCCGGCCGAGGAGGTACGTGCGGCCGCGGGCACAAGGGACAACGCTCCCGTTCGGGAGCCAGCCAGCGTCCGTGGTTCGAGGGCGGGCAGATGCCGCTGTACCGACGCCTGCCGAAGCGTGGCTTCAAGCCCGTGCGGCGGACGCGCTACGCGGTCGTCAACCTGCGCTCGCTGGCCGGCTTCGAGGCTGGCTCGACCGTCGGGCCAGAGGAGCTCTTTGAGCAGCAGCTCATTCCCAGCGCCAACGCGCTGGTGAAGATTCTCGCGGACGGGGACATCGCGACGTCCCTGACCGTGCGCGCCCACAAGTTCTCAGGCGCCGCGGCCCCGAAGATTGAGGCGGCTGGGGGACAGGCCGAGGTCATCGCGTGATACAAGCACTCCGCAACGCGTGGAAGATGCCGGAAATCCGGCAGAAGATACTCTTCACGATGGGCGCTCTGATCGTC
Organism: uncultured bacterium; assembly: GCA_964473525.1. Classification (GTDB taxonomy): domain Bacteria; phylum Poribacteria; class WGA-4E. Next base: position 9,938 of record CAYYPK010000030.1, read on the forward strand.
TATCGCCTGGGGAGCCACGTATTTGTGCCTGGCGTCGACGCCAGCGCTCTGGAAGAGATGTGGGAGCAGCTCAGCGGCAGGCTGGGCGCCCTCAAGGTGGTCGATGTCTTCTCCGGCAGCAACCTGTCGCAGATGACGATTTTTGCGCTGGGTATTCAGCCGTACATCAGCGCCTCGATCATCCTACAGCTGCTGACTGTGGTCGTGCCACAGTTGGAGCAACTGTCCAAGGAAGGCCCGACGGGCCGGCGCAAGATCAACCAATACACGCGCTACGGCACGATTGGGCTGTCGGCGTTCCAGGCAATCGCCATCAGCGCGGCGCTGAACAACCCGCAGCAACTCGGCTTTGACCGACCGATCGTGCTGAACCCGGGCTTCATGTTCTACTTTACGAGCCTGCTGACGTTGACCGCTGGGACGACGTTTGTGATGTGGCTCGGTGAGCAGATCGAAGAGTACGGCATCGGTCAGGGCATATCGCTGATAATCTACGCGGGCATCGTCGCTCGCACGCCGGTCGGCATCGCCGAGGTGATTCGGTTCATGACGTCGTCCGAGTCCGGCGGATTCGGACTCATCGGGGCGCTGGCGATTGTCGGCGCGACGCTGGCGATCATCATGGGGACGATCTTCGTTACGCTGGCGGAGCGTCGCATCCCGGTGCAGTATTCGAAGCGGCAGGTAGGCAAGCAAGTCCATGGCGGACAGACGCAGTATCTGCCCCTCAAGGTGAATACGTCGGGTGTGATGCCGATCATCTTCGCCATCACGATCATGCAGTTCCCGACCGCGATCATGGGTCTGCCGTTCCTGCCCACGGGGTTGCAGGCGGCGCTCACGGCGTGGTTCAGCCCAGGCCCGGTGTACTACTCGATCTACGGCATGCTGATTGTGTTCTTCACCTACTTCTACACGGCGGTTATCATAAACCCGGTAGATATCGCGGATAACCTGAAGCGCTACGGTGGTTTCATTCCCGGTGTCAGACCTGGGCGGGCGACCGCGCGGTATCTGGACCGCACGCTGAGCCGGGTCACATTGCCGGGCGCGATGTTCCTGGCGGCGATAGCCATCGTGCCGTTCTGGTTCGTCGACATCATCACGCGGGGTCAGTTGCGGCTGAGTGGCATCGGCGGGACGTCCATACTCATCGTGGTGGGTGTGGCGCTCGATAGGATGCAGTGGCTCGACGCGCAGTTGAGAACGCGAAACTACGACGGCCTGCTCAAGGGTATGCGGATGCGTAGTCGCCGCGGCTAGCGGTGACCGTCCTGGCCCCGCACGGTCGATACAGAGGGCGCGGCTCCTATGCGCCTCGTAATCTTCGGCCCGCCCGGTGTCGGCAAAGGCACTCAGGCGGTTCGCATCGTTGATCGGCTTGGCGTTTGCCATCTCTCGACGGGCGATGCCCTGCGAGATGCCATACGCTCGGGCGGAGCCAACGCGAAGGATCTGAAGGCGTGTCTGGATGCCGGCCAGTTGGTGCCGGACGAACTCGTCGCCGCGATCATCGTGGATCGGCTGCGCGAGCCGGACTGCCAGCGGGGCTACATACTGGATGGGTTCCCGCGGACGATCGGTCAAGCCGAGATGCTCGAGAGCTTGACGAGTCGACTTGGCAACGGGCTGGACGCCGCTGTGTTCATCGGGGCGCCTGACGAGGTCGTTGTGGGTCGGATCGCTGGGCGTCGGATATGTCCGACCTGCGGGCGAAGCTACCACGTTGACTTCGCGCCGCCGACAACGCAGGGCGAATGCGATGTTGACGGGACCGCGCTGGAACATCGCGCGGATGACAAGTCTGAAGCGGTAAGGGCGCGGTTGCGGGTCTACGCGGATCGCACCGAGCCACTGTTGGGTTTCTATCGGACCAGGGGTATCCTGGTTGAGGCGGATGGCTCCTACGAGGCTGATGGAGTCGAGACCCAGATTGAGGTCGGTCTGAGACCGTACGCACGCTAGGGAGACTGATGGCGCAGGACGGCATACAGGTCGAAGGCACCGTCGTCGAGAAGTTCCCGAACGCGAAATTCAGCGTTGAGCTGGAGAACGGGCACAAGATCCTTGCGCACATCAGCGGGCGCATGCGGATCAACTACATCAAGATCGTGCCTGGTGATCGCGTGAAGGTGGAACTCTCGCCGTACGACCTTACTCGCGGCCGAATCCTTCATCGAGAGAACCGGTAACGCCGGTCTCGGTAGGCAACGGCGCCTCGGCGCGCGATACGTCGCGGCCCCGGCGTAAAGACGATTGGTAGTGGTCGACAATGAAAGTCCGCGCGTCCGTAAAGCCGATCTGTGACAAGTGCCGCGTGGTCCGGCGCACCGGTGTCGTGCGCGTACTGTGCGATAACCCCAGACACAAGCAGCGTCAGGGAGCGCGCAAGGGCACGCCCAAGAAGCACTAGGGCCGCTGCCGTAGCCAAGTGGGAGTGAGGAATGGCACGTATTGCCGGAGTGGAATTGCCCCGCGCCAAGCGCGTAGATGTAGCGCTCACGTACATCTTTGGCATCGGGAAGTTCACCGCTGATCGCATCATCGAATTCACGGGGATCGACGCCACTACGAAGGCAGAGGATCTCACCGAGGACGACATCAACCGGCTGCGTGACGCTCTCGACAGGCTCGAGGAAGTCCTGCCGCAGCAGGACCACTCGTATTACAACACGAACATCGAAGGTGACCTGCGGCGCGAGACGGATATGAACATCCGCAGGCTCATCGACATCAACAGCTACCGGGGCGTCCGCCACCGCCGTGGCCTCCCCGTTCGTGGACAGCGCACGAGCACGAACGCGAGGACCCGCAAGGGGCGCGCGAAGACCGTCGGCGTTGGACGTAAGGCCAAGGTGAAGCACTAGGCCGAGGTGAAGCACTAGTAGGGGCACGTAGTGAGAAGACGGGCAACGCGGACACGGCGGCGCGAGCGGAAGAACGTCCTAAACGGCGTGGCGCACATTCAGACCACCTTCAACAACACCATCATCACGATCACGGACGACCGTGGCGACACGCTCGCCTGGGCGTCGGGTGGCACGGTGGGTGGCGTGACAGGCTCCCGCAAGAGCACGCCGTTCGCCGCGCAGCAGGCGGCCGAAGTGGTGGCGCGCAACGCCATGGAGCATGGTCTGCGACGCGTAGAGGTCTGGGTCAAGGGGCCGGGGTCTGGGCGTGAGTCCGCGATCCGCACCCTACAGGCGTCAGGGCTTGAGATCACGCTTATCAAGGACGTTACCCCCATACCACACAACGGTTGCCGTCCTCCGAAGCGACGGCGCATCTAGCGCCTGGCAAGTCGCAGACGGACTATCTTTGGAGAGAGGGGATTCCCTGCCATGAAGCCGATCCAGATGGAAATGCCCGACCGCCTCGTAGCGGATGTGGACACGCTACGCCACGACTACGGGCGCTTTTTCGCCGAGCCGCTCGAACGTGGCTACGGCACGACCCTCGGCAACGCGCTTAGGCGCGTCTTGCTGGCGTCGCTTTCCGGCACGGCGGTCACGGCCGTCGAGATTGAGGGCGTTCCACACGAATACTCCACCGTAGACGGCGTCGTTGAGGATGTCGTGCAGTTGGTTCTGAATCTGAAGGAAATCAGGTTCAAGAGCACGGCTGAACGCTCTCACGTCTGCCGCATCGAACGTTCTGGCGTTGGCGAGGTAACCGCAGCGGACATCCAGTGTCCCGCCGACATTGAGGTGATCAACCCCGACCAGCACATCGCCAGCATTGACGAAGGCGGTTCGCTGGCGATGAACCTGACGGTCGAGTCCGACCACGGGTTCCGCGTCGCGTCCTACGACAAGGAGGAGCATCGCGTCATCGGGGCCATCCCCGTGGACGCCATCTTCTCCCCTGTCCGTCGCGCCAACTTCAGCGTCGAACAGACGCGTGTTGGGCAGCAGACGGACTTCGACCGTCTCGTACTCGACGTGTGGACCGACAGCACGATCACGCCCAAGGAGGCGCTGACCGAGGCTGCTCGGATCCTCATGAAGCACCTGGACCTCTTCTGCGACTTCGACGAGACGTACGTCGAGGAGATCGAAGAGGAGAGCCCAGAGGAGCGTCAGTTGCGCGCCCTGCTCGACAAGCCGGTCGCGGAACTCGAACTGCCGGTTCGCGCGGCCAATTGCATGGAGACCGCAGGTATTCGCACCGTGCGCGACCTGGTCGGCATGGGCGAGCGCGAGATGCTGGCTCTGAAGAACTTCGGCCGAAAGTCTCTGAACGAGGTGAAGGAAATCCTCAAGGGACTCGACCTCGACTTCGGCACCACCTTCGACAACTGATGCGCGCGCGGAACGGCGCCCGAACGGAACCGTAGGTATGAGACACAGAAAAAGCCACCGCAAGCTCAACCGCACGCCGTCGCATCGCATGGCGATGCTGGCGAACATGGCCGCCGCCCTTATCGAGCACGAGCGCATCCGCACGACCGAGGCGAAGGCCAAGGAACTGCGACCGTTCGTCGAGAAGCTCATTACCAAGGCGAAGAGGACACACGCAAGCTCCTCATCGGACGCCGACGGCATCGCCGCGGGTGTGCATCAGCGCCGCCTCGTGGCCCGCACCATCCCCAACCGCGCCCTGATTCGCAAGCTCTTCGACGATATTGGCCCACGGTACGCAGAGCGTCCGGGCGGCTACACCCGGGTCATCAAGCTCGGTAGGCGTCTCGGCGACAACGCGCCGCAGGCATTCATCGAGCTGGTGCGCGACTAGCCTCGACGACACGGGACTTCAGACTACCGGCGCCTTGTGGAAACTGGGCGCCGGTTGTCGTGCCCGGCGCCGACCCGTCGCCCTCCGGCGCGGCCGTAGTGAGATAGATAGGGAATCGCCATGCCGCTGACGATCACCGCGCTCGATACAGAGGACATCCGCTTCCCAACGTCCCGTACGTTGGACGGCTCGGACGCGATGAACCCCGACCCGGACTACTCCGCCGCGTACGTCATCCTCAAGACCGATTCCCCCGACGGACTCGAAGGGCACGGCCTCACGTTCACCATCGGCCGTGGCAACGACCTGTGCGTCGCTGGCATCCGCGCGCTCGAGCCCCTGGTCGTTGGTCTGACACTGGAGGAGATCGCGGCGGACATGGGCAAGTTCTGGCGCCGCGTTACGGGCGACAGCCAGCTCCGTTGGGTGGGGCCCGACAAGGGAGTCATCCACCTCGCGACGGGCGCCGTGGTGAACGCCGTGTGGGATCTGTGGGCGAAGGAGGAACGCAAGCCGCTGTGGAAGCTCCTGGTAGACATGACGCCCGAAGAGGTCGTCCGCTGCATCGACTTCCGCTACATCACGGACGCGCTTACCCCCGACGAGGCGCTCGCGATTCTCCAGCAGGCAGAGCCGTCCAAGGCGGATCGTGAAGCGGAGATGCGCGCCCACGGATTCCCCGCCTACAACACGTCCGTCGGTTGGCTTGGGTACGAGGACGACAAGCTGCGCGCCCTGTGCCAGGAAGCGATGGCGGACGGGTGGAATCACGTCAAGATGAAGGTCGGGCGCGACCTGGACGACGACATCCGTCGCGCGACCATCATCCGGGAGGAGATCGGCTGGCGACGCACGCTCATGATGGACGCCAACCAGTTCTGGGATGTCGGCGAAGCGATCGAGAACATGCGGGCGTTGGCGCGCTTCCGTCCCTTGTGGATCGAGGAACCGACCAGCCCAGACGACGTGCTGGGCCACGCGGTCATACGCGAAGCGATCCATCCCATCGGCATCGCAACAGGCGAGATGTGCCAGAACCGCATCATGTTCAAGCAGTTCATGCAGGCCGGCGCCATCGACTTCTGTCAGATCGACTCGGCGCGCATGGGCGGCGTCAACGAGATCCTGGCGGTGCTGCTGATGGCGGCGAAGTACGGCGTCGCGGTATGTCCCCATGCCGGTGGCGTTGGGCTGTGCGAGTACGTGCAGCATCTGGCGATGTTCGACTTCATCCGCGTGTCGGCGTCGCTGCACAATCGCGTGTTGGAGTACGTCGATCACCTGCACGAGCACTTCTTCGACCCGGTCGTCGTCCGCGAGGGCGCGTACATGCCGCCAGAGGCTCCTGGATACAGCATCACAATGCGGCCGGAGTCGCGGGAGCGGTTCGGCTACCCGGACGGCGCGGAGTGGCGGGACGAGGCGTAGGCCGCGGACGGGGTCGTCCGCGGCCTCTTCGTAGGCGCGCGGCAGCTACGCCCAGTGAGCGCACCAGTGCGCCGCGTTCTCCATGATCTGAAGCACCTGCGGCATGTGGTAGATCGGGTACGTCTCGTGGCCCGCGCGCCAGTAGAAGACGCGGCCGTTCCCACACGTCCAGGTGATGCCGTCGCGGGCGATCTCATCGTTGTCGGCGTAGACCCCGATGAACACGATGTCGTCCGGGGTCGGCACGGCATACGGCTCGCCGTACCACTCCTCGCGGGCGATGTTGAACGGCTCGACGTTCCGTGCGATCGGATGCGTCGGGTCGGCGACGAGCACCCGCGCCGGCTTGCCGTCCGCGACGTAGGCCCGCCACGAGCACTCGGTGCCCATGAGCGCCTTGTACGGCTTCGCGAAGTGCGACGAGTGCAAGGACACGAAGCCCATGCCGCGCTCCTCAACGTGCCGCTTGATGCGCGCCACGGATTCGTCCGTCACCTCGCCGTGCTTCACGTGACCGAACCAGAAGAGCACGTCCGCTTGTTCCAGAGCTTCCTCGCTGACCCCCTGCTCGGGGTCGGTGAGGCAGGCGTTGGTTGCCTCAACGTGGCTGCATTGGTTCAGGTGGTCGGCGATGACGCCGGTGATGCCGTTCGGGTAGATATCCTTCGGCTCTGTCAGTTCGGACCAGAGCAGAACCTGCAGTTTGCCGTCCTTGGCCATTTCCGTTCCCTTCTTCGCCCGTGTCTGTTTGCTGGGGTAAGAACCCGTCTGCTACGATACCAAGCGTCGATCGTGTCCACAAACAGGCAGGGCCCGTCGTGTACATCAGGGACGTCCTAGTCACCGCAGCCACATGAGCCGGCAAATCAGCGCCCTCCTCGCGTTGGCTTTCCTCGCCACTGGCGCGCGCGCCGCGACGTGGCTCTTCCTCAGCGAACCACCAACGGAACAGCGTGTCCTCGACATCAGGCGGGCAGGCGCCCGGGTCAGGACGACCAGCCGGTGGTTTCGCGCCGTGAGCGTCGACGTTCCGCCGTCGCGCGAGGCGACACTTGGCGCGCTCCCGTTCGTCGTTGGGACACGTCCCGTCGGACGGATCACACGACGGTGGCCGGTCGATCCGCCGCGCGCCGCTCCTATCTTGAACGCCGGTCAGGGCGACGACCAGCGTGCGCAAATCCGCGTCGACAGGCTTCACGACCTGGGCTACACGGGACGCGGCGTGCGGGTTGGCATGCTGGACACCGGCTTCGTTCTCACCCACGACGCCTTCGCGGCCGTCGACATCGCCGACCAATGGGACTTTGTCCATGGCGACCCCGACGTGGACGACGACCCCGCGCAGGACGACCCTGGCGAGGCGTGGCACGGTACACAGACGTTCTCAGCCCTCGCGGCGCGTCAGCCAGGCGAGTTCGTCGGCGTCGCCCCGGAGGCGACCTTCTATCTCGCGAAGACGGAGGATGTCACCCGGGACGGCGCGGTGTTCGAGTCGCACGTCGAGGAGGATTATTGGGTCGCGGGTTTGGAGTGGTGCGTCGAGCGCGGTTGCCGCATCGTCAACTCGTCCCTGGGGTACGTCCTCAACTACCGGTTCCCCGACATCGACGGGGCGACGTCGATCATCTCCGCAGCTGCCGACGAGGCGGCCGCGCGCGGCACGCTCGTTGTCACGGCGGCGGGCAACACGGACGGGGCGCGGCCGCTGGGGAACAGTCTACGAGGGCGCATTAGCCCTCCCGCCGACGCGGCTCGTGCGCTCAGTGTCGGCGGCGCGAACGCGGACGGCTCCCCGTGGCTCTTCAGCGGCCGCGGGCCGACGTTCGACGGGCGGGTGAAACCAGACGTGCTGGCCCTGGCCCTCGGCGTCTCCGTCGTGTCGCCCCTGGACACGACGTCCATCACGCGGAACCGCGGCACGTCGTTCGCGTCGCCGCTGGTCGCGGGCGCCGCAGCGCTGCTACTCGAGGCGTTCCCGGACGCCACGCCCGACGACCTGCTGACGGCGTTCCGAGGCACCGCGAGCAAGGCCGACGACCCAGATGCGCACAACGGCTACGGCGTCGCCAACGCGGCCGCGGCATATGCGCTGCTGGCGGAACGGTACACGCCGGCACTCGTCGCCGACGCGGCGAATGTCCTGCACATGACCTGGGCAGCCCTCAAGACGCCGCCGGCTGGCGAGTAGGGCGACGCACAGAGCAGTGGACGCGCGAAGCCTAAGCCTTCCGCGCCCCGTGGAACAGGTATACCTGCGCGTAGCCCGCCCACTCGCCGAACCGGTCCTCGGCGAAGTCCCTGACGCGCGCGGCTGTCCGTTCTCGACCATCGAAGTACAGCCGCTCCATCTCCCGCTTGATCCACACGTCTACGGGGAACGCCTCGAAGTGTCCAAGGCCGTAGAGCAGGATGCATCCCGCGACTTTGTCACCCACGCCGTACAGACTCGTGAGACGTGCGCGCGCTTGGTCCGTGGGCATCGCGCGGAGTTCGGCCTCGTCCAGTTCGCCGTTCGCCATCGCGCGCGCGGCCTCCGACAGCCCGCGGGCGCGGAAGCCCGTGCCGCATTCGTACAGCGTCTCAATCGGCACGCCGGCAAGGGCTTCGGCCGTAGGGAATGCAGGACGACCCTCCGGCAGCGTGGATTGCGCGCCGAATTCCGCGGACAGGCGGTTCACGATCCGCTGGATGCGCGGGATGTTGTTCACCGTGGACAGGATGAACGATGCCAGGCACTCCCACAGCGGCTGACGGAGGACGCGCAGCCCACGGTGACGCTCGACCGCCGCGGCGACGTGTTCGTCCGCTGACAGCCGCTCCTGGAGCGCGGGAAGGTCGAAGTCAGCGTCGAAGTATCCCGCGACAGTCGCCGCCAACTTGTCCGGGGGAAGCGCCCCCACGCACGCGAGATACGATCCCTCGACGCGCACGCACGCGCAGGCCCCACGTATGGAGCCGTGATAGTCCGCCGCGTCGCCTGTCCACGCAAACGTCTGCCCCATCGTCAGGAGCGCGTCGAGGTCCATCGCGCCCAGGAACGGAACCCGGGCGCGACCGACGTCGACGCCCGGCCCTGGCGAATCCACGGTTGACGGCACGCCTTGCCCCCTTCGTCCGGTATCGGTATCGTCGTGTCTCGTTCGCTCGCGTCCTCTGACGCGGGCGCCTGGTCGCATCGCCGGCAAGCGCCGCACAGTCATCGGGAATCGCAACGAATGAGCCCAGCGCCGCCCGTCCTTCTCGGTATCATGGGAGGGTCATGTTCCGGCAAGACGACCTTCGCCCGCGCTCTTGCCGACGACATTTCAGACCTGCATCCCATCACGCTGAACCAGGACGCGTACTTCCAGGACTGGTCCGTCTACCCCGAGGACGAGCGCGAGCGCGTGAAGACGGCGAACCACCCGGACGCGGTCAACTGGGACGCTCTTCTGAAACACATCCGCAGCCTGAGCGCGCGCGAAGAGATCGTCGTGCCACCACCTGGCACTGGCGCAGCGGCGCGAGGCCGCCCGCGGGAGACGCTCGCTCCAAGCGATGTCGTGATTGTCGAGGGACACCTGATCTACCACGACGAGGAACTGCGCGACCTGATGACGCTCAAGCTGTTCCTCGACGTGGACCCGCACGAGCGCGTCCTGCGTCGCATGATGAGGGATGCTGGCCGGAACGGTGACCTGGAGACAGCGGTCGCGTGGTATCGCCGTGATGTGATCCCGAATTACCCCACCTACACGGAGCCTTGCCGCAAGTACGCCGACCTGATCGTGCCGTACTTCCACGACAACCAGGTGGCCGTGCGCCTGGTGGCTACGGGGATACGGGATCTCTTGGGCACCTAGGGCAACTGCGCCTTGTACACGCCGCCGCGCGCCGTGCCGGCATAGAGGGTGTTGCCAACGACAAGCAACACCCGCACGCGGCGCTCGGCCCAGCCGTCGTTGGCCTCGAGCCACGTCACGCCGTGGTCCTCGGAGACGAAGACTCCAGCTTCCGCCGTGCCTACGTAGAGGGTGTTCCCGACCGCGACGAGGGTGCGCACCTGCAGGTCGCCTAGCCCAACGCTGCGTGGCTCCCACGCGTCGCCCACGAGCTGGTACACGCCGCTGCCGTAGGTCGCTACGAACACGGCGTCGCCCAGGGTCGCCATCGAGAACACGAACGGCTTCTCCATCCCGGACCCGAGTCGTGTCCACGTGGCCGCCCCGTCCTCCGACACGTAGATGCCCTTGCCGTCCGTGCCGGCGTATAGCCTGCCGCCTGCCGCCTGTAGCATGGTTATGTACGGCAGCTCGATTCCGTCGTTGCGAGGGACCCACGACGTCGCTCCGTCCTCCGAGACGATCACGCCCTGTCCTGCGGTGCCGGCGTAGTACCTGCCTCCCATGCGTGTCACGTTCCGCACGGTAAGTCCGCTGAACAGATCCTCGGAGGCGCGCCGCCACGTCGCCCCGTTGTCCCGGGAGGTGTAGTAGCCGTCCCGATATGTCCCCGCGTACACGGCGGCATCAATGACGCTCAAGCCGCGGAGGTTCAGGGTCGAGAGACCGGCGTTGGAGGGCCGCCACTCGTCTCCCCCGTTGGATGACACGAACACGCCGCCCGAGCCACCCATGTAGAGCCGCGAGCCGTCGCTGGCGAGGGCGAACACGCTGGTGTCGCGGATGCCCTCGCTGGAGTATGTCCAGGCGTTCTCACCTGCGTCGCGGCGGTACACGCCGGTGCCGTACGTTCCCGCGAGGAGGGTGTCGCCAACGTGGTGTAGGGCATTCGCGTACGGGTTGGGCACGCCGTCGTCGTGGGGGGGCCCATGTCTCTCCGCCGTTCTCGGACACGTACAGCCCTTGGCCCGCCACACTCACTACGAGCGCATCTCCAGTGGCCACCATGTCCAGTACGTTCACGGACGCGTCCGGCGCGTCCTCGGCCGTTAGCCCGTTGGACGCCGCGACCCACGATGCGCCACCGTTGTCCGACCGGAACACGGCCCTTGTCGCGGTGCCGACGAACAGCGCCCCCGCGTGCGCGGTCAGCGCGCGTACCATCGGCGGCACGCCGTTGCCGCGCGTGAGACCAACGTTCATCGCACTCCAGCGGCCGGACTCGGCGTCTAGACCATAAACGCCGCCGTGCGTTGCCGCTATCAGCTTGCCGTCGACGACCAGCAGCTCGCGTAGCAGCACGTTGCGTAAGCCGCCGATGAGAGTTGTCCACGTGTCGGGGTAGTCGCCACCCTCATCGAAGCGGGCGAGACCCCCGGTCGTCCCGACGTACAGGACGCCGTTGAGGAGAGCCATTGAGCGAATGGTCGGGTTCACCAGCGTCACGCGGTCGAGGTTCGCCCACGTCGCGCCACTGTCGGTGGAGCGCCAGACTCCCCGGCCGTCGGTGCCCGCGTAGAGCGCGCCGTCCTTCTCGGCAAAACACAGCACGGAGCGCGCGGGCAGCGTGTCGGTGACAAGGCTCCAGGACGCGCCCGCGTCTCGCGTCGCGTATATCTCGCCGGAGTCGGTCCCGGTGAGCGTCGTGCCGTCAGCGGTCGTGTGGAACGCGTAGATGACGCCGCCGTAGGGTCCAGCCGTCGGCGTCCACTCGAGCGCGCGCGCCGACGAAGCGGCCAGACACAGCGCCAGAGCCAGACTCAGCCACATCCAACGGCTGTGCCCCTGCCGTCGACTATGGCCCCGCAAATGCTGTGTGGGCGCGAACGGCCCCGGTGCCTTCATACGATGTGAAGCCCCGTTTCCGAGGGAAGATAGGAGCGAACGCCGCCACAGCTATAGACGACCCCAAGGCTGAACCGTTGCATCGGTCGCCCTACGCACGCCGAACGCGTGGCCAGATCACACTATCTGGCTCTCGTCGGGCGCCTCGTCGTCGTCGTCCAGGCGCGGGCCGTCCATGGCGTACACGCCGCGTTCCTTGGCCTGTAACACCGTGACGTGCGCCTTGCGCTCGCTGATGCCTGCCGACGCCAGGACATCGTCATCCAGCGCCGACAGGAGATCCTCCAGCGCTTCGTCGACAAGTTCGCGCAGCAGTAGCAGCGTGACGTCCAGATGCATCGGCGTGAGATAGTGGACATCCACCTGACCGATCGCCAGCGTCGCCGGCTCCGTCTGGTCGTCGTAGACGTTGTACTGCTCGGACGAGATCGTCCGTATGCGACGCTGAAACGAGAATCGCGGCATTGCCTGTCACTCCTCGCGGACACGTTGGACGTGTTCGCATTGTACTCTTGGGCGGAATCCCCGACAACCGCTGGACCCGCATGGCGCCTGGTCTCACACGGAGCCGCGATTGACTTCAACGTAGGCCCGGCCTACACTTTCTGCCGGTCGCCCAGGCCCCTTTTTTCACCCCATCGGCGAGGCGCGGCCGACCCCGGCGAACGACGAACCCAGGCTATCTGACGAAGGGCACCGAATGAGCTACGCCACCGACGAGCGAGTAGCCGTACTAGGGGCGGCGGGGGCCATCGGCTCCAATCTCGCGCAGTCCCTATTGCAGCTCGGAGTCACAGGGAACGTGACGATGTACGACCCGTTCGAGCCCGGGCTCGAAGGCGCCGCCGAGGAGATCTACCACTGCGGCTTCCCCGGCGCGGAGGTCACGTGGAGCGCGTCCCTGGAAGAGGCCCTTGAAGGCGCGTCCTACATCATCACCTCCGGCGGCGCGCCGCGACGTGAAGGCATGACGCGCGAGGATCTGCGGCGTGATAACTCCATCATCGCCAAGGAACTCGGCATAGGCATCAAGAAGCACTGCCCCGAGCTGAAGCTGCTCGTTGTCATCTTCAACCCGGCGGACATCACTGGCCTTACCGCCCTCGTCCACTCGGGCCTGGCGCCATCGAACGTGACGACGCTCGCCGCGTTGGACTCCACGCGCCTGCAGACGGCGCTCGCCCAGCGCTTCGGCGTGCGGCAGGACAAAGTCACGGGCTGCCGCACCTACGGCGGGCACGGCGAGAAGATGGCCGTCTTCAAGGGCACGATTAAGATCGACGGCAAGCCGCTCACGGACTATCTGCGCGAGGGGATCCTCTCCAACGAGGACTGGGAGGAAATCCAGGAGCACACCCGTGGTGGTGGCGCGCGCATCATCAAGCTGCGCGGTCGCAGCTCGTTCCAGTCACCGGCGCATCTGAGCGCGCGCATGGTGAAGTCCGTCATCGACGGTTCTGAGTTCGAGTGGCCATGTGGCGCGTACATCACCGAAGGCGACTACGCGGGCGTCATGATGGCCGCGGACACGACTCTCGGTAAGAGCGGCGTGCGCTACAGCATCCCCGACGGCGCGGCCGACGACATGGCGGCGCTGAAGGACTCGCACGCGCACCTAGTAGCTCTGCGCGACCAGACGATCGACGACGGCATCCTGCCCCCGCTGAACGAGTGGAGCCGGCACAACTCGAATCTGTAGACTGAGGCGCGGACGATCCGCAACGACTGGCGAGACGAGGCCGAGCTAGGTAACTGGCTCGGCCTCGTCCTCGTACGCGACTCCGACGCGGCATAGGTGGTTCAGGGCCTCGCCGAACACGTCGAAAAGGCGCCGCAGCCGGTCTATGTCGTCGATGACGCCAGGGGCGCGGAAGTACAGTTCGTCCACGCCCTCCGGGAAGTCGTCGTCGAACCATCCCTCGTCGTCTTTCACCTGGAGGTGCACGGTGGGCTGCGCGCTCAGGAGCTCGCGCAGCCGCTCGTTGGCGAACAGCGCCCGCACCTTGGCGTCGTCGTTCCCCTTGATGATGAAGTCCCGGTCGAATTCCGGGTACCCCACCTTGATGTCCTGCAGTCGCAGCAGCCTACCCACGGCGCTAAACAGGCTCGCGCGATACACCGTGAACCGGAAGCCGTCTGGGTTCACGTACGGCGCGCGCAGGCGGGTGTAGCTCTGGGTGTGCTCGGCGCCCGCCGTCGTGGAGGAGCTGTACGTGTCCAGCGTGACGACCCACGAGCCGACGTTCGCGCGCACGACATCGCCCTCGCCCCAGCCCGCCTCCGTAAAGCGCCCGCCGACTTCACCGGCGAAGGCGTCCCACACGGCGGCGGAACTCGACGCGAACAACTCCCTCAGGTCCGCCATGTGCTCCCCTCTTGGCGTCGCGAGTCGCTACTCACGCGGCGCGGCGACCCGGACGTAGTCGATGCCGATGTGGCCCGCGCGCGTGCAGGTCAGGGTCAGTGACGCGTCCTCGCCCGACACCGTGCCAACGGCGTATTCGCGCAGGTGTACCAGAGCGGCGTGGCCAAGGTCGATGTCGTGGGCGTCGCCCTCGCCAATCGCCACACTGCACGCTCCTCCGCCGGGACGCTTGGTGAGGCACACGACGACCCCGTGCTCGCCGTCGCCGCCCACCGGCACACTGAGTGTCACGGCGTCGCCCTCCCGCGCGGCGAAACACACCTGGGATCCACCGGACCACAGCGCGCCGTGCTCCGTCTCGACATGCCCAGACGCGACGGTCAGGGATTCCGCCTCGTGTACGACGGAGTTTGCCGCGGCGCCCGCAGGCAGGACCTCCCACGCAGGCGGGTCACGCAACACCAGCATGGATGGGTTGATCTGCGGGTGGTCGTCCCTGGCGCCTGGACGCGTGTAGCAGTAGCCGATGCGGGCGTAGCTGATGCCTGGCGTCGGCGTATGCGTCTGCAGCTCCATGTAGAACTCGATCGACTTCGAGAACGGCAGCGCGTCGATCATGTGCCAGCGGTGGTTCGCGACGTACCCTCGGTTGCCTGGCCCGTCGTTGCGTGGCTGACCGATGTACGCCGCCTGGAACAGCTCCGGCGCGCTCCACGAGTAGCCGAAGTAGTCTTCCGAGCCAGTACCGAACGTGCTGGGGAACGTCTCGCCGTCGATGTATATCTTCTCGTCGCCCTCGCCCCACCAGCCGCCGCCGGGCGTGGGGATGGGCGTGGGGTTCATGAGCATCAGCGATGTCCCAACCCACACTCCGCCGCCATTCACGATGAGATACGGCCAGTCGTACCCGTCCGGCCTGCCTTCCACGCCATGGTCCACGCGCCACTTTGCGCGTAGGTGCATCGATGTCTCGTTCCAGTCGTACGGCGCCCTCACGATCTGCCCAGACGCCGTCACCGTCTGCGGACCATAGTTCTTCAGGCGGACGGTCGCCCAGTGACCGAACGGCATGACGAGCCGGCAGTGCATCGTGCCGTCTGCCTCGACGACGAACGGCAGCGACACGAGCGGACACACGCCCGGAGCCGAGCCGAAGAAGTCACCGACAGGACTCTCGATCTGCGGTGTTGGGGATCCGTCGAAGAAGACCTGCAGGACGACCTGCCGAAGGGCGTCGCGCGTGTTCGGCGCCGATATGCGGGCCGTCAGCGTGCTGATCGCGCCTGGCCCCTCCTCGTTGTAGATGTCGCCCTGCGAATCTGGCCCCATCGTCACGTCGAAGGGTGTTATGGACTCGGACTGGACCGGCAGGTCCATCGCGTCGCTCAGGCGCTCTGCGGCTTCGTTCGCGATGACCTGGTACTTGGCGAGTTCGCCCGCGCTGTACGTGTCCACGTCCGTACCGTCGGCGTATTGGCGGAAGTTCAGCTGGTAGTAGAAGCCGTTCCAGTCTGCGTCGTGCGTGACCTTGCACCCGTCCTGGTACGCGATCGGGAAGTACAGATTCCCCGCGTTGCCTGCGGGCGGCCGGATGGCGAAGGGCTCAGGAAACCCGTCCACCTTGCCGTCGAACAGGTCGAGCATCGACGCCTCTATGACGGGCTCGTCAGACCCGTCGACGTACACACGCAGCTTCCCCTCGTCCCCTACCCACGGATTCGCGGACCAGAACCGCACGAGGGCGCCGGGGCCGTCGACGTCAGCGAGCACATGCTCCGTGCGCCCGTTGATGGTCTCGTCGCGCAGGTAGTTCTTGCGGTCGGTCGTGTTTGTGTTGTCCGCGTTGGCGAACCACCCCGGCGCGTCCGGGGCGACCGACCGACGGTCGTAGGACGAGAACTGGATGCACTTGTACGCTGGATCGGGATAGTACGTGATGCTGTTGAGGTCGATCATCTCCCTCAGCAGCCTGCCGGTCGTTACCTTCGACACAGGCTACGGTCCTTTCCGGGCGGCGTCTGCTAGCGCCATGGCTAAGAGGAGAGCCGTCGCGTGGGCGGCTGTCGCCGGGTCGTGAGGATACGCGCGCCGGTCTGGGCGGGCAAGGGCGGATGTGCGCGTGAGCGAGCGCCTGCCAGGGCCCGCTGCTGCCCTGGCGCCGTTGCTAGCGGGTTGCGCCCGCCAGGACTGGCGCGCGCATCTGCGTCTGGATCTCATAGATCGACCCGACGCGTTCTGGCGAAGGCAGGGGGATGCGCACCGGCACATCAGTCACACGCGGCTCCCACGTGGGTTCGCCCCGAATAATCGTGGCGTTGAACGCGTCCCACGTACCAGCGCCGAGCAAGGGGTAGGCGTCCAAGGCGCAGTATTGGAAGAGCAGGAGGCGTCGGGGAGCGTCCGAGTGGTTCGGCCGCGAGCCATGCGCGGTGCGGGCGTGGTGCAGACTGATGCTGCCCGCGGTCATTGTGACTTGGGCGGGATCGCTGGGGTCGAATCGTCGATCTGTGATGGCGCCGACGAACACCCCGTCTTCGTGATGGTCGTATATGGGGCCCTTGTGCGTCCCCGGCGCCATCAGCATGCAACCGTTGTCTTGCGTCATGTCATCCAGGGCTATTCCGACGGCCAGCAGGTCATCGTTCGTGTGGGGGTAGAACGCCCAGTCCTGGTGCCACTCGACCGCGCTCCCGTAGCCCGACCACTTCATGTTGAGCTTGTCGCCGTTGTAGCGGAGACCGTGGCCGATGAGGGACGATACCACTTCGAGGATGCGTGGGTGCCTGAGGGCGGCGTCATACACCGCGTGCTGACTGACGGGGCTCTTCAGGCGGCGCAGACGTGGCGCCTCAGGCGTGTGGCCCGGCTCCAGGTCGAACACGTCCGTGTGATCTGTCGCTTCGCGGGACTTCTCGACGAACTCATCGGTTACGGCGCGAAGCTCGTCCACCTCCGACGGTGTCAACACGTCCGGCGCGACCATATAGCCGACCTCGTGATACTCCGCGATCTGACGGGCCGTCAGCATCTGGCCTCTCTCCTTGCTACACGGTAGACTCCCCAAGGCTACGCAAGCGCAGCGTCGGGGTCAACGTGTCGATCCCGTCTGCCGTACGTGAAACGACCTGCGCCCTGTCGCCCGTTCTATACGTGGGAAGACGAACCTTACCGCCCGGCTAAGGAAGGACGCATTGGGCATGTCGCTAGCATCCGCTGTGCGAGGAACCGTAGCGTGCGCGTTGCTTCTTGCAGCGTCGCTGTCTACCGCGGCTGTGGCCGAGATCGACAAGGGAGACTACGTTTCCGCTGTCGTGATCACCGCCGATACGGGCGAGGTTCTCATCGAGCACGCGCCCGACGCGCAGTGGGACCCAGCATCGCTGGTCAAGATGATGATGTCGCTCATCGCCCGTGACCGCGCTGGCACAACCACGCTCAACTGGCGCACCCCCGTGCATACGTCCGCGTACGCAAGCAAGATGGGCGGTTCGCAGGTGTATCTCAAGCACGGCGAGGTCTTCACGCTCGCCGAGATGCTTCAGGCGATTGAGATCGCCTCCGCCAACGACGCGTGTGTAGCGGTCGCCGAAGCCATCGCCGGATCGACAGACGCCGCGGTGGAACTCATGAACGCTAAGGCCAGCAGCCTAGGTATGGACGACACGACGTTCGTCAACGTCCACGGACTACCGGCCACGAACGGCCGCCCGGCGAACACGACGACCGCGCATGACATGGCCCTCCTCGCGCGCTCCCTCGTGGTGCGGCACCCCGACATGCTCGCCACCGCTTCGACGCTAAGAGCGCCGTTCCGAGACGGCAAGTTCATACTCGACAGCACGAACAAGCATTTCCTCAGGGCGTTCGATGACGCGGACGGACTCAAGACCGGCTACCACAAGCGCGCCAAGTTCAACATCGCTGCCACGGCGAAGCGCGGCGACATCCGGCTCATCGCCGTCGTCCTCGGGGCGCAGTCGACCAAGGACCGCACGCGCGAAACGAGTCGCCTCCTCAACCACGTGTTCGCCACTTACAAGCGTGACACGGTGATGGGCGACGGCGCGCGCCTGCCGGACCGCGTGTACGTGGAAGGCAGCGCGCACGAGTACGCGCCACTGCAAGTTGCGGGCGACCTGTCTATTTTTGCGAAGCGACGCGACTTCTCTAAGGTGCGCATCGTCCCCACGGACGTCCCGGTCTTCCAGGCCCCAGTACCGCAGGGAGCCCCGGCAGGCGTTATCGTCGCCAAGCTGGGGGACCGTGAGCTCGGGCGAGTGCCACTCGTCGTCGCGGAACCCATAGAGCGGGCGCCGATCCTCTGGCGCGTTTGGCACTGGCGTACGCCGCGACCCACGCGCGGTCGGTTCCTCCCGGCGGCTCCCCAGGTCGCCGGTAGCCTCTAGACGCCAGATCGGCAGCGCATCTGCCTGCGAGTCACCGCCCTGGCGAGCGCGAGCCGTGCGCGTGACGCGCGTCCGCGCGGCGCGTATGATGCGTGTGCGACCCCTCTCTACCCAGCTGGCGCCGCGCCGCCACATACGCAGACTCGGAGCTCGACAACATGCGAGACGCTGGCAGGACGTTCCTGTACGACCTCCTTGCGGCCCCAGGCCCCTCTGGCTACGAGCAGCTCGTCCAGGAGTGCGTCCGGTCCTACGCCGCGCCGTTCGCTGAGTCGGTTCGAACAGACCTCCACGGCAACGTCGTCGTCGGCGTGAACGGCGACGGTGCGCCGCGCGTCATGCTAGCGGGTCACTGTGACCAGATAGGCTTCATGATCCAGCACATAGGCGACGACGGCTTCCTGTCGTTCGCGGGGATTGGCGGACACGATGCCACCGTCCTGATCGGCCAGCGCGTTCGCGTATGGACTGCGGGCGGGTCCGTCCGTGGGGTCATCGCGCGGAAGGCGATCCACCTGCTGTCGCCCGACGAGCGTGCCAAGGCCCCCGAGATACACGCGCTGTGGATAGACATCGGAGCCAAGGACGGCGACGAAGCCGGCGAGCTGGTCCAGGTCGGCGACCCCGTTACCTTCGAGCTCGGCGTGACGGAGCTGCTCAACGACAACATCGCCTCCCCCGGCGCGGACAACGGGGTGGGCGTCTGGATCGTCATGGAGGCGGCGCGGCGCGTTGCGGAGATCAAGGCGCAGGCTGCCGTGTTCGCCGTGTCGACGGTGCAGGAGGAGATCGGGACGCGGGGAGCGCAGACATCCGCCTTCTCGGTGCGCCCGGACGTTGGCATCGCGGTCGACGTGAACCACGCTACCGACGTGCCTGGCGTGGACGCCAAGCAGTATGGCGACGTGAAGCTGGGCGACGGCCCTGTTGTCGTGCGCGGCCCCAACATCAACCCACGCGTCTTCGAGCTGCTCGTGGCCGCCGCCGAGCATGACGACATCCCCATCCAGATCGTGGGCCATCCAGGTCCGACGCCCACGGACGCGAGGGCGTTGCAGGTTGCGCGAGAAGGAGTCGCCGCAGGCCTTATCAAGGTGCCCAACAGGTACATGCACTCCACCGTGGAGGTGGTGAATCTGGGCGACATCGAGAACTCGGCGGCCCTGCTTGCTGCCTTCGTCGCCTCCCTGGACTCGGACACGGACTTCACGCCCTGATCGCCGATAGTTGCGCTCCCGCCCGGCGCGGGCTCGGGACCGGTGACGGTCAACCATCGCGCGTGCCGAAGTCGGCGCGATGCGCTATCTTGTTCGCACGCCGTTTCGCCGCCGCTGGCGGAACGCTCCGCGGTGACGCGTCATCGCGCTTGCCGGACCAGCAACACGGAAGGAACCGCCCGTGAGTTTCGAACTTGGAGCCACGACACGGCCCTGGCACGACATCTCCTTCGAGGACGCCTGCGCGGCGATAGCCGACGCCGGCTACACGGACCTCGCCATCTTTGCGAACAAGGGTGAGCACCCCCTGAATGCGAAGTCCACGCCATCGGATGTCGACCGCGTGAAGCGGGTCGCCGCGCAGACCGGGCTTAGTCCGTCGATGCTACTTGCCGGCCCTCGGCTGAGCGGCGATATGGCGGAAGCCGTTGCGGAGTACAAAGGGCTCGTCGACATCTGCGTCGAGGCGGGCGTCAAGTACCTGATGGAGTGTGGAGTCTCCGACGAGTCTCTATACGAACGCTACTACCAGACGATGATTGAGGTCGCCCCGTACGCTGCGGAGCAGGGCATCGAGGTGCAGCTCAAGCCACACGGTGGGATCAGTCTCACGGGCGCCGACCTGAAGAAGGCGCACGAACGCGTCGACTCGCCCGGGTACACGATCTGCTATGACCCGGGGAACATCATCTACTACACCAAGGGCGAGAATCGCCCCGAGACGGACGTACACGACGTCGAGGGCATTGTCACGACGTGCATCATCAAGGACTGCACGGTCGACGACGGTAAGCCTGAGGTGTGGCTCATGCCGGGCGAGGGTCTGGTTGACTTCCCGGACGTGCTGGGCAGCCTCATCAAGGGTGGTTTCGACGGGCCGTTCTACGTCGAGTGCCTCGGCGGAGACAACCACGCGGAGATCAACGCGCGCGCGAAGAAAGTGCACGCGTGGCTCGGAGAGCTCCTCGCCCCGCACTCCGCGTAGGCTCTATTCAGCAATCCACGCGCGCGCGGTTGCCGTGACGCCCGCCCTATCGGTGACCTTCACGGCAACCGCGCGCGCATCCGCTGGCGCGTTGTTGATGCTGAAGCTGAAGGCCTCGCGTTGGCTGTCGAACAGGTCATCCGTGGGGTATACCGGGCGCCAACGGTCGGCGCTCAGTGAGTAGGACGCTTGCCCTATGTGGCTGGTGGCGTCCTCGGCGTCGAACTGCACGCTTACAACGCCCGCCCCATCTCGCGTCGCCTGAAGACCGCTGAGCTTCGGCTGCGTGTGGTCGATGCGGAACGGCTCGGTGACGAACTCCGTGGTCATCGCCCGGGCCGACGGGTTCGCTGGCGCGTCGCTGGCGACCACTCGGACGCGGTAATCGCCGTCTGGCATCGGGGCGGAGTCCCACGTGTGGGTGGGCGCGGTAAGCTCCTCCTCGAGCAGGTGCCACTCCACCTCACCTTCGGCTTGGTAGTAGACCGCGAACTCCATCGTGTCGCCGTTGGGATCCTCGACTTCCCACTGCGCGGTACGCTTCGTCTGGGGCGTGCTGCTTGGCGCCGATCGCCCGTTGCGCCCACCCTCGTCCTGCGACACGCTCACGCCCGCGGAGGCGATCTCCGGCGACACGTTGGACTGCAAGTATGCAGTCGCGATGGACCAGACGGCGGGCGACGGCGCTCCGTCCGGCGCCGCGAGCGAGAACTTCGTCTGAAGAAAGCGCGCGCGGGGGCTCGGTACCTTGCTGGTATCCGCCGGCGCCTCAGCCCAGTCCGACCACGTGTTGTCCGGAGTCTTCGTGTTGCCGCTACGGCACTGCACCGTGACAGTCGCTCCGACGGGAGTGTGACCTTCCCACTCGAGGCGGCCCCAGTCCGACACAAAGCCGGCGTCGAGAGTCTCGGACTCCCACGATCCCTCGGAGGCGACTCCTCCGTCGAGCGTGTAGACCTTGCCCGCGTTGCCCGTCCCAAGAGTGAAGCTCTCGCCGTTCCCGACTATCGCCAGGACGTTGGACTCCGCGACGCCGCCAAGGGCTTCGACCTGTCCATCCGCCGAGACCGCGTACAGTTTGCCCTCGTCCCCGACCCCGACCAGCACGGCGGCGCCCATCCACGCGGCGGAATAGATGAGTCCCTCGTCGCTCTGCCAGATGCGGCGCGCTACGTCCTTGGCGTCAATCGCGTACACGAACGACTGCACGTCGTCGCCGTTGCTCGGGGGCGGAGGCGCTCCAGGGGACTGTGGGCGCGGGATTCTGCCAGTGCTCGTCGTAACATAGACCGACCCGAGGCCCCCGGCCAGGATAGACCGCACCTCTTGCTCGTCGGAGTCGTACACCACGAACGCCTTGCCCACGACGGCGGGATCCACCCGGTATACCAGCCCGTTGCTGTCGCTGCCCGCGTAGATCTTCCCGCCCACGTTCGCGAGGCACAGCAGGTGCGACTCCTCGGCGTCGAACATCACCTCCGATGTGAAGCTTGACCCGCCCGCGTCCGGCGTTAGGCGGAACAGCTTGCCGTTCTCGCCGGTCGCGGCGTAGAGCCGCCCCTGTCCATCGAACATGAGCGCCCAGACGTACTTCTCATCGCCCTGGAACACCGTTGTTGGCGTTGGCATCGCCGCGGTCGGATCGATGCGGTACACGAGGCCGTCGGGCGAGGTGCCCGCGTACAACGCTCCATCCGGCCCCACGGCCAGGCTCAGAATGGCGACCTCCGGGGTGTCGACCAGCAGCGTCATTTCCCCGGCTCCGTCCATCTTGTAGACGCGCCCGGCATTGCCCGTGCCGACATACGTGGTGTCGCCCGCGACGGCCAAGCTCCACACGTAGGGGTCTTGCGTCTCCGCGACCTGTGTTAGCTCTGGGGCGAGGCTGAATTCACCCAGACTGGATACAGCGATGTTCTCTAGCGTGCCAGCCGCGAAAGCTTCGTCGCCCTGTATCACCCACGATTCCGTGCCGACAGCCGCTGCATGGCGCGGTGCGACCATCGCGACGCACGCGAGCGCGAGCCACGCATACGCATTGTTTCGCAAGGGCTTCAAAGCCTACTCCTTACAGCCGTTAGGGCGCGTCGCGGTCGATGATGAACGAGAGCAGCGTCCCGCCGTTCACCACGTACGGGCGGTCGAACGGGGCGGAGACCGTGGTCTCCGCGATCACCGACCCCCGCGTCAGACTGCTTTCGCCGCTTTGCACCGGCGCGTTCATTACGTTGAGCATCGACAGGGGCAGCGAAGGTAGTTCCTCACCCGCCACCGCTACTCCCATCTTTGAGGATATGAGGCTGATGACCAGGCGGTCACCGCCGCCTCCCTTACTGAGTATATCGAGCATCTGCCGCGCGTTCGACGGCTGGTATCGCTTCGTCGCGCGCGAGCGCTCCCAGCTCAGATACGAGTTCTCATCACCGACGAACGCCATCGTGAATCCCTCGGGAGCGTCTGGCGGGATGTCCACGGTGTAGGACTTGACCACCGGCTCGTCCAGGTAGGGTCGGAACGTGACGCTGACAACCGCCGTATCGCCCGGACGGATGCGACCGCGGCCGATGCGCGCCTCCTGAATCACGGCTGCTTGTCGAGCGTCGCCGAAGTCGACATCCAGGTCTATACGGGCAATCGGGATCTCGTCGTACCAGTTGTTCAGGATGCTGTTCACCCCAGACAGCGCCGACGACGCCGCGAATCCTGGGGCGAACGAGCCCGCCATCACGTTCGACTTCAGTATCGGTTCGCGACCGTAGGCGTCATCGAAGGTAACCTTCGCGGTGGTTCTGACCGTGTAGTCGCCGTCGGATGTCGCCGCGTTGTCGAGAGAGGACCACACTGCGGAGCGAACGAGCCCAGCCGTGTATAGCGGGTGTCGAAGGACGCCGTATGAATACGCGCGCGGAGCTTCGCCCTCCGCCGTCACGTTCACCGCGACAGGGAGATACGGAGGATGGTCGGGGCTCACTACCCCGGCGATGGCCGCCTCCCGGTCCTGCGTCATGGTGCCCACGACGCGCGTGGGTGACGCGACCTTGAACGAACGCACCCCGCTTGCGAGGATGAAGTGCACGAATCCCGCCGACAGAGGGATGTAGCTGTCGCCCTCTCCGAAAGCGGGATGCCCGTATGCCAGGATCCTGTCTCCGTCGGGCTCGCGGTAAGTCACCGTGCCGAAGCTGTACGCGCTGATGTCGCCCCGTATGTACTCGGTGCCAATCGTCGATCCTGGCTTCACCCGAGCGCTGACGTCCACGCGACCCCCGCCACCGACCCACTGCGTGGGGACCATGCCCGCGTCGCGGAATAGGCCTGACAGGGCCTCGCTGGCCCCAGCGGCGACGCCACGAAGGGCCACGGGCAGGCGCAGCCGTTCCATCCGAGCGCCGCGTAGCGGATCGAACTCGGGATTTCGGCGTATCGCCGCGTCTGGGAGAACCACGCTGCCGCCGTCGTCAGCATCCGTCACAGCGCCCCACTCTGACGGCCCCGGCAACGGTCTGAACCCCATACGCCGACTTCGGGGCCGACGCGGCCTCGGTGTCGGCGTCATGTCGCGGTCCCACACCTCCAGCATCTGCGCGATGGGGGTGATGCCGATCATGGCGTCCTTCGCGTAGGCGTAGCCATACGCGAACGCGCCAATCAGCCGGCCATCCACGTACGCCGGGCTTCCGCTCATGCCGCCGACCGCGCCTGTGTGCGTCAGGAGCTCGCCGGAGCCCTTCGCCCAGATCAGGTGGCCCTGCGCGAACGCGTTCTTCTCGACACTGAGGATCTCGATAGGGAACTGGTCTATTCGGGACTCCTCTACGATCGTGAGGATGTGTCCCTTCATGCCGCGCCTGAGTTCCTCCGCAGGCTTGAACTTGTCCGGATCCCATGTGGACGCGGCCGCGGACACGGCGAAGCCGACGGCGCCCAGCAGCAAGATCCCGAACACGCGAATGCGGCGGATGCACATAAGTCGACGAATGCCTCCGTGTGCCGGAGGCCATCCCCCGGCGCGGTACCGGTGCATTCTAGCACGGGCGGGGAAACGTCGACAACGCGGGTACACAGGTTAGGCGGGGAGCCGTCGCGGAATCTCGCGTCAGCCCTGGCCTGGCTTCGTCCGGCTGAGTACTCCGAGCGTGCGGAGAGCGATCTTGAGGTCGAGCGAGAGGGAGGGATGCAGGAGGTAGTACAGGTCGTATTCGACGTGGTGGTGTATCGCCTCGTTGCGGTATGGGCTGATCTGCCACGTGCCTGTTATGCCCGGCTTGCCACGAAGGCGGAGTCGCTGTAGCGGGGAGTACGTGTCGACGAGGAACGGCATCTCCGGCCGCGGGCCGACGAAGCTCATCTCGCCCCGAAGCACGTTCCAGAGCTGCGGCAGCTCGTCTAGTCCAAGGCGCCGAAGCGTTCTGCCGACGCGCGTAAGCCGGTAATCGGCCTCATGCGTAGGCGTAATCGTGTATTGCGGCGAGTCCGACGTCAACGTCCGCAGCTTGTAGATGGTGAAGTGACGCCCGTTCTCCCCAACGCGGGTCTGACTGAAGAACGCCCGACCCTTCGAGTCGAGTCGGATCGCCAGGATTACCAGGGGCGCAAGAGGCAGCGTCACGAGGAGCCCAGCCAACGCGGCCAGGATATCCAGAGCGCGCTTGCACGTCCGATGTAGCAGTAGGCTGAGAGAAGGAGGGGGTAGGCGCGACTCAATGTAGCCCGCCTGGTCGTCGCTCTGGAGGTTCTCGTACTCCTCCCAGAGCCGAGCGACCTCTGTCTCTATCTGGTCCGTAGCTACCGCCATTCTACGATCCCAAGTCCTACCACGGTGACGACTCGCCGCGCAGGCATCTCAACGGGCGCGTTCGTCGATTGTTCGACGCGGCCGGTAACATCATACACTATCTACGGCCTCGACGGCGTCCACGAACTCGCCGAGGGCGTTGTCGCGGGTGAAACGAGACAGCGCGAACGCGCGGGCCGCGCGGCCCATGGCAGCCAGTCCCGAGCGGTCATCCGCTAGCTGGATCATCTCGTCTACGAAGCGCTCCGTGTCGTCCCATGTATAGGTGAGCGCCGCCCCGGACTCCCGCATCAGCCTGTACAACTCCGCCCCCTCGTTCGCGAAACACGCAACCGCGCAGCCAGACGCCAGCGTCGGGTATAGCTTCGACGGTATGAACGCGTCGCTCACGCCGTCCGCCTGCGCGATGTACGACAGGTCCACACCGTTAAGGAACGCTGAGTAGTCCCTACCTCGTTGCAGTGGGAGCATCTGGACGTTCGTGAGTCCCGCCGCCTGCGCCGCCCGCTCCAGCGGCGCCCGATGGGCGCCATCCCCCGCGATGACGAATTGCACGCGCGGATCTCGTTGCGAGAGGGCGCCGGCGGTGTCGATGAGCGCCTCGAGCTTCTGCTTTGCCCCGATGTTCCCCGCATATCCCACCACGAGCTGGGACGCGTCGTACCCGTGCGCGGCGCGGAATGCCGCCGCCAACGCGTCGTCTGGCTGGTGGGCGTCCGGGTCTGTCCAGTAGCCGGCCAGCACCACCCGCGCCGTTGGGGCCTTCGCCTGGATGTTCTCGCGCATCGCGCCGGTAAGCGTGGACACGCAACGCGCGGCGCGGTACACCCGCCGCTCGACCCACGACGCGAACGACACCAGCGCTCGTGTTAACCCGCCCGCGTCATCCAGCACGCCCGTGTCGATGGCGGAGTCGGGGATGATGTCCTCCACGTGGAAGATGAATGGCCGCCGAAGAAGCGCCCGCAGTAGGAGAGCCGTCATGCCCTGCCCAAAGAACGGAGACATGGCGATGACGATGTCCGCCCGCGCCACAACCGGGAGATGGCGGAGCAACCTAAGTCCCTGGAAAGCGACCGCCGAACCTTCGCCCACGAGTCGGGTCTTCACCGTCACGGAGTCGCCGCGCGGCAGCCAGATGCGTGAGCGATGGACCGTGATGCCGTCGACATCCTCGGTTCTGGGGGGATCGTGGCGATATTCCGCGTGGACGGCCCACTCCGGGTAGTGCGGCCACGGGGCGAACACCGTCACATCGTGACCGCGCTCCTGCAGCACCTTTGCGATGGCGGTCGCGTGCGGCGCGATCCCCGTTATCTCTGGGTGGAAATACGTGGTGAGGAGGACGATCCTCATTGGCGGCGTGGCGAACGGTGAGGGCAGCCGGTCATGACGTAGCGCGACACGCTTGCCCGATCTCCAGGATCATCGTGTCCAGCGACTTCGTGACGGCCCAGTTCGGGTAGTCCGCCCGGAAACGGCGCGTGTCACTGATATAGCAGATGTGGTCGCCGGTGCGGTGCTCGTCGGTGTAGTCGTGCCCCACCTCGCAGCCAAGCAGCTCCGTGATGCGTGTGAAGCACTCGACGATGGAGGCGTTGTTGTCGCGTCCGCCGCCCATGTTGTACACGGCGCCCGACCGCGGAGCGCGGATGAACGCTTCGCACGCCCGCACGACATCGCCGCTGAATATCTGGTCGCGAACCTGCTTCCCCTTGTACCCGAAGACCGTGTACTTCCGGCCTTCGATCGCGGTCTTCACCAGGTACGACAGGAAGCCGTGCAGCTCCACTCCACTGTGGTTCGGGCCGGTCAGACAGCCGCCTCGGAAGCACACCGTTGGCATGTCGAAGTACCGGCCGTACTCCTGCACGAGGACGTCCGCCGCTAGCTTCGACGCCCCGAAGAGCGAATGCAGAACCTGATCCGTGGCGCAGTTCTCGTCGATGCCGTGGTAGTCGCTCTCGTCCGCGTAGTCCCACCGAGTTTCGAGTTCGGTCAGCGGGACGTTGTTGGGAGCGTCGCCGTAGACCTTATTCGTGCTCAGGAACACGAACGGCGACTCGGGAGCGTGCTGACGCGTGGCTTCGAGCAGGTTCAGCGTTCCGCCAGCGTTGACGTCGAAGTCGTCGAAGGGACGGGACGCCGCCAGGTCGTGGGAAGGCTGCGCCGCCGCATGGATAATGGCGTCTGGCTTCGTCGAGGCGAACAGGTCAAGCACCGCCCGTCGGTCTCGAATGTCCACCGACTGGTGGTCGTACGTCGGGGAGCTCTCCTTCAGCCGCTGTAGGTTCCAGGACGTGTCGCCACGCGGCCCGAAGAAATCGGCGCGCATGTTGTTGTCTACGCCTGTAACGAGCCATCCGGCGCGGCTGAAGTACTCAGCGGCTTCCGACCCGATGAGACCTGCCGATCCGGTCACCATGATGCGTTCCGTGCGCGCGGCCAAAGGCGTGTTCCCCTACGGTTGCTGCCCGTGGCAATGGTAGCCGCCGCCCCGTGACCCTACAAGAACGCGAGACTACCACAGCCGCTATTCGCAGGCCGCTCGGTACACCTCCACGTGCGCCGCCGCGACCGCCTCCAGCGAGTAGCGCTCCTCCACGCGACGGCGTAGCGCCGCCGACAGCGCGTCCCGGTCCACACGCGACAGGTTGAGCAACTGCTCGATGCCCTTGCGCAACCCGGGAACGTCCTGCGCGTCCACTACCGGCGCTGATATTCCTTCAAGAATCCGCGGTACATCTCCCACGCGCGTCGCCACGGGCGGCGCGCCCGCCTGCATCGCTTCGAGCAGCGCGATCGGACACGCCTCCGTGTGCGAGGCCAGGACGAACACATCCATACGCTGCATCCACTGTGGCACGTCGTCGCGCGCGCCCAATGTGTGCATGCGGTCGTGGCAGTCCATCGAGGCGACCTCCTGCGCGAACTGCGCGGCGTACCGGGGCTGCGTGTTCAGCTCTCCCCCTATCACGATCGCGTGAGCCTTGGGGTGGTCCCGGAGGACGGGCTCAACCGCCCTCACGAAGTCCGAGCACCCTTTCGCCTCAATGATCGCGCCTACGAAGCCGATGACGACGGCGTCGTCTGGAATCCCGTCTCGCGACGCGTCGACGGGCGCGGCGTCTCCGGAGCTTGGGGGGCTGGGAGCGGGTAGGGTCCTTCTGGGCGCCGTAGCGCCAGCCAGTCCGTACCGCTCCGTGATGGCGTCCGCCGCCACGACCACGTGTACCGACGGAAGCCGCATCAACGCCCGCGTGACGCGGACAAAGGCGCGCGGCGTCAGCGTGTCGTTCAGGTGCCATACCACGGGGCGCCGCGCCAGCAGCGCTCCCAGCAACGGCGCGAGGTTCGACACGCCGTTAACGTGGACCACATCTATCCGTCGACGGCGGATCGCCCCGGCGAACCCGACGACCACGAGCGGGAGCGTCAACACAAAGAGCGCCAGCGAGACGACGCTCCGCCGTATGGGTGGCATGGCGGCGCGCAGAAACGGCACGCCTGCGTCCGACAACTCGTCGGCGAACTCCTCGTGCGAGTCTCGAGGGAACGCGACGTGCGTCTCGATCCCGGCCGCCCGCAGCGGAGCGGCGACCCACATGATGCGCCGTTGCGCGCCGCCAATGTGGCTACGATGCGTGCAGTTCAGGACGCGCAACGGTGTGCGGTCGGGGGACGGTCGGGACGCGTACGGCTGGGTATTAGGTGCTGCCACGCATCGGCGCCTGTGTTGGGTTAACCAGCGCCCCAGGCGTGCGACGTCAGAGTCGCACGAGGTCTGTACCCTCGCCGACCTGGGCGAGCACGTTCTTAGTATCGACGACGAGGCGTGAGTGCTGGCGGATCATCTCGTAGTCGATCCCCCCATGTGGAGTCAGCACTAGGACGCAGTCGGCGTCGCGCAGCAGGTCGGGGGAAAGCGCTTCGGACTTCAGGACGATCCCGTTCAGCCGGGCTTCGGGAATGTAAGGGTCGTGGTACACCACATGCGCGTGGCGACCGTGGAGACGCTTGGCGACCTCCCACGAGGGAGACTCGCGCATGTCCTGCACGTCGGGCTTGTACGCAACGCCGACCAACAGGATGGATGCGCCATCCACGGGTCGGTCGAGCGCTTCTGACACCCGCTCGACTACGTATTCCGGCATGTCGCGGTTGATACGCTGCGCGAGTTCCGCGAGTTCGCACGGGACACCCCGCATCCGCGCCTTCCACGCCAGGTAGTGCGGATCCGCCGGGATGCAGTCGCCACCAACGCCTGCGCCAGGGTAGTGGGGCATGAAGCCGAACGGCTTGGTGGCAGCGGCGTCAATCACTTCCCACACGTCGACACCCAGCGCGTGGCAGACGCGCGCGATTTCGTTGACCAGCGCGATATTGACCGCGCGGAAAGTGTTCTCGAGGAGCTTCGCCATCTCGGCGGTGCTCGTTGACGACACGGGTACCACGGTGTCGACGAGGTCGCCGTAGTATGCGCAGGCGATCTCGGTGCACGCCTCCGTCGCGCCGCCTACCACCTTTGGCGTGTTCTGTAGATCGTGCGTTTTGCTGGCCGGGTCGACGCGTTCCGGCGAGAAAGCGACGAACACGTCCTGTCCGACTGCCAGACCACGATCCGCCAGGCGAGCGCACAGCAACTCGTCCGTCGCCCCGGGGTACGTCGTGCTCTCCACGATGATAAGCTGGCCGGCTCGCGCTTGCCGCGCCACCGCGTCCATCGCGCTCAGCAGGAACTCCAGGTTCGGTTCCTTCGTCGCCTTGTGCACCGGGGTCTGCACGCAGATGTGCACGACATCCGCGCCCGACAGGGCAGATTCGTCGTCGGTAAGGGTCACGTCGTCGGAGGCCGTGAGGGCGGTGATGGTGGCGTCCGAGACGTCTTCGACGTAGGAGAGCCCACGCCGCAACTGCCCGAGTTTCCAGCGGTCCACGTCCACGCCCACCGTGGGACAGCCAGCGGTGGCCGCGCGAACCAGAAGCGGCAAGCCAACGTAGCCGAGCCCGACAACCGCCACGGATACATCGCGCGCGGTAAGTCGTTGTCTAAGGCCGGCGCTGTCTACCGCCATCGATTACCTTCCACCGGCGACGAGCCTAACTGGCACACTAGCATCCCCACGTGTCATGTCCCACCGCACGGACCAGTAGAGAGTATACACGCTGACGTAGCCGTGCATCTCGCAAAAACGTCACCCGTCCGTCGATGGCGCGTCGCCCACGCATGGGGACGACGCGACGCCGCACCATAACATCTAGACCGTACGCGCGCAAGGAACATCGGGCTGGCGCCTCGGTCGTCCGTCCGCCCATACTGCTGCCGCGATCGGCCACTCAAAGCCCTGCGCTTACAGGCGCCGTGAACCCATGGATACATACGACCGCCTTCGAACGTCACGTACAGCCCTCTGCGTGGCGCTGCTAATCTGGGTAGCATGGCGCGCGCACGCGGTGCTCTCCTTGCCGACGTTCGCGGACCCACGGGAAGCCCTCTTGCTGGCCGACGTCGCCCGCGTGCGCGAGGGCCTGCCGCCAACGCTCTTTCACTGGCCGGGCTCCCCGTGGACGTACGTCCTGGCTTGGGCGACCCGTTTAACCAATAGCACCACCGACGCCGCGATGCTCGTCGTTTGCAGGCTCCTGACGATTCCATTCGGCGCGCTGGCGCTCGCAGCCGCGTTCCGTCTGGCGTGCCGGGTGTCACGTCGCCCGTGGGCGCCGTCGGTTCTGCTGGCGACCGCGCCGGGGTTCGCGGCGGGTGAAGCCAATCTGGCGCTCGTGGACCTCCCGGCGCTCGCCCTTGCGCTCTGTGCGGTGAACGTCGCCGCTGGAGGCGTGGGGGAGACGTGCCACGGCCGTCTAGCTGCCGCTGGTCTGGTCCTGGGGGTAGCAGCCGCTGTGAAGCTGCCCGTAGCAACCCTTACCCCGGCCCTTGTCGCTGCCGGCTTCGGCACGGCGACCGGGCGCCGAGCGCGGCTGTGTATGTGCGCGCTGGTGTGCGGCGCCGTAGCGGTCGGCTTTGCCCTCGGATGCCCGTTCATCGTGCGAGACGCCCTCACCGAGGGACGCGGCCCCGTCCTCGAAGGACTGGCATATGAGTTGGGCCACTACCACCGGGGCCACTTCGGGCTGTTCGCCACCGCGGCCGACCCGGTGCAGTCGTACCTGACTGCCCACGGGGCGGCCGCCTTCTGGTGTGTGGGGATTGCAGCCCTGGCTGTTGCGCTTCCGCTTGTGACGCGCGCGCCCGGGCCACGCCATCTGACGTGGCTGTGGGCGTGGGCCGTAGTCGCCATTGGCGCGCTGGTCGTGCATCGCTTCAGCTTCCCAAGACATTGGCTTCTCGCGTGCCCGCCGCTGTTCCTGCTGGCCTCGGCCGGCCGCGAACGTCTTGTCGGCAAGTGGCCGTCCGTAGCGCGCGTAGGTGTCGTGGTCGCCGCAGTCAGCGGGGCCGCTATGTGCATCGGGCTGAACGCGCGCGAGGCGGGTCCGTCCTCCATCGCGCGATGCGGGGAGTGGATGCAGTGGGCCGCGGACTCGCACGGTGTTCACACGGCGCCGGCAGGAATCTCCCCAGTACTCTCCTGGCTGTACCCGCCGTCGCCGCTCGCCGACGCCCGCGAGCCTGCGACGGGCGTCTCCGCCTGGATCGTCGCAGGGCCGGAGGCGAGGGTCCAGCGGGCGGCCTACCTTACGCCGGACGCGTTTCTGGAGAGCGACTTCTTCCCCCTGACGCGAGACATGTTCGTGGGCGGACCCGCGCATCTCAGCATTGCCGACACGTCGCGCTTCGCCCTTGTGCGTGGCTTTGGGCCTGCTGAGGCGCCGTGGCTGCCAGTCGCCCTTCTCGGCATGCGCCCGCCGTTCCCACTCAACGCGCTTCTACAGCCAGAGCTGAGCGTGCACGCTCCTCTTGACGTGGCGGACAGCCTGCGCTCTCCAGATTGACCCCACTCCATCGCACTCCTATACTGCGCCGACCACAGGAGGACACGCGCGCCCATGCTGCAATACGGCTTCGAGCACGGCGACAACACGATACGCGCCGGATTCGTGGGGTGTGGCGGACACTCCTTTAGGAACGTATACCCAGCGCTGCGGTACGCGCCCATCGACCTGGTCGCCGTATGCGACGTGCAGCAAGACCGCGCGGAGGCCTATGCGCGTGAATTCGGCGCCCGCAGATCGTACGCCGACCACCGTGCGATGCTGGCCGAGGAGGAGCTGGACGCCGTCTTCGTGGTGACGAACTACGACGAGGAGGGCAATCCGCGCTTCCCCGCCATCGCGATGGACGCCATGCGCGCGGGCGCCCACGCTTGGATCGAGAAACCCCCCGCGGCCTCCGTGGCAGAGATCGACGACATGATTCGCGTGGAAGGAGAGACGGGGAAGTTCGTGCAGGTCGGCATGAAGAAGATGTTCTTCCCGGCCATCGAGAAGCTGCATGCGATCATTCTCGACGACACGTTCGGCGGACTGACGTCGTTCTCGGTTCGGTACCCGCAGCACATGCCAGAGGCGAGCAAGCGCGGCGACAACCACGCGATGATCGGCTTCCTCGATCACATCATGCACCCGGGCGCCATCATCCATCTGCTGGCCGGGGCCGTGAGGACTCTGTACTACGAACGGTCCCGCAACGGCGCCAGCGTGAGTGTCATGACGTTTGAGAACGGCGTCACGGGCACGATGCATCTGACTGCTGGGCAATCTGGCACCAGTCCATTGGAACGGGTTGAGATCGTCGGTTCAGGGGCAAACGCGGTCGTGGAAAACGGCGCCAGCCTGACGTACTACCGACCGGGACGGCGCGGTGACGGGGGATACGGCCGATCTCCCAATTTCATCGGGGCGGACGAACACGCGCCGTTGTATTGGGAGCCTGAGTTCTCCCTGGGTCAGCTCTACAACAAGGGCCTGTTCATCATCGGCTACGCTCCCGAGGTGATCTACTTCGCGGACTGCGTCCAGCAGAACCGCGCGCCCGAGAAGGCA
The DNA here is from genome assembly GCA_964473525.1 of uncultured bacterium. Taxonomy (GTDB): domain Bacteria; phylum Poribacteria; class WGA-4E. Next base: position 43,595 of record CAYYPK010000030.1, read on the forward strand.
AACCTGCAAGACGCCCGGGCCATCACAAAACTCTACGAGGCGTACCGCTACGGCGACGCCGGCTCCGTTATCACGGTGCATCCCTAAGGACTGCGCAGGAAGGCCTGAGTATGGAATCGGTGCGTGTAGCGTTCGTCGGGGCGGGGTCGCTAGCGAATTCCGTTCACTACCCGTCGCTGGCGGAGATGCCAGATGTCGAGATCGTGGGCATCGCTGAGCTGAACGAGCAGCGGATGCGCGCGACCGCCGAGAAGTACGGCGTCGAGCAGACCTTCACCGACTATCGCGAGATGCTCGAGTCCGTCGATGCGGACGCCGTGTACGTGCTCATGCCGCCGCACCACCTCTTCGATATCGCCGTGAACGTGATGAAGTCCGGCAGGCATCTGTTGATTGAGAAGCCCCCCGGCGTGACGACGTACCAGACGGCCGCGTTGGCTGAGCTCGCGGAGAAGCAGGGCGTGAAGGCGATGTGCGCGTTTAACCGTCGGCACATCCCGCTTATGCTCTGGGCGCGCGAGCAAGTCGAGGCGCAGGGGCCGATCAACCAGTGCGTGTCGACGTTCTACAAGCACCACACGGGCGGGCACTACTACGACGGCGCGATCGACATCCTGACCTGCGACGCGGTCCATGCCGTGGACACGCTCCGCTGGCTCGGAGGCGGCGAGGTCACGCGGGTCACGTCTAGTGTGAAGGCGGTCGGCGCGTCGTTCAAGAACGCCTTCAACGCCATCGTGGAGTTCGACAGCGGAGCGACGGGTGTTCTCCTCACGAACTGGATGACCGGCGCGCGCGTCCACACGTGGGAGATGCACGCGGCGGGCGGCTCGGCGTTCGTCGATGGCGACGCGGAGGCGCGCGTCACGACGCCCGACGGTGTCGCCACCAGGACGACGCAGGAAGTCGCCAGCAGCGAGTCCAGTCACCGCTACTATGGCTTCTACGGCGAGAGCCGACACTTCATCGACTGTATCAAGGAAGACAGCACGCCCACGTCCCACCTCGGCGATGCGGTCAAGACGATGCAGTTGGTGGAAGACATCTACGCCTCCAGCATCTGCTGACTGTCTCGCGCCGACTACGTCGGCAACGTATACTCTAAGACGTAAGGGTCGAGGTGTTGCGTGGCAGGCCAGAGCGACCGGTACGAATGGGATGAGCGCAAGCGCGTCGCCAACGTGGCCAAGCATCGCGTGAACTTTCACGATCCGCTGGTCGACATCCGTCCCGACACTCGTCCTGCCAACGAGGAACGTGGTATCGCGATTGGCGAGGCGTTCAGTAGACTGCTCGTGGTCGTCTTCACGGAAACCGACGACTCTACACGGATCATCTCCGCTCGGAAGGCGACGGCGCATGAGCGACGCAGGTATCAAGAGGGTCAGGATCGATATGAGCGCGAGGCCCACGTCCGAGACGGACTGGTCACGCCTCGACGCCATGACGGACGAGGAAGCGCTTAGGCACGCGAGGGAGGATGCAGACAACCCTCCCCTGGAGGATCTGCCCGAAGAAGGGGCGGCCCGCGTGTTCCGCCCTCAGTGGATTCGGCGCCGCCTGGACATGTCGCAGCAGGAATTCGCCGAGGCGTTCGGGTTACCACTACGCAGCCTACAGCAGTGGGAGCAAGGGCGATCGACCCCTGGGAAGACGATCCGGTCGTACTTCCGCGTCATCGCGGCGGATCCCGATGCAGTGAGGAAGGCGCTGGCGATGCGCGACGCCGCCGGGCTGCCGGATCGTTAGCCGAGGACATCGGAACGCGTACGTGGGAACGCCCCCTGGGTACCCAGAGGGCGTCCGTCAGGTCCGAGAAGGGGCGGCGACTATCGCGCCTTCAGTCCCGCCCAGGTCGTTGCTGCTTTGCCGGACGGATCGACAGCCTTCGTACCGCCCTTGAGCTGTGCGTCGCGGTCTTCGTCCGTGGGCAATACGCCCGCTGGCGCGCCGTCGTCGTCAGTGATCCAGATGGCGTCCAGCATTGTCGCCGCCTCCCGCGTATAGATGCTGATCGTCGTCTCGCCAGCCGGGATCTCCCACTCACGGTCGAACGTCCCGCCGTCGAGCCATTGGTTAATCTGGTCCCAATGCCACGCGGGGCCCTGCTGCACGCCCCAACGGAATGTCGTGTCCTGCGAGGCCTGCGGGTTCGGATCCTCATCGGGCGGCGAGACCGTCACCCAGAACGAGTCGCTGTTGCCGTCCCATGCGATGACATGACCCCAGATGTAGTACGTGGTCTCCTTGGGGATGTCGACGACGAACGTCATGTGGCCCTTGTGGTCGATGGCGTCTCCCTGAACCGGCGGGCCAGGGGCCCACACCCACGCGCCGTTGGATGGGTCGTTGACGCCCGCGCCTCCCTCGGCCTTGCCGTCGCCAGGCACGCCGATAACCATCGGCTCGACGATTTCCGTCGCCAACTCCGCCTCCAACGCCAATTCGAACGCCCGGACACCCGATGCGACGCACATCGCCAGAGCCGCGCAACAGCACGCTATCGCGAATCGCCTCATCCGCCTTCCTCCAAGATGGGCAATCGCCCGCAGCGCGTTGTGCGGGCGATTGCAGGTTCTGCGAGCGCGTGGCGCCTAGCGCCGCATGTCCGCCCACGTCGTTGCGAGCTTGCCCTTCGCCTCGACATCTGTCGGCAGGACGAAGGTGACATCGTCCGGGTTCTCGGACAGGTTGTCGGTTACGAGCACGTAGTCGAGCATCGTGGCAGTCTCACGCGTGTAGATGGTCAGCGTGATCTCACCCCCGGGGAGTTCCCACTCTCGCTCGAACGTCCCGCCATCCAACCACTGGTTGATGCGGTCCCAGTGCCATTCGTTCCCCTGTTCGACCCCCCAGCGGAAGTGCGTGTTCTGCGTCTCCTGGGGCTGCTCATCGGGGTCTGCGCCGTCGATCTTGACCCAGAAGGAGTCGCTGTTGCCGTCCCACGCCGCCACCATGCCCCAGACGGCGTACGTCCCTGCGGTCGGCACGTTGATCTTCAATTCGACGCCACCCATATGGTCGGTCGGGTCGCCGGTGACTGGGGCGCCGGGAGCCCAGACGAAGCCGCTGCCGGACGGCGGGTCAGGCTCTGGCCCTCCCATGGCGGCCGCATCCGCCGGCTGGGCGACGACCATCGGTTCCGTGACAACGCCGGACTCCGCCTCGACCGCCACCTCGAACGCGCGCGACTCGGTCGCCACGAACGCGACCAGAACCGCAGCTCCAAACACAGCATATCTAGCGAGCATCCCACTAACCTCCAGGGGTATGTGCGTTCGCCTGCCTCTGGAACTCAACGCTGCTTGATGGCGCCGAGTAAGGCCGGGAGGCGCCGGCCTTTCCGAGCGACCGATACCACGTTCGTCGGCCGCCAAGCTGGCTTCGTGTCCCATCCCTCCGAGTCCGCCAACGTCCGTGGGTTCGACCCGTCCGCGTCCGCCACGGCGATCGCCCACGTTCCGCGCGAGGTCTCGAACTGATACGCGAGGCGCGTTCCATCCTGGGACCACACTGGGAACGCCTCGTCGACCGGCGTGTCCGTCAGCGGTGTCCGCTCGTCCGAGGCTAACTCGACGGAAACGACGTCGAAGTCGGTAACGCTCTGCGCGGCGTACACGAGCCGTTCGCCGTCTGGGCCCCACGTGGCGTAGCAGTCGGCAAAGGGCTGCGTTGTCAGGCGCCTCTCCGCGAGGGAATCAAGGTCGAGCACGTAGACATCCGTATTCCCGTCGCGGATGCCCGCGAACGCCAATCTGAGCCCGTCCGCTGACCACGCTGGGAGCTTCTCCGTGCCCGAGTGACTCGTGAGCCTGTGGCGATCCGACCCGTCGGGTCGCACAAGCCAGAGATCGAAGCTACCAGCGTCGTCCGAACTGAACGCGATCCATTCACCGTCCGGGGACCACGCCGGCGCCTTGTCGACCGATTCCCCGTCGGTAATCTGCCGAAGGTCCGAGCCGTCCGCGCGCACGGAGTAGATGTGCGCGGCATCTCCCAGGTTGTGGAAGAACGCCAGACGTTCGCCGTCTGCACTCCACGCCGGGTGAAAGTCCGAACCGGGGAAGGACAGCACTTGCCGCTGCTCGCCAGTTTCCCCGGAGTAGACGTAAAGCTCCCAGTCGCCTGTGCGGTCAGAGGCGAAGGCGAGGTCTTGCGCGGCGCCAGCAGCGATGGCGCAGCCGATACAACACACAAGGCACCCGGCGAGTACAGCGCGGTTCAGGGCGGGTACCTCCTTACTCAATTGGCCGCAGTATGGCATTTAGCGCTGCGTGCGTCAAGTAGCGCCTTGTAGTCACAGGCGGCGATACAGGGCGCTTCTGGCGTGCGTACCCACTGTGGCGGGCTCGCTTCTGGACGCTAAGACGTGCGCGTGGCGCCCACCCCATCTCGGGCGAGCCGCCAGTGACAGAGCCTGGCGCTTCACGATGGCGGCGCGTCAGCGAGGGCCCTCGGCTACGCCATGGGTGCGACGCGCGTGGTGGATTGCTGCCCGTCTGGGCGTGTGCAATCATCACCGCGAGCGGCATGCGGAGTCAGGACAACGTGGGCATGGCGACACACACAGCGCTTGTAACCGGCGCGTCGACGGGCATTGGGTACGCCGTCTGCGAGCTTCTGGCAGCCGACGGCTACGATCTCCTTCTCACGGCGAGGAACGAGGACAGACTGCGCGATGCAGCGGATCGACTGCGCGGAACCTACGACGCACGGGTGACGACCTACGCCGCCGATCTCGCGGCTCCCGGCGCCGCGGCCGACCTACATGCCCGCGTCCTGGGGGACGGCCACGCGGTCGACGTGCTCGTCAACAACGCGGGGTTCGGCGCGTATGGGCCGTTCCACGAAGCAGACGCGCAGCGGCAGGTGGAGATGCTGCAGCTGAACGTCGTCGCTCTAACGCAGTTGACGCGACTCGTGATGCCGGACATGCTGAGACAGGGTCAGGGCCGCGTGATGAATGTGGCGTCGACGGCCGCCTTCCAGCCAGGCCCGCTGATGAGCGCCTATTACGCGTCCAAGGCGTACGTGCTGTCCTTCTCCAGCGGCATCGCGCACGAGGCGCGGGGAACGGGTGTGACCGTCACATGCCTGTGTCCTGGACCTACTACCTCTGGTTTCCAGTCGCGCGGGAACATCGCCGCCTCGACGATCATGCAGGGCAAGCTGCTTGATGCCGCGACGGTCGCGCGGGTGGGCTACCGAGCGATGCACCGGGGGCGTCCGCTGGTGATCGTCGGGAGATGGAACGCCTTCCTGGCGTTCTTGCCCAGGCTGACTCCAAGGTGGTTCGCCGCTGCGGTCGTGGCGCACCTCCAACGCCCTGGCAAGGAGCATCCGTGAGCTACAACGTCGTCGTCATCAGCGTGGACACGTTCCGGGCGGACATGGGCGGCTCGGGCGGCAAGCTGAGTTTCGTCAACACGCCCAACGTAGATCGACTGCGGGACGAGAGCGTCTCGTTCACGCGCTGCTTCGGCGAGGGCGAGCCGACCATCCCGGTGAGGCGCTGCCTCTTCACGGGGAAGCGGTCGTATCCGTGGCGCTTCGACACGCCCAACGAGGGCTTGCAGCCCTCCGGCCACGGGTGGCACCCCATCCCTCACGAGATGGACACACTCGCCGAGGTACTCCACGACGCCGGATGGGCAACGGGCCTCGTTGCGGACACGTACCACATGTTCAAGCCGACGATGAACCTAACCCGGGGTTTTCTATCCTGGCAGTTCATCCGAGGGCAGGAGAACGACGGGTTCCGCAGCGGCCCACTCGACGATATCGACCTCGCCCCGCACACGCCCGACGGTGAGGATTCGGCCGAGCGGCATCCTACCCTCGCGCAGTACCTTCTCAACGCGCGCGGACGACGAAGCGAGGAGGATTGGCAGGCGGCGCAAGTGTTCCGCGCGTCCGCCGACTGGCTACGCGACAACCGCTCGAACAAGCCGTTCTTCCTGTGGGTCGACAGCTTTAGCCCGCACGAACTGTGGGATCCGCCGCGCGCATACGCAGACGCGTACTGCTCTCCCAAGCCGGGCGTGAAGGACGTCATCTTCCCTCAGGTGTTCGGCGGCGACTTCAGTCGAATGTCCGCGGATGAGATCGAGCGATCCGCCGCGCTCTACTACGGCTTCGTCACCTTCGTGGACCGCTGGATCGGCCATCTGCTCTCAACGCTTGATGCCCTCGCCCTGTGGGACGACACGATCGTCGTCTTCGTGACGGATCACGGCACCGAAATCATGGACAAGGGCGCCTTCGGGAAAGGCCCGCGCCGCCTCCACCCCTATAACACGCAGATGAACTGGTTCATCAGACACCCGGACGGCCCGCGCGGCGAGACGTGTGACGCTTGGACGCAGAACGACGACTTCTTCCCAACGGTGCTCAGTATGCTGGACGTCGCCGGCCCGGCGGGCGACGGCTACAACATGTGGCCCGTCGCCACGGGGCGAGAGCAACAACGTCGAGACCACGCCGTCACCGGGTGGGGACACGCGGCGTGTGTGCGGGACGGCCGATGGGCCATTCACTTCGACAACGTGACGAACGCCAGCGCTCTGGCCACGCCGCGCGCCTACGACCTCGCGGCCGACCCTGAAGAGACCACGGACGTAGCGGAACTGAACACCGGCGCAGTGGCGACGGCGCGCGACAGGCTGTCCGCGCGCGTTGGAGGGCTCCCAGCGAAGTTCCCACAGTACACGCAGCGGGCGGCTGCTCGCAGCATGCGCACCCACAGACCGTTACATGCTCGGGAGGGCTCATGACAGCGTGCCACGCCGCATTCCTTGGGCTACGGCAGGAGATGTCCCGTTGGCTTGGCCAGAGTCGGCGCGTTGACGGGCCAGGGCCGAACGGTGGAGGCGAGGACGAAGCCAACTACTCGCTGGCGTGGTTCCCCCACTACCTGGTCACGGGTGAAGCCGGCGTCCCTGAACACTTCCGCGAGTTGCTCGACGCCCTCGCGGGATGGGTAGACCGCGAATGCCATCAGGGTTACGAGGCAGAGGCGGAGGCGCATCACGGTACAGAGCCTTTCCTGCTGTTTCTTCCCCGGTACTTGGGTCTGTTCCCCGAAGACGCCACTGCTGTCCGCTTGCTCCTGGACGCCGCCCGTCACATCGGGAACTGGGGCGACGGCGTCCCGGACTGGTTCGACTACGACCGCAACTGTTTCCACCACTACCGCATCGGATCGCGCGTTGTGGGGTCCGACCCCGCGGAGGCGTATGAGGTGGCGGAGCACCTGCGCTTTGTCCACATCGCCCTGGCGGCTTACCGCGTCTCAGGCGACGCCCGCTACTTCGACTGGGCCGTGCGCTACGGCGCCGAGTGGGCGCGGCGGCTGCGCGAAGCGCCCGCGGGACCGCTGCCGGTCATGTGGACGCAGGACGGCGACGGGGTCTATCGGGACGAACGCTCCACGCGAGCGCAACGCGGGATGTCGGCCGCATCGCACCACGCCGACGGCGATCCCCTCGTTGGTGTCGAGGTGCTGCTAGCATCCGGCGCCATCTACGCATTGGGCGACCTGTACGCCCTCACGGGCGACGCCGCCTTGCACGACGCCGCTCGACGTATCGCGGAGCCCATGGTGTCGCAGCTCGGCGACCCGTACGTCGACCCAGGGGCGGCCGCCGTTGCGTACTATCGACTGGCGTTTGAGGACGAGACGCTCGACGAGTCCATCCGCGAGGAGATAGGTGGGCTGCCGCCAGCGTCGGACGACGAGTTGGTCATGACCTTCCCGGAACGCCATCGACGGGTCGCGCGCGGCGTAGGCCGCAGGAACGACATGATCCACTGGGGCCGCACGCGCGACGATGGCGCCATCTCGCCCGCGGACGACCCGTGCGCGGCCACGCTCGCCCTGGCGTACCAACTCACTGGCGACACATCCTACGCCGAGCGCGCGTTCGGACAGGCAAGGACGAAGCTGATGATGGCGCGCCGCGTGCTGCGCGGAGGCCGCGAACACGCCGACATGGGCGGCGCCGTCTGCTCCGTGGCGGCGGGACACGGGCGCAACTGGGGCATCGGGGCCGTCACCGGTTGCTACGGGCAGCTGTCGCTTGGAACGCGCGAGGCGATGGGTCGCGTCGCGCCATCCATCGACGTCGCTGACAGCGACGGCGCCGCGCGCATCCCGGAATCCGTGCTATCTCTCGTTCGACCCTCGACCTGCGGCGGCGGTCAGGCTCAGTTCCACAACGCCGGCGACGCGGCGACGGAGTTCGCGTGGCGGCCATCAGGGGACGACGAGTGGCGGCCCGCGCATCTACAGCCCGGCGAGACGAAGAACGTCCTTCTCTAGAACACGGCACGACATTCGGGAGACCCGTCGATGATGCCGCTAACCGTGGCTTGCCTCCTCGCCGCCAGCGCCGCTCCGAACACCGCGCGCATTGCGGTCGACGCGTCCGTGCGAGGGGAACCCGTCTCGCGCAGCTTGTTCGGCAAGTTCACCGAGCACCTTGGTCGGAACGTCTACCAGGGCATGTGGGCGCAGATCGTCCAGAACCCCGAATTCGCAAGGCCCGACCGCTTCGGCGACGCCGAGCAGACGGCACGCTTGCGCGAACGTGTCGCGACCGAGTTCAGCGCGCCAGAGCCCGAGACGCGGGGCGCGAACGCCCCGTTCTGGTGGGCCGATGGCGATGTCGGCGTCGACGCCACTTCCCACGCAGGGCGCGACACGCAGACGCTGACGGTTGGCGCCGGTGGCGGGACGCTCAGCACCGGTGTCTATCCGCCGCTGCACCGATGCCGCACGTTGCAGCTCACGCTGCGGTCCCGCGCCGCGGCGCCTGGGACCGCCCGTGTCGCCGTGGCGTCACTGGAGGGACACGTTGTCTGCGACGCCGAAATCGCGCTGCCTGTCGAGTGGGATGACACGACCGTGGAGCTCGCGGCGCCGGACGCGCTCGCCGATGAACCAGGCACGCCGTACCTGCTTACGTTCGATCTGCCCGCCGGCGCCAGGCTCGAGTTCGCCCGCGCGCTCCTGTTCCCATCGGACAATATGGACGGCTGGGAGCCCGAGGTTGTCGAGTACATGCGCGACGCCCGGTTGCCTATGCTGCGGTTCCCGGGTGGTAACTTCGTGAGCGGCTATCACTGGGAAGACGGTGTCGGCCCGCTGGACAGCCGGCCAGTTCTGCCCAACCCCGCGTGGCACGGCGCTGAGTGGAACCACGTGGGCACGGACGAGTGGCTCCGTCTCTGCGAACTCACTGGCGCTGTCCCGCTCATCTGCAACAACGCCGGCGATGGCACGCCGGACGAAGCGCGCCGTTGGATCGAATACTGCAACGGCGGCGCTGACACACCGATGGGTCGGGAGCGCGCGGAGAACGGCCGTGCCGAGCCGTGGAACGTACGCTACTGGGAGGTAGGCAACGAGATATACGGCGGGTGGCAAATCGGGCACACCGACGCGGACGGCTACGCGGAGAGGTACGCGGAATTCATCCCCGTGATGCTGGACGCGGACCCAGACATTGAACTCATCGCCAACGGCGACAACGCCGAGTGGAATCACGCTCTCGTCGAGCGGAACGGCGACAGTGTGCGCTCCATCTCCGTGCACTCGCTCCCCGGCAGCCAGATTCCGGCGGATTCCGACCCAGAGGCGGTGTACCTCGAGTTCATGGCGCACGCGGCGGGTTACGACGATCACCTGCGCGCGCTGGCCGCGCCAATGGTCGACGCGGGACTGACACCCAACCTGGCGGTGACGGAACTCCAGGTTTTCACGAACAAGCCGACCTTACCGAACAACGCGTCGCTGACGGACGCTCTCTGGACGGCTGGCATCATCCACGCGTGCATCCGCAGCGGCATCGTGGAGATGATCACGCATTCGGCGATGCTGAATCACGGTGGCGGGCTTCGGAAGGAGCGTGGGGTCGTCTACACGAACCCGGTGTGGTGGACGACGCATCTCTATGGCGCGCAGGACGGGGTCGTCCCCTTGCACGCTGGTGTCGAGTGCGCCACGTTCACGAACGACGGCTCGTGGCTAGGCAAACGCCAGGGGGCCCCGTACCTGGACGTGATGGCTCTAGCCGCCGAGGACGACGCGGAACTGTCGCTGTTCGTCGTGAATCGGCACCCTCGCGCGGGCATCGAGACGTCCATCACGGTGCGCGGCGTGGATCCCGGCGCGCGGGTCGAGACCGATGTCCTGACGGGCGACAACCCCATGGCACACAACCACATGGGTGACCGCGAGGCGGTAATCCCGGCACACTCTACCGCGTCGCTATCCGCTGACGGGCTAATGCACACCTTCCCGGCGCGGTCGCTCACGCGTGTGCGCTTCGTGAGGTAGCGCGGCCAAACAGGTGAAACTGGAGCGCCTCGCCACGCGTGCAAGTCGGAAACGGGCCCGCAGCCTACGTGGAACTGGCAAGCCGCCAGCGAGCAACTCGTCGACGCGCGATTCGTAGCGCGCCCGCTCAGCGGGCAATCGCCCCTTAATATCCTCCCGTGAACGCGATAGACTTGGCACAGTGACCGTCGTGACCGAACCGGAGCGAGTTGGAATGCCGATGACTAGACAGATCTCGCGTCGAACCATGTTGCGTGGGGTGGGCGTGGGACTGCTGCTGCCGTGGCTAGAAGCGATGACTCCGTTGGCGGCGTGGGGCAAGCAGTCGTCCGACGCGGGTCCACCGACGCGGATGGCATTTGTCTACGTGCCCAACGGCAAGAACATGGCGGACTGGACTCCCGAGAAGGAAGGCGCCGGCTTCGACCTGCCCGCCATCCTCCAGCCGCTGGCCGCGCATCAAGACAAGCTTCTGGCGCTCACGGGTCTGACAGCCGACAAGGCGCGCGCCAATGGGGACGGAGGCGGAGACCACGCGCGAGCGATGGCGGCGTTCCTGACGGGCGCGCAGCCCCGTAAGACGGACGGCGCGAACATCCGCGCGGGCGTTTCCGTGGATCAGGTCGCGGCGGCGCAAATCGGTCATCTGACCCGTCTCTCGTCGCTCGAGCTCGGCTGTGAATCGGGCGCCATGGCGGGCAACTGCGACTCGGGCTATAGCTGCGCGTACGCGTCCACGATGTCGTGGCGCTCCAGCACGCAGCCGCTGCCCAAGGAAATCAACCCGAAGCTGGTCTTTGAGCGGCTGTTCGGGTCCGGGTCCGACGCCCAGCGCGTCGAACGCAGCGCGCGGCGTAAGAGCATCCTGGACTTCGTGCGAGACGACTCGAAGAGCCTCGCGCGTCGACTTGGCTCCCGCGACGTGGACAAGCTCGACGAGTACTTCTCCTCGGTGCGGGACATCGAGCAGCGGATGGCGCGCGCGGAGACGCTGCCGTCCGTGGTGGTTCCAGATGTCGAGGCGCCGGAAGGTCCGCCGGAGGAGTACGAAGAGCATATCCGGCTCATGGGCGACATGCTCGTCCTCGCGTTCCAAGCAGATGTCACCCGCGTGGCGACATTCGTCGTGGCGAACGAAGGCAGCAACCGCCCTTACCCGTTCGTCGACGTGCCCGAAGGGCATCACGACCTCTCGCACCACGGTAACGACGAGGCGAAGAAGGCGAAGATCAGCGACATCAACACCTTCCACACGCGGCAGTTCGCGTACCTGTTGGAGAAGATGGACTCCGTCTCCGAAGGCGACGGAACGCTGCTTGACAACTCCATGGTGGTCTACGGGAGCGGGAATTCCGACGGCAACCGCCACAACCACGACGACCTCCCTATCCTGTTGGCGGGCGGCGGCGGCGGCTCGCTCGAAACAGGCCGGCACGTGCGGTACCCCGACGAAACGCCGCTCAACGACCTGTGGTTGGCAATGCTCGACCGCATGGGTGTCGACGCCGCGAAACTGGGCGACAGCTCCGGCGTGCTCGCAGGCCTGAGTTAGAGTGAGACGGGCGGCGCTGGGGCGTGTGTTGGGGCGCCGCCGGACGCGGCCGCGCGCGCGGCTGTTGCTGAGTCGGCGTTGACTTTGCTTCAGCGCGATCACTACAATACTTCTGCTCGTTTCCCTTCTCTGTGCCGAGATGGTGGAATTGGTAGACGCGCTAGCCTCAGGAGCTAGTGGGCGAAAGCCCATGGGGGTTCGAGTCCCCCTCTCGGCACCACACCTTCCCTTGCGACTGACCTCTACGATCAGCTGGCCGCGAGCGCCTTCATCTTGTCGCATGGACGCTTCGCCGGGTGAACTACTCTGACGCTCGTCGGTACCTCGATACGTACCTCAACTACGAGAAGGCGCCGCTGAACGCGCGCGTGCTGCGAGGGTTCAACCTGGCGCGCGTCGAGCGCGTGCTGGAGGCCGTGGGGTCGCCCCACCAGCGCGTGCCTGTCGTGCACATCGCTGGCACGAAGGGGAAGGGCTCCACGGCGACCTTCGTCTACCGTATTCTGCTCGCGGCCGGCTACCGAGCGGGGCTCTACACACAGCCGCACCTGGTGTCGCCACGCGAGCGTTTCCAGACGTGCGGCGGGTGCATCACACGAGCGCAGATGGCGGGTCTCCTGGAGCAACTCCAGCCCGCGTTCGACGAGCATCGCGAAAGCGAGTTGGGACGCCTCACCTTCTACGAAGTGTACACCGTGATGGCGTTCGCATACTTCGCGCAAGCGGCACTAGATGTCGCCGTGCTCGAGGTCGGCATGGGTGGCAGGCTGGACGCCACGAACGTCGTCGATCCAGTGGTGTCGGTGGTAACGCCCGTTGACATTGACCATGTAGATGCCTTGGGCAATACTCTTGAACAAATAGCTGGCGAGAAAGCGGGCATCATAAAGCCCGCGAAGCCTGTCGTCATGGGGCATCAGCAGACTTCGGCCGAGGCGGTCATACGTCGCGCCGCGGCAGCCGTCGAGGCACCGCTCGTCGACGTGAGGGCGGAGATTGAGACGACCCGTGCTGGCGCGCGGCTAGACGCTGATGTTTGCAGTTTCCACGGACGTGATATCCGCCTCGGCGATGTTCGACTCCGCCTGGTCGGCGCCCATCAGACGCAGAACGCGGCTACTGCTATTGCGGTGGCCCGCCTCCTCCGCGACGCGGGGTGGTCGGTTCCCGGCCGAGCGATCCGCGACGGGCTGCAACAGGCGCGGATACACGGTCGTTTCCATGTTGTCCGCCTGCCGGACGGCAGGCGATGCGTCCTTGACGCGGCACACACACCCGCGTCTGGGGCGGCGCTGGCTCGTACGCTACGCGAAGCAACTAGTGGGGAACCCATTACCTTGATCGTCGGGATGTCCTCGGACAAGGATGCGGCGGGATTCGCGCAAGCGTTGGCGCCCGCGGCATCACATGTAGTCCTCACCCGCGCCGAGTCGAATCCGCGCGCGTTCGATCCTGAACACCTTGCCGCCCTGTTCTCTCCCCATTGTGAGTCACTATCCGTCGAGCAGTCGTTGCCCGCCGCCGTTGCGAACGCTCCAGGCGACACGGTCTGCGTGACGGGTTCCGTCTATATCGTTGGCGACGCCCTGCGCGATGTCGCGCCGGACGCGTACTCCGAATTCCGTCGTGAGGTTGGTTTATGACAAGGATTGCTGGCGCGCCCGTCTGGGGTCGCGCTCTTAAGTCGAAGTGGCTGCGGGTCGATCTTTCGGTCGCTGCCTTCGTGCTGGCGCTGAACGCCGTCGCGACGGTGGTGGCGCACGCGGCCGACACCGTGGTGAAGGACCGCCCGCCGCTCCCGCTCATCTGGTGGGTCGCGCCGGTCGGGTCGGTCGTGGCGCTCCTATTTGCGTACGTCTTCTTCCGGTCGGTGGTCTCGAGGGACGAGGGCACGCCGGAGATGATCGAGATCGCACAGGCGGTGCGCGAAGGGGCCATGGCGTACCTGAAGCGGCAGTACAAGGTCGTCGCCGTCATCTTTGCCGTGCTGTTCGTGATCTTCCTGATCATGGCGTTCGGCATGAAGGCGCAGAACACGGTCGTGCCGTTCGCGTTCCTAACGGGTGGGCTGTTTTCAGGGCTGTGCGGGTTCTTCGGGATGAAGACCGCCACGCAGGCGTCGGCGCGCACGACGCACGCGGCGCGGAGTAGCCTTAACGCCGGCTTGCAGGTGGCGTTCCGCGCGGGCGCGGTGATGGGTCTTGTGGTCGTCGGCTTCGCCCTCCTGGACATTACCGGCTGGTTCCTGGCGCTCTACTATCTCTTCCCGGCTAGCTTCTTCAGCGGCAACCCGTTGCCGCAGATCACGGTCATCATGCTGAGCTTCGGGATGGGGGCCTCCACCCAGGCGCTGTTTGCGCGCGTGGGCGGCGGGATCTACACGAAGGCCGCTGACGTCGGCGCGGACATCGTGGGGAAGGTGGAAGCAGGCCTCCCCGAGGACGACCCACGCAACGCGGCGACCATCGCGGACAACGTTGGTGACAACGTCGGCGATGTCGCGGGCATGGGCGCGGACCTGTACGAGTCCTACGCTGGGTCCATCCTCGCTACGGCCGCCCTGGGCGTTGCCGCCGTCTCGGTGCAGGCGCGCAAGACCCCGGAGTTCTTGCAGATTGACGGCGTTGCGATTTCCGAGATGGCGATGCAGTTGAAGTACCTCGCCGCGCCGATGGTGCTGGCGGGTATCGGCATCTTCCTCTCCATCCTGGGCGTGTACGTGGTCCGTGCGAACGAGAACGCGACGATGCGCAGCCTGCTCAACGCGTTGTCTCGTAGCGTGAACCTCAGCTCAATCGCCATCGCCGCTGCGGCGATCGGCGTGCTGCATATGCTCGAAATCCCCAACATGTGGAACGTGTGGGGAGCGATCGTCGTGGGTCTCGTGTCGGGAATCATCATCGGCAAGGCGACGGAGTACTACACGTCGCACGAGTACAAGCCGACGCAGAAGCTGTCGGAGCAGGCTCTCACCGGCGCGGGCACGACGATCATCGACGGCATCGCCGTGGGGATGATGTCCACCGGCATTCCGGTCGTCACCATCGTCATTGCCATCATACTCAGCTACTACCTCCCAGGCGGCGGACAGAGCCCGCTGCTCGGCCTCTATGGCATTGGCATCGCCGCCGTGGGGATGCTGTCCACGCTGGGTCTAACTCTGGCCACGGACGCGTACGGGCCTATCGCTGACAATGCCGGCGGCAACGCCGAGATGTCGGGCCTGCCGCCGGAAGTGCGGCAGCGCACCGACCAGTTGGACGCTCTGGGTAACACTACCGCAGCGACCGGCAAGGGCTTCGCCATCGGCTCGGCGGCTCTCACCGCCATGGCGCTCCTCGCCGCGTACATCGAGGAGATCCGCTTCGGGCTGATGCACCTGGCGCACATGACAGACCTCAGCATTGATGCGCTTGACGCGAACCTGCAGCCGATCAAGGTGGATGTGCCCATTGAGCAGGCTACCATCGCACACTTCATGGATTACTACGACGTCACGCTCATGAACCCGAACGTCCTCGTGGGGCTGTTCATGGGGTCCGTGATGGCGTTCTTCTTCTGCGCGCTGACCATGAAGGCGGTCGGTCGCGCGGCGGGAGCCATGGTCGACGAGGTGCGGCGGCAAATCCGCGAGATACCAGGCATCATGGAGGGCGAGACCAAGCCGGACTACGCGCGCTGCGTGGAGATCTCCACGGTTGGCGCTCAGCGTGAGATGGTCGTGCCATCGCTGCTCGCCATCGCTGCTCCCATCGTCGTCGGGATCCTGTTTAGCGTACCTGGCGTGCTTGGGCTGCTCGCGGGCGGGCTTGCCGCGGGCTTCGTCCTCGCCGTCATGATGGCGAACGCGGGCGGCGCGTGGGACAACGCCAAGAAGTACATTGAGGAAGGACACCACGGCGGCAAAGGCTCGGAAGCGCACAAAGCCGCCGTTGTCGGCGACACCGTGGGCGATCCCTTCAAGGACACGTCCGGTCCCTCGCTGAACATCCTCATCAAGCTGATGGCGATGGTGTCCATCGTGTTCGCGGGCTTCATCGCCAAATACGCCGGCACGTCGGGGATTCTCGAGAACATACTCGGCGGTTAGTTGACCCGTATCAGACTCGCGACCGGAGTGGGGCGGCGCAAGCCGCCCCACTCTCGCGTACGCCGGCCGGGCGTCGTGCCCTCGCATGGGAAGGGGCACGCCATGTGCGGAGCGGGTCGGACGGCTGTCGCCTGGCTTACCTGCGTGGCGGCCGGGGTAGGATGCGCCGCCGACGCACCCAAACCCTGTGAGGACGGGCGGTCGGCTCCCCGAGCCGGGCCTCTGAGTCCGGCGACGGATTGGCGCCCTGTGCTGGTCAGCATGTCGCCGTGGAGGATGTCGTGCCGACTGGCGGTGGGACTGAGGCGACGTTCCGCTGGAGCTCTGGCCCTGGTCGCGTGGCGGCACACCTCGACGGCATGGGGCATGTGCTACCTGGCGTCCCGCGCGCGCGGGCGCTCCGCCTGCGCGCGCCCAACGGGGCGTTGCGGTGGGACTTGGGCGGACGGCGCCGATTCACGCACGTCTATCCCGAGTGAAGGTCACGCGCGCGGCGTGTGACCGATCGACCCAGGATCCGGGGCGTCGGCAGTCC
>CAYYPK010000030.1:60120-74313 GCA_964473525.1 uncultured bacterium
GTGTGCTACTTGAGGAGGCCGTCCCGCAGGAGATCCTCGGGCGAGCTGCTGTCTCCGCCCGTCGCGGGGCCCTCCGGCTCCGCCGGGGCGTCTGGCGCCTTCGAGCCGCCGGGGCCGAGGATCTGGATCTCCTTAATCTCCACCCGGACGTTCGTCTCGTCCCGCACCTCGGTGTAGATGCCGTTCTTCACGATGGCCACGTCGCGCTGGGCCCTATCGTTGATCCCTTCGGTTACGCGGATCTTCACGCCGCTTGCCCTTACGAGACCTATGGGGTTCAGCACGAGTTTCGGCCCTATGAGACCGGCGTACTTGCTGTTGAGCTCCCAGCCGTTCGACGCTGTCTCAAAGTACAAGTCGAGGGCCATGATCTCATCTGAGTGGATGACGATCTTCCTAATCGTCCGCTCCGTGGGGAACAGCACGACGGCCTCGGTCGGCGGTGACTCGAACCGGGGCGTCTCGTCGATCGCGATAGTGCGTTCGGACAGGCCTCCGCTGCGCGGATCGCCGTCTACCCAGCTCGGGTGAACGGCTAGGGTACCGGGCATGAGGGCGAGGTTCACGTTGGGCTGCGGCACGATGACCCCGCAACCCGACAGCAGTATAAGCGTGACCAATACGATCGGCGCGGTCCGGCGCATATGCATCGTCGCTCCCTTGCGTGAGACGTGCCCGACGCTCGACGGATTCCCTGTGCGGAACGCCGTCATGTGTGTTGCATCGGCGCGGCTGAGCCACGCCCTACGCACGGCGGCGACGGGCGCCCGCCGAACAGGCCCCGGGGCGCCAGTGAGAACCATGTGGCGCGCCGGGTCGCCAGGAGTGGTGAGCTGCTGGTCCCGTGGGTCGTAGTCAGTTGAGCAGCCCGTCCAGGAGCAGATCCTCGGGAGTACTACTCGCGTCCTCGGTCGTCTCGGAGGCGTCCTCCTCCGCGGCGGGGTCGACAGCCTTCGCGGTCGCTGGCCCGAGAACCTCGATCTCCTTGATCTCTACCGGAGCGTTCGTGGCGCCCGTAATCCAGGTGAATCCGCCGGTCCGCTCCACGTTCTCCTGCCGTATCTTCTTGTCGCCCGTGCCTTTGCGGATACGGAGCTTCACGCCGCTGGCGCTTACCAGACGTCTGCACTTTAGCACGATCTTCGGTCCCTTCAGACCGTCGTATCTGTCGTGGAGCATCCAGCCGCTCGTGGGGGTTTCGAACAGCAGGTCGAGGCTCATGATCTGATCTGAGTGGACGACGATCTTGGTAATCGTCCTCTCGGCGGGGAGCAGCACCACTGCTTCCGTCGGCGGGGAGGTGAGCCCAGAGCGCCTGGTGCTGTCGTCCGCAGGCGGCTCGGACGCGCCCGAGATACGCAGGTCGCCGTCGATCAGACCCGGGTGGTTCGCGCGGGTACCCTCCAGGAGCGCGAAGTTCTCGCTCGGCTGTGGCGCGAACATCTTCTGGACGCCTGAGCAACCCGACAGCAATACGAGCGCGACCAGTGCGATCGGCGCGGTTCGGTGGATCTGCATTGCCGCTCCCTTGCGTGAGACTTGCTAGAGGCTGGACACGTCGAACGCTATCTCTTCGAAGAACGGAGCCACATCCGCTCCCGTCACATCGTTGAGGGTGTCCACGATGGTGGCCAGCGATAGGCCAGTACCAGACAGATGCGCCTTGGTGCGCAGCAACTCTTGGAAGAAGAGCGGGTACACATGCGCGCCATACCGTCTGCTGATTTCGCGGACGATGGCATAGGCGGACCCGTACGTCTCCAGGCTTCTCTCGGGCAGCCCACTCTCGTGTCCGCGCCACGTCTGGATCACGTTGTAGCCGCGATCGTCCAGACCAATGGGGGCAATCGTGAACTTCGCTAGGTCGATGCGCTTGCTCTTGCCGTAGTCGACCTCGACGAGGGTGGCTATCCCCTCCGCGAACCACGCCGGGAGGCGGTAGGCGCCCAAGAGCGCGTGGGTCATCTCGTGGGCGAGGACCGTCCTGTCCTCGAACGACTCCTTGGCGAAGTAGATCACTGAGTTCTCACTGCCCTCGACCATGGCGCGACGGGTACCACTCTCCTGCCATGATGTGGCCGTGTAGGCATCGCTGGAGCTGCCGCGAAGCGTCGGAGCGATCACCACACGAAGCTCCTTGTTGGCCGCGAGGCCGAACAGCTCGCCGACGAATTCGTAGCCGCCGTTCAGGATCTCGCTCGCTTCCACACCGCGGTCGTGGCGCGCGGCCTGCGTCTCGTAGCCCGCCACCTGGTCGAAGGCGTGGTCGAATTCGAAGCGGAACCGCGTGTCACGGAACGTGTAGCCGTCCTCCAGCGCGCCGAGTCCACCCTCAATCACCTCGTACAGCTCCGCAGTCGAGTTCCCGCGCGCGTCTCTGATGTGCTTGGGCAGCTTGCGCGGCCCCTGCGCGCAACCCAACGCGGCGAACCCGACGGCGACAAGCAAGGCGTAGGTCAGTCTTCGGTGCACCGCATCTATCCCTTTGACGCGTTGCTCACGGCGGCGAGGAAGCCTGCCTTTGACGGCGCGCCAACGAAGCTCTGCGCGATACGACCCTCGGCGTCTATGACGAACGTCGTTGGGATGCTAGTGACGCCTCCATAGAGACCGGCGACGCCTGCGGTGTCGATGGCCACGGGATACGTCATCCCACGCGCCTCCACGAAGTCGACCACCACGTCCCTGCCCTTCCTGTCCAGTGATACGCCCAGAACCTCGACACGATCCGGCCCGACTTCCTCACGGATGGCTATCAGGTCTGGGATCTCGCGGACGCAGGGAGGGCACCACGTGGCCCAGAAGTTCAGCAGCACCACCTTGCCGCGGAAGTCCGACAGACGGATGCGGGCGCCGGACAGGTCGGTAAGTTCGAAGTCGGGCGCCGTCCGACGAACCGTCGCGCCATCGGCGGTGGCAACGGCGTTCGTGGGCCGCCCGGCTCTCATGCGCGCGAGGCGATCGGCGGCCGTGCCGGGCTCGAGGCAGCCCAGAAGGGCGACTGCCATCGCGAGCGTCAGGGCCGATGTCAGCACACGCACGGTGCAATTCGCTATTCGCATGCACAACGTCCTCAGGGCAGTTGAGTCAGCGTCGAGCGAGTGGGCAGGCATCGCTAACGCCTGGCAGTGCAAAGTATAGGTAGGTGGACAAGTCTAGGCAATGTGCCGGTGGGTCTGGCGTCGATCTAGCCAGTCCACGGCGTAGTGCAGGATGTTCTCGGCGAGTGGCATGGACCATCGAAGGTCGTCGGGGGAGTCCGGGCCGACACCCATTACAATGTAGAGCCCCTGCCCGTAGGGAAGCAACATGGCGGTCGCCGCCAGGTCGCCCTCGTGGGGGCCGTGCGTGGCCGCGGTCGCCAGGGGCACGTAGCGGTCGCTCCACTCCGACCACGCTACCGTCGGGGTCAGCTCTGAAAGGTCGAGCGCGTGCGGGGTGGTGAATATCTCCGCGCCTGCGTCGGTTGGGGTGACGACCCCGCTGACGGCGTCCGGTGTGACTGCTAGCGGGTCCGGGACCCAGGACAGCTTATTGCCCCGCGCGGGCCGCGTGTTGGGCGCCAGGCCGACCACGACGCCGCCCTTGGCGGCAAAGCGACGGATAGCCGTCTCGCTCCGGCGTGGCATGCCGTTCCTGCCCTGCAGGTTGGCGCCGTAGCCGACCCACAGAATCTCCGACTTGTCCAGGTAGGGCATCGTCTGGACATCCACCCCGCGCACGAGCAACCGGTGGTCGCTCACCCTCTCGACTTCGCCCAAGCGTTGTAGTTCCTCGTCGCGCGCGCGCCCTTGGAGCATCCCCACTCGCATGGGCATCCGCTGCGTTGGCGCCGCGCCGGTCCACTCGCGGCGCTTGCGCAGGAACGGGAAGTACAGCACCGGGTGGCTGGGCGGAGCGAGGCGCGCTTCCTGACGTTGCGCGAGGATCAGAGCGATCTGGGCGGTGGCGACGCGCGCCTTGGTCAGCATGCCCCAGAGGCGGTAGCGATACGCCCACCGCACAGGCCGCACGTGGTTGTCCCACCGCTCGATGGCGCGTTCGGCGTCCCACCGCCTCGCGTAGTGGTCGCGGACCTCTGGGACATCAATGCGGTCCTTGCCGAGGTTCGTGATGTAGCCGCCGTTGGAGTGCAGACCACGAATCGGCTCTCCATCGTCGTCGGTGACGACGATGCGCGTTGACGTGCGCCACAGAGCGTCCGCCAAAGAGTCGAGGGGCACGGCGTCGGCGTCCAGCTTCTCGGCGCGGTATTGGATCACGTTCGTGGCGTACGGGAGCACCAGGTCCGCCACGCGCTCCGCGGTGAAGTGGAACTCGACCTCGCGGTAGTGGCGTGGCCGGCGCGGGATGCTGTACCAGACCTCATTGAGGACGCCGCCAGCCAGGTCGCGGCCTGTGTTGGCGTGGCGGAACTGGGCGGGCCAGACCAGAGTGCCGTACGGTTCGATGACGATGTTGACGTTGTTCCGGTGGTCGTCGCCCATAGGAACCCCGTGGATCTTGTGCCCGCCGCCATACCGCACGTGCCGGAGAGTGACGCCGTACGGGACGCGACTTTCGACGGTGTAGACATCGTCATCGCTGAGAGTGACGCGGATGCCCTTGTCGTTCCCCTGCCAGACGGCCTCCTCGCGTCCCCAGTATTCGCCCATGTGGTCGTTGCCACGCCAGTGCTCCATCTCCGCGTGGGCGTCGACTACCCACGTCTCTTCGAATTCAACGTCGAGGAGGTGGTAGTAGTCTCTGGTGTAGTCGGCGAGGGTGCACTCGTGCTCTCTGGTCTCGTCGCCCACTTTGACCGAGGCGATGACGCGCGTGCCGATGAGCCGGTCGATGAGGAGGCGGTACGACGATCCCTCGGCGGCGCCTTCCACCCGGACGCCGGTGGCTTCCTCGGCTTGCGCCTCGGCCAGTTCCTGCAGCTCCGTGCCGCCGCGGATGGTCTTCAGGGCGGTGCCCAGGCGCTTGCCAACGGTCTCCTGGTAGATTGTGACGACCCCCTCGTTGAACTGTCGGCCGTAGGACTGCACCCGGCGCAGTGTCTGGTCGACAAAGGTGGGGTGCCGCACGCGTTCCGCGAAGCCGTTCCGCTCTTCGAGATCCTTCTCCATCATCTCATCGTGGTAACGAACCACCGCGCGGACGCCGCTCGTGAATTCCTTCTCTGTGAAGAGCCGGCCGCTGTCCTTGCCCTCGACATCCGTCTTCTCCGACGCCATCTCGACGTCACGAAGGATCAGCTTCAGGATCCCTGGGTACCGGGCGTCCGAGTGCAATAGGACCGCGTACTTGTCGTCACAGCGCCGCAGGACGCGGTCGCGACGCGTCGCTCGCAGAATCGTCGTTACGGCGGTGACAAGAACCGTGCCCACGATGAGGGCGTAGAGGGGCTGGTCCTCGCCGGTCCTGAGGATAGCCCAACCCCATTCGGGCATGGGTATGTCCGGCATGGCCTCGCGCAGCTTCGTTGCGCAACCCGCGAGGAACGGGAGCGCAAGCGTTGCCAAGAATGCGCGGGCGCGCGTCGCGTGGCGTCGCGCGTGATGGTAGGCGGTGGGCGTCACGCTGTCAGGGATCCTGGGTGCCGTCTGAGTGCATGATACATGCCCCGCGCCCGCCGAGAAAGCGGCGCCGAGTGGCGTTGCCCGCCCGTCAGGCGTGCGGTATCGTCCGGGCGCCGACGCCACTCACGCGCCACCATCGCCGAGAGCGGAGACGCCATGCCCAGGGAACTCATCGCCACCGCACCGAGAACGCCTAGTCTTAGGGAATACGAGGACGGCCCCGTTGCCGAGGGACACGTCCGGATCAAGACGGAGTTCGGGGCGCCGAAGCACGGCACCGAGATGACCATGTACCGCGCGGTTCGTGGGCAGAACTTCCCCATCGGCCTTGGGAACATGGCGGTCGGCCGCATCACGGAACGATGGCGTCGAGGGGCTGGAGGTCGGGCAGAGGATCGCTGGCTACGGGCCGTTGCGCCAGACGCACACCTGGCGCGCGGATCGGGCGCTCACGATGCCCGACAGCATGACGTGGCAGGACGCCGTGTGCTACGACCCAGCGCACTTCGCGCTTGCCGGCGTGCGCGACGCGAAGCTCAGAGCGGGAGACCACGTGGCCGTCTCGGGACTTGGCTCCCTGGGCCAAATGTCGGCGCAGTTCGCTCTCGTCGCTGGCGCGGCGACCGTGGCGGTCATTGATCCCATCGCCGCGCGGCGGGGGGTCGCCCTCAGCGCGGGGGCGGACGCGGGGATCGACCCCACGACGGAGGATGTTCCCGCGCGGCTGCGCGAGGTCGCTGGCGGACGTGACGTCGACATCATCATCGAAACGAGCGGCGTCATGTCCGCGCTAAACACCGCGCTCCTGGCGTTGGCGTACAGCGGGACGGTGGCGTATCTCGGGTGGGCGAAGGCGTTCCCGGCAGGCCTCGACCTCGGCGAGCGCGCGCACACGGAAGTGCCGGACATCATCTTCTCGCGCGCGTGCAGCGAGCCGAACCGAGATCACCCGCGTTGGGACTTCCAACGGATCATGGACACTTGCTGGGACTGGCTGTCCGCCGGGAGGTTCCAGTGCGAGGGGATCATCTCGCCCGTGGTGGACTTTGCCGACGTTGTGGAGGCGTACCAGGACATCGACAACCATCCCGAGAACAGCATCAAGCTCGGCGTCCGGTTCTAGGCTCGGCCCCACGGCCGGGCGTCGCCGTGGCATCGCGTTGCGCGCTCATTACTCACACAACGGGAGTCCGAACATGCGCGTTGCTCGGTGGTTCTTGCCTCTCCTGCTACTGCTGGTAGCTCTCGTCGGGCCTGCCGCACACGCGAAGTGGCGCGGCGACGTCGGTCGTGGCGACGAAGGCGAGGAGGGGCGCAAGTACGCTCCCGACCGCATCATAGATGTGCTGCGTGTGAAGATCGACGTTACGCCGGACTTCGAGAGACGGTCCATCAGCGCGACGACGGCGATAGCGTTCCAGCCCATCGCGGAGCCCGTGCGACAGATCGCCCTGGACGCCGTGGACCTCGCCGTCTCATCCGTCGACGCGAGCCATGGGATCGACGGCTACACGGTCGCCGAGGAGCAGATCGTCGTGACCTTCGTCGACGCCATCCCCGTGGGCGCCGACGCGAGCATTGAGATCGCGTACACCGCTGAGCCGCGCAAGGGTCTGTACTTCCGCACGGCGGCAATGGGATACCCCGAGGAGGACACGCAGCTGTGGACCCAGGGCGAGACGTACGAGTCGCGGCACTGGTTCCCTAGCCTCGACTATCCCAACGAGCGTTTCTCCTCCGAAGTCATCTGCCACGCGCCCGCGGACATGACCGTAGTCTCCAACGGGCGTCTGCTTGGGGAGAGCGCGGACGGCGCGACAGGGCTGAAGACGTCCCACTGGTTTCAGGAGAAGCCTCACGTCAACTACCTCATTGCTCTCGCCGTCGGACGGTTCGTGAAGCTCGAAGCCATGTACGGCGACCTTCCCATGGCGTTCTACGCGCCGACCACGCAAGGCGAGTACGCCGCCAACTCGTTTCGAGACACGGCGCATATCATGGCGTTCCTCGAGGACGAAATCGGCGTCGCCTACCCGTGGGACAAGTACGACCAGGTGGCGGTGCTCGACTTTCACTTCGGCGGCATGGAGAACACGTCCCTCACCGTACTGACCGACAGAACGCTGTTCAGCACGGAGACCGAGAACTTGCGCGACAGCCGAGGGCTGGTCGCGCACGAACTCGCGCACCAGTGGTTCGGCGACTACGTCACGTGCAAGGACTGGAGCCACGTCTGGCTCAACGAGGGGTTTGCCACTTACTACGATTGGCTGCACGCGGGCCACCGAGACGGACCCGACGAGACCCTGTGGCATCTCTACAGCGCGGCGCGTGGCATCGTAGGTAACAGCGACCGGCGGCCCATGGTGTCGCGCGACTACCGGTCGGCGATGGACCAATTTGGCTACCGCGCGTACCCCAAGGGAGCGTGGATCCTGCACATGCTGCGGACGCAACTGGGTACCGACCTGTACCGGCTCTGCGTTCGGACGTACCTCGAACGTCACGCGCTCGGGACGGTGGTCACAGAGGATCTGAACTCGATCGTCGAGGAGCTGTCCGGCAGGTCATTCGACCGGTTCTTCGACCAATACGTCTACCACGCGCGCCACCCGGAGCTGTCCGTCTCCTACTCATGGGACGAGCGCGACGACCTCGCGAAGGTCACCGTGAAGCAGACGCACGACGTGGACGACGACGTGCTGCTGTTCCGTGTGGCGACCAAGGTGCGGTTCGATTCCGAGGACGGGTCGTCCGTGGAACGCGACCTCCTGATCTCGCAGACCGAGGAGGACTTCTACTTTCCGCTGGACGCGCAACCCGAGGTCGTGCGCTTCGATCCTGAATATGGCGTGCTGGCGAAGGTGTCTTTCGACAAGCCGAAGGCGATGCTGTACGCGCAACTCGAGGACGCTGGCGACGTCGTGGGGCGCCTACGAGCAGTCGCCGACCTGAAATCCAAGGACGATCTGGACACCGTTGAGCGGCTGAAGATCGCGCTGAACGAAGACGCCTTCCACGCCGTTCGCACGGAGGCCTCGAAGGCGCTGCGCGAGATACACACGCAGGAGGCGTTTGGTGCGCTACTCGAATCCACCGCGCAGACGGACGCCCGCGTGCGGAAGCAGGTCGTGTCCGACCTGGGAGGATTCTACAGAACGGCGAGTCGGGACGCGGCGCTCGCAGCGCTCGATGGTGAGCAGAACCCCGACATCGTCGCTGCGGCGCTGAGCAGCCTGGGCAAATACGGCGACGAGGGCCTGCGTGAGCGGATCTTGGAGTATCTGGCCTCGGATTCGTACCGCAACCGCCTCTCCGTGGCCGCCGTCCGCACGATGCGTACGGTGGACGATCCGGGCTACATCGAGCCCCTACAGTCCGCGCTGACGAGTCGGGCGTCGGCGTTCGCGACCGGCGGGCTCGCCACGGGGCTGCGGGCGCTAGGCTATCTGGCGCGCAACGAGGACGACAAGGAGGGCGTGAGGGAGTTCCTGACGCCATACGTCCACGACCTAAGGCGGGGCGTCCGCATCGCGGCCATCGACGCGCTAGGTGACCTGCGCGACCCCAGGGCCGTGGCCGCCGTGCAGACTTTCACCGGAGACAAGCTGGACGATGGCGTGCGGCGGGCGGCGGAGAAGGCCGTGCGGGCAATGCGCGACGCAAAGCGCGTCCCGGTTGAGCTGTCCGACGTGCGTGGCGAGCTCACGGATCTCACCGAGCGGCACGAGGAACTGGCAGAGAGATTCGCTGCGCTCAAGGAGCGTCTGGAGGCTGCCGGCACGGACGAGGGTGACTCAGACGCGGGCGCCGACGACGTCAGCGACGACGGGAACCCCGCCGCCCCATCCGAAGACGCGGACGACGGCGCGCCCGGTGGCGACGAGAGTGACGAGTAGATGGGAGTCGGCGTCAGCCCGGCAGAGCGGGTTTGGCTCCGTCCCACACCTCGCCGCGCATCCCCGACGCCGGCTCGGATCGGGCGACGAGCTTGCGCAGGTAGGCGACGAGGCTGTCCGTGCGGGTGGCAAGCTCAGCCAGCAAGCGAGACGTCCCTGCGTCGTCGGTGTCGATCCTGCCGAACAGTCGCGGTACGATGGGGTCGTCGCACGTTTCGTGCACCAGGTCCGCGTAGGTGTTGTATCGCTCGACCAGAGCCGCGACCGCCTCACCCATCGTCCCCGTCGTCTCGCCATGCGCCTGATCCAGCGCGTCGCGGGCGTCGCCAATGGGGCCTCCCAGCGCGTCGATGGCGGATATGAGCGTGGCGAGCGTGTCGGTCCTCGCTGCCGTCGCCTCTGACGCCTCAGCCTCGAGGGCCGTGAGTAGCTGACCAGTGGCGAGCATCACCTCCGCCATCTTGCCCAGGCGAGGGTCGGCGCCGTGCGTTCTCGGCCTGGAGTCGTCGCGCGCGACTTCCGGCTCGCGTCCGGCCTCGCCAAGCGGCGTGACACTGGCGAGGGCGTCGACCACGGGGTTGTCTGTCAGGCCGCGGGCCTGCTCGAGGTAGCGGTTGTAGGCGTCCACGACGAAGTCGCCCAGCAGTATCGGATCCGCGACGTTGGACTGGCCGCCGTCGCCCCCGGGCTGGGACAGCATGAAGTCCTTCGACTCGTTCTCGATGCACATCTCCACGTCTCGCCGAAACGACGCCAACAGTCGAATGAGTGTGTCTCTTGCTTCCATTCGTCGGTCCTCTCTGTCAGTCGTGCAGTGTAGGGAGCCGTCGCAGGCTCTCCCTCGCCCTGTGCAGGCGCCACTTCACGGTTGTCTCGGCGACGTCGATCATGGCGGCGATTGCGGCCACCGCGTAGCCCTCGTAGTAGTAGAGCTCGACGACCTGCCTTAGCTCGAGGTCCAGGCGTTCTACCGCGCGCCGCAGGGCCGTGTGCGCCTCCGCATCCTCGACGTCCTTCGTGGCCGCCTCGACGCGAGGAGCGTCCCGCTCGTCGATGTCCTCCAAGGCCGTTCCCGGCCTCCGCCTTCTGAGCCAGGTCTTGCACGCGTTGTAGGTGACGGCGCGCAACCACGCGGCGAACTTCGAGGGACACTCGAGGTCGCCTATTCGGCGCATGGTGGTGATGAAGACGTCCTGCCGTATGTCCTCGGCCACGTCGTGCCGACGGGTGACGCTACGGGCAATCCCGTAGACGAGACCGTCGTAACGCGTCCAAAGCACTGCGAGAGCCGATGCGTCGCCGCTGAGGTGGTCCTCTATCAGCGACCCGTCGGTTCTGTGGCTCTGCATTGGCGGCGTCCACGTCGGTGTTCCGGTCGCGGTGTTCGCTTCACTCACTAGGTTGGACGCGCTGGAAGGGCAGTGGATAGCAGATTCACGCTGGAGTGTGCGAGGCGCGAGGCGCGAGGCGTACTGGCGCGGCCGGTCATCGTGGTATTATCCTGCATCACGCCCTTGGTGACCCGATGGCACGGCGCGGGCCCAGCGACAAGGGGCCAGCCGGAATCCCGACGGAGGAGGCGCCGACGGGCGATGGACATGCGGCGGCGGGCATTCAGCGACCAGCGGGCCGACGAGGCACGGCTGGGCTACCAGGCCGCTGTAAGTCTGTGGATATCGGAGAACCAGCACAACTGGAGCCGGTTCAACATCGTGATGGTGGCCAACAGCCTCCTTCTGACGATCGAGGGCATCCTGCTGGGCAGTCAGGGTCACTCCGACACGCTCGCCGTCGGGTTGCCCTGCGTGGGGCTAGGGCTCTGCTTCGTCTGGTATCTCCAGTCCGTGCGAGGGTTCGCCTACATGCACTACTTCCTCAAGTCGGCGCGCGAATACGAGGAGCGCCACTTCGGCCCAGCACTCAATCTGATCGCGCGGGGTGGATCCTATGTCGACGGGAACCCAGTACGCGTTGGCGGCGCGCCCATGCAGCTGGACGTGTTCGGACGACCGCCCATCCGGCGTACAGCCCACGCCATGATCCTGCTGTTCGTCGTCAGCTACCTCTTGGTCTTGGTCGTCGCGGTGCCGGACCGTAGTCGCGGCGCCATGGTCTGCGGGGTATACCTGATGGCGGTGGTCGTCAGGCTCGCGATATGGTGCTCCTTCGCGGACAGGGGTGACGACCTGGCCCGTCGGCCTACGTCGGGTCGCGACGTTCTTCTCTGGGCGGTACCCGCGGCACTTGCGGTGTCGCTGTGCTCTGCTGCGGGGGACATGCGTGCTTCTCCGGGTGGTATTCTCACCTAGCGTACACGCCACTGTGGCCCGCATCCTCGCACCTCAGCACGGTCCGACAGGTGGCCTGGGTCCTGGGCGTTGCCTTGCTCATTTGCGCGTCGCTAAGCATCGCGCGAACGCGCGCGACGGGGCGCGAGGCTTGGGGTCTGTGGCGCCCGAAACCGCATTCGGCGGCCGCTCCCCCGCCTGTCGGGTCGTACACGCGAGCTCACTGGATTTGGGCTGTCGGGCAGGCCCTCGTCGCGCCGGATGCTATCAGCGGCGCTCTCACGTTTGCTGTCTGCGTAGCAGTCCACGGCTGGCCGTGGCGCAGGGCGCAATCGGTTGGCGGCAGCACTCCCCGCTGAGGTGAACCGAGTGCCTCCCCAGCAACGCTGGATGCCGTTCGTGTGGCTGTGCGACTAGACGCGCGCCGGTCGACCCCGGCGCGGAAGGGCCGTCGTTATCTCGCCGTCGGTGTTCTGTGCGTACATCATTCCGCCGTCCACGCCTAGACCCAGACACGCTTGGGCGTTGCCGTTCGGAGCGTAGACGCGCAGATCCCCGCCAGCCTCGTTGACGCCCATCGCCCCGCGGACTTGACCGTCGCCGCCGTAGACGTTGACGAAGCCGTCGTTGGAGTTCACGCCGACCCCTACACGAGGCCGTCCGTCCTGTCCTGCGACGCCCATGACGCCTACATCACCCTCGACGCTCAGAACCCCACGGGTGCGTCCGTCGTTCCCGAACACCCGCAGGTCTCCACCTTCGTCGTCGACGCCCATGACCGACCGCGCTCGCCCGTCGTTGCCGGAGACACCCATGACGCCACCGTCGTCCGTGACCCCAATGGCGGCGCGCGGGTTCCCGTCGGCTCCCCATATGATGACGCTTCCGCCCTGGTCGGCGGCGCCTACCTTGCTGCGGGCCTTACCGTCGCTACCCCAGAGCACGAACGAGCCGCCGTCGTCCTCGACGCCGATCTTCGCGCGCGCCTTGCCGTCCTCGCCCCAGATCATGACCGCCCCGCCGTTGGCGCCCATGCCCATCTTCGCGCACTCCTGCTCGTCGTCGCCCCACACGAAGACGGAGCCGCCCTCCAGGTCGGCTCCCACCTTGACGCAGGCCTTGCCGTCCGCTCCGAGAACGCGCAGGCGCCCGCCGTGGTCGTCCGAGTCCATGAACGCGAAGACCTGCCCGGCGTCGTCTACGACGCGCAGGCGCCGGCAGGTGACGGTGTCGAACTCAGCGTCCTCGTCCGCTTGCGCCCGCGCGATGGCCTTGCGTTCCGTAAGCGCGGTGGCGGCCACTATAAGGAGGGCGCACGCCCCTACGCCGTAGACGACTGGCGTGGCGGCGGCAGACGCCGCCCAGGACGTAAGCAAGGCGACCGCGCCGCCCAGCACACCATACATAACGCGCTCTCCTGCACGCATAGCAAACTCCTGATTCCTGACCAAGGTCGTGGCCCCGCCGTCGCGCCATCGGCAGCCGTGGACGCAAGCGCCGGATGCCCGCCGCCGGAGGCAACGCGTCTGCAAGACAGGGCGCGCGTCCAACGACGCCCGCACGACGGGTACGACAGAGATGACGTAGCGAAGGCGCGAGGAGTGACAGCGAGTTGGCGCCCGAGGAGGGCTGGTCGTGGCGCGCTCTCGCCGCGGCCAACGGCGACCGGTGGACGAGAAGGGCCACGAAAGGCGATGCCCTCGGCGCGGAGCGACGCGCCGGGGGTCCGTCAGCGAGCGGGCCGGCAGTGTGAAGCGCCCGTCATTTCGAGGGGGCGTTGCGTCGGTCCCCATACCGAAGCGAGGGGTGGGGCGTGGGCGAGCGCTCCATCCCGCCAGCCGTCCACAGGCGTATGTAGACGATGTGCGGGATTGTCACCCGTTTTGGGCCGATTTCCTTGACACCGTTTCGACGGGGTGGCATACTCTTCTTTGCCGCTGGAAACGGGCAGCTTCGGCAGCCCCCAGTAGCAACCTTCCGAGGTGTTCTTTAGACAATTGATCAGCCTGATTGAGACTTGAGTGGAATGCTTGGCATTCGGCACTGTTTCTTGTGAGAAGTGCTGTACGTTTTGCCGAGCATCAGCCAAGCGAACTTAGCTTAGATGATGCCGGTTCAAGAGTTTCTCGTGGCGCTCGCGCTACGAGATCCATCTTGCAACGGAGAGTATGATACCGGCTCAGAGCGAACGCTGGCGGCGTGGATTAGGCATGCAAGTCGAACGCGCACGACGGGAGCTTGCTCCCGTACGGCGAGTGGCGAAAGGGTGAGTAACACGTGGGTAATCTACCCCGAGGGTGGGAATAACGTCTGGAAACGGACGCTAATACCGAATGATATCATTTCCTCGCATGAGGATGATGATCAAAGGTCCGCCCCCTTGGGAGGGGCCCGCGTCCTATTAGCTTGTTGGTGAGGTAACGGCTCACCAAGGCTCCG
>CAYYPK010000031.1:0-73954 GCA_964473525.1 uncultured bacterium
TCGCGATTCGCGAGGGTGGTCACACGGTCGGAGCGGGTGTGGTCACGGAAATCGTCGAGTAGCGGAACCGGGGGACGCAAGCGTGGCGGAATTCATCGGGAAATACCTCGCGTGGCTGACGTTCGCGGTCTTCGTGGTCGTGGGCCTCGTGATCGCATTGGCCTACCGGACGCGCCTGCTGACCTACATCCAGGACGTTCGGCAGGAGTGGACGCGCGTGTCCACGCCCAGCCGGGAAGAGGCGGTCGCACATACGTGGGTGGTGATCCTCGGGGTCGCTATCACCGCCGGGTACCTGTTCGTCGTTGACCGGGGCCTGCACGGAATCACGAGGCTGTTCTACAACCTGTAGACTCCATCACGACTGCCTGGAATGGGGCGCGACCAATGCCTTGGTACGTGATCCAGACATACTCGGGCCACGAGAAGAAGGTGAAGGCTCACCTCGAAGAGCGCGTCCGCGCCGAGGGGATGGTCGACATCTTCCTCGAGGTGCGCATCCCGACGCAGCGCGTGGCGGAAGTCAAGGACGGCAAGCGCCGCACGCTCGAGCGCTCGATATACCCGGGTTACGTGTTCCTGTCCATCGCGGACAGTATGACGGACACCACGGGGTTACTGCCGTTCGTGAAACAGACACCGGGGGTGATGGGTTTTGTGCCGTCGCGCAACGACCCAACGCCGCTGGACGAAAAAGACGTGCCGTCGATGGTCGAGACCGAGGAAATCGAAGAGCCTGAGACCGTCACGCACATCGAATATGACGTGGGCGATGTCGTGCGCGTCATCGAAGGACCGTTCGCCGGCTTCACCGGCGAGGTCAACGACGTGGATATGCAGAAGCAGCGGCTGAAGCTGACCATATCGATCTTTGGGCGCGCGACGCCCGTGGAACTCGACTTCCTCCAGGTAGAACGTGTGTGATCGCGGGGGACACGAACCCTCCCGTTAGATGAAGGTGTGTTCGCGACATGGCGAAGAAAGTGATGGCGACGGTCAAGCTACAACTGCCCTGCGGAGCGGCGACGCCCAGCCCGCCCGTGGGTCCCAGCTTGGCTCCGACGGGTATCAACTTGGGCGAGTTCATCAAGACGTTCAACTCGCAGACGGCGGCCCAGGCGGGGCTCATCGTCAGCGCGGTCGTCACGGTGTACGCTGATCGCTCCTTCTCCATGGAGATCAAGTCGCCCCCGGCGTCCATCCTCCTGAAGAAGGCCGCTGGCATTGAGAGCGGGTCTGCGGAGCCGAACCGCGACAAGGTCGGCACCGTGTCGCAGGACCAGGTCCGCGAGATCGCCGAGACGAAGTTCCGCGACCTGAATACCGAAGACATGGACGCCGCGATGCGCATCATCGAAGGCACTGCCCGCAGCATGGGCATCGAGGTGGAAGGCTAGTAGATGAAGCGAGGCAAGAGATACGACAGCGCGCGGGAGAGCATCGACCGCGACCAGACCTACGGGCTGGACGAGGCGATCACGCTCCTCAAGGCAGCCGCAACAGCGAAGTTCGACGAAGGCGTCGACCTTGCCATACGGCTGGGTGTCGACCCGCGTCAGCCCGACCAGGCGATACGTGGCACCGTCGACCTGCCCCACGGCACGGGCAAGACGGCTCGCGTCATCGCGTTCGCTGATGGCGAGCAGGCGCGGGAGGCCCTTGAAGCCGGAGCTGTCGCAGCAGGCGACGACGACCTCGTGGAACGCGTCGCGGGCGGATGGCTCGAGTTCGACGCCGCGGTCGCAACGCCGCAGATGATGCCGCGCATATCCCGACCGCTGGGTCGCGTGCTTGGACCTCGCGGACTCATGCCGAACCCCCGCGCCGGCACCATCGGCACGGAGCTCGGCTCGTTGGTTCGCGCGATTCAGGGCGGACGCATCGACTTCCGCGTCGACCGCACTTCGATCGTCCATGCTCCCGTGGGCCGCGCATCGTTCGAGGGCGCCCAGCTGAGCGAGAACGTGCGAGCGGTGCTCGACACCTTGGTAAGAGCGCGTCCCGCATCCGCGCGTGGACAGTATCTGCGCAGCATAGCGCTGTCCCCCACGATGGGGCCTGGTGTGCGCGTAGACCCGTCAGCATTCATGGCCGTGTAAGGACGTCATCTGAGAACCTGACGAGACATACATCACCGTCGCGTATCCGATCGAAGACAGCAGGCGCGGGCAACCGCTGAAACATCGCCTGCCGAGACGGGCCGCACGATGGGCACGAATGAACCGTGCCACGTCGCGCCCTTCGATTTGGAGGGCGTTTTTGCTGCCTCGGTCGTGGCGCGGGTGATACTGAAAGGAGGGCGAAGTGGCGGTAGCACGCGGCGAGCCCAGAGCTGAGAAGGTCGAGATCGTGGACGAAATCGAGGCGCGCCTGAACGAGGCGGCCTCCGCTCTGCTAGTGGAGATGAACGGCATCACCGTTGCCGAGGTAACCGATCTCCGCAACCAGTTGCGCGACGCCGGCGTCACGTTCCGCGTCTACAAGAACACGTTCGTGAACCTGGCCGCGCAGCGCATGGGGATCGAAGGACTCGACGAGTACCTCAAGGGCCCGACGGCGATCGCCGTCAGTCCCGAGGAGCCCTCGTCGGCTGCCAAGGTCTTCAAGGCCTTCGGCAAGGACAACGACAAGGCGCGCGTCAAGGCGGGTCTTCTCGGCACACAGGTGCTCAACGAGGCGGACGCCGCGGCGTTGGCGGATCTGCCCACCTACGACGAAGCCGTCGCGCAGCTGGCGGGCGTGCTGAATGCTCCGATTACCGCGCTGGCCGGCACGCTGAATGCGCTGATCTCCGGTCTGGCACTCGCTCTTGGCCGCGTCGCCGAACAGCAAGGCGAAGCGGCGGCAGAATAGTCGCCGCATAACGTGGCGCGTACATGGGAAGGCACGATATGAGTGTTGAAGAGCTTCTTGAAGGCATTAAGCAGCTTACGGTCGTAGACCTCGCGAAGCTGGTCTCCGCGATCGAGGAAGAGTTCGGCGTCAGCGCGGCGGCCCCGGTTGCCGTGGCCGCGGCTCCGGCGGCGGGCGGCGAGGCTGCCGAGGCTGCCGAAGAGAAGACTGAATTCGACGTCCACCTGACGGAAATCGGTGGACAGAAGATCAAGGTCATCAAGGAAGTCCGGGCCTTCACGGGTCTCGGCCTCCGCGAGGCCAAGGAAGCCGTTGAAGCGGCTCCAGGCGTGATCAAGGAAGCGTTGCCGCAGGAAGAAGCGGACAAGCTCAAGGAAGCGCTGGAAGCCGTCGGAGCCACTGTCGAGATCAAGTAACTCGACCCGGCTCTCGGCTCCGCGGAACGACAGTTGGAAGGATCTGCCCCTGTGGCGGATCCTTCCGCGCTTCAGACCACGGCACGGCCGTCCACCACCCAGCATGCGCACGTCCTGCGCACACGGCGCTCTTGACGTGCGCACGCCTCGCCCAAGCGACTCCGCCCTCGCCTCGCCGACGCCTGGTGCGGTCCGGCGTGCGTGTCGACAGACGAGCCAGTATCTCCGGTTCCTTCCCCCTTACTAGGGGGAAGGCTAGGATGGGGGTTCCGGGCACGCAACCCGCGCGCCCAGAGGCGACTCCGCCCGGTATCTGCGTCTCAGGCGCCCTCCCGCCCACAGTGGCACGAACCTTGCTAGCGCCTCCACTGTGCGACGAGTATCGCTCGTCGCCATTCGAGAAAGGAGCCTGCAATGGCAGTCTCAACGGTGGAACGCGGGCGACAGTGCAGGAGGGAGCATGCATATTCTCTGCTTCGGCAGCACTTCACGGACTTCTACGGCCGTATGCCGGAAGAGCATCTCGACCGCCTCATCACGGCGGAGCGACGCGTCGCGGCCGACGTGGCGCGGCGATGCTACGTTCGTGGGTTGTTGTCTCAGTGGGGGCGTGAGAGCTCCTCGGAGGAGCCGCAACGAGCTCCCAGCCTGGCCTGATAGTTCCCCTGGCGATTCAGACGAGGCGCGGACGCCTCTTGCGTTCGCGCCCGTCCCGCCCGCCTAGCGATTCCCGACCCGATACAGATGCGCGCCGTAGCCTCCGAACGTATCGCGGAAGCCTCCCGCATCCGCCGATAGCTGCCGACCCTCCCCGATTGCCTCCACGACATCGCCATCCACAACGCCGTCCAGCTCGAACGTGACGTCTCCCGCAGTGTCGCGCATTGCGACAGCGAAGATGTAGACGACACCTTCGTAGCGCGTTGCCAACGTGTCAACTGGGGTGTCCGCCGCCGCCGACGTGGCGCGGACGCTCACGCGCGATTCCGACGCGTTGATGACGCTGGCGAGGGACAGCACCTCAGCGTTGACGTCGCTGACCGCCTGGCTCAACGCTTCGTCTTCCAGGAGAGAAGCCTCGACGAAACGCGGCTCGAACTGGTGGACGAAGTAGACGATCCCTCGCGACCCGCTGATGATGGACATCCACACCTGAGCGCGAAGCTGCGCTCCTGTCACCTTGGCGTCGGTGTTGGAGATGCGGCTCGCCTCGACGACGTTCCACACGACGGCGTCGTCGCGCGCCCAGCGGCGCAGGTTCCGCACCCCCTTGGCTACATATTCCAGGCGTCCGTGCACGTTCTCATACCGACTGGCGATCGGGTAGATGTCGTACGACAGGATGTCCGCGGCCACGCCATAGCGCGGGTAGTCCTCCGGCTTGCCCCACTCGCCCCTGCCCTTCCATTCCTCGTTGGCGACTCCCTGCCCGAGGTTCAGGAGCACTGGTCGAGACGGGTCCGCCGCGCGCCACGTCTCGTAGTCTGCTTGCACCCGCGCTGGGTCGACGGGCGGGCCGTAGCCGCCTCCGTCGGGTAGGGCCTGGGCGTTGTCCGGCTCGTCGCCGTGCATCCACCCGATGACAGTCGCGTTGTCGAGGTTCGCCAGGCCCACCTGGTTCTGGGCGCATATCACGGGCATGTCCGCAGCCGCGAGTTCCGCCAGTTGCTCCTCCGTCGGTCCCTTCCATAGGCCGAGGTAGAAGTTGATCCCCAACTCGCGATACCGTTGCGCGTTGCGCGGCTGCTGGAGCCACACGCCAATGGGGAAGTAGTCCGGGTCGGCGGGCGGCCCCTGGGGCCACGCGGCGTACTCCTCGACCTGCTGACCCGAAGCGGAGAACCCGAGCGTCAACAGCGCGGCGCAGAGCGTCGTGGCTCCCACGGGAGGCCCCCTTCAGACAGCGTGTGCTTCCTGGCGACTCGATGGCAGTATAGCAGTCGTGAGCGGCGTCGGGGAGGAGGCGCGCATGGCAGGGCGCTCTCTGCGGGCGACGGCAATGGTCGTCGGCATCTGCGCGCCTCTGTCATTCTGAGCGCAGCGAAGAATCTCGTCGGCCAGTGGCCACGTAGGTCTTCGTTCCATCGCCGGCTGATGCCCCATGGCATCGCTCGTCTCCGCTCCTCGGAATCACAGCCCGGGGCAGACACCTTAGGCACTACCATCGCGTGTTGGGAGCGCCCATGGCGGACGACCGCCACCGTGTGGATGTGATCGGCGACGAATCGCAGGGCGGGACGTACGTGCTGCGTATCCACGTGTCCACGGCCATCGCGATGCCCTTCGGCCGCTTCCGCAAGGGCAAGGTGATCGACGTGCCCCAGGGCGATGTCCTCTACATAGGCTCCGCGCTCGCGAAGAAGGGCGGGGTGTCTCTGGCGCGTCGCTTGGTTCGCCACGCGTCACGCACGGGCGACCTGCCGCCCCACACCATCCGCGACCTGTTGATGGCGCGCTTCGCCGAAGTCGGTTTGGGGTCGGGAGACCTGCGCCCGCGTAACGGCAAGAACCTGCACTGGAACGTCGACCACCTGCTCGACCGCCCGGAAGCTGCCCTGACGCGCGTCTACGCCGTCCGGTCAGAGTTGCGACTGGAGCGCGCCATCGGCGAGATGCTGCTCGCGGACCCGCACACGCACGTGCTGGAGAAGGGCCTCGGCGCGAACGACCTGCCGGGAAACACGAACATCCTCCACGTGGATGGTGGCGAACCGTGGTGGGACGCGCTCGCCGGACGACTGTCGTCGCTGACACGCACGGCTCTCCGCTAGACGCCAGCACACAACGCCCTCCCACATAGGAGCTATGCACGGCCGTGTTGGCGCCGCGCTGCCTTGTATTTGTAGCGCGTCGTATGTAAATTATGGGCAGGTAGCGCATTTCGCGTAGCCGTACGGCTAGGAGGCTAGATTACTGTGAGAAGACAAGGGTGCGTCTGTCCGTCTGTCCGTCTGTCTCGGCGTGCTCTGCGCCCTCGCATGGGTAGGTACGTCCGCTAGCGCCATTGAAGTCCTGTCCATGGAGCCCTACGTTGACTCCACCTACAATGCGGTTCGGGGCTACGATCACACCAGCTTCGCCGAGACCGATGTCACGCCGGATCGGTTCGAGTTCTGGCTTGGTTCAAACCTACTGGGCACGACGTATCCAGCGTCCTCGAGCGGGACCACCACGACGTTCGCATACGACT
Source organism: uncultured bacterium (assembly GCA_964473525.1). GTDB lineage: Bacteria > Poribacteria > WGA-4E. The sequence goes on from CAYYPK010000031.1 coordinate 6,460, forward strand.
ACGACGCCTACGGTGGGGTGAACGGGGTCGCTCGGTGGGTCCGCGTCAAGGCGTTCAAGGGCACCGAGAGCGACAGCAAGGGCTACTGGCTCACGGTTTGGGCCGACCTCGAGAAGAAGCAGGAGGTGTCCGTCGCTGCTATCGTGCCAATGTCGATCGGCGACGGCTACGAGTACGCGTACAGCATCTCGACGCCTAACGACAACTACGAGATTCTGGGGGTGATACCCGTGGTCGACGGGGTCGAGTTGCCATGGATCCCCAACGACCTGTCCTTAGGCAGCGACGCCATGGACTTCACACTGACGGACACTCTGGTACTCAGCCCGGAGGATTTGTGGAAGGCCTGGCAGTTCGGCAAGAAGGTCATCCGGACAGTGAAGGTCGTCTGGCGAATCGCGCAGCAGATCGGCGACTTGCTGCCGAACAACGAGCACGAAGCCGAGGACAACAAGGAGGACCAGGTAACGGGGCTGCTCACTGGGAGCATCAAGTGCGTGTCGGACGCCATCGAGCTGGGCACGAACACGGTCGTCAAGTACGACGGGACCTACTTCGACAACGCCTGCAATGTGACGTGGCTAGCGCTCAAGAGCGGATTGACGAACACTGTTAACACGGAAGCTAACGGATCCTTCTCCGTGCACGTGCCGACGGAGTCTGCGTTGCGTATGACATATGGGGGAGGCTCCAAGTATCATGCTCACGATGGCGCGGCCCCGAACGAGGAAACGGTGGAGCTCTACAATCCGTCCATAGCGACGCCGGACCAACCTCAGCTAGGCACGGATAGCGGCAAGTCCGGGTCCACTACCCCGCCGGCTCGTAGCGTTGGTACTGTCCTGCTCGCTGCGCTGCACGCTGGCTAGTGACAGGCATGTATGTACGGCGGGCTAGCCTTCATCTGACAGCGGGCCCGTCAGCTATGCCAGGCCGCGCACACTCCTAGGCGGCAGGGCGCTATGGCCCGTCAGACGGGCCATCGCCGGGCGTGGGAGAGCCTGGCTGGGGCGAGGGACGCGCGATGAGGACTATGGCCCTGGCTGCGCTCGGATGGCTGTGCTGCACACCGCTCCTGTGCCACGGCCTGGAGCGTGTGGGCATGGCTCACGGGGCCGTGCATTCGCCTGACGGCACGGCCATCGCGTATCTGGCGGAGCACAGGCTCGATGACGAACGGGAGTACACGATCACCGTCATGCTTGGGATGGATCTCGTGTATCCCCGGGTCACATATAGCCTGACACCGCAATACGGCACCGCAGTGCAGTCGCCGTCGGGTTCAGGGATCGCCTACCGCGCCAGGGACTTCACGAAGGCCGCTCCAGTGTACCGGTACGCGCCTGAGGTGGCGTGGCCACATCCCTACCCTGTCCATAGCCATCAGGTGGGGATGCGCGGCAGCGTGGTCCAGTGGTCGCAGGACGGCGCCTTTCTGCGCCTTGGCCCAGACGTGCCGGTGTTCGGCTGGTGGGCGTTCACCGTGGATGGCAACAGCGTTTCGGCCGAGGACGCTGCTGAGATCACCTGGGCGGATCCCGTTGTGCCAAGCGATCTGCCGGACTTCATGACGCAGAGGACGCCAACGGTGTCGCGAGCCATGCCGCTCGTTTGGGGCGTCGATGCGAAGGCACTGTATGTAGCCGACGCGGAGGGCATCTGGCGGGCGACGCTGACGCACCCGTACATGACATCCTGGGACATGATTCACCCCCTAGCGCATGTCCAGTCGCTAGCCATGTCGCCCTCGGGTGAGCTCCTTGTGTCCTTGGCGGGCACGGGGGAGGTGCGCGAAGTCTTCGAGCTACACATCGGTGGCGACGAGATGGTGGCGCGGAACGTCGGCACGGGGTTCGACGTGACGTTCTCGCCGACAACGGACACGTACTACTTTGGGAACAACGTGGGCTACTACGCCGTGCGGCCAGGCGCAGAGCCGCTGAAGCTAGCGTTTGTCGCAGGCCACCCGGACCGGTGGTGAGCGCCCATCGGCCTACGACGCACGCGCCTCCAGTGCCGCCTCGAACCGGTCGATATCGGCGGCGTATTCGAGCGTCCAGCCGATGTCGTCCAGGCCGTTCAGCATGCACTGCTTGCGGAAGGGGTCCACGTCGAACGGGTGCTCTGCGCCGCCCGGTTCCACGACGACCTGCCGTGCAAGGTCCACAGTGACTTCGTAACCCTCCGTCGCGGCGACGCCGCGGAACAGGTCACCGACGGTGTCTTCGGCTAGTTCGACCGGCAGCACGCCGTTCTTGTAGCAGTTGTTCTTAAAGATGTCGGCGAACGACGGCGCGATGACTACGCGAAACCCGTACTCGAGGAGCGCCCACGGAGCGTGCTCGCGCGAGCTGCCGCAGCCGAAGTTGTCGCGGGCGATCAGCACGGTGGCGCCGTCGTAGCGCGGCGCGTTGAGCGCGAAGTCGGCGTTTGGGCTGCCGTCCTCGTTGTATCGCCAGTCGAAGAAGAGGAACTCTCCGAACCCCGTGCGCTCAATGCGCTTGAGGAACTGCTTCGGGATGATCTGGTCGGTGTCGACGTTCACAACGTCCAGGGCGGCGACGATGCCAGTGTGCTTAACGAAGGCGTCCATGAGCTTCTCCTAACCCCAGTTGCGTACGTCGACGAAGTGGCCGGCGATGGCGGCGGCGGCGGCCATCTCTGGACCCACGAGGTGCGTGCGGCCGTCCTTGCCTTGCCGCCCCTCGAAGTTCCTGTTAGACGTGCTGGCGCACCGCTCGCCCGGCTCCAGCTTGTCGGGATTCATCGCGAGGCACATGGAACAACCCGCCTCCCGCCACTCAAACCCAGCCGCGCGGAACACCTCGTGTAGGCCTTCCTCCTCCGCGGCTGCCTTCACGCGTCGCGACCCAGGGACGACCATTGCGTTCCTCACTGAGCCATGCACCGTGTGACCGCGGACGATCTCGGCGGCAGCGCGCAGGTCGCCCAGACGCGAGTTCGTGCAACTCCCGATAAAGACCCGGTCGATGGCGACGCCAGCGATGGGCGTTCCAGCTTCGAGGCCCATGTACTCCAGCGCGCGCTCCGCCGCCTTGCGCTCGTTCATGTCCTCGAGCGCGGCGGGTACCGGCGTCGAGCCGGTGATGTCCGTGACCTGGCCAGGGCTGGTGCCCCACGTGACCTGCGGGACGAGCTCATCCGCGCGAACCGTGACGACGCGGTCGTATTCCGCGTCGCGGTCGGTGGGCAGCGATTGCCACATGCGCAGGGCCTCATCCCACGCCTCGCCGCTCGGCGCGAATGGGCGGCCTTTGAGGTACTCGTAAGTCTTCTCGTCGGGGGCGATGAGCCCCGCGCGCGCGCCCGCTTCGATGGTCATATTGCACACGGTCATGCGCTCGTCCATCGACAGCGCGACGATGCCCTCACCGGTGTATTCGACCGCGTATCCGGTGCCTCCCGCCGTGCCTATCTGCCCGATGATCGCCAGCACGAGGTCTTTCGCGCCAACGCCCGTAGGCAGCGTGCCCTCGACGTGTATCTGCATCGTGCGAGGGCGTTCCTGCTGCAAGCACTGTGTGGCGAGGACGTGTTCCACCTCGCTCGTGCCGATGCCGAACGCCAACGCGCCGAACGCGCCGTGGGTCGCCGTGTGGCTGTCGCCGCACACGATCGTAGAGCCCGGCTGGGTCAACCCCTGCTCCGGCCCTATGACGTGCACGATCCCCTGCTCGGGGCTATGCAGGTCGTAGAGCGTCACCCCAAACTGTTCGCAGTTCGCGGACAGCGTCTCCATCTGCTTCGCCGCGATGGCGTCCGCGATGGGCAGGGACTGATCGGTCGTGGGGATGTTGTGGTCCATCGTGGCGAACGTCTTGTCCGGCCGCCGCACCTTACGGCCTGCGAGACGGAGCCCCTCGAAAGCCTGGGGAGAAGTCACTTCGTGGACGAGGTGGAGGTCAATATAGAGAATCGTCGCCTCGCCCGCGCTGGCGCGGACGACGTGGCTATCCCAGATCTTGTCGACCATCGTCTTGGGACTTTTTCCCAGCATTGACCTGCTCCGTCTGACCTTGGTGTTGCGCGGCGGATGGTGACTGAATGATACGCGTCGCGATTCCAGCTGGACAACGCAAACAGGCTGGAGCGGAAACGGCAGGCCCTGGCAGGCCCGCCGCTTCCAAGCGTTCGTGTGTGGTCGGCTCTTAGTCGTCGGCGGACGCCTCGAGCGCCGGGTCTTCCGCTGGCGGCAACGCCTCCTCGCCCACTGGCAGCGGACGATGCGCCTCGACGGTGACGCGGTGATGCTCGGACAGCCCCGTTCCCGCAGGAATGAGGCGACCCATGATGACGTTCTCCTTGAGCCCGCGCAGCGTGTCGCGCTTGCCCATCGCGGCAGCCTTCGTCAAGACGTTCGTCGTCTGTTGGAACGACGCCGCCGAGATGAACGACTCCGTGCTGAGCGCCGCCTTGGTGATGCCCTGCAACAGTGGCGCGGCCTCGGCGGGAGAGCTGTCGCCCTCGAAGACCAGGTGCACCGTCTCGAGCCCGGCGTTCCGGAGTTCGTCCAGCAACTCGCCAGATAGGACGCCACCCTCTTCGACGGCGACTTCACCGTCGATCTCGATGGTCTCGCCAACCTCGCCACCGACGTATTCGTCGGCGCTTTCCAGCGCGACTTCCGCCACGTGGACCGTCGGGTGCGTCGCCACACGCGTGTTCTCGCGTCGGAACGACGTCAGCGGGATCTCATCGCCTTCGAGGAAGTCCGTGTCGCCGGCATCGGTGACGCGCACCTTCTTCATCATCTGGCGGATGATGACTTCACAGTGCTTGTCGTTGATGCGCTCGCCCTGGCGACGGTAGACCGCCTTGATCTCCTTGACGATGTACCGCTGCACCTCATCCTTGCCCTTGACGTCGAGGATGTCGTGCGGGTTCATCGAGCCGTCCGTCAGGGGATCGCCCGCCTCGAGGTAGTCGCCCTCCTGGACGACGATGAACTTCCCGAGCGGGATCTTGTATTCGCGGTAGTTGTCTGGCGCATCCTGTGGCGTCACGCGGACGACCTGCATGCCGCGGCTCATCCCCTGGAAGGAGATCTCGCCGGTGATCTCGGAGATCGTGGCGTGGTCCTTCGGCTTGCGCGCCTCGAACAGCTCTGTCACGCGGGGAAGCCCGGTAACGATGTCGGACGTCTTCGCCGCCTGGCGTGGCATACGCGCCAGTGTGTCGCCCGGTAGCACCTCGGCGCCGGCGTTCACCGACAACCGTGCGCCAGCAGGCAGCACGTACGACTCGATGACCTCGCCGTCGGCAGCAGTGAGGATCTCCGCGCGTGGCATGTTCTCACGGTAGTCCGTGATGACGCGTTCACGCTGACCGGTCACATCGTCGACGAGTTCCTCGAGCGTCACGCCCGGGATGACGTCCTCGAAGCGGACCACGCCCTTCACCTTCGTGAGGATCGGCACGTGATCGGCGACCCCGGTGAACAGCTCGTCGTCGCGCACCACTTCCTGTCCCTCGGAGACGAGGATCGTCGATCCCGCAGGCACTCGGCGTCGCTCGCGCTCCCGTCCGTCGGGCCCTTCAATGGACAGCGTCCCGTTACGGAGGGCGATCACCTCGCCGTTGGGCCGCTTGGTCGTCTCGAGGTTGTGGTAGACGATCGTTCCCTCACGCGCTCGCGCGTGGATGAGGGACGCCTCGCCCGTCTCCGCCGACGCGGTTCCGCCTGTGTGGAACGTCCGCATCGTGAGCTGCGTGCCCGGTTCTCCAATGGACTGCGCGGCGATGATGCCGATGGCCTCCCCAACGTCCACCAATCGGTGGTTCGTGAGGTCCATCCCATAGCACATCTGGCACACGCCCCAGATCGTCTCGCACGTCAGAGGCGACCTCACGGTCACTTCCAGCAGTTCGACATCGTCCAGGCGACGCGCCGTCTCAACATCAATGACCGTGTTCGGCGCCACCAACTCTTCGTTGGTCGCCGGGTCGATGATCGCCTGCGAGGTGACGCGTCCAACGAGAAGCGCGGACAGAGGGGAACCCTCCTCGTCCGCTTCCATCTCTGTCTTCGTGACGCCGTCGAGTGTGCCGCAGTCGTCCGTGGTGACGATAACGTCCTGGGACACGTCCACGAGCTTGCGCGTGAGGTACCCGGAACTCGCCGTCTTGATGGCGGTGTCCGCGAGACCCTTGCGGGCGCCGTGCGTGGAGATGAAGTACTCTAGAACGCTGAGTCCCTCACGTAGCGACGTGAAGATCGGGCGCTCGATGATGCTGCCGTCCGGCTTCGCCATCAGTCCGCGCATGCCGGCGATCTGACGCATCTGGTCGTAACGCGCTCGAGCGCCGGAGTCCGCCATGATGTGGACCGGGTTGAAGCCCTCGGCGTAATGCTCCTCGGAGTCGCCGTTGGCCCCGCTTGCCACCTCTGGTAGCCCGCCCCCGCTGTCCGCGGTGGCGCCTTCGGGGAGCGCGGCTGTCTGGCTTGCTGTGCCACGACTGAGAGTGTCGAACAGGCTCTTCTGCACGTCCTCCGTCAGACGCGCCCACACGGCGACGATGCGGTTGTACCTCTCGCCGTCGCTGATGCGCCCGGCTTGGTACAGGTCGCGGATGTCCTCGACCTCCTTCTCGGCGGCCTCCTTGAGGTTCCCCCGCTCCGCGGGATACGCGAAGTCGGTGATCGCCAGGGAGAGGCCTGAGATGGTCGCATACCGGAAGCCGATGCCCTGCAGCTCGTTGAGCAGTTCCACCGCGCGCCGGTTGCCGAGGGTGCGGAAGCAGTCCGCGACCAGGCTCTCCAGCCCACGCGTCTTGAGCTCACGATTGACGAACGGCAGCCGCACGGGGTCGCCGTTGATGTCCTCGCAGTCGAAGAGCAGTTCCGGCGGCAGCGTCTGGTTGAACAGGACGCGGCCTGGCGTCGTGCGGAGGATGCCCGAGGCGCCGGCGTGTGACACGCGCACATCCACGATCTCGTGGACCTGCACGTGGCCTGCCTCATAGGCGTACACGGCGTCTTCCGGCGAGGCGAACTGCAGCGGCGTCTCACGACCCGAGGTTTCGCCTGCGGGCAGCATGTGGCCGCCCAGCCCGGCCGCCTTGGCGGTTTCGGGGTCGACGTCCTTCGTGAGGTAGTTGCAGCCGAGCACCATATCTAGGTCAGGCACGGCGATGGGGTTGCCATGCGCCGGCTTGAGGATATTTCGGTGCGACGCCATGAGGAACTGCGCCTCGACCTGCGCCTCGGGTGACAGCGGCACGTGCACCGCCATCTGGTCGCCGTCGAAGTCCGCGTTGAACGCCGAACACACCAACGGGTGGATTCGGATAGCTTCCCCCTCGACAAGGTGCGGTTGGAACGCCTGGATGCCCAAGCGGTGCAACGTCGGCGCGCGGTTGAGCAGTACCGGGTGCTCCTGGATGACCTCCTCCAAGACCTCCCAGACTTCCTCGTCAAGCCGCTCCGTCATGCGTTTCGCCGACTTGATCGTAGTCGCGTAGTTCCGCTCCTGGAGCTTGCGGATGATGAACGGCTTGAACAGCTCGAGCGCCATCTTCTTCGGCAGCCCGCACTGGTGCAGTTTCAGCTCCGGGCCGACCACGATCACCGAACGCCCGGAGTAGTCGACGCGCTTCCCGAGCAGGTTCTGACGGAAGCGGCCCGGCTTGCCCTTCAGCATGTCGCTGAGCGACTTCAAAGGACGGTTGCCCGGCCCCTTCACGACGCGGCCGTGCTTCCCGTTTTCAATGAGCGCGTCGACGGCTTCCTGTAGCATCCGCTTCTCGTTGCGGATGATGACTTCGGGAGCTTTCAGCTCCACAAGCCGCTTGAGACGGTTGTTGCGGTTGATGACGCGTCGGTACAGGTCGTTCAGGTCCGACGTGGCGAACCGTCCACCGTCCAGAGCGACCAGCGGACGCAGTTCCGGCGGCATGACCGGGATGACGTCAAGCACCATCCATGACGGCTGGTTCTCCGTCTTCTGGAGGCCGCGCACCAGGCCCAAGCGTTTGCGAATCTTCTTCGCCTTCTGCTTGGAGTTGGTGATCGACAGCTCTTGCTCCATGAGCGCGGATTCCTGCGCCAGGTCGATGCTGTCGAGTATCTCCTTGACCGCCGACGCGCCCGTCTCCGCGCGGAAGTGGTACCCACGGTCCAGCAGCGCCTGATACTGCTCTTCCGTCAGCCGGTCCTTGAACTCGAGCGGGCTGTCGCCTGGATCCAGGACGAGGTACGCCTCGTAGTAGAGGACGCGCTCCAGCTCCTTCAGCGACAGGTCCAGGAGCAATCCAAGGTGGCTCGGGACGCTCTTGAAGAACCAGATGTGGGACACCGGGGTCGCCAGTTGCACGTACCCCATGCGCTCCCGGCGCACCTTCGAGAGCGTGACCTCCACGCCACAGCGCTCGCAGACGACACCCTTGTATTTGATGCGCTTGTACTTGCCGCACGAGCACTCCCAGTCCTTCGTAGGACCGAAGATGGCCTCGCAGAACAAGCCGTCACGCTCGGGACGAAACGTGCGGTAGTTGATCGTCTCCGGCTTCTTCACCTCACCCGTAGTGAACGAGTTTGGGTTGGGGTTCTTAGCCCAGTCCTTGATCTTCTCCGGCGACGCTAGCCGGATCGCGATCGAGTCGAAGTGCCGGACGCTGTGCGTGGGTAGATAGCGAGCCAAGGGCTATCCCTCCATAGGCCGTGAGAGACGGAGCTGTCGTCAGTGAAGGCGTTGGTCAATCGCTCGACGCGCGTTAGTCCGCGAAGATGCCGGCTTCTTCGGCCCGCGGCGCCGCCGCGTAGTACTGCTCGTTGCTTTCGGGGTCGTCCGGCTCCTCGAGGGTCACATCCAGACACAGGCTCTGGAGCTCCTTGACGAGGACGTTGAACGACTCGGGAGTGCCGGGCTCGGGCGTGTTCTCGCCCTTGACGATCGACTCATACACGCGTGTGCGACCCGTCACGTCGTCTGACTTGATCGTCAGAAGCTCCTGCAACAGGTGCGCCGCTCCATATGCCTCGAGCGCCCAGACCTCCATCTCGCCGAAGCGCTGCCCGCCGAGCTGAGCCTTACCGCCCAACGGCTGCTGCGTCACCAGCGAGTACGGCCCGATGGACCGCGCGTGGATCTTGTCCGCCACGAGGTGGTTCAGTTTGAGCATGTAGTGGACGCCAACCGTCACGCGCTGGTGGAACGCCTCGCCCGTGCGTCCGTCGTAGAGCTTGATCTTGCCGCTCGCTGGCAGACCAGCGTCCTCGAGCTCCTGGTGGATCTCCTCCTCGGTCGCCCCATCGAACACAGGTGTCGCCACCTTGATGCCCTGTTGCAGCGCCGCCCACCCGAGGTGGGTTTCCAGGATCTGGCCCACGTTCATACGGCCCGGAACACCCAACGGGTTGAGCACCATGTCCACCGAAGTTCCGTCTTCGAGGTACGGCATGTCCTCGATCGGCAGGATCTTGGCGATGACGCCCTTGTTGCCGTGTCGGCCAGAGAGCTTGTCGCCCACGGAGATCTTCCGCTTGGTCGCGATGTACACCTTGACCAGCTTCAGAACGCCCGGCTTCAGCTCGTCGCCCTTGCGGATCTTCTCGACGCGCTCTTCCTTCTCGTCGGCGACGGCGCGGATGCGCGCCTGCGCCAACTGCCGCATCTGACGGATGCGGTCCATCGTCGGGGCGTCCGTTACGATCGCCTCGTTGATGTCCGCGGCCGCTTCCGCGACCTCATCGGTGATGGTGTCGCCGCGTTCAGCGACGTCTCCGTCTTCGCCGCGTAGTGGCGCCGCCAGATCCTTGCCGATGACGAGCCGCTTCGTCTGCTCGCGGAGGCCCTGGTTGATGAGCGCCTCTCGCCCCTCGCGCAGCAGGTCCGCTTCTTTCACCTGCGCGTCCTCGCGCAACTCGCTCTGGTGGTCGCGATCGCGCTCCTTGCGCGCGAACACACGCGTGTCGATGACGACGCCGTTCGTGCCGGGTCGCGCTTCGAGCGACGCGTCCTTGAAGTCGCCCGCCTTGTCGCCAAAGATGGCGCGTAGCAGCTTCTCTTCGGGGCCAAGCTCGCTCTCGCCCTTCGGCGTGACCTTGCCGACGAGGATGTCCCACGGGTCGATGCACGACCCGATCTGGACGACGCCTTCGTCGTCGAGGTTGAGCAGCGCTTCTTCGCTCTTGTTTGGGATGTCCTGGGTGATCTCCTCTTTGCCCAGCTTCGTGTCGCGGGCCTCGAGGTCGAACTCCTGGATGTGGATCGACGTCAGCACGTCGTCGCGCACCAGGCGTTCGCTGATGAGGATCGCGTCCTCGAAGTTGTAGCCTTCCCAGGGCATGAACGCGACGACGCAGTTCGCGCCCACGGCGAGTTCGCCGTTTTCGGTCGCGCTACCGTCGGCGACGACCTCCCCAGCCTTCAGCGGCTGACCCTTGCGCACCACGGGCTTCTGGTCGACGACCGTGTTGGCGTTGGACCGCTTGTACTTGATGAGACGATACACGTCGTAGCCCATGTCGCTGAACGAGTGTTCGCCCTCGTGCGACAGGTCCGCGTCCTGCGTGCGCACGATGACTTCGTCCGCGGACACGCTCTCAACGATTCCGTCACGCTTCGCAACGACGACGGCCCCGGAGTCCAGCGCCGCCTTGTATTCCGACCCCGTGCCGACGATGGGTGACTTCGGGGCGAGAAGCGGTACCGCCTGCCCCTGGTAGTTCGCGCCCATGAGCGCGCGCACGGCGTCGTCGTGTTCGAGGAAGGGAATCAGGGCCGCCGAAATGCCCACCACCTGCTTTGGCGATACATCAGCGTACTGCACCTCGCTCATCGGGTGCTCGCGGTAATCGCCGCGGTTGCGGGTGAACACACGGTCGTCGCCATCGGCGCGTTCCTCGTGTTCCATGTCCGCCTGCGCGATGATGTACAGGTCTTCTTGATCGGCGGTCAGGAACTCCGTCGACCCCTCGATGATCTTGCCGTTCTCGACCCGCTGGTATGGCGTCTCGAGGAAGCCATACTCGTTCACGCGGGTGTACGTGCTGAGGTACAGAATCAGACCAACGCCAGGCCCTTCAGGCGTCTGGATCGGGCAGATGCGACCGTAGTGCGTGTGGTGCACGTCACGCGCGTCGTACGTCGCGCGGTCGCGGTGCAGTCCGCCCGGCCCCAGCGCGGTGATGCGGCGCTTGTGGACCAACTCGTCCAGCGGGTTGTTCTGCGACATGAACTGCGACAGTTGGCTGCTGCCGAAGAAGTCCTTGACGGCGCTCACGAGCGGCTTCGGGTTGATGAGGTCGTTGGCGGTCTTCTGGTCCAGCTCCTGCGCCTGGATCGTCATGCGCTCGCGGATGTTCCGCGTCATGCGGTGCAGACCGGTGCGTACGGTGTTCTCGAGGAGTTCACCGACGGCGCGCACGCGACGGTTGCCCAAGTGGTCGACGTCATCAACGAACAGCTCGCCAGCCATCACCTTCAGCATGTACGTGAGAGCGGCGACGATGTCGCTGTGGTCCAGCGTTCGTAGGCCGGGGTCGTTGTCGACAGCAAGCTTCTTGTTGAGCTTGTACCGCCCAACGCGCGACAGGTCGTACCGCGTCTCATCGAAGTACAGACGGTCGACGCGCTGCTTCGCGGTGTCCACGGTCGGAGAGTCGCCCGGCTGTAGGGTGCGGTAGATCTCGAGGAGAGCGTCCTCTTGCATCTGCCCGCGGTCAGCCTGCGTCTGGATGGGATCCTTTCGGAGCGTGTCCAGCACGGGAGCCAACCACGTGGTGTCCTCCTCCGGCACCAGATGCACCACGTGGACAGCGTGCTCGATGAACGTGTCCACCAGCCCCTCGTCCAACTCGACGCCTACCTCGGCGAGGGTTGTGCCTTCGACGTCCTCAATGACGCTCTGCGCCAGCATTCGGCCGGTAAGGTGCGACAGGTCGGCCTTTCGACCACCCATGACGGCTACCGTCTCGATACCGCCCTCACGCGCCTGCGCCAGGACTTCCTCTGTCAACGCGGCGCCGGCCTCACCGTACAGCTCGCCGGTTTCCTCGTTGGCCACGGCGGTCGACAGCGGGTTCCCGATATGCTCGGTGGCGGCCCCAACGTCCACGGCCACGGAATCGTAGAGCGACTCCACGTCCGGCGGCGCGAACATGCCGATGATTTCGGCGTCGGTGACCCACCCAAGCGCGCGCAGGAACGTCGACGTGTGGCGCCTCTTGTGCTTGTCCAGCCGCACGTGGAGGACGCTGTGCACGTCCGACTCGAACTCCAGCCACGCGCCGCGAATCGGGATCACCTGCGCCGTATAGGTCTTGCGTCCGCTGGGCTGCGTGTCCTCTTTAAAGATGACGCCCGGCGAGCGGTGAAGCTGACTGACGATGACGCGTTCGGCGCCGTTCACGATGAACGTGCCGCGTTCGGTCATGAGCGGGATCTCGCCCATGTACACTTCGGAGTCGCGGACCTCTTCGATGGCCCCTTCCTCGTCCCCCTTGCCCTTCTCACGGATCGTGAGGCGGACGGTCACCTTGAGAGGGATGGCGTACGTCATTCCCCGGTCTTGGCACTCGTTGATGTCGTACTTCGGCCGACCGAGGTCGTAAGAGAGATATGCGATGGATGCGGTGCCGCTAAAGTCTTCCGCGTGGAGCATCTCTTGGAAGACGGACTCCAGCCCAACGTTGGCCCGCTCTTCGGGCTTCACGTCGCGTTGTAGGAAGTCGTCGTAGGAGCGTCGCTGAATCTCGACTAGATCCGGCAGGTCCAAAACCTCGGGAATCTTGCCGTAGGATCGCCGTACCGTTCTGCCAACTCGGATGTCGTGGGGCATGGGACCTCCTGCGAGACGAATATGCTGCCTGGGAGCCAGAAAGGCGCAACTTAGTATGCTAGGCCTGTGTCCAGGCGTTGTCAAGGACTTTCGGTTGCGACACACGCACTCGGACGGGGCGGCATTCGCGCCGCCTACGGCGCGTCCTACACCGCGTCCGGCTGGTGCTCTCGCAGCCACGTTCGTAGCGGCGCGTCGTCGTCGGTCGGGGAGGTGTACCCGAAGCCGCCGTTGGCGCTGGCCCCCAGCAGCTGCCGCTGAATGGGGTCGCAGGCGTCCAGGTACCGCTCGACGGTCATGTTGTCTCGCGGCCGCAGCCATCGGTAGCTGTAGCCGTAGAACAGCACCTTCCGCGTGACGTCCGAAGCGTTCGGGCTCGCGGAGTGCCACAGCCGACGGTCGAAGAAGACAGCGGACCCCGGCCCCGCGCAGACAGGCAGAGCGTCCGGCGGATCGGTCTCGCCGTCGGGCGGGAAGTCGACCGAGTTGTGCAGATGGCTCCCGGGGATCACGTGGAAGTTCCCACGGCCAGTGGCGGACGTGTCGCTCAGGAAGAAGGCGACCTTGAGCGACACACGCGGCCTCGGATCGCCCTCCAGTTCCGCGTTCAGCCGGCCTGTGTCCTGATGCCAACCTAGCCGTCGCCCGCTACGCTCGGCAGCGCGCGGGTCCGGCGGCGTGATGATCATGTGGGAGTGATAGAGCTGTATGTTCCAGCCCAGGATTCCCCACACCTTGGGGAAGGTCGCTGGGTAGTCAAGCAGTTCCAGGAACGCGTCGTCGCGGCCGATGAAGTCGAGCTGGTTCAGCATCGCCCCGTCCGGGCGGCCCCGTTGTTCCTGCTCCTCGCCGTAGACACGGTCGGCGGCTTCCTCCAGCCTCCCGAGCAGCCCTTCGGGCAGCAGGCGGTCCAGGACGAAGTATCCGTCCGTCTCGAACTTGTGCGACTCCTCGTGGGTGAGGACGTGGGTCAGGCAGCTAGGATCCATGTCGGCGCCTCCGTGTGTTCCCACGCTTGTTGGCTACGCTTCGTCGGCCAGTCCGTAGCGCTTCAGCTTGCGGTACAACGTCGCGCGATTGATCCCTAGCGCCTGCGCTGTCTGCGTGACGTTGTCGCCGGTCGCCGCCAGGGCTGCCATGATCGCGCGTCGCTCCAGTTCGTCGAGCGCCACGATCTCCTCCGGCGAGGAGACGGCGTCCGCCGCCGCGGCGCTCATCCTGGGACGGTCGCCCAGAAGCGCCGCGGGCAGCGAGCCGGCGTCGATCGTCTCGGACTGCTCCAGCAGCACGGCGCGCTGGATGGCGTTCTCGAGCTCGCGCACGTTCCCCGGCCAGTCGTGGTCCACGAGCCGCTGCAGCGCCCCTGATGACACCGATCGAGCCGGTCTGTTGGACTGCTCGGCGTACTTCGCCAGGAAATACTCGACGAGCAGAGGCACATCCTCGCGTCGGTCACGCAGGGCGGGCACTCCCACCGGGAACGCCGCTATGCGGTAGAAGAGATCCTCGCGGAAGCGCCCCTCGGTCACTGCCGCGTCCAGATCCTGGTTCGTTGCCACGATGACCCGGACATCTACGGGGATCGTGGCGGCCCCTCCGACTCGGCTGATTTCACGCTCTTGCAGCACGCGCAGCAGCTTGGTCTGTAGCTGCACGTCCATCTCCCCAATCTCGTCGAGGAAGATCGTGCCGCCTTCCGCCTGCTCGAATCGACCGGCGCGCTTATCCGTGGCGCCGGTGAATGCGCCGCGTTCGTGGCCGAACAGCTCGCTCTCGATGAGCATGTCGGGAATCGCGGCCGCGTTCACCGCCACGAACGGCCCTTTGCTGCGGTTGCTTTGGTAGTGGATCGCCCGCGCGACGAGCTCCTTGCCAGTGCCGCTCTCTCCCTGAATGAGGACAGTGATGTCGCTGTCCTTCGCCTGCCGCATGAGCACGAACATCTCACGCATCGCTGGGCTCTGCCCTATGATGCTGTCGAAGGCGAGATCCTCCTGCAACACCGCGCGCAGACGGAGCACCTCGGCCTTCGCCTCCTCGATCTCCGCGTCCTTCGAGGCGTCCCGGTAGAGGACGAGTTGGCCAAGCACACTCTCGCCTTCACGAACCGGCGTCTTCGCGCGATACAGCAGTCGGCGCTCTGATCCGCGGAGCTCGACCACATCCTCCAGGGTCGACGTTGGGTCCGCGAACACCTCGGCATCCGCCGTCGCGAACATCTCGGCTTCCTGGAAGTGTTTCTGGATGTGCGCGCGCACTTCCTGCGCGGTCCGCGGTTCGATCAGGAAGTCGTGCAACTCGAAGACGTCACGATAGGACCGGTTCGCGAACACGAGACGCTCGTCGGTGTCGTACATCGCTATCGCGTCGCCGGTGGAGTCCAGCACTGCTTCCAGCCGCCGCGTCACGTGCCGCAGATCCGTGTTGCTCTCGGCCAATCGGTTGTAGAGCAGGCGCACTTGCAGGAGATTGCGCATGCGCACCGCCACTTCCGGGAAGTTGAGCGGCTTCGTGATGAAGTCCTTGGCGCCTAGCGAGAACGCCCTCAGACGGCTGTCATCGTCGAACGCGGCCGTCATGACAAGCAAGGGCAGGTAGCCAGATTCCTCCTCACGCGAGAGGGCCTCAATGACCTGGAACCCGTCCATCTTGGGCATACGCAGGTCGCAGAAGACGAGGTCCGGTTGCTGCTCCCGGTAGAGCGTCACCGCCTCCGTGGGGTCACTCGTCGTCCGTATGTTCTCGTACCCCTCCGCCGCGAGCCGGAACCGCAGCACCTCGACGATGCCAGGCTCATCATCGACAATCAGGATGCGCGCCCCGAGGAGGTCGTCAGGCGTCAGCATGCGTGGCGTTCCCTACGAGTTGCGGATGATGGACCCGTGCAGTCTACGCATTCGCCTCCGTCAATGGAAGGCGTTTCACGTGCCAGTCCCTAGTTGCCTTGTCCACACCCGGGGCCACATGCTACTTTAGCTACCGACTGTGGAAGACTGAAAAAGGAAGAGCGCCTATGGTGGCGCAACCGCCCAGGGCGGTAAGGAAAGGGACGCATACTTGTCGCTGACCAAAGAGCAAGTAGCTGAGATCATCGGCGAACACCGGCGAAGCGATACGGACACTGGAAGCGCCGAGGTACAGATCGCACTGCTGAACGCGCGCATTACCTACCTGACAGAGCATTTCCAGTCCAATCGACATGACCACCACTCGCGTCGTGGTCTGTACAAGCTCGTCGGACAGCAGCGTGGCATGTTGCGATACCTGTACAACAGCGATGTGGACAGGTACCGCGCGATTATCGCCAAGCTCGGCCTACGTGATCGCTTGTCCAGCCGCGCATCCTGAGCGATCCACTCCGCACTTCTGCACGACACCCGATTCATGCCCGAGAGTAGGCATGCCGCGGCCCAGACAGCGCCGCATGGTCGTCGTGCACGCCGCACGTTTGAAGGGGAAACCCGTTGCATACAGTAGAGTTACAGGTCGGCGACGAGAATATCTCGATCCAGACCGGGAAAGTCGCCAAACAGGCCCACGGATCCGTCTGGATCCAGCGGGGCGGCACGGTCGTCCTCGCGACCGCCGTGTCCGACACCAGGGCGAAGCCCGAGCTTGACTTCGTCCCACTCACCGTCGATTTCCGTGAGCGATCTTACGCCGTCGGCAAAGTGCCACAGATATACGGGCGACGTGAGCCGCGGCCGGGCACTGACGAAACGCTGACCGCTCGCCAGTTCGATCACAGCTTCCGCCCGCTCTTTCCGAAGTCCTATAGATGCGAGACCGTCGTCCAGGCGATGGTTGTGTCAGCGGACCTTGTGAACCCTGCGGAGGATCTCGCGTTCCTCGGCATCGCCACCGCGCTGGCAATCTCCGACATCCCGTTCGACGGCCCGGTAGGCGGCTGCACGGTTGCGCGCGTCGATGGTGAGTTGGTCGCATGGCCGACTTACGAGCAGATCGAGTCTTCGGACCTGCACTTCTTCGTGGCTGGCACGAAGGAAGCGGTGATGTCGCTCGAAGGCGCCGCTCACGAAGCGCCCGAAGAGGACGTCATTCAGGCGATCACGTTCGCGCACGAGCAGATCGTGCGCATGGTCGAGTTGCAAGAGGGACTCGTTGGGGAGCTCGGCAAGGCGAAGCGCGAGTTCGACTCGCCCGAGATCGCTGACTCGGTGGAAGCGCGGGTTCGTGAACTCGCCGTGGATCGCATCCGGGAGTCCATCGGCATTGTCGACTCCACGGAGCGTGATGCGCATCTGAGAGCGTCCCGCGACGCCGTTCTCGCTGAACTCGGCGA
This sequence comes from uncultured bacterium, assembly GCA_964473525.1. Classification (GTDB taxonomy): domain Bacteria; phylum Poribacteria; class WGA-4E. The sequence continues at coordinate 23,564 of CAYYPK010000031.1, forward strand.
GGAACACGCGGACGACGAGGACGACGCCAAGACGGTGTTCCGCTCCCTTGAGAAGGAGACCATGCGCCGTTCCATCCTAGACGATGGGAAGCGCTTGGACGGGCGCGGCATCCAAGACCTTCGCCCCATCGACAACGAGGTAAGCGTGTTGCCCAGAGCGCACGGGTCCTCGCTGTTCACGCGGGGCCAGACCCAGGCGCTCGCCGTGGCGACGCTCGGCACCGCGATGGACGCGAACACGATTCGCGGACTCAAGCCGGACGACAAGCGCACGTTCTTCCTGCACTACAACTTCCCAGGATTCAGCGTCGGCGAGGCGCGTCGGCCGATGGGGCCGGGTCGCCGTGAGATCGGGCACGGAGCGCTCGCCGAGGCGGCTCTCCTGCCGGTGATCCCCTCGCAGGACGACTTCCCCTACACGATTCGCCTCGTGTCGGAGATCCTCGAATCCAGCGCCTCCTCCTCAATGGCAAGCGTGTGCGCGGGCAGTCTTGCCCTGATGGACGCGGGCGTGCCGATCAAGAAGCAGGTCGCGGGCGTCGGCGTCGGGCTCATCAAGGAAGGCGACAACGAGGTCGTCCTGACGGACATGATCGGCACCGAGGACTTCCTCGGCGACATGGACTTCAAGGTAGCCGGCACTTCCGACGGCATCACCGCGATCCAGCTCGACATCAAGATCGCCGGCTTGTCCATCGACCTGATGCGTCGCGCGCTCGAACAGGCGCGTGAGGCGCGGATGCGCGTGCTGGACCTGATGAACGCCGCGTTGGAAGCCCCGCGCGAAGACCTGTCCGAGTTCGCGCCGCGCATCCACATGCTTCGCATCGACCCCGAGCGCATCGGCGAACTCATCGGGCCGGGCGGCAAGGTTATCCGCGGCATCCAGGACGAATACGGCGTCACGATCGCCGTCGAGGAAGACGGCTCCGTGCAGGTCGCCACGGCGAACGCGGAAGGCGCCACAGGCGCTATTGCGGAGATCGAGAGCATCTTCGCGGTCGCCGAGCCTGGACAGGAATACAAGGGCAAGGTTACGCGGATCGCGCCGTTCGGCGCCTTCGTCGAAGTCCTCAAGGGCCGCGACGGACTCATCCACATCTCGGATCTCGCGGACGGATTCGTCCGACGAGTCGAGGATTGCGTCAACATCGGTGACGAGGTCGCCGTTCGAGTAGTGAACGTCGACGACCGTGGACGCATTGATCTGGAACCCATCACCAAGTTCCCCGGCTCGCCCGAGGGCGAGGGCGGCGACGACGAAGGTGGCGGCGGCGAACGACGAGGTGGCGGCGGTGAGCGCAGAGGACCTGGCGGCGGTGGCGGCGGCTACCGAGGCGGTGGTGGTGGCGACCGACGCGGTGGCGGCGGAGATCGCCGTGGTGGCGGTGGCGACCGGCGTGGTGGCGGAGATCGCCGTGGCGGTGGCGACCGACGTGGTGGCGGAGATCGTCGTGGCGGCGGTGGCGACCGACGTGGTGGCGGCGGAGATCGCCGCGAGGGCGGCCGCAGCGATGCCCCGCGCGTCCCGAAGGGGCGTTTCTAAACTCCGCGCCGAGCCGATGACATGGCGTTGAGATCGCACATAGCCGCATTCCGACTGACAGCCCTAGCGTTGCTGGCAACGCTAGGGCTGTCGGGATGCGGCTATCACTCTAAGTCCGCATATCTCGACCACATCTCGACCATCCGCATACCTCGCGTGCGCAACCAGACGACCATCTTCGAACTCGAAGAGGAGATGACGTCCGAACTCCAGCGGCAGTTCGGCGTTCAGTGGAACGACGGCAACGACTGTCGTTTGGATATCGCCATCTCCGACTACCGTATCGAGCCTCTCCGCTACGACGTGAACAACCTGCCCGAGCAGTACCGCATGTCCCTGCGGACCACCTACGAATTCCACGACAACGTCGAGCGGCGCCTCATCGCGTCCGACGACGACTACGAGTTCTACCGTGACTTCTACGTCGTGACAGGGCGCGGCGAAGCGCCCGAGGACGAACTCACCGCCCGCGCCAACCTCGTGGACGAACTCGTGCAGAGCCTCTACAACAAGCTGGCGACGAGGTGGTAGGCATGCGTGGTTCGCGCGCGTGGGCGCCTCTCCACGTTGCATCGTTGGCGCTCCTAGGCGGCCTGTTGCTCGCCGGATGCGGCGACGGCCCGCCGACCACGTGGTACGCGCGTGAGGGCGCCGTTGTCGTCGGCGTGTTCGACTGCCCGCGCGACGCGCTGGCGAAGGGCCTCCTGACCGAGTGGTTGGCCGCCCCAACCCCGCCAGACGCCCCACTCCCCTCCGCGGCTCAAGCCACGGACACCGCGACGCTGCTCCCTGTCTCGGACGTCGTGGGAAGGTGGCGCGTCGTCGCCGGGCCCAATATCCTCTCCGGCGCCCCGTTGGCGGTATCCCTGGGCGCCTCGGCCGATCAGTTCGCGGCGTTCGGCGTGCGCGCGTCCGCGTGGGCGGAGTACGGCAATCCCGCGCTGGGTGGTCGCGCGATGCTTCGAATCGATATGTTCGATACGGGTTCTCCCGAGAACGCATATGGGCTCTACTCGCAGCGGCGAGTGCCGCAGGGCGACATCAAGGGCATCGGCGCCCAGGCGTACGTTGGCGCCCGCGACGTCTGGGCGTGGGTGGACCGATTCGTCTACACGGTGACGATCTACAACTACTCGACGGACACGTCCGAGGCGCTCATCGCCTTCGCCGAGCGCGTCGGCCGGCGGATCGTGGGTGTGGAGTCGCCGCCGTCACTCGTCACGGACTTGCCGGCTGGCCGTCTGATGCGCTTTAGCCACCGTTGGTTCCGCACGGAGGCGCAGCGGGATACGGCCGCCGGTCACGCCGGACTGCATGCGTTCGCGCTTTCTGAGGGGTCGCGTGGGTTCGTCGCGAAGCTGGCGGTCGACGAGCGACGGCACGCGGATGCGTTCTATGTCGCGTTCCCGTCGGAGGGCGACGCCGTCAGCGCGATGCATGCTCTCCGCGCCTCCGCGGTCGCTGGAGCGGACATCCGTGACGCGAGGATCGGCACGGAATCCGTGCGTATCCGGCCCAGCCAGTAGCGGCGCCGAACTTGCGCCTGGTGGGTGTTGTCTGATCGGCGGCACGTAGGCAAGCAAGGAGCTGTATGATGCGAGCGGCGAACCACCGGCGCGCTGGCCCCCTCGCCGTTGCCCTGGCGGCCCTGGCGTGGGGTTGCGGCGGCGGCGGGGACACGTGGCTGTTGGGCGATGTCTCGACGACTCACCACCTGATGGACGCGGCGTTCTCCAGCGATCGGCTCGGTTGGGTTGTTGGTGACGAGGACACGATCCTTCACACGTCCGACGGAGGCGTGACTTGGTCCCCGCAGCGGACGGCCAAGCCTGGACACACTCCCCGCATTCTCAACGTAGTCACCTTCGTCGACGACTCCATCGGCTGGGCAGGCGGCTCGCTCGGGGTGCTCTACGTGACGAGTGACGGGGGCGCCAATTGGCGACCACAGGCCACGGGCGTGAAGGAAGGGATCATTGACCTCCACTTCCTGGACCGCGCCGAGGGCTGGGCGGTCGGTGGACGCGGCATCATCCTGCACACGACCAACGGCGGCGGCGCGTGGGAGACTCAACACAGTAACGACGATCACCTCTGGGCCATCCACTTCGTGGATGCCACGCACGGGTGGGCTGGCGGTGACGCCGCGCGTCTGCTCATCACGAACGACGCGGGCGCCCGATGGTCGCCCGTTGAACTCCCCATCGAGTCCAGCGTATACGATGTCCATTTCGTGGACACTCGACGTGGTTGGCTGGTCTCCCTGGATGGCGCCATCATGCGGTCGACGAACGGAGGACTGACGTGGTCCAGGCAGGACAGCCCCACCCGTCAGACACTCCGCGCGGTCGAGTTCGTAGATGAGATGAACGGTTGGATCGCCGGCGAGGCGGGCGCCGTGCTGCGCACGACCGACGGTGGCGATACGTGGAGCGTGCTGGACTACCCGAACCCGACTGGAGCCCTCCGCCTCCCGAACCTGCTCGGCGCCGGACGGGTCGGCTCGAGGATGTGCTTCGTTGGCGAAAACGGAACGGTGGTCATTCGATGATGGACCGCAGAGCGTTTCTCAAGGCCGGGACTCTTGGCGTGGTAACGGCGGCCGAATGGCTGGCGCGGCCAGCCGGAGCGCGCGCGCAGCTACCGGTTGCGACCAACCTCCCGGATCCCCGGGTGGTCGAGGTGTCCGGCCCAACCGTACAGCGCGAGGATCTCGTTGATGGCGCTGTGCTACGCCGCATGCTTGATGAGGGTATGCAGTCGCTGATGCGCACGCGTGACGCCGACGGCGCGTGGCGGCGGCTCGTCGCGGCCAACGACGTCATCGGCATCAAGGTGGACACGGACGTGCCGGGTCTCTCCACGCACCATCAGTTGGTAGACGAGGTCGTCCGGCGGGTGGTAATGGCTGGCGTGACGCCCGAGAACGTCATCGTGTGGGACCGGTTCAGCGAGAACCTCGACGCTTGGGGATACACCCTCAAGCCTCTCCCCGAGCTGGGTTTCCCTGACCCACGTGGAAAGATACTCGCGTCCGAAGGCGTCCAGGGACAGATTCGGCGCGTGGGCTACGACCCGGAGCAGTTCCTGGACTCCGAGGTCGATCTGCCCGCTCGCAGGGAGAACGGGAGCACGGCGTCGCTCTTCACGCGCATCCTTACCCAGCTGGTGACGCAGGTCATCTCCGTGCCCGTCCTGCGGTACCACCCCGTGACCGGGATTGAAGGGGCGCTGGCGTCGCTGGCGTTGGGTTCCGCCAGCAACACGTTCCGATTCCACCCCACGAGCCCGGATGGCATGCATGCCGTCGCGGACATGTGGAAGGACTCGGTGCTGCAGGACAAGCACGCCCTAACGATCGTGGACGGCCTCACGGGCGCGTTCGACGCCGGGCCTGGCTACGATCCAGCGTTCCAGTGGAAGGCCAACCGCCTCTTCCTCAGCCGTGATCCGGTCGCCCTGGACGCTGTCGCCCTGGCGGAGATCAACGATCAGCGCGATCGTCCCGTCACGAAGCAGACGACGTACATCCGCCGCGCTGCCTCCCTGTCTATTGGCACCTCCGACGAGGACGAGATCGAGCACGAGACCATTGAGGTCAACTGACGACACGAGCTCGCCCGAGGCCGCGCGGTGTTGCTCTTGAGGCCGCCCAGCGACACAATCCGCGTGGTCGACAATCGTCCTGACCAGGCCCCGCACCGAGTGTGATCCTGGGTCTGACTGACCTGCGGACGTCTTGGCGGAGGCCGACCGACGCGGCGAAGCAAGTCATACCGCGCCACGGGCTCGGACCGATCGACGCCCGCCATAGCTGAGGAAGAGTCTGATGCCGCGCGTACCGTACATGGCTGTCGCGTTGCTGGTTTGCGCCCACTCCGCTCCGGCGTCCGAGGCCTCGTTCGAGGGCGTCGACCCGTTGGCATGGGTGGAGGAACCCCACGCCCGCACGAGCCATGCCGTCTCCATGTCGGTTGAGGCCGTGCCCGGAGACGCGACCTACCGCTTCATGTGCCGCGAGGACGACACGAAGAGCCGCGGCTGGGCGCCAGATCCGATGTATGAGGCGACAGGCCTGGCCCCAGAAACCCGCTACACGTTCACCGCCGAAGCCCGCGTCAACGGCGACATGCCTCGCGATGCGTCACCGCCCTTCAGCGTCACAACGCGCGCGGCAGACGGCTTTGACGACATCGTTACGGACGGCGCCGAACTCATCCCTATCATGGTCCACGGCGACAAGGACAACCGGATCAACATCGTCGTCGTCAACAGGTGGCGGAAGGGCGAGGAAGACCCGTACAACAGGCCGGAGATGCGCTCTCAGTTTGTGCAGGACGTGCGCGACGTCATCAAGCCTGCGTTCGATCCTGACGGGCCGCAGGCCGTGGCGCCCTTCGCCAACCAGCGCGAGTTCTACAACGTCTACGCGCTCTGGTGGCCGGGCATCCCGCCATGGGATCCCGAAGCGCGCAACCGGGGTGAGCACGCCGCGCACTGGGAGACCTACAACGAGATGCGGGCCCGGCTGTTCCTGCCATGGAGCCAGGAAGGACGCGGCTGGGTGACGCACCTGGCGATGGTCAACTCGCGCGGCGGAGGCGGTGGCGCGGGCCTACGACTGGAGCAACGCGTCGGCGACGCCATGATCGAGGGCAACGAGATCGACGGCTTCTATCACGAGTTCGCCCACACGGCGCTTCGGCTAGGCGACAAGTACATCGGATGGGGCATGTGGGGCCGCGCGGACGAATCGAGCAACACGACCCTCGTGTTCCAACGCGACAAGGTGAAGTGGCGGAAGTGGATCGACCCCACCACTCCCGTGCCTACGCCGTATCGACGGGCTCACATCGCCAAGACCGGGCTGTTTGAGGGAGGTACGCACCGGGCGGCGCACATCTTCCGCGCAACGCCGGTCTGCACGATGGGTGTGAATCAGTTCTCCGATGGCATGTGCGTGCTGTGCGTGCAGGAAGCTGCGCAGCGCGTCTATGAGTATGTGGACCCTCTCGAGGACGCCTCTCCGGCACGGTCAGAACTGGTCCTCGCCAAGCACGGACTGGCGCGCTTCTCGATCCGCCGCGTTCGATCAACGCCGGACACGCAACACGTCGTCTGGACAGTCAACGGCCGAGCCGTCGCGGAGAATGTCGACGCGATAGAGATCGGGCTGGGGAGCATCGGCAGCTACGAGGTGGCCTGCTCGCTCGAGGATCGCTCGGAGCATATCCGCGAGGATCCGCCGTTCGCCCGGTACCCTCGGGCGGACAAACGGTGGTCTGTCACAAACCCGAACCCCACGAGCGCCGCGGACGCGCTACAGGTCCGTCTGGCGCCCGCGCACCCGTCTGTCCTGGGCGCGGACGATGGCTCCATTGCCGCGACGGTCACCGGTGGCGCGCCGCCCTACTCGTGGTCTTGGTCAAACGGCTCCAAGGACGCCACGGCGCGCGGGCTAGGAGAGGGCGACCACTCCGTCCTCGTTGTCGACAGCGAGTTTCGCGCGGGCGCCGCCGAGACCACGCTCGCGCGCCCGGCCGCTCTGGTCGTGACGCCGCGCAGTGAGTTCTCAGGCGGAGTATGGAACGTCGCTCTCGGCATCGCTGGGGCGGACCCCGCTGACGTGGCGTGTGAGTGGTCGACGGGGGTGGCTGGTCTGGCGCTGCGGGCCGTCGCGGATGGCGCCTACGCCTACTCCGTCACGCACGCCACGGGTGTAGCCATTGAGGGGGAGGTGCAACTCACTGCGCCCGAGCGCACGCTGACCGCCGATTGCGAAGTGTCTCCCGCCACGGGAGCGAACGACGGGCAGGCGCGCGTGTCGATAGACGGAGGCCGGGCGCCGTACGCCGTCCGGTGGGAAGATCGCGCCGACGAGTACCTGACGGCGCGTCGGTTCTTGCCTCGCGGCGACTACACTGTCACCGTTCGTGACGCGAACAGCACGGAACTCGCACGGACCGTCACGGTCGAATCCGTGGAGCCGTTCGAACTAGCGCGACCTGCCTTCACGCGTGCCACGGATGGGTCGCTGGCGATCGTCGACGGCGACTACGAGTACCTCTGGTATTCCGACGACAACCCGTCCTACGTACTGCCGCCGCCGCGAGGCGTCTACGAGGGCACGTTCACCATGTCCGACGGGCGGGTAGTGGAAGCCGACGGCGCCGTGATCCCCAACACGAACGGCAAATGGGCCAACCCCCCTGGTACGCCGGGAGACGGGAACGGCGAGCACAACAGAGATCACAACGACTACGGGTCGTGGGTGCGCCTCGACGCCTACGTAGACGGCCGCGCCGCGCTGCCAATGACCGTGAAGCTACAGTGCGACGACGACGGCTCGCCCGGACGCTCCATCGACATTAGCGGTGAGACATCGCGTGAGGCGACTACCGCAGAGGTGACCGGCCAAGGATCGTGGCACGGCACGGCGTCCGACGGTCACCTGGTCGTCGAGGGCACAGGCGTCGACGCCGGAACCTTCGACCTGCTGTACACGGCGCGCCACGAGAATCCATCGGATCCGCTGCACGTCGGGCGAGAATTCCTCCCACCCACGTCGGGTGGTTACTACGTTGCAGCGCGCCGTCTCACTGATGGCGCGGTCAGCCGCAACAGGGTCGGCGTGCATGTCCAGCTAGACGAGGATCCGGCAAGCTCGGACGCGGACCCCATCGCCCCCGACGCGGTTACGGGCGCACGCCTGCTGCTGTGGTTGGACGCATCGGACATGGACGGCGACGGCGTCGAGGACGCGCCTGTGTGGTCCCGTGGTTCGTTGCTTGGTTGGCGGGGAAGGCCGGGGGCGATGGAGCCGACGAGCTTCGTCATCTGCGAGCCGAACTCCCTCAACGGGAAGTCCGTCGCCGACTGGCAGTACATATGGCTGCAGTCTCTGGAGGAAGCGGTCGACGGCTACCAGACGCTGATGATGGTGTATCGCGACCACGATCTGTCCAAGCCCGGTTCGGGGCCGTGGCAGGGAGTTGACGCGTACATGTGCGATCTGACCGGGGAAGGCGTCGCCGCGGATGTCGCGCCGGAGTTCGCCCAGGGGCGCGCGTGGCTGAACGGCCGCCGCGTGGACCCGTACGCCACCCCAGCGCCTTCAGACTACTGCGTAGCCACGTTCGAGCTTGCCGCGCCTGGCGCCCGCGCAATCTCCCGAACCCACACGGAGTGGGAGGGAGCCGTCGCGGAGTTCATCGCCTTCGACGCCGTGTTGAGCGACGTTGAGCGTACGGGCGTAGAGGAGTACCTGAGGCGCAAGTGGCTCGACGCGGCCGCCTCAGGCGACGAACCCGACCGCACACCCTAGCGTGGAGCGCGCTACCAGAACCACACGACGTACAGCGGCCGTCGCACGATGACGCTCAGTATCGACCAGTAGCTCCCTGCGGCCACGTCTCCCAGCACCAGACCCAGGAAGAACGGCAACGTCCGCCGGTAGAGACCCACGCCGCCGGACTTCAGCACTGCGAACTTCACGCCGGCCGCCACGAGCATGACGAGCCAGAAGTGGTCCAATGAGCCGCCGTTGATGCCGATCGCGTATCCGACGGGGTGCAGCGGCCACCAGAGGAACTTCGTGCGCAGGATGCCCAGCGTAAGCGTGAACGCCAGCCCGGCCAGGATGGCAATGCAGCCGTTCGTGTCTGGATCACGTGGGAACTGGAGGGATGCAGCGAGACGGTTGTACACCGCGGCGGCCGGGCCCAACACCTGTCCTGGCGCGTCGACGGCCACTTCCGCGCCGTAGTGGTAGAGCGCGGACAGGTACACCACGAACGCGACGAGAACGGCAGGTACGATGACGGCAGCCATGAGCGCGGTCGTTCGCGCCGGCGCCAGACCCGCGCGCTGCGACAGCTTCATCCCCTCCAACTGGTGTGGCATCGGGTGGCTGCGGTTGGAGCCGTTGAACCACGAAAACAGTGCGAACGCCGCCAAGTTGCGGGGGCCGAGGGGTCGTTCCCCTACGACGGACGTGATGGCCGTCTGTGGGTTCACGCCGCTCATGTCGTGGACCGGCGGCCCAAGCTCGGCGCGGATGCGCGTGACCCCTATCGCGATAACGAGATAGAGGGAGAAGAACGAGACGAACACGCCGGTGGACATGCCTGCCTTCACGCAGAGAAGGTACAGCGCCGCCAGACACACGATGATCCCGACCGCCGCCGCGCGGTACCGGATCGGCTCGCCGTCGTCTATGTTGCGCCCGCCGCGTCCGAAAACCCGCGTTCGCACGGCTCGCCAATGTCCCCGCCCACCCCACATCGCGATCCCGCAGATCGCGGTCACTCCCCCTAAGGCTTGATGCGCCTGGAACGGGTAGTAGGGGATCGTTGACAGGCCGGTCGCCGCGCCCGCGACCAGTTGCGCCTTGCGCACCCAGTAGAACGCCGCGGTGCTGAAGCTCATGTCGACCGGGAGCAGGTAGCACAGCCCGAGCAGGAATAGCCGGACATGGACGTACGTGACGCCAATGGCGTTCCAGGGCGAGTCCGTGACCCACAGACCCATATCCGAGGTAGGCTCGCGTATGGGGATGCGGGGGAACGTCGGGTATAGGTGGTTGATCCCGTTGACGATGTCGACCGCCGCCGCGAGCGAAAACCCGATCCACATGGGCTTGCTCCGGAGCAGGCCCGCTCCCGGGTTGGTGAGGTCGAGTGGGAGTTGCACGATAGGATAGGGAAGCTTCTCCTGGTCGATCCACCGTTTGCGCACGAGGCTGTTCACGAGCAGGACGAGCGTGAACGTCAACGTGGCAACCGCCGTCCAGGCGAGGATCGGTGTGACCCAGTGGCGGAGTACCTCGACGCGCAGGAAGCGACCGCCGCCCTCGTAGAACGGGCGCGTGGCCTCCATGCGATCCATCACCAACCACCTGGGCAGTAGCGGGTGTAGCAACTCGCGCCATTCGTTCTCCGGCGTCGCATACCAGAAGGCGTGCGTGAAGAGCCCCATCAGGCTGACCATGCTGTCGTGCGCGATCACCGCGGTAGTGGTCGCCAGCACGACGTAAATGAGCATCAGCTCATGCTGGGACAGAGCAGCCGCTGGCAGGATCCGACGTAGCGCCTGGTTCACGAGCGCCAGGACGAAGACGATGAAGATCACGTTGAGCGGGATGGATGTCGCCGAGAAGTGGAACCCGTGCCACACCATCTCTACGAGCGCGATCCAGTGCGCGTTGGCCGGCAGAAGCAGCATCGCGATGGCCACGGCGCGCCACCGGACGGGGCGCCCAGACGACGTAGGCGGGACATGCCGCGTCGCTTGGCGTTCCGTCTTGGCGTCCATGCTGCCTCCACGTCGCGCCGCGCGCGTGTGCCGGATGCGGCTCGCCTACGACACGGAGATCACCAGGATTCGCATGTCAGCGTCCGACGTGTTCTCCAGCCCATGCTCGCCGCCGGGGTACACGGCGGTGATGTCTCCCGGCCCCACCTCGTGGCGCTGACCGTCGAGTGTCATGGCGCCCGTCCCGCTGACGACATAGTAGTACTCCTCGTCGTCCTCGTGCCGATGGACGCCGATGGAGACGCCTGGTGGAAGGATGTCGTCGTGGATGAAGTTCACGTGGCGGCCTTGCGTCTCGCGGCCGTCGAGGACGCGCGTCCAGTCGAGGGCGCCTTCGCCGCCGTGGCATTCCGGGAGCGGCGCGCGTGCCATTTCGTCGCGCTTCTTGATGAGGGTCGTACCCGCCATAGGGATCCTCTCAGCGTCCGCTAGAGGTCGAGGGTGATGTACATGGACCGGTCCAGGACCATCGTCATCGTGCCCCAAAACATAGTGACAACGCACTCCCCCAGCGCCAGGCCGAGGAAGAACGGAAGGTACCGGCGGTACGCGCGGAAGCCACCGAAGGTGAGTGTCGCCCACTTCGCCACCGACGCCGTGAAGATCGAGAACCAGAACACGTTCATGGTGTACGTCGTCGAGACGGCGTAGCCGGCGATGTGGAGCGGGAACCAGACGAACTTGGCTCGGAGTACCGTAACCAGGAACGCCATCCCCGCGCCCACTGTCGCCGCCGACGTGGCCGCGCCATCGGGCGGCAGAGGGTTGGTCAGCCAGCGCTCGAGCCGTGTGAACGCCTCCCAGCCTACAAACCCCGTAAACATCCCGTTCTGATACGCGGTGTGGAGGTACGCCCATACGGCGATCGGTACGCCTACGCCCACCGCCATGGCCAGCGCCCGACCGAACTTGCGGTTGTCGATGCGCGTGCGCTCGGCGATCTTCAACGCCTCCAGCTGGTGCGGCATCGTCAGCCAGTCGTACGACCTGTTGAAGAACATGAGGTACGTCATCGCCGTCAGGTTCGACTTGCCGAGGCGTTGGGAGCCGAAGGCGGCGTAAAGCATCGTGCCCGGGCCGCCGTAGTGGAGGTCGTGAACCGGCGAGCCGAGCTCGGCGCGCATGCGGGTGATCCCTGTCACCAGGGCGTAGAAGAGCGCGAAGAACGCGGAGATCACCCAGAACGACATGCCCGCGCGGTAGCAGAAGATGCCGATGTACGCCTGGCACAGGACAATGAGGACGATGCACGCTCGATACCCAAGCGGCTCCCGGGCGTCATCCAGCGTCGATCGCGCTCCTACGACCTTCCTCGCGACCTGCCGGAAGTACCCCCTGCCCGTCCACAACGCCATGAGGGTGATGCCCATGAATGCGCCCGCCGACTGTTGGGTGGCGTAAGGGAATTCCGACGGCAGCCCAAGCGCGCGACCCAGGACGGCCTGGGCCTTCCACAGCAGGTAGAAGAACCAGCAGGAAAACGCTAGGTCCAGAGGGATGGCGAAGGCGAGACCCAGAGCGAACGGGTAGATGCCGATGGGGAACCAATCGACCGCGTTCCAGGGGCGGGTCACGAAGTAGCGCGCGATGTTGTACTGTCGGATGCCCCATATGCGCGGGACGGCGGGGAAGTGGTAGTTCAGCCCGTTGATGACGTCTATGGACGCCGCGAGGGCGAAGCCTGCCCACATGTACCGGTTCTGTAGGAACCGCTCCGAGGAGTGTGTGAGTTCCAGGGGGAGCTGGATGAGCGGGTAGCTTAGCTTTTCATGCTCGGTCCACTGTCTACGCGCGAGGAAGACTATCAGGAGCGTGGTCAGCAGCAGGGCGATGAGAAACAGTGACCAGAGGGCGAGTGGTACCGCCCATGCCTCCAGATGCGACTGGACGTACAGCGAGGAGTCGCCCTCGTAGAGGCCCGCGACCGCCGCTTTGTCCGTCACCGCCAGCCAGTCGGGGGTGGCGTCGCCGAACAAGGCGGGCCAGTCGTTCTCCGGGCTCGCCAACCACACCACGTAAGAAAGCATCGGCGGCAGCATCTGGACGCACATGTGCCCGGCGATGGAGGCCCCCATACTCACCATCGCGTATATGGTCAGGAGCTCCGCGCGCGTCAGCGCGAATGTCGGCGCGAGCCGCTTGAGGGGCAGGTTGACGACCGTGACCGCGAAGAGCGCGAAGACGGCGTTGTACAGCAGGGAGATCATCGCAGCGTGCGCGATGTCCCACTTCAGCCCGTACATGACCCAGAATACCGTGGCGACCATCAGGACGAGGCCGGCCACGAGCGCGCGCGGCGTGAGGGCCGGGCGCGCGTTGCTCTTCATGTAGGCAGTCTAACCTCGCGTCCGTCGTCCCGCGCTACTCCGGCCGCACGACGACCTTGTACGTCTCCGGCCCGCCGACCATGCCAATGCCGCGCTCCAGATCCTCAAGACCGATGTAGTCGGTGATGAGATCACCGAGCGGTGCGCGGGCGCGTTCCAGAAACGCCAAAGCCGTCTGAAACTGCATCGCGGGGTACGCCCACATCCCGTGGATGTCCACGTCCTTGTGGCAGATCAGGTGCGGCCGGATCGCTGTGGAGCCGGGGTCGGTGTAATGCCCGACTTCGATGACCTTGCCGCCACGTCGCACAAGCGACAGCGCCTCTCCGAACGCCGCCGGAACTCCCGCGCACTCGATGACCACATCCGGCCCGACCCCGTCCGTCATGTCCTGGATCTGCTGGAGGCGTTCCTCGGGAGTTGTCGTGCTGACATCGACCGTCGTGTCCGCGCCCATCTTCCTCGCCATCTCCAAGCGCGTTGGCATGGCGTCCGTGACGATGATGTCGCCTGTCCCCACCTCGCGCAGCGCCGCGATGACAAGCATGCCTATGGGACCGGCGCCCAGCACTGCGACGCGCGATCCGATCCCCAAGCCAGCCCCGATATGCGGTATGCCGGGCGAGAACGCTCGCTCGACGGCGCGCGTGGCCACCGCAGCGGGTTCGACAAGCACCCGGAGCTTCTGCGGAACGCTTTCGGGAATGCGGAACACCCACGAGTTCCCGTGGATGTACGTGTGCCCCGCCATGGACCCGGTGAGGTGCGGCTCCTCCTCGCAGTTGGAGAACCCGTAGACGGTGCGGTTCGAGCAGAGAGCGGGTCGATGCGGGACATGCAGGCAATACCAGCAACGGCCGCAGCTCTTGGAGCTCGGGACGATCGTCACTTCGTCGCCTTCCTTCACGGGGCCGCCGACGACGTTCATCGCGTCGTTCGCGCGTGGACCCATGCTCTCGACGACGCCCAGCGTTTCGTGTCCGGGAATCAAGGGGAAGTTGACCGCCGAGTGTCCCTCGAACATGTGCTTGTCGCTGCCACAGATGCCGACCTCGACGTTGCGCATGATGAGCGCGTCGTCCGCCGGATCCGGAGTCGGGTACTCGCGTAGGTCAATGTCGTGGGCGGCGCGCATGACCGCCGCTTGTGTAGCGCCCATGTTGGGGCCTCTCAGGTTCGGTTGCCTGTAGCCAGTTACTGAGACGGTAGCCGCATGCCGATCGTCAGCCCAGTCTTGCCGCCTGCTCTCGCAGATAGGCGATGCTGATCTCCACGGCCTCGTCCTCTTCCCACTGACTGCTGAGGCAGTCTACCTCGACGGCGAACGTGCCCTCGTAACCGGCGTTGTCCAGCGCCTTCATGACGCCGGGTACGTCAACGAGACCGTGTCCTGCTGGGACGCTCTCCCACCAGTCCCACTCGCTCGGTGAACCGCCGCGGGTCGGCATGAGATCCTTGATGTGCGTCGCGTGCGTGTGATCCGCCAGAAGGCGCGCCGCCTCGACCGGATCTTCGAACCTCCGCAGGCAGTTACCCGTGTCGAAGTTGACCCCCAGGTGGTCGGAGCCCACCGCCTCGATGAGACCCAGGATCTCCGCTGCTGTGTAGTCGATGTGGTTCTCGACCGCCAGGATCACGCCCTTGTCCTCGGCGATGGCGGTTGCGGTCTTGAGCATAGCGGTGAGCTTCTCGAGTTGCGGGCCGTGCGGCTCGTCGCGGAACATGAGACTGCTGGCGACGATCCGCATCACGTCGGCGCCCAGGGCGACCGCGGTGTCGATATGTCGGATCATGTCGCGCAGTTCGGCGTCATTCCCTCCCGCCTCGAGGCCGTCGGGATGTCCCCATGCCGCGACGCGTTCGATCCCAGCGTTGTCCAGCATCGCCTTGAGGTTGGCCAGGTACGCGGCGTCGAACTGCGGGAAGAAGCAGAGCTCCAGCGAAACGCCATCCACGTCGAGCTCGATCGCGCGCCGTACGAAGTCGTCCGTGGTCCATCTCGTGCCGGGATCGGTCTGGCTGTCGTACACCTCGCCGAAGTAGCGATGGTAGCAGTAGCTGTCTACGCCGATCTTCATGTCCCGCCTTCCGTCCGTCAGTGGGAGCCGTCAGTGGGATATCGTGACGCGCGCTCCAGATTCCGCTGAGCGCAACACGGCGTCGAGTACCTGTTGGTTCTTCCATCCGTCGTAGAAGTCGGGCTGCGGGTCGGTGTCCTCGTGGATGGCGCGGACGAAGTCCGCCACCTGGTGCACGAACGTGTGCTCGTAGCCTATCGCGTGACCGGGTGGCCACCAGGCGGCGACGTACGGGTGCGCCTCGTCCGTTGTGAGGATGGTGCGGAAGCCTTGGGCGCCAGCGTCGTCCTCGCGCGAGTAGAACTCGAGCTCGTTCATCCGCTCGAAGTCGAACACAATGCTGCCCTTGCTGCCGTAGATTTCGAAGCGGTTGTGGTTACGGCGGCCAGGCGCAAACCGGGTGGCTTCGAATGTCCCTACGGCTCCGTTCTCGAATCGGGCTAGGAACGACGCGGTGTCTTCCACCGTGACTTCGCCGGTCTCCACCCCGCCCTCGGCCGTCAGCATGGTTGTCAGCTCGCCCGTCTCCTGCGGCAGAGGGCGCTCCGTGATGAAGTTGTGGGTTTGCCCCGTGACCTCGGTGATCTCGCCGACCAGGTACCGCGCCAGGTCGACCAGATGTGCGTTGAGGTCGCCGTGGGCGCCGGAGCCAGCCGTCTCCGCCCGGAGCTTCCAGATGAGTGGGAAGTCCTCGTCGACGATCCAGTCCTGCAGGTAGGCGCCGCGGAAATGGAAGATGCGGCCGATCTTGCCTTCCTCGATCAGGCGCCGCGCGTACGCCACCGCCGGCACACGTCGATAGTTGAACACGATCATGTGCTTCACGTTCGCCGCGCGGACAGCGTCCAGCATCTCGCGGGCCTCGGCCTCGTTGAGCGCCATCGGCTTCTCAAGGAGCACGTGCTTGCCGGCCCGCGCAGCGGCGACGGCGATGTCCCGGTGCGTGTTCTGCGGTGACGCTATGTCGACAATGTCGATGTCGTCCCGCTCAATGACGCGTTCCCACGACGTGTCAGCCTCCTCCCATCCCCACGCGTCCGCAGCCGCTTGGAGAGGGGCTTCGCTGCGACCACAGATGACCTTCATGACGGGCTTCGCGTCGCAGGGAAAGAAGAAATCCGCGTCCTTGTAGGCATGGGAGTGCGCCTTCCCCATGAACCTGTAGCCGATCAGCGCGACGTTCAGTTCCGAGGGCACGAGGCGCCTCCTCTTCCGGCGGGTCACGGGCGGTCGTGAAGCGGCGAGACATGTCGGCGTTGCGCTGCGCCGCCCTGGGAGTGCGGCTCCACTCTACCTGCTGAGGCGTGAGCACGCAATCCTGGCATCCGCAGGCTCAGGCCGGGACATGCGGGCGGCGGACGGTCTGCCGATGGACGTTACAGCGGTCGGTCAGCCCTACGGATACCCTCGTCGCGCCCGTCCGCCGGTGGGGAGCTTGCGCCCTCGGCCACCGGGCGCCGATAATCCAGACGGCGGCTTCTCGCGCTCGCGCTGTCGGCGGGCGAAAGGACGGGGGTAGGAGGCTTTGACGCGCGTGCAGCGTACACAATCGACGGTGTTGACTTCGCTTGTCGCGGTCGCGATCTCGGCGCTCGTGGCCGGATGCGGCTTCGGTGGCGACACAACGCTCAACCGGGCGCGCAAGGCGCTTGCCGCCGGCGACGCGGAGCGCGCCCGCGACGTGCTGTCTCAGGCGGACGCGTATCCTGCCGACCTGTCTCGCGGGCTGGTCCTGGCCGTTGATCTTGCGGGGAAGCCGGGCGACGACTGGGTGGCAACCACGCGCCTCATCCTCGATGCTGTCAACGCTACATACCGACAATCCCGCTCAGACGAGCGAACGGCGATCCACTCCTACGTAAGCGCCCGGCAGTTGCGCCGGACCCGCGCAGCCGCCGAGGCCGCGGATTTCGCCGTCGAGCGCCTCGCGGGTTGGCTTGCGAGCGCCGACCCCGGCGCCCTGCTCTCCGCCCCGGCCGCTGCGGTCGACGTCTCCCTGCTGGCGACGCGATCCCTGAATACAGCAGTCGCCGCGCGCGCCGACGACATACTCACCACTCTCGGCCCGGCGGCGATCCCGCCGTTGATAGCTGCGTTGTCTCACGACGCTCCGTCCGCGCGCGCGGCAGCCGTCCGACGGCTGTCGCGGTTGGGAACGGACGAGGCGCTGACGGCCTTGCTGCCCCTGATCGACGCCGAGACCGAATTCGAGCCGCTCTACGAACTGCCCATGGCTCTCGGTCGGTTCCCGCTCGCAGACGCCGCCGCTCCGCTCATGGCAATGCTCGCCCTCCGCGACGACTCCTCACACGCAACGCCGTCCGGCCCTGCCCGGGCGGAGGCCATGGCGCAGCTGGGCCGCGTCCTTCGCGCGGTTCCCGAAGCGCGCGGTGTTGGCATCCCGGTGGTGATAGCGGGCCTCACGGACGAGCACGATTACGTTCGGTCCCGCGCGGCGTCCATCCTCACGGACCTGCGCCGCGACGCCGTTGGGCCTTTGCTGGCGCTCCTCGCCGCGGGGTGGCGGGATGAGCCGTTGCCCGTGCTGTCGCTGCTCCAGCCGTCCGTCGAGGTGGAAGCGCGTGTCTCCCTCTTTGGCGCAGCCTCGACGGCCCTTCTCGCGCTGTCGGAGCCCACCGTGATGACAGCCGACGAACGCGAGACCTTCGTGACCGCGTTGAGGGACGCGCTGTCGGACGAGACGCGTCGCTCGGTTGCCGTAGAGGCGCTGTCAGCCCTGGGTTCCGACGGCGCGGCTACCCTCTACCCGCTGCTGGACTCCCACGACGCTAGCGTGCGCGCGCTCGCCGCCGAGACACTGGCGGGGATGGGCGAGGACGCGTCCGCGGACCCGATCGTAGCCAGGATCACGCGGGAGACCGAAGCGGAGCCGTTGACGGCCATGGTCGCGGCGCTCGGCGCGCTCGACCCGGGCGCCGTGGTCGCGGCGGCAGATGCCCTGGTGGCTGCCGCGGACGGTAGACCCGATGTGCTCGAAGCGGTCGCTACGGCGCTGGCCGACGCCCTCGAAGGTGGGGCAGACGCCGCGCCGGTCGCGGACGCCGTGGACGCGCTGCTCGTCACGGCGACTGCCGACAGCGCGCGAGAGGGACTGAGGAGAGCTGCGATACGCGCGCTCGCTCTCCTCGCCCCGGACGGTATCGAGCTGACGATGCGGGACATCATGCTGTCGGAACACGCCGCGCCCCTCATCCGCAAGTCCGCGGCGGCGGCCCTCACGTCGATGGGTCCGCGCGCGGACGTGGCTCTCGGCGCCATGGAGGAGATCCTTCACATCCGCCGCGAGGATCCTGACGCCTTCCTGAAGCGGCTTCGCAAGCGCCACGGATCGGAAGCCAGCCTGAATGCCGCGTGGGGCCAGTTGGGATGGCAGACAGGCTTCGGCAACTTCCGGGAGGTGAAGGTCATACCGAGCGTGCTGAGGTCCGAGGTCGTTCGCGCGGTGCACACGCTGCGCGGGTCCGATGCCGACGACCTGCTCGCGGAAGTGCTGAGAGATGACCAGTCCGCGTCCGTGCGTGCTGTCGCGGCCTCCAAGCTCGCGGACGCGTCCACCCATGTAGACGCTCTGCTGCGGGCGCTGCGCAAGGACAAGTCAGGCTCTGTCCGCGCCGCGTGCGCCGTCGCGCTCGGACAGATGGGCGACGCTCGCGCCGAGAGGGCGCTACTGCGCGTCGTCGAGCGCGACGACTACGAGCAGGCGCGTAGGCAGGCGGCCATCGCGGTTGGGTCGCTGGGCGGCGCCAACGCCGCGAAGGCCCTCGCCGCGCTGCTCATAGCCGATGGGAAGGACGAGGACGACCAACTCACCGATGCGCTCGTGGGCGACATCGCCGACGCATTGGCGGCGATCGGCGAGGCGGGGACGCCGCACGTGCTCCCCGGGTTGCAGCACGCCAGCGCAGACGTCCGGCACGCTGCGGTCCGAGCGTTGGCGCCCAATCCGTCGCCGGAGGCCCGCACGGCCTTGCGAGCTGTCCTCACTGACGATCCAAGCGCCCGCGTCCGCAAGGCTGCTGCCGGCGCGTTGGCCGCGCGGGAGGATCTGGACGTCCTTGCCGCCATCGTGGACGACGCTGGCGAGTGGGGCGAGGTCAGAGCCGCAGCGGCGCTCGCGCTGGCCCGCGTAGGCAGGGCAGCGGTCGCGCCGACGCTGGTGGGTCGGCTCGATGACCCGATTCCACACGTGCGCGCGGCGTGCGCGACGGCGTTGGGTGAGTTGCACGGCGCCGACGCCGCAGGTCCGCTGGCACGAGCTGCGGAGAATACGTCCGAGCTGTCGTCGGTCAGGGTCGCCGCCATCCAGGCGCTCGGCGCCATTGACGATGCCGGCGAACCCGCGCTTCTGCGTCTCGCTGCCGTGGAAACCGGCGCCGTACGCGAGGCTGCCGTCACGGCGCTGGCCGGCATCGAGTCGACCGCTGCCGCAGAGGCGCTGGCAGGAATCGCCGCGTCTCCGGCAGAGCCGAGGGCGCTGCGCGACATCGCCGCAGGCGACTGATCCTCGCACGCGCTGGCTACCCGTCCGCCCGCGCGACGCCAACGCCGAATTCCGCTTCGAATTCCCGCCATGTCTCCGCCGGGATGTCCGTAGTCGCGGACTCGTACCCCTGCTCAACCTGACTTGTGTCGCCAGGGCCGAACATCACGACGCCGTCGCACGGCGCCGCCAGGCAGAATTGCATCGCGAGGTGTCGAATGTTCGCGCCACGGTCCCGGCACCATTGCCACATGTCGTGCGCGCGAGACTGGCGGCCGCCGTGTCGGCGCTTGTCCGTCTCAGCGTCGGGCTCCAAGCCGGTTAGCAGGCCCATGCCGAGGGGGCTCGCCAAGATGAGGCCGACGTCGTGCTCACGCGCGCCCGCGAGGGTGGTCGCTTCCGCCGACTGATCCAACAGCGTGTAGTCCAGGTACGTCAGCACGACTCCCGCCTCGCCCGTCTCGATGACACGCCGATGGGACGCATGGTCCCGTACGCCGACGCCAACGTGCTTGACGAGCCCTTCGTCCCGCATCTTCAGCAGTTCGTCGAACGCCCTGCCGGGCGCGAGGACGTCTTCGATGTCGTCCGGGTCGTGGACCAGCACGGCGTCCAGGTAGTCGACGCGCAGGTCGCGCAGGCTGTTCGTGACGCTCCATCGCGCCGTTTCCGCGGAGAAGTCCTTGCGCCGGTCGGGATGCGTGCCCACCTTCGCCTGTAGATAGAATTCTTCCCGCGGCACGTCCGCCAACGCCTGGCCCCAGTAGGTCTCGTTGTGCCCTGGGTACGTGTCGATGTAGTCCATCCCCAGGTCCAACGCGCGGCGAATGGCCCTCACGACCTCGTCTTCCGGCTGGCGGCAGAGCCACGCGGCGCCTAGCGCCAACGCGCGCGGCCGCATCTCCGTCTTACCCATGCGTCTAATCGGCAGTTCAGGCATCGGTATCTCCGCTCTGCTCTCCATCGGGCGGCTCTGCGACAGTGTAGCGCGAGGCGAGGGTGGTCACACGCGGCTCGGGCGACACGCGGTCGCCACCAGCAGCGCGGGCCTCTGCCTATGGCGCAACGCCGACGACATTCGCTATATGTAGCGGCAGCGGATGTCCGAAGCCCCGCACGCCGCGCGAACGCGCGCTCAGGGCTCGGCCTGACCGCTCGCAATGTTGGTCCGCGCCAGCGAGAACAGCGGAGCTGAATCCCCTCTCGCCGACGGAGAGCGTTAGGGTGAGGGCGGATGCAGGCCTGCGGTCGCAGGCCGGCGCCGGTCGATCCGCACATACGGGCCACGCAGCCTGGGAGAGAGTAGCGCATTGAAGCAGCGCTGGACGACGCACGCCGATCTCGCGATCAAGAAGCCCATGCACGTCCGGCGTGAGGAGTACCTGGATCACATGACGTTCCAGGCCAACGAGCGCCCTCTGTTCACAGAGATCTTCGGCCCGATCATCGGGCTGAAGGAGGAGTGGCACGCCCAGGGCGCTACGGAAGCCGAATTGGACATGTCGCACTACCGCTACCGATGCCCAGCATTTGGCGGCGTGCCCGTCAACACAGGGTGGATGGGCGGCCCGCCGTCGCAAGTGCTCGAAGAGAACGACAAGGTCATCATCACGCGGGACCGCATGGGCCGTACGATGCGGATGGACAAGGGGTTCGCGACTCTCGCCCTGCCGCAGGACTGGCCCGTCGCCACCATGGACGACTGGCTGAGCGTCCGGCATCACTACGAGTTCTCAGAGGAACGCTTCGGCCGCGACTGGGAAGCCGCGGCGCGCGCGCATCGCGAGGCGGGTCGCGTTGTGACAGTGGGCATCCCTGGCGGCTTCGACCAGCCACGGCAGCTCATGGGCGAGGCGGCCCTGTGCGAGGCGTACTACGACGACCCAGAGCTGGTCCACGACATGCTGGACACCATAGGCGAGACGGCGTGCCGCGTCCTCGACCGCGTGTCGCAGACTGTGCCCCTTGACCAGCTCAGCGTGCACGAGGACATGGCGGGCAAGAGCGGCCCGCTCGCCGGCCCGGCTCAGATACGTGAGTTCATCGCGCCGTACTACCGCCGCGTCTGGGACATGCTTCACGACCGTGGAGCGCGGCTCTTCGATCAGGATTCCGACGGCGACATGAACCCGGTGATACCAGCGTTCCTGGATGCCGGCGTGAACGTCATGCATCCCATGGAGGGCGCCGCGAACATGGACGTCGTCGCGGTTCGTGAGACGTACGGCGAGCGTCTCGCGTTCTACGGCGGCATCGACAAGCACATCATACGGCGCAGCAGGGAGGAGATCGTCGCGGAGTTGGAGGCGAAGATCCCGCCAATGATTGCTACCGGAGGATGCGTCATCGCCCTCGACCATCGCATCCCCAACGGCACGCCATTGGAGAACTACCGCTTCTACGTGGACACTGCCTGGGAGATCATTGAGCGGGAGGCCGCACGGGTGGCATAGTCGGCGGCTCGTCCCAGACATGCCCGCCGACGCCCGTCGCGTGACACAACGCCCGACCGCGCCGGTAGCGCCACGATGATGGCGCCTTGCCCGTCTACCGGGCCGAAGGCCATAATGGCGCCCGCGCGGCCGTGCGTAGCGCCCATCCACCCGCCAACGAGATCCGACCCGCATGAAGAGCAACGGCGATGCAACGCGGCTGGAGATGGCCCACGTCCTCTTCATGGACGTCGTCGGCTACACCCGTCTGTCGCTGGAGCGGCAAGGCGCCTGCATCCAGCAACTCCAAGCCCTCGTGCGCGGCACGCCGACCTTCCAGCAGGCCGAAGCGGACGGGTTCCTCCTCAGTCACCCGTCCGGCGACGGGATGGCGCTGGCGTTCTTCGACGACCCCACCGCGCCGGTGCGGTGTGCGTTGGAGATCGCGGACAGGATGCGTGGCGGGCAGAACATCGAGTTGCGGATGGGCGTTCATTCCGGCCCAGTAACGCGCGGCGAGGACATCAACGGCATGCCCAACGTGCGCGGGCAGGCCATCAACATGGCGAACCGCGTGATGGACTGCGGCGACGCCGGCCATATCCTCGTGTCGCGCAGCGCCGGTGACATCCTCAGCGAACTCACCAGGTGGGCAGAGGCGCTCGTCGATCTTGGCGAGGCAGAGATAAAGCACGGCGAGAGCATCGGCCTGTACAGCCTCGTGGATGGGGGCCTCGGCAATCCCGCTCGTCCGTCTCGGCTCCCCTCCGCGGCACTGGAGCCCGTGGAACCCACGCCGCCCAGTGGCGCGCACGTGGCGCTCCTGTACCGCCGCAACGCGCAGCCCGACGGGGCAGTGCTCGACGCGCTTGATGAGCACCTGCGGGAGGCGGGCCACACGGTCTTCATAGACCGGCACATGACGGTCGGGATCGAGTGGGCGCGTGAGATCGAAGGTCAGATACGCGCTGCGGACATCGTCGTCGCGCTACTGTCGGCCAGCTCGGTGCGCAGCGAGATGCTGGACTACGAGGTGCGCGTCGCGCATGAGGCGGCGCAGGCGCAGGACGGCCGCCCGCGGATGTTACCCATACGCGTGGACTACGACGGAGCCCTCCCTCCACCCATGGCGGCGATCCTGGACCAGCTCCAGCAGTTCATCTGGACGTCAGCCGACGACAACGACCAGATGGTGACGGAGATCGCGCAGGCCATCGACGGCCCGGCGCCCGTGGTCGATGCGGGCGAGGTATCCACGCCGGTCGGCGGCGCCGTTCCCATCGACTCGAAGCTCTACGTCGTCAGGCCGACCGACGACCAGTTCCACCGCGCCGTCTCACGGAAGGACAGCATCGTGCTCGTGAAGGGCGCGCGGCAGATGGGCAAGACGTCTCTGCTCGCCCGAGGCCTGCAGCAGGCGCGCGACATGGGCGTGCAGGCGCTGTTCACTGATTTGCAGGCGTTGAGCCCCGAGCAGGTGTCGTCGCCGGAGGAGTTCTTCCTGGCGATGGCGTACTCCCTCGCGGATCAGATGGACCTCGACGTGTTCCCAGAGGAGCGTTGGACGGATCGCCTCGGGCCGGGCGTGAATTTCGAGCGCTACCTGCGACGGGTCGTGCTTGCGGACGCCGATCACGTCCTATGGGCGCTGGACGAGGTGGACCGCATGTTCATCACCGACTACGCAAGCGAGGTGTTCGGGCTGTTCCGGTCGTGGCACAACAAGCGCGCGCTCGACCCCGATGGACCGTGGAGTCGTCTCACGTTGGCTATCGCGTACGCCACGGAGGCGCACCTGTTCATCACGGACGTGAACCAGTCGCCGTTCAACGTAGGCACGCGCCTCGAGCTAGCCGACTTCGACGTGGCGCAGATAGCCGAACTCAATCGCCGCCACGGCGCGCCGCTGAGCGCGACGGACGTCGACGCGTTCGCGCGTCTGGTCGGTGGGCACCCGTACCTCGTGCAGCGCGGGTTCCAGGCGTTCGTAGAGGGTGGCGTGACCTACGCGACGCTCGAAGCGACGGCTGCCGACGACGACGGCCCCTACGGCGACCATCTGCGACGCATCCTTTTCCTGCTTGCGCAGAACGATCAGCGCCGCGCCGCGGTCGCGGGCCTCACGCAAGGCTCCATCGATGTCGACCCCGAGACGTTCTATCACCTGCGCACGGCGGGACTGCTGACCGGAGCATCGATGCGGCAGGCGGAGTTCAGGAACGGGCTGTACGCCGACTACCTCGGCAGGCATCTGGCGTAGGCTGCCGCCGCCCTCGCGCGTGTCGCGCATCGGCCTTGGCAGCAAACGATAGGGAGTTCGCAGGACGCATGCCCATCTATGAGATAACCGACGGAGGGTTGGCGCCCGTCTCGCCAACTACGTTCGCTGACGAGGACATCAAGGAACGCGAGGACCTCCAACAGCTCGTCAAGGGCCGGATCGCTGTTCTCGCTGGCGAGTTGCCAGACGTAGACGAATTGATGGTGCTCTCGGAGGAATTTAGCGACTGGGAGGACAGCCGTCGGCGCATCGACCTCCTCTGTCTAGACAAGGACGCTGGTCTCGTCGTCGTTGAACTGAAGCGCACCGAGGACGGCGGCCACATGGACCTACAGGCTCTGCGATACGCCGCGATGGTGTCGGCAATGACGTTTGAGCAGGCTGCTCGTGCGCACGGCGCGTACCTGCGCAACGAGGCCCACGCTGAGGCGAAGGGTGAGGATGTCGCTGAGGACATCACTGCGCATGCTGCGTCGTCCATCCTCGCGTTCCTGGAGTGGGACGAACCCGACGAGGACAGCTTTGCGCAGAACGTGCGGATTGTCCTGGCGTCGGCAGAATTCTCGCGAGAACTCACAACTGCCGTCATGTGGCTGAACGAACGAGATGTCGACATCCGCTGCGTGCGGATGCGTCCTTACAAGCTCGACGGGACGCTGCTGATAGATGTGCAGCAGATCATCCCGCTCCCAGAATCAGTGGACTATCAGGTACGCATTCAGGAAAAAGCGCGTAGCGAGCGGGCATCAAGGGCGGGACAACGGAATTGGGATCGCGAGCAATTCACCGCCGAGGTCCGACGCAACCGTGGCGACGATGCAGCGACAGCTGTGGCTGACATGCTGGACTGGGCGGAGGAGCACGCTGACGATATCGCGTGGGGGAAGGGAGCCGAGGGGAGCTTCAGTCCACGTCTGGACGGCGCAGCGAATCGCTTCGCGGGCTTCATGGTGTGGACTGGGGGCACAGTCGAAAACCAGTTGCAGCAGCATGTCAAGAATGGGCCCTTCGCCGAGGAGTCACTGCGCGCCGAATGGCTAGACAGGCTCAACGCACTCCCCGGAGTGCAGCTGCCCACCGACGCCGTGTCCGCCAGACCTAGTTTCAGCCTGCCCGTCCTCCTGGCCCCGGCCGCGATGCAGGGATTCAAGGATGTCTACGAGTGGGTCATACGTACGGTACGTGACTTCGATCAGACCGACGACCCCGGTTGAGCGGGCCGCCGAGCAGGACGGCCTAGTGCGGCCTCGGTGTCCCCTGACACTCGTGGTGTCGCTGTGCGAACTTCTGCACCCGCCCATCCAGCTGACCGTTGATGATGTCGCCGTTGGACAGGACGGTGATGTCGTGGTTCCCGGCCATCTGCCCGGGCTCCCTGCCGAACTCGCCGAAGAAGCCGATCACCTCGCCCGTGACGCCCACCTTCGAGATGCGTCCGTTGGGGCCGTCGCAGATAAAAAAGTGCCCGGCGGAGACATACGCAAGGTCCGACGGCCTACCGATGTGTGTCCACTGCGTGAGGAACCCGCCGTCCGGGTCGAACAACTGCACGCGCCAGTTGTTCCGGTCGGCGACGTAGACGACCCCCTCGTCGTCGACGGCAACCGCGTGCGGCAACACGAACTGTCCCGGCCCCTCGCCCGGGCCGCCCCATTCCAACATGAACTTGCCGTCTGGATCGAACTTCGCGACGCGCATGTTGCCGCCGTAGCCATCGGTCACGTACCGCTCGCCGTGGGCGTTGAAGGCGATGTCCGTTGGCTGGTCGAAGAGCTCGCCGGTACCTAACGTGTCCTTGACGCCGAGGGTGGCGAGGATCTCGCCTTCGGGCGACATCTGATAGATGACGTGTCCGCCGTCGTCGGTGAGCCACACGTTGTCGTCGGCGTCGCAGGTCACCATGTGCGGGCGCCCGAAGTCGACGTGGTCCCACGAGAACAGGATGGCGCCGTCCGCGTCGAAGCAGATGAGCGGAGGAGCGTCGCTTCCGCGATGGAAGAGGTAGATGCGGTCCTGGGAGTCGGTCTCGACGCCAGCGACCTGACCCAAGGTCCAGTCCTCGGGCAGGGCGCCCCACCCGGGCACGACATCGTATCCCAGGTCGACGGGGCTGTCTGTCACTTCCCAGGCGCGTGTGCGCAGCAGGCTCCCGTCATCCATCGCACTGCCATCGACACCCAGGACGGGGCCATCCTTCACTTGCCACGCCCGCTTGCCTGGTTGATTCTCGAAAGCCATTGGGCCTCCCTACGGTTGTCGTGGGCCTGGGTCCCACGCCGGCGTTGGGGCGCGAACGTCGCCTGGGGCCTGCGACCCGCCAAGCTGCACGGTAGCACAGGCTTGGCGACGTCGCGAAGGCATTGCCCACACGCGACAGTGCATCCGGGCGGCTGTATTGGCGGGATCGCGTCCGCGCCAGTCTCGCCTCGCTGCAGCGGCCGGTTCGCGTGACGCGCCGTGTGTCGTCAGCCAGAGAGAGGAGATCGACAGCATCCCATGAAGGGCTACACGCCAGGCATGAGCTTCGACGAGGGCGCCGCCCGGACGTACGACGACTCCCTGCGCGGCGACGAGGATGCCGCGGTCGAATTCCTAGCGTCGCTGGCGCAATCGGGTTCTGCTCTGGAGCTCGCGATCGGCACCGGTCGGATCGCGTTGCCCCTCGCCGGCCGCGGACTCCGCGTCGATGGTATCGACATCTCACAGCCCATGGTCGATCAGCTGCGCAGCAAACCTGGCGGAGATCAGCTTGCGGTCACGATCGGCGACTTCGCCGACGTGCCGGTTTCCGGCGAGTACGGGCTGATATACGTCGTGTTCAACACGTTCTTCAACCTGCTGACGCAGGACGACCAGGTACGCTGCTTTGAGAACGTCGCGGCCCATCTCACGGAGGATGGCGTCTTCGTGATTGAGGCGTACGTTCCTGCATTCCTTGTGCGGCTGCGTAACGATCAGTATGTGGACGCGGAAGCCGTTGAGGTCGACGAGGTCCGGCTCGACGTGCTGCGGCACGACCTGGCGACGCAGAGGATCGACGAGAGCCACGTGTCGCTGTCAGCCTCGGGAGTGAGCCTGAACCCGGTGGTGCAGCGGTACGCCTGGCCTAGCGAACTTGACCTCATGGCCCGCATAGCCGGACTGCGCTTGAAGGAGCGCTGGGGCAGCTGGGGTCGCGACCCCTTCACGTCCGCCAGCGGGAACTGCGTCTCCGTCTACGGACGCTAAACGGCCGCTGACACAATGCCCATGCGGACGGCCGAACGCACGGCAGGCGCGGGATAGCGGCACACCTACGGCCGAAAGTCCTGACGCGATTCCCCAGCCCCACTATCCCCACGGGCCGCTTGCGGTAGGTTGGCGGGGGAACCATGCGCTCAGAACAGTCGCCGCTGATGGATGGATGCTCTCCCGGTCAGAGATGGGAGCTTCCTCAAAGGAGAGGATTCCTAGCAGGAGTTTCGTCAGAGATCCCTGGTCGGTTTGCATGCGAAACGCCGCATCGCCCACGGTTACGTCTGTGGTGACAGCTCCATCGCCAACCCTCAAGCCGACACGCTGGCTCTCAAAGCCGATCTCAATCTCGCCGCGCCAATCCGCAGCACTGCTGGAACGCAACCGCAGTTCCAATTCGGGGGTCAGTTTGCTCAGCAGGGAAGCGAGATGGACTATCTGAATCATGTTCGAGGCGCGTCCACCCTGACGCTCAATCAACGTGAAAGCGATGTCTGCCCCTGTCAGTATCCGCAGAACGGCTGCATCAAAGGGAAGGCGAGAGCTGACAGAACTGACGCCGCGTTCGGCAGCAAGGTGGAGGATCTGTTGCATCAATCCCACCAACGCATCTGGGCGTGAGAGGTTGAATGCGACCTCGCCAATCGACCTGCCGCCATCCCCGGCGAACAGATAGCCTTCGACGATGCCATCGGCTTCGTAGACCAGCCGCAACGGATTGGGAGAAGAGGGTCGGCTGGGCAGCTTGGCGTTCGGGTCGAGATCTCGGACCTTGGAGCCACTGCGTCCATTGTTGAACACTCCGTACAGTTCGTCGTTGCGAACCGCATCGCGGCTGGCGTCATAGGGCCGGACCTCACCAGGCAGACCTTCCGGGGGACGAAAGACCTCCTGCACAGACATGAGGTTCGCCCCGGCGCGGACGGGTTCGATTGGGAATTCAACGGAACGCCTGGGAAGGGGGACGTAGCCGAAACGGCGATAGAAGATGGAGGAACCGCCCAGCCTGGAGATGTCGCAATCGCTGTCGCGCATCCATTGAACGACATCGCGCATCAATGCGCTGCCGTAGCCCTTACCCTGGAATTGGGGCAGGACAGAGACTTCCCCGACATCCGCTTTGACGATTTCGCAACTCCCGACGCATAGACGTTCGGGCTTGACGATCGCCACTCCGACAACTGTCCCTTCGACCTCCAGAACGCGGAACCGTTGCGCGTCTCTTACTGCTAGCTTGTGCCAGCTATGCCACCTGTCAGAGTTCTCCTCGACTTGGAAGGCCCTCACCATGACCTCGAAGATCGCTTCCGTGTCATCAGCAACGCCGCTACGCGAACGAAATCCCTGCATGTTCTCTATTCCCGTGATAGCTTGGCTCTGCCAGATCAGGTCATGCGCCGATCGGCGCTCTCGCGCTGCTACCTGCGTTGATGAGAGGGACGCGCTGAAAGCCCGGCCTGATGCCTAGCCTCGATAGGCTTGAGTATCTCTTGCTTGTCGATGTGACGCTTGGGCAGGGCCAGGATCCCCAAGCGAGATCGGCCCAGGAGTCTGGGCCAGAAGCGCGGTTGAGGTTCCTCGGGACAGAATCAGGCCGATACCAGCGAGGACGGCTGACAGTGCTTGTCACCGGGAAGGCAGTGCATCACAGGCAAGGAAGAGCTGGTGGCGGAGAGAGAGGGATTCGAACCCTCGGTGACATTGCTGCCACACATGATTTCCAGTCATGCCAGTTAAGCCGCTCCTGCATCTCTCCGCGCGGCTGTCGGGAATGGTAGAGGCCCATCGGAACGGCAGTCAAGAGCCACTGGCAGGGGATCTAGCGGCCGACCGCCGCGACCCGTGACGCAGCCATTGCCGCTTCGAATCGCGCCCAGTCGAACCCGGGGAAGGAGATGACCGATATAGCGTCGCCCTCACCGATCGTATCGTCGGGGGATGGAGCGACGATGGGGTGCTCTCCCGACTTAACCAGCGCCAGCGGGTTAACGAGCACGCCCGTGGCGCCAGAGGCCTCCATCGCCGCGAGGACGAACTCCCGCCACGTCCATCCGACGGTGCGCGATGGCACGACCGTGTCCGGGTTCGCCCCTTCGGTGTTGAGCAGCAGCCGCTGCACGATCGGGGCGCTGTGCGTGTCCTGGCACTCCTGTACGAGCGCGAGCACCTCCAGGTGCTCCATGATCGCCGTCGAGTCGATGTCGTCGAACATCCACCCGTTCTCCGCGCTGACAAGCACGTGCAGGATACGCGTCGTTTCGTCCACGAAGCGGGCGACCAGGTCGACGACGGTGCGTGTCGTGCCGTCGGATTCCGGCAGCGACGCCTCAATCGGGAACACGATGACGGCGGTATTCTCGCGGATGCGCGCGCGTTCGTACGTACCTTGGTCGAGTATCGATCCGCGGATGAAGTGTACGTTGTCCAGGCCTGCGGCGGCCGTGGGCAGTTCGTCGAGCGTGTCGTCCACGACGCAGACCGGTACCTCCCGCTCGACGTGGCGCAATTCCGCCACCAGCGCCTCGAAGCGCGATGTCCCCGGGTAGTTGAACAGCACGTAGCCGTCTTTGTACGGGTTCCTCATGAGTCCTGACCGTCTACGCGCCCGCCTGTCCTCGCGTTCGTCGAAGATCGCCCCGATGGTCGCGCCGAGGATGGCGATGTCGATGAGTCCGAAGAACATCGTCGCCATGCGTCCGAGCAACGTCTGCGCTGGCCGGTTGCCGAAGCCGACGGTTGTCGCCGTCTGCCACACCTGCCAGACCGCTTCCTCCCAGCTCACACCCTCGATGTAGCGGTACGCAAACAGGAAGAGAACCGACACCACGACCGCAGTGGCGAGCAGGTCGATTAGCCATAGCATTGGGCGGCGGACGGCGAATCTGCGCCGAACATGCTGCGGGATGAGTAGAAGGATCAAGCGCGCGGGCCTCCACTACCCCGGCTCCCCATATCGTGTCCCGTGCCCGCGCAGGCGCCAACACCGCCCCGCGCGACGGGCAGCGCCCGAGCGCCTACGACGGCAACGACTTCTTCTGTGCGGCGGCCATGAGCTTGGCGACCTCGTCATTTACCTCGGCCGTCCCCGCATCGCCGTATTTGTCCTCGAGGGACTTCTGCGCCTCCGCGGCTGGATCGGTCGAGAGTTCCTCCCACGCCTCCGCTTCCGTCTCGAGCGTTTCGACCTCTCGCTCGAGGTTGTCCAACGCCGCGAGTGGGCTGTCCCCGGAGTCGAACGACGAGGACGCCTTAGCGAGCTCCTGCCGGACCTTCGCGCCTTCCATGCGCGCGGACATACGAACCAGATTGCTTTCCGCCCCAGCAACCTTGGCCCGTGAGTTGTTCAGCTGGCCACGCAACTGCGCAATGAGCTGGCTCGTGTTCTCGATTTCGCTCTCGAGCGTCCCAAGGCGTTGCTCTGCCTCGGCGCGGTGTTCGAGCGCGGTGCGAACGTCGTCTTCGTTCCCGTCACCCGCCGCGCGCTCCGCGAACGTCTGGAACTTCTGCGCTTCCGCGAGCGTGTCGGCGCGCTCCCGCTCCATGCGCTTGTTGGACGCCACGAGCTTCGCGATCTTCTGCGTGAACTCCGCGATCTGCTTCTTGCTGTCCTCAATCGCGAACTTCCCGTCGCGGACGGGATCCCCAATCGCCTTCGCGGCGTCCTCGTCCTTCGCGCGGAGCCAATTCCCGAGAGCCTTGAATACCTTTGCCATAGCCATGGACTCCTAAAAAGCGTGCGGCGCGGCGCGCCCGTTGGTGGATTACCGAACGCCCTGACCGATGCCAATGCGCAGCACCTCGGCTCCTGCGACGAGCGCCGACCACAGACTATCAATGGATGTGGTCAGTTCCTCGTCGGAAAGGTCACCGATGGGCAGGCTGTCCGTCAGCACGATGGGCCAACTGTCGGGGTCGTCGAGGTCGGGGTTGTCAGAGGCGGTAATCGTCGCGAACGCATACGGCCGTATCTGAGTGTTGATATCGAGACATGCAACGCAGAACTCCATGACCATGTCGTCGTCGATGTCACCGAGCTTCGCCACCTGGCAGGTGACCACTAGTTCGCTGGTCGCGTCGTTGAGGGTGATGACCGCGACGAACGGGTTTTCTGACCCTCCCACGCCGATGGATACCGACCCGTTCTGCGCCTCGGGCTCGTAGCCGCTGGCCTCGAGCGCGTCAGCGACCTTCTCCAGGCTGTCGATCTTTGCCATGTTTGCCTCGTTGAGTCGGGGAACGGTAAGGGGCGTCGTCGCGTGACTGCCCGCAATTCTACACCATCGCCCCCGCCACACGCACGCCACCCGATGTGATGGCGCCAGGCGTACCCCTGCTCCTCATGTTTGACACGACCCAGACCATGTGTTAGGTTCGGCTGCGGCTTCTGCCGCGCGGATGGGCGTCCCGTCACTTTGTGCGCGCTGACGGCGACGATGCCCAAGTTCGCCGACTGCCACATTGAGGTATCGCGCTGCGTAGGCTGAATAGAGAGCGAGATGCGGAAGATAGACACTCCTCGGACCCGGCGATCCCTGTCCTTGCGCCGCGCGCCGATCGTGGCGTGGTGCGTCCTCCTGCTCGTAGCAACTCTCCATCACGCGCACGCGCAACGCCTGGACCTCACCCTGTCCGAAGACGCCGAAGCGATACGCCGCGCTGTCGGTATGGACAACATCAAGCGCGACATCGCCAGGCTCACTGCGCTCGAAAGCCGAGTAAGTGGCTTCCCGGGCGCCGATAGCGCGTCCAAGTACGTCTTTGATCGGTTCCAGGAGATCGGCCTCGACGACGTCGAGACGCGCACCTTCACCATGACCGTGCCGATGGAGCACGGGCTCGGGTCCATGGTCGTCCGAGATGCGGACGGCGCCGAGATAC
Source organism: uncultured bacterium (assembly GCA_964473525.1). GTDB lineage: Bacteria > Poribacteria > WGA-4E. Next base: position 56,153 of record CAYYPK010000031.1, read on the forward strand.
GCCAGATCGACGTTCGGGCCGTGTGGCCCAATCTCGTACGCACCTCCTTCCTGCCGAACGGGCTGAAGCACACTGTCGAGAGTGGGCACACGCTCGAGTGGATAGGCGCCGCCTACCAGGTGGATCCAGCCGACATCGTAGCGGACATGCGCAACCAGGCTCTCCGTAACCAGCGCACCGACGGTCTGGACAACGACAACGACGGCCTGGTGGACGCCGCGGACCCCGACGGTGAAGTGACGCCCGTCGAAGGCACGTCCATCTTCGTTCCCACGGGCGGCCTGCAAGGTCGGCTCATCTACGGTAGCAGGTCCGCGCTACGCAACTACGACGGCAAGGAAGTTGGCGGGTTCTGGCACTCCGTGAGCCCAGACGACACGCTCGACGGCGTCGCTCGCAGATACCGTGTCACCCCCGGTAGCATCCTTGACGACGTCCTGAACCTGCACCTGAGCCGCAGCCAGGACGGGATCGACAACGACGCCGACGGCGAGATCGACGAGGACGGCGAGATCGACCCGTTCGCGGTGATCGCCGCGTGGGCGTCCGACGGGGTCGACAACGACGGCGACGGGATGATCGACGAGGCCGCCGACAAGGACCTGGCGAAGACATCGGAGGCGTCCGTCTTCATCCCGCGCGGCTCGATCGTGCTGGCGGACTTCAACTCCAGCACCAACTGGATCAACGCCGCGATGCTCGGCGCGCAGGCGGTCCTCTTCATTGAGCCAGAGGACACGATCCGTGGCGAGGCCGAGAACAAATACCTTACCGTACCGGCGAACCTGCCCCGATTCTGGATCGGTAAGGCCGACGCCGACGAACTCCTGGAGATCCTGGGCGAGGATGGCGGGGCGTCCGTCTATCTGTCCGCCCAGCTCACCGCCGACGTGCGCTGGGAGCGGCGTCCGGCCCAGAACGTGCAGGGCATCCTGCCCGGCGCCGACCCGGTGCTTCGTGACGAGCTGATCGTCGTCCAGAGCTACTACGACTCCATGTCCGTTGTGCCGTCCCTGGCGCCTGGGGCGCAGACGACATCCGGCATCGCGTCGATGTTCGAGTTGGCGCGCCTCCTGAAGCAGCCGGAATTCCGGCCGGCGCGTTCGGTGCTGTTCCTGGCGACGGGAGGTCATTTCCAGGGCCTCAGCGGCATGCGCGCCTTCATGGAAGGCCTGAGCCAGGACAACGTTGAGACGATGCGCGAGATGCGCCGCGACCTCAACCAGGACGTCATTGAGTTCCAGGAACTCGGCCGCAAGATGGCCCTCTCGATCGACCGCGGCTACCTTGTCGAGTTTCCGCCCGCGTTCTTCCACCGTGTCGAGGACATCGCGACGGACCTCGATTCGGTCGTCAGCAGCCTGAACGACCTCGCCGCCGCACAGCGACAGGTAGACCGGCTAGCTGAGGCGCAGCGCGCGGACAAGGAAGAGCAGCGCAAGCGTAAGACGGCGGACCTCTCGAAGAACCGCGACGCACAGAACTTCACCGAGGAGGAACGCGCGCTCCTCAACGTTCACCTCGCTCGCGCCGAATTCCTTGGCCTGCAGACTGCCCAATTCCTCAAGGACGTAACACGGCGCATCGGGGACCTGAAGGTCATCGGCCTTCTCAAGTCGCGCGAGACCGAGCGGCAGATTCTGAACGACGTCGCGATCCCTATCGCCCAGTTGGACGTGTGGGCGATGGCTCAGGTCCGCGCCATCGCGGAAAGCGGCCAGGTTGGCGACGGCTATTCGCGGGACCGCGCCGATAGCTTGCTGCCGTACGAGGACCGCGCGGCGCCTCCCGCGGCTGCTCTCAACACCATGCAGCCGGTGGTGATCCCCGGCTTCGGCGAACTCGATCCCAGGGACGCGTTCGATCATCTGGCCAGCCCTGGCGTGCTGGACGAGTGGGAGATCGTGAAGGGCCGAGTCTCCACCCTCTACATTCCCGACAAGGTTCTCGGACGCCATCTGAACGCTGTTGAGCTAGGGCGCCTACGACGCGCCGCGAAGACGCTGAACGAACGGGCGTCCGGGTCGGACTACGCTAAGACGCGCAACGATCTCCTCGCGAAGGCTCTGGCGGCAGCGCAAGGGTACGCAGGGGCGGCGGGCGACATCGCGACGATCCAGGGGGCGCTGCAAGCGGGGTCGTTCCGCGCGATCCGCCCCGCCCTCGCGCGATACCTGACCGACGACGAGATGCGCGGGGCCGAGGCGAGCTTCGCCGAGCTCCAGGACGGCGCCGAATACGCTGCCGAGGAGTTAGCGCACTTCCTGAACATCGCGGAGCGGCGGCTCGAGCAGGAGGGGCCGCGACTCGAGAGCCTCCTCAGCGCGGCGCAGTCCGGCGCCCTCAACCGCGCCTTCCGCGCGGAGGAGCAGCTGGCGCTTGCCAATCATCTCACCCAGGCTGACCAGGATGGGCTAGCGGGCGCGCACGAGCAGCTCGTCGCGGAGTACGACCACGAGACGTATCTCGGCGTGGCGGAGGCCCGCGCGCGCAACGACGTGCTGGAACTCGCGCAGCTACAGCGTCTCGTCCCGACGATGGAGCGCGCCTTCACCGAGGGCGAAAAGCGACTCCTTCGCACGAACCTGATGACCATGCGGAACTCACGCGTCCGCAACGTCCACAAGCGCATTGAGCGCCTGTCCCGCATCGACCCGGTGGTGTATCAGGAGCGCGTCGCTGGCGTCATTCAGTCCATCCAGCTGCAGCAGGAACTCGGCCGCTACTACCAGTCCCTTGTCGTGTCGTTGGACCTCTCGACGCAGAGCGACGGCTTCGGCGTCTTCTACAAGGGCTCGTTCTACGACGACAACCGCGAATTCGAGCTACGTCGCGAATACGCGCCCATCGGCAACAAGCTGATGGAGTATGCGACGAACGCCAACCTGAAGCGCAACCTGGAAGCCCTACGTCGCTTCCCAGACGACCACGTCCGGCAGGCGATCTTGTCCAGCCAGTGGGGCGTCGCCGACCGCGTGAACACCGTCGAAGCGCTCGAAGGCAAGACGCTCGAGACGCTCGTCTTCGACTACTACGACACGCTCGTCACGCTGGGTGGCGTCAGCCGCCTCATGAAGCTGCAGTTCGAGGACATGCGGCAAAAGGGCGAGCCGTCCAAGACGATGCTCAAGGACATCGACTACATCCGCAAGGAGGTCAGTCGGTTCGTCCGCAACGACATTCGCGAGGCGCGTCGGCGCCGCAAGTCCACGAAGCGCCTGTTCGCGCGCGTCGAGAAGATGCTCGCGCTCAAGAGCCGACCCATCGAAGGGCTGTCGGACGACGAGATCAACGACCTGCGCAGCCTCATGGCGATGGCGGGCATCGAGTCCGAGACGAACTTCGTCAACGCCATCAGCGCCAGCGGCGGTAAGACCTGGCAGACGTATATCCCAGGCAAGATGGCGTTCGACAGCGAGGTCGCCACGCTCTCCGGCAAGACGGGCATGACCTTCGCGACCATCGACGACGGACGGGTGTACACGGACACGCCACTCGACACCTACGACCGGCTGAACTTCGACAACCTGGAAGCGCAGGTTCAGACGCTGGCGTCTGTTCTGGTGCAGATGCTCCGCGACCCGAAGATGCCGACATCCGCGCGGGTCGGGAACTTCTATACGGCGCTGTCCGGCCGCGTTGTCGAATACGACGCCCGCGAGAGCGCCGTCCCGCAGACTCCGGTGCAGAACGCCATCGTCGCCGTGCGACGCAAGACGAAGACCATGATGGGCGTGCGCGGGGATCTGTACGTGCTCGGCGACCAGAAGGGCCGATACACGCTGGCTGGCCTGGCGATGGAAGGCCGCGCGACGACGCGTCCGAAGGGCACGCAGGAGGTAGAGGCGTTCGTCCTCGACCCAGACTCGGGCGACATCGTCTATGCCCCCGACCTCGGCGAGTTCGGCGCGAAGTTCTATCCGAACCTCGTTCCCATGAACCGCCGCCGCGTCGGGGCCAACATCGTCGCGTTTCCGTGCGTCAGCACGACGATTTACGACCTCGTCGACCAACGGTACATGCGTACGCTCACGTCCTTACAGGTGTACGATTCCACCCGCGACGCGCCGCCGCAGCGGTACGGCATCTCGCGCCCGTGGATACAGCCGCTGGTGTCCGCCGCGGAGCCCATCGCGCTCGTCTATTCCGAGCCGGACTCCCGCATCAAAATCAGCATGGCGTCAGGCCTGTTGGGCAAGCTCCTGCTGCTCATCAAGGCCACCGGCACGAACGTCGACAACCCCACGCTCTACACGGGTGAAGGGTTCGTCGTCCGCGAGAACGGGTCGATCCGCGTGACGCCGTACGTGGTCGTGAAGGACATGTGGAATCTCGATGAGGCGCGCATCGGCCTCTACACGCGCTACGGCATCAGCAACAAGCGTCTGGAGGAGTTGCACGGCGAAGCGCAACGGCTGCTAGAGAAGGCTGAGCGTGACTTGGCCGCGAACGAATATACCGCGGCCCTGAAGAAAGCGCGCGCCGCTTGGGGCAACGAGTCCATCGCCTACCCTGACGTCAAGGCGACCGGCAACGATGTCGTCCGGGGCGTCATGTTCTACCTGTTCCTGCTGCTCCCGTTTGCGATGTTCGGCGAGCGCCTTCTGTTCGCGGCGACGAACATCAACAAGCGCATCGGTTACACGTTCGGCATCTTCCTGCTCGTGTTCTTCTTCCTCAGCCAGGTGCATCCGGCCTTCGAGATTGCCGAGACGCCGTTCATCATCCTTATCGCGTTCATCGTGCTTGCGCTGACGGTGGTCGTCATCACCATCATCATCCGCAAGTTCAACGAGCAGCTCGAGAAGATGCGGCGTGAGAAGTCGAAGATCTACAAAGCGGACGTCGGGCGGCTGTCGGCCAGCGCCGCCGCGTTCTCGCTGGGCATCTCCAACATGCGGAAGCGCAAGGGCCGCACGCTGCTGACCTGCGCGACGTTGGTGGTGCTGACGTTCACGGTGATTTCATTCACGTCCGTGCGCACGGAGATTCGCGCGCATTCGACGCGCATCCCAGGGGTCACGCCGAACTATCAGGGCGTGCTGATTCGCGACCAATACTGGCGGCCGCTCGAAGAGCCGGTCGTCGACGGCTCGCGCACGAACTTCCTCAGCGCGACCATCGCGGCGCGTATCGAGGGCGCGATGCAGAACATCGACGTGACCAGCTACGTCGCCCCGCGCGCTTGGTACGAAGCGGCGAGCGTCGGCAACCAGTCGGCGGTTGTCATCGATAGCCTCGTCGAGGATGACACGAGCTACACCGTGAACATGCTCGTGGGCATGTCGCCCGACGAGAAGCACGTCACGCGCATCCACTCGAAGCTCGCCTACGGTCGGTGGTTCGAGGACGACGAGCTAGACGCCTATGTGTGCGTGCTGCCCAAGGGCGTGTCGGATTCCCTCGGCGTCACTGAGGAGCAGGTCGTCAACGGCGACGCCAAGGTGCGCATCTTGGGCGCCGAGTTCCTGGTCGTGGGCGTTCTCGGGATCGACTTCAAGGAGCTGACGGACCTCGACGGCGAGGAACTGACCCCCGTTGACTACACGCTCTTGCAGCAGCAGCAGCAGCGCGGTTCGCAGGACTCGACCCTCGAGGGTGAGCTGCAGAAGTACCAGCATCTGCCGCCCGACGCCATCGCGGTCCTCCCGTACCAGATCGTCGTGGACTCCGGCGGCAACGTGAAGTCCGTCGCCGTGAACATGGAGGATGTGCAGGGCGAGCTGCCAGCGGGCGTGACCGTCGGCGACAAGATCGACGCCATCATGTCGCCAGTGATGAAGCGCTCCGGCTTGGACTACTTCGTCGGGAAGGGGCGCAACGTCTTCCTATACAGCTCCATCGGCGGCACGTCCACGGAGCAGATGAGCAACCTCGCGGTGCCGATCATCATCGCCGCGCTGATCGTCCTCAACACGATGCTCGGCGCGGTCTACGAGCGTGTGCGCGAAATCGGAATCTACAGCGCCGTCGGCTTGGCGCCGGTGCACATCGCCTTCCTCTTCATGGCTGAGGCGTGTGTGTATGCCGTCCTCGGCGCTGTATTGGGTTACCTGCTGGGTCAGATGACCGCCTGGACGCTCGTGCAGACAGGCTGGCTGGCGGGACTCACTCTGAACTACTCCGCGCGATCCACGGTCTACGCGACGATGATCGTCATGTTCGTGGTGTTGGCGTCGACTATGTATCCGGCGATCAAGGCCGGGCGCATGGCCGTGCCGGACATTGAGCGCAAGTGGCGCCTCCCCGAGCCGGACGGAGACGAATGGCATTTCGACCTGCCGTTCACGGTTCTCGGTGAGGAGGCCCTTGGTCTCAACATCTTCATGCGGGACTACTTCGAGGCTCACGCGGACGAGTCGGCGAGTGACTTCTACGCGGACGATGTCAGCTTCCGACGGGAGACGCCGGAGGGCGCGGAGGACGAGGAGTACGCCTGCGAGATGATGGTGTGGTTGGCGCCGTATGACTTAGGCGTAAGCCAGCGCGTCAGCCTCCAGACAACGGCCGTCGGCGGCGAGGAAGAGGAGCTCTTCCGCATCCACTTGGTCGTCTACCGCGAGAGCGGCGAGATCGCTTCGTGGAAGCGCGTCAACCGACGCTACCTGAACCTGATTCGCAAGCAGTTGCTTATCTGGCGCACGTTCAACGTCGAGTTGCGTGGCGAATTCCACGCGCGTGGACGCGACGAGACCGAACGCATGGCGGGTGCCACCCCGGAATTCGCGTCCGACTGAGGCGGCGCACACGACAGGCGCATGAACGACCGCGCCCAAGGGAGCGAGAGTGGCTCGATCAAGACGTAAAGGGGAATCGCTAGCCGAGGAGATGCAATCCTGGGCAAAGCGATACGACACGGACGAAGGTATCCGCACCTTCGAGTCCGGGCTAAGCGTCAAAGTCCTCCTGGGCGCGGCTTTCGTCGGCTTCCTGATGATGCCCGGCGCCATCTACCTGACCCTACAGACCGGTGGCGCGGCGGGCGGGGCCGCTGCCCCGTGGGTAGCCGTCATTCTCTTCACGGAGATTGCGCGACGCTCCTTCCAGACCGCCAAGCGGCAGGAACTCTACATCCTGCTGGCCCTCACGGGGGCTGCGGTGAACGCTGGCGGGCAGTATTACGGCTACATCATGGACTCGTACTTTATCAACTCGCAGCAAGCCGAGTCGTACGAGATCGCCGACAAGATACCTGACTGGGCCATCGCGCCCAAGGACTCCAGGGCGCACGCAGACCGATCTCTATTCCACAAAGACTGGTGGCGCGGCGCTAGGAGCGAGGCGCGCGTGTTCGGGTTCCCCATCGGCCCCATCACCCTGATGCTCCTGTTGCAGGTGTTGGGACGGCTCCGGCACATATCAGGCAGTTACTTCCTGTTCAGGGTGTGCGCGGACTTCGAGAAGTTACCGTACCCAATGGCGCCCGTGAGCGCCCAGGGGGCCACTGCGCTCGCGGAGAGCACCCACAAGACGGAGACCTGGAGGTGGAGGGTCTTCAGTATTGGCTCCATTATCGGGATGGGTTGGGGAGCCATCTATGTCGGGGTGCCCCAAATCAGCGGCGCCCTAGGCATGTCGGAGCCGTTGCGCATCATCCCCATTCCGTTCATCGACTTCACGCAGAGCATTGAGGCGTTCGCGCCGACCGGGACGTTCGCTATCACGACGGACGCCAGCGCGATACTCACTGGCTTCGTGATGCCCATTCCCGTCGTGGTCGCCCAATTCGTGTCCGCTTCGTTTACGCAGTTCCTCCTCAACCCGTTCCTGTACCGGCAGGACATCCTGCACACGTGGGAACCGGGGATGGACGTGCGCATCACAGGCCTGCGCAACAGCCTCGACTTCTGGATGAGCTTCGGCTACGGGAAGACCTTCTCGTTCGCCGTCCTCGGGCTCGGCACCGTCATCATCATGTTCGCCAAGAGAGGCAACAAGAAGGAGGTCGGCGCGGGGAGTTGGGCGGCGCCTCCTGGACGCGGCGATTTCCCCATCTGGCTGGCCCTCATCATGTGGGGTCTTGGGATGGGCGGCTATGTCTACGTCGTGCACAAGCTGATCCCAGGCTTCCCGCTCGCGTTCCTGATGGGCTTCGCGTTCCTCTACACCCCGCTGAACTCCTACATCAGCGCCCGAACCTTCGGCATCATGAGCCGCGACCTGTTCGACATCCCGTACATCAAGGAAGCCACGTTCATCCTGAGTCGATACGATGAGATCGACATATGGTTCGCGCCGTTCCCAAGCGAGGACTACGGCACGGAGACACAGGGGTGGCGCATCCTCGAGCTGACCGGCACGACCTTCACAAGTAAGATCGCGGCTGACCTGCTTGCCTGGCCGGTACTGCTGATCGCCGGTATCGTGGCGTGGCATTTCATCTGGAAGCTGGCGCCGATTCCGTCTGCGCAGTACCAGTTCGCGCAGATGATGTGGCCTCTGTTCGCAACGAACCGAGCGTTGTGGATCACGGCTCTGCGGGATGGTCACTCCGAGCAGTTACAGGCCATCCGACCGACGTACATTCTCGCGGGCTTCGTCATATCGTTGGGCATCTACGGACTAACCGTCGTGTCCCGCATTCCATACCGTCACATTGCAGGTTACGGGGTCATCGGGGGCCTCGGCGCCGACCCGGGTATGTTCTTCCTCCAGTTCATTGGCGCGATCGTTGGCCGCTACGTGATGATCAAGCGCTTCGGGCGTAACCGATGGGCGCGGTACAACCCGGTGCTGCTAGCTGGGTTCTTCTGCGGCATGGCGCTGGTGGGTATGGCGGGCGTCGCGATCGACCTGATACAGAAGTCGGTCATCGTGAAGCCGTTCTGACGCGGCGTCGTCGACGCGATCGCACGGTATTCCACGCCACGGACATGGAACCATGGCCGACTCATGGGCGCGGTTTGGGTGGCAGGGCCTCTCCGCTGAGGCGCCCGTCGACTGGGAACTCGTGGGCATCCCCAAAACCCACGACGCCGCGGAAGGCTATCTGCGCCTCGATGACGCCACGCAGCCGCGCTTCGAGCTGAAGTGGAACTCCAACGCGCAGCGCAAGTTCGACATCGAGAAGACGCTGGACGACTACCTGTCCGGCATTCGGAAGACCTACGAGAAGCAGATCGGCCCCATTGAGGTGCGCAAGGACCAAGTGCTCATCCCGGACGCTGGCGCGGATGCCGCGTTCCACGAGCATCGTGAGGTGCGCTTCTTCTCGTGGCGTGGCGAGTTGCGCGCGTACGGCGCCATATGGCGTTGCGCCGAGTGCAAGCGCGTGGTCATGGCGCAGGTCATCGGCCCTTCGGGCGGGCAAGGGACGAAGACGCAAGCAGTGCGCATCCTACGTTCTATCCAGGACCACCCGTCCGGTCCTACGAACTTGTGGACCGCCTACGGCCTGGAAATGGACGTGCCGCGGCGCTTCCGCTTGGACAAGCTACAGCTCCTGAACGGCTACATCCTCTTCTCCTTCACCGACGGTTCGTCTCGCGTGGCGGTCGAGCGCTACGGGCTCGCCGACCAGCACATGAAGGATGGCGACATCGACGCGTGGTTCCGACGGACGTATGCTAAGCAGATGCGCGGGACGACGCTGGCCTTGGACGACGACGACCTGCACGACCATTCGCTGCGTATCTGGGACGCGTCGCTCCCCAAGGCCTGGGAGTCGTACGCGCGCCCCGTGCGCACTGCGGGACATGTGTGGCAGGACGCCACGGCGAACCGGCTCTATGTCGTGCGGGCCACCGGCAAGCGTGATCTGCGAGCCGCGATGCGGCGTATCGCGGCGAGCATCCCGATGCGGCCGGTCGAGGTCATGGAATGATGGCGGCGGCGCTTAACAACGTGCTGCACACTTTGCGCCTGCGGCGCAGGCCGCCGCAATCGCAGCGGTCGCGCGCCGACGTCATGGCGTCCGTGCCGGTGCGGAATTCTTTGGTTGAGTGGCGCAAGGAGGAGACCGGCGACGTCTCGCTCGTAATCCCGGCGGACCACAAGCGTACGTTGCGCATCCTGGTCCGTGTGATGAACCTGCCCGCCAAGCGGGTCGTGGCGTTGGACGCGGTGGGCTCCTTCGTCTGGGAGCAGTGCGACGGTGAGAAGACGTTCGGCGAGGTGTCGGAGGCGCTGGCGAAGCAGTTCGGCATGACGCGCCGCGAGTCCGAAGCGTCCCTGGCGGAGTTCTTCCGCGTGCTGGGTAAGCGTGGGATGCTGGGCTTCGTCGTGGCTGACGGGGTGAAAGAGCAAATAGAGGCGGCGAAAAACAGCGGCCGAGGGCGCGGCAAGCGGCAACACGGGAAGAAGGGGCGTCAATGACCGAAGGAACCATGGGAGTCCAGGCCACGGACGCCGGGGCGATTGCCGCGACGTTGGCCCCCGTCGAGAACGCTGTTCGTGTGCGCAATGTCGTCAAGCGCTACGAGATGGGCGACACGGTCGTCGATGCGCTCAGGGGCGTCAACCTCGAAATCCGGCGTGGTGAATACATCTCCATCGTCGGGCCGTCGGGCTCCGGCAAGTCCACGCTGTTCAACATGGTCGGCGGACTCGACAAGCCGACAGAGGGGCGCGTCTACATCGACGAGGTGGACATCGCCCAGTTGGACGCGCGCGAGTTGGCGTGGCTCCGATGCCGCAAGATCGGCTACATCTTCCAGAGCTTCAACCTCATTCCCGTGATGACGGCTCTCGAGAACATCACGCTGCCCATGATCTTCGCAGGCGACACGGCGGACGACGCCATTGAGAAAGGCGTCGGGCTCCTAACGAGGGTGGGTCTGGGCGATCGCGTGCAGCACAAGCCGGTCGAGCTCTCCGGCGGGCAGCAACAGCGCGTTGCGATCGCGCGCGCCTTCGCAAACGATCCGTCCATCATCCTCGCGGATGAGCCGACAGGGAACCTGGACACGCAGACAGGACTCGATGTTATCGACCTGTTGCGTGAGCTGAACCGGGAAGGCAACGTCACGATCATCACGGCGACGCACGATCTTAAGATGCTGGATGTATCCGACCGCATCGTGCACATCGAAGACGGCCGAGTGGCGAAAATCGAGCTCCGCGAGGACGCCGACCTGGATGTCGGCACGCTCGACGGACAGGAAGTAGGATAACCGCATGTATCGCGACCTTTCGCCCGGCGCCGTGGGCATCCCAGCAAATACGATTGAGGACGGCATCCGCTACGCGAAGGCGGGCAGCTTCCAGGGGCTCGATCTGCCTCTCGGCGACGCACGCCGCATCGTCGAAGCTGACGGCGTCGACGCCGTCAAGCAGATGTACGCGGAAGCGGGGCTGCGGATGGGCGCGTGGGGTTTGTCCACACGGTGGAACGCCGACGACGCGGAGTTCTACGAGAGCCTGGCGAAGCTGCCCTCGGACGCTGCTCTGGCCGCCGAACTCGGGTCGACCCGCACGATGACCTGGGTTGTCGGTTGGTCCAGCGAGAAGACGCGCCAGGAGCAGTTCGACTTCCTCGTGAAGCGTTTCGGGCTCATCGCGGAAGTCCTGCTCGACTACGGTTGCACGATCGGCCTGGAATTCATCGGGCCACACACATCACGCAAGAGCGCCCGGTACGGCTGCGCCTACACGATGGAGGGCATGCTCGCGGTCGCCTGCGCCATCGGCACGGGCAACGTCGGCCTCCTGCTTGACTGCTGGCACTGGTACACCTGCCAGAGCACGCTGACGGACATTCGTCAACTCGTCGCCGAGGAGGTCGTTTACGTCCACGTCAACGACGCGCCGACGGGCATCGACGTGTTGGACCAGATCGACAGCACGCGCGCGCTGCCGGGAGAGACGGGCGTCATCGACCTCGTCGGGTTCCTGCAAGCGCTCAAGGAGATCGGCTACGATGGGCCTGTCACGCCTGAGCCGTTCAGCAAGGAACTGAACGCGATGGAGGACAAGGAAGCCGCCTCGGCGAAGGTCGGCGGCGCCCTGAAGGCCGTGTGGGACGAAGCTGGTCTCGACTAGGACAGACCAGCGCGCTAAGCGCGGCTCCCTAGTAGCCTCCCACGCATGGTCGGCCAGCGGGTGCTGGGCAAAGACGACAACACGCCGTCCCTTCCCCCTTACCAGGGGGAAGGCCAGGATGGGGGTTCTGCGTCGCTAGCCCCACGGATCGCTACACCCGACGTCACAGAGGTCGCGTAGGACGGAGAACGCGCCATGCGGAACGTACGCTTCCTCGTCGCACTGCTATGCGCCGCTGTCGTCGTGTTCGCCGCGTGCTCGAACTCCAAGGAGGCCGAGGCCGACCTACTCGGTGACCTCCGCGTCTTCGTGAGCCCAGACGCGGCAAACCTGTTCTTCGTCGAGGTCGCCGCGTTCGCCGACACGGAGCCGTTTCGCAAGGTCGAAGCCGAGCTCCGAGCCGCGGACGGCATGGGCGAAGTCATCGAGCAGCTAGGGGCGCCACTGGGTGAGGTGGCGAAGCGCGCGGTGTTCGCGATGGCTAACCCGGGTCCAGACGGCCGTCACGGCACGCTGGTCCACGTCGTGATTGAGACGTCTCTGGACGACGGCTTCCTACAGCGCGTGATGTCCAGCTACGACCACGACTTCGAATCGGAATCCGTCGACGGCGTCACGATGTGGGTCCAGAGAGACGCCGGCATAGCGGTAGCCCTGGCCCAATACCCGGGCGGCTACCTGGGCTTCGGACACGCTGACGCCGTGCGCGGCGTGACCCAACGGGCCGTCGCCGGGTCAGGCGGCCTCGCGAAGGACGCTGAGCCGCTTCGGCTGGCCCGAGAGTTGGCGACCGGCGCCGTCGCCTGGGGCGTCGTGCGCGCGCATCCGCGCGTGACTGCCGGACTCCCTGATGAGGCGGGCGACCTGAGCAGTGTAGAACACGGCGTCGTCGCGCTGACGCGGGATGCGGCAGGCGACACCGTTGTAGAAGCCCGGGCGGTAACTAAGTCCGCACAGGACGCGCAGGACATCGAGGCGCGCTTCCAGCTTGTCGCGGGGATGGGCGCGCTTTCCGAGGACCTGGATTCCGATCTCGCCGACGTGCTCGCGTCACTTAGCGTGGGCAGGCAGGGAGAGACCGTCAGCATGCGCGCGGTGCTTTCCCAGGAGCTTATCGCGTCGCTGTTCGACGACGACTGACAACGAAGCCCGGAGCCCATCCGACATGTCCGAGGACGCCACGACGAATCCACCACTCCAGGGGCGCGCGACCCCAGACGGCACGCGCGGCTACTTTGAGGAGGCGCGGCAGCGTGGCGTGGCCATCCAGGACGACGCCGTCCGCGGCATGGGTCGCACGGGGCTCGCCGTCGCGAAGGTGGGTTACGGCACCTATCGCGTGCATTCGGATGTCGAGGAGCACGTTCGCACGCTCCTACACGCCATGCTCCACGGCGCGAACCTGGTAGACACCAGCACGAACTACACCGACGGCTCTAGCGAGCGCCTTGTGGGCAACGTCCTACGCGCGCTCATTGAGGCTGGCGGCGTCGACCGAACGGGCGTGACCGTCGTGAGCAAGGTGGGCTACGTCCAGGGCACGAACTACGCGGACGCAGTCGCCGCGGAGGAGCGTGGCGAACCCTACGCGGAGATGGTGCAATACCGCGACGGGTTGTGGCACTGCATCCATCCAGACTGGGTGCGCGAGCAACTGGCCCAAAGCCTCGAGCGCACGCAGCTCGAGGCGATCGACGTCTACCTGCTTCACAATCCAGAGTACTTTCTGATCGACGCGGACGCGGGCGAGGCTGGCGTGGACGAGGCTGCCCGCGACGAATTCTACCGCCGCGTTACGGCTGCCTTCGAGGAACTGGAGCGCGCCGCGCAGGCGGGCTCCATCTCCTACTACGGCGTCTCCTCCAACACCTTCCCGGCCCCGGCGGACAACCCGGCGTGGGTGTCACTACCGCGCTTGCTGGCGTGTGCCGAGGCGGCGGCCGATGCCGCGCATGGTGACCCGAGCGCGCATCGCCTTGCGGTGGCGCAGCTGCCTCTGAACCTCTACGAGGCGGGAGCCTTCACCGAGGACCACGGGGCGCCAGACGAGTCGTTCCTCGACTTCGCGCGCGCCAACGACATCGCCGTCCTGGCCAACCGACCGCTCAACGCCGTCGTCGGATCCCGCCTCGTTCGCCTGGCGCAATACTCCCACGAGGACGATGCCGGTGACCCCTTGGAGGCTTTCGCGGAGGTTGCCGCGGCTGAACGTGACGTGGTCCTCGCGCTCCGATCGTGGGACGTCTGGGCGCCGCTACGTGACGCTGTCTCTGGCGCGAGCGTGGTGTTCAACGTCGGCGAGAGTCTGAAGGGCGCGTTCCCCGAGATCACCGGCCGCGACCAGTGGCTCCAGGTCTTCGAGCAGGTGGTGGCTCCTAGCGTCGTGGCGTGCACGCGCGCGGCGGCCAAGCTTGTTCCGGGCGCCAACCTGGAGGAATGGGAAGGCCTGCTGGACGTGTATCAGCGCCGACTGCACGCGCTGGCGTCCGTGGTTACGTCCCACTTCAACTCCCGCGAGACGGAGGCGAAGGCTCCCCTATGGCGCGAGCTGGTGGCCGAGATCGCCGGTAGGTCCGCCGACATGACGCTGAGTCAGATCGCGCTGAACAGTGTCGCGTCGCTCCCTGGCGTCACGGCCGCGCTCTGCGGTATGAAACGAGACCCCTATGTAGCCGAGGCCGTGGAGCTCATGGACCTGCCGCTATTCGACGACGCCTACGGCGCGTTCCGAGCCGCGACGCGCGTAAGTCTCGACAGCTGACGGGGAGGCTCGACATGGCGGAGACGATCTTCACGCGCATCATCGCTCGCGAAATCCCTGCGGACATCGTGCACGAAGACGACCACACGCTCGCCTTCCGCGACATCGACGCGAAGGCGCCAACGCACGTCCTCGTGATACCCAAGAAGCCAATCGCCGCCGTAGCGGACGCAACCGACGACGACGTCCCGCTTCTGGGCGTGCTGCTCGCGACCGCGGCTCGGGTCGCGGCGGATCTTGGCCTCGCGGACGATGGCTATCGCCTGGTCATCAACCATGGGCGCGACGGCGGACAGACGGTCGACCATCTGCACGTACACATCCTCGGCGGTCGGCCCATGGCGTGGCCCCCAGGATGACATGCGCCACGGGCCGGCTGTCAGCGCCCCGGACACGGCGTCCGCGACACGAATGGTGGCCCTCACGCCGTCCCTTCCCCCTCACGAGGGGGAAGGCTAGGATGGGGGTCTGGGCGAACGCGCGAGCGTACAGTCGCCACCAGGCCCAGGTGCGACGCAGTGCTATTAGGGAGGCGCGCGCATGGCGCTAATGAAGGTCCTGATCGGGGTACCGTGCAACTGGCCGACAGTGCCGGTGCAATTCGTCGAGTCGCTGTGCAACCTGCGGCGGCCGCCCGTGTCCGAGGTGCACTTCATGCGCGAGCCGATGCTGGACATCATGCGCAACAAGCTCGCCGACATGGCGGTCGAGGGTGGATTCAGCCACCTGTTCATGCTCGACGTCGACATGCTGTACCCGCCCGACTCACTAATGACGCTGTTGCGCGATGACGTCGACGTCGTCTGTGGTCTCGCCTGCCGGCGCACGCCTCCTCATGTTCCGGTGTGCTTGCAGCCGACGGACGAGCGGTTCGTGTTCGAGGTGCAGATGCCGGACAAGCGTGGGCTGCTGAAGTGCGGCGCGGTCGGCGGCGGCGGGACGCTCATCAAGACGGACGTCTTCCGAGCGATGGAGCCGCCCTACTTCTCGTACCAGCACCGGATGCCGAATGGTGACAGGGTTGGCGAGGATCTGTACTTCTGTCAGATGGCGGCCGACGTCGGCAAGGGGGTCTACTGTCGCACGGACCTTGTCTATCCGCACATGGTGACGACGGCCGTGGTCGTCGACGAAGAAGACAACATCGGCTATCACGCCCTCGGCTGAGCGCCGCGCGGCCCGATTGTCGTCTACTCGAACTCGAACGGCCGAATGCGCGGCGCAAAGCCGGGCGAGAGCTGCGGCACGGACGTCAGGTAGTAGCTGTCAACGTCGTCACGGTATTCCACCTCAACGAACGTCGCCAGGCTGCTCGTAGCGTCCCCGTCGGTCGTCGCCGTAGCGCGCCACACGCCCTCTTCCCGCGCCATCGGCGTCCGCTGGAAGGTATACGCCCCGTCCGTGCTATAGACGAACTGCACGGCGACGACCTCATCCGCGCTGTCGATGATCGCTACCGCGCTCAGCGTTCCGTCCTCGAGAGACACCGTGAGCCGTGGCGTGTCGGGCAGGCTGCCGCCGTGCAGTCCCGACCGGATCGCCTTGCCCAGGCACGCGTTTAGCCGGAGCCAGATCGCCTCATTGTTGTTGTAGGTGTCGAATCGGCCCTCGTCGTTACCGTAGTGGCCGTGGTCGCAGTCGTATATCGTCTCGACGCGCAAATCGCCGCCGCCCTGCGCTAGATCCACGGTGGAAGTGATGGGGAAGAACTCATCCTGCGCGCCGTTGACCAGCCACACGAGCCCGTGGAACTGACCAAGATAGGAGACCGGGTCGTAGTTCGCCACGTATCGGCGGAAGGCGTTCGAGTCCGCGGCCTTGCCACCGAGTTCCAGGAATACGGACGCTATCCAGTTGTCCGCGTATGTTGCTGTGCGGGCCATGTCGCCGGTTGCCGCGAGCGGTACGCACAGGGCGACGCGATCATCTACGGCGCTCGTGAGAAGCGAGCAGATCCCGCCGCGCGACATGCCGCTCACGCCGATCGCGTCGTCACGGACCTCATCGAGGCTGGCCAGGTACGTGATCGCGCGCACAGCGGACATGACGTAGTGGTGCACCCAGCTGTTGCGGATGTCCGTCCCCTCGTCTAAGTCGAGCCAGTTGTCGTAGGTGTCGGTCGGGCCTGTGGATTCGCCTTCGCCGACCCTATCGATGGCGAGCGCGATCACGTTGTGTGTGGCGGCGATCCGCTTGGCGCCTCCCATGCCGTCCGTGACGAGGACCATCGCCGGCAAGGGGGTGTCGGACGCAGGCATGGCAAGATGCCCCGCGATGCGTATCTCCTCGGCGTCCCATACGTGGGAGAG
Organism: uncultured bacterium; assembly: GCA_964473525.1. Lineage (GTDB taxonomy): Bacteria > Poribacteria > WGA-4E. Next base: position 73,202 of record CAYYPK010000031.1, read on the forward strand.
GTACGTGAACTCGCGGAGCGTGAGGGCGACTCCGTCCTCCTCGCCAGCGTCTTCGGACACCAGCATCACGTCCAGATCGGCGGACCTTGCCCAGGTCATGTCCCACGGATGGTCGGCAGCAGCAGCGCCCGATGCTGTCAACACGAGCACAGTGAAGGCGAGCCCTCGTAGGAGCATGAATGGGATCCCAGATCGGCGTGAGGAGGTCAGAATCCGACGTTGATGAGGGGTGTCACGCGCAGACCGCTGGGATTCGAGCGGACGATGTTCACGACCCCAATCTGTATGCCGTGCAGCTCTTCGGCGTAGTTTACGACGCCGATGCCGAGCCCGGTGTGCGGCCCCTCGACGCGGTTATACGCCGACACCGCGACGCCCTTCAACCCCTCGGACCGTGTGTGCCCGAGCGACAGCAGCGCCCCCTCGGCGCGCGGCGCCCCGGCCGCGACGCCGCCGAAGGCTATCCCACGGAGCTCACCCCCAGCGCCAGCGGCGATGCCCCCAACGAGCAGGCCTTTGGCGTCGCCCCCCGCGCCGGCCGCGACGCCCCCGAGGAAGATCCCGCGCACGTCCCGTCCCGCCCCAGACGCGATGCCCGACAGCGCGATGCCCGTCATGTCCTCCCCGGCGCCAGATGCGATCAGTCCGAACGTCAAGCCTTTGGCGTTGCGTCCGACGCCGACCGCCACCGCGCTGACGGCGATGCCGGTCATGTCGCGACCGGCCCCGCCACCAAAGCCGCTGAACGAGATG
>CAYYPK010000032.1:0-70184 GCA_964473525.1 uncultured bacterium
ATCCCCGTCATGTCGCGCCCGGCTCCGCCCCCGATTCCCCCGAGCAGGACGCCACGCGCGTCCCTGCCGACTCCGGCGCCGATGCCAGCGGCGAGGATGCCCGTCATGTCGCGCCCCGCGCCCGCGCCAATGAGCGCCGTTAACACCCCCTTGATGTCACGGCCGGCGCCCACGCCTAAGCCCGCGTATATCCCCGTCAGATCCTCATCCGCGCCAACCCCGGGCGCCAAGCCGATGCCCCGCACGTTGGTTCCGCGGATGGATGCGAGCCCGAGTTGCACCCCGGTGAGGGCTGTCGCGCGCGGGAACAGGCCCACGGCAAGGCCCTGGACCGAGGACTCAGGCGGCTCGGGCGCCCGCCACAGCGTCAGATTGATGCCCCGCACCTCGCGCATCTGCCGATCCGCGAAGTTCACCCGTAGGCCGCGCGTTACCTCAGAGTCGCCGAAGCTGAGACCATGGCGCCGGTACGTGATGTCCACGCTCGCGTCGGCTGCGCCACACACGCTGAGAGCGATGGCCACCAGGAGCGTGTTCCGAATGATCGATCGCCTGTGCGTCGGCATGTGCAAGCCCACTTTCCAAAACGTCGTGATGGCGTTGTCTAGGTCGCGCGGTGCAGGGAGCTATCTCCCAATATGCGACAACGTACCTCCATTAAGTTAACCTTAACCCTGCCATATGTCAATGGTGCGGCGTGAAATGTGGCTGCCGCGCCAACTGAAGCCGCAGCCATGCCCCGCCGCCCTTGTGGTCCCCGCCCGCGCGGACTACCGTGCGCCGTGAGCCCCCAGCGCCTGTCCCGCCTAGGAGAGACTATGAGCTCGTCGCACGAGTACCGCTACAACCGTCTGACGTGGCCCGAGATGAACGACGCGATCGGCGCTCGGAAGGTCGTCATTCTCCCGACCGGCTCGACGGAGCAACACGGCCCGCATCTGCCACTGGACGTCGACCTGTTCCTCACTGAATCCGTCTGTCTGGAGGTAGGCCGCAGGTCGGAGGGCCGCGTGTTGGTGCTGCCGCCCATCGCGTACGGGCTGAATCTGCATCATATCGACTTCCCGGGCACCGTCCACATCGAACCGGACGTATTCATCGCGTTCTGCCTGAATGTCACCAAGAGCGTCGCTTACCACGGCTTCGAGCGCATACTGCTCGTGAACGGCCACGGCTCCAATTCGCCGCTCATCGACCTCGTCGCCCGCAAGACCGTGTTGGAGACCGAGTCTCTCTGCGCGGCGACGAACTATGCGTCGTTCGCGCGCGATGCTTTCAACGAGGTGCGAGACACGGAGGTGTGGGCGCACGCCGACGAATTCGAGACGTCCCTCTACCTGCACCTGGCGGCCGACCGGGTACGCATGGAGCACGCCGGGCGCGACGACGACGTCATGGGCAAATACGTGAGCTCTGACAGCACCTCCCGGTATGTGCGCTTCAACGACTACTGGGGGCGATGGACTGACGTGGGCATCCACGGCGACGCGACCACGGCGACGAGAGAGAAGGGCGAGGCGATCTTTGAAGCAGCCGTGAGCGGGCTCGTTGAGTTCACGCAGGAGTGGGAGGCGTGGCCTCTGCCGGAGAGAAGCGACCAGCACGAGCATCCCGTACAGCGGCAGATAAGGTGGTAGGAGTCGACCGTCAGGGTTCTACCGCGCGAGGAACTCCCGGAAGGCGCCCCCCAGCAGCGCTCGGACGTCGCGTTCCAGTTCGCCTTGGTGCAAGGACCACCCGGACGCGACGAGGTCACAGTACTTGTCGCCAAGGACGTTCGCGATCACCTGACGCGAGTGTGGCCACTTGTAGACGAGTTGGTCGAGGATGCGCGCGTCGGAGTGCTGCGGGACCGTGCTGAGCCCGAGCAGCTCGATACGCTCGCGCGTGATCTCATCGATGATGCTGGGGTTGTTCATGAACCACCAGCACCCGAAGATGAGCAGGTTAGGGAACTTCCTCCCAACGACGCACAGCTCGTGCTGGTTCTCGCGCGAGAGTAGCGTCGCCAGGAACTTGCTGTCCGGATTGTCCTCGAGCATGCGCTCGAGGTTGGACATGTCCGCCTTCCCCATGCCGTCGCCCGCCATGCGCAACTGTGGGTTCACGGCGCGCTTGACACCGATCATCACGGCGAACGGGACGTTCCGCTCTCGCGAGACGGGCAGGACGCACTCCCGGATGATGGCCCCGCGCGCCGAGTCCTCCGGGTACGCGAACTCTGGCGGCAGGGACACCGCCATGTATTGCGGCCCCATCCGCGTGATCCAGTCGTCCAGGAACCGCCGGATTTCGGCTAGTCCCTTAGCTGAGAGACCGGCGTCCGCTTCGTAGCCGAGCGCGACGAGGGTTGGGCGTCCGGCGTCCTCATACGTGTTCAACAGCGGGTCGATGCGGAGCGCGGGTAGGAACCGCGGGTCGCCCGACCGCTCCGAGAGCCACACGGGCTGCTCGGCGAGGTCGAACGGGTCGTTCGTCATGACGGCGGATTCGACGTTCGCGAGTTCGAAGACGCGGTCGATGTGGTCCTCGACGCGCACGTCTCTAAGCGCGTCGCGGTAGCTGTTCAGGTCGCGCGTCGAGAGGTCGAATCCGTACGCCTGCAAGGTGGTGACGACGCCCCGACATGCCTCGCTCACGGGCGAGTTGTCGAGGAAGAGCGTCTGCCAGATGAGGTCCGCTTGCTCCGCCTGCGACATCGCCCAGTAGGCGTCGTACCCTATCGTGGACGAACGGAGCGTCTCGGCGATGAGGTAATGGTACGTAAGCAGTTCGTCGACGCCCCAGAGCAGCAGTTCGCCGAATTCCGGGCTAAACAGGTGCGTGTGGATGTCCATGACCGGCTGCGCTGCTACGGCAGCCGTCACGGCGTCCCGGACATCGGCCGCTTCGATGACGCGGTCTGGCATCTTACCCCTCGCGCCGGGCTGGCCGGCGGTTTGTACGCGCGGGCGAGCTGTTAGCAGGTGACGTCCTTGCCCTCGTCCCCGTAAATCGCCAGGCGTCCCTCGCGGGTCAGGGTGACAATATCCTCGGGTCGGTAGTGCAGTTGGAGCGCGCGCCTGGGTAGGTCCGTGGTGTTCGGCGGCGTGCCATGGTGCACCAACCCGTGGAAGAACAGACAGCCTCCGGGCGCCAACGGCGCGACGACGTTGGCTTCCGTCGCGACGTCCGTGTCGCATATCTGCCAGTCACGACGCTGGAAATGCACGGTGGGGCCGTCGCGATGCGTGCCTGGAATCACGTGCATGCACCCGTTGTCGTACGTGGCTTCGTCGAGCGCGATCCACGCGCCCACGACCGGTGTGTCCGGGTGGAAGTTGAAATACGCCGCGTCCTGGTGCCACGGCTTCTCTGACCCCACCCGCGGCGGCTTCGAAAGCGCCATGTCCTGGAACAGCATGGGCGGCTTCCCGATGAGACGCTCCAGCGCCGCGAGCATGCCCGCATGGTCGGCGATCGCCTTGAGCCGCTCGTCGTAGTCCACGAAGCTGAACACCTTGCGTACGAAGGCGCGCCGCTCCTCGACGGGCAGGTCGCCGACTGCGTCGCGCATGGCGGGCTCGTACTGCACGCCCCGAAACTCGCCGTCGGCTCCGTCCATCAGATATGTCAGCCCCTCGAGCGCGCTCGCGATCTCGGCGCTGCTGAAGGCGTCCTCGACGATGAGATAGCCGTCCGCGTGGAATCGTTCGGCCGCCGCGTCGTCCACGGCTGAGAAGCCGCCGGTGAGCCCGGACGCCGCCACTGATCGGCGATACAGATCGGCGGTCGTGGTTGCCGGGGCATCGTGCATGAATCCAGGCCTCCTGGTCGCTACGCTGTCCGCAACTTGGCGCGTTCGCTCTCCTGAAGTTCGAACGGTAGGTGATCGACCCGGTTCGAGAACGCCAACCGGATACCGTGGTCTCGCATGCGGAAGTAGGAGATCGAGCAGTTATCCAAGCCGAAGCGTTGCTGTGTGTAGACGGGTTCGAGTCCCAGGAACGCCTCGAAGAACAGCCAGCCGGCAGCTCCGTGGCCGACACACGCGGTGACATCGTCCGCGCCGCCCCGCTCCGCCATGAGGCGCGCCCGCATGCGCTTCGCGCTGGTGACGGCGTGCTGCCACACGAGCGTGTCGTCGGCGTCGAGGACGTCCCGACGGAGGAACCACCAACCCGCCTCGGTGATCTCCTCGGAGAGTGTCGCGCCGGGGCATATGTCGAGGATCTCCGCAGGTGCCATGCCGCTGCGCTGCTCCAACTCGCCCGACCCGTAGTCGTGGGGTGCTATCCCGCCGATCTCGCACAGCTCGGGCATGACATGTGGGGTCAGTCCCAACGCATCGCCTATGGCCCGCGCCGTTTGGAGGTTGCGGCGCAACGGGCTACAGTACAGCCTCCCTATCCCCAGGCTCCGCAGAGCGGCCCCGGCGTGCCGCGCCTGCGCCTGACCGGCGTCGGTAAGAGCCGGGTCAGGGTCGTGCGTGTCACCGTTGTTGTTCGTCGACTCGCCGTGGCGCACGTAGTAGACGTGCATGGCTGGAAGCTCCCGTCGCAGCGTCTACGCAACTACACTCGCGCCTACTAGAGGTCGATCGTCTCTGGGTCCGCCGCGCTGAATCCTACGAGGATGACGAGGTCGCCGTCGCCGATGTTCAGGGTGGAATGCACCGCGTTATGCGGTATGTTCGCGCAGTCGCCGGGCTCCAGCTCCATCACCTCGTCCTCGACAGCCTGCCGCGCCCTGCCACTTACGACGTAGATGAACTCCTCGGCATTGGGGTGCCTGTGCGAGGCATGGCCGCCACCTTTCGGGAAGGTCGCCGTACCCAGCGCCAGATCCCGCAACGCGGAGTTCTGCGCGTGGCAGTGCCAGGAGATGTTCGCGAACGGGAGCTCGATCGCGACTGCGTCCGCTGCCTTCACGAAAGGCCCAATGGTCTCGCTCATGTCGTTCCTTTGGCTGCCTTCTTGCCAGGTCTTGTCCTAGTCTTCACTCACCACGGGATTCGATAGAACCCCGATGCCCTCGATCTCAACATCGACGGTGTCGCCAGGATTGAGGTGCTCGCCGCGCGCCTTGCCTACTCCCGACGGCGTGCCAGTGGAGATGATGTCGCCTGGCTCCAGCGTCATGTTGCGCGACACCCACTCGATGAGCTCCGCGCACGTGAAGACCATGTGACTCGTGCTAGAGTCCTGCTTCGAGGCGCCGTTCACGCGGAGCGCGATGCGTAGGGAGTCCGGGTTGGTGATCTCGTCCGACGTCACGAGGCACGGCCCTTGCGGCGCGAACGTGTCGAACCACTTGCCGTTGAGCCAGTCGAACCAGCTGTCGCCGTCCCGTGGCTCGCGGTCCTTGTCGATGACGAGCTGTCGCTCCGACACGTCGTTGACGATCGTGTACCCGGCGACGTAGTCCAGCGCCTCTGCCGCGTCGATGTACTTCCCGCGCCGGCCCATCACGATCGCTAGCTCAGCTTCCCAGTCGATCCATCCCGCGTTGCGTGGGATCACGATGGCGTCACCAGGGCCGACGATGGTCGTGGACGGCGGCTTCATGAACACCCGCGGCGTCGTCTGCTCCTTCTCCAACGCGATTCCGCCGCCTTCGCGGATGTGCTCGGCGTAGTTGCCGGCGAGGCAGAGCAGCTTCGGCGGATCAGGCACGGGAGCGGTCAGCGCGGCGTCGGTCGTCGTCGCCTTCTCCGGCGACGCCGTCGCCAGATCCTGCACCTGCTGAGCCGCTTCGTGCGCGGTCTCGCCGCCGTTCAGGAACGACCGCATCGTGCCCAGGGCGGACGCGTCGCCCTCGAAGTGGGCCGCGTAGGTAGCGGCCACATCGACTACCGCATCTCCGACCGACAGGCCGAGGCGTGGCCCATCGTCCGACCGAAAGCTCACGAGCTTCATGCGTATATCCCCCACCAATCCCGCGTAGATACTTCCCCGTGCGGTCGCGCATGGTACACCGGCCGCGCGTGGTCACGCAATCGCCCGGGGATTGGACCCGGGTTGGCTGGCCGCGCGCCTAACGAAGGGCGTTAGCGCAGGTCGTCGATGGCCTCGGTTGGTCGGCCGATGACCGCTCTGTCACCCCGTACGATGATGGGCCGCTGCAACAGAATCGGCTGCGCGACGATGGCGGAGATGAGCGCGTCGTCGCTGAGCGATTCGTCACCGAGGCCAGCCTCGTCGTATTCGTCCTCGCCGTCGCGGATGATGTCGCGCACGCCGACACCTAGCTTTGTCAACAGACCGCGAATGTCGTCAGCTGTCGGCGTCGCCCCGAGATACTCGACGACGTCGGCGTCTATGCCGTTCTCCTCAAGATACGCCATCGCCGCGCGCGACTTGCTGCATCCCGGATTGTGGTAGAGCGTCCATTCCCTGGACATGCGTGTCCTCTCCTGTGGAACCGTTTGGCGCCGTGGGTGTGAAGGCTGACGGTAATCCTACGGCGGTTGGGACCCGTCGCCAAGATGGCCGGCGCTGTCCTTGCGCTTTGCCGACGGCCACCCGACGATGGCCACCGGGCCTGAACCCCGAGGACACCCGCGCGCGTAGTTCTACTGTCGGCGACGACGCGCGCGACCCAGCCAACGTTCCAGACCCACGAAAGGCATCGACAGAGCAGGTGGCAAAAGCCAAGACGACCCCCATGATGGAGCAGTACCACGGGATCAAGGCGGAGAATCCCGACGCGGTCCTCTTCTTCCGCATGGGAGACTTCTACGAGACGTTCTTCGACGACGCCAAGGTCACGGCAAGCGCGTTGGAGATCACGCTGACGTCCCGCGGAGAGAAGGACGCCAACGGCGACAAGATACCCCTCGCCGGCTTCCCCTACCACGCCCTGGACGCGCATCTCTACAAGATGATTCAGGCGGGTCACAAGGTCGCCATCTGCGAGCAGGTCGAGGATCCGAAACTGGCGCGCGGCGTCGTTAAGCGCGCCGTCATACGGGTCGTCACGCCAGGGACCGTCACCGACCCCAAGGTTTTGGACGTCAAGGCGAACAACTTCATCGTCGCCCTCTACGCCTTCGAGAAGACATTCGGCCTCGCGTGCGCGGATGTCTCCACGGGCGAGTTCCACGTCACCGAGCTAGCCACTATCGAGAAGGTGTCGGCGGAACTCACGCGGCTGATGCCGGCGGAACTGCTGCTGCCCGAGGGATTTCGACACCGCGACGGGTTGTCCGAGGCGGAGGAGGCCGTGCGCCCCGCCCTCAACGAGTTGCCCGCGTGGCAGTTCGACCCGGAGACGGCGCGGGGAACGCTGCTACGCCACTTCCAGACGGCGTCACTTGACGGCTTCGGCTGCGAAGGCATGCACGCCGCGATCGGCGCCGGCGGCGCGCTTATGTCGTACTTGCACGACACGCAGAAGGAGAACGTCGACCATCTGACGTCCATGGACACGTACTCCACCGAGTCGTTCATGGCGATGGACGGCGCGACGCAACGCAACCTCGAGCTCGTGCGGTCGATGCGCGACGGATCCTCGCACGGCACGCTGCTGCAGATCCTCGACGGCACGTTGACGCCGATGGGCGGGCGCAAGCTGCGACAGGCTATCGTGCAGCCGTTGTTGGACGCCCGTGAGATACGGTCCAGACTCGACGCGGTTGCGGAGCTGCGCGCCGAACTCGGCCCCCTGGACGACCTCCGTGCGCTGCTCAAAGGCGTGTACGACGTCGAACGGCTCGTCGGACGTGTGGGTCTGGGCTCCGCTAACGCGCGCGATCTGCAATCGCTGGGGTCGTCTCTGTCGATACTGCCCGCGCTGAAGGAGGCGCTCTCGACGAAGAGCAGCAGCCTCCTCGCGACGCTGCACGACTCGTTGGACACCTGCGCTGATGTCGTGGACCTGGTCCTGCGCGCCGTGCACGAGGAGCCGCCCATCACCCTCCGCGACGGCAGGCTCATTCGCGACGACTACAACGCCGACCTCGACGAACTGCGCGACATCCTCGCCAACGGCAAGGAGCGCATCGCCCAGCTACAGGACACTGAGCGCGAGACGACAGGAATCTCGTCACTCAAGGTCGGCTACAACCAGGTCTTCGGCTACTACATCGAGGTCACGCGCGCGAACCTGGCTAGCGTGCCCGAGTCGTACATCCGCAAGCAGACCCTCGCGAACGCAGAACGCTATATCACGCCGGAACTGAAGGAGTTCGAGGAGAAGATACTCAACGCCCAGGAGCGAATTCTAGATCTCGAGTACGACCTGTTCCTCCAGGTGCGGGAGCAGGTTAAGGGCGAGATATCGCGTATCCAACGCGCCGCGGCGATCCTCGCCATCCTCGATTTCCTCGCCGCGATGGCTTACATCGCCGTCAAGAACAACTACGTCAAGCCCGAGGTGGACGAGACGGCGGCGCTCTTCATCAAGAGCGGCCGGCATCCGGTCGTGGAGCAACTGGTGACCCACGAGGGGTTCGTGCCCAACGACACGCATCTGAACTGCGACCACGAGCAGTTGCAGGTCATCACCGGTCCCAACATGTCCGGCAAGTCGACCTATCTGCGGCAGGTGGCGCTCATCACGTTGATGGCGCAGATGGGCAGCTTCGTGCCTGCCGCCGAGGCGCACCTGGGCGTCGTGGATCGCATCTTCACGAGGGTCGGGGCTGCCGACAATCTGGCGATGGGGCAGAGCACGTTCCTCGTCGAGATGAACGAGACGGCGAACATCCTCAACAACGCCACGGATCGTAGTCTGCTGATTCTGGACGAGATCGGGCGAGGCACGAGCACCTTCGACGGCATCAGCATCGCGTGGGCCGTCGCGGAGCACATACTCACGGAGACCGGCGCCAAGACCCTGTTCGCGACGCACTATCACGAGCTCATCGAACTTGCCGACAAGTACCCGCGCGTGCGGAACTACAACGTCGCGATTCACGAGGACGAGGAGCGGATCACGTTCCTGCGCAAGGTCGTCGAGGGCGGGACAGACGACTCGTACGGCATCCACGTGGCTCGGCTGGCGGGGCTGCCGGACTCCGTCATTTCGCGCGCGATGGACATCCTCGTCGTGTTGGAGCAGCACGAGATATCGGTCGGTGAGCGGAAGGGGCCGCGGCCTCGTCGACGCCCTCGCAGGCGCGCCACCACGGACGGAGGCCTACAGATGTCGCTGTTCGTGCCGCCGTCGTCGGGAACGACGGACCCGTTGCTGGAGGAGCTTCGAGATGAGCTCACGGCGATGGAAGTCGACGCAATGACGCCGCTGGAGGCGCTCAACGCTCTACACGCCCTACGCAAGAAGCTGGACGGCTCCGACAACGGCGATACCGGTTAGGCGGCGTCCTTAAGCCGCGCGATCTCGGCTTCGATGCGCCCCTGCCGCCGCGCGACGGAGACCATGTAAACCCCGAGCGCCGCCCATATCACGACGTATCCCATGAACAGGAACCGCACGCGGCGCGACTGCTCCGCTTCAAGATATGCGACCGCCTGCGCCACCGCCGCGTCCAAGGATGCGTCGGGCGTGCCCGCCATCACGGTCTCTATCTCGTCACGCGCTTCCTGTGCGGATACGCCCACTGGTATCGCGCTCATCAGCCCGTACGCGCCGCACGCGAACGCCACGACCGCCAATACTGCCACCGATGCCCGCATGCGCTTACCCCCCGGTGTCCTCGCCGAATAGCTGTTCCTGACGCAACGCCGCGACTTCCTGCTCTGCGATCTCAACGTCCGCGCGCAACCGCGTGAGCAGGACGTACGCCGCTGACATCGCCAGCGTTCCCAGCACCATGCCGTAGTACATGCGGTTGTCGAGAGCCCACTTGGTCTTGGTCGTCGGGTGCAGGACGCTGCCCCATATCTTGATGGAGAAGTACACGATCGGCACCATCACGAAGGCGAAGATGCCGAAGACCGACGAGTATGTCCGACGGGCGTCACCGCTCGTCGTCGAGCGGAACAGGAGGTAGCCCGCGTACATGAGCCACAGCACCAGCATGGATGTCAGACGCGGCTCCCAGTTCCACCACGTGTTCCACGCACTACGCGCCCAGAGCATGCCTGTTAGCAGCACGATGGCGGCGTAGATCCAACCGACGGCGGCGGACGCCCCCGCGATGGCATCCGCGCGCGGGTTGCGTCGCACCAGGTAGACGATGCCGAACACCGCCGTTACCGTGAATGCGACGAACATGGACCACGCCGCGCCGACGTGGAAGTAGAAGATCTTCTGGATCTCGCGCATCTGGACTTCTATCGGCGCGACGACGAACACGAACGTCGCGCCGACAAGCACGAGCGCTGCCGTGAGTAACCCCAGCGCGGCGTTGATGCGCGAACTCGTCATCGTCACTCCTCCAATAGCGAGTCGAACAGCGCGACCCCGACGCCCGTCGTCAACAGCGGATACGCCACTAGCAGCGAGAACCACCGCATGTCGTCGATGGGCCGTGACGCGAAGATGTCCACGCTGACCTTGGTCGCGGCGATCAGCAGCGGCACCATCAGCGGCAGCAGCACGACGGACAGCAGGCTCTCGCGGCCACTCGCCGAGGCCGTCATCGTCGACACGAAGGCTCCTATGGCGCTTACGCCGCACGTCCCGAGCGCGGCCACGCCCGCCATACGAGTCATGTCGGGCGCTGTCATAGACTCCACTTGGAGGAACACCACCACGGCCGGGAGGAGCGCGACCTCAATCGCGGTAAGCACGACGAAGATGCTCGCGATACGGCTCAGATACACCGCCGTAGGACTTACGCCCGCGAGCCGGATGGCGGACATGGCGCCGTGTTCGCGATCCGCCTCGCCGCTTCTGTGCAACGCGATAACGGCGCCGAACGCCAGGGCCGACCAGAATATCGCCGCCCCCAGCTTCGCCAACTCGCCCTGCCGCGCCCCGCGTCCTAGACCTGGCGGCACGAACTCTGGACCGTACGCGAAGGCGAACACCAGCACGACGAGCAGCGAGAAGAGACCCACGACGTAGAGCGCCTCGCGATTGCGCCAGTGGAGCCCGAGATCCTTCGCCACAAGCCTCGTGAATTGCGATGTCCATGTGGCCCCGCTGGCTGTCATACCGCGTCCTCGTTCGCGTAGACGGCGCGCAACTCGTCCAGCGAGTCGGCCTCCGCGGACTCGACGCGACCGCGCCGCACGAAGGCCACGTCGGTTGCCGCTTCATACCCTGACTCGATGTCGTGCGTCACGAGGCATATGGCGGCCCCGTCGTCGCACGCCATCCGCAGCCGCTTCAGGGCCGCGGCGCGCATCGTGGCGTCCAGACCTGTAAACGGCTCGTCGAGCAGTAGGATTCGCGGCGTGTGTATCAGGGCTCTGGCGAGCGTTGCGCGCTGTGTCATGCCCCTGGAATACGCGCGCACCGGGATGTCCGCGAAGCGGGTCAGGCCGACTTCCTCGAGCAGTTCATCGGCGCGCGTCCGGACGTTCCGCACGCCGTAGAGGCCGCCGAAGAAGAGCAGGTTGTCCCGCGCCGACAGGTCGCCGTAGAGCTGGGACTCGTGACCGACGTACCCCAATTGCCGACGGTAGGCGGCGCGGCCCTTCGCGACGGGGCTGCCATCCCACGTGACGGCTCCTCGGGTCGGTCGCCAAAGCGTGGCCAATATCCGCAGGAGCGTGGACTTGCCGCTTCCGTTGGAGCCGAACAACGCCAGGCACCGACCGGCGTGCAACTCGGCGGAGGCCTCCCGCAGCACGAGCCGTCCGTCGAGCTCCTTCGAGACGTTCTCGGCGGCGAGGAGCGCCATGCGCTACCGTCCTCCTAGCCGCTCCATAATGGCGCCTAGGCGCGCCTTGTATTCGTCACGCACGCGCCGGTGCGCGCCACCTGACAGTTCCTTGGCCTCGTGCTGCTCGTCTAGGTGCGAGATCATCTCCAGGTGCGCGTCCTTGAGCGCGACCAGGTGAGATGCCTTCAAGCCCTTGAGGAAGCCCGGGTCGAAGCCGCCGGATGCCGGGATGGAGCCGCCAGCAGGTCGCCGGCTCTGCATGACCCACGCGCCGATGGCGCCGCCCGTCGTCAGCGAGATGGCGCCGACAAGCAGCAGCAGGACCATCGCGTTGGAGTCCGACCCAGTCGTTGTTGGCGACGCGGATGGGCGTGGGCTCGCCGCTGCGCCCGTCGCGCGCAGCCTGATATCGATGTTCGTGTACGCCGGTACTGGGCTCCCCTGGAAGGTGATGTACGCCTCGCCGTGGATGTCGGCGGACTCGCCTCGGGTGAACCCCGGCGAGGACACGGTGTACGCCGGGTTGCCTGCGAGCACCCGCACCTCGCGCACTGCCGCGTGCATGGAGCGCGACAGGTCCGCCGTCTGCGCCGCCTCGAAGTGATACGACAGCGTGATGAGCGTGCGACCCGGCTGCAGCGGATCGACGATGCTCAGACCGGTCTCATCTATCCGCGTCTGGATGTCCTTGTTGTCCACGCTCACGGCGTGCGCGACGTGCGGTATGTGCACGTGCAGGCCAATGGGGTTGCCGTCGTGGTCCTGCTCGGCGTATGCCGACTCGCTTTCGTTCATGATGTCCAGGAACTCAATGACCTGCACCTGCCCTCCACCGTCGGTTGGCGGGAGGACCACAGAGAGGCCGACGTGTATCACCTCGCCGTCCGTTGTCGTGTCCGCGCGGGTCAGGTCGTAAACCATCTCCGGCGTCCAAGTGGACAGCGTGACGTTCTCGTTCTTCACGGGAGCGCCGTCGATTTCGGTCGCCAACGTGAAAGTGAGTTCGTCGTCCACGGGGAGGTCCACGAATTCGTAGCGACCGTCTGAGGACGTGACGATCTCGCGCACTTCCGCGCCGTTCTCGCCCCAGGTTAGCGTCACGACGGCGTCTGCTACGGCGCCCCCGTTGACGTCGTCCATCACGCGGCCTCGGATAACGCCGCTAACCTCCTGCCCTATGGCGGGCATGGTGAGCGTCAGCAGGGCCACACCTAACGAGAGCGCAATCGAAGTAGGCAGTGCTATTCGCCTCATTGCGCGTCTCCCTTCCTTGAACTGCGGAACGCCTCGATTTCCTTCTCCAGGTCGTCGGAAGAGACCTGGCGGCGCCCGCCCCCTCGTCCCGTTCGATGTCGGCTGATTTCTTGTTCCAGCGCGTCCTCGTGCATGGCCGATGTCGCGCTTGCCGCAGGGACACCGCCCCCCGCGGCCGCTATGCGCGCGTCTATGCGCGAGAGCACCTCTGCCGTCTCCACCATCAGATCGTGGCGCAGACGTTCGTAGTCCTCCTCCGATATCTTGCCGCATTCGAAGTCGAAGTCCAGGTCCGTCAGCGCCGTGTAGCTGCGTTCGCGCTCGCCGAGTAGCTCACGCGCCTCGCGCGCCGCGCGGTCGTCCTCTACGGTCACGCCGCCCATAGTCAGCACCGGCCGCAACAGGTACAGCAACGTAGGGAGGCCGAAAGCGAACAGACCTACGCCGATCATTGCGGATTCAGTCATGCGTCTTTCCGTTCGCTGAGTTCCCGCTCGATCTGCTGCTGATACTCGCTGAGCTCCTGTGTCGTCGTCGTCGGCTGCGGGGCGTGTTCCCGCCGACGGACGAGACGGCTGATGAGCACCCAAAACAGCGCGCTAAGGCCGGCAAACGCGAACGCTGGGAATATCCAGATGACGAGGTCAAAGCCCTCCTTCGGTGGGGCCGCGAGGTACTGCGTGCCCCTGCGGGCGATGTATTCGTCGGCAATCTGTTGGGGCGTCACACCGTCGAGCAACTGGAGGGCCATGCCGTCCTTTATTTCTCGCGCCGTGCCACAGATGCACTCGTCTACGAGCGTCGGAGGGCAGCCGCAGTAGCATAGGATCTGCCGGGTCGCCTTCTTGAGTTCCGTGCGTTGGTCCGTCGTCAACTGCATGTGCGCGTGCTTCGACGGATCCTCGACCGGCGTGAGGTCGTGACCCACCTGCGCGAGGAGCGACGTTGAGACTGCAAGGCACAGTATGACCAGCACAGCGCTGCGCAGGAGCCGCTGGGTCATGCGGACGCCTCCTCTTTGCGCTTCGTTCCCGCCTCGCCCAAGCACACGATGGATCCGACGAGCATCACCGTCGGCGCCAGGATGAGCACGACCCACGCGAACGGGTTGTAGAACACCTGCATGTCCGCCATGCCTTCCTGGGTGACCTCCCCAAGCGCGATGTAGAGGTCGTGCGTTCCCCGCCGCAGGATCGCGGATTCATACGTGGGCGGGCCGTCGTGCCCGTCGTAGTGTCCCAGCGCTGGCCTCAACGTGATCGTGTCGCCGCTGCTCCGCTTGGCTTCGACGTTGACGCCCTGGTACTGCGCGTTTGCCGCCCGGATGGCGCCCTTCACGCCCGGCGGCGTCGGTGGGCCCGCATCGCCCCCGCGCTCCAAGAACGCCTCGCCCAGCGTCAACGTGTAGTCGGCGACCTGGTACGTCTCGCCAGGCTGTAGAACGACCCGGTGCGACACCTGGAAGCCCTTGGCGCCAAGCGTGCCGAGGTAGAACAGCACCATGCCGACGTGGACGATGTAGCCCCCATAGCGTCGCTTGTTGCGTAGGTTCAGCTCAATGAAGGCCCGGAAGGGCCCACTGGATCCGCGCCGCATGCGGACCCGCATGCCCTTGTAGTACTCAAGTGCGACCGTAGCGAGCACGAACGCCGACGCGAAGATGCACAGGACGGCGTACGTCGTCTTCAGCAGAGGGACGCCATCGGGATTCTCGGAGCCGACGCGATAGAACGGGTAGATGCTGAGAGCCGCCGCCGCGGCGCCCACCAGCGTCGGCATCTGGAAGTTGCGCCGCAGGTTCGATTCCGTCGCCTTCTTCCACGAGATCATCGGCCCGATGCCGGTGAGCAGCAGAAGGATGAGACCTAGCGGTACGATGAAGGTGTTGTAGTAGGGTTCGGTGACCGCTATCTCGCGGTTCTCGATGCCCTTGACGAACGTGTAGTAGGACTTCGAGATGAGCGGGAAGGTCGTCCCAGCAAACACGACGACGGCGCCGACTACGAATATCCAGTTGTTCAGCAGGAACGCGGCCTCGCGCGACAGCAGCGAATCGAACCGGTTCATACTGCGTAGCGACTGCCAGCGGCGGGCGATCATCGCGCCCGCGACCAGGGCGTTCACGCCCAAGAACGACAGGAAGTAGGTGATGAGCGCCTGCGACTCGCCGAATGCGTGGATGGACGACAGCAACCCGCTGCGCACCAGTGTCGTGCCGAAGAGCACGAGCATGAACGTGAGCGCGATGAGGATCACGTTCCACACCTTCAGCATGTTCCGGTGCTCTTGGATGATGACCGAGTGCAGGAACGCCGTGATCATCAGCCACGGCAGCAGCCCCGCGTTTTCGACGGGATCCCATCCCCAGTAGCCGCCCCACCCCAGCTCGCCGTAGGCCCAAGCGCCGCCGATGACATTGCCCAGTGTCAGGAACAGCCACGCCGCGATAGTCCAGCGCCTCGAGCGCTTGATCCACTCCGTGCCACCCGAGCCAGACGCGAGCGCCCCCAGCGCGTAGACGTACGGCACCGTGCAGACAACGAACCCGGCGTACAGGTTGGGCGGGTGGATAAGCATCGCGGGGGTCTGTAGGAGTGGGTTCATGCCCATCCCGCGCGTGCGACCAGACTGGATGGCTGCAAGCAGATCGGGAGCCGCGAAGGCAAACGGGTTCTTGATGCCCGGGATGATTCCAGCTACGAGAATCGCGTAGAAGAGGAGGATGATGGACATCCCGGCGAGCGCGTAGCTCGTGAGCTCGTCTTCCTCGTGCCTGCTCTTCCACGCCATGACGAGCGCACACACGGCGAGGATGGACAGCCAGAACAGCATCGACCCCGACATGCCGCCCCAGAGGGCGCTGATCTTGTAGATGAGCGGTTGGCCCGGCTTCGATGTCCGCCAGACGTAGTCGAGGTTCGCCCAGTCGAACGTCAGGGCGTAGAGCAGGCAGAACGTGGCGAATAGGACGAACACCGACGAGACGACGACCCCTCGCCGCCCGCTGTGTATCCACCCGACACGGCCGGCGCGCAGTCCGTAGAAGAGCGCCACCGTGGACCATATCGAGGCGCCCACCGCGCCGTACGTGGTCACTCTAGCGAGCCCTGCGACCGCGTCACCATAGACGCTAGCCAGAGCTACCCACGCCAGGGCCGCGATGCCCGCAAACCCGATGACTAGGGCGAAGTCGTTGCGTGTTTCGCGCGCTCGATCGCTCAATTGCCGGACCCGACGGCTGAGGCCATCTCGCCGGACTCCGGCGTCTCGGCCTCGTACTTCGATGGGCACTTCGTCATCAGCTTGTCCGCCTCGATGGTCTTCGAGGCGGCGAGATACCTGCCGCTGACGACGACGCCTTGACCCTCGGCGAACGTGTCGGGCTTGAGACCCTCACGATAGACGACGTTCACGAACGCCGTTTTCGCCGTGTCACGCACTTGGAACCGGAGTTCCTTGGCGCCCATGTCGTACCGCTCGGTGCCTTCCGCGACAAATCCGTCCACCTGGACGCCTCGGCGCCCAACATCGGCCGGGTTCGCCGCGAGAAGCTGGTCGGGAGTGAAACGCGTAAGGCTGGATTCTGGATCCTTGAGCGTTGTGAACATCAACGCTCCGACGCCAGCGGTCAGTAACACGCCAGCGACGACGAACTTGAGAACTCGACTCTCCATACCCCTGGTCCTCCTGCCTGAAGTTATAGCCTGGATTAGCCGGACATAAAGTGTCTAATCAAGGCTTCCGACAGGGATTCGACGGAGGCGCTGTCCGCCTCTACCGTCACGGCGAGGCCCCGCTCCTTGGCCGCGGTCGCGGTCACGGGGCCGATAGCCGCTATACACACGTCTTTCACGGCGCGCCGCGACTCATCCCCCGGCAGCGCGTCCATGAAGTTCTCTACGGTCGAGCCGCTCGTGAATGTCACGGCGTCAACCTCGTCGTTCGCGAGGAATTGGGCGACTCGGTCTGCGCCGGCGCCATCGGGAACTGTCCGGTAGGCGGTCACCGGCGTAACAGTCGCGCCTACCTCTCGGAGCCCATCCACGAGTTCTGCCCGTCCCTTGTCGGCGCGAGGCACGAGGATGTCCGCGCCAGACACGTCGCCGATGTCCTCCACGACCCCTTCCGATCGCGAGCGTGGGGCTACGAAGTCGGGGCATATACCGTGGCTAACGAGCGCGGCCTCCGTCGCGGGACCGATGGCTGCCACGCGCACGCCAGCGAGCGTCCGGCTGTCGCGACCAAGGGCGTCCAAGCGTTCCCAGACGTACCTCACGCTATTGGCGCTCGTGAATACCACCCAGCTACGCGCGCTGATGACCGACAGAGCATCGTCTAACGCGCCGACATCTTCCGCCGGCTCCGTCTTGATGGTCGGGAATTCGATGACGTCCGCGCCAGCGTCGCTCAGGAGCGACACGAGCGAACTGGCCTGCTCGCGCGCGCGGGTGACGACGATGCGCCTGCCGAACAGCGGCTTTGTGTCGAACCACGCCAGCGTGTCTCGTAGCCCCACGACATCCCCAACGAGGATGATCGCGGGCGAGCCCATGCCAGCCTTCGCCATGTCGGACGCGACATCCTTCAGCGTGCTTACCAGCGTGCGCTGATACGGCCGCGTGCCCCACTGCACGAGCGCGACAGGAGTGTCGGGCGACCGCCCGCCCTGGACCAGCTCCGCCACGATACCCGTTATACGCGCGGTTCCCATGAGGATCGCCACGGTATCCACGGCTGCGCCGATCGCGCCGAGGCTGACGGTGGATTCCGTCTTCTCCGCGCGCTCGTGTCCGGTCACGAAGGCCACCGACGACGCGTGGTCACGGTGCGTCAACGGAATGCCCGCGTAGGCCGGCCCAGCGATGGGCGAAGGAATGCCAGGCACGATCTCGAAGGGGACGCCAGCCTCGCGCAGCCGTTCCGCTTCCTCGCCGCCGCGACCGAAAATGAACGGGTCGCCGCCCTTTAGCCGTACGACCGTCTTCCCGGCTTCCGCCGCTTCGACAAGCCGCTCGTTCATCTCTTCCTGAGGCACGGCGTGAGCCGCGCTACGCTTGCCGACGTAGAGCAGTTCGGCGTGGTCTGGCGCGAGGTCCAGAAGGACGGGGTTTGCGAGGGCGTCGTAGAAGACAACGTCCGCGCGCTCGAGGCACTCGCGGCCCTTGATGGTTAGCAGCTTTGGGTCGCCTGGCCCAGCGCCTACGAGGTACACAACCGCGCTCATGCCTCGGCCTCCGCGAGCAGGTCGGCGGCGCCCTTGTCCAAGAGTTCGCGCGCGAGGCGCCGTCCTACATCCTCGGGTACTTCTCCCGTGGCGGACCCGCGTATGTCGCGTGTGCCGTCCGCCGCCGCGACGAGTCCGCGTAACGCGAGTGTGTCTTTCGTCGCCGCGACTTCGGCGAGCCCCGCGATGGGTACGTGGCATCCGCCTCCCAGCGCGTGCAGGAACGCCCGCTCGGCGGCCACGCCCCGCGCCGTCGACTCGTCGTGAATCACGCCGAGGACGCTCGCCGTGGGGTCGTCGCCGACGCGGGTCTGTATGGCAAGCGCGCCCTGCGCGACGGCTGGCAGCATCTTGTCTGGCGTGAGGATCTCTGTGGCTTCGTCGAGCCGTCCCAGCCTCGCTAGACCTGCCGCGGCGGCGATGATTGCGTCCCAGTCGTCGTCGCGGAGCTTGCGGATCCGCGTGTCCAGGTTGCCGCGGATGGACTCGACGCGAAGATCAGGCCGCGCCGCCAGCAGCTGCGCCTGCCGACGTCGACTGCTCGTGCCGACTTTCGCGCGCTGCGGCAAATCCTTGAGAAGAGACCCGTCGGCGGATATGACGGCGTCGAAAGGTGTCTCCCGCGCCGGGATCGCGCCCACGCACAGCCCATCTGGCATGTCCGTGGGCAGATCCTTCATGCTGTGTACGGCGGCGTCGATCTCGCCCTCTAGCAGCGCAGTCTCGAGTTCAGCCGTGAAGAGCCCCTTGCCGCCGATTTCTGGCAGCGGCTCGTCGGTTCGTCTGTCGCCGGTGGTGGTGATGACTTGCTCGCGCGCGTCGAGGCCGGGATGGCCGGCGACGAGCTGGGCGATGACCCACTTCGTCTGCGTCCTCGCGAGGGCGCTGCCGCGCGTGCCGATGACAATGCGCTTGGGTGTCGCCACGTGCGCCCGCCTAGACCCAGAGAAAGTCTTAACCGCCCCTAGTGTAGCCTCGCGGCGACCCTCTGACAATTGCGGCCCCTCCCGGCGTCCGGTAGGATTGCGCGGCGTCACGGGACACTCCCGTCGGCGTGTCGCATCAGGGAAGGAACCCGCATGCGTGGATGGGCTGGCATAGCCGTAGGGATCGTCGTCGGTGGCGTCGCGGTGGCTGTGGCCCTTGGGAGATTCCCGCTGGTCCCGAGCGCCCAGGCGCAGTACCTCAGCACCTTCCAAAATGTGGATGTTGACTTCGAGACAACGGGAGCCATTAGCACACTCACGTTCTTCGATCGGGACTCCGGCGACACGTACATCTACATTGCGTCTGGAACGGGACAGTTCCAGTTCACGCGCAAGCTGAGTATGCAGGATCTAGGCGGCCCGCTCGCGGCGGAGCTCCCCACGAGCGCGTCGAATGTGCCGCAGCTGCAGACCGGAATTGAGTAGGAAGGTCAGGTTTCTGCCTTGAAGGTAGTGATGTTCTCGAAGCACTTGCAGGAGCTGTCCGTTGAGGACGCCGGCCGCGCCGCGGTCGACATCGGCTTCGATGGCCTGGACCTGACCGTCCGGCCCGGCGGACACGTCACGCCGGACGGTGTCGAGGAGAAGTTGCCCGTAGCCATTGAGGCGTTACGCGCCGTCGGCGCCGAAGTCCCAATGATCACCACGGCGATCACGGACGCTGATGACGACGCGAAGGCGACGTTCCGCGCGGCAAAGGCGGCCGGTATCAAGCATATGAAGCTCGGGTACTGGCGGTATCAGGGCTTCCGCAAGCTTGCGGGACAGGTCGCGGAAGTCCGTGAGTGTCTGGCGCGTATTGAGCCTTTGGCCCAGGGAGCGGGCGTCACGGCGTGTCTACACAATCACTCTGGGAACGACATGACGGCGTCGTCCCACGTCATCGCGCGGTTGCTCGACGGCTTCGACCCCGCCGCCTTGGGCGCCTACATCGACCCCGGACATATGACTGTCGAGGGCGGTCGTAGCGGCTGGAAGATCGGCATGGACGCCGTGCACGACCGCATTCGCATGATGGCGCTCAAGGACTTCGGCTGGTTCCGCCATGAGGCCGACGGCGAGGTGAAGTGGCAGGAGAAGCTCGTGCCGCTCGCTGAGGGCATCGTACGCTGGGACGAGGTGTTCGAGTGCCTGGCGGAGATCGACTTCGACGGGGTCGTGTCGTTCCACTCCGAGTACCAGGGCGGACACAGTTGGCGCGACCTGGACACGGACGGCGTCATCGCGCAAACCCGCGAGGATTACGCCTACATGCGGGAACGACTCGGGCGATAGAGGACCGGCAGCGGCGATGTGTCCGGGGTAGGAGCCGCGTGCTGACTATCCCTGGCGCTGGCGCCGCACCGCGGGAAGCAATGCTCTTCGGGCTCGATACGCGGGAGGAACGTGGCGGATAGGCTGGTCTACTTCCTCGGCGGGCTGTGGCTGACGCTTGCGCTACTAGTGTGCTCGCTTGCGCTGGGGCTGGCGCTTGGACTCCTTCTCGCCAGCGCCCGTCTGTCCCGCTATCGGGCGCTGCGGCTCGCCGCCACCGCTTACATTGAGTTGCTGCGTGGGGTTCCGCTGCTTGTCACGTTGCTGATCGCGGGATTCGCGTTGCCCGGACTTCTCGTTCAGTTCCGAATCGTGCCGAAGTTCGCGTGGGCCGTGCTCGCGTTTGGGCTGTGCTACGGCGCGTACCTGGCTGAGGTGTTCCGCGCCGGGATCGAGTCGGTCGACGACGGGCAACGGGAGGCGGCGCGAGCGCTGGGTCTTACCGGGCGCCAGACGCTGTGGCACGTGGTGTTGCCGCAAGCGGTGCGCAACGTGCTGCCCGCGCTGGTGAACCAGTCCGTCGCGCTCCTGAAAGACACGTCGCTGGCGGCGGTGATCGGCCTGGAGGAGATGACGCAACGAGCGCGCCTGGAGGTCGCGGCGACGTTCGATACCCTGTCTGTCTACCTGCTACTCGCGCTCATCTACCTCGTGCTCACCCTCTCGCTATCTCAACTCGCGCGTGTGTTGGAGCGCAAGCAGGACCGTGCAAGACCCGATCATACAAGTCCGCGGACTGCGTAAGATGTACGGCGGCCTGGTGGTCCTCCGCGACGTCGATCTGGACGTGCGTCCGTCGGATCGCCTCGTCGTCATCGGGCCGAGTGGCTCGGGCAAATCCACGCTCCTACGCTGCCTGAACCATCTCGCAACGCCCGACGCCGGCAATATCGTCATCGACGGCGTGCCGCTGGACGGCGCCGAGACGAACATCAACGCTGTGCGCGCCGAGGTGGGTATGGTGTTCCAAAGGTTCAACCTGTTCGGGCATTTGACCGCGGTCGAGAACGTCGCGTTGGCGCCTCGTCTGGTGCGGGGCGTCGAAAGCAGCGTGAGCGTTGAGCGCGCGACGGAGCTGCTCGCGAAGGTAGGGCTTGCGGACAAGGTGGGCGCCTATCCAAGTACGCTTTCGGGAGGGCAGCAGCAGCGCGTCGCCATTGCCCGCGCGCTGGCCATGACGCCGAAGATCATGCTGTTCGACGAAGTGACGTCGGCTCTGGATCCCGAGTTGGTGCACGAGGTGCTCGTCGTCATGAAGCGACTCGCTGACGAGGGCATGACGATGCTCGTCGTCACGCACGAGATGCGGTTCGCGGAGGAGGTCGGCACGCGCCTCGTCTTCATGGACGAGGGCGCCATCGTCGAGGAAGGCGATCCGGGGCAGGTATTGCGCGCGCCTGAGCATCCACGAACGCAGGCGTTCCTGGAGCGCGTTCTATGGTAGGTCCACAGAGGGACAGACGCGCATGAAGGCGCCGCGGTGGGCCGCCACGCATCCCTACCTCGTCCTGCTCTTCCCCGCCATGTTCTGGCTGGTCGTCTTCTTCCTCGCGCCCATCACCCTCGTCGTCATCTACAGCTTCCTGACGCGCGACGTAGACGGCTCCGTCGCCTGGATTCCGCAGGTCGGCAACTACCTCCGTCTGGCGCGGCCGTTGGGTGACGAGTTCCCGCCCAGCTACGTCGTCATCATCGGCAGGTCGCTGTGGCTCGCCGCGCTGACGACGGGTCTGTGCCTACTGGTCGGCTACCCGTTCTCATACGGCCTGGCGCGCGTGTCGCAGCGCTGGCGGAACACGCTGCTCCTGCTAGTCGTGCTGCCGTTCTGGACGAATTTCCTCATCCGCACGTACGCGTGGCGATTCATCCTGTGGAAGGGCGGCCTGCTGGACAACTTCGCGCAGCGGCTGGGCATGGAATCACTCGTGCTGTACGGAACCGACGCGGCGGTCGTGGTCGGGCTCGTGTACGGCTACCTGCCGTTCATGATCCTTCCGCTCTACGTGACCCTGGAGCGGCTGGACGAGTCGCTTCCGCAAGCTGCGCAGGATCTCGGCACCACGCCGTTCACCGCGTTCCGTAAGGTGACGCTCCCGCTCAGCATGCCGGGGGTCGTGGCGGGCAGCGTCCTGGTCTTCATTCCAAGCGCCAGTGCGTTCGTGACGCCCAAGCTTCTCGGCGGCGCCAAGTCGATGATGCTGGGTGAGCTCATCGAGCTTCAGTTCAAGACGGTGCGCGACTGGCCGTTCGGGTCGGCGGCGGGGTGCGTGCTCATGGCGATCGTCGTGCTGCTGACGACTGTGTACTTCCGGGCGGCGGGGTCGGAGGAGTTCTAGAGGCCGAGAGCTTGCGGACGGAACAGATCCCTAGGGGGCCACGGGAGACCGGGATCCCCTAGTCAGCTCACCCAACACACTCGCCGACGCCTGGCGGAGGCGCGCGGGCTCTGTCGACACTACCGCGGGGCTGGCAGCGTCATAGACAGCGGCAGGGCCACGCATCTTGTCTGAGGCATTGAGGAACTCCCTGAGATCCCTCGGTGCTGACGGTGCGAATCCGTACTCGTGCAGGAGGAACTCGACCAACTCGCTTACTGTGTCCACGCGTAGGACGAACGCCTCCGCGTCTGGGGACAGAGTCGGAACGCAGAACCGCTGTAGTGAGTTGCGAGTGAACGACCGGTATCCGCCGCGGTATATGCGGCTCGTACGGTGGATGTAGTAGTCTAGTATGGGCGAATTGAGGATCTTCGCCAGGATCCGTAGATCATAGGCAGACTGCACGCAGTATCCCCCGTAGAACGTGGCGTCAGGCTGCCTACTAAGTACGAACCTCCCCCACAGGTTGATTCCCGACGTGAGTAGCTTGGGCCCGAAGTTCGTCGCTAGCCCCTGTGTTCGCCCGTAGGCGTACCAGGCCACAGGGTTTGACCGTCCCTTGTCACGCTTGTCCAGGCGTTCACGCATCGCGGACAGGTAATCGTGTGTGCCCGGATACAGCGCGCGCAACTCCTCCTCAGGTACGATCTCGTACCGATCGCCGAGAGGCCGGTACGGGAAGATGATCCGCTGCTCATTCAGGTGTAAGTCCTGTTCGGTGTGCACGCGGCTGGCTTTGACGATCGGGACCGTGGCGTCGGCCTCAATGTGGTACGCCGCGTCCGCCGTACGCTTGACGAGGTGCCCAGTCCGGGCGTCTCGGGCACCGTCCACTAGATAGAGGGAATCTGCGAGCGTGGCGATCCCGGCTCCGATCCTCGCACACGCACCCAGTGGGGTTCCGACACCTGTAAGGCGTTCGATGATGGGTCGAGCATCCTCGAGAACAAGCTCCCATGCAGGGCCCCTAGGCGGGAGCTGTTGATCGTGCCTGCCCGCGCAACATCGGGGATGCGCTGGGAGGAGTTCGCCGCCACGTACCGGAAGCTGTCGTTGTGGCGCCGAGACACGAACAGCATGCAACTGTACGTGGTTACGTCGTCAAACACCTGATGGTGAGCGAAGTCGTAGATCTCGACTACCGACTGCCTCTCGCCGAGTAAGGACCGGAGGCCTGTACCCGCCTGAGTCGTCGTGAAACTACGCGGGAGGATGTATCCGGCGGCACCCTCCGGGCCAAGCTCCCTCAGCGCCAACTCTACGAATGGGATGTACAGGTCGGTGTTGCCGGTCCGCGCTGTTGGCCAGCTGCGGCGGAGTGCCGCTCGAGTCTCCTGCGGGAGGTTTTGGATGCGGACATATGGTGGGTTGCCGACCACGGCGGAGAAGCCCCCGCGAACGGCGAATTCGTCTGACAGGGAGCAGCCGTCCAAACTATCGCCGATCCGCGATTTCAGCCCTGTATCGGCCACATCGTCACCGTGCTGGACGGCCCACAGGCCCAGCATCACCTCGGCAGCGGCCAAGCTTTCGGCACAGACGTCAGCAGCGTATAAGTGCCTTGCAATCACGGAATGTGGCCGTTCACCTGACCGCTGGCGTAGGGCCTCTGCCATCCCGACGAGAAACGCGCCCGCCCCAGCAGCCGGATCGAGGATCGCTAGGGGCTCCGCCCCCACCACTGCGGAAGGGCCGGTGTGGATGTCCAGCGTACGCTGGCAGATGTAAGCCACTATGTGGGCGGGTGTGAACACGACGCCGGTGGATTTTCGCTCGGCCCGCTCCAGGCTGAGCTCGACGAGACGAAGGGCGAGCGCGAGTGAAAACGTCACACCGGCACCAGCGACGACGTCGCGGATCTCGGCGGAGACTTCCGGGTCTGCCCTATCTACGGCGGCTTGGACCGCGTGGTTGTGACGAACGGTCAGAGCCTGATGTTCGACGTAGGCCCGCGCGATCGCAGGCACAGCGCCCTCCCTGCTGTGGAGCACCGCCTCCGCAGCTGCGGAGGCCACCGACGGGACATCCTGCTTTATGTATGGGGGCGTGCGTGGCTCTGCGCGGATTTGCATGTCGCGATCAAGCCCTATTCCTAGAACAGCTGTGGCATCAGCAGACCTGGGTCCCTACGCGCCAACGTGCCCAGCATTCGCTTGATGAACGTCTCCACCGCCAACGATGGAGGCAACGTGTAGGGACCAAGGGCATCAGTGTGCTGGAACCGGAACTCTGGACCCCCCGGAGAGTGGTGGACCAAGATCACACAGGCGTGTTCTGCCTTGTCATGGTCGCTCCCAACACCCGCGCGACCAGTGATGTCCTCCAGCTCTTCACAGTAGTGCCTCACGTACCCTGGAGCTTCCCTGCCCCGCAACGGGGTAGTCGGCAGGGCAACAACAGAGCCGATGACAGCATTTGGGTGAGAACGGTGGATCCGACTCGACTCGCCAACGTAATTCTGAATAGTTGTGGCCGTGTTCTTGCGTATGCTACTCGCTGGGGCCTTTATCTGCATGATGAGCGCCGGGTCGCCTGCCGCATCGGCGTACGCCACGTCCACGCTCTTCGTTGAGTGGGTCAGCCGGGCCTTCAGCTCCCGATTCTTGCCATCGGCCCCCAGCTTTGGCCACAACGCCTCGGATGCCAACCCCTCCATCTGGAGGATCTGCTTGAACGCATAGTGTAGCGGCATGACCCACCGTTGGCCGCGGATAACCCCCAGCCGTTCGCTTGTGCTCAGCGCGTCGTAGCGTCTCTTGGTGCGACCAATGCAGTCCAGGATCACGTCGTCGACCCACATCAGAGCTCCCTTCGCCGCCCGACCGTCGGCTACGGCGCCTACCGGGCGCAGCGTTGGACATTCCGGCCGCCGCCGCTTTCATGAACGCAGTCTACATCGCGCGGTTTCAGGGGAGCTCGCCCGACGACCGCCACGCATGTGTGCGGAACGCGAGACGATGTGTGCGGGGCCGCGTCTCGCAGGAGGTCCTCGAGTTGAGGTTGTCGGCTAGGCAATCGACCTTGCCGATACCGTGGTGCCCACAACGCTCCGCAGCAGGTCGACGGGCAACCAGCCGTTCTGGGCGGCGGCGCGACGCGCGATCCCCTGAATCCGGATTCAGGGCTGACCGCCGACTGCCGCAGCCGGGCTTCATTACAGGGCTTCTGGCGTACATGCACAGGAAACTTGACCGCCCGTACACCCCCGCGATATAATACGCCTGAACGACGTCACTCCCTCTCTATCTTCTCCGCCGAATGACGTTGTGACCCCTGCGATGTTTCCACGCACACGCTACATGTAACGGCGTTGCGGCATCGCTCCGTATCTCTATCAATCCGGGACGCCTGCGATTCCGTAACGCGATCGCGACTGCACGAGAGTCCCTTTCGAATCCGTAGACCGTTGATCGCCCTCCACTGCGCCGCCCGAACTCCTGCGGCTTCCCGAGGCATACAAGCAACGGTCGTGGCCAACAACCCAGCGTTTAGGACGCTTCCTCGAACCGCCATATCAGGCTGATCTCGCACGCTGACATCTGGCGCGCGAGCATCCACCACGCAGACACAGACTCACTCTCAGGCTCACGTGGCCGACAGCGACCAGTTGGCTGCCGTCACCTATCTTTTGGGACGATGCTATGCGACAGAGAACGCACAGGGAAGGCTCCCCACGATCACGTCGGGGTTACTCCAACCAGGGCAGGGATCGCCGCGGCCCACGCAACGGCGGCGGACGAGACACCGGAATGCGCGACGACGACAACTACGATGACACGCCTCCGCCTCCGAGGCGCGAAGGCGACCCCCCGCAGCTCGACCTGACGCAACTGCAAGAGAAGACCGTGCAGGAGTTGTGCAAGGTGGCGCGGGATCTGGGCATCGTGGGGTACAGCGGCCTGCGCAAGCAGAACCTCATCGCGCGTATCCTCGAAGCGCAGACCGAGAGCGGTGACCTCCTCTTAGGCGAGGGCGTCCTCGAGATACTCACGGACAACTTCGGCTTTCTGCGCTCGTCGAACTACAACTACCTCCAGAGCCAGGAAGACATCTACGTCTCCCCGTCTCAGATCAGGCGATTTGGCTTGCGCACCGGACATGTCGTGCGTGGGCAGATCCGCCCGCCGAAGCGGGGAAGTGAGCGCGACAAGGACGAGCGCTTCTTCGCCCTGCTGCACATCGAGTCCGTGAACGGGCAGGAGCCGGATCTCGTCAAGGAGACCGTCCTCTACGACAATCTCACGCCCATTCACCCGACGCAGCCGTTCGCTCTGGCGACGGATCGCGTCACGCTCTCGACGCGCATCATCGACCTCATCTCCCCGGTTGGCGCGGGTCAGCGCTCGCTCATCGTGGCGCCGCCGTTCGGGGGTAAGACGTACCTGCTCCGCGACATCGCCCACGGCATCGAGACGAACTATCCCGACGCGGACCTCATCGTCGTGCTGATAGACGAGCGTCCCGAGGAAGTCACGGAGATGGCGCGCTCGGTGAACGGGGAAGTCGTCAGCTCGACGTTCGACGAGCCGCCGGAACGCCACGTCGCCGTCGCCGAGATGGTCATCGAACGGGCAAAGCGCTCCGTCGAGTACGGCAACGACGTCGTGATCTTGCTCGACAGCCTCACGCGTCTCGCGCGCGCGTACAACCTCGTCGCTCCGCACACTGGCAAGACGCTGTCGGGTGGTATCGACGCCGGAGCGATGATGGGTCCACGCCGGTTCCTCGGCGCCGCGCGCAACATTGAGGAAGGCGGCAGCCTGACGATCCTCGCCACCGTGCTAGTCGATACGGAAAGCCGTATGGACCAGTACATCTACGAGGAATTCAAGGGCACGGCGAACTCCGAGATACATCTCGACCGCGAGCTGTTCGAGAACCGGACATTCCCGCCGCTGGACGTGAAGAAGTCCAAGACGCGTCGCGAAGAGCTGTTGCTCGACCCGACGACACTCAATAAGATCTGGATTCTGCGGCAGTTCATGACTAAGATGTCTGCGTCGGAGTGCATTGAGCTGTTCCAGGACCGCATGAAGAAGACGGACACGAACGAAGAGTTCCTGGAGTCGATGAAGGGCTAGTCGCCCACGCCGCCGGGGCCGCCTTCGCCAAGACGTTCTAGAAGGACACGTTGCCACATGAAGACCGGAATCCACCCCGACGTGCACACGACGACGATGTCGTGCGTCTGCGGGGCCACCTACGAGACGCTCTCGACGAAGCAGGATGTCCGCGTGGAAATCTGCGCGAGCTGCCATCCGTTCTTCACCGGTCAGCGCCGGGTGGTCGACACCGAAGGCCGCGTCGAGAAGTTCGAGCAGAAGTACGCCAAGTTCAACCTGCAGAAGCAGGAAGCGGCCGCGGACACCGAAGCCGACGCGTAGCCGTGGGCGACTTCCCAGACGGCCGTACTCCATGACGCCGCAAGCCTCAGTCGCCTTGCGATATTCGTGCGCCGTACCGCGCGGGTACGCGCCCGAATCAGCACGCCGGCCGCCGGCATGCTGAAGCTCTTCCTGACATTCCTCAAACTGGGCACGTTCATCTTCGGGTCCGGCCACGCGCTCGTCAACGCTATGCAGGACGAGATCGTCGAGAAGCAGCAGTGGCTGACGCTGGACCAGTTCCAGTCTGGATGGGCGTCCGCGAACATACTCCCCGGCCCCATCGCGACGAAGGTGGTCGCGTACGTCGGCTATCAGCAGGCCGGACTGTTCGGAGCCGGCCTGGCGGTTGTGGCGTACCTACTGCCGTCCATCTCCGGCATGACGCTTCTCGGAGCCGCGTTGGCGCGCGGCAGCGATGACCGACCGCTGTTCACCGCGCTTCACGCGTGCGTGCGTGGCATCAAGCCAGCGGTGTTGGCGCTACTCGCGGACGCGTTCCTGAGCTTCACAGGAGTGGCCATCCCTCGGGGAACTGGTCTGGTCGCCAACGCGGCGCCCTTCGGCGTCGTCATGCTGGGGGTCACGATCTGCCTGGCGGGTATGTGGCGTCTGTCACACGCGCCGGGCGCCGAGAGTCGTTATCTTCTCGGTGATCCACGCGCGGTGGGCGTCTTCGTCCTGTCGATGGTGGCCTTGCTCGTGTTTCGCATCGACGCGATCTACGTCATGCTGGCGGCCGCAGCGATCGGACTGACCTATCTAGCCGTCTGAGCGGCTTGTGAGCGGAAGGACACCATGGCCGACCTGATCGACAAGCTTGGCGAAATCGAGGAGAAACTCGCCGGCATCGACCGCGACCTGGGCGATCCCGACGTGTACAGCAACGCCTCCGAGCTGGAGCGGCTGGGGCGCATGCGCGCCGAGATCGAACCGGTGGCTACCGCGAGCGCGGAGTACCGGGGTGTGCTCGACGGACTGACGGACGCGCGCGAGATGCTGGACGCCGAAAGCGACCAGGAGCTGCGCGACATGGCGCTGGAGGAGATCGAGACACTCCAGGCGCGCCAGGACACGCTTGAGGAGGAACTGCGCATCCTCCTGCTGCCCAAAGATCCCAACGACGAGAAGAACATCCTTCTGGAGATCCGCTCGGGCACCGGCGGCGACGAAGCCGCGCTGTTCGCCGGCGAACTCATGCGGATGTACGGACGCTACGCCGAGGGCCAGCGCTGGAAGATGGAACTCGTGAACTCGAACCCCACGGAGCTGGGCGGGTTCAAGGAAGTGGTCGTATCCATCACCGGCGACCACGTGTACAGCCGGCTCAAGTTTGAGAGCGGCGTGCATCGCGTGCAGCGCGTGCCCGAGACGGAAACCAGCGGCCGTATCCACACCTCCGCCGTGACAGTGGCGGTGCTGCCCGAGGCCGAGGAGGTCGATGTCGAGGTCAAGAAGGAAGACCTACGCATCGACACATTCCGCGCTGGTGGCCCGGGCGGTCAGCACGCGAACATGACCGACTCCGCGGTTCGCATGACGCACCTACCCACGGGCGTCATGGTCGTCTGCAAGGACGAACGGTCGCAGATCAAGAACCGCGCACGCGCGATGAAGATCCTGCTCGCTCGCCTGTATGACCACATGCAGCAGGAGCAGGACGACGAGCGCATGGAATGGCGGCAGAGCATGGTGGGGTCTGGCGACCGCAGCGAGAAGATTCGCACGTACAACTTCCCCGACCGCCGCGTGACCGACCATCGCATCGGTCTCTCCGTGCACCAGCTTGACGCGGTGCTCGACGGCAGTATGGACATGGTCATCGATCCACTTATCGCGGCGGATCAGGCCGAGAAACTCAAAGCGCTCTAAGCATGGCCGACAACCAGCCCTGGACGGCACGCCGCCTCATCGAGTGGACGGCGGAACACTTCGCGAAGAGCGGCATAGAATCGCCGCGCCTCGACGCGGAGGTGCTCCTTGGGCATGCCGTCGGCCAAGACCGCATGTGGCTCTATCTGCACCACGACGACGCCGTGGCGGCGGATGCTCTCGCGATCTACCGCGAATTGGTGAAGAAGCGCGCCGACCGCATTCCCGTCGCTTACCTGACTGGAGCGAAGGAGTTCTACGCGCTGCCGTTCCGCGTGACACCGGACGTGCTCATCCCGCGGCCGGACACGGAGGATCTGGTGAAAGCGGCGCTGTCTCGGCTCGTCGCGCCCGAGGACGGCTCGCCTCTACGGGTCGCCGACATCGGCACCGGCTCCGGCGCGATTGCCGTATCGCTGGCGAAGGAATGGGCGCCGCAGGCGATCGAGATTACCGCTGTCGATGTCTCGCGAGAGGCGCTTGCGGTCGCGCGCGAAAACGCCGCCGATCTCGAAGTCGAGGAGTGTATCTCGTTCGGTGAAAGCGACCTCTTCGACGGGATTGAGGCGGGCGTCCGTTTCCACGCCGTTGTGTCGAACCCTCCCTACATCCCTTCCGGCGATCTCAATGACCTCCAGGCGGAAGTCGCGCGGCACGAGCCGCGACTCGCCCTGGACGGTGGCGCGGACGGCCTGGATGTCATCCGTCGACTGGTCGCTCAAGCGCCGGACTTCATCGAGACACGCGGTTTCCTCGCTCTGGAGGTCGGCGTCGCGCAGGCGCGAGTCGTCGCGGCGCTCGTGGGGGAGACGGGCGCGTTCGGCGCCGTTGAGATCCTGCGTGACCTCGGCGACGTGGAGCGCGTTGTTCTCGCGCCACGTTCGTGACGCCCCGATCCACTACGGCTTGCGATCCGTGTCCACGGTCGGCTCGTCGTTGCTGACGAACCGGTCGATGGTGTTGTGCGTCGCCGGGCCGGTGCGGAAATCCGCAACCCACGGCTCGCGGAAGTACGCCTGCTTCTCACGCGGTAGACCTTCCAGAACGACCGGCGGAATCGTAAGCCGATGCCAGTGAGTGGCGAGATGCGCGTAGGCGTGCAGCACGCCTATGCGCGGCGTGTCGCGCTTCCACACCGGGCCAGCGTGGCAGACGTTCTCCGTGAAGAAGATCGCGCTGCCCGCCGGGCAGTCGTACCCTGTCAGGAACTCGCTCCGCTCGCCGTCTTCGAGCGAGACGTGGGCGGGGTGCATGGCGTAGTTGGACTTGTGGCTACCTGGCAGGAACACCGTGGCGCCGTCGTCCTTCTTGACGTCCGTGAGCTCGAACACGACCCGCACCATGCCCGCGTGGATCCGCCCGTGGTTCACGCGATAGCCGAAGATGGGGTCCGCCTGCTGCGGCCCGCCACCGTGCAGTGGCCCGGCGTGCTGCCCCTTCTCGCGCCACACGGAGAACGCGTTCTCCAGCCGTATGTCCGGCCCGATGATCTCGTGCAGCACTTCGATGACCGCCGGATGGTCGATGAGCAGGCTAGCCGGCCCGCCTGGGACCGACCGGTGCTCCGGCGGCAGTGACTGCGAGTCGTGCGTTATCCTGTCTATCTGCTCGACGATCGACGCGGTCTCGTCGGACGTGAGTATCGCGGGGCGCACGAGGAATCCGGTAAGGTCGAAGCGGAAGCGCTCCTCGTCTGTCATCGGCATGTCTGGTTCTCCTTAGCCTGCTCCCGAACCGGCGGCGACTCTGGGCCATGTCGACTGCGACCGCGAACGCCTCACGGCCGGGTGTCCGTGTTCACCGGCGGCTCGTCATTCCCCACGAACCGCTCGATCGTGTTGATGGTCGCGGGCTGCGTGCGGAAGTCGGCGACCCACGGCTCACGGAAGTACGCCTGTTTCTCACGCGGCAGGCCCCGCATGACAGCCGGCGGCGTCTTGAGGCGATGCCAATGCGTGGCGATGTGCGCGTAGGCGTGCAGGACGGCTATGCGAGGCGTGTCTCGCTGCCACACGGGACCGGCGTGGCATAGGTTCTCCGTGAAGAAGATCGCGCTCCCCGCCGGACAGTCGTAGCTTGTCAGATACTCGCTGCGCTCGCCGTCCTCGAGGGACATGTGGTCCGGGTGCATCGGGAAGTTCGACTTGTGGCTGCCAGGTATGAAGTGCGTCGCGCCGTCGGTCTTCGCGACGTCCGTTAGCTCGAAGACGACGCGCACCATACCAGCGTGGATGCGGCCATTGCTGGCGCGATACCCGAATATGGGGTCGGCCTGCTGGGAGCCGCCGCCGTGCAAGCCACCGTGGCTTTGCCCCTTCTCACGCCACACGTGCGAGCTGTTCTCTAGCCGGATGTCAGGCCCGATGATCTCGTGCAGCACCTCCAGCGCCTTTGGGTGGTCGATCAGCAGGCTGGCGGGCCCGCCAGGTACGGCGCGATGCTCTGGCGGCAGCGACTCCGGGTCGTGGGCGATCCTGTCGATCTGCTCGACAATGGTCGCGGTTTCGCCGGGCGTGAGTATCGCCGGCCGCACGAGGAATCCCGTGAGGTCGAACCGAAACCGCTCTTCGTCCGTCATGGGCATGACGGTCTCCCTGTCCTGGGCTGGTGTCTGTGGACCGCTTCCTGCTATCTCTCTGGCTACGGCCGGCGATCCGTGTTCACCGGCGGCTCCTCGTTGTCAACGAAGCGGTCGATTGTGTTGATCGTGGCTGGGTTCGTGCGGAAGTCGGCGACCCACGGCTCGCGGAAGTATGCCTGCTTCTCCCGCGGCAGACCCGCCATCACCTCAGGCGGGAAAGGCAGACGGTGCCAGTGCGTGGCGAGATGAGCATAGGCGTTCAGGACGGCTATGCGTGGTGTGTCGCGCTGCCAGATCGGACCCGCGTGACACAGGTTCTCCGTAAAGAAAATCGCGGAACCCGCCGGACACTCGTAGCTCGTGAGAAACTCGCTACGCTCCCCGTCTTCCAACGACATGTGGTCGGGGTGCATTGGGAAGTTGGACTTGTGGCTGCCGGGTATGAAGTGCGTCGCTCCATCGTCCTTGCCGATGTCCGTCAGCTCAAAGACGACGCGCACCATGCCCGCGTGGATCTGGCCGTTGTTCACGCGATATCCGAAGATGGGGTCTGCCTGCCGAGGGCCGCCGCCATGGAGTTCCCCGTGCCGATCGCCCTTCTCACGCCAGGCGAAGAACGAGTGCTCCAGGCGTACGTCAGGGGCGATGATTTCGTGCAGCACCTCCAAGACCTTCGGATGGTCGATGAGCACGCTAGCCGGTCCCCCAGGCACGGCCCGGTGTTCAGGCGGGAGCGACTCCGGGTCACGGATGATCCTGTCCAACTGGTCGACGATGGCGGCTACCTCGTCCGCCGTCAGGATCGCGGGGCGTATGAGGTAGCCCGTCAGGTCGAATCGGAAACGCTCCTCGTCGGTCATTGCCATGCTGCCTTCTCCCTATCAGCGTGATAGTCTGACCGCGTCGCCTGCCTACGAGTTCACCACGACGACCGTGGCCAAGCAACCGCGCCGCAGGGGAGGCCTCTGAGATGATCTATCGCCAACTGTTCCACAGGCTGGGAGTGGACCGAACGGTCGCGGTCGGCGTCATCGGGACCGGGCACTATGCCACCGCCGTTGTCACCCAGTCGGCGCACATCCCTGAGCTGCGCGTGTCCGTCGTCTGTGATGTGGATGTTGAGGCGGCAAGAGGCGCGTTCGAGCGCGCGGGAACGCATGACTACGTGGTGTGCGGGTCGTCGGCGCAGGCGTTGCGCGCCATCGAAAGTGGCAGACCCGCGATCGTGCAGGACGCCGACCACCTCATGTCTCTCCCCGTGGACGTGGTCGTTGAGTCGACCGGCATCGCTGAGGCCGCCGCGCAGCACGCTGCGGCGGCCATCGACGCCGGCAAGCACGTTGCCATGGTTAGCAAAGAGGCGGACGCGACCGTCGGCCCCATCCTGAAGCGGCGGGCCGACGATGCGGGGTTGATCTATTCCGCCGTGGACGGCGATCAGCACGGCCTGCTCATTGGGCTCGTCCAGTGGGCGCGGGATCTGGGGCTAGAAGTGCTGTGCGGCGGAAAGGCGCTTGCCTCGGACCTGGTCTATGACGAGTCAGCCAACTCGATCTCCGTGGGAGGCAGGAGCCCCGTTGGCGTGGACGATCCGTCGCTGTTCGCGCCGCGTTCGCCCGTGGACGCGCCCGATCTGGTTGGGCCGCGGCGTCAGGCCCTCGGCGCTCGCGGGGCCATCCAGGGGTACGACATCACGGAGATGACAATCGCTGCCAATGCGACGGGGTTGACGCCCGACACGGACACGCTGCGGTGTCCTCCGACGCGCATACCAGAGATCCCCGAAGTAATGTGCCCCGAGGAGATGGGAGGCATTCTCACCGACCGGGGGGTCGCGGATTGCGTGACCTGCTTGCGCGGCCCTCACGAGGCGGGTCTAGGAGGCGGGGTGTTCGCGGTCGTGAGCTGCGAGAACGACTACTCGCGCGACATGCTCATGTCTAAGGGGCTCATCTCGAACAGCAGCGACACTGCGGCGCTCGTCTACCGTCCCTATCACCTGTGTGGGGTCGAGACGCCCATGACACTGATGGTCATGGGACTGCTAGGCGCGTCGACGGCCGCTGTGGA
This sequence comes from uncultured bacterium, assembly GCA_964473525.1. Taxonomy (GTDB): domain Bacteria; phylum Poribacteria; class WGA-4E. Next base: position 34,780 of record CAYYPK010000032.1, read on the forward strand.
CTACTTGCCGAGATACGACATCGTGGCCCGTGCGCGAGAGGACATGCGCGCCGGCGAAGTGGTTGGGTCGGATCACAGCCCGAAGCTGCGCGCGATCATGCAGCCAGCGCTCCCGGTGACGCCTGGCGACCCTATCCCTCTCCACATGGCGAGCGGGCGGCGCCTCGTGTGCGACGTCTCCGCTGGCGCGCCGCTTCTCGTTGAGATGGTCGAAGAGCCTGCGGATTCCGCGCTGTGGTTCCTGCGGCGCGAACAGGACGCACGCCTCTTGCGCTGAGGCTCAGGGCCGTCTACCGGCGAGGAAGCCGCTCACGACGGAGGACTTCGCGACGAGGGAAACCGCGCACGGCGCGACGTACCCAACGCACACACGGCAGGCGTAGGGGATTGGACACCTGTACAGCGCGTAGAACGCTGTTCCCATGACCGCCGAGATGATGAGCGCGGCACGCACCGAGAAGCGGCGGCGGTTCCACCAGGTGCTGAAACGCACGACCACCAACGGCACGGCGTATCCCACGAGCGGTGGCGCCCATGGGAAGCACGACAGGCAGACGTTCCCGAGCAGCAACGCGGTGCCGACGAACAGCGACGCGATGACGTGCCCTAACCATGGCCTGCGCCATGTGGGAGGGTCAGGGGCAGGCGCATCAGCGGCGTCGGCCTCGGGTAGGAATATCTCGTCGTCGTGTGGCGTCTGCATGTTACGCGTGTAGGTTCCGAGGTGAGTTGTCGGCCGCCCCTGTCGGGAACGGCCCCGTGAGTTAGACCGACGCGCCGCCTCGGGGTATCGCCACGGCCTGCCGTACGGGGCGTCGCCAGAATAGCGGAAACCCAACTCGCCGCCACGGCCCCTATATATACAGAAGTACGGGACCCGCAGATGTTGCGCAGTACCGATGGGTTGACGGACGTCGAACTCATCAAGCTATGCCGCGATGGTGACCACGGCGCGTTCAACGCGCTGGTGGGCAGGTACCAGCACCACGTCTACGGGCTCTGCAGCTACTTCGCTGGCGACTTCGCCGCGGCGCAGGATCTGGCGCAGGAGACTTTCGTCCGCGTGTACCTTGATCTGCACGCGCTTCGAGAGGTGGGGAAGTTCCCCGCTTGGCTTGGTCAGGTGACAACCCGTGTGTGTCGGCGGACGACGCGACGTCAGGCGAAGCATCGACACGACGATCTGGATGCTACGCCGGAGTCGTCGCTCGTCGACGAGGGAGCCCCGTCACCAGCGGAGGCGTCGGTGGAAAGCGAGACGCGAGCGCTCGTGGCGGCGCAGGTCGCGCGACTGCCGGAAGCTCAGCGCCTGGCGGTGACAATGCACTACATGGACGGTCTCTCGTACGCGGAAATCGCCGCGTTCCTGGATGTCCCGACGACGACGATAAAGAACCGCCTACACCGCGCGCGCGGACAGCTGAAGAGGGGCCTGACAACCATGGTCGATAGCAGTTCTGGCGCCGGTCGCCTGCCCGCTGGATTCGCCGACGAGATCCTCCACGAGGCCGCTGTCGAGCGGATCGTGTGGCATCAGGCGGATGACGACGACGGCACGCAGGGCATGCCGGTGTTGGCGCTTGCCCGCAAAGGCAAGCCCGAGCGCCTCCTCCCAATCTGGGTTGGCATCGCCGAGGCGGCCGCGATTTGGTCAGCGATGAACGGCGACCCTCCTCTGCGTCCGATGACGCACGACCTGTTGGCGAACGTACTGGGAGCCGCCAACGCCACCGTGCGGCGCGTGGTCGTCTCGGACCTTGATGACCGCGTATACAAGGGCGTGCTGCTGATCGACTTCGACGGTGTGGTCAAGGAAATCGACTGCCGACCCAGCGACGCCATCGCCATCGCCGTTCGGACAAAGTCGCCCATCCTCGTCGCGGACAGACTCACCACGCGCGACGATGCCTGGGCGCCCGCTGAGGAATTCGCCGAAGCGCTCGACCTCATGGTCGTGCCTGCGCGAGCAGCCGGGGACAGCGGCGAGGGGGCGTAGGGCCTCCGCGACCCGGTCGCGTTAGCATCACGCGCTGTAGACGCGCCCAAGAAGTCGCCGACACGTTCCCGCCCCCACGCGGCCTCACAGAGCGTCCGACCCGCGCCGCTCCTCCATACCAGTCTGGTATCATGCGTCCCAAGATGGTATCCTGTGCGCGAGTCACTGACCGGTATGGAGGACGGACCATGCGCACGCCCTGTCACTTTCTGTTGGCCGTCTGGCTCGCCGCATCGGTAGCCGGTTGCGGGGCAAGCTTGGTGAACCACACCGCAACGACGGAGACCATCGGCACGCATCCGAGCTTCGTGGACGGAGACACCACGACATCCGGCACAACGGAGTTTCGGGGGCCGAGAGGCATCGGCCATCGCTCCGAGGCACTTGTAGAACTGGCGCAGCCACGGATCCTGTCGAAGATGCTTGTGGATTCGCCTGATCTGCTGTCGTTCGAGGTGTTCACACGCGATCTGGGCACCCGGGAGTGGGTACCGCGGGCTTACCACCAGTCTTACAGGCCGTCCACGACTGGGCGGACGGAGGTGCGTCTCAAAGGGCAACCCCGATCCGACGCCGTTCTGCTACGTGTGCTCCGAACGGAGGGCGACACGAAGAACCGGGCCAGGGCCCTGACCAGTATGGAGCAGGTGTATGGCGTCGCCACGGCGCGCAACGAGGGCGCGTACGGTCTCGAACTCGGGCGTCGCGCGGTAGACACCGTGCTGGCCAGGGCGATCTCTCGCGGTGAACTGTTGAGCGTCGCGACCATCCACGAGATAGCGCTCTTCGGCCCAGCCGAGAAACCAGAGTAGACTACGCGCCGACACGTCCTACCGACGCTCCGAGGATGAGGAGGCGCGACGACATGCTACTTGGCCCACGCCACGTACGGCGGCTGACCTTTCTGCTCCCGGCCCTCGCTGTTCTGCTGTGCGCCCATCCCGCCTCAGCAGATGTAGTCCTGGCGTCCGTGTTCACGGACAGCATGGTTCTCCAACGCGATATCGCCGCGCCGGTCTGGGGCGGCGCCGACGCTGGCGAGGAGGTCTTCGTCGTGGTGGCCGGCCACGTCGAGTCGACCACCGCCGACGCGGACGGGAGGTGGCGCGTTGACCTGCCCCCGATGGCAGCGGGCGGCCCGCACACGCTGGTCGCGGAGGGGTCGAATCGCGTTGAGCTGACCGACGTGCTCATCGGCGATGTCTGGGTCGGCTCCGGTCAGTCCAACATGCAGTGGACGGTGTCGAACTCAGCCGACCCCGACGCGGAGATCGCCGCCGCCGACCATCCGAGCATTCGCCTGCTGTCGGTCCCTCGCAAGGTCGCGGGCGCCCCCGCGGACTCCGTCACCGCGACCTGGGTGGCCTGCAACCCGGCCTCGGTCGCCGGGTTCTCCGCGGTCGCGTACTACTTCGGGCGCCATCTCCATCGCGAGTTGAACGTGCCGATCGGTCTAATCCACACATCCTGGGGTGGCACGCGAATCGAGGCGTGGATGAGCGCCGACGCAATGGCCGACCCAGACTACGCGCACGTGCTGACGGACTACGAGAAGCGCGAAGCGAAGTACGCCGAGGACCTCGCAGCCTACGAGAGTCTGCAGGCAGCCTGGATGACCGCCAGGGCGCTACCCGCCGATGAGAAGCCCACGCCGCCGCCCGCTGCCGGGTGGCCGCCCTGGAAAGTGGACACGTGGCCGCAGCGGCCTTCCGGGCTGTACAACGCGATGATCTCTCCACTGATGCCGTTCGCCATCCGGGGCGCCATCTGGTACCAGGGCGAGAGCAACGCCAACTCCGCCTATCGGTACCGCAAGATGTTCCCCGCGATGATCCGCGACTGGCGCGACAAGTGGGGTCAGGGCGACTTCCCGTTCCTGTTCGTGCAGTTGGCGAACTTCACGTGGCCCACGCTGGCGCCGCAGGACAACGCGTGGGCGGAACTGCGCGAAGCCCAACTGATGACGCTATCTGAGCCCGCAACGGCGATGGCGGTTGCCATCGACATTGGCAACCCCACGGACATCCATCCCAAGAACAAGCAGGAGGTCGGCAGACGGCTCGCGCTGGGAGCGCTGGCGAAGGCGCACGCGCGGGACATCCCGTACTCTGGCCCGCTCTACAAGTCAGCGCGGCGCGCGGACGGGTCGCTGTTCCTCACGTTCGCGCATAGCGACGGGCTCGTCTACAACGGGCGGGAACATGCCGACCTCGAGGACTCGAGCGGGTTCGCCGTCGCTGGCGAAGACGGCGTATATCACTGGGCGGACGCGGAGGTCGTGTCCGCCGAACTGCGCGTCTGGAGCGACCACGTCGACGAGCCCGTGTCCGTGCGGTACGGATGGTCGGCGAACCCTCCGTCGACGCTCTACAACGCGGCGGGGTTGCCTGCATCTCCCTTCCGCACGGATGACGCGTCGGGCGTCACGGTCGTCGAGATTCCCCCGGCGCCCGAGAGCGGAACGGCTCCGGCCGCGACCATCTCGGCGGAATTCCCCTACGAGTCGCTGTACGTGGAGGTACTGGGCGAGCAGCTGCACTACGTTGACGAAGGTGAGGGGTCGCCGATCCTCTTCCTGCATGGCAATCCGACATCGTCGTACCTGTGGCGCAATGTCATGCCTTTCTTGCAGCCGTCGGGCCGCGTCATCGCCGTCGACAACATCGGTTTCGGGAAGTCCGCGAAGCCCGACGGCGACTACACGTTCGCGTACCACAGCCGATATATCGACGGCTTCATTGAGGCGTTGGGCTTGCGCGACATCACCCTCGTCGCGCACGACTGGGGTTCGGCCCTCGCCCTGCACTACGCCTCTCGGCATGAGGCGAATGTCCGTGGCGTCGCCTTCATGGAGGCGCTGGTTCCGCCAGCCGCGCCCATCGCGGATCTGTCCGCCGCGCCGGAGGACATGCGGGAGTTCCTGTCACTAATGCGCGGCCCCGTGCTCGGGCCGCAAGCCGTGATAGAAGCGAACGCCTTCGTCGAGGACATCCTGCCCAAGAACGTCGTGCGGAGCATGACCCACGCCGAGATGGAGGCGTATCGGGAGCCGTTCCTCGACCCGGCTACGCGAGGGCCGATCGTCGTCTGGCCTAATGAGATACCGGTCGAAGGGGAGCCAGCGGACACGACCGCGGCCGTCGATGCCTACGGGCGGTGGCTGATGGAGACGGACATGCCTAAGCTCCACGTCTATGTCGCACCGGGGGTGATCAACCCGCCGCGGCTTGTCGAGGCGCTTTCGGGCATGCTGAGCAATTACGAGACCGCATACGTTGGCCGCGGTCTCCATTTCATCCAGGAGGATCACCCTGAGGCCATCGGGCGCGCGTTGGCTGACTGGTACAGGAGGCTAGCACACTAGCGTCGCATCCCGTGGGCCGCATTCCGCCCCCTTGCGGGCGGATTCCGGCCCCTGATACCGTCCGGGTCGAGGAGGGAGAACAGATATGTTGCGCTCGCTGTGCACGTACGCTGCTCTGATGGGACTTGCCGCGCTCGCCGTGACCCCCGCCGACGCGCGGATCGACTCGTCCACCGTCGAGGGCATGTGGCTCTTCGATGAGAACGGCGGTGGCTCCACCGAGGATGTATCGGGTAACGGCCGCGACGGTCAGTTCCTCGACGCCGCCTGGGCTGTAGAGGGTGCGTTCGGCGGCTCCGTCGAAATCGCGGGCGGCGACACGCACGTCGCCATCGACGACTACAACGGCGTTGGTGGATCCGACCCACGCACGACGGTCCTGTGGTTCAAGGGCGACACTGTCATCGAGCACTCTTGGGTGAAGTGGGGAGTCAACGTGGACACCCGCAAGTACTACATCCGTTCACACCTGAACGCTGGCGAGTGTTGGCTGAGGATAGAAACCGCTGGAGGCCAGCACTACGGCGGCACGAACGTCTGCGACGGCGAGTGGCATCATCTGGCCGTCACATTCCCTCCGGGATCGAGCATGGTGAAGGAGCACCTGCTCTACGTTGACGGCGTCCTCGAGACGGAGACCGGCGGGAACGACGTCGGCGTGGACACGGACGTCGCGAGCCAACAGGTCGTCATCGGCGCGAGGCTCGCGAACCACGTCAACGCGGAGGGTTTGATCGACGAGGTCGCCATATTCAGCGTTGAACTCGGCGAAGACGACATCAACCAGATCATGGACCAGGGACTGACCGGCGCGCTTGGCGTTGACCCCGCCGGCAAGACGGCGACCACGTGGGCGAACATCAAGAGCGTGCGGTAGAGTCAGGCCTGTCGAAGCAGCTCCGCGATGTCGGTGTGCCCCTTCTTCTCGGCTCGCGCGATGGGAGCGTTCCATGGCTTGTCGTCGGGATGCGTCACCGTGGCGCCACGCTCTAGCAGTACGCGGGTGCAGTCCATGCTGCCGACGTGCGCGGCCCACGCTAGTGTCCTTGACTCCAGCTCCCAGTCGCGCGCCTCGATGTCGGCGCCATGGTCCAACGCCCACTCGACCATGTCCGGGCGGTCGCGCATGGTGGCGTAGTGCAGTGGCGGCTGACCGAACCAGTTGGGCCAGTTGATGTCCTCGCCGTTATCGATGAGGAACTCGGCGAGCTCGACCCGCCGATGCGCGAGGCACTGCGCGAGCGCCGTTTGCCACGTCCGCACCATCTTGGGATCGAGTCGCGCGCCGTGGCGCATCATCAGCTTCACGATGGCGAGATGGCCCTGCTGAATGGCGTTGCCGTACAGATGGTCCTGAGCCTTCGAAGGGTCAGCAGCCAGAATCTCCGCGCACAGGTCGAGACGTCCTGCGTTGGCGGCGCTGGACAGACCGGCGACGGCGCCGTGCTCGTAGAGCAGACCGCGCAACTCCTCGTTAGTCGACGTGACCAGCGCGTAGCTGACGTCGCCGGAAGCGTGCCACCCCGCCTTGATGCTGGCGCCCGCCTCCAACAACATCCGCGCCAATGTGGCGTTCTCGTTCACGCGCGTGACCGCATAGAGGGCATACCCACGGTCTGCGAAGTTGTCCTCGGGTAGGTTGGGATCCGCGCCCCGGTCCAGAAGCAGCCTCGCCATCTCTCCATGGCCTCGTTCCGCAGCGCAGGAGAGCGGGCGCACGCCGTTCGTATCGCGGAAGTTCACTAGGGACGCGTCCTCGTCCAGCAGGCGCGCCACCGTCGCGCGATCGTCACGCGCGGCGGCAACACAGATCGAGTGCTGCGCGCCCTTGCCTAGCAGATATCCGACCATCGCCCAGTTGTCTCGCATCTTGCGCCACTGGTTCTCCCACAGGGCGACGTGTATGGGTCTGAAGCCGTCGCCCCGGACGCCCTCGAGGTCGGCGCCCCGTTCGACGAGCAGTTCCACGAGGTCCATACGGTCCATGTCGGCCGCGACATGGAGCGGCTGCCGGCTTCCGATCTGGTCCGACACGATCTCGGCGACGTTGACGAGAGACGCGTCCTCGTCGAGTAGTTCGATGACGCGCCGGGCGTCGCCGGCCGCCACGGCCTGGCAGATGAGGGCGCCGCGCGTAGGAGCGCCTTGCGTGCGACTGTTAACAGCCGCCTCGAGTAGTCGCACGGTGTCCTCGTGTCCGCGGTCGCGCGCGGCTTCCAACGGGTTCTTGTACCCGTGCCACCAGACGTGCGACAGCGGGTCGGCGCCCGCGTCAAGGAGCAGCTCCACGATGTCGGCGCGCCCCATGCGGGCGGCGAAGTGTAGCGGCTGCCAGTACCCGATGTTCACAGTCAGAAGCTTGGGGTTGTCCGCGAGCATGTCCCGCACCGTGGCGGCGTCGCCATCGTTGGCCGCGGTAAGAATGCGCCACGTGTCTCCATCGAGCCCGGGCGGACGCGCCATTGCTTCGTCCACAAAGCGTCCATCACGAGACGGCCGGTTCGCTCTCACTTCGTCGGCGGACATCGCGGACATCCTCTCTTTGAGTTTGCGGCGCGCAGCCCGGAGCCGGTTGTCCACCGTGCTGGCGGGGAGCTCCAGGAACGTGGCGATCTGCCGGTACGAGTATTCGTCCAAGTGGAACAGGACCAGCAGGATCCGGTCGGCTTCCGGCAGCGATCTCAACGACTGGCGGACGAGCAATGACTGTTGCTGTGCCTCGACAGCCGTCAACGCGTCCGGCTGAGGGGTAGCCGCATCGACAGCCGCTGCGATGGACACGGTCGGTACACCCCTACGGCGCAGGCGGCGATGGCAGCGCGTTTGCACGATGCGGCGAAACCAGCCTGGGAACGCCTCGAGTTCGCGCAGATCCTCCAGGCGAACCCACGCGTCCATGAACGCCTCTTGGGCGGCGTCCTCGGCGTGCTGCGCGTCCTCTAGCAGCGCGAACGCGCAGCCGAACGCCATGTCCTGGAACCGCCGCACGATCTCCGAATACGCGGCGTCGCGTTCCTGACGTCGGGCCTTCGCCTGCTGCACGAGGCCGACGAGTTCGGCTGTCGTTGTGGTTGTCGCGTCCGGCATATGTGGCGCCCACGGGTCGGCGTGATCGAGGAACACGCGTCTACCTGTACTCTTACCCTCAAGGAGCCACTACGACGCGGTTTCCGTACGCGATTCGCGGCTCCACCCGCCAGGACAGGTCGCGGCGTCGGTCTGTGGGCATCCAACGGGCATGATCCTCTGTCGACAGAGGCGTCCGTGAGGTACCAAGGCGTGGTTGGCGTAACCGCTCGAGCGGGGGCCACTCGTATCTCGTATCGAGCGTTGCAAGGCCGACGGTTGTACGCCATCCTTTCACAGGGCCGGAGTGGCCGATCCTGGTTGGTACGGCGCGCGCGTTCAGCGCGGCCGGAATGGCGCAACTTGGGGTTGGGCGCCGCCCGTTTCTACTGTGGAATCACCCGCGGAAGTCGGACGTTGCAAGTGGGGCAATCACTACGCAGGGGGCAGTAGTCGGGCATGGCCAAGATGATCTTCGTGACGGGCGGCGTGGTCTCTTCCATCGGGAAGGGCATCGCCGCGGCGTCCCTCGGAAGAGCGCTCGCGGATCGCGGGTATAGCGTCCACGCGCTCAAGATCGACCCATATATCAACGTAGACGCGGGTCTCATGAACCCGTTCCAGCACGGCGAGGTCTTCGTCACCAACGACGGCGCCGAGACCGATCTGGACCTCGGTAACTACGAGCGCTTCCTCGGCACGGACACGTCCCGCAGCTCCAATCTCACGACCGGGGGCGTGTACCGCGCGGTTATCGACAAAGAGCGCGCTGGCGAGTATCTCGGCGAGACCGTCCAGCTCATCCCGCACATCACGAACGAGATCAAGGAGAGGATCTACAGCCTCTCGCGTGAGACGAACGCGGACGTTCTGCTCGTAGAGGTCGGAGGCACGATCGGTGACTTCGAGACCCCGCCATTCGTCGAGGCTATCCGCGAGATCCGCATGGAGCTGGGCCCGGAGAACACCCTCTTCATCCACGTCACCCTCATCGCGCAGGTGTCCCCGTGGGGCGAGGTGAAGACCAAGCCTACCCAGCATAGCGTGCGAGCCTTGCTCTCCCTGGGCGTGCAGCCGGACATTCTCATATGCCGCGCGAAGACGGAGCTCGAAGAGCCGATCCGGCAGAAGGTCGCGCATACGTGCGGCGTGCCGTTCGAGGCGGTCATCGGCGCGCCAGACGTCGAGTGCGTCGAGGAAGTGCCGCTTTTCTTCGAGGAGAAAGGCGTCGACGAATTCGTCATCCGTCGGCTCGGGCTGGAGCCGAAGAACGTCGAACGCTCGACCGGCTGGGCCGAGATGGTGCGGCGGCTCAAGGAACCGCAGGATTTCGTGAAGGTCGCTATCGTGGGCAAGTACACGTCCCACGGCGATGCGTACGTTAGCGTCAAGGAGGCGCTCAAGCACGGCGGCATCGCGAACGACGCCGAGGTGGACATCAAGTGGATCGAGTCCGACGAGCTCACGGGCGAGTTTGACCTCGAGGACGCATTCGCTGGCGTCAGCGGCGTCCTCGTGCCTGGCGGATACGGGTACCGCGGGATCGACGGCATGCTCGAAGCGGTTCGCTACGCGCGTGAGAATGGCATACCGTACCTCGGGCTGTGCCTCGGGCTCCAGTGCATGGTCATCGAATACGCCCGCAACATCGTCGGGTTGGAGCGGGCGAACAGCATCGAATTCGACCCGGACACGCCGCATCCCGTCGTCGATCTCATGGAGAGCCAGCGCAACAAGACGGAGCAGGGCGGCACACAGCGCCTTGGGCTATACCCCTGCACCTTGAGCGACCACGACACGCACGCTTACCGCGCCTACGGCCAGCCGATCATCCTCGAGCGCCACCGCCACCACTACGAAGTGAGCAACGCCTATCGGGACAGCCTCGCCAGGGCTGGCATGGTGTGGAGCGGCGTATCGCCGAGCAAGACGCTCGTTGAGATCGGGGAACTGCGCGATCATCCCTGGATGGTCGGATCTCAGTTCCATCCAGAGTTCCGCTCGCGACCCTTGGAGCCGCATCCACTGTTCGTGGACTTCGTGCGTGCATCGGTGGAGTACGTTCCCCCAAAAAAGGGATGAGCGCCTTGCACCGCACCCCCAACGCGGCCCCATCGCGCCCGCATCGCGCCCCGGTGGCAGCCGCCGCTCTCGCCGCGTTCGTGGCGCTCTTTGCGATCGCGTCGGTTGCTGTCTCGGCGCCCGAAACCGAAATCGTCAGCGGCGCGTCGGGACTGACGAACCTCGAAGATGCCACCTTCTGGTGGGCCGGCGTGTCCGACGACCCCACGGCGCCCATCGCGGGCTACCGAATCGCGCTGGACGGCGCGGCCCCGACCTTTACACGACAGCCGACCGCCACCTTCTACGACCTCGCCGACGGTGAACACACACTGTCCGTCGCCGCCGTGGGGATCGACCTCGAGGAGGACGCCACCCCGGCGACCACGGCGTTCTCTGTCTCCGGCGAGTTTCGCGTAGAGGTCGAGTCCAACAACTTCGACTTCGTGGCGACTCAGGCGTTCTCCGGCATGCCCATCCGCGCGACCTCCATCGACGCTAGCGACGCGGACTGGTACATCCTGACGCCCGAAGCCACTGCGCGCCACGTCGCCCTGACGTTCCGCCGGCCAGACGCCGGGATCGGCAGCACGGTTATCCGCGTCTATCGGGACGATCCCGCCTTCGGAGATGTCGTCTTCGACGGCGTCGTGTCCATCGCGACGAAGCACCGCCTAAGCGCGACCTTCGGCGTTGACGCGGTCCCGTACTACGCACTCGTACAGATGGACGATGTCGCCCAAATAGGCAGCCGCTACACCCTGACGCTGACGTCCCACGCTTCCGGCGAGGGCCAGCCGGCGACGGCCTACTGGGACACGGAGCCGAACGACGTTGACGACTTCGCGACGGTCGTCCCAGTATCGGACGAGACGGACTCACTGGTTCTGTTTGGGGCAACGGATGTGGTCGGCGACGAGGACTGGTATCGGCTGTCTCTGAACGTCTCCTCGACGCGCCTGCTGCGTCTCACCTTCGCGCGACCTGAGTCAGCTGGGTCGGCGGTCGTCGAAGCGTTCGCGGGCGCGGCGCCAGCCGCCGAGAACCAGATCGCCCTCCTCGCAGCGAACTCCGCCAGCGATCAGTTCGCGACGTTCGAGACGGCGGCCGGCCTGGGCGACGTGCTCGTCCGCGTGGTCCACGATGACGAGCCGCGCGAAACCCCCTACGCGCTCCTGTTGGATCTGTCGACGGTCGCATCCGGCGATGCGTACGAGCTCGAGCCCAACGGAGTCGACCCGCGTGTGAACGCGCGGTCTCCCAACGCGCTGCCCATCAATTCCGCGGTGGTGGGTCAGTCATGGGCGCCTGATGGGGACGTGGATTGGTACCGCGTAGACGTCGATCGCGCGGGCGTTCTGACCGTCGAGTTCTCGCGGCCAGCAGGCCTCGGCTCGACGACCACGCGTCTCTACAACTCCAACTTCCTGCTCGTCAATGAGGCGGAGGCGACGGCCGCGAACGGTCAGAGCGCGTTGCTGTCATCTGTCGCCACGGCGGGGCTCTACTACATCGAGCTAACTCCATCCGGGGAGTCACCCCACGCGGCGTACGCTCTGTCGGCGACCCTTGAGTCGCCCGGGATATTCTCAGCGGAACACAGTGCGAGCGGCGCGCTCACGCTTGACGAGACGCTCAGGGTCAGCTTGCTGGCTCCCGCGGGGGCCAGCGCGTCCTTCTCCATCGGCGACGCGCGTACCAATCTCCCGATGTTCGACGACGGAGCGCACGACGACGGCGCGGCCAACGACGGGGAATACGCCGGATCCTACGCGGTGCGTTCTACCGATGAACTGCTCGCGCTCGACGTAGTGGCGCGTGTCTCGGACATCAGCGGAGACTCCAGCGAGCGCGTTGTTGGGGCGCCCGTTACGTTGGACGGTCGCGCGCCCTCTCCCGTGGCCTCCGTCGCGGCCGCCGATGCCCCGGATGACGATGGTGGCGTCCTCCTCGTTGAGTGGGCGGCCAGCGATGCGGCCGACCTCGCCCAGTACCGTGTCTATGTCGAGCCAACGCCCATCGCGTCCACGGCAGGGCTGACGGCTGCCCTCCGCACGTCGGAGGTGTCGGCGCTGGTACCTGTCGACGCGAGCGGCGTGAGGCTATTCGTAGCTGTCACGGCGGCCGACCGCGCGGGCAACGAGTCCGTGATGGCGCCAGGTTCCGTCGTTGGGCCGGTCGTTGCCGAGGACAACCGCTTGCCCAGTCCCGTGACGCAGGTCGTCGTGGAGAACCTCCCCGCCGATTTCGGCGGCGCGGCGCGTGTGCGCTGGGCGCCGGCGTTCCTGCCAGACTTCGCCGAGTACCGGGTATACGCGACGCCGGAGACCGTGGAGAACATCGCAGAACTCACGCCCGCCGCGCGCATAGCGAATCCCTTCCGCACGGACGTGGACATAGCCGGGCTCCCGCTGGACGTTCCCGTCTTCCTTACGCTCACCGTCGTGGACATGACGGGGAACGAGTCGGCACTGGCTCCCACCTCAACCGCTGGGCCGGTTCTCGCCGTGGCGGAGGCGACGGCTGACACGTCGCTGCTGGACCTCGTTGGGCCGGTCGGGGTCGTGCGTGGCGGCTCCGCGCGTCTGCGTTGGGCGCGTTACCCAGCCGGCAGGGACGAGCCCGTTGGCGACGTGCTCGTGACGCTTGATGGATCGGGCAGTCGAGTTGTGTCGGGGGCGTCCGCGACGTACCACGATCTGGCTCCTGGCCGCCATTTGGTTCGCGTCGTCGAGTCTGCATCGGGTGTGGCAGCGACGCACGCGTTCCACGTTGACCCATTCTCGCCACCCGAAGTCGAGCCGAACGACACACCTGCTCAGGCCGAGGCGCTTCAGCCCAACGAAGCGGCGATAGGCGCCGTCTCGAACGACGCGGATTGGTTCCGCCTCGACGTTCCCGGGCCCGGCGCGGTCGACGTCACGGTCACCCGGCGTAGCGGCGTGGTCGAGGCGCGCGTCTACAGGCAGGATGGAGCTGCGAACGCGCTGGCCTACGCAACGTCGCTGGCCGATAGCACGCCCCGGACCGATCTCTCCGTCGGGGTCGTCGGCGAGCCCCTGTTTGTGGAGGTGCGGGGTGACGGCGCGTATGAACTGTCCTATACGTGGGTCTGGACGCCGGCGTTCACCGTTGAGCGGGAGCCCAACGGCACGTCAACGCAGGCCACGGAGCCGCTGCAAGCCGAGGCGCCGCCGCGTGTCCGAGGGTCCATCGCGGCCGAGGGCGACATCGACTGGTTCGCACTGCCGCCGCTTACGCTCGGGAACATCGAGCTACGAGCGTCCGCGGTGAGTGGCGTCGCGCGTCTGCGCGTCTTCCGCGGTGGCGACCAGGTTGGCGCGCTGACGACCGGAGAACAGGAGCAGTTCGGCGACCTCTTCCTCCGGGTGGACGCGTCGCCGTATTCCATCGCGGTCGATGGCGATCCCGGCGCAGAATACGAAGTCGCAGTCGTCCCTGGCGACGCTTCCGCGGTGCGGGAGTTCGAACCCAACGACGCCATCGCGCGCGCGACCCCGCTGCCCCTGGACTCGGTCGTCGTCGGGAGCGCGTGGAGCGACGCGGATCGCGACGTGTACCGTGTCGAGACGCCGGTGAGTGGCACGCTCGTGGCCGCCTTGTCGCGGCCAGACGCCACGGCCACCACCACGGTGCGGATACTGGGCGGGTCCGGCGCGGAACTCTCGGCGTCCGCGTCCGCGCCGCTCTCCGACGGAACCGAGGCCCAGGCCTCGACCGGTCCAGGTACAAGCTACGTCACCGTAGAGACCGATGGCGACGACCGCGAGGAGTACGAACTCCGTGTGACGTCGTTCGCCGATCTTCGCCACGGCGCCGCTGGCACGCTCAAGGCGGGCGACGAGGTCGGAGCATCGCTAGCGTGGCGCGCGGGAGCGCAAGGCGTGCTGGAGCTCGTGGACGGCAGCGGGGCGCGTGAAGTCGCCGCGCTCGCGGCCGAAGGCGGGTCAGGCGCCTATGCCGCGAAATGGACCGTACGCGACGGCGAGGACGGCGTCGATCTGTCGCTCAGGGCGCGCATGACGGCGGACGGGCAGACCTGGCTGGTCACCTTTCCCGGCTCTATCGCCATCGACACGACTCCGCCACGCATCCTGACGGCCTCGCACGATGCGAGGGTGGCGCTGGGCGTTGGGTCCACGCTGCGCGTGTCCGCTAGCGCCGAGGAGGGAGCGTTCGGCTCCTTCACACTGCTCAGATCCGACGGGGCCGCTGCCCGCGCGGACGTGCCGATGGTCGAGACGGAGGCTGGGCAATACAGCGGCGAGTTCGTCGTAGGCGCGGCGGATCATCTCGAGGGAGGCCGGGTCCGCGTCAGCTTCGAGGACGAAGTTGGCAACCGAGCGACGCGCGACATATCTCGCAGGCTCACGATCGACACACTACCGCCCGCCGTGGTATCCGTCGCCCACGACGCCAGCGGCGTTCTTGTCGAGGGCGATACGATCACCGTCACGGCGCATGGCGACGCGGGCGCTCGCGCTTCGTTCGCGATCCTCGTCGACGGAGATACGGCGTTCCGTGAGGCCATCCCGCTCTTTGACGACGGCGCGCACGACGATGGTGACGCGGACGACGGCGTGTATCGCGGCCGATACACGGCGCGACCAGGCGACACGGCGCTTGATGCCGTTGTCCGGGCGCGCCTGGAGGACGACGCGGGCAACGCGGCTTTCGGTCTCGCCTCCGCAGCCGTGTCGATAGACGCATCGACCCCGACCATCGAGCGCGCAACGCACAACGCGGATCGTCCTCTGGCGCTGGGTGACACCTTGCGCGTCACGGTCGTTGGGTCGCCCGGCGTAGCGGGATCGTTCTCGATACAGAGGGCCGATGGCACGGCGTATCGCACCGACCTGCGGCTCACGGAAGGCGATGCGGACGGCGAATACACAGGGACGTTCGATGTGGTCCTCGACGCCGACGTCGTCGATGCCGTTGTGACCGTCACGCTGGTGAAGACGAACGG
This sequence comes from uncultured bacterium, assembly GCA_964473525.1. GTDB lineage: Bacteria > Poribacteria > WGA-4E. The sequence goes on from CAYYPK010000032.1 coordinate 50,257, forward strand.
CAAGTCGGTGACGCGCTCGCTTGCGTCGCCCGTGACGTTCGACACGACGGCGCCGGCTTCTGTCTTGGGCGTCACGGCGCGGGATGTCCAGGGCGATGAGGGCGGCGTCATCGCGTTGTCGTGGGACGCCACGACGGCGGCTGACTTTGCCCGCTATGAGGTGTACCGATCTACAGCGCCCGTGGCCACGACAGACGGCCTGGTCGCTGAGGCGATAGACCTGTCCCATCGGACGACGGACTCCCTCCTCGTCGAGGCCCCGCTGGGCGTCGCGCACTACTTCGCCGTTGTGGCGGTGGACGAGGCAGGCAACCCGTCGAGGCTTAGCCTGGACATTGGCGGCTCCGTGTCGTCCCGTGTAGAGGCGCTCGACAACCTGCCGCCGCCGCCCGTGAGGAACGTGCTGGCGATCGACCGGCCGAACGACGGGGGTGGCGTGCTGAGTGTCGTCTGGGAGCCAACTCCCGCGCGGGATTTCGCGGAATACCGAGTGTACGTGTCGGCCGAGCCGTTCCCACAGGGGGGTCAACCTGGCGTTGCGCCCGTCGTGCGCCTTCCCGCTCCCTGGGTGACGCTCGCGGATGCGCCGACGCCGGTCGATGGCGCGGAGCTTTACGTGGCGGTGTCCGTCGTGGACACCTCGGGCAACGAGTCCGTCGTCGGCGCCACGAGCGCCTCTGGGCCAGTGGCAAGCGACGCGGATGGGGCGCCGCTTCCCGGCGCTGCCTTTGCTGTGTTCAGCGGCCCGAATGGGGTGGGGCGTCACGCCTCGCCAGCCTTCCGGTGGAACCGCTTCGCGCCCGATGGGACGCCGATACCGGACTACCGATTCTCGCTGGACGGCGGCCCCGAGCGATACACGTCGGCGAACGAGGCGCCGTTCTCGGGACTCACGTCGGGCGAGCACGTTCTCGCCGTGGCGCCGGCTGACGGGAGTCTTCCCGTCGCCACGCGTCGCTTCCGTGTGGACGCCGTCTCCTTGCCAGAGCGGGAGCCGAACGACTCGCCCGATGCCGCTATGGCGCTGCCTCCGGGCGTCGCCGTAGACGGCGTGCTGCTTGACGAATCCGACATCGCCCGCTACCGGCTACAACTCTCCGCCTTCTCGCAGGTAGGCCTGCATCTCACGCGCGCTCGGGCAGGTGGGGCGCGCATGGCGCTTGTGTCTCTGTCCGTCGCATCCGGGAGCGGCGAGCTGGCCTCTGTCTACGCCGACGGGCTGGAGCGCCCACGCGCCCACACCGCGATGGCGCTCGAAGCTGGCGAGTACCTCGTCCACGTCACGGGCGATGCGGGACCGTATCGAGCCGTCGTCGCGGCGCACCCGATTCCGGTGGACATTGCATGGGACACGGAGCCGAACGACGACCCACGACGCGCCACGCGAGTAGGCGCCGACGCGGCTGAGATCACCGGCGCCGCGAACCGCGAGCGTGACGTGGACTGGTACCGAATCCCCGCGCCCGCGGACGGCGCGCCCCTCATGGACGTCTCTCTCGCGCAGCCGGCCTCGCACGATGTCTCGCTGGTGGAGTTCTACCACGACGCCCCCGGTTCGGAGCCGGTAGCCATGGGAGCCGTGGCGCTCAGCCCTGACGAGCCGTCGATCAGACTGCGTAGCGGGATCCGGCAGGGGGATCTGCTGATGAAGGTCTCGCCAGCGGCGGGCTCGGTGTACGGCGCCCGCGTCGCCTTCGCGCCGCTCCCACCCGACACGCTTGTCGAGGCGGAACCGAACGGCGATGTCGCCCTGGCGAGCCCCGTGGCGCCGGGCGCGCGCCTGGACGGGTCGCTGTGGGGCGAAGACGACACCGACTGGTATCGCATGGATGTCGTCCCATCGGCCAACGGTCTCGTCGCGCTGACGGTTGAAGCCGGGGCGACTGGCGTCGCTCTCGACGCGGAGGCGTTTACCGTTGGCCTGGAGTCTCTCGGCGCCTTCCTTCCGTCGTCGTCCGTGACGAACTCCTATGGACTCGCGGTCACGTCGTCGGCGCGTTCGTTCTTCGTCCGCGTCCGTGGCGAGACCACGGGGTACGGACTGGCGGCGCTGGAGCTGTCCGCCGCCGGCCACGACGCTCGCGGGCCGCTGGGAATGGGTGAAGCGCTTGTCGTCACCGTCCGCGGCGGCGACGGCTGGAACGCTCACGCGGAGATCGCCGGCCACGGCATTGCCTTCGCTCTCGACCCAACGACGCCGGGAACGTACACCGGCTCCTACGTCGTCGAGGCAGGGCGCGACGTGCGCGACGCGGCCGTGGTGGTCGCCATCGACGCTCCCACCGGCCTGAGCGTGCGCGTTCCTCTGACGCCGACAGTCACACTGGACACCGTCCCGCCCGCGATGTCGGACGCCTGGCACTCGGGCGCGCGTCCGCTACGCTCCGACGAGGAACTCCGGATATCGGCGACCGCCGAGGCCGGCTCGCGCGTGGGATACGAAGTCTCCGACACGGCGTCCGGCGGCGTGTTCCGCGTGCTGGGGGATCTCTTCGATGATGGACAGCACGAGGACGGCGACGCCGGTGATGGCCTCTACGCGGGCGTCTACCGAGTGCAGCCCGGCGATGCGGCGGCTGGCGCGGTCGTCAGCGTGTCCGCGACGGACGCGGTCGGCAACGTGCGCACGGTAACCGCTCCGCGCCCGGTCGACCTCGACACCACGCCGCCGCTAGTCGAGCAGGTGTCTCACGATGGCGCATCCGTCCTGCGCGAGGGAAATCGGCTCGTCGTGACGGCGCGCGGCGAAGTGGGCGCGCGCGGCGCGTTCTCCGTTGAGGGCGTGCGCGAGGGGCTGCCGCTCGTGGACGATGGCACGCGCGGAGACGAAACGCCCGGTGATGGGGTTTATGTCGGCGGCACGCTCATCGTGGCGGGCGACAACGCTGCGGGCGCCATCGTATCCGTCGAACTCACGGACCCAGCGGGCAACGTGGCGACTGCCTACGCCGCGCTTCCCGTCAGCATCGACACGTCCCCGCCGGAGTTGGACACCGTGACGCACAGCGCGACGGGTCCTCTGCGCGAGGGCGACCGCCTCGTCGTGCGCGTGTCAGGCGAAATCGGCGGCACGGCGACCTTCGACATAGGCGCCGCGCGCCAGGACATAGCGATGTTCGACGACGGCGCGGGAGACGACGATGACGCGAGCGATGGAGTGTACACGGGCGCGTACATCGTCCGGCAGGACGATGACATCGCGGAGGCGACCATCACGGCCCGCGTCGCCGACCGGAACGGGAACGTAGGGTTCCGCGCGGCGACATCCCGCGTGACGCTGGATGCGGTTCCGCCTCCGCCTGTCCACGAGCTCGCCGTCGAGGACTCGCCGGGCGACCAGGGGAACCGCCTGCGGCTTTCCTGGACAGCCATCGATGGCGCGCCGGACTTCCTGCGCTACCACATCTATCGGGAGACCGCGCCCATCCGTAGCACGCGCGGTCTTACGCCCGTGTCCACGGAGATCGTAGGCGCCGCGCGCCAGGCGACGGAGTTGGACGTCCCGGCGAACAACGTGGACTACTACTTCGCCATAGCCGCCGTGGACGTTGCCCGGAACGAGAGCGCGTTGTCCGATGACGGCGGGTCGGCCTTCGGCCCCGTCCGCGCGACGGACGATCTGCCGCCCGCGAGCGTGCTGGGTGTCGCCTCCACCGACGCCCCCGCAGACGACGGCGGGTTCGTCGTTGTGTCCTGGACATCGCAGAGCGACGAAACGGACTTCGGCGGTTACGCGGTGTTCCTCGACACTGCGCGCGCGGCGCTGGACGACCTCGCTGGTCGGGAAGCGGATCTCGTCCAGGCTGATAGGACCGTGACGGACGTTCTCGTGCCGACCACCGAGGACGTTCGGCAGTTCTACGTCGGCGTCGTCGCTCGCGACATCAACGGCAACTACTCCGCCGTCACGGACGCATCAAGCGCCGGCCCCGTGGCATCCACGGACGACACCGCGCCACAGCCCATCGTGGGCGTACAGGCTGCCGACGCCCCCGGTGACGAGGGCGGTCGCCTCAGCGTCACCTGGGACGTTCCCGACGACACGACGGTCGTGGAGTTCGAGGTGTACTTGTCGCCAACTCCGATACGCTCGTCGGACGACCTTGCTGGGCTGGCTTCTGCGGTTTCGTCGGAGCGGCCCGATGATGTGGACCAGGCCAGCGCGGGCGCCATCGCGACCACTCAGGGGAACGACGCCGAGTGGCATGTTGCCGTTGTCGCGGTGGACGGCGGCGGCAACCGGTCGGACGTCGGCGCCCAGTCCGTGGCCGGCCCGGTGCGGTCGGTCTCGAACGTGCTTACGGACACCGGCGCCGCGGTCGTGCGGGCCGGCTTCGACCCGCAGACCTCGGTGCGCGTGCCAGCCGCCGTCGCGCGTCCAGGCGTGCGCATCGACATCTACGCCGCACTCGATGCCACGCTTCTGCGCGCTGCCGATGAGGCTAACCTGAATCTCGCCGCGGCGAACATCGACGAGGCGACGGAGGCGGATCTGCGGGGGTCGGTGAGGCACATAGACGCAAGTCCGGCGAAGTTCACGGAGCCACTCGTCGTCACGGTAAGCATCACTCCGCCCGATTCGTCCGAGGTGGCTCGCGACCTGCGGCTCTTCCGACTCAACACGGACGCGATACCGGCTCGGTGGGATCTCGTGCCGGGCGAACAGACGGTCGATACCGGCCAGGGAGTCGTGTCCGCGCGGTCAACGACAATGGGTGTCTTCCGCGTCGCGCGTCTGCTGCTGCCAAGGGAGTTGAGCCGCGTCACGGTGGCGCCGAACCCGTTCCGTCCCGACCACGACGGCGTCGTGACGCTGCGCAATCTTACGGAGGGGTCCGAGGTCGAGGTATTCACCCTCGACGCCCGCCGTGTCGCGCGCCTGTCCAACAACGCGTCGGGCATGGCAACGTGGGACGGCAGGAACGATGGTGGGGCGCCCGTCGTCAGCGGCCTCTACATCTACCTGATACGGTCGCCCAACGACCGGCGGGTAGGGCAGATTCTGGTGATCAGATGAACACACCAACGCCGCGCCGCATGAAATCAACCGCGTGGATCGTCGGCATGCTGCTCCTGTGTCCTCTGCTCGCGGTGGCGTCGGGCCGCCTGGGAGGCACGTCCGCGAATCTGGGCGTAGGCGCCCGGGCCGAGGCGATGGGTGGCGCGTTCGTGGCGGTCGCTGACGACGCATTCGCTCTCTACTGGAATCCAGCGGGGCTCGGACTGGTAAGCGAATCCCGGCTGTCGGGCGCGCACACCGAGTACCTCGCGGGCATCCGGTACGAGTGGGTGGGCTTCGTGCAACCCGTGCAGGAGGTCGGCAGCGTCGGGGCCAGCGGCCAGTTCCTCTTCGGAGGCGATGTGGCGCACACCGTAGAGACGCCAGCGGGCATCGAGGAGCGTGGCACGTTCGCGTACACCGGGCGGCGCACTCAGGTGGCGCTGGGATCCAAGCCGCTGGGGCGCTTCCGCGTTGGAGGCGGCATAGAACTCGCGCGTGAGGGCTTCGACTTCTCGAGCGCGGCGGCGGAGATACCCGCCTCGCGCGCGGACATGACGCTCCTACATCTCGGCGGCCTCTACGCGCCGCCGCTGGACGGTCTGCGGGTCGGAGCGGCGCTGCGCAACCTCGGGAGCGACGTGGAACTCGCTGGCGAGCCCGCGCCCGTCCCACGGCTGCTCCAAGTCGGCGCGAGCTACGAACGCCGCATGGAGTCGCTGCCAGAAGACCCCGGGGTCGATGCCTTCGAAATGGGCGTGGCGCCTACCGTGGTAACCGACGCCGCGGTACTCACGCTGAGCGTGGACCTGCGCTTCATGCGCGAGGAAAGCCCCAGCTTGCGCGCGGGGTCGGAGTACCGTTTTCACAACGGTTTTGCCGTCCGCGCGGGCTACCGCAGTGACGGCCCGTTCGACCTGGCATCCCGCCTGAGCGCCGGCCTTGGCTACTTGACGGACTCGTACGAAGCGGACTACGCCGTCGCCCCGCTGGGCGACCTCGGCGTCGTGCACCGGGTCTCTTTCACGCTGCGTTTCCCCTAGCGCCCGCTACGCCAGCAGTGACCAATCCGGCCGCCGCTCCGGGTCGCCGAGAGGCCCGTAGGCGTTCCGCACGACGCGCCGTTGCTCGTCGAACCAGTTCGCGGAGTCTGTGCACGGAGCCAGCCGATCTCCCCGCGCCGCCATGAGCGACCGCAACCGCCGGTCGAGATCCTGTTCGACGTCCTCCACCTCCGCCTCTCCTGTCAAGTTGCGCATCTGCAGGGGGTCGGCGTTGAGGTCGAACAGCTCCGTGGTCCCGTCCAGCCACCTTGTGTAGACGTGTTGCTTCGTTCGCACGCCTCGCCATTCCTCGCCGTCGACGAGGTAGTCGTACGCCTTGGTGAAGTTCATCGTGAAGACAGCGTCCTGCTGCTCCGCTCCGTCGCGTCCAAGCCATGCATCGGACAGGTCGATGCCCTCCACCGTCCGCGGCGCCGGCACGCCAGATAGCCCACATAGCGTCGGGAATAGGTCGACCGGCGCGGTGAGAACGTCACACGCCCCGCCACCCTCGAACGAGCCCGGGAGCCGCGCGATCATCGGGACGAGCAACGACTCCTCGTACGGCAGCTTCTTTGCCCACGGTGGACGCCCCTGCGCGCCCATCTGCGTGCCGTGATCCGACGTGAAGATGAGCAGCGTGTTGTCCGCGAGCCCAGACTCGTCGAGGTAGGCCATCACCTGCCCGAGCATGTCGTCGATGGCGAGCGTCATGGCGAGGTAGTCGCGGTACGCGGAGAGCGCGCCCTCGCGCATGTCGTCCGGGACGTTCGCGGGCAGATGGAGCGTGTCAGGCAGCCGGTCGTAGTAGGTCTGGGGGGCGAACGCATCGCCCGTGAAGTGCGGCTGATGTGGCGAGATGAACAGGCAGAACGGATCGTCGCCTGGTACCGACATGAACTCCTTCGCATAGCCGACAAGAGCATCGGTCTCGTAGCCCTCCCATCTCTCGGAGCGCCAGTCGCCGCTGTTGACCGTCCCGCCGAAGTAATCCGTGTGGAAGTTGTACCCGCGCCAGTGGTCGAAGCCGAGTCGGTCGCGCCCTTCTGGTACGAAGTCCGGGCCGCTGATCTGCGGAAACGAGCCGCGATGCAGATGCCACTTTCCTACCCAGCCCGTGCGGTACCCCGCGCGGCCGAACGCGTCGCCCAGACCTATTTCGTCGTGGCGCGTGTTCACGAAGTTGATGAGATGTCCCGTCGTCTGCGGGTGGCGGCCCGTGAGCAGCATCGACCGATACGGCGTGCAGACCGGGCAGGTCGAGATCATGTTCGTGAACGTCACGCCCTGCTCCGCAAGCCGCGCCATGTTCGGCATCGGCGCCTGCGGCTCGACGTAAGGCGGCGTGTCACAGGCTCGGAGCTGATCCGCGAACAGATACACGATGTTAGGGCGGTTCGTCACGGTGTCGCCTCCACGGCACGAGATCAGTCGATCGCGTGCAGACCGGCGCGCTCGCGCGCCTCGACGCGCCACGCCGCGTGAGTGAGTTCGTCGCGTAGCCTGGTCCACTCCTCGTCGCCGTACACGTTCAAGTCGTCGCGTGGGATGCCGGGCACCTCGGCGCCCAACGCCATCGTTCCGGCTTCGCGCTCCTCGGTCGCGTAGTAGCGGTCCATCTGGACGTTGTTCGCGGCCGCCCACGTCCCTATGTGCGTCTCGGGCATGGCCTCGATGGTTCCCGGTGTCCACGCGGGGAACCGCAGGCGTCCGTGTAGCCATGCCGCGACGGGACGAGTAACGAAGAACGGCCGATGGGACGCGTCCGGGTCGAACCCGACGTCGAATGCCGCGGCGCCGTTCCCAATGCGTTGCACGGTCCTTGCGCGGAGATCCTCGAAGAAGGACTCGCCGTGGTTGGGTATATTCACCACTTCGTCCCGCAGGCCGTTGTACAGCAACGTGGGGCCGCGCGCGGCGTGCATTGCGTAGAGTTCAGCGCCACGGTCGCCCAGGAACGAAAGCGCTCGGTACGGCGTGGCAGTGCACATGGGCTTTGTGTTGTCCCAGTATTCGTCCGGCCCGTCCAGGTTGCCGCCGCCCGCGTGCACGCACGCGTGGATGCGGTCGTCGACCGCGCCGGTGATCGCCACGACGTACGACCCCAGCGAATACCCGACGGCAGCGATGCGCGTATCGTCCACGTCGGCCCGCCCGCGCAGGTAGGACACGGCCTGCATGAGGTCGGCCATCATGAGACCCGCTACCCAAGGAGCCAGCCGCTCTGGTTCCTCCACCGCGTCGTGCGCGCGAGTTCCCGACCGCCGCTCGACGTTGCGTTCGCCCTCGCCCGTGGGATCGTACGTCAGGACCACGGCCCCCGCCCGCGCGTATAGGACGCCGGTGTAGAACGCGTACCAACTGTACTTGTCGCCGCCGTGGCCGTTCACAACGACGACCGCTGGCGCCGGGGCGTCGGCGGCGTGCGCGGGCCGATACACGATGGCTGGCACGCGCATGTCGAATTGCGTGCCGAAGCTAATGCGTTCAGCGACGACGCGCGCCTCGGGCTCGAACGAGCCGTGGATCTCCGCGCGTGGCTGGGGCAGCGGCGTGGGAACGTGGAACGTCGCGAGGATCCGACGTCTTGCGTCGTGTGGTTGTCCAGGCATGGAGTCCGAGTCTCTGGAGCTGTCGCGTCTGAGGGCAGCTTACCGCATCACCCGGCCGGCGCCACCCGTCTCGTAGTCCGAGCCGCTCGCAGGTCGGTCAGAGACCCTTCGCAAAAAAACTCTTGACAGGCGTATTGGAATGGCCGAGAATGGGGTCAGAGGTTTAGCGAGTTCACTACTGAACTACTCGCCCCCTATCTTGCGAATTATCGACGACGTGGTAACGGATTCGCCTGTGGCCCCTTGGTGTGGGTAACGGGGCCGCTGGCAAACGAGCGTGGAGCCACCAATCTGCTACTTGGTGACTTCACGGTACGCATGTTTCTCCACGATCCCCGTGGGTGAAGACAGCGCGGGGGTTGTATGCGTACCTCTTCTCCGGGCCTGTTTTCTTCTTAGCCGTGAATGGGCGGCCGCCGTTTGGGTGGTCGCCCGTTTTTTGTGCCTCCTTCGCCCTGATCCCAGGCGAACGCTGCGGCGTGGCTTGTGCGAAGCACGCCGCCGCGCGACCGTGCCTTGCCGGCGGCTGAGTCGGTGCACGCGTAGCGCCTGAGTTGCCGCGGGCGATCCCCGCGAGCCGTCGGAACGTCGTCTATTGGACCACGACGACCCCGCGTTTGTCAGTTGGGCCGTACCTCATCGACGTGCAGCACGGCTTAGAGAGGGGCGGCCGCTCGGGGCTCGCTGGGCAGGAGCGTTACGCGCTGTCTTGCGCTGGCCTCAGCGCGTCGGCCAAGGCAGGTAGGATGGCCCGCTCGCCGCGAAGTTATAGGGCACAAGGCCAGTGGCGCGATTGCGCCGCGCGCCTCGGGCGCCGCTGTCGGATACGACCGCGTGCAGATCCGGCTTGGGCTAGGTCGTCACCGAGTAATTCGGCGCTTCCTCCGTGATGACGACATCGTGCGGATGGCTTTCGCGGACGCCCGCGCTCGTGATCTGCACGAACTGCGCGGTCTCACGCATGTCCGCGACGGAACCAGCGCCACAGTAGCCCATTGCGCTACGCAAGCCACCGACCAGTTGATAGGTCAGGTCGGCGAGCTTGCCCTTGTAGGGGACGCGTCCCTCGATGCCCTCTGGCACGAGCTTGCGAAGCTCGACATCTCCCTGCAAATACCGCTCGCGACCCCCGCGCTCACGCATCGCCGAGAGGGAACCCATGGCGCGGTACACCTTGAAGCTGCGACCCTGGTAGATAACGGTCTCGCCGGGCGACTCGTCGACGCCCGCGAACAATGAACCGACCATCACGGCGTTCGCTCCGGCGCCGATCGCCTTCGCGATGTCGCCGGAATATCGCACGCCACCGTCCGCGACGATCGGCACGCCCGCCGCGTTTGCCACTTCCGCGCACTCCAGGATGGCCGTTATCTGCGGGACGCCTACGCCGGCTACTACGCGCGTCGTGCAGATGGACCCCGGCCCGATGCCGACCTTGACGGCGTCCGCCCCGGCGCTGATGAGGTCTCGCGTGGCCTCCGCCGTCGCCACGTTGCCCGCCATGATCTGGACGTCCGCATGGCGCGCCCGGATCTTCTCGACCGCTTCGAGGACGGCCACCGAGTGGCCGTGCGCGGTGTCCACGGCGAGGACATCGACTTGCGCCTCGATCAGGCCGTCCACCTCGTCCATCGCCGCAGGCGCCGAGACCGCCGCGCCCACGCGCAGCCGCCCCTGGGAGTCCTTACACGCGTCGGGGTATTTGATGATCTTGTTGATGTCTTTGATCGTGATGAGACCGCGGAGCTGGCCTGCCCCATCGACGATCGGCAACTTCTCGATGCGATGCTCCTGGAGGAGCTGCGTCGCCTCGTCCAGCGTTATGCCCTCGCGCGCGGTCACGAGACCCTCGTGCGTCATCAGCGAGCTGACCTCGAGGCTCTCGTCGGTGATGAACCGCAGGTCACGGTTCGTGACGATGCCGACGAGCCGGCCGTCATCCTGGATCACTGGGAACCCGCCGATGCGGTAGTGCTCCATCAGCGCCAGAGTTTCCTGCACGGTCTGGGTCGGCCGCAACGTGATGGGGTCAACGATCATCCCGCTCTCGGAGCGTTTGACGTTGTCCACCATGTGGATCTGGTCTTCGATGCCGCAATTGCGGTGGATGATCCCGATGCCGCCCTCGCGGGCAATGGCGATGGCAAGGTTGGCGTCGGTGACGGTGTCCATCGCCGCGCTGATGATTGGGATGTTGAGCGTGATGCCGCGAGTAAGCTGGGCGCTGGTGTCTACGGCTGCCGGGTGGACATGAGACTTCTGCGGAACAAGGAGGACATCGTCGAACGTGAGGGCTACCGCGCCGACCTTGTCGCGGGTCATGCCTGGGCTCCTTCGGGAGTGAGCGGGGAGGAGGAGAAGGGCCGCCGGTTTGACAGCTTATAGTAGCGCCGGGGTGTCGGCCGGGCAAGATGGCCGCCCCGGCCGCGGTGCGGCGCCAGGCGCCGCCGGAACGCTGCGTCCGAGGCCGCCGCGCTGGCGCCCCGGATGCGTGTATAATCTGGCAGACCAACCGATCCATCGGAGGCTGGAGTGCGCGACTACACGGAGTTCGGCGAGAGACTACTGGCCATCTGTCGCGGCTCCGTGCGGGTGGATGTCGTCGGCCGCGTCGACAGCCACCCCATATACAGGGCGACGGTCCATGCAGACACGCCCGGGCCGCCCGCGCTTGTCATGGCTGGCACGCACGGGGACGAGCCGGCCGGAGTGGAGGCCGCCCTCCAGTTCATCGAGAGCGCGTCAGCTTCCCCCTCGCCCTTCCGCGTCGTCGTGCTGCCGTGCACTAACCCACAGGGATACGTGGGCGAGACCCGGGGGAACGAGGCTGGCGTGGATCTCAACTGGGTATACGACAGGCTGGATCTACCGGAGATACGGGCGATACGTGACGTTGTGGCGGGCGTGCGGTACCGGTTCGTCGTGGATCTGCACGAGGACTGGGAGAGCCCCGGGTACTACGTCTACGAGCTGCGCCGCAACGCGCCGTACATCGGCGACGGAGTATCCAACCGCGTGGCGCGAGTCTGTCCCATCAACCCAGCGCCCATAATCGAAGGCGACCGCGCGGTCGCGGGAGTGATCCATCCGACCCCCTACACCGCCAGGCGGGCGAGCCGTGGCCATGGTGTGCCCGTCGCGCTGTATGAGCGCCATACGGATCATCTTCTAACCCTGGAGTCCCCGACTCCGGCGCCGCTACAGACTCGCGTCGACGGCCACCTGGCCGCGCTGGCCGCCGTTGCGGCTGAATACGGCGCGTAGCGTACCCGGCCTCGCTGGCTACTCGCTGACCTGCTCGGAGGGGTCGCCGGACGGGGTGGCCCCATCGCCGATGAGCGCGCGCACATGCCGCTCGATGTCACCCGCGTCCTCAGACCTGTGGCCCACGTGCCGGTAACGTACGACCCCATCCCGGTCGACGAGCGCCACGGTAGGCACGGAAGCCACCGCGTACGCGCGCGCTATCTCTGGCGCGCCCATCACCGTTGCGCTGGCGATGTTCGCCGTCGCGTAGAGCGTCTCTCGTCCCTGAACGTCGGGCGGGGCTACGTTGACCGCGATGACGCTGAACTGGCACCCGAGACGCTGACGGAGATCCTCCAGGTATGCCAGCTGGGCCCGACAGGCGGCGTTATCCGAGCGCCAGAATGCGACGACTATCGGCGCGCCAGCGTAGTCGTCGAGTGTGACGGCCCCCAGAGCTCCGGTTCCTTCGATCGGGGCTGCGGGTTCGCCCACCTGCGACATCCCCGGGTCCAGGGCGCTCAGGAGCACCGTGGCGGCCGCTGGATCGCCCTGCTGCTCGTAGATGCTCGCCAAGCGGGCGATGGCGTAGCGAGGGATGCTGTCGGTCGCCGGCATCCCGGGAGGTAACTGGCGCAGCACGCGCTCCAACGCCTCCCGTGACGCCGGTAGATCCTCCGCCAGATACGCTACCGATCCCAGAGCGTAGTTGTGGACGAGGCTCTCGGCGCGGAAGTGCGATTGCAGGAGAGCGTAAACGCGGCGTAGGTCGTCGTGTCGGCCGTCTCGGGCATATTGGCGCGCCAACGTCAGCGTGACGTCTACCGTATCCGGCTGGAGCTTCAGACCCTCCTCGAGCGCCTGCGTGCTCTCCACGATATCGCCCGCCTGCCCGTGCAGTACGCCGAGGGCGAACCGCGCCTCGGCGTCGTTGGGCGTCAACTTCACTGCCTCGGCGTAGCGCGCGATCGCCTCGTCCCGGAGGTCCGCATGCGCGTAGTACGCTCCCGCAAGCTTCTGGTACGCTCCCATCGTCGCGTACGATTCGTGGGTCGCCGCCTCCTCCAGGGCCTTCCTCAGCTCCACGAGCTGGGGCGCGTCGAGGAGCTTCATCGTCCCGAACGGGTACGCGGACAGGGCGCGCCCGTCGGCGTCCCGCAATGCCGCCCGCATGTCGGCGTAGAGTTGGTCGATGAGCCGGCGGTCGTCCCGCCACTCCGGCCGACCGGCGTACACGCGCATGTCGGCCCCGATGGACAGCGTTGTCTCACCTGTTGCGTCCTCCGCGCCCGTGTACGCGGCGAGCGGCACATCGACGTGATGGAGGCACCGCACGATTGGCACGATCCCGCCGTACTGTCGGATCTGGCTGCGTCGCGCTTCGTACTCGGATGGCGACAGCTCGTAGAGGTAGCTGGTCGCGAAGTCGGGGTCGCGAGCGTGCGTGGACAGAGGATCGCCGCCGGCGGTGTCCGCCGGGCAGATCAGCGTCGCGCGGTCAGGTAGGTGTGTCGGCGCGAGCGCCGACAGCCACACGGGGTACGCCCCGTCGTTTGCGGCCCGGAAGGCGCGGAGGGCGGCTGCGAGCTGGTGCAACTGCGCCTGGCACGTCGCGGCGGCGTCCAGGTCGAAGGGGGTGGCGTCGCTTGGCTCCTCGGCCCAGTCGGGCTCGGAGGTGAACGTCCTGGAGGGCAGAGCGCCGGTCTGATCGACGCCGGCCGGCTGCGCGGCAGGCGCCGGTAGCACGCCCACGGCAACGAGAAACACGCTCAGTACGAGCGACTTGATCAACCGCATCCCCTTCGCCGTCGTGCGCCATCCACGGTGGATGGCGGCGGGCGACCCCCGCGGCAGTAGCCGCGCTGACACTATGGTATGATCCTAACATAGCTCGGTGGGGCAGCGCCTCGGCCCACGAGGCCCGTCGTCCCATGGTCCGTATCCTGCGACGTTTGGCGACACCGGCGTCGGCGAGCGCGGCGTGCGGCACAGCACCGGAGTGGCAGTTGGACGGCAGCGCAGACATCGTAATAGTTGGCGGAGGGATCGTTGGCCTGGCCACCGCCATGGCAATCACCGCTGATGGCGCCCACACCGTCATCGTGCTTGAGGCGGAGCAGCGTCTCGCAGCCCACCAGACCGGCCGCAACAGCGGCGTTATCCACTCAGGTCTCTACTACCGCCCGGACTCCCTCAAAGCGGAGAACTGCGTGCGCGGCCGCGAGGCGATGTACACGTTCTGCGAGGAGAACGACATTGCCCACGAGCGTTGCGGGAAGGTCGTCGTCGCCACCGATCCCGAGGAGATTCCACGCCTCGACGAACTCGAGCGGCGAGGCCGCGCCAATGGCCTACAAGGCGTGCGTCGACTGTCGGGCGAGGAACTGCTAGAGCACGAGCCCCACGTCACCGGCGTCGCTGGCTTGCTCGTGCCCGAGACCGGCATCGTAGACTACGCCGATGTTGCGGCCGCCATGGCCCGGCGGGCGCAGGAGACCGGGGCCACCGTACATGTCGGGGCGCGTGTCCGCGGGCGGGTGGGACGTGGCTCCGAGATCGTCGTCCAGTCGGCGGCCGGCGACTTTGCCTGTCGATACGTCGTCAACTGCGCCGGCCTACAGTGCGACCGCATGGCGAGGGCGTTCGGCGCCGACCCCCACGCGCGGATCGTGCCGTTCCGCGGCGAGTACCACGAACTCGTGCCCGCCAAGCACTCCCTCGTCAAGAACCTGATCTATCCGGTGCCGGATCCGCGCTACCCGTTCCTGGGCGTCCACTTCACCCGCATGATCGGGGGAGGCGTCGAGGCGGGCCCCAACGCCGTGTTGGCGCTGCGGCGCGAGGGCTATGCCAAGCTGAGCTTCTCGCCACGCGACGCCCTCGGTATCGCGTCGTACGGTGGCTTCTGGCGTATGGCGTCGCGCCATTGGCGCACGGGAATCATGGAAGTCCATCGGTCGTTCAGTCGCGCTGCGTTCGTCCGCGCCCTCCAGAAGCTCATACCCGAAGTTGGGCGGCGGGACGTGCAGGCAGGTGGCGCCGGCGTCCGCGCGCAGGCCGTCGCCGACGACGGCAGCTTGCTGGACGACTTCTCGATTGTCGAGAGCGAGACGGCCTTGCACGTCCTGAACGCGCCCTCTCCGGCGGCGACATCCTCAATCAGTATCGGACAGTCGCTCGCCGCGCGCGTGCGAGAGAGGCTTGACGCGTAGGCAGTGGCGAAGCGACCCCGACGCACCTCTATAGAGGGCACGGCGGCGCGTCGATCGTCTGCCTGCCGGCCTTCACCTCCGTCGGCCTTGGTCCTGCTGCGTCTACAGGCATGGCTCCACGCGCCTTTGGGAGGGTCACCGGTCGACAGCGGGGTCCACGGCATTTCGTGTTGACAGCGGTCGGCCCACCTTCTATCATATCCCCGTCATACCGATGACACTGCGGAAAGCCTGTTCTGATGCGGCTTTCCGTGCCATCCCGCACACCCGGCAGTGCTGAGCAACCGAAGCGAGCCACGGCCCGACGGCCTTGACTCAACGCGGTGACGCTCGCTAGCATTGCATGTTTGCGGGGTATGGTCTCGCGCGCGTTCGAGAACTGGGGGGTTCTCCGACCGACTGGCGCGATCGTGGCCGGGCGGATCGGGTGCTCGCACGGAGGAAGGGAGTCGCGGCGCACTAGCGTATCGATGGATTCCAACCGACCCGTTCGCGAACACGCCCCTATGGGGCTTTCTTTATGTCGAGAGTCGACGGTCTGAAACTTCTCGCTGCTACGCTAGGCTAACGCCGGGGACGTGCAATGCCGACCATTAATCAGCTAGTCCGTCGCGGCCGTAAGCGCCAGACGAAGAAGAGCAAGTCGCCCGCGCTCGAGGGTTCGCCGCAGCGACGCGGCGTGTGCCTTCAGGTGAGGACGCAGACGCCCAAGAAGCCGAACTCGGCGCTGCGCAAGATCGCCAGGGTGCGTCTCTCGAACGGGCGGGAAGTGACCGCATACATCCCAGGCGTCGATCACAACCTTAACGAGCATTCGATGGTATTGGTGCGCGGCGGCAATGTGCGCGACCTGCCGAACGTTGGCTACCATGTTGTCCGCGGCGCGCTGGACTGCGCGGGCGTAGACAACCGTAAGCAAGGGCGCTCGAAGTACGGATCCAAGCGGCCGCAATAACGCGACGGAGATTGTAGGATGCCCAGACGGGGTGAAGTCGACCGCCAACGCACGCTGCCCGATCCGGTCTACGGAAGCCGTGACCTGCAGAAGTTCATCAACTGCATCATGCGCTCCGGCAAGAAGAGCGTTGCGGAGCGCGTCGTGTACGGCTCCTTCGACCTGATGCAAGAGCGCACGGGACGGAGCCCCCTCGAGCTCTTCGAGGAAGCTCTCGACAACGTGAAGCCCATCGTCGAAATCCGACCGCGACGTGTCGGCGCGCAGACCTACCAGGTTCCGGTCGAGGTGCGGCCGGAGCGCAGGCTGTCGCTCGCCTTCCGTTGGGTCATTGAGTCCGCGCGGACGCAGCGCGGCGAGAAGTCGATGTCCGCGAGGCTCGCGGGCGAATTCCTGGACGCGGCCCGGAACGAGGGCAACGCGATCCGGCGCAAGCAAGAGATTCACCGCATGGCCGAGGCCAATAAGGCCTTCTCTCACTATCGGTGGTAATGCGACTGACCGGGGCCCGAGTGGCCCCGGTCGCTACGTGTAGGCGGATATGATGGACGGACGGCCCTTCTCCCTCGAAAAGACCCGCAATATTGGCGTCATGGCCCACATTGACGCCGGTAAGACCACTGTCACCGAGCGCATCCTGTACTACACGGGACGCACCCACCGCATGGGCGAGGTGCACGACGGCGCCGCCACCATGGACTGGATGGAGCAGGAGCAGGAGCGCGGCATCACCATCACGTCCGCCGCGACCACTGCGGAGTGGAAGGACCACCGGGTCAACATCATCGACACTCCGGGCCACGTCGACTTCACCATCGAAGTTGAGCGGTCCCTGCGCGTGCTTGATGGCGCGGTCGCCGTGTTCTGCGCCGTTGGAGGCGTCGAGCCGCAGTCCGAGACGGTCTGGAAGCAAGCGGATCGCTATGGCGTCCCACGGGTTGCCTTTGTCAACAAGATGGACCGCGTCGGCGCGGATTTCTTCCGCGTCATCGACATGATGGAAGCGCGTCTCGGCGCGACTCCGGTGGCGACGCAGTTGCCCATCGGCGCCGAGGACACCTTCGAAGGTATCGTTGACCTTATCGAGATGCGGGCGTTCCACTGGGACACGGAGACGCTCGGGGCTGACTACACCGAGATCGACATCCCAGACGCGATGGTGGACCAGGTCGAGTCTTACCGCGAGGAGCTCGTCGAAGCGGCCGCCGAGCAAGACGAAGCCCTCATGGAGCGCTACTTCGCTGGTGAGGACATCGCTGGGGACGATATCCGAACGGCCTTACGCGTAGCGACGCTCGCAGGCGATGTCGTACCTGTGCTGTGCGGCTCCGCTCTGCGAAACATCGGCGTCCAGCGCGTACTGGACTCCGTTCTGAGCTTCCTCCCATCGCCCGTCGACGTGCGAGCGATAGAGGCCGAGGACGCCCTGGCACAGGAGACCGTGACGCGGGCTCCTTCCGACAAAGAGCCGTTCGCCGCGCTGGCGTTCAAGATCATGGCGGATCCGCACGTTGGCAAGCTCGCCTTCCTGCGTGTCTACTCCGGTTCGATGGGTACTGGCGACTTCGTCTACAACGCCCGCACGCGCTCGAAGGAACGCGTTGGTCGGCTGCTGCAGATGCACGCCAACAAGCGCGAGGAACTCAAGCGCGTATACGCTGGCGACATCGTCGCGGCGGTCGGACTCAAGGGCGTCCTCACGGGCGATTCTCTGAGCGACACGGACGCGCCGGTCGTCCTTGAGTCCATGCACGTGCCGGAGCCGGTCCTGAAGGTCGCCATCGAACCCAAGACGAAGGCAGACCGAGACCGCCTCGGCGAGGCGCTCAACCGGCTTGCGGAGGAGGATCCCACGTTCCAGGTGTCCAGTGATGAAGAGTCTGGACAGACGCTCATCGCCGGCATGGGCGAGCTGCATCTAGAAGTGCTGGTCGAGCGGATGCGCCGTGAATTCAAGGTGGATGCCAACTCGGGCGCGCCACAGGTGGCTTACCGCGAGACGTTCCGCAAGGCCACGCGCGCCGAGGCGAGGTTCGTTCGCCAGACCGGTGGGCGCGGGCAGTTCGGTCACGTCATTATCGAGGTGGAGCCGCAGGATTCTGGCGGCGGCTTCGAGTTCGTGGACGACACCACGGGCGGAGCGATTCCGCGAGAATTCATCGGATCGGTCGAGCGTGGCATTAGCGAGGCGCTTGCGCAGGGCATCCTGGCGGGCTACCCCGTCGTGGACCTGAAGGTCCGCCTCGTGGACGGCTCCTATCACGATGTCGATTCGTCCGACGTGGCATTCCAGATCGCTGGCTCCATGGCGATCAAGGAAGCTGCCAGTCAGGCCGGGCTCGTCTTGCTGGAACCCATGATGGACGTTGAGGTCATCGCGCCAGAGCAGTACCTCGGCTCGGTCATCGGCGACCTTAGCTCCCGACGCGGCCAGATAACGGAGACGGATACGCGATCCGCCGCCGTGCAGGCTATCAAGTCCCTCGTCCCCCTCGCGCAGATGTTCGGCTATGTGCGCGAACTGCGGTCCATGACCCAGGGGCGGGCGACCTATTCCATGGAACTGGACTCATACCGCGAAGTGCCGCAGTCGATTGCGGAAGAACTCATCAGTGGCCCTGTGACACAGGGCGCGTAGGGCAAGACGCCCTGGAGTGGCGTAAGGAGACGCGAAGAAATGGCACGCGAGAAGTTTGAGCGCACGAAGCCGCACGTCAACATCGGTACGATCGGTCACGTGGACCACGGCAAGACGACGCTGACTGCTGCGATCACGTCGATCCAGGCGAAGCAAGGGTTCGCGGACGTCCGTGACTTCGACAGCATCGACAACGCTCCCGAAGAGCGTGAACGCGGGATCACGATCCAGACCGCGCACGTGGAATACGAGACGACTAACCGTCACTACGCGCACGTGGACTGCCCAGGTCACGCTGACTACATCAAGAACATGATCACCGGCGCCGCGCAGATGGACGGGGCGATCCTGGTGGTGTCCGCTGCCGACGGTCCGATGCCGCAGACGCGGGAACACGTCCTGCTGGCGCGCCAGGTGAACGTGCCGGCGATGGTCGTGTTCATGAACAAGTGCGACATGGTGGACGACGAGGAACTGCTGGAACTCGTCGAGATGGAAGTGCGTGAACTGCTCAGCGAGTATGAGTTCCCCGGTGACGACATCCCGGTGATCCACGGCTCCGCGCTGAACGCGCTCGAGTCTGGCGACCCGGAAGGTGACGGCGCGTGCATCGTCGAGCTGATGGCTCAGGTGGATGAGTACATCCCAACGCCGGAGCGTGACGTCGACAAGACGTTCCTGATGCCTGTCGAGGACGTTTTCAGCATCTCCGGTCGTGGCACGGTTGCTACGGGTCGCATTGAGCGTGGCATCGTGAAGGTCGGGGAGACGGTCGAGATCGTCGGTATCAAGGAGACGCACTCGACGGTGGCTACTGGCGTCGAGATGTTCAAGAAGCTGTTGGACGAAGGTCTTGCGGGCGACAACGTGGGGATTCTTCTCCGTGGCGTTGACCGTGAGGACATCGAGCGTGGTCAGGTGTTGGCTACGCCTGGTTCGATCAGCCCTCACCGTAAGTTCGTTGCCGAGGTTTACGTGTTGTCTCGTGATGAAGGTGGTCGTTGGACTCCCTTCTTCAGCGGGTATCGTCCTCAGTTCTACTTCCGCACGACGGACGTTACCGGCGAGGTTACGTTGGCCGAGGGTACTGAGATGGTGATGCCCGGTGACAACGCTACGTTCCACGTGGAGTTGATCACTCCGATCGCGATGGAGCAGGAGCTCCGTTTCGCGATTCGCGAGGGTGGTCACACGGTCGGAGCGGGTGTGGTCACGGAAATCGT
>CAYYPK010000033.1:0-53769 GCA_964473525.1 uncultured bacterium
GTCTTCACGCGATCTCCACGACGCTTTGGAACCTTCGACGGGGCGATCACACAGCAGGCGATGTCCCAATCGGTGAACTGCCGCTGGAGCGTATACCCCGCTCCGCTGGCCTCGTAGCAGCACCGAAGCTCATACTGGTTCGACAGCCGACCGAAGTACCGTCGGACTGCTCCCATCTCGTTGGGAAGCGTGACCTCGTCGATGAACGTCTCCCCCACCTGCGCTAGCGCAGCCACTCGGATCGTATCCTGATGCACATCCATGCCAACGCAAGCTACGCTCTGCATGACCGGTCTCCCGATCGGTCTGGGCGGCCCTGCCACAGCGTCTTTTGCTAGCACAAACCAGATACGCCGACAGGCCGAACCGGGCATTCCATGGTGACTGAGGAGCGAAGACGAGCGATGCCACTAGACATCAGCAAGCGAGCGGAAGAACCTCTGCTCAACGACTAACGTTGGAGATCCTACGCTGGGCTCAGGATGACCCCCAACGGCGCGCGTCTTCGGCCCAACAGCATCCTGTCTAGAGGACGCCCGCAGCCGACCCTCCAGGCGCGCGACTCGCTGCTGTGTGGCCCGGGTCGCGTTGCCCGGCCGCCGCGACGCGGTTAAAATCCGTCGGGGCTCGTTAGCGCCTCCGTGGGGGTCGGCGCGCGAATTCAGCAGAGACAGGTGGGGTATGATCACGCCGGCCACGGGCGCGCGGACCGAAGACAGACTGACACTCGTCGACCCGGACGGTCGTCTCGACCTCTCCATCGTCGTGCCCGTATACGAGGAGCGCGACAACCTCAAGCCTCTACACGAGCAGATCACGACCGCCCTCGACGCACTACCCTACGCGTCCGAGATCGTGTACGTAGACGACGGCTCGCAAGACGGATCCGTGGATGTGCTGCGCGAGATCGCGGAGGGCGACGCTCGCACGCGGGCGGTGCGGTTCCGCCGCAACTTCGGGCAGACCGCGGCGATGAGCGCTGGGTTCGACTACGCGCGCGGCGCGGTCATCATCACGATGGACGCCGATCTACAGAACGACCCCGCCGACATCGGCATGCTCATGGACAAGCTCGCCGAGGGGTACGACATCGTTAGCGGCTGGCGCAAGAACCGGCAGGACGGGCTCGTGCTGCGGAAGGTTCCGTCGCGCCTCGCAAATCGCCTGATCTGCCGCATCACGGGCGTCTCCCTGCACGACTTCGGGTGCACCCTGAAGGCGTATCGCCGCGAGGTGGTCGAGAACATCCGCCTGTACGGCGAGATGCACCGCTTCATCCCCGCGCTCGCGCATTGGATAGGCGCGGAGACGACCGAAGTCGTCGTGAACCACCGAGCGCGGGTTTGGGGCCGGTCGAAGTACGGCATCTCCCGGACGATTCGGGTGGTTCTGGATCTCGTCACCATCGCCTTCCTCATGAACTTCTCCACCCGACCTATTCAGGTGTTCGGGCGGATCGGCCTCGCGTCGGGTTTCGCGGGCACGGGCATCTGCGCGTGGCTGTCCGTTGCGAAGTTCGTCGCCCCGGAGAGCAACTCGCTGCTGGAGCGCATGCCGATGCTGCTCCTGGGCGTGCTGCTGATCTTCGTGGGCGTGCAGTTCATCACCATGGGTCTACTCGGCGAGCTGATGACGCGGACCTATCACGAAGCGCAGGGCAAGCCCATCTACGTCGTGCGCGAGGTAATGTCCCAACCTGCGGACGAAGACGCGACGTCGTGAGACCATCCCGTAGCGCCCGTTCGCCAGCCCGAGAGGGATCCCGCCGTGCCAGCCGCTGATGGCGTGCCGGTCGACGCGGGCGAGGCGTCGTTCTGGCTCCCCGCCGAGTTCCTCAGCTTCACTGGACCGATCACGAGAGCCGACGTCCGCGACGCGCGCGCCTCTGCCAAGGGCGCCCACGCGGCTCTGTCGGCAGGGACGGCCGTAGTTCTCCGCGGCGACTTCCGCTACGTGGACGGCTCCTTCCGCCTGTGCCAGCGCATGCGACGGCAACTTGTCCCGAACCGTCACTTCGCACACATAGAGGATCACCGCGCGCGCAAAGCCGCCTATGTCGAGGAAGGGCGGCGACGGCTCCACAGACTGCTTGTCGAGGGAGACGGCGACTCCCTGCCCGCACTGGAAGGCGCGCCAGACACGGAGGGACTGACGGCGTGGTTCGACGGCGGGCCGCCGCCGCGTCCGTACCTGATACCGTATCGGCGGCTTCAGCGCATACTCACGGACATGCAGCGCGCCCGCGAAGGGGTGATGGTCGACGCCATCGGGCAGTCGCTGACGATCCATCCGCACGTGTACGTGCCGTCGGACGGCAGCGTCCCGGCCATGTACCTGAAGCACGCCGACCTTCTGCGTGGCGCGGACGTGCTCGACATCGGCACCGGCACGGGAGTGCTCGCCATACTGGCCGCCAAGGTGGGAGCCCGGTCGGTGGTGGCGACCGACGTAAGTCCTGACGCCGTCGCGAACGCGAGGGCGAACGTGACGCGGACAGAAACCGGCGACATCGTGTCCGTGAAGGACGCCGCGCCGCTCTTCGACGCGGTCGCCGACGAGACGTTCGATGTGGTCATGTTCAACGTGCCGTGGATGGACGCCGAGCCCCTGACGCGCTACGACGTCGCGCGCTACGATCCGGGCTTCCGCGTACTGAGCGGATTCCTGGCGGGTTGTCGATGTCACTTGCGGCCGGGAGGCGCCGCGTTGGTGCAGCTATCCGACATCGCGCGGGCGGGCGGAGGCGACCCCGTGGCGCTACTTGTCGAACGGGCAGCCGCCAGCGGCCTCGCCGTCGCGTCGGCAGAGAGCATCGACAGGCGAAGTCGCACCGCTGGCGGCACGGAGACGGTCTACGTGTTCGAGCTGCGGGCCAGGGACGGCGGCTAGCGCCTGAGGTCGCCCCACGCGACCGTCAACTTGCCCCGCGAATCAACGGGAAGGCCGCCCAAGGCGGCCTGTAGGCCGTTTTCCGCGATGGCCAGGATGTCCTCTTCGGCGAGCGCGACGTTGAAGATCCCTACGTCGTCGATGATGCCGACGAAGAAGGAGCCGCCGCCCCAGCGACCAATCTCAACCGCTCCGCCCGCGGCGCCGATCTTCCCAGGCCGCGTGCTCTGTCCGGCGAGGATGCCGTTGACATAGACCTTCAGGTGGTCGACATCGCCCTTCGGTTCCTGCTCGTAGGTCGCGGCGAAGTGGATCCACTCGTCCAGGTTCGGGACGGTCGCGCTCGCGCGCGGCTCCCACGCGCCGCCTGGCTTCACGAACGCCGACATCTTGTTCCCCTCGCCGGGGGGATCTATCCGCAGCAGGTACTCGTCGTTCTTCGCAATGAGCTGCCGCCAGTCCCCGATGTCCTCGGCGAAGAACCACGCCATCATCGAAAGCTGCTCGGTCGCTTGTAGCTCAGGTTGGTCCGCGATACTCACCCACGACGCGCCGTCGAACTGCAGCGCGGCGCCGAACTTGCCCACGGCCCAGTCGGGTCCGTTCAACTCGCCATCGAAGCCGCGGCCCGAGGAATCGGCCGCCGTGTCGCCGCCGTCCTCGTCCAGGAGCCACACGCCGACAGCGGTGGTTGGATCGATGTCGGCCCGGGCCGTCGCAGCCAGCGCGCCGATGCATACCGAGAGAGTCGCCGCGATCACCAGTCTACCCATGCCCGTCTCTCCTAACCGGCCAACCCGACCTGCGTGGACACGCCTACGCCCGCTGCTTCGTGTCGAAGTATACAGCGTCTGGATGGTGGAACACGACCGCGCTGACGCTCGCCTCCGGGTCCATCATGTGCGACTCCGTGAGGTGGACGCCGATGTCCTCTGGAGATAGTAGGCGCCACATCGCCTCGTGCGCCTGCATGTCCGGGCAAGCCGGATACCCGAAGCTGTAACGCTTGCCGCGGTAGTCGCCGCGCATGAGGTCACGCGGCGCCGCGGCTGGATCGTCCGCGAATCCCCACATCGCGCGTATCTGCTTGTGCAGGCGTTCCGCGAACGCCTCGGCCAACTCGTAAGCCAGGGCGGAGAGCGTGTGCGATGCCACGTACTCGCCAGCGTCCTTCAGCCTCTCTGCGGTCTCGCGTGCCGACCCGCCCGCCGTGGTCACGAACATGCATACGCTGTCCGTCGCGCCCGAGTCGGTCGCGCTGACGTAGTCGGCGAGACAGAGACCGTCCTCCACCGACTGGCGAGGGAACGCGAATCGCTCGCATGCTCCCGAGCCGTTGCGGTCGGAGATGTCCACTGCGTTCCCGGCCGCCACGGCGCCGTAGAACTGATAGACCGCCTTCGGCGCCAGCCATCCCTCCGCCATCGCGCGAGAGCGGACATCGCGAACAGAGCGTTCCAGAGCCAGCGCCTTGCTGTCTCCCGCCGCTAACGCCTTGGTGAACGAGCCTCGGAAACCCATCCCCCTGCCATACAGCAACTGTGGGTTGATCCACTCGAAGAGTTCGTCCGCGTCGCCCTCAATGACGTGTCGGGCGTAGTTGGGCGGCGTCGGCGGAGCCGTGACGACCGACACGCGCCACGACCTTCGATTGGCCGTGGGCGCGGCCGCTGGCGAAGGCTGAGGGCGCGGAGCCTGCGACGCGGCGGCGTCGGGAACACGGGTGTCCAGCGGCTCCCCAGCCATCAGAGCGTTGGCGAGCCGGAGTCCATCCATGGCGTCGCGGGCGTACGCCACGACGCCATCATAGGCCGGGGCGATTCTGCTCTGTGTGAACTTCGCGGACAACGCTGCCCCGCCAACGAGCAACGGGGCGTCCACGCCGCGAGCGGCGAGATCCTCGGCGGTCGTCACCATCTGTAGGGCCGACTTCACGAGCAACCCGGACAGACCGATGATGTCGGGGTTGTGCTCCTGCACGGCCCCGATCAGCGTCTCGGGCGCAATCTTGATGCCGAGATTGACGACGTTGTACCCGTTGTTCGTGAGGATGATGTCCACGAGGTTCTTGCCGATGTCGTGGACGTCCCCTTTGACCGTCGCCAGCAGCACCGTGCCGCGTGAGTCGCCGTCGGCCTTGTCCATGTGCGGCTCGAGGTGGGAGACCGCGGCCTTCATGGCTTCTGCGCTCTGTAGCACTTCCGCGACGATTAGCTCGTTCGCGTTGAACAGCCGTCCCACTTCGTCCATGCCTGCCATCAGCGGGCCGTTCACGATGTCCAGCGGCGGGCGATCGGCGAGCGCGCTGTCTAGGTCACCGGTCAGACCGTCGCGGACGCCGTCGACGATGTACCGCGCGAGACGCTCGTCCAGAGACATGTGCGCCCAGTCGTCCGCTGTGGCGGTCGCCTTGCGGCCGCGGAAGTGGTCGGAGAACTCCTGTATCGCGGCGTCGCTGTTGTCGAACAGAAGGCTCTCGGCCAGCTGCTTCTCGTCGTCGGGGATGGACGCGTACCGCTCCAACCGTTCGGTGTTCACGATCGCCAGGTCGAGCCCGGCGCGCGTGCAGTGGTACAGGAAGACGGAGTTGAGCACCTCGCGTCCCGCAGGGGGCAGGCCAAACGACACGTTCGAGATGCCGAGGACCGTCCGTGTGCCGGGGAACCGTTCCTTGAGCGCACGCACGCCCTCCACCGTCTGTCCACCAGCGTCCATGTACGTGGCGTCGCCGGTGCCGACCGGGAACACGAGCGGATCCCAGATGATGTCCTCCTCGGGCACGCCATACCTGCCGGTCAGCAGATCGTATGACCGCTCCGCGATGGCGAGCTTGCGCTCCACCGTGACGCCCATGCCCTGGTCGGGATCCTCGTCGATCGTACCGACCACGAGTGCGGCGCCGTACTGCTTCGCGAGTGGGACGACCCGCGCGAAGCGGTCCTCGCCATCCTCCAGATTGACGGAGTTGATGATCGCCTTGCCCTGCGAGTATCTCAGCGCCTGCTCGATGACCGTGGCGTCCGTCGAGTCCACCATGATCGGCATCTTGATCTTCTTCACGAGCCGCTCGTAGAACTGGCGCACGTCCTCGGCTTCGTCGCGGTCGGGGTCCTGAAGGCAGACGTCGATGACGTGCGCTCCGCCTCGCGCCTGACGCCTCGCGATCTCCGCCGCCTCGTCGTACTTGCCGCGCTCGATGAGTCGGCGGAACTTGCGGCTGCCAAGCACGTTCGTCCGCTCGCCTACGAAGTACGGCCTGCCATCGTCCTCGACGGTAAGCAGGTCGAGCCCGGACACCTGGGTGCGGGAGTATTCCGCCGCGGCCCGGGGCGGGTAGGAGGACGCCACCTCGGCAAATGCCGTGACGTGCGCGGGCGTCGTCCCGCAGCATCCACCGATGGCGTTCAGCCAGCCGTTCTCAGCGAACCGCGACAACACGGCCGCCATCGCCGCGGGCGACTCGTTGTAGTCGCCGTTCTCGTCTGGCAGGCCTGCATTTGGCACGCACGTTACCCGCGTCTTCGCGATGTCGGCGAGCGCGCGGACGTGGTCGGTCATGAACGTGGGGCCGGTCGAGCAGTTGACACCCACACTGAAGAGCGGCAAGTGCTCGACGGCCACGGCGAGGGCCTCGATCGCCTGACCCCCGAGAGTCGCCCCCATGAGTTCGACAGTGCCGGACAGCATCACGGGCGCGTCGGCGCCAGCGTCGTCGAGGGCGGCGCGGATCCCGGTGATCGCCGCCTTGATGTTCAGCGTGTCCTGCGCGGTCTCCAAGAGCAGCAGGTCGACGCCGCCCTCCAGGAGCGCGGCCGCCTGCGCGTAGTAGACGTCGCGGACTTCCTCCCACGTGATCCCGCCGGTCACGGTAATCGACTTGGTGCCGGGACCCAACGAGCCGGCGACGAGCCTCGGCCGGTCAGGTGTCGACGCGGCGTCCGCGGCCGCGCGCGCCACTTCGGCCGCGGCGAGGTTCACCGCCACCACCTCGTCCTGTAGGCCGTATTCGGCCAGCACGGTGCCCGACCCGCCGAACGTGTTGGTCTCGATGATGTCCGCGCCGGCGGCCAGGTACTCCGCGTGGATGTCCTGTATGACTTGAGGCCTCGTCACGGACACGTAGTCGACGCAGCCCTCGTACTGCTCGCCGCCGTAGTCGGCCGCGCTCAGGTCGCGCTGTTGGATGCTCGTGCCCATGGCGCCGTCGAGCACCATGATGCGGTCGGCGAACAGAGCCTCGATTTCGGGCGGGGTCAGTCGGGGCAAGGCAGCGTCCCTTCCCGTTCGCGTATGTAGTCGACGAGCTCGTACGCCATCTCGTAGCGGCGGAGCATCGGTATGATGTAGATGTGGCGGAACCCAGCGTCGAGCGCCATGTCGATGTACTCACGCGCGATCGCCACACCCTCGGATTCAGGGTCGGAGGCGGCGTGCATGCGCGCCCGCACTGCCTCTGGAATCTCGAAGCCGGGCACCTCGTTGTGCAGGAAGTCCGCGTTCCGCCCGCTGATGATCGGTACGATGCCCACGAAGATGGCCACGTCCATGTCACGCGTTTTCTGGCGCAGCTCCTCGGTGCGCTCTCGGTTCTCGGGCGGCTGTGTCATCGCGTACCTGGCGCCCAGCGAGACCTTCTTCTCGAGCCGGCGTAACTCGCCGTCCATCCGCGCTCGGTTGGGATTCAGCGCGCACCCGATGGTGAACGACGTCGAGCGGCTGATGGACTCGCCGCCCATGTTCTCGCCACGGTTCATCCGCGAGAGCATGTCGATGAGCCCGAACGAGTTCGTGTCGAAGACCGACGTGCCCTCGCTGCCCCCGAGCGAGATGGGGTCGCCCGTGATCGCGAGGACGTGATTGATCCCCAGCACGTAACCGCCGAGTAGCTCGGACTGCTGGCCGATGAGGTTCCGGTCGCGACACGTGCAGTGGCAGATGGCGGTGAGACCCGTTTCCTTCTGGATAAGGTGGCTTAGCGCCCAACTGCTCATGCGCACTGACGCGAGTTGGTTCTCCGCAATGCTGACGGCGTTCACGCCGCGCCTCTTCAGCTCTCCCGCGACTCGGACGGCCGCGTTGATGGCGAGCCCGCGCGGCGGGTCGACCTCGACGATGACGTTTACCGGGTGCGTGTTTGCCTTGAGGAAGTCCGGCGGCCCGGGGACGGCAACGCGCGGCGCCTTCCGCTTCCGCCGCCGCTTCGGAGGCGCGGGCGGAGGGGTGGTCGCGCGGGGCGCCGGCGCGCGGCCCGCTACTCTCTTCGCCACCTGGCGGATGTGGTCGGGGGTCGTGCCGCAGCACCCCCCGATGAGGTTCGCGCCAGCGGCCGCCATGTCGTCGGCCGTGTCGGCGAAGTAGTCGGCGTTGCTGGCGTAGAGCAGTCGGCCCTCGACGTACCGGGCGAAGCTGGCGTTGGCGAACACGGAGATGGGCCGATTGGTTGCCTCGGCCATCGCGCGCACGGCACGCAGGGCGGCGTTCGGCCCGCCGGGGCCGCAGTTGACCCCAATGACGTCTACGTCCAGCGCCTCAAGGGCCCGCGCCACGTGGGCGGGATCGCTGTCGCTGCCGACACGCGGGCGGGCGGAGGCGGTCATCTGGGCCACGACAGGCAGGTCGGCAACGGCGCGCGCCGCCCGTACGGCCGTCTCGAGCGCGTCTAGCCTGCCGAACGTCTCGATGATGAGCGCATCGACGCCGCCCTCGTGCAGTGCGGCGATCTGCTCTTGCCACACCTCCTCGGGGGTCGTTCCTTCACCTAGCTCCCACTGTCCCGCTGGCCCGACGGAACCGAGGACGTAGCCGTCATCGCCTGCCGCAGCGCGCGCCAGACGCGCGCCCGCGACGTTGATGGCGACCAGGTCGTCCGCCAGTCCTGCCCCCGTCAGCTTGTTCCGGTTCGCTCCGAACGTGTTCGTCTCGATGGTCTGCGCGCCGGCCTGTCGGTACTCCTCGTGCACGGCCCGGACAGCGTCGGGGTGGGCGATGTTGAGACGCTCGAAGTTGCCCTCCAGGGGCACTCCCTTTGCGTGGAGGTACATGCCCATCGCGCCGTCGCCGACGAGTACCTGCCGTGTAAGATGGTCCACGAACGACTTGCTGTCGGGCACTCCCTACCCGTCCTTCCTCGCTGTACACACGGACGCTGAGCGAGCAGCGCGGTCACACCGCGGACGAATGGTATCACACCGCGTCGCGCGGGGCGCCGGCGTTGGAGGTGGTGGCGGGTCGGCCCAGCGGTTCAGGGCTGGGCAGCGGTCGCCGCTAGCGGCGATGGTGTCGTGCCTGACTGGGCGCCGGGCCTGTAGGCGGACACGGCGCGCTGCCCTGACGTGCGCTGATCGAGTACCCCTGATCGCGAGGGCCCGCGTCGCCCGCTGACCGCGTGCACGGAAAGGCGACCCCATACGTTGGGATCGCCAAAATCCGTGGGTCCGCCCAAGTCGTGGAATCAGGGATTCCAGTTGTAGCTCGTGCCGATGGTAACGAACGGCAGGACGCCGTCCGTTTCGGGGTTGTAGGCGATGGACATGCCGACCGCGACCGACGACTCCCCGCCCGCGGGAGTGTGGAACGCGACGCTGGGGGTGATGTCGACCAACGCTGTGGAGTCCACACCGTAGTAGTTCGGGCTCTCGCCGGCGATCCCCAGAGTCAGTCCGAGGCTGAGATGACCCAGCGGGTAGCTGACGCTTGGGGCAATGTAGAGCGAGTCGTCCTCGTCACCGTCGATGTTCATGTAGGCGTCGACGCGCAGGCTCAGGTCCGGGTCGATGAGCGCGCCGACATCGGCGCCGACGAAGGCCTCAAGGATGTGGCCTTCCTCACCGTCGGCGTTCGCGGATCGGAACGGCGCGCCGACGGGGAACACGTAGTCGATCACCCCCGCAGAGACCGCGATGTCACCCACCGGGTAGGTGGCGGCCACCGTGTAGTCGATCTCGCTGTTGCCGCTCACCTCGTCCTCAGGGCCCGCCATGTACCAGACGTTCGCGGCGACGGAGCCGTCGCCCACTGGGTAGGACACGTCGAGGGTCGGTTGCACGAAACCGCGCGTGCCACCAGGCGAGTGTCCGCCTCTCCAGTAGTGGGCGCTGGCGTACGTGACGTCGAGTGTTACGTCGACGTCTCCCGCACTGGCGCCGACCCCTAGCCCGACGATCCCGGCGGTTAGCATCGCGCTCGCGACGAAACGTCCGCAACGTGTCATGAGTGTAGTTCTCCCGTGCGTACGCCGCGCCGTCGCTGGCGCGCGGTGTGGAGAACCCCACGTTGGGCGGACGAGAGCTAGATAGCCGTCGCGCCGCGCTCGCCGGTGCGGATGCGGACGGCTTCGTCAATGCTGCTCACGAAGATCTTGCCGTCGCCGATCTTGCCAGTGGACGCCGCCGCGACCACCTTCTCGACGACCTCATCGACGTCATCGTCGTCGATGACGACCTCAATCTTCAGTTTGGGGATGAATTCGATCGTGTATTCGCTGCCGCGGTAGAGCTCCGTGTGGCCCTTCTGCCGACCGAATCCCCTTACCTCGCTCACCGTCATCCCTTGGACGCCGATTTCGCGCAGAGCTTCCTTCACGTCGTCCAGCTTGAACGGGCGAATGATGCATTCGACTTTCTTCACGAGCCTCGACCTCCAACGAGAGGTGGAACCGACTGCGCCGGATGCGCCTCCTGTGCCGGTCCCATCTAACTTACGACGATGATGGCTGCGCGGATACAGCGCTGATGGCGTGTAGACGCGCCGCGCGGGGCGACGCGTCTACCGAAGGCGTAGCCTAAATGTCGTGGTAGAGGTAGAACTCGTGTGGATGCGGACGCAGCCGCACGGCGTCGACCTCTTCCTCGCGTTTGTATTCGATGTACTTCTCGATGAAGTCCGGCGTGAACACGTCGCCTTGCAGCAGGAAGTCGTGGTCGGCTTCCAGCGCGTCCAGCACCTTGTCGAGTGAGTCGGGAACCTGCTCGATCGCCGCGAGCTCTTCCGGCTCGAGGTCGTACAGATCCTTGTCCACCGGCTCGCCCGGGTCGATGCGGTTGCGGACGCCGTCCAGGCCAGCCATCAGCATCGCGGCGAACGCGATGTACGGGTTGCAGGAGGGATCGGGCGTCCGCAACTCGATGCGCGTCGCCTTCTCCGAGCTCGAGTACGTCGGGATGCGGATGCAGGCGCTACGGTTGCGCTGCGAGTACGCCAGACTGACCGGCGCCTCGAAGCCCGGCACCAGGCGCTTGTACGAGTTCGTCGTTGGCGCGATGAGCGCGCACAACGCCGGCAGATGACGGAGCAGCCCACCGATGTAGTGCAGGGCCGTCTCGCTCAGGTTGGCGTACGCGCCGCCACCATCGTAGAAGACGTTCTTGCCGTCCTTCCAGATGCTCTGGTGGCAGTGCATCCCCGAGCCGTTGTCCTCGAAGAGCGGCTTCGGCATGAACGTCGCGGTCTTCCCGGCGGCGCGGGCGACGTTCTTGACGATGTACTTGTAGATCATGAGCTTGTCGGCGACGTCCACGATCGAGTCGAACCGGATGTCGATCTCGTTCTGGCCGCCCTGCGCCACTTCGTGGTGGTGCAGTTCGACATCGATGCCCGCCTCGATCATCTGAAGGACCATCTCCGAGCGCAGATCCTGCATGGTGTCCGAGGGCGGCACGGGGAAGTACCCCTCCTTGGGCCGCGGCTTGTATCCGAGGTTCCCGCCGGCTTCCTCGCGGCCGGAGTTCCAGTTCCCCTCGCCCGAGTCCACGCTGTAGAACTGCGTGTTCGTGGCGCCGCCGTAGCGGATGTCGTCGAACACGAAGAACTCCGCCTCGGGGCCGAAGTAGGCCTCGTCACCGACGCCCGTGTCCTTCAGGTAGTTCAGCGCCTTCTGAGCAATGTACCGCGCGTCGCGCGAGTAGCTCTCCAGCGTGATGGGATCCTTGATGTTGCAGATGATGCTAAGCGTGGGCACCTTGCACGCGGGGTCCACGATGGCCGTCGAGGGGTCCGGGAACAGCAGCATGTCGCTCTCGTGAATCTGCTGGAAGCCGCGGATGCTGGACCCGTCGAACCCGAGGCCTTCCTCGAACAGATCCTCGCTGAGCTCACCTACGGGGATGCTGAAGTGCTGCATCATGCCGGGCAAGTCTGTGAACTTGAAGTCCACCATCTGGACACCGCTACTCTTAGCGAGTTCCAGTACTTCCTTGGGCGTCATCTATGGATTTCCTCCATTGGGGTTGTCGCCGACACCCGCTCTTCGGGCGTCGCCACGCCAGGGGTGGCCGACGTCCTGGCGTCCATCGCGCGTCGACGACGCGAGCGGTGTCACGGTTCCCTGCGAACCGCTGCCGCCTGATGCGGCTGGCGCAAGGTACGTGCCACAGGGCTCCTTGCTGAACCAACGCGCGCGTCTCGTCCGCTTTTGGCGGTCGACCTGGCGAGCGCCGCCGCGACGCACACGTCGTCGCGCGCGCGCCAGGGACGCCCCGCCCTCATTTTGGGCAATTCCGTGCTGAATTCTTGGGCATCGGTGGCTTCGTGTCAAGCGGCGAGCCGATACGCGCGCGGCCTAACGCGCGGAGTTCTCCACGCGAGGGAGGACGATGCCTTCCTGGCCCTGGTACTTCCCCTTCTTGTCGAGGTAGGAAACCTCGCACGGTTCGTCCGATTGCAGGAAGATCGCCTGCCCGATGCCTTCGTTCGCGTATATCTTCGCTGGCAGGGGAGTCGTGTTCGATATCTCGAGCGTCGCGTACCCTTCCCACTCCGGCTCGAACGGCGTCACGTTCAGGATGATGCCGCACCGCGCGTACGTAGACTTGCCCAGGCACACTACCAGGGTATCCCGCGGGATGCGCCAGAACTCCACGGTGCGGGCCAGCGCGAACGAGTTCGGCGGGATGACGCACGTCTCCGCCTGTAGCTCGACGAAGGCTTCCTGCCGGAAGTCCTTGGGATCGACTACCGTCGACGACACGTTCGTGAACACCTTCCACTCGTCCGCTACCCGGAAGTCATACCCAAACGACGACAGGCCGTAGCTGACGCAGCCACCCTCTCGCACCTGCGTGCCTACGAACGGTTCTATCATCCCAATCGTGTTGGACATCTCCCGTATCCAGCGATCCGACTTCACCGCCATCCTGCGTCTCCAAGCGTTTGGCCAGGTACATCAGTCGAGTGTCTACGCAGCAGAACGTGACGCCGGTTGGGTGGTTACACGGCTCCGACGAGCCGCGCCGATTGTCGGCGTGACGGGGGTCCGATAGTATGGCTGGACGGAGCGCGTGAGGGCCTCGCGATAGCCCAGTGAGCGGCTCGCGGAGTAGAATGAGGTTCCGTTCTCCCGACGCAACAACGGACGCGATGCAGCGCGACCACTCCTACGGACGGCAGGCAGCTTGAAGCTCGCATTCATCGGCGACATTGTGGGGAAGCCCGGCAGGCAGGCAGTCCAGGAAGTCATGCCCAGGCTACACGAGCAGTACGGAGGGTTGGACGCGGTCGTGGCGAACGCCGAGAACGCCGCCGGCGGCCGAGGCCTGACCGCGAAGATCGCCAAGGAGATCACGTCGTACGGCGTCGACTTCATGACGACCGGCAACCACGTGTGGGACCAGAAGCAGTTCCTCAAGGAAATCGACTCCGTTCCCAACGTCGTTCGGCCGCTGAACGTCCCAGACGGCACGCCAGGCGTGGGCGCCAAGGTGTTCGAGACGGCCGGCGGCGTGCGCGTTGGAGTTCTGAACGTGGCTGGCGCGCTCTTCATGAACTACGACAGCCCGTTCCCGCGCGCGATGCCCGCAGTGGAGCAACTGCGGGAGGACGCGTCGATCGTCCTCGTCGACATGCACGCCGAGGCGACCTCGGAGAAGATCGGAATGGGGCGCTACCTCGACGGCAAGGCCAGCCTCGTCGTCGGCACGCACACGCACGTGCAAACCTCGGACGAGACGATCCTCGCCGACGGCACAGCGTACATCACGGATGTCGGTATGACGGGCGCGCATGATTCCGTCATCGGCGTCGGCGCCGACATGGTCGTGCGGAAGTTCGTCACGCAGCTGCCCGCGAAGTTCGAGGTCGCGACGGGCGACGTGCAGCTCTGCGGCGTCTACGTCGAGATCGACGAGGAGACCGGACGCGCCGTTGCCATCGAGCGCCTCCGGGTCCGCTGCGAGGGCTCCTCCGATGGCTGACAACGTCTTCACCGTCCACGGCGTGACGGACGCCATTAGCGAACTGATGAGCGAGGCGATACCGCCGCTCTGGGTCGAGGGCGAGGTCTCGAACTTCAGCCAGTCGCAGGCAGGTCACTGGTACTTCACATTGCGCGACGAGAAGGCGCAGCTGCCGTGTGTGATGTGGCGCAGCACGGCGTGGCGCTTCCGCGATATGAAGCCTGAGACCGGGTCGCTCGTCCGCGTCCATGGGTCGCTGTCCATCTACGCGCAGGGCGGCAGCTACCAGATACAGGCGACTCGGCTCCTGCCCGTGGGGCAGGGGGCGCTCCAGATCGCCTTCGAGAATCTTCGCGACAGGCTGCGCCTCGAGGGTCTCTTCGACGAGCGGCAGAAGCGGCCCACTCCCCGCTTCCCCAAGCACATCGGAGTCGTGACATCTCCGACCGGCGCCGCCGTGCGGGACATCCTCAAGGTGCTCGGCGGACGCTACCCGTGCGCGCGCGTTACCATATACCCGGTCGTAGTACAGGGTGATCGGGCGGCGAGCGAGATTGCCAGCGCCGTGACCCTGATGAACCGTGTCTCCGACGCGGATGTACTCATCGTCGGACGCGGCGGCGGCTCAATGGAAGACCTCTGGGCGTTCAACGAGGAGGTCGTGGTCCGCGCCATCGCGGCGTCGACTATCCCGGTGATATCTGCGGTCGGCCACGAGATCGACTACACCCTGGCCGACTTCGCGGCGGACGCGCGCGCGGCCACGCCATCGGTCGCCGCGGAGCAGGTCGCGCCCGACCGCGCCGCGCTGCTCGGAGAGCTGCGCGGCTTCGAGACGCTGATGCGCGACCGCGTCCAGACGCGGCTGCGGCTTGCGCGACGCGAGCTGACGCGGCTGTCAGGCGCGCTGACGCCGCGGAGACAACTGGACCGCGTTCGGCAACGCGCGCAGCGCACGGACGACCTCGCGCGCCGCATTGAGGCCGCCATGAGACGCCGTGTAGCGGAGGGACAGGCGCGCGTCGAGGCGCTCGCGGGATCGCTGAACGCGCTCAGCCCGCTGGCCACGCTTGCACGCGGCTACAGCATCTGCCGGCGCCCGGGGCGTGACGGCGGCATCG
Organism: uncultured bacterium; assembly: GCA_964473525.1. Classification (GTDB taxonomy): domain Bacteria; phylum Poribacteria; class WGA-4E. Next base: position 15,179 of record CAYYPK010000033.1, read on the forward strand.
TGCGCGCGGCTGAGGACGTCGCGACGGGCGACGCAATACACGTGACGCTGGGCCGCGGGTCGTTGGCCGCGGAGGTGACCGCGCGTACCGAGGGAGACGGCGATGGCCAAGTCCACGAAGTCCGATGAGACAGCCCCAACGGTCGAGGAAGCTCTGGGCGAGCTCGAAACACTAGTAGGCCGGCTCGAGGAGGGTGAAGGCGACCTCGAGCAGGCGCTGTCAGACTTCGAGCGGGGTGTCCATCTCGTGCGCGCGTGTAGCGACCTACTGACGAAGATGGAGCTGAGGGTGCAGCAGCTGGTTGTCACGGAGGATGGTGAGATCGTGGCCGGCCCGTTCGGCGCCGACGACGCGGGAGAGGACGAGCAGGTATGACCACCGGCGTCACGTACGACGACTTCGTATCCGCGCTGGAAGACCGGAAGCGGGTCGTCTACGAATACCTGTACCGCGACCGGCACTCCAACCGGTTCCAGCCGCAACACATCCGCGACGCCATCTACAGCTACATGGACGCTGGTGGGAAATCGCTCCGGCCAGCGGTTCTCCTGTTCGCGTGCGGCGCGGTCGGCGGCGAGGAGGACCGCGCGGTGCCGGTCGCCGCGGCCATCGAGATATTCCACACCTGGACGCTCGTGCACGACGATGTCATCGACCGCGACACCAAGCGCCGCGGCGGCCCGACCGTCCACGAGGAGTTCAGACGCCGCGCCATCGACGAGCTCGGCTACGAGGCGTCCGAAGCTGAACACTACGGTCTCTCCATCGCCATCCTCGCGGGCGACATGCAGCAGGGGTGGGCCGTCTCTATCCTGTCGCGCCTGGCGGAGGAGGGAGGCGTGGATCCGCGCGTCGCGCTGCACCTCATACACGACGCCGAGATGCGCGTGCTCAGCCTGCTGATCGACGGCGAGATGCGCGACGTGCAGTTCTCGAAGACCGACATCACGGAGATCGACGAGGACGACGTCATCTCAATGCTCACGAAGAAGACCGGGGTGCTCTACGAGTACGCCGGCAAGGCGGGGTCGATGATTGGCCTCGACACGTGCGACGAGAGCGTGCCGCTCATCCGAGCGATATCCGCGTTCGCGTCTGGCTGCGGCACCGCGTTCCAGTTGCAGGACGACATACTGGGGGTGGTCGGGGACGAGGCGGCGCTCGGCAAGCCAGTCGGCTCCGACATCCGCGAGGGCAAGCGGACCACCATCGTCCTACAGGCGTACAAGAACGCGTCGCAGGCGGAGCGCGACGAACTCACCGCCGTCCTGGGCAACCCCACGGCGGGCGCCGACGACCTGGCGCGCGCCACGGCGCTGCTGCGCGATCTCGGCGGCATCGAATACACGGCGAAGCTCGCGCGGACGTACGTCGAGTCAGCGATGGCGCACCTCGACGTGATCCCCGCATCGAGATACCGGGACCTGCTCGGGTTCTGGGCGGACTACATGGTGAACCGGGAGTTCTAGGGAGGGACATGCCGCTGATGCACCGGAACCCTCGCCTAACCCGGCGGCCCCCGTGCGGCGCCCTACGCAGCCGTTCTCCCGTCGTGATGGTCGCGCTGCTGTGGCTGTTCCCGGCGCTCGGGTGGACGGCCGAGGCCCCGTCTTCCCTCATAGACCGCACGATCGTCGACCCCGAATACGACCGCTACCCCAACTTCCGGGAGCACGCGCTCACCATCCTGCGCCGTAAGGTCGCCGAGACGCGGCCGTTGGACCTGAACCCCTACGTGGCGGACATCCTGGGCGGCCCCGGCCGGGCCTCTGTGGAGATGCACGCTGAGGACGTCGAGGAGTTCTTCGTCGCCGCGGCGCGCGACGAACTCAGCATCGTCAGGGCTATGGCGCTGGTGGCGCGCGCGGTGCGCGAGACGCGAGTGACGACCTACCTGAACGGGGCGCACGCGCGTGAAGTCGTCGGCCGTCTGGGGCTCGACGTTGGTCTCGCCGTCCCCATGGACCAGCTACTGCTGTTCGCGTACATCCCCATCGACGCAGGCGCCGACACCGAGACGCAGTGTCGTTTCGTGGGTGTCTACGCGCGTCCGTACGAGCACCGATTCCGCAAGGATGTGCTCAACGCCACCTTGAGGGTAGGCACTGGGCGCAATGTTCCATACCTGGACCCGTGGGACCATGATGCGGAGATCACGACGGCCTACCTCGTGGAAGGACGCATTCTCTACGGCGACGCCGGGGTGGGGTACGTCGACGTCTCGGGTATCGGCGGGCGGAAGCACGGCATGCTTGGGTTCGTGCAGAAGATGTTCTTCTTCCTGCCCGACGCGATCGATGGCATGGTCGTGCGCGGAGGCGACCTGCACGTGAACGCCATCGTCAACCAACGCGTCGAAGGGTTCGAGAGCGCCTTGCGATACGCCGTGCACTACCGAGACGGCATGCTCATCGAGTCGTCCGTCACTCCCGCTCCCTAACCAGCAACGAGGAACCGCGCATGGACGCCGCACGCCTGAGGGACTGTCTGGAAGGTGTCACCACGATACCTGTGCTGCCGTTCGGCGCCGACGGCTCCTTGGACACCGATGGGCATCTACGGAACGTCCGCTACCTGCTCGACAACAACGGCCTCGCGGACGGAATCGACCGGGTGGTGGCCGTCGCCGGCACGAGCCTGATTCAGCATCTGGACGAGGCCGACCAGACGCCGCTGATCGCCGCGACCGGTCGCGAGATCGGCGACAAGGGAGTGCTGGTCTCAGGAATCGCCGCGCAGGGACGCGCCGCGGACAGGCTTGTGGCGGCGCAACTGCAATCCGAACGCCCACCGGACGCGTTTCTCATCATGCCTCTGAACGGCGTTTACGACCCCGCTGGGTATCTGGACACGATGCGCCGACTGGGTGACGCCCACGGGCCGGACGGCGGCCGGTTCGTCGTCTACATGCGCAACGCCCGCGACGCCGGGGTAATCCGTGAACTGCTGCTGTCGTCGGAGCACTTCATTGGCGTGAAGATCGGGACCGGCATCGAGGACGTCGAGCCCATGGTGTCGGCTGTGGGCTCTGACAACATGGTCATCTGGGGCATCGGCGAGCTGAATTCCACGGCGGCGCGGAAACTGGGCGCCCGAGGGCACACATCCGGCACCGCGGTCGTCGCGGCTGGTGTCGCCGACTCCCTCAACAACGCGCATCGACAAGGCGACTACGACGAGGCGTTGCAGCTCGAGGACGCCATCCGCGGGCTGGAGGAGATAAGATTCCGCCACGGCCGCATGTACAATTACTCGGCCGTCGTGGAAGCGATGATTCTCGGTGGGTTCGACGATGTCGTGGCCGGCGAGGGGCACCCGCTGAACCCACGCGTCCCCGCCGACGTGGCGCGCGAGGTCGAGAAGGCTCTCGAGCCGATCCGGGAACACCACGCGTAGGCGCCGCGAACTGGAGCCGCATATGCTGGCTGGACGACCACGCACCCGCGCTGAACGCGAGCTACGCGCGAAACGCGCCATGCGACGCGGCGTATTCTACATCGTCTTCCTCATACTGGTGCTCATCGCCATCAAATGGCCACATCTTCTGCTGCGGTATCTGCCATAGCGGCCGTCGCGTACAGGGAATCAACCGTTGGAGAAACGTATGCACGCTGCACGGCGATGGGCAGGCGCGCTCTCTGTCCTGCTCGCCCTCACGGTGTGTGGCACGGCGATGGCGCAGGACGCCCTGCGCATCGTGTCGCCACACCCGCCCGCATTGCGCGATGAATTCGACACGGGCTTCAAGGCTTGGGTTCTAGCGGAGCACGGTCTCGAAGCGGAAATCGAGTGGATGGACCAGGGCGGCACGTCGAACATCGTCCGGTTCATCAACTCCGAGTTCAAGCGCGCGCCCGAGGGCATCAACGTCGACATCTTCTTCGGCGGCGGCACGGACTCCTACATCCAGTTGGTGCGCGACGGGTACCTCGAGACGTACGTCGTCCCCGACGAGATCCTCGGCGCGGTACAGCCGGACATCTTCGGCGTGCCCATGGTCGACCCTGATCACCAGTGGTACGGCGTGGCGCTCGCCGGATTCGGCATCATGCACAACAAGCTCCTCGCCAGGCGCTTCCGCCTGCCCGCCGTCATGACGTGGGAAGACCTCACCGACCCGGCCCTCCAGGGCCGCATCGCGACTGCGGATCCGCGCAACAGTGGCAGCGCGCACATGGTCTACGAGATCATCCTGCAGGCCTACGGCTGGGAGAAGGGCTGGCAAGTCCTCCAGGAGATGGGCGGGAATGTAAAGGCGTTCACGACAGGCGCCAGCGACGTGCCGAACGAAGTAGCCCTGGGCAATGTCGTCTACGGCCCCGTGATCGACTTCTACGCGTACGCTCAGATCTCACAGACCGGCGCCGACAAACTCGGCTATGTCACCCCGGACGGCCTGTCGGTCATCAACGCGGACCCCATCGGCATCCTCAAGGGCGCCCCACGGCTGGAGCTCGCGCAACGCTTCGTGGACTACTGCCTGACGCCAGCGGCGCAGAAGCTGCTCATGCTGCCCATGGGCCACCCCGACGGGCCGAAGACCGACAACCTCGCGCGTGCGAGCGTGATACCGGCGCTGTACGAGGAGTTGGGAGACGCCGCCATCGTGGGTGAGAACCCGTTCGCACTGAAGAACACGATCAAGTACGACGCCACCAAGGGCGGTAAGCGTTGGGGGCTCGTGAACGACCTGTACGGTACGCTCATCATCGACTCGCACAAGGAGCTGACGGCAGCGTGGAAGGCGGTCGGCGAATCCCAGAGCGAGGAGGCTCGCGCGACGCTCGTCAAGATGCCCCTGACCGAGGCCGAAGCGACGGAGTTGACCGCGACGTGGGGCTCCGCCGACAACGCCCTCGTGCGCAAGGCGACGATCTCGGAGTGGCGCGGATTCGCGCGCGACAAATACGCAGCCGCGCGGAAGGCGAGATAGCCGCCACCGCATGCACAAGCCCACCGGCCGCCGCCCATCCGCATGGTCGCGGTGGCTGAGCCAATACGACCTGACGTGGCGCACGACGCTGATCCTGGCGGCGATCGTCGCCTTCTTCGGCGTCTTCCTGGTTTACCCGATCGGGTACGTGCTCCGCGAGGCGTTCTTCCTCGGCGGCGACTTCAGCATCGGCTTCTTCCGGCTCGACGAGCAGGAGCTGCTGGAGATCTGGAACAGCACGCTCCTGGCGGTCATCACCACCGCCACGACGACGCTCGTAAGCCTCCCCCTCGCCTACGTTCTCATTCGCTACTCGTTCCCGGGCAAGTCCCTCATGCAGGGCTTCGTGCTTGTGCCCATGATCATGCCGCCCTTCGTTGGCGCGGTGGGTATCAAGCAGCTGTTCTCGCAGTTCGGCGCGGTGAACATGCTCGCCATGAAGCTCGGGATCATGGACTGGGACACTGTCATCGACTGGTTCGGCGGCAGCGAGCTACGCAAGCTCGGCGGCGTTGTCTTCCTTGGGACGCTGCATCTCTACCCGATCATGTACCTGAACGTCGCGGCGGCGCTGGCTAACGTGGACCCGACGCTCGAAGACGCCGCGCGGAACATGGGCGCTGGACGTTGGCGGCTGTTCCGCACGATCTCGCTCCCCTTGATGATGCCCGGCTACTTCGCGGGCGCGATCATCGTGTTCATCTGGGCGTTCACGGACCTCGGCACGCCGCTGATGTTCGAGTTCCGCGACGTCGTCGCCGTGCGGATCTTTGAGTCCAGCCGCGAACTGGCGACATCGCAGAGCGCGTACGCGCTGGTCGTCATCGTCATCGTGCTGACAGCGGGGTTCTTCTATCTTGCCAAGCGCATCTCCGGCTCCCGCAGGCACGAGATGATGGCGCGTGGACATACGGGATCGCTGGAGGTGCCGGCGCGCGGCCGTCAGCTGGCGCTGGTGTACGGGACGGTGCTGTCCATCACGTTCCTCGCCATCCTGCCGCACATCAGTGTGATACTGACGTCGTTCTCAGAGGCGGGCACCTGGTCTGGGGCGCTCTACGAGGAGGTCGAGTGGAAGGGGAGCATTCTCCCCCGGGAATTCACGGGTGAGCACTTCGGGCACGTCTTCGTGACGCGCAGCGGCGAGCAGTCGTTCACGTCCGAGGGCGCGCAGAGCATCAAGAACAGTCTCAAGTACTCGTGCGCCAGCACGTTCATCGACCTCATCTTGGGCGTGACGCTCGCGTGGATGCTCACGCGGCGGCGGATCCCGTGGAAGAACCTGCTCGATGCCACGGCGATGATGCCCCTCGCGCTGCCTGGCGTGGTCATGGCGTTCGGGTACGTTGGCAGCTTTGGCGTTGGCCCGTTCGAGGAGGGAAGGCTGTTCGGCTTCCTGAATCCACGCGTCAACCCCATGTGGCTGCTCATCATTGCGTACTCCGTGCGCCGACTCCCGTACATGATGAGGTCGGCGTACGCCGGGTTCGAACAGACGAGCGTGACGTTGGAGGAGGCGTCGCACAACCTCGGCGCGAGTCCGAGTCGGACACTCATCAAGATCACGCTCCCGCTGGTAACTGCGAACCTCATCGCGGGCGCGATACTCGCGTTCTCGTTCGCCATGCTGGAGGTGTCCGACAGCCTCATCCTTGCGGGCCTGCGCTCCGGGTATGACCCCATCACCAAGGTCATCTACGAGTTCTCGACGCGGCTGGGTGACGGGCAGTACGTAGCCAGCGCCATGGGCGTGCTCGCCATGATCCTGCTAACGTGCAGCCTGCTTGTCGCCGCGAAGGTGCTTGGGCGACGCATGGGCGATCTGTTCCGGGCCTGACGCGCGACCACCAGTTCCTTCCCCTCGCAGGGGAAGGTTAGGATGGGGTCGGGAACACGCCACTATCCTGCGCGGCGGACCCAGACAAGGAGAAGTGCATTGCAGCCAGCCGACACCCGGCCTCTCGTAGCGAAGACTCGCGGCGATGTTGTCGAGATGATCCACCGCGGCACGTACGTCGTCGTCGACACGGAAGGCGATGTGGTGCACGCGTGTGGCAACCCGGATATGCCGTCCTACCTCCGGTCCTCCGCGAAGCCGTTCCAGCTGACGCCGACGATAGAGCGAGGCGCGCACACGGCGTACGGGCTGACGCAGCGCGAGCTGTCGGTGATTTCAGCGTCGCACAGCGGTGAGCCCGTGCACCTCGACACAGTGCGGTCAGTGCTGCGCAAGGGGGGCGTGCCAGAGACAGCGCTGAAGTGCGGCCCGCACCTGCCCGGAGATGAGGCCTCCGCGCGCGTCCTCATCAGGCGGCGCATGGTCGCGCAGACGATCCACTCGAACTGCTCCGGGAAGCACAGCGGCATGCTCATCGGCGCCAAGGTCGCCGGCGAACCGCTGGACACCTACCTCGAGTACGACCACCCGCTGCAGCAGCGGATCCTCGCCACGGTGTCCGAGCTATCCGACACGCCAGCGTCGGACATCGCAGTTAGCCGTGACGGCTGCGGCGCCCCTATCTTCGCCATCCCGGTGAAGCGCATCGCGCTGCTGTTTGCACGGCTTGGCCGTCCCGACGGGTTGGGGGAGAACCGCGCGACGGCCCTCAGCACGATACGAGACGCGATCATGGCGGCTCCGTATTTGATGTCCGGCAAAGGCCGCATTGAGGTGGCGCTCATGGAGGGCGCCCCAGGTAAGGTCGTCCTGAAGTCCGGCGCGCTGGGTGTCTTCGGATTGGGTCTGCCTGAGTTAGGCCTCGGCATCGGCCTCAAGATTGAGGACGGCGACGGCGTCACCCGCAACGCGGCGGTGATCCAGTCCCTCCGCAGCGTGGCGGAGGACCATCTGGGCGCTGACTTCCTGGACGGGCTGTGGGAACGCTTCTGTCCGCGCGTCCACAACCTGCGCGACGAGCTCGTCGGCGAGACGCTATGGATCGGCGACTAGCGCGCGGCCTACCGCGACTCGCCTACAGCACGGCAATGCTCTGCTCGAAACGGAAGCCGTAGCGTGTCACGGTCGTGGCGCCGTCGTCAGCAGTGGCGCCGTCGAGTAGCAGCCGCAGCACGGTGGCGTCCTCGAGCGGCGAGCCAGCCGCGAGCCGGCCGTCGGCGGCCGTGACGTCGCGCCGCGCGTCCTCCCAGGCGGTCAGCTCCGCCGATGTCCACCACTCCATCCCTCTGTCCCGCGCGTAATTCGCCAGGTCGTGGAACGAGTCAGCGACCCCCTCCTTGGCTATGTGCGCGGGGTGGTAGAGGAAGTGCGCGACGCCGTACCGCTGTCGCGCGGCGTCCGTCAGCACCTGCGCAAACGCCGCCGGCGCCGTGATGACGAGATCCTGCGTCATCAGGGGCAGGCAGTACGCGTCGATGAAGCGCGGCGTCGACCCGTGCGTGTCGAGGGGCTTCCAGAGGTGGCACGAGCCGAACGGGAAGCCGATCGTGCCTGTCTTGCTCGGCCCCTTCGATTGGTCCACGCGTATGCCTTCGTCGACGCACCAGTCGAAGAACTCGAGACGGCCCTCCCACCTCGTGTAGTGGTTCTTGTTGCTGATGATCTCGTCGCGCCCCGTCATGTCTCGCAGCCAGGCGGCCTGCGCCGAGAAGTTCTCCTTCCCCCATGCGCGCACGCCGCGACCCTCGAGGGCGTCGTAGTGCAGGGCGACCTCGGAGCCATCGTCACGGACGCGCCGGTAGAAGGCTGGGGCATAACCGCCCGGGTAGAGCATGCACCACGTCGTGCGCACGTCCGCGTCGAGGCAAACCTGATGGAGCTTGTCCGCGACGACCGGATCGTTCCCATCGGAGTCGTGCGATATGTGCCCGACGGCGGGCAGACCGCGCGGCCAGTACCAGAGCATCGTCAGTGGCACGCGCGACAACGACGCCAGGTTCAGGACCGAGCCCAGCAGCAACTCCCGCAGGCTGTCTGCGACCGGATCGCGGAAGATCGGGAATGAGTGCAGCGCGTCAGGAGGCCCTACGTCCGCTGGCGCCGACGCGCCGCCGCCCCACGAGCCCGGGAACAGCCCACGCGGTACGCGCGCGTCCTGCCGGTCTCGCTCCCAGTCGAGGACGAGACCGTCTTCGGCCTTGAGGATGCCGTCGTCGAGCGGCGCGGTGCCGTCCGGGGCGGGCGCGCCGTCTTCGCGCACGGGGTCTGCCTGCTGGATGTGCGCGACCGCCGAGACGATGTCCGGGCCGATGAGCCCGGCGTGACCGCCCACGTGTCTGCTCCACGTGACTGCCGATCTGCCGTGGAGCGTGGCGATCTCGTCGGCGCTGCGCGCCGCCACCGTGATTCCTCCGTAGACATGCAGTGGGCCAGACGCGGTCGCCATCGCGGGGTGCGACGACACCGTCGGCTCGATCCATCCAGGCCCGCAGTCATGCGGGGACATGACGCCCAGGAGGTCTTCCAGTCCACCTGTGGTCCCAACGCAGAGGACGGCTTCGCCTCTCGCCACGTGTCGAGCGACGGCGTCTCGCCACGCGGTCGACAGCGTGCCGCCGCAGACAAGCACGATGGGCAGGAGGGCGGATGGCGGGCCAGCGCCGTCAGCGACGACGTGGAAGATGCCCGCGTGCGTGAGGATCTCCTCGATGTACCGCGCCGTCGGTGGGCTGCCAGCTCCGTACAGAACAGACACGTGCGGCGGCCCGGAAGCAACCTCGGGCTGTGGAGCGGCGTCATTCATCGGTGAGCGCCTCCTGGGCGTGCAACATGGTGGGGATGTCCGTCGGCAGCTCGCCCCGCTTGCGGAACATCGCGAGGCACACGTCCCATACGGCGGGGTCGTACGCCGTGAGCTCGGCCCACCGGCGCAGCGTGAAGTACGTGTCGCCTTCGTCCGTGTCGACCCGGTCGCCGACGTTGGGGGCGGTCGTTGAGCCGTTCCACATGACGTCCAGCAGCGTGCGGGCCACGCGCATCGCGTCCTCGGCGTCGAAGACGACACCCCGATGGGCGCCCTCGACCACGAAACCCACGTTGATGGCGGCGTGGCTGGAGTCCTCAGGCCCGCTCGAGCCGCCTTCCCAGTCCCAGTAGTTCCACTCGTATGCGTCGCCCACCCGGCGTAGGTTCGCCTGGAAGTTGGTCGCCATCCGTTCCGCCCGGCCGCGCAGCCCGAGCGACGGCAGGTACTTATGCAGCGCCATGTACGCCTGCGCGTGCATCGCGTATTGGTTGTGGGGCAGGACGCGCCCGGGAGTGCGTTCCGCGGGCGAGTCGGTGGCGGCGTACGCGCCTCGGCCGGGCGCCGTGTCGACCCAGCAGACGTCCCACTTCGGGACGAAGTTGTCCTCGATGAGCGACAGGTATCGCTCGGCGGCGGCGCGCGTCTCGGCGTCGTCGCCCTCCATGGCCACCTCGATGAACAGGGCCAGCGGGTACAGCAGCATACCCTCGTGGATGAGGTACTCCAGCGGCGCGACGGCTGTCGTCTCGACGGCGTACACGTCGCCCGCGGCGGGGCGCCGCGTTGTCGTGATCTTCACCCCCGGCACGCCGGGAACGGCGTCGCCGTCCAATGTGTGGTTCGCCCGTTCGCCCGTCGCGACGTTCTCGACGGTGTACGCGCCATCTCCCGCGAAGTCCAGCCGGTACGCGGCGCCGGTGACTTCGTGGGCCGCCGCGATGTCCGCGATCCGCGTCTGCACGTCCAGGTCGCCGCCGTGAGGCTCAGTTAGCCGGGCGTGGGCGACTGAGTACCTATCGGTCTGCCACCCGGCGTAACCGTCGCGGTCGTGATCAGACATACACGCGAAGACAGCTTCGGCGTGCTCGCGCACCTTGGCGAGCCACGCGCGGTCGCCCGTGACGCGCCACAGATACATGTAGTCGGCCAAGACGTAGCTTTCACCCCAGCCCAACTGAGCGGCGTCGGCGCTGTCGGAATAGCCCTTGCCGTCGTTCCTCTCGGCGTCGAAGACGCGGTACCGCTCGACGTACTCGTCCACGGGCAATCGGTCGGGCGACGTTGCGTGGGATGCGCTGATGGACACGGCGATGAGCGTTCCTATCGTTAGCCGGCGCCACGCGCGCCGACGACCAGGCTGGCGGCCAGCGACACGGTCACTCTCCATCGTCTGTCTCGGCGAACGACTCTCCCGCGGGGATGTCCAGGCGACGGGCGCCGGCCCGGAGGTACTCCCCGTGCCAGGCGGCGGCGTGCTCGACGGAGCCGTCGGACGCGTAACGCACGAATCCCAGACGCGCCGCCATCTCAATGTCCACTTCGGGAACCGTCGCCGCGACGGGCTCGGCGTTGCCGTCCCACGCCCGAGCGTCCGCGTCGAGGGCCACTACGACGTCGCGACGGCCGTCGTCGAGCGTGACCTCCAGGGCAACGTCGGCGCTCGCCGGGGCGGCTCCGTTGCGAGGCGCGATGGTCAGCCGGCGCGCGGCCACGACCCGCGGCGTGTCTATGTACGGCTCGAGGACGCCGACGAACGCGCTGCTAAGGTCGGCGCCCCCGCGTCGCACGAGCAGACGTGGTACCCACACCTCGTCGACGCCCCAATTCGACCCACTGAGCGCCACCCAGCCCTCGGCCGTGAGAGCCTCGGCGTCCTCCGTCAGACCCGTGTACCTCAGGCAGGGAGCGGCATCGCCGGCCAGCAGCTCGTACCGGTCCTCAACTTGGAACGTGGCGCGCCACGCGTCGGCTGGGTCGCGGTCGACCCGATACTCCCGCATCTGCCACGTCGCGTCCATGTCTTCGGCTGGGCCTAGGTCCAGGCCGCTCGTCGTCACCTCCGCGAAGTGACTGTTGAGGGCGTACAGGTGCTCCGATCCGCCGGCTACGCGGAAGATGTCCACGACGTAGGAGGACGAGTCGTCCACGTCAACCAGCAGCGCCGTGCGGTCGTACCGCGTGCCGTTGACGAGCTCGGGACAGGCCGCGCGCAGTCCGCGCACGACCCGACCCTCGGCCCAGAGGAGCGTGGTGCCTGAGGCCGGCTTCTGGTTCTCCCCGTCGACGACTACGGTGTTGTGCGCCGCCGTGGCCTTGTACCAGTTGGCGCGCTCGGAGTACCAACCGCCGTACTGCACGGGCGGATACCCTAGCTCCGGTAGCAGGTCCAGACCGTGCGCGAAGAGGCCGAGGTTCATTCCGTCCGCGTGGCCGTGTCTGCCGCCGGCTTGATAGTGCATCCACAGCGCGCGACGCTGCGTACCCCTACCCGACCGGACGATGCCTAGGCCCCACTCCTCCTTGTTGACGCTGCCTGGTGGGGTCGCGCGTGCCGCGGCCTCCGTGACGCCAGCGCGCATGCCCGCGAGATCCGGCACGAACCAGTCGTCCGGGATGGCCGCCGCGTCTCCTCCCGCCCCATCCAGCATTGCGCGGGCGAACATCGCATCTCCGGTGATGCCGTGCAGGCGCCAGAACAGGGTGTACGCCGAGGGTGTCAGGCCTGGCTGTGAGGGGAAGGACGCTCCGGCGTACCTGCCGTAGGGCCGGGCGAAGCCGCCGCAGTCGCCGACCATCGGGTAGTAGGCGTCGAGGCACCGCGTGTCGTAGTGGAACCGGTACATGTCGTGCAGCCGCGGATGGCGCGCGACCAGCTCGTCGAGGTACGTGTCCTCGAGCATGGACACAAGCGACAGGATGTCGGCGACGCCCGTCGGCCCGATGACGGAGTAGCCGCTCAGTCCCTTTTCGCCCGTGACCCCATCCACCGCGGTCGCGTCGGCAATGAGGTCGTCGAGCATCTCCGTCACTCGGTGGCGCGATTCCGGCCACCTCAGCGTGGCTTCGGCGGCGATCTGCGTCATCTCTTCGCGCGGGTAGTTCGTCTGTAGCTTCTTGTGGTCGCCCAGTGAATCCCCGACGATGCGCGTCTCGATGTTCGCCTGGATGTCGGCGAGGCCCGCCTTGCCCCGTGGCACGTCGATGCTGGAGGCCTTCGCCGCAAGGAACGTCACTGCGTCGGAGTCGGGGGCCAACCCCTCGTAGATTCGGTCGTAGCCCAGGATGAGCTGGCGGGTCTCCTCGCAGGCGTCGTGCCACACGGACACGTACCCTCGGTGCCCCGCCGTCTCGTACACCAGGCCCTGTGACGCGTAGTCGTAGTCGGGGTAGATGTCGGCGACGCGGTCAAGGACCACGAGCGCCCGGTTGGCGTACGCCGGATCCTGAGTGACTACGTACGCGCGGGACAGCGCCTCGACGCCCGCGACAACGAGTTGCTTCCAGTGTCCGTAGATGAGGTAAGCGCCGATGAAGCGCCACGTCTTGTCGCCGTCGCGGTAGCCCTCGCCGTCGTCCACGCCGAAACCCCGGAGCGAGTCGTCGGGCTCTGGATGCTCGACGTTGTAGAGTGTCGCCCTGTCTGCGAGCGATGCGTCGAAGATGCCCGCCCCGTCCAGGCCTGACTCGTAGTAGCTCGCGAAGTCGTTCTTTGGGAACGTCTCGTCGCACCTCGGGCAGGCGAGAGACCACGGGCGATTCACGGCGTCTATCCGCCAGTCATACATAGTGACGGACTGCTCGCACGCCGGGCAGTGGCCGTCCGACCACACCATCCACGACCGCGTCATCGTCGGCCCCACGACCATGTCCCACAGCTCGTCGTACGTGCGGGCCATCCACGGCTCGGCGGCTGCTACGAAACCATCGGCCGCTGCGGCGAGCGTAGGCGACGCGTCGGTAGCGGCGCGCATCCTGTCCAGCGTCGAGGTCGGATAGAACGCGCTACGTGTCTTCGCCATGGTTCATCTCCGAGTCAGCCGAGGGCCTGGTCGACGGCGAGGGTCAGGTATTCCTCGATCCGGCGCAACGCCCACTCTCCCAGCGCGACCGACGCCGTCTCCCGCACCCGCTGGCCTCGGTAGTGTCCCGGTTCGCCTGTCGCGCGGTCGGCGACGGCCGCGAGTCGCGCGCCGCCCCCTCGGAGCGCCATGAAGATGCTCGTCTCCCACTTGCCGCCGTGGTCGCCCCCGCCGCCGCACGCGAGTGGCTCCCAGAACGGGATCACCGTGACGCTGGGGGTCGAGCATTCGGCGGCGATGGTGGCGACGGCGTCGGTCTGCACCGTCGGGTAGTGGCCCGTGTAGGCGACGACGGCGCGGCAACCGAGGTTGGCGAGTCCATCGACCGTCTGGCGCAAGTGGCGCCGGAAGACGTCCACAGTGAACAGCATGTCGCCAGCGTCGGCAGCCCCCGCGCGCCAAGAGCTTTCGTGGCCTGGCGCGGGGTCACCGTGTACGCCCGACAGGTGCGACGGCGGCAGCACGACACCTCGGAGCGTCTCCGACAGTCTCAAGCAGACGCCGTGCGCCTTGAGACCGTCCAGGCCCCACGGGAGGTGCTCGCCGTGCTCTTCGAGGATGCCGAGAGGAACCCAGGCGAGCGGACGGTCGGCGATGAGACGGGGCAGCTCGTCGCCGTAGAGCCACTCGTACCGCCGCTCGATGCGTCGTGAGGGGCGGCGTTGCTGCTGCTCCATCGGTGACGACCCCATGGCGCGCGTCGAGGTGGACTCAGTCGCGCCAGTGTGACGAGCCCTCGGGAGCCGCGTAGGCGATGGCCAACTCCGGCGTTTCGAGCCGCGCGCCGCCCTCGTGCAGGCTGTCCACCGCGAACGCCGTCTGACCCGTCGTCAGCAGCGTGCGCTCAACGGGGTACGTGGCGACACCCGTGTGGAACATCTGCTCGATGTTGTACACGAGTGGGCTGAAGAAGCTCGCCAGACTCGCGCGCCGCGGGGGCATGGGCAGGTACATCTGCGTCGACGTCACGGCCCCGTCGCCCAGCCGCGCGGAGAAGTTGAAGTCCTCGAGGAAGCCACTCAGCAGGAACATGCTCGCTTTGAGACCGTCGCCGTATTCCATCAAGTACACGACCGGGTCGCTGACATGCGCGCGCGCGGTGTCCAGGTCCACGCGGAAGTCGCCGTCGTCCTCGGACTTCGGCTTGCGCGTGTGGCTGCGCGACACGGCTGCCCAGAACAACTCGGGGTCTACGCGCCCGTCGGAGAGCGTGTCCCACGCCGCATCCCCGCGTAGCGCCTGGATGCTCGATACGCCGACTTCGCCGTCGCCGCGCCGCTCCACCATGCACTGGATCGTCTCCAGTCCGTGGAAGTCGTAGCTGTCCACACCTCCGTAGCACGCGCAGACCGCCTCGCGGACGTCGGCTCCTAGCGGCAACTCGAGGTCGGGGACGCGCCATGTCACGGGCAGAGACGAGCCAGCCATGAACGCGAAGCCGAGCTCGCGAGACACGTCGTACATCTCGACCGCCTGCCCCCAGTCGTACGAGAGGTGCTTGTCGTTGAAGACTGGGGCGGAACGCCCGCTGTCCCGGAACACGTCGGCGATCTGCGTGAAGAACTCGTACCGCGGGTACTTCCGCTGTCCCTTTTCGGTGCTTGGGTATAAGCCGTGCTCGCCGACGAGCAGGACGCCGTCCACGGCCAGCTTCTCGCCACCCAGCGTTAGCGCTTCGGCGATGGTTGGGTAAAGTGGGACGCCGAACCGTTCGCACCGCTCCTCGCCGAAGTCGTTCTCGCCGATCTGGTCAATGAACATCGACGCCAGCTCGAACGGTGGCATGTGGTGCCGGCCCTGCCAGCCGTAGCCCTCGAGGAATCGGTCCACGATGTGTTGGGCGTGCGAGTACTTGTGGTAGATCGTGTTGATCGCGGCGATCTTCTTGCGACCCATGGCACTCCTAACGGGCGGCGGGACGCGAACCCCTCGGCGAGGACAGCGCCGCGATTATCCCACACGGAATGGCGCCTGTCGACCAGGCTGGGTGGGCATCAGGCGCGACGAGCGGTGAACGTCGCCTCGGCGAGGGTATCGAATTGTGACCGGATGGTCTTGAGCCTCGCGCGCGCCGCGTCGATCTTGGACGCGAGGTCGGCGCGCAGGCCGCCGACCAGGTCGTCGCCTCTCGCCTGCGCTTCCTCCGCCTGCCGCATGAGCGCGTAGGTGTCCTTGCGCTTGATGCGTTCGACGTCGCTCTCGATGTCGCGCGCCGCGCGATCCACATCGAGCGCTTCGCGGAACAGCCGACGTTCGCAAGCGTCGGCGCCCTCGTCCGTCAGGTCGTCGCCGTCGTCCAACGTGGCCGCGATCTGACGCAGACGCCGCACATCCTCCGCCTCGTAGGCGTCGTTGATGAGCGCCATCAGTCGTTCGGCATCGCCCGGATCGACTACACCGTCGGTCTTGTCCGGGTGGTACCGCTTCGCCAGGCGAAGGTAGAGCGTGCGCAGCTCGGCGGGGTCGTCGCTCTGCCTCGCGGGCGCCGCCGCCCGGCGGGTAGACGTCGTCCGCGACTCCGAGCCCGGCTTGCCGGTCGTGGGTTCGCCCGCCACGCGTTCCCGCTCCCGCTTGAAGGCGTTGTCCACGCGCCGCTGTAGATGCTCCGCGTTGCGCGTGAAGCCCTTCTCGACCAGGCGCGCGCGGTATAGCAGCTCCTTGATGTCCAACTGCACACGGTCCAGGTCGCCGTATAGAGAAGCCACGCGGGCGGCGTATTCGTGCTCGAACGTCGCCAACGCTGCCTCGATGGCCGCGCGCTCGAGGGTGAGAGTGATGATCTTCGCGCGCGCCGCGGCGATCCGCGTTCGCTGTGTCTCGATGCGCGCTTGCTGCCCGGACTGCTTGCGTGGCGCGACCGCAGCTTCGGCTGTCGGCGCCGCGTCCATCACGCCGGACCCGCAGGTGTCGTCAACTTGCCCATGAGCGATCGGACGATCTGCAACGGCAGCGGGAGGATCGTCGTCGAGTTATTCTCGGACGCCACCTCCGTGATGCTCTGGAGGAAGCGCAGGTGCATCGCCGTGGGGTGTGTCCCGAGTATCTCGGCGGAGCTCGACAGTTGCTCGGCTGCGGACAGTTCGCCGTCGGCGTGTATGACCTTGGCGCGTCGCTCGCGTTCCGCCTCGGCGCGCTTCGCCAGCGCACGCTTCATCGTCTCCGGCAACTGCACGTCCTTCATGTCTACTGACAGGATCTCGACGCCCCACTCCGCCACCTGTTGCGCGATGATTCCTTGTAGGTCGGCGCCGAGGCTCTCCTGCTTCGTGAGCAGCGTGTCGAGGTCGGCTCGCCCGAGCACGCTGCGGAGGGTCGTCTGAGCCACCTGCGCGGTCGCGAAGGCGACGTCCTCGACGCCCAATATCGCACGGCTCGGGTCCACGATGCGGCGGTACACGACCGCGTTGACCGTCACGGAGACGTTGTCGCGCGTGATGACGTCCTGCGGCGGGATATCGTCGGTGTAGATGCGCAGATCGACCTTGACGACGCGATCCACGAACGGGAGCAGCACGATGAGGCCCGGCCCGCGCACGCCCCGGAACCGGCCGAGTCGGAACACGACGGCGCGCTCGTATTCGCGCAGCACGCGGAACGTGTTGACGAGGACCAGAATCGCGACGGCCGCGCCTACGGCCCACTGAAAGAACATGCGATGTCCACGGGAGAAGTGACTGCGGATGAGCGCGCGGGACGCCACCCGATTATGCCACCGGTCGGCCGGCCAGGGAAGGCGCGTAGACAGCTAGGCGAGGGCGGGAGAGTTGGGGCGCCGCCGGCCGTTGGTTGACGCGGCAGCGCCGAGAGGACGGTCTCGCTACGTCAGCTCGGATATCGCGGAGATCGCCGCGCCATAGTCCGGCTGATCGGTGAACTCGGGGACGATCTGCTTGTATCGCACCACGCCGGACCCGTCGATAACCCACACGCTGCGGGCGAGCAAGCCGAACTCCTTTATGCGAATGCCGAACGCCAGCCCGAACGAATGGTCGCGGTAGTCCGACAGCAGCGTCACGTTGTCGACATCGGCCGCGCCGCACCACCGCTCCTGCGCGGGCGGGAGGTCCATGCTGACGACCACTACGGCGACATCGTCGCCCAAGCCGGCGGCAATCTCACTGAAGCGTCTGCCCATCGCGTCGCACACGCCCGTGTCGAGACACGGGACGACGCTCAGCACGAGTGTCTTGCCCGCGTAGTCGGCGAGCGAAGCCATGTCACCTAGTCCGTTAGCGATGCTGAAGGCCGGCGCGTTGTCGCCGACCTCCACGGCTTCTCCGAGGAGGGTGACGGGGTCGCCTTGGAAGACCTGGATTCCAGTGTGTTCTGTAGCCATGTGGCTGCGTGCCTTTCTTCTGTGTGGCAATGGGTCGCGTCGCGCGACCATCGGTGAGTGTAGGCCGCGCGAGCGCGAATAACCAAATCGTGGGAGACGCCTCAGAGGCTCTTGAGGAACTCGCCGATCTCCGCGTCGGTGCGCTGGCTGGTGGAGCAGAACACCCCGTACACGAGCGGGAGCCGTGCGGCAAGGGCGTCCCAGGCGGGATGCGGTCGCACGCAGATCCAGTTATCGGGCCAGGCGTCCGGTGTCTGGATGCTGGGATCGTCCGGGTCGAACAGCTCCGTATCGGCGACCTGGATGCGTCGGTCGGTCGGCGACCGGTGGCCCAGACACCTGAACCCATGGCTCCGCATGAGAGCCAGCGTGTCGCTCGCGGTGCGGTTGTGCCCGCCCGGGTGCATGCCGTGGTTCAGCTCCAGCAGCACGCACTGCACGGAGGGAGACGCGAGCAGCTCGGGGGCGCCGTTCAGCGCCTGCCACTCGTACCCCTCCACGTCGATCTTGATGGTCACCGGGCCGGGCAGACTGGCCGCCTGGAACAGGTTGTCCAGGCGCCGCACCGGCACGGGCACGGCCTCCTGCTCGTCGCCCCTGCCCTCGTCCCATCCGGCGACGAACGACGCGCCGGTGCCGTAGTCGGACATCGGCAGCTCGCCCTCCTCGTCGCCCGCAGCGACTGCGTACGCGGCGACCGTGCTGGAGAGGCCGTTGGCGTCGATGTTCTCGCGGACCCAGCGGAAGTTGCGGGGCAGCGGCTCCAGCGCGTGGACCTGCAACGGCGCCGCTGTGCCCCGGGCCGCGAGGAGGCTGAAATACCCAAGGTTCGCCCCAACATCGATGAACGTGCCCCCGTTCCGGGTCATGAACAGGGCAAGCATGGAGATGAGGGGCTCGTACGGGCACGTGCCGCCCAGCTTCATCATAGACATCATGACGGCGTTGTGTGGCGGGCCGCAGAGGTGGAACCCGAACGGCGTAGGGATGCGAGTAGGAACGTCGTCCACGCCCATGAGAGGATGCAGGACGGTGGCGTTGTCAGGGCGGTTCTCGATACGCCCCGCCAGTTCGTACACCAGCGACATTCGGCTCAAAGGTCGTGCTCCGTGTGTAATGACGCGTCGACTATCGCACCTCGACGATCGCTTCGCGGATGGGGCCTAGCGGGCGCCCGTGGTACGTGATGTCCGCAGTAACGACATGGCGCCGAGGGGCAGCGTCGGCTGGCGCGGTGACCCGAAACGGCACGGCTCCTTCGGACTTCGCCGGGATCGTCGCGCGCGCCGCGCTGGGAGCGCCCCACCCGTCGGGCGTGCGCAGCTGGACACGGACGTCGCGCGCTTCGGCCGAGTGGTTCGTCACGCGCGCCTGCACCGTGATGACATCCCCGGGCCGGGCGCTCTGCTCGTACGGGTCACACCGGATCCAGTGCGCATCGAGGGCGTAGTTCGGATGCTCCCACGCCGACAGCTCGCCGAAGGTACGCTCCCGCTCCGCCAGGTTGGCGCGCATCTGGGCCAGTTGGGCGTCCGTGAAGGTGAACGCGCGGTCGACGTGGCAGTTGAAGATGTGCGTGGGCGCCAACTCCTGCAACAGGGCGACACACCGGTCGTACCCGACGCCGCTTCCCAGCAGGTTGCGGTTGTTGGCGCAGTAGTCGTCCATCCCTCCGGGCGTGAAGGAGTCACCCGAGAAGAACAGGCGCGTTCCGTGACCCTCCACGAGCAGCCCACCGTGGTAGTACGTCTGCCCGGGGAAGTGGTACGCGGTCATGCGGAATTCGTTCCAGATCCACGACTCGCCATCGCCCGTGATGCGGTCGACGCGCGGCCGCCGGTGAGATGCACGGGATGCGGTGCGCCTCCGGGCGAGTGACGACGTCGGCTACGACGCCGTCCGCGCGCGTGACGCAGTCGTACGTCGCCTGGAACGCGGGAATCTCGTCGACGTGGTCGTCGTGGTAGTGCGTGATCCAGAAGCCCGTGACGTCGACGATCTCGCTCGCCTCCCGCATCTCGGCCAACGCCTCCAGGACGCGCGGGGCGCCGCAGTCCATGACGTACGCCTCGCCCGAGTCAGAGACGACAATCCAACTCGTCCCAACGTGACGCAGGAAGGTCGGCGGATCAATGCCCTCGCGTATCGGCATGTGGTCCTCGCGGCCCTCGAACTGCGTGAACAGGCGCGGGAAGTAGAAGCGCAACGCCGCGACGGCGGCGTACTGGTCGTAGCAGGCGTCCAGGCGTTCGAGCAGCCTGGAAATGGCGTCGGCCGGGTCGCGGATGATGTCCCCGTGAGACGGCACGATGATGTCTGGCTGGGCGTCACGCAGGCGGTTGAGACTGGCGGCCAACTCGTGTCGGGCTCCGAGGAAGCCGTGGTAGTCCGTGAGCCCGTCCTCGCCCTTCTGAAGGCTGTAGATGTCCCACAGGCGACCACCGTCGTACATCACGTCGCCCACGAAGGCCACCCGCGTGTCGCCGTCCTGGACGAGGTACGACATGCTGCCGTTCGTGTGACCCGGCGTGTGGAGCGCGGTGACAGCCATGCCGCACCAGTCGAACGTGTCGCCGTCCTGGATACCGGCGCCGACGGTGACGCTTTCCGCCATGACGGGTGGGAACGGGTGGTCGTCGTACAGATGCCACCGCCGCTTTTCGTCGGCCCAATGCGCCTCGACGCCGTCGAAGAGGCCGCGCTCAGTAGCGGGAACGTGGAGCTCGGCTCCGCTGGCGACGGCGTCCGCGAGACCGACCGCCTGATCGCGGTGGTAGTGCGTCATGGCCACGCGCGCGATGCCCGCCGCTCCCACGGCGGCCGGAACGTCGGCGCAGCAGTCCACCAGCGTGGCGCCTTGATCTGACTGGAGAACGCCCACGTTGATGTGCGCTACGTGGACGGCAATGCGTGGCGTGAGTTGTTCCATGTCGGCTTTCGTCGCCGAAGGCCTGCGGGTCAGGAAAGGCGACCGAGGCCCCGGCTATCCCTTGCTGCGGCGTCGGGCCCGCGACGCGGCTAAATGAACTCGCTACGCGTGTCGAAGAGCGTCTGGTCGAGGTCGTGCCACGGCTCGTAGTCCGTGTAGAGCGTCACGGTTTGCCCGGTCTCGGCGGATTCGTAGCCGCCGAACATGATCTCGTGCACGTGCAGCGTGCGCGCGCCCGAGCAGGTCGGCTCCGCGTCGTCCAGGATGCACTGCACGAAGTGCTCGGTCATATTCTCGGTTCCCGACACCGTTGGGATTGAGAAGCAGCCGTTCCAGCCCCGCCACGCGGTCGGTTCGCCTCCGTCAATCGGGCACTCGCCGTCGCGCCGCTGGAGAATGGCGCGACCGTCGCCGGGAATGATGACCGTGCCCTCGCGGCCGTATACCGTCGTCGAGTTCTCCGCGTAAGCGGCGCCCCACAGGGAACGGATTACCACCTGCTGCCCGCCGAGGTACTCGACGACGAGAGTGACGTTGTCGTCGACGTCCGAGTCAACGCGCTTCCCGTCGCCCACGATGCGCTGAGGGATGAGCGTGTTGACCATGCCAGTCACGCGCGCGGCCCCTCCAAGGAGTGCCGTGACACGACCGGCGGGGTACACGAAGCAGTCGAGCATGGCGCCGCCGTGGGCGACCGAGTGGTCGTAGTACCAGTTGTCCCGAGGAGGGCCGGGAATGTTGAGGCACGCCTCTCCGCCCGTGATCTTGCCGATGTACTTCTGGCGGAGCAGCGACTGCGCGGTGACGATCGCGCCGTTCTTGTCGTACGGCAGCGCCATGAAGGTGACGTCCGCTTCGTCGGCGGCGTCCGCCATCACGCGGCAATCCTCCAGCGACGTGGCCATCGGCTTCTCGTTGAGGACGTGCAGCCCGCGTTCGAATGCCGCCAGGCACACCTCGGCGTGCACCGAGTGGGGCGTGGTGACGAATACGGCGTCGAGGCCCTCCGCGTCCATCATGGCCTCGTAGCTGTCGTAATGCGCGCCGACGCCGTACTCCTCGCCCTTGCGCTTGGCGTTCGCCAGGCGTCGAGCGCACGTCGCCACGAATTCAGCATCTTCGATGTTCTGGGCCATGCGGAAGAATCGATCGCTGATGTCACCGCAGCCGACCATTCCCATGCGCAACTTCGCCATGCATCGTCCTTTCGCGTGTGAGGGGGCATTGTCGCATGGTCGGGCGTTCTGGCATAGGGCGCCCGCTGGCGCGGTCTGACGGGGCCATGCGACGCGGCGCCGTGGCACGCAGCTTGCGATGTGAAGGGCAGCGCCGTTGCCGCTGTCCCAATCGGGTGATAGGGTACGGCGAGGCCCGGAACTGCCAGCGTTGGACAATGCCGCATGCGCAGCGTCGCCCGGACATTCCACGCGTATCTCGAACTGGTGCGCTACCCGCTGTTCGCGATTCCGATCGTCGCGACGCTGCCCGGTATCGTGCTCGCGGCGCACGAATTCGGGTGGGACTGGCGCGCGCCGTGCGCGCTCCTAACCGCGCTGCTCGGCTACTTCGCCGGGATGATCAAGAACGACTACTTCCATCGCGTCGAGGACGACGTCGCCAACCCCGGCAGGCCCATACCTTCCGGGCGGGTGCGGCCGACGGACGCCATGCGACTCGCAAGCGGCCTGTACTTGACCTGCGTCGGGTTGGGGTTCGCCATGCACTGGAAGGCGGGCCTGCTCGTCTTCGCGCTGATCGCGCTATCACACTCGTACAACGCCTACCTGAAAATGCGCGGCGTCTGGGGCAGCCTTGCGCTCCCCTTGGGCATTGGTCTCCTCAGCGTCTTCGGCGCCGTATGCGTGTCCGGCCATGTTCCGACGCTCGTATGGTTCGCCTTCGGCGCGACGTTCCTATACGACTTTGGAACGCACGTCGCCAGCACATTCAAGGACATCGACCGTGACGCCGCCCTGGGTGTCAAGACCACGCCTCTCCAGCTCGGCCGTGGGGTCGCGCTGACGGCCTCGACCGTGGCGTCCCTGGGAGCGTTCGTGGTGGCCGCCATTCCACTCCTACTAGGGCACAGTCCCTACTACGCCGTGTGGATCGCTGTGGCGTTCGCGGCCACCGTGGTCACACGCGTGCCGCTGTTGAGGGAGCAGACGGAGCGCAACGGGTACTTCGCGCTCGAAGGTTCCATGGTCGCGGCGATTCTGCTGTTCCCCGCGCTCATGGGCGCGGTGCTACCGTTCGCCACCTCGGCCGCGGTGATCTTGTCGCTTCTGGCGACGACGCTGTACCTCCTCCGCACTAGCAAGCAAGAAGTCTAGCCGGCCGCGCCGTGGTGACCGCAGCGGCGCTCTGCGCCTCCGGCGTGTGGCCTGTGTTACACTGCTGCCGCCGCGCGGCCGGTGGTAATCGCCCAGCTAGGACTTGGACGACGGGCCTGACATTGCACATGCGCATGGCTGCTCTCCTTTCACTGCTCACGTTCGTCGTGGCGCCGACGCGCCTGCCTGCCCAGTCCGAGGCGTCTGAGTACCGCATCCGTCCCGGCGACACGTTGCGCATCGTCGTGCTCAACCGCGTGGAGTACGGCCAGGAGGTGTTCGTTCGCGACGACGGCAGGATCGACTACTTCGTCCTGGGCTCCATCGACGTTGATGACATGACGCTGGGCGCCCTGAGAACGGCCCTGGTCGACGGGCTGCGAGGGCACTTGACCGAGCCGGAGGTCCTGATCGTGCCGGTTCCGCGGGAGGCGTTCGTGTACGTCGGTGGACAGGTCGCGTCGCCGGGGAAGTACGGCTTCATGGAGCCGGTCATCGACGTACGGAAGGCGCTGGCCCTGGCCGGGTCCGCCTTGCCCGTGTCGTCTGACCTGTCACGCGTCCTTGTGTTGCGCGCCGGCGAGCCCGTCGAGACGTATGACTTGACGACCGCGCCAGGGCCGCACATAGAGATACGGCGTGGCGATGTGGTGTACGTGCCGGAACTGTGCAGAATCCGTGTGACCGGCAATGTCCGGGAGCCTGGGGTCTTCTACGTCCAAGGGTCAGCGACGGCGGGCTACGCCCTGTCGCTCGCTGGCGGGATCGTCGATGACCAGGGCACCCTAGCGCGGCTATCCGTGCTACGCGCCGACGGGTCGACGGAGCCCGCGCGGCTGGACTCCGACGCGCTCACCGCGGAAGGCGCCGAGGTGGTCCTCCGGCACGGTGACGCTCTTCACGTGCCGAACGCCTATCTCGTCGAGGAGATCAGCGTCGTCGGTTACGTGCAGAGCCCTGGCCTATATCGCGTGCGTGGGCCGGTCTCGGTTGGCCGCGCGCTCGCGCTCGCGGGTGACGCCGTGCGTGAGGAAGCCAATCTGGGCGAAGTCGACATCGTGCGTATCGACGGGACTGTTGAGAAGGTCGACCTTCGGTCGGGCGGGTCGAGCGTAGCGGTGCGGCCCGGCGAGACCGTGCGGGTCAACCGACGGTTCCAGATGAACTGGCCGATGCTGTTCAGCGCCGTGTCGACCGCCGTGCTTCTTACGAGCCTCGTTAGGAACTAGCTGCGATGGCCTTCGCCTCGAGACGCGCTGGCTCGGCTGGTTGAAACACACGGCGCCCCCTGCGTCGTTGTATGTGGGGTCGAGAGCGCCGACACGCCAGGCGGAGGCGAGGCGACCGATGTCCTGGGAACGCCGCGAGTCACATCATGTCGCGTCGTACGCGTTCCACTGGTTTGCGGACGGGGACGGCGGCTGGCTGGTCGCGGTATGGGGCGAGGGCCGCGGCCCCGACGAACCGACGGAGCAGGAAGTCACAGATGCCCTCACGATTCATCACGTCCCGGCCCGGGACAACCCGAAGGGACGGCTCAAGCCCGTTCGGCAGTTCTGCGAACGGTTTGTGTCGGACATACCGTTCCGGGTGCGCGCCATCCGTCTCCGCGTGCCCACTGTGCGGCGTCTCGTCGAGCAGGGAGCGCTCGAGCCGCCCGACGGCGGCTGGGCGTGAAGCGGCTCTATGCGTTGCTGTGTTCCGCGCTGCCGTCCACCAGGCGTCGATGGGTGGGTGTCGGCGAACTGGTCGAGTACCCCGTGGAGTCCGTACGATGTGTCATGGTGCGCGGCGCCTCGGTGGCGGTGTTTCACAGCGACAGGGGGCTGCAGGCGATCGCCGATGTCTGCGCGCATATGGGGGCGTCCCTCAGCGAGGGCGTGCTCCACGACGACGGATACGTCGAGTGTCCGGCGCACACGATGCGGTTCTGCCTGCGCACCGGCGTGTGTCCGGAGAGCCCCATGTACACTGGACGGATATACCCCACACGCGTTCGCGGCGGGCGTCTCTACATACGGGCCTGACAGGCGCCCCAGACGCGAAGGCGCAGCCGGAACGGGCAGTTCAGCGCACGAAGGTGCACGGAGCGCGCGATGACACGTAGACACGGTACGCCGGCAACGGCTCTGGCGCAGGCCCGCTGGGTTCGCTGGGCCGGTTGCGCGGTGGTTCTGGCGGCGCTCCTCAGCGCGTGCGGCGACCCGACCCCCGAGCCCGAGCAGTTCGACGCGTTCCTGACGGAGTTCAAGGCAGATGGCCCGTTGGAGGAGGATGTCCCCAAGCGCGTGGCGCGCTTCCGCCGCAGAGCGGAGCAGCGTGACCTGCGCGACCAACTCACATACGCCTACGCGCGCGCGTTGCAGACGCGCAAGAGGTACGAGGAAGCAGCGGACGCGTACGGCCGCGCCGACGTCGCCGAGTTCCCTCTACGGGACTTCGCGCGCTACTACCGCGCGCAGTGCCTTGCCAGCCTGGCGCGATACGACGAGGCGGTAGCCGAACACCGGTCGCTGCTCGAGGCGTTCCCCGACTTCCCCCTGCGTGAGAGCGCCACGTTGCGCGTGGGCAAGGCGCTGGAAAACGCCGGCCGGTATGCGGAGGCGCTCGCGGTCTTCGAAGAGCTGGCGGAGGGTCTCCCTGATGGGTCTTCCATAGGACGCGAGGCGCAGTACTTCGTCGGGGTCGCCCATGACGGCCTGGACGCGCCGCAAGCGGCGTATGAGGCGTATCAGCAGGTCGTCGAGGACAAGACGAACGACTCCTTTGCCCAACGGGCGGTGAAGAAGATCCAGAAGCTGGCGGAGGAGCGGCCGGAGCTCAGGCTGACGCGCGCACACCAGTTCGTGCACGCCCAGGTGCTGCACGGCGGCGGCGAGCGCAAGGAGGCGCGCGCGGTCTGGGAGCGCATCCACAAGAACAGCAAGGACGAACTGGCGACGCGGGCGCGCTACGAAATCGGCCGTTCGTACCTTCGGGATCGGCAGTACAACAACGCCATCCGCACGTTCGAGGGGATGCTCCGGTCGGGTCACCCGAACTACAAGACGCGCGCGCAGTTCCAGCGCATCCTGGCGACTCGCCGGTCAGGGCAGCGCACGCGGGCGTTGAGGCTCTTCCGCGACTTCATCAGCGAGAACCCGTGGTCGTCCCTGCTGGACGACGTGATGATGGAGTACGGCTGGACGCTCCGGGACGCCCGGCAGTTCAGCACGGCGGGCAAGGTGTATGGAGAGCTGGTCGCAAAGTTTCCCAAGAGCTCGCACGCGGCCGAGGCGGCCTGGCTTGCGGCGTGGTGTGACATACGGCTCAAGCGGTACGGAGACAGCATCGCCGCGCTAGACCGACTGATTCTGGGCTACCCCACAAGCAGCTATGCCGGCCGTGGGCACTTCTGGCTAGGTAAGGTGCACGCGCGTCTCGGGGATTCGCAGGCGGCTGCGGAGTACTACCGTCAAGTCGTCGAGATGGACACGCACTACTATGGCGCCCGCGCGGACGAGAAGCTGCGCGAGCTGGCGTCGAGCGGAGCCGTGGGTTCAGAATACATCGACTCAGTAAGGCGCATGGTGCGGCAGGCCAGCGTTTCGGTAGACACGCTCCAGCACATGCCTATCGCCCGGGTGGAGATTCTCACACGTCTGGACGACAACGCCGGCGCCATCGCCGAGATGGAGGCGCTGCTCGAGCGGCGCAAGGACGACCGCGCGCTGCTCTACTACCACCTCATGCGCGCGAACGAGGAGCTCGGGCGCTCGTACCGCGCGTACATCATGGCGTACCGCTTCTCGAATCTTCCCGAAGTGAGATGGAGTGGCGAGGATCCTCCGGTCGAGGTCGGGCAGTTGCTGTACCCGATTCCGTTCCAGGAGACGCTCGTCGAGGCCGGCGAGGAATTTGGTGTGGACCCGCACTACCTCGCCGCGATGATGCGTGAGGAGAGTCGGTTCAACGCGAGTGTCGTGTCGTGGGCGGGCGCGTACGGGCTCATGCAGGTGATGCCCGACACCGGCAAGCGGATCGCGAAGAAGATCGGCATCGAGGACTTCGACAAGGACATGCTCCTGGACCCCGAGGTGAACATCCGCATGGGGGCGTGGTACATCAGGTTCCTGCTGGACGAGTTTGGTGGCGAGTTCTCGCTCGTATCGGGCGCCTATAACGCCGGCGAGGGGCGCATGGGGCAGTGGCGCGAGCGGTACTCCGTCGAGGATCTGGACGAGTTCATCGAACAGGTGCCCTACGACGAAACCCGCAACCACATCAAGAAGGTGATGCACTCGTACCACGTCTACCGGGACCTCTACGGCGACGAGGAAGAGCCGCGCCAACTGACGCCAGTGGACCACCCCGGCTGAACCGTACCCGCGAGAGACGCCATGATCCGCCGGATCATCCTCCGCAACTTCATGTCGCATGTCGAAACCGTCATCGAGCCCGCCGACGGTCTGACGGTCATCGTTGGCCCCAACAACTCCGGCAAGAGCGCCATCGTCGAGGCGTTGCGCACCCTATGCACCAACGAGAACAGCACGCACGTCATGCGCCACGGCGCGCGGGAGTGCGCCGTCATCGTCGAGACCGACGACGGTCACGTCATCGAGTGGGCGAGGAAGAAGTCGCCAGCCTACACCGTGGACGACCAGCGGTTCGACCGCATGAGCCGCGGTCGAAGCGGCGTGCCCGCTGAGCTGCACGCGGCCCTTCGGTTGCCGTGGGTCGCCGGCAGCGGGGATGAGAAGTTCGATGTCCACCTCGGCGAGCAGAAGTCGCCGATATTTCTGCTTGGGTCCGCATCCGACGCCGCGAAGTTCTTCGCCTCGTCGTCGGACGCCACGAAGCTCCTCGCGATGCAGGGGCGCCACAAGGCGAAGGTCACGCAGGCGCGCGCGCGCAAGCGCGAGCTGGACGCCCTTGCCAGCAAGCAGTCGGCGCGGATGGCGGAACTAGACGTCGTTCCTGGCCTGGCGCGCCGGATGGAGGCCGCAGAGGCGGCCTATGGCTCCATCGTGGCGTCGTCGGACGCGATCAGCAGGCTGGAGTCGGCGATCGGCGCCATACACGCCGCGCGGACGCTGGCCGGGGAACTAGGGGACCTGGCGCGGGCGCTCGCGCCGCTGGACGCGCCTCCCGTTCTCGATGACACGCAGCTGCTTGCCCACGTGACGACACAGGTCGCGCTGGCTGACGAGGAGTGCGCCGCCGCTGACGCGCAGGCGAAGGCGGCAGCTCCGCTGTTAGACCCCCCTGAGCAGCAGCCTGCCACGCAGTTGGCGAAGCACATCGACGACCTTGCCGCGTCCTCAGCGGCCGCCCAACTTCGTGCGGCGGAAGCCGGCGCGCTCGACGAGGTCGCCTCGCCGCCCCCGCTGGAAGACGCGCAACGGTTGGTTGCCGACATTCGGGCGACGCGCGTGGCGCTCGTGCAAGTGGCGACTTGCGAAGTGGAGGGGCGGGCGCTCGACGAGATTGCCGGGCCGCCCGAACTCGCCGACACGGTCACACTGAGTCGCGACGTGGCGGGCCTGACTGCTGCGCATGCGGCGACGACGACAGCTTCGGCGCGCCACGCACTGCTCGGCGCCCTCTTGGAGACGCCCGCCACGGACGACACGCGAGCCGTCACCGAGATGCTCGCGGAGCTGCGCGACGCGACTGCGGCCGCTGCGGCCAACGAGCGTGATCTGGGCGAGGCGAAGGCGGAAGGGCGCGACGTCGCCGACGCGATCCGCAGGTGGGCGGAAGACAGCGTGACATGTCCCACCTGCGGGGCGGCTCTCGACGCGGAGGCCGTTGCCCAGCACGTCGCTGGCGCTCACGAGGAGCGGGGCCGTGGCTGATTCCGGCTACCAGGGCCTTCTCATCATCGGCGATCCCCACCTGGAAGGCCGTGTTCCCGGATTCCGCAAGGATGACTATCCCACGGTTCTACTGGCGAAGCTCGAGTGGTGTCTCGACTACGCCGCGACGCACCAACTGCTGCCGGCGATCCTTGGGGATCTGTTCCACATGCCGCGCGACAACCCCACGTGGATGCTCGCCGCCCTCATGGACATCCTTGACCGCGAGGTGGTGGGCATTTACGGGAACCACGATACGGCGGACCCGGCCCTCAACGAGAACGACTCGTTGACGCTGCTGGAGCGCGCGGGACGCCTGAGGCTCCTCACGCCTGATGAGCCCTGGCGTGGGGTGATGGGCGGCCGCGCGGTTGTGGTCGGAGGCTCGTCCTACCGCGTCGCGATCCCTAGCAGTTTCGATGTCGAGGTAGACGCTGACCCGCCGCCGTTCGTCGTGTGGTTGACGCACCACGACATTGGCGTACCCGGGTACGATGGCGGCCGCATATCGCCCAAGGAGTTGCCGGGCATTGACGTCGTCGTGAACGGGCACATCCATCGCAGCCTCGATACCGTCACGACGGGATGCACGCGGTGGATCACGCCGGGGAACATCTCACGCAGGACGCGCACCGAGGCGACCGAGGAGCACGTCCCGGCGGCGCTGCGCGTCGATATCGGACGCGACACCGTGGGATTCGAGCGGCCGGTCGTCCCGCACGCGACGTTTACCGATGTCTTCCACGACGCGGTGGCCGAGGCCGCTGTGGGAGGCACGGAGCAGTCGTCGTCATTCGTGGCCGGCCTCGGCGACATGCTCGCGCGCAAGACGGAGGGCGGCGCGGGCCTCCTGGAGTTCATCCGTCGCAATGTCGGCGGATTCGAGGAAGAGGTAGCACGCGAGATTCTCACCCTAGCCGAAGAGGTGACAGACGGTGGCGAGCAATGAACCGACGGCCGGCGACGCGCAGACGATCGAGGAGTTGCGCGGCCGCTATGAGAAGCTGAACACGCGGCGCATTCAGGTCCAGGAGCGGCTGGATACCGCGCGACAGCGGCTCTCGGATCTACAGAAGCAGGCGCGGGAGAGCTACGGCACGGACGATGTCGCCGAGCTGCAGACCAAGCTCGATGAGATGAAGAGCGAAAACCTGCGCAAACGCGCGGAATACCAGGCATCGCTCGACGCCATCGAGGCCGGCCTCGCCAAGGTCGAGGACGAGGCCGCGACTGCCAGCGTCGCGCCGCCCGCCTCGGGCAATGGGGATGACGCGTGACGGTGGGCGCGCCGGAGACCACGCCGATCCCGACGCCCGCCGCCACACGGGGGCGAGTCGACCGTCTCGCATGGGAGCGCGACACCCTCGTGGCGCAGTCGGCCACCACAGCCGAGGAACTGGGTGAGGTCGAGCGCCAGCTTGCCGTCGCCACCAAGGTGACGGACGCGCTGAAGCAGCTCAGCAACACGCTCTTCCAGCAGACGCTCGAAGTCGTCGAGGAGCAGCTGACCACGGCTCTCCAGGAAATCCTCGAGCAACCGATCCAACTGCGCGCGAATCCCCGATTCCTCAACAACGCCGCGGCCGTCGACTTCTACATCGAGCGCGACGGCAACCGCGAGCACGTGCTGCGCGGACAGGGCGGCTCCGTGGCGAACGTGCTCTCGGTCGGCCTACGCATGTTCGCCCTGACAACCCTGGACGAAGCCGAGCACCGGCGGTTCCTCGTGCTCGATGAGCAGGACTGCTGGCTCAAGCCCAACCTCGTCCCACGCCTTGTCAAGATGGTCCACGATGCTGGCAAGGCGCTGGGGTTCCAGGTTCTGATGATCTCCCACCACGATCCCGAGCCCTTCCAGCGGTACGCCGATCGCATGTATCGTCTCGTGCCGCGCGGCGAGGACGGTGTGTCCGTTGAGCGGTTGGACATCTCTCCTGACTCTGTAGATCCCGTGCTGTAGGGGCGCCGCCTCGCCATCCACAGAGAAGTGTGGGGTCGGCGCGAGGCCATCCAGCCCGGTGGATGACCGAAATGACCCCAGAAAGGTGGCGGATCGCCGGCCGCGGCGCCGTCTATACATGTGAAGCCCGGGGGCCGGCGATGGAACACCTACCGGACGACATCCTCGTGAGGCGCGTGCTCGCGGGAGACCAGGAAGCGTTCCGCCCCCTGGTGGAACGGTACGACCGCACTGTGCACGCCGCCATCTACATCGTGCTTGTCGGCCGCGCGATGCCGGAGGAGATGGCGGAGCTCAGCGGCGACGCGTTCGAGGCCGCATACCGTGGCCTGCGGGGCCTACAGCGGCGCGAGCGGTTCGGGCCGTGGATCTACCGCATCGCGCGCCGCAAGGCGATCGACTTCACTCGTCGGGGCCGTCAGCAGGTCGACCACGTGTCCTCGGACCACATGGAGGCGGAGACAGGGCTCGCCCTCGCAGACGCGCGACCCACGGGCCAGGACACCTGGGAGCGGGACAGCGACCGGCGCCGGATCGTGGAAGCCGCCCTCGCCTCGCTGCCGGAAGAGTTGCGCGTGCCTGCGGTCCTGCGGTACATGCGTGGCTTGGCCGTGAGGACGATCAGCGAGATCCTGGGCATCCCCATTAGGACGGTGGAACGGCGCGTGTCTCACGCGCGCGAGCGCTTGCGCGCGTACTTTGAGGCGCGAGGACTCACGAACGAGGTGAAGGCGCTCCAGAGGTGCGCGCTGCCTATCGCGGCCGGGGGAGATGTCGTCGCGCGGACGATGGCCGCTGTACAGGAGGCCGGTCCACACCAGCGCTCGGAGATTGGGATCAAGACGGCGGGGGCGCCCGCCACGGTCGTGGCGGCCGGTTCGTCGCTTGTGGCGGCGGCCGTGCTCGCGCTGTCCCTCGTCGTGACGGCGCAGCACGGCGCCGTGCAGCCGCGGCGCGGCGAGGAAGAGCTGCTCGTATCACTCGTGCCGCCAGCAGCCACGAGCGTCCCAAGGCCCCCCGGGCTCGCGCGGCCCGCGGGCGTGAGAGCGTTCGTCGAGACCGGCGACACGCTCGGGACGTGGCGGCCCGTGGCGCCCACGCTAGACGGCGCTCCGCCGGTAGCGGACGGCGACCTGCTATGGGGGAGGGACACCGGCTTCCACGTCGCGAACGAGGAAGGCGTGTACCTCGATACAGGACGGCTCTACGGGACGGTGACGCTAGACGCGCTTGTGGACATACCGACGTTCGGCGGCGCGCACGCGTCGATCGGCCTCGTCATTGACGGCCAGCACCGCGGCGTTGTAAACCCCTCCGGCGGCAAGCAGCTCCGCGTCGACGTCGCCAGACACCGCGATGGCATGTGGGCGCACGTCAACCCGGACTGGCCGGCCTTTGCCTCCCCGAACTACGACGGGTGGGCGCGCGACAGATCGCAGGCGTGGGTGGGTATCGCTGAGGCCAGCGCGCGCCCTACCCACGTGCGGCTCGTGCACCGCACCGACCTGGGCGCCTACGACATCTACATCGACGGTGTGCTGTCGGCGTCGTCAGTGCGGACGCCGGCGACGCGTGGGTTGCCCGTCACTGGGGCCGCGTTTGCCTCATGCGCCCGTGAGATTCCCGCGCCGATGCGGGTGCTGGGCCTGGAACTATGGGTGGACGGCCCCGACCTCGCGCCCCGCCGGCCAGACTACGTCGTCCGTGACCCTGTAATGACGGATCCGGCAGCTGTCGCCACCCGTGTGCAGCAGAGGGTGGCGAACGGCGACCTCCGCGAGGCAAAGGATCTACTCCTGATGCTGAGGATGCTCCGGGGACCCAGAGACGCCGTCGAACGCGCCGAAGAGCTCGTCCTCGCCCTCGAGCGCCGGCACGAGGCCGCCGTCCCGGCGATTGAGGCGAGGCTCGCGCGGCTGCGCACGGCCGCTGCGGACATCGCGCCCTCCGACACGCCGCTCGCTCCCGTGCCTGCGGCTACCCGCTATCTGCGTTGGGTCTGGCGTAACTCAGACGTACAGTGGGCGCACTTCGACGTCGATTGGGAGGGCCAGGGCCACCCGCGTGTGCTTGTGGCCCTTCCCCGGGGAGACTACGTGGACGGGATCCACCGGTTCGTATTCACTAGCCTGCTCGCCGAGTCTTACCGGCGACTCACGGGCCAGAACGGGGCGTTGACGGTGTCGTTGCGAGCCCCCGCGGACCTGCAGCACGAGGCGCTGGCCAACAACTGGCACGGTGACAGGCCCGAGGGCGGCCGGCCTGTTCGTGACGGGGTCGATGCCCTGCTGACCGTGGTCGAGGACGCCGTCGCCTTCGGCGCTCTGGCGGGCGCGCTCCCCAAGGCGGAGCAGTTGGCGTCGCGGCACGACGGTGGCGAGCAGGCAGAAGCCGCGCGTCGGCTGGTGGCGCCTTTCAGGCGAACGTGGGACAGGGATCTGGCGGCGGCCGACGTCTGGTGTCGAGGCATTGCTCGCGGCCTCGACGACCTCAGGAGTGGGTACCCCTCGCCCCACGGTTCTCTGAACGGTTGGCTGACGGCGTGCGTGCCCGACGCGAGCGTGCGTGAGGGCGCGGACGGCGAAGCGTACGTGACCCTCCCATCACCCATGCACTACAGCACGGCGCGCCTCATGCGCCTGTCACGCGATCTCGCCGAGGTCAGCGCCCTTCTCGACGGTGGTCGGCGTGCGACCGACGTGTTCCTGTGCGTTCCCAACCAGCCACAGCACGTGGTTGGCTTCGCCAGGCCTCCGGCGCCGCGGGACGGGCAGACCACGACGGACGACCTCGCCGTGGCGGCCGTCGGCAGGTAGTACACGCGAGCGGCTCTCGCTCGCCCTGCATCCGCGCCCAGGTTAGTATGGTAGTACGAGGCCGACAGTGGCACGCGGCGACGACCCGTAGGGGCAACACGATGTGGAACTTCCAGCTCTCCCACCCGTAGGCCACGAGGCCAACGGGAACAGACTGCGGCATCACGCGCGACGACGGAGCCGGCCGAAGCAACCGGCGCGGCATTGGGAGACGATCCAAGCATGGATCTGTTTGAACTTAGAGAACGGATTGAGCAGAAGGAACGGGCGATCCTCGTCGGCGTCGAGTGGACCGGCCCGGAGAGCGACACGTACAGCGTGCAAGACTCCATGGCGGAGCTGTCGGCGCTCGCGGGCACCGCTGGCGTCGAGGTGGTGTGTCAGGTGGTGCAGAGACGCCACGCGCCGCACCCGTCGACACTCATCGGCTCGGGCAAGGTCGAGGAACTTCGCGTCCTGAACGAGGAGATCGATGCCGACATCTTCCTATTCGACGACGACCTCGCCCCCGGTCAGATGCGCAATCTTGACAAGATCCTCGACCGAAAGGTCCTGGACCGCACCGATGTCATCCTCGACATCTTCGCGCAGCGAGCGCGGACGAAGGAAGCCAAAGTGCAGGTGGAGTTGGCGCAGCTCGAGTACGCCATACCCCGGCTGCGGAGGGCGTGGACGCACCTCTCACGCGTGGGCGCGGGCTCCGGGATCTCTGGAGGTGTAGGTACCCGCGGCCCTGGACGCACGCAGTTGGAGATGGACCAGCGGCTGATTCAGCGGCGTATCAAGCAGCTCCGCAAGGAATTGGTCGACATGCGGCGGCAGCGGCGTGTCCAGCGGTCGGCGCGCGCGAAGGAGTACACCGCGTCGCTCGTCGGGTATACTAACGCGGGCAAGTCCTCGCTGCTGAACGCGCTCACCGGCGAGCGTCACGTCGAGACGGAAGACAAGCTCTTCAAGACACTCGACCCCACGACCCGCCGGCTCGAAGTCGACGACGCGAGGAGCGTACTCGTCACCGACACTGTGGGGTTCATCCAGCGCCTTCCACATCGCCTGGTCGAGGCGTTCCGCGCCACGCTCGAGGAGGTGCTCGAGGCGGACCTGCTCATCCACGTCGTCGACGGATCTCACTCTGACCCGATCGCGCAGGTTGCGGCCGTCAACGAGGTGCTGGCAGAACTTGACGCGCAGGATCTGCCTACGCTGCTCGTCCTCAACAAGATCGACCTCGTCGACGATGCGCAGACGCTTGCCGACCTGAAGGCGGAGTATCCAGACGCGGTACCGGTGTCGGCGATGACCGGCGAGGGAGTCGCGACGTTGCGTCACGAGCTCTCCACGCGGGCGGGCGAAGGCGAGCAGGAGTATGAGTTCCGCCTTCCCCACGAGCGCGGCCGCCTGCTGTCCTACCTGTACGAGCACGGGCACGTCGACGACGTGGACTACGGCGAGAAGGAAGTCACCGTCAGGGCGCACCTGCATCCGAAGCACGTCGCGCCGCTGCGCGACTACGTCTCGTAGGCGCCCAGAGGCCGCGCGCTCGGTTCGCGACAGTCAACTCAGACTGAGGGCCTCCCACTCGCGAGCCGTCGCCACGACCTCGTGCGGCCGCTCCTTCGACCGCAGCAGATGCCCGCCTAGCTCGCGCATTGTGGACTGCGTTGCGTCCTGATACCGAAAGTCCAGACTCCATCGGATGTGGTCCGACACGTTCGGCAGCCCTCGGTGGAACACCAGGTTGCTGAACAGGACGACATCGCCGGGATCGCACTCGACGGCGACGGCGCGGTCCTCGAGCGGCAGGATCACGTCGTCCGCGATGCGCAGGTAGAATTCGTCCTTCTCATGCCGTACGACGCCCTGCCGATGCGTGCCCGGCACAATCTCCATGCAGCCGTTCTCCCGCGTCGCGGGGACGAGCGGCGTCCACACGTTCATCATGCGCAACACGTCCGACGCGCGCGACGTGTACCCTGCATCCTGATGCCACAACACCAGCGTCCGTTCGTTCTCCGGGAGTTTGGGACGCACCGAGTAGTTCGGGTACAGCCGGACCTCCGGCCCGAGAGCCTCCTCGGCGAGATCGAGGAGGCCGGAGTGTCCGAACAGTTGGAAGAAGCCTGGTCGGTGCAACTCCGGCCGGAAGATCGTGGGCGTTTCACCCGCGCGGCCCTCGTACAGCCGCATCATGCGCTTGTCGAACGGGGCGTCGGCGAACGTCGACGACGTCCTGCCGTCCTCCACGAGTCGCGAGGCAAGGAGATCCACGAGCGCGGAACTCTCCTCAATCACCGCCCGTCGGACGCCGGGCTCGATGAGACCACGCACGATCGCATAGCCATCCTCGCGAAACTGCTCGATCCAGGACATGGATGCCACGCCTCTACGACGGCGGCGATGGGAACGCCGCGAACGCCGCCTTGTTGTCGTCGATGTCGCCCGCGGACAACTGGTAGTCCGTCAGCGATCCGGCGAAGTACGCGTCGTACGCGGACATGTCGAAGTGGCCGTGACCCGACAGGTTGAACAGGATCGTCTTCGCGACGCCCTCCTGCTTGGCCGCCTCCGCGTGCGCCACCGCGGACTTCACGGCGTGGCTCGATTCGGGCGCCGGGATGATGCCCTCCTCGCGCGCGAACAGGGTCGCCGCGTCGAAGCAATCCACCTGCGTGTACGCCTCGGCCTCGATCCATCCATCGTTGACCAGTTGGCTCGCGAGAGGCGCCGCGCCATGGTAACGAAGGCCGCCCGAATGGATGGACGCCGGCACGAACTCGTGCCCGAGCGTGTGCATGGGCAGCAGGGGGGTCATGCCGATCGTGTCGCCGAAGTCGTACGCGAATGTGCCCTTCGTCAACGTCGGGCACGCCAACGGCTCGACGGCGACGATTCGCGTGCCCTTGCCTGCGAACTTCTCGCGCAGGTACGGGAACGCCAGGCCCGCGAAGTTGCTGCCTCCGCCGAAGCACCCAATGATGACGTCGGGCTCCGCGTCCGCCAGCGCCATCTGCTTCTCTGTCTCGAGCCCGATGATCGTCTGGTGCAACAGCACGTGGTTCAGCACGCTGCCCAGCGAGTATTTCGTGTCGTCGCGGCCGGCGGCTTCCTCCACGGCCTCGGAGATGGCTATGCCCAGGCTTCCCGCGGTGTCCGGCATGTCGGCGAGCACCTTGCGGCCAGCTTCGGTCTGGTCGGACGGGCTCGGGATGACCTCCGCGCCCCAGGTGGTCATCATCGACCTGCGGTACGGCTTCTGCTCGAAGCTGATCCGTACCATGTAGACCTTGCACTCGAGGTCGAACAGATTGCACGCGAAGCTGAGCGCGCTGCCCCACTGCCCCGCGCCGGTCTCGGTCGTGATGCGCGCGACGCCTTCCTGCTTGTTGTAGTAGGCCTGTGGGACGGCGGTGTTCGGCTTGTGGCTGCCGGTCGGACTGACGCCCTCGTACTTGTAGAAGATCTTCGCCGGCGTATCGAGCGCCTTCTCAAGCCGGTGAGCACGGTACAGCGGGCTCGGCCGCCACAGCGTGTACGCGTCGCGCACGGGGTCGGGGATGTCGATCCACCTCTCTTGCGACACCTCCTGCTTTATCAGCTCCATCGGGAACAACGGCGCCAGCGCCTCTGGGCCGATGGGCTCGCCGGTGCCCGGGTTGAGGGGCGGCAGTGGCGGCGACGGCAGGTCAGCAGCGATGTTGTACCAGTGACGGGGCACGTCGGAGTCGGGTAGGACGTACTTCGACTGCATGCGCGGGGCTCTCCCTGATCCTGTGCGTGAGGAGCATACACGGACGCTCAAGGAATAACCAGCGCACGCACCGATTGCAACGCTCCTGCGCCCCCGCGTCTGGTAGGGGAGCGGGCTCTCGGTTGCGGCCCTCCCTAGCTTGGATGTTATACTCTCCTATATTGGCGCTGCCGCGGCGGCCGGCGGCAGTGGCCCGACGTCGGCGCCGTCAACGTGGGGCAGGGCTATTGGGGAGGAACCGTGATGAGGGCTGTCGCAACGTGGGTCACGCTTCTGCTGGCTTTCGCGCCGACCATCGCGCGGGCGCAAGAGGGCGTCTGGCGCGAGGCGCGGCAGCTCGGGGAGGCCAGGGCATACCTCGGCGCGGCGCCGGTTGACGGCCGCGTCTACACGGTCGGAGGCATTCGGGGGTGGCCTCCGCTCTCGTCTGTGGAGGAATACGATCCGTCGCGGGACGTCTGGCGGGAGCGGGAGCCGCTCCCCGTGCCGCGCATGGCCCTCGCCGTGCTGGGCGCGGGCAACCTGCTGTACGCGGTTGCTGGAGCCACCAGCACGGCCTGGATCGGCCGCGTCGACGTCTACGACCCTGGCGCCGACCGCTGGAGTGAGCGCGCCCCGCTACCAGATGGCCGCGGCTACGTCGGGGCGGCGGCCGCTTTCGGGGGGCTGTACATCGTCGGCGGGTGGACCGGTATCGTCACGACGGCTCGCGTTGACCGTTACGACCCGGCGGTGGACGAGTGGACACGCGTGGCTGACCTACCGACGCCTCGGGCGGGCGCTGCGGCGTGCGCCGCGCGCGGTAGATCTACGTGCTCGGGGCCGGGGCGAAGGCGTCGGCGACAGGGGGCCGCTGACCGACTCGCTCTTGGAATACGACCCGCTCGCGGACGTGTGGGCAGAACGGGCGCCCC
>CAYYPK010000033.1:53779-65535 GCA_964473525.1 uncultured bacterium
TTGATCTGCTAGCGGCCTTGGAAGCGGCGGGCGACTGTACGCCGTGGGAGGCCGCGACAGCGAGGTGGACGCCCTCTCCCAGGTTGCATCGGTCACGGAGTACGACCCTCTCACGGACACGTGGATGCCCCGGCCGTCGCTTCCTGAGGCGCGCATGGCTCTCGCGGCTGCGGGCGTCGGGTCTGTGGTCTACGCGATCGGCGGAGTCGCCGACGGGCAGTGGTCCGATCGAGTCGCGGAATACGATACGGGTCTGTCGGCTCTATCCGTGGGGGCGGCGGGCCGCACGCTCGCCGGATGGGCGGAAATCAGACGAGAGGCGCGGGGCTGGACACGTTAGCTGCGCTCTGGATCGTCTGTGAGGCCGAACATAGACGAGATGATCGAGATGCGGTCACGGTCGGCGTCGTCTTCGGCGTTCAGGCCCTTTAGCGCCAGCGTGGGCGTGTGAAGCAGCTTCTGCAGCATCCGCCGCGACGCCTCGTCGACGGCTTCCCACTCGTCCTCGGAGAGCCTGCCTCGCATGCGTTCGAGTTCGGTCTTCCGAACGTCCTCGAATTTGCTGCGTAGCGTCTTCACCGCGTCCTGGGCGGGAAGCGACGTGTGCCATTGCGCAAGCTGCCCGGTCTCGCGGCGCACGATGGATTCGGCCTCGGGCAACTCGTTGCGGCGCAGCTCGATGTTGCGTTCGATCTCGGAGCGCAAGCCATCGATGCCGTAGAGCGTCGCGTTGGCCATATCCCCGATGGTCGGGTCGACGTTGCGCGGGTGCCCCAAGTCCACGATGATCATGGGGGCCTCGCGGTCCACGAGTAGGTTCCGCACATCGTCGGCTGTCACAAGGTGGCCCGGCCCGGAGCTGGCGCAGACGACGGCGTCCACCTTCGCCAGCATGCCCGCCTTCTCCGACGCGTCGCATGCGTCGGCGCCGACTTGCGCCGCGAGGGCCTCGGACCTTGCCGATGTCCGGCTCAGCACGGTAAGGCCGGCACCCATGTCCGCTCCGAGGTACTGCGC
Organism: uncultured bacterium; assembly: GCA_964473525.1. Taxonomy (GTDB): domain Bacteria; phylum Poribacteria; class WGA-4E. The sequence goes on from CAYYPK010000033.1 coordinate 54,797, forward strand.
GACCTGCTCCGCGATGTCGCCGGTGCCGAAGAGGAGTACACGACGACCCCGCAGCTCGCCCAGATGGCTCCGCAGAACGCCGTGCGTCGCAGACGCCAACGACACGGAGCCGACGCCGATTGACGTGTCGGTCCGAACGCGCTTGGCGACGTGCAGGCACCGGTGGAACACCTCGTTCAGGAAGGTGCCCGCAGAGCCGGCTTCGCGCGCGGTCTGCATCGCCGTCTTGACCTGCCCCAGGATTTCGGGCTCGCCCAGCACCATCGAGTCCAGTCCCGACGCGACACGGAACAGGTGGCGCACCGCGTCGTCATCGCCGTGCTCGTACCAGTACTCCGGTTCACGCACCGCGCCGTTGCCGACCACACCGTCCAGCACGCGCGATACGATGGCGCCTAGATCGGTGCTCGGGGGGCCGGCCAGGTAGAACTCCGTGCGGTGGCATGTGCTGAGGACAAACGCCTCTGGCGCCCCCGCGCGCGAGAACGCGTCGAGAAGCGTGCCCACGTCGCCCTTGCCGAACGCAAGGCGTTCGCGGATGTCTACCGGAGCAGTTGCGTGGTTCACACCACGGATATAGCAGTGCACAGGCTCTTCTCCGTGTCGTCACTCTTGCGCCCGAAGGCGATGTCGTCGCCGCATCGAGGTATTGCGTGCCGCGCGCTACGAAGCCGCAGCGGTCGCGGTGGCGGGCTGGTGCTTCTCCAGCCAGCGATCGTAATCGTCCGTGAAGTACTCTACGCGCGTCTTCTTGAACTCGCGCGTGCTGTAGAGCATGTCGTAACGCTCGATTCCCGTGCGCTCCTGTACCGCCTTCGCCACGGCCTCGCAGTCCTCCTTGGACTTGCCGTGGATCATGGAGAAGACGTTGTACGGCCAGTCTGGGTACGTGGGGCGTAGGTAGCAGTGGCTGATGTTGCGGAACTCAGCCATGATGTCGCCCGCGGCGTCCGCCTTGTCGGGATCCACGGCCCAGACGCCCATGCCGTTCACCCTGTAGCCGGCCTTCTGGTGCCGCAGGATCGCCGCGAAACGCCGCAGCATCTTGCGTTCCGTGAGGTCGGCTGCGATCGCGAACAGCTCTGCCTGGGACACCCCGACGGCCTTGGCAGCCGCCGCGAACGGCTCCGGCACATACTCAATGTGCCTCTGCATCTCGCGCACGAACGCGCGCTCCTGCTGCGTCAGGGCGGCCGTTTCCTGCCTGACTTCGCTCCGGAAGCCCTTGTCGTCCGAGGTCGCGGTGGCGTCCATGGTGCCCGTCATGTCCAGCTTCACGCCGATCTTGTACAGCGTGAGCGTGGGCAACATGCGGTAGGATGAACCGGTCTCCTCGGCGAGCATCTTCACATCGGCTTCGGTGTCGCCTTCGGGCGGCACAGCGATGGTGAACCAGACGTTGTACTCGTGGTTCCGCTCGTAGTTGTGGCTGACGCCCGGGTGCCGGTTGATCGCGCGCACGGTCTCCGTGAGCGTCTCCTCCGCCGACTTGAACGCGACGAGGCTGCTCTTGTAGCCCAGCGCCCGCGTATCGAATATGGCGCTGATCTGGCGGATGATCTGGCCCTTGCGCAACGCCGTCGTGCGGTCGATGGCGTCCTGCTCGGAGATGCCGATCGCCTCGCCCATCTGCTGGAAGGGGCGCTGTACGAGTGGGAAATCGTCCTGCATGATGTTCAGGAGACGGCCGTCTACTTCGTCCACTTCGTGCGTCGGCATGTCAGCCTCCTAAGCTGTCTATCACGGCTTCGATGTCGCCGCGAATGCAGGTGTAGATGGGCGTGTCGCGCTTCGTGTAGCTGCTCGCCTGGGACTCGCGCATCTCCATGACCAGATCCACGAACTGCTCCAGGTAGTCCGTCTCGAACGCGACGACGAACTCCTGGTCGTCTAGCCCGAAGGAGTAGGTCGTGTTCAGCTTGATTTGTGGGTACTTGTGGCCCACCTCAATGTGTTCGTTCATCATGCCCTGACGGGCATGTGACGTCAGGCGGTACCACTCACGCGTCTTCTCGAAGGGGTAGACGACGATGTATTTCCGTTCGGCTGGGATGATCGTCGTCCGCGTTCCCTCCTGGTCGTCGTGCACGTGCTCGTCTACGTAGACCGAGCGCTTCGTCATCGACAGGCTGGAGTGCGCTGTGTCCACGTAGGCGCCCAGCCCGGTGCGCGCCAACGCCGTCGACATCTCGGTGAAGTCCTCGACGCGGTAGCTGATGCGCCACAGCATGAAGTCGACTTCCGGCCGAATCCCGAACAGCGTGTATGGGTAGACCATCACGTTCTGGCGGAACTCGTGATACACGGCGAGCCATTCGGCAATGCCGCGGTCTCGTTCGTCCTTCGGGAGACGCCGAAACGCTGGGTCAAGCTTGCAGTAAAGGAAGTTAACGAACTGGCGCGGCTCAGCTTCCGCCGCCGATGCGCCCTGCGATGCTGGCGGGCCTCCGCCATGTCCACGTGCTGTCTGCATTCTAAGCCTCCAACGCGATCACGGTACCCGTTCCATTTATAGACCGTGGATCACGCGCTGAGAAGGACGCGTGCCTCTTCCGAATCTTCCGGCACGCCCTTGAAGTCCATCACCGGCTCTTCGATGCCGAAGTTCTCGGCGTACAGGTCCGCGAGCCGACTCATTTCCTCGGCGGTGATGTCCGCGCAGTCTGACGTGCCAGCGAAGTCTTCGATCTGCGCTGCGTCGTAGATGTTCGGCAGCGTCGTTACGACGTGGGCGTCTGACAGGAGCCACTTGAGGGCTAGCTGGCCCATGGTCGCGCCGTCGCGGCTTTCCGTCAGGAAACCCACCGTCTCGAGCTTCTTAATGCCGTTGAGCAGCCATGAACGCGGACGGTGCCGCCTGTGGTCGTGCTTCTCGAACTGGGTGTCCTCGGTGTAGTGACCTTCGAGCAGACCAGAAGAGTGCGGCACACGGACGAGTACTCCCTTGCCGGTCTCTTTCGCTTCCGCGGTGAGCGGCGCCCCGGGGAACTGCTCGAACAGGTTATTGATGATCTGCACCGTGCTGATGTCGCGCGTGCGCATCGCCGCCTTGCCCTCGACAATCCAGCCGTTCGCCGGGCCCATCGCGACGCCGTACGCGCGCACCTTGCCCTCGGCCTTCAGCGAGTCGAGCGTGTCGTAGATGTCGTCGTTGGCGACCGAGTCCGCCTTGATGTTGTGGACCTGGTAGAGGTCGATGTTGTCACGGCCGAGCCGCTTCAGGCTCTGCTCGCAGGCGTACCGGATGTACTCGGGTTCCCAAATCTGCGGCAGTTCGCGTTGCCCACGCGAGCGCGCCTCGCCGTAGCCGTAGATGTCGTAGCCGAACTTCGTCCCGACCACGATGTCCTTCACGCCGTCGCCGAACGCCGTCGCGAGGATGCTCTCGCCGCGACCGTTGCCGTACGTGTCGGCCGTGTCGAAGAAGGTGTAGCCGAGGTCGTGCGCGTGGTTGAGGAGCCGGGAGGCCTCCTCGTCGGAGTAGTCGCCCCACCAGCCGGCGCTGAGCGTCCACACGCCAAAGCCGACCTCAGAGACGGAGATGTCCGTGCCCGGAATGAGACGGTATTTCACGCTCTCTTGCCCTCCGATGATGCCGTTGAGAACACCGCCTGTCCCACGTGCAGCTGGCGCCCCCAAATCCTGAGACAGATTATAGCACTCGACTTCACCCCGGCAAGCCAGGCAAACCCCTCTACTTGGGCCTTCTCACGTGGTGATATTCCCGCTGCTGAGGGCGAAATCCTGTCGTGACGTGAAGGCCCGACGTGTTGTCGGCTACGGGGCCCAGGAGGGCTGCGCCTCCTGGAACGGACTCGTCGTCAGTCGCAATTCCGCGCCGGTCGCTACGTCTACCGACCAGATGTCGTGAGAGCCGTAGGACCATCTCTTGAAGGCGATGCGCGAACTGTCAGGGGACCACGACAGCCGGCCAGCTGTCCCCCCGCCGCCAACTATCCGACGGGCGCCATCCAGAGTCGCGGGTACCACCGCTATGACCGGCCCGTCATCGTAGTGGCCCACGGCGAGCCACCTGCCGTCGGGAGACCAGGCTGGCGTGATGTACAGACCGACGGGTGGCCCGACGTTGATCCCTGTGAGCGCGTCCATCACGTACAGCTGCGAGAAGTCCTCCGGTCCCTTGCCGATGGCCTGGTAGGCGATGCGGCCACCTGACGGCGACCAGGCGGGATGGGACGCCGACGTGTTCGCACCGGTCAGCGGCCAGGATGCGCCTGTAACCGTGTCGAGGACATGTATGAGCGATCCGTTGCCAGTCCATATTCTGGCCGCCAACAGCCGGCCGTCGGGCGCCCATGACAGGTCGCGTACGTCCTGCCGCTCCTCAGATAGGCGACGGATGTTCGCGCCGTCGGGGTCGACCGTGTAGAGCCACCCTCCGGAAACGTACGCGAGGCGCCGACTGTCTGGGCGCCACGCTGGCTCCGCGGCGTGCGTGGGGATGCCGGGCATGGGCCGCTTGTCAGTGCCGTCTGGTTCCATCAGAAAGATGCGATCACCCCACACGAACGCAATCGTGCCGGTCGCTGCCTTAACGCTCCGGGGGCTCCTCACGTTGGTGCGCTCCAGGCGGCTCCGGAGTGGTGCTGCGGAGGCGGCCTCTCGAAGGACCGGCACGTATGAGGAGTCTGCGGCGTCACCACGGTGCTCAGTGGGCGTTGCGTCTTCTCCGCACGCCGTCGCCGTGGCCAATGCGGCGATCGCCAGCCACATGAGCGAGATTGCTGACGGCGCGCGCGAAGCACCACGCCGCCAAAGGAGGGGACCGGCCAGGCTCCCGTGCGTGTCGATGGTGGATCTGCGCACCGGGTACCCAATCGATTGCGGGCCCACATCTCTTAGTTAAGGCTACGCAATTGAGGCTAGGCCACGGAGTGGCACGCGGCAAGCCGCACAGGCTCGAACCCTGGCTATTCGGGCCGATCTCCCGCTCGTGGGGCCACCGTGCGCCGGCACTCGTCCACTACGTCGGGCGGTACAAGCCGCAACGCACCCCACACAAGCGCCGGCACGATGACAACGTCATCCAGTTGTCCCAGCACGGGTATGAAGTCGGGTATGAGGTCGAAGGGCAGAAGGATGTAACCGACGGCAAGACCGAGCAGCCACTTGGCCGGGCGGGGCGTGCGCGGATGCGCCAACACCAGTCGGTACACGTCCAGCTCGTTCCTGAGCAGTTTACCCACGGCCCGGAACCGTTCCGACACGGTGCTGTGTCTGCGTCGTTCCGTCGCGTTCACGCGTTTGCCTCCGCGCGGCCAATGGTAACATGGCCGCGCCGACGCAGTCCAAAATCAGTGTGGGGCAACGGGTACGTTCGCGCGTCTCCAGTGTCGAAGGGATCGGACAATACCGCAGAACGACGACTGGCTCGTATCGCGGTGCCTCGGAGGCGACTCATCGGCCTTTGCCGAGCTGGTCGAGAGGTACGAGGGCAAAGTCTGCGCGATCACGTACGCGATCCTCCTCAACGCGGAAGACGCGCGCGACGCGTCGCAGGACACGTTCCTTCGCGCGTACGAGCGACTCGACCAGTTGCGCCACCGGGACAGGTTCGCCAGCTGGATATGCCGCGTGGCCGCCTCCTGCGCGCGCACCCGCCGCCGCCGTGGACGCGATATGCCGATGGATCCACACGAACTCAACTCACCCGCCTTCGACCGCCGCTCCGCGATCCCTGATATCGGCCGCGAGGCGGACATGCGCCGACTCCTCGAGGACGGCCTCAGGCGCCTCACCGAGGAGCAGCGCGCCGCGCTGACCTTACGCTACATGTACGGCGCGTCGCCCCGGCAGGTCGCGGACGCGCAGTGCATCACCCAGAACAACGCCGAACGCAGGATCGAACGGGCGCTGACACGTCTCCGCAAGTACTACGACAGCACCGAAAAAGGCGACGACGCACTTGAGGCGCTAACGTCACGCCCCTACGTCGTACCGCTGGCGCTTGGGCTCGCACGGCCGGTGATGGAGGCGGTGGGCGATCGCGCTCCGGGATCGCGCGAGCGGGGCCGGATGGCGGAGGCCGTCGCGTTTCCGTTTGCCACGGTCGGCGTCGCGGTGTCGTACGTGCTGCTGTTTGCCGTGTCGGGGGCGCACGAAGCGCGCGTCCACTCGAGGTTAGGCGATCGCGTCGCCGCCCGCGCGGCTGCGAGCGGGATGGGCAGCGCTGGTCGGTGGCGGGTCGAGCTGTCTCCTGTCTCGGCCGCTCGTTGGGTCGACCCATCGCCCGGCGCCGTGGTGGGCGAAGCAGAGGGCGGCCTGAACCAAGGCGGTGTCGGCCGCTGGACGCGCGGCGCGCTCGGCGGCGGCGTGCTGGCTGCCGCGCTCCGCGATGGCAACCTGGAGGTCGTGATGATGGACGCGGACGGCGACGACGAGCGCAATCTCACGCGCCATCCTGCCAAGGACGAACAGCCGGCGTGGATGCCGGACGGGCGCGGCTTCGTGTTCACGGCCGACCGAGGCGACTCTGGACGCGACGACGTCTGGCTGCAGGACACCATCACGGGTGACCTCCATCTCGTGACGGACGGCAAGGGGGCCAACATCCTGCCGGCCCCCTCGCCAGACGGGTCGAGCATACTCTTCGTCTCGGATCGCACGGGCGAGCAGAAGTTGTACACGGTCGCGCCCGACGGGTCGGGTCTTCGTCAACTCACGTTCGGCCGCGAACACTTCCCCGCGTGGTCGCCCGACGGCACGAAGATACTGTACCAATCCAACAGACGGCGCGTTGGTGAGCAGGACCACGACGATCTGTACGTGATGGACGCCAAGGGCGGCCCCGCGATGAACCTCACGCAGACGTGGTGGAACGACCACCACGGGACTTGGTCACCGGACGGCAAGTCCATCGTGTTCCACTCGTACCGTGACCGGAACGACGAGATCTACGTCATGCGCGCGGACGGCGCGAATCGGCGGCGCCTCACTCGCAACGACGCCGCGGACATCGCTGCCGCATTCTCTCCAGACGGGGCGTGGATTCACTTCCTGTCCGGCCGCACCGGCCGGTTCACGATGTACCGCATTCGCCCGGATGGGACTGGCGAGGAACGCGTCGCCCGTGGGACGGACATCAGCGGCCGCGTAAGCTGGCCGCCAGGGCCGCCTTGGCCCTACCCGACGCGCGCTGAGCCATCAACGGGCCCAAGCGTGCTCCCGTAGACCTCGCCCGGCGCCACATTCTGAGCGCCTAACGCGGGGACTACGCGCGAATCGCTGTGGGGATCGACGCCGGCCCCTCCGTCTCTATTGTGGCCACGTAGTAGCCGGGGCCGCGCTTCCGCCACACCTAAGGGCAGACCCATGGAACCGATCGGCGCACGTGACCCGCGTGCAGGAGTCGGCGTAGTCATCCGCGTCGCCGCAGCAGCGCTAGCACGCCTGGCGCTCAGCCCGCGTGTGCCTGTCGTTGCCACGACCGCCCGGACGCGGCCTTTCACCACGTTGCGTCGCGTTTGCGATGCCGGTCGCATGACGCCGCTGGCCCTGAGCTGCGGTGTGTGGTGGATGGTCGTGACATGCGTCTGGGGCCAACCGCCCGAACTGCGTGCACGCTTGGGCTGGCGACACGCCAGCGACGTTGCGTGGTCCCCAGACTCCCGCACGGTTGCTGTCGCGACGGAGATGGACCTGCAGCTCATCGACGCCAAGGCCGGCGCCCTTGCGGGGTACCTGTCCACGCAGCAAGCGATGGCGACGGTTGCCTTCTCGCCGCAGGGCGAGACCGTCGTCGCGGGGTCCACGGATGGCTCTCTCTGGATATGGCGGCCGGCCAGCTCAGCGGCGGCCCAGACGCTGATCGGCCATGGTGAAGCAATAACCTCGGTCGACTTCAGCCGCGACGGGCTCGTCGTCGCCAGCGCAAGCGTTGATGGGTCCGTGACGCCGTGGGAGGTAAATCCCTGGCGAGAGATCCTGTCCTTGCAGGCGCATGATGGCGGGGCGAACTCGGTTGCGTTCGGCCCCGAGGGGACGACCCTCGCCAGCGGCGGCGACGACCGTACAGTCAGGCTCTGGGATGTCGCTACGGGTCGCGAGTTGGCGGCGCTCACCGGGCACGAGGCCGGCGTAACGTCCGTCGCCTTCAGGCCGGGGAGCCCGCAGGTGGCCAGCGGCAGCGCCGACACAACCGTGAAGATATGGGACATCGCGACGGGGAACAGGTAATCACACTGGACCACAGGTCTGGGGTGCGGTCAATCGCATTCCACCCGAGTGGCTCCATTGTTGGCAGTGCTGGCGGGACCGGCGAATCCTGCAGTGGCGGGTGGCTACGGGCGAGGAGCGGATCTCGTTGCGCACGACCGCGACCGATATCGAATTCAGTCCTGACGGCAGCACGCTCGTGACCGCTGGCAACTCGGTGACGTTGTGGAATAATGCTACCGGCGCGGCTATCGCCAGCTTTGGCGGCCATGACCTGTTCGTGAACGCCCTGGCATACGACCCAGGTGGCGGTGTCCTTGCCAGCGGGGGCTTTGATGCCAGCGTACGGCTGTGGGACACCACAACCCATCGCGAGTACCTCGCGTTGTTTGGCCACCAAGAGCGAGTGAACTGCTTGGCCTTCGGCCCTGACGGCGCAACCCTCGCCAGCGGCAGCGAGGATGCGACGGTGAAGCTGTGGAGCATGGCCACTGGCGCGGCATCAGCAACTCTCATTGGTCACGCGGAGCGCGTGAACTCCGTGGCCTTCAGCCCTGACGGCCTGACCCTCGCCAGCGGCAGCACAGATGACACCGTTCGGCTCTGGGATGTCTCGACCCACCAAGCCGTAGCCGCGTTGCGCAGGCACGGGCGGGACGTGAGGTCGGTGGCCTTCAGTCCCGACGGCGCCCTCCTAGCCAGTGGCAGTTTCGACAACACAGTCAAACTGTGGGACACCGCAACTTGGCTGGAGGTGACAACGCTGCATGGCCACACGGATGGCATCACTGCCATCGCGTTCAGCGCAGACAGCCGAAGCCTGGCCAGCGGCAGCGTCGATCAGACGATCATGCTCTGGGACGTTCCGTCCCGTACGAACCGCGCGGTTCTCCAAGGACACGGCAAACGGATCACCGCGCTAACATTCAGTCCGGTTGGCGCGTTGCTGGCGTCAGCTAGCCCCGACCAGACCGTGAGGCTGTGGGACGTTCAGCAGGTGCGCGAGGTCGCAGTGCAGGCGCGGCCCGACACAACGTGGTCTCTGGCGTTCAGTCCAGACGGCGCCACGCTCGCCGACGGGGCGTCCTTCGGGTATGTGCTCCTGTGGGACATGTCTTCGCTTGCCGTCGCGCCGGCAGCGGCCCGCCCTTGGGACGTAGACGGCAACTCCCGGGTCGACATTGCGGACCTGGTTCTCGTTGCCCGCGCATTTGGGACGACTGGCGTCGGGCTGGTGGCCGACGCCGACGGAGACGGGGTGGTGACGATCATCGACCTAGTCCTCGTTGCCTCTCACTATGGGGAGCAGCTGAGCGGCGCGATCGCCGCTCCACGCATGCCCAGACCGTCGTACGGCGCGGTCATCCAAGAGTGGGCAAGCCAAGCGCTGGCAGCGGACGATGGGTCCGCCGGTTTCGGTCGCGGCATCGCTGTGCTCGAACGCCTCCTTGCCGCAACACTGCCCGCCTCGACCGGCCTCCTGCCCAACTACCCCAACCCGTTCAACCCAGAGACGTGGTTTCCCTTCCGCCTGCACGCTGCCGCCGATGTTGTCGTGACAATCTACGCGGCGTCCGGGGAGACTGTCCGCACGCTCCGCCTGGGCGCCTATCCCCCGGGGTACCACCACTCGCGCGCGCAGGCCGCGTATTGGGACGGGCGCAACGAGAACGGCGAGCCGATGGCTGCCGGGGTCTACTACGCAGAGCTGCGTGCGGGCGACCATCGCGGGTCGCGCAGGGCGCTGCTCGCGAAATGAGGTCGCCACGGCCGCGACATGCCTGCCCGACCTTCGCGGGCCACGGCAGCCTGGCGCCGCGTGGCCGGCCAACTGGGACACGCCGCCGCCTGCGCAATAGCTTGTGGGGATTAGCGCTCCGTAGGGCGTCGTCTATGCGGGTCGGATTCGCAACGGGTGCCGCCCGCCTCGGTCTCCGGCAACCCGAGCACGAGGGGCGGAACGCACCGCGTACCGGCCCATCGACGCAGAGGAAGACCCCACATCGCGATCACCACGCCACGTCTGGGTCGGGCTTCGGCGTGGGACGTTGCCACACGAGATACCGGTGGGACGCGTGCGCGGTGCGGCGGCCCGCCTGCGGAATGTATAACGAAGGGAAGTGACCTGCATGTTAGTTCTGTCAGGACAACGCTCTGCTGCGCGCGCGGCCTTTGTCGCGATCGTCGCGGCCGTCGTCGGCATTGGCTGCGCGCCTGTACCCAAGGCGCCGTTACCGGCCAGGCTCGACTTGGACATCTACTCGGTCGAATACACGCCAACGGGCGAGCCGCAGGACGTCGACGCGACGTTCGCGCTCATTGACCCGACCATCGAGGTGCGGTTCACGGACAGCACGTACGGTGACACATCACCCGGTCGGATCCTCGAGCACATCTCGTCGCGGCTCACGTCTGATCTGGAGGCGGCCCTGGGTGCCAGGGGTTACACGACAGTAGGGCCCTACAGCTCGCCAGACGACATCCTCTATGGACACAAAGAAGCCGCCGAGCTCCTACTGCAGACCAAGTTTGCCATCGACGTCACGTGTTCTCGAAGCGCGCGC
>CAYYPK010000033.1:65545-69471 GCA_964473525.1 uncultured bacterium
GGCGTGTCCTACACGCCGCGCCGGTGGCTTAGCATAGGCGCGCCCACGTCCACGCCGGGCACGGTGCTGACGACGGAGCTCGTGAAGGAAGCAGGACACGCCGCGTTTGGCGGGTCGATCGAACTGCGGATGACGGAGCCGCTGTCTGGCCAGCTCATCTGGGTGAAGGAGGTCCAGCTGGCCCGCAGCGAGTCGTCCTACATTACGCACCCCATCGTAGGACATCGCGTTGTGGAGGCCTCGCGGCACACTACTTCGTCGCCCATGTCGATCCCGGCGCATTGGGATGGCCGGATGGCCGTGGCCCTAGAGGCCCTGCAGGAGGCATACCCGGCAGCGCTTGCCGAGGTGTCAGGGCACTTCGACGCGGTCGAGATGGCCGATGTTGTAAGCGCCGCCACATCCGCTAAGGAGCGCGCCCGCTTCGCCCGGTAGACGGGCACGTACGCAGCAAGGTGCATCGGCGCGACGCGCGTCGATCCACAGGCGCCCACACTTCGCGCCTTGCCACGGGCCCTCCCTTCGGGTAGCGTCGCGAGGCGACTTACTGAAGGGAGCATGGCATCGTGCACTCACGGATCGACGCGCTGCTGGACGGATGGGACCGCAACGACACTCCCGGGGTCGCCGTTGCCGTTGTGCAGGACGGCGAGCTCGTCTACACCAAGGGCGTAGGGAGGGCGAACCTCGAGTACGGAGCCAGCATCACGCCGACGACGGTGTTCGATATCGCCTCGGTGTCAAAGCAGTTCGGCGCCTACGCAATCGCGCTCCTGGAGGAGGACGGCCGTCTCGATCTCGACGACGACTACCGACGACGCTTGCCGGACATGCCCGACTTCGGCCCGACGATCACGTTGCGGCATCTGCTCCACCACAGGAGCGGAATTCGAGACTGGGTGCCCGCGATGGTGATGTCCGGCGTGCGGATGGATGACACCATCCTCTTCGCGGACATCCTGCGGTTCGCGCGCAAGCAACGCGCGCTGAACTTCACGCCGGGCTCGGAGTACCTCTACTCCAACACGGGGTACAACCTGCTCGCCGAGACGGTCGCTCGCGTCAGTGGCCAGACGTTCCGGGAGTTCACGCACGAGCGCATCTTCGCGCCCCTCGGGATGACGCGCACGCACTTCCACGACGACCACTGTGAAGTCATCCCGGGCCGCGCGTTGTCATACGAGCCAAGGGACGAGGGCGCGTACGCCAACGCGGCGAACAACCTCACCGCGCTCGCGTCAAGCTCCCTGCACTCGAGAGTCGACGATCTGGCGCGGTGGGCCCTACATCTCGACGGCGCCACGCGAGACGCTGGCGGAGCCATCGCCCGCATGGGGGAGGCCGGCGGCGCGATTGGCGGAGGCGCGACGTACGGCTTTGGGCAGGTCACCGACGCCTACCGTGGCCGCCCGATCCTGCATCACAGTGGCTCCTGGCGGGGGTTCCGCAGCCACCTGCTGCGGTTCCCAGAAGACCGGCTTGCGGTCGTCGTCCTGGCGAATGTCGCGAACGCGGCGACTGGGCCGCTCGCGCGCGAGATAGCGGACATCTGCCTTGCCGACCGGCTCGACCCGCTGCCGACCACCGACGACGCGGCGTCGGCCACGGAGTCGGAGCCGGAATCGCGCGACGTGTCCGGCGGCGCGCTGGACGAATACGTGGGCGCCTACTACTCCGACGAGCTGGACACGACGTACGTCGTCGTCGCCGACGAGAACGGGTTGCGCGCCGAGCACCCCCGCCACGACGGTATCCGTCTTGCGCCAGCCGCCGACCGCGACGCGTTCACGGGTGACCAGTGGTTCTTTGGTGAGGCGCGCTTCACCCGGGAGGGCGGCGAGGTAGACGGCTTTCTTCTGAGCGTCGAACGAGCGCGAAACCTGCGCTTTGTACGTCGGGGCTGACCGTGCGCGCGACTTCCTGAACAGGAGACACATGGTGAAGCGAGTCGGAGTCGTTGGGCTCGGCGACATGGGCATTGGACTGGCGAAGAACGTCGCCGCGGCAGGCTTCGAGCTGGTTGGGCACGACCTGCGCGCGGAACGCTGCGAGATGCTCGAGGCGTTGGGCGGCGCGGCCTGCCCCGACGCGCGCGCCGTCGGCGCCGCGAGCGATGCGGCGTTCGTCATGGTCCTCGACGGCGACCAGGCGCGCGAGGTCGTGGCTGGCGAGGACGGCCTGTTAAGAGGCATGTCAGCGGGCGACACGGTCATCATGTCGGCGACCATCCATCCCGCTGAAACGCGGGAAATCGGCGCGGCCGTCGAAGGAGCGGGCGTCCACTACATCGACACGCCGGTCAGCGGGGGCCTGTCGGGCGCCGAGAACGGGACACTGGTGATGATGGCCGCCGCGCGGCAGGACGCGTTGGACAGAAACCGCGACGTGCTGGAGGCGGTCGGCGAGAAGATCTTCCATGTCGGCGAGGAGATCGGCGCCGGGCAGACCGTGAAGGCGGCGCTTCAGGCGTTCATTGGCGCGTCGTTTGCCGGCATCTTCGAGTCTCTGGTACTTGGCGCGAAGGCCGGGGTCAGCGGCGAGACCATGTACGAGGTGTTCGGCGCCAGCGGCGTAGGTGGGCCGCTGTTCCACAACTGCGCGCGGCTCATCATGGACCGCCAGTTCAAGGACACGGGTAGCCACATCGGCACGATGTACAAAGACCTGAGCATCAGCATGGCGCTGGGCAAGGACACCGGCGTGCCGATGTTCACCACCGCGGCCGCGTTCGAGCTGTTCCGCGCCGGCATCTCGAAGTTCCCGACCGAGGACAACTGGGCCATCGTGAAGCTGCTCGAGGAACTCTCCGACACGGAAGTCACCTGGTAGGAGCCGCATGAAACTCGGCGTCATCACGGATGGGATCAGTCGCGACTTCGGCCACGCGCTGCGTGTGATGTCCGAAGCTGGCCTTCGCTACGCTGAGCTGCAGTTCCTCTGGGACAACGAAGTCGGCGACCTGACGCCCGAGCAGACGCGATCGGCACGCGAGCTCGTCAGCCAGCACGTGATGAGTGTCTCCTGCATCTCGCGGCACGTGTTCGGCGGGCTGTCGGTGATGGACACGCAGACCACGTCTCGCGCCTATGTCGAGCACCTGGACGCCCTGCGGCGCTGCATCGAATTGGCGCGCGCGTTCGACTGCGGGCTAGTGCGCGTCATGAGCTTCCGCAAGGAGATGATCCTCTTCGGCAGCCACGGCGCCGACGTGTGGAACGTCTCAACAGGCGCGTGGGACAAGCTCGTCGAGCTCATGGCGCCAGCGGCTCGCGTGGCTGAGGACGCCGACGTCACGCTCGTCGTCGAGACCGGGAACAACGCGATGGTGACGTCCGCGCATCTCGCCGCCCGGCTCATCGACGACGTCGGCTCTCCGCGGCTCGCGACGCTATGGGATCCGTGCAACAGCCTCTACTGCAACGAGAAGCCACTCCCCGACGGGCTCGCCGCTCTGACTGGTGGCAAGCTTGGGCACGTCCATTTGAAGGACGCGCAGGTCGACATCCCCAGGGCGGCCGTGGCGTGCACACAACTGGGCGACGGCGACATGGCGCCTCATCTGCGGGGCCTTGCCGAAGGCCTGCGGGACGGCGGCTACGAGGGGGTAGTGTCGCTGGAGAGCGTCTACCGTCCAGACGGCGGCACGTTCGAGGACGGCTTCCGTGCCTCCGTCGACGCGTTCAAGGCGCGCTTCGGGCAGTAGGATGTGGGTTCAGGCTTACAGGGCGTTCGGCACGAGGTGCGCCGGTACTGCCTCGTAGTGCGAGAACTCCAGCGTATGTGTCCCACGCCCCTGCGTCGCGGAGCGCAGTGAGGTCGTATACCGGAACATCTCCGCCAGCGGGGCCTCCGCCAGGATCACCTCGTTGAGATCGCGGACGTCGACCCCCATGATCTGCACACGCCGCGCGTTGAGATCCCCCATC
>CAYYPK010000034.1:0-66740 GCA_964473525.1 uncultured bacterium
TGTTACCACGCATCCCGCGGAGGATAGGCGACCCGTCTGGTCGCCGGATGGCACACAGATTCTGGTCGAGTCGTTCCGTGACGGCGCCGTCCACCTGTACATCGTGGGCCTGGGCGGCCGCGTCGTCCAGAGGGTGACCGACGCCAGGCCGCCAGCGTTTGCGGGGATCGAGGGCTCCAGCTGGTTTGACCCGGCCGTCCCGCGCAGCGTGTCCCCTACTGACCGTCGCGCGACCACGTGGGGCTGGCTTAGGCGCCTAGGCGCCGCGGGGGCTCGGTAGGTTGTCTTGGTAGCATGGGGCGTCACTTACAAGAGGTGGCCTCCAGAATCTCGAGCGAAGGCTGCTCCGCTTGGAAATGTGAGAATGAGTTGGAAGGAGGCGATCGTATGGCTTCGATCAAAGTTATTGGGAGAAAGCAGAGGCTCTTCGAGCTGCTAACCAGCGAAGGGGGTAATGCAGATCGTGGCAAGGCGTTGGCCGCTGGCGCGGTGCTGGGCGGCTCTGTGCTCGCACAGATGCTGCTGTCGGTCACGGCAGAGGCGCACAATTGCGGCGCTGATCAAGTTCCGTGCACTGCCGCGAACTTCAATCTCTGCCGAGAAAGGTCGGCCGGCGATGGGCACGAGTGTATCCCCACATGCCAACTGACTAGCATAGTGCACTGCGTGCACGAGTGATGTTCAGTGGCCAGCGCGCGGATGCCTCGCACATGGCGCTTCCCATCGGGAAGCGCCTGGTTCCGGTCATGATCGAAGTAAGAGGATGGCGGACGCACGGAAGCGGATTGTCCAGGGCTTCGACTGGCGTGCATCTCGCTGGAACATCCAAGAATGAAGCAAATGGAGGCGACCAAATGGCCCCGATCAGGGCAATCGGACGAAAGCAGAAGCTTCTCGACCTGCTGAGCAGCGAGGAGGGCAACGCGGATCGCGGCAAGGCGTTGGCCGCTGGCGCTGTGCTGGGCGGCTCTGTGCTCGCACAGATGCTAGTCACGGCTTCCGCGCACGCGCACGCTTGCGCGCCAGACAGCGCCCCCTGCAACGAGTTCAATTTCATGCTCTGCCGGAACTCCTCGGCCGGCCCAGGACACGAATGCTTCCCTTCCTGTGGTGGTGGCGGCGTCTTCACGACCTGCACACACCAGGGGTAACAACTCGCGGGCTGCACTCTAGCGGGCAACCGTGGCCTAGGTCGTTGGCGCGCTTCCTTGGGCGCCGACCGGCGTGAATAGGGCGCCCGACCTGGGAACGGTGGTGTGACATGCACGCACGAGGGGTAGGCATCGGCGGCCCAGGTCGCCGTTGCCCATGCCCGTTCTTGGGCTGAACGAACAGACCGCGACCGCTAGAGGCGGTGGAGATGGTGATGATCACAACTCGCGCGCTCGAATACGTGCTGATGACCGCGTTCCTCGTGCTTGCCGCCATCGTGCCGTCGCGCGTATGGGCAGCGGACGGCGCGCGCGTTGTCTTTGGCGGCACCACCCTCGACGGGAGGTCTCGCATCTACACCACGACCCCTGAGGGCGTGGGTTTCGAGCCCCTGACCATCCGTGACGCCTCGGCAAACTATCCCGTGTGGTCACACGATGGTCATACTATCGCCCTCACGTACAGCCCCTTTGGGGAACAGGGCGGCATCTACCTGATGGACCCAGACGGCAGTGACCTGAGAGCGTTAGCAGCGGGGCCTCCCGGCTTTGGTTGGCGACCTACATGGTCGCCAACAGATGACGCGGTAGCCTTTGAGTCCTCCCGTTTGGGGTTCGACCGCCGTGGCATCTACGTGGTCGATCTCAATGGCGGCCCAGAGGCACGGGTCACGGACCGGTTCGAGTCGTCCAGAGCGCCCAGCTGGAGCCCCGTCAGCGACGCGATCGCCTACACATGGCGCCGCGACGACGGTTTCACGGACATACGCGCCATGGATCGAGACGGGCTTCCGCTGGGGCAACTTACCGACCGGCCGTGGTACCACGCGGCGCTCACCTGGCACCCCCGTGGGAAGGCGATCGCCTTTGGATCAAGGGGCGAGGACGACGACAACGCTGACATCTACATCATGCAGCCCGACGGAACGGGAACTCGACGGGTGACAACGCATCCTGCGGAGGATAGCACGCCCGTCTGGTCACCCGACGGCGCCCAGATCCTGTTCGAGTCGTCCCGCGACGGCAGCGGGCACATGTACATCATGGACCTGAGCGGTCGCATCGTCCGGCGAGTGACAGACTCCAAGCCGCTGGCTCTTGTTGGCATAAGTGGTGTCAGTTGGTTTGACCCAGCCGTTCCGCGTGGCGTCTCGCCTATTGACCGTGCCGCGACGACGTGGGGTTGGCTCAGGCAGTTGGCCTCAGGGGGCCGTAAGCTATGACAGATGCTGCGGGACACCCCGCGACGGCGCACTCGACGGTGTCCGGAGCCGAGTCTCCGGCGGTCTCCGCGTTTCGAGCGGAGACGGGTGACATCCTCAACGAGCGTGAGAGCCATTATCCCATGAGCGCAGCTTACTTTCGCGCTGCGGCCGTGAGGGACTTGAGGCGCGCGCTCAAAGACGCTGAGGAAGGCGTCGCCAGCGTGGCGGCTCAGTCCGATCTGTATTGGCAGAACATGGAAGAGGTGCTGGGGGACATCACGGCAATCGTTGGGATATCAGCCGAGGAGTTGCCGCTAACGGGCGTCTTCTTTCCCCGTTCAGATGGGTGGGACTTCGACTCGCTCCACGAGGAGATCTACGAACAGACCATTTACCCAGCGATGGAGCACCTGAACTACATTGACTTCGAGCCTGCCCTCCATCGCGCGCGGTTCGTGATCGCTCAGTTGGCAAAGCTCGACGCTGAGAGGGGCCGGTTCCTGGATGCCGGGTGCGGGCCAGGCGTGCTCCTGTCGCTGATCTTACAGGCGAAGGCCGAGTGGATCGGTCAGGGCATCGACATCAGCGCATCCTGCTGCGACTATGCAAGGAAGCTGGTGCAGCGGAAAGGCGTCGACGACCGCGCGCGATTAGATGTCGGGGACATCCGAGACCTGCCATACGACGATGAGGAGTTCGACCTCGTCGTCGCCGTTGAGGTGCTGGAGCACGTGCGCGACTCTGAGGTGGGCATGCGTGAGTTGCTGCGCGTGCTAGAGCCGGGCGGACGGTGCATCTTGGCGCTGCCAGTGAATCTCCAAGCGCATGTGCACCTCCGCGACTTCAGCGACGTCTCTGAGGTGCTGACGTTCTACGAGCAGTTCGACATGGACATCCTGCGGTTCGAGTGCGAGGAGTTCATGCTGCGCGGCAACCCCTACATCGACACATTCGCCCTGATGAGAAAGCCGCTCTGATGCCTACCACGTTCACATACGGCCACTTCCTGACGGCGTTGGTTCTCGCGTTCTCCGCCTATGCGAGCTACACGGACATCCGGTGGGGAAAGGTCCGCAATCTATGTAGCTTCGGGCTCATTTACGTTGGATTGCTCGTGCAGCTGGTCTCACTGGTTCGGCGGGATGTGCAACTCTCCGCCGTCCTGGGAACCGTCGTGGGGGGCGTTGCGGTCGCCATACTGCTGTATTGGATCGGCATACTCGCCGCCGGTGACGTGAAGCTGTTCTACGGCATCTGCTTGGCCTTGCCGCCGCAGCTGTTCGAATACGGGTCGAGCGGGCGCCTGTTCTCGCCCCTGGTTCTGGCCGTCAACACCTTCGTACCTTACGCGTTCTCGCTGCTAGCCGTGCTGATGTGGCGAAGCACCGCCAGGGAGAAGCTGCGCGTCGTGCTGGACGGCCTTCAACCAAAGAGGCTTGGGACACTCATCCTGACCCTCATTCTCTTCGTGGCGTTCTCGTCTCTTATGTATCCGGCGTTGCTGTGGCTAAGAGTGGTCCTGCCATTTCGCATGACGGGCTTCCCCGCGCTCATAGTCGTCATCCTGACGTTCTCCGTGCTCCGCAAGCGCGTGACGACGTGGATGCCCATGATCGCCGCCCGCCTTGGCGCACCTGGGAAGAAGGGATACCTGTACTACCCTGTCCTGCTGCTGATGGGCCTAGGACTCTATCAGTTCGGCGTGCCATGGGACTTCCTACGGCGGCTGCTGTCCGCGGTGGCGTTCGTGTACGTACTCGGCAGGCTGATGGAACTCGCGAGCCAAGTGCTCGACTCCGAGGTGCCGATTGACGATGTCAAGGAGGGAATGATCCTCTCGGAGCCGATCCTCGAGTACGGCACGGCGGATGGGCAGGTGCGCTACTACATCGGGATGGACCTGCCGGAGGACTCCGGCGCGGTGAGCGTGGAGGTGTTCGCGAATCCTGGCCGTCTGGGCGATGTGTCCGTCGAGCATCTGCGCGAGCTGTCCGCGGCGGGCGAGTTTGCGCCGTGTGGCGGTGTCGTGCGCATCCAACGTCCCGTGCGCTTCGCCCCCGTGCTGCTGGTCGGCGTGCTGATCACCGTTTCCTCCGGCGGATTCTTCTACCGCTGGTTCGTGTAGGGACCGGCCACCCGCCCTCCTAACCAGGACTCCCTCTCTCAGAGGGAGGGTCAGGTCGGCATCGGCAAGCACACGGCGCGGCTGAGCACTACTACCCTTTGCCTGGACTGAACGATAGAACGCTAGGGAGTGAACGTTGAAGCGGTATCTGCTAGCCATGGTCGCGCTTACGCTGCTGGTCGTATCTCCGTTCGCCTACCAACAGTGGGCGGAGGCGAAGCGTCTCGACAGCCTCGCGGAACTGCGCGACGCCGCCCGTGAACTGGACGCAGTGTCTCCCGACGAAGCCATACGCCTGGCGCGAGGCGACAGCGCCGTCGTCATCCTCTACACCGGCGACACGCGTGGGCATCTCGAGCCTTGCGGGTGCTACTCGGGTCAGTCGGGCGGCATTCCGCGCCGCAACGCCGTCATCGCGCAGTTCCGCGACGAGGGCATTGATCCACTGATTGTGGACGCCGGAGGGCTCGCCGACGGCGACGCCGCTCTCGACATACTGCGCACCGAGACGTATGTGAGGGCGATGGGCGAGGCGGGCTACCACGCCATCGCGCTGACGGACGAAGACAGGCGGCTCGCGGGCGACTCCATCGGCGACGACGGTCGGTTCCTCGTGGCGGACGGCGCCGCCGCTCCCGACACGCGTACGACGGCGCGCATTGCGGATCGACACGTGGCTATCTTCGCCATCGACTCACAACTCGAAGGGCAGCTCACACAATCCTTAGCTTCGCTTGACGACGCCGTGGGAGCTGCGGAAGCGACGGCAGACCTCACGGTCGTGCTCGTGGATGGCCCCGTGGACGCGGTTGCTGAGTGGGCCCGTGGCAGGGACGACGTCGACGCGCTCATCTCCAGCGCCCCCGGCATCGACCGGCGCGAGGGCGACCTCGTCGTGCTGCACGCCTCGCCTAAAGGTGAGACGTTGGGCATGGCGTCCCTGTCCCTGGCTAGCTCCCACGACGTGACGGAGTACTTCGCGACGGAAATCGCCCTAAGAGAGGACGTGCACGACCACGACGCGACCCGAGCCCTGCTCACCGAGTTCTACGAGCAGGTCGCGAGCGATCCGACGTACCACGTCGCCGCGAAGCGCCTCTTCGAGGATCAGGCCGAGGAGCAGGATCCCGGAGCTGTGTATGCCGGCCCGGAGACGTGCAAGACGTGCCACGACGCCGAATACGACCAGTGGACGGTGACGCCGCACGCAGTGGCGTACAACACACTGCAGACGGTGCAGCGGCACTTCCACCCGGACTGCGTCTCGTGCCACGTCACGGGATTCGGGTATGAGGAGGGGTATCGCATCGGCGACACGGAGTATCTCCAGGGCGTGGGCTGCGAGACGTGCCACGGCCCCGGGCAAGCGCACGCGGACAATCCCCAGCGCGCGAACATCCGACGCGAAGTACCGGACGCCCTCTGCGCGCAGTGCCACAACGAGGAGCACTCGCCTGGTTTCGCTGACTCCGTCCATCTGGTGCGCAAGGAAGTCGACCACAGCGAGAAGGTGGCGCCTTTAGAAGGTATCCTCCAACGACGGATGCGCGGCGCGTTGCGCACCGAAGTGGAGCTGTTTGTAATGAGCATGTGTCCCGCCGGTGTGGGCGCGGAGGACTTCCTCCTACCCCTCGTGAAGGAGTATCGGGACGATATCGACTTCCGTCTCCACTACTTCGGCAAGGAGGACGACGAGAACGCCGAAGCCGGCACGGACTTCAAGGGATTCAGCAGCATGCACGGCCGCCCGGAGGTGATGGAGGATGTACGGCAACTCGTCGTCGCGCGGGAATACCCGGACAGGTACATCGACTTCATCCTGTGCCGCAACAAGTCGCTCACGAAGTCGTGGGAGGACTGCGCGCGGAAGCTCGGTCTGGACGTCGCGCGCATCGCGGCCGGCGTCGATTCCGACGAGATGGTCGCCGTCTACCGCGACAACACGGCGCGCACGCACGCGCTCGAAGTCAGCGGGTCGCCTACCCTCTATATAGACGGGCGCAAGCACCCCGTGTGGGTGTTCCGCAACAAAGTCAAGGGACAGTGCCGGTAGCCGGCTGACAGACGGCATGTGCTTGCGCCGGCCGACCACGGCATATCGTGGCGCCGGCTCTGCGTGCACTGTACCATGCGGAAAGGGCGCGGAGGGCTGGCGCCGCAACTGCAATAGGCGCGATACTGGTCGAAGCCAGTTGACTGACCGATGCCCGCATAGACCCGACAAGGGTCGGCCCGGCGGGAGACATGACCTATGGCAACACCACGTACCTGCGTCGTATCGCTGGCCCTGTCCCTCGTCGTTGCGCTGAGCGCATCGGCAGTTCGGGAGCTTCACACCGACCAGTTCGACCGGGTGCCGCTTAGCCCAACGTGGACGTTCTTCGCCCCAGGCGGCGGCTCTTACGAGGTTCGTGATGGGTGGCTGCACATCACGTCGCCCGGCTTCCTTGACGTCATGGCCGGGGACGAACCCTCTATGGCTCCGATGCTCCTGATAGAGCCGCCAGTTAGCGACGTGTTCACCTTCGAGACGCGGCTCCGGTTCCACAAGGACGCCCCGGGCGCGGCCGCGGGGCTCGTCGCAATACGGAAGGATCTCGAATCGCGCATGTCCCTGGAGGTCTACACTCGGCCGCTTGTAGGCATGGTGGTGCTGACATGGCTGGCTGGCCCCCTGCACGGCGGGGACAGCGCGCAAGTAGGTCTGGCAGGCGACACCTGGCTTCGGGCGGAGTTGCCCGCCGATATGCCTTTCACCGAACCGAGGTTCTTCTACCGGCAGGGAGGCGCGGAGGATCTCTGGATAGATGCCACGGCTCCTGACGTAGTGTTCCCATTTCGACTTCCTGCTGACATCATCAAGCCCCGGTTCCTCGCCGGCGAATACTTGATCGGCCTATTCGTCAGAGGAGGGTGGGACGAAAGAGCCGAGGACAACGAAGCGGAGGTCGCGTTCGACTACTTCCACTCGCCAGAGATGCTTGCGTTGACCGCGCATACAGGTAGCACGGCGGCCACCATCTGGGGATCGGTCAAGCACCGGTAAGAGCCGCCCGGTCCCGGCAGGGCCCTGCGAACAGGAGACCGAAGCAATGACATTCGTCCCACGTAGCGGAATAACGCTTGCGTTGTTCCTTGCTGTTGCGCTGAGCGCGTCGGCGGCGCGGGAGCCTCACACCGACCAGTTCGATCGCCCGCCGCTCGACCGCAGTTGGACGTTCTTCGCCCCAGGTGGCGGGTCCTACGAGGTCCGCCATGGGTGGCTACACCTGGCGGCTCCCGGCCCGCTTTGGATGCTGGGAGACGAGGATTCCATGCCCCCAATGCTCCTCTTTGAGCCGCCGGCGGACGACGTATTCGCCTTCGAGACGCGACTCAAGTTCCACAGAGTCGTGCCCTTCACGTCAGCGGGTCTGGTCGTGATACGGAAGGATCTGACGTCGCTCATGGCCTTGACATGTGTGCCCGGCCCGCGCTGGGACCGGGTGTCGCTATCGTGGCGGGATGGCGTTCCCCTTGGCGGCGGCGGCAGCGCGCAGGTCGTGGAACCCGGCGATACATGGCTCCGCCTGGAGATACCGGCTGATATGCGTGACGCCGACCCAGGATACTTCTATAAGAGGCGCGCGGAGGCCCCATGGATAGCAGCCGAGAACACGGCGAGGATCCCTCTTGCGCTCCCGGACAATATCGACCTCCGATTCCTCCCTGGCGAATACTGGATTGGGCTCTTCGTCGATGGCGGATCGGACAAACCCGGGGAAGGCAAGGAGTCGAGAGTCGCATTCGACTACTTCCACTCGCCACAGCTACAGCCGCTGGCCGTCCATGCAGGCAGCACTGCGGCCACCATCTGGGGCTCCATCAAGCAGCGGTGAGGCGTTGCGGCGAAGGGGCTCCGCTCATCGCGTATTGTTAAGGCAACGCCAGGCGCGGATGGGGATCCGGGCGTCTGGCGAGATCGTGGCCCGCGAACAGAGGAGACGCGATGTAGGCAGGATCTACGTCGACGTGAGGGGGTGGAACCATGCGGATCGCGATCTTCTGTCGGGCCGCCATGTCCCTGTTGGCTATGGCCGCGCGAGACAGACACACGGACACCCGGGCTAGCGTCTGCTCTATAGATAGGACCAGACGCCAGAAAGTCTACGCGTCTGACCGATCACGCAACTGACGACAACGACCCACAACGAGTACCCGGTCGCCATACCGCTCGTGCTGTGGCGCGGGGCTCGCTGGCCTATACGCCATGCAGTCGGACGGCAAGGGCGTGCGACGGCTCTCCGATCACGCGCCGGCCTCTCGCCCTCCGCCGCCCCGGCCGACACCGGCGCATGGCGCGCGGCCGGAGCTTGTAAACTCGCCGCCCCTGTGTCTATACTACCAAGCGCGGGATCGCGAGCTGCCGCCTGTTCAGCATCTTGACCGATCGACCGTTGAGCGATATAGTCTCGACGCATTTCCTGTTCCATGGGAACGACCTTGACGTGAGGTACGCAATGAAGACACGCGTGTGTTCTATTGGCCTGGTGATGTTGGTCGCAGGTCTTGCCGTCCTGCAGGCGTGTGGTGGAGGTGGCGGCGACACCAGTGCTCCGCCTACGGAGATCTCCCACCCCGGTGTTATCGTACGCATCAACTCCGACACCGACGGCAGGAAGCCGTACCTCCGTATCGACGCCGTACTACAGTACCCTGAGAATGTCGCGAGCGCGGAATCCAACCGTATGACGCGGCTGGGTGGTGGCGAAGGTAAGGCTCTGATCGGCAGGGGCCTTCTGCGCAACTTGCCCACCGCCGAGGAAATCGAATCGGACCAGCTCTTCCACCAGGATGAAGCTGCGGACGCAATCCGCGAAGTACTGGTCGAAGCAGGTTTCCCGGCGCCGTCGCAGGTCATCTTCCCCAGCTGGGTCATCCAGGGGTAGCGGCGGCATCCCAAGCTCAGGTGCGTGGGACGTGGCGGACGAACAGGCTCCACTTGGGCTTTACCAGCCGGTCGCCATCGTCGGCGACATCCCACACGCGACGCGGAATCTTACGCACGAACACGGCGCCCCCGTAGAACTGCTCCACCTGAGTGAGTTCTACAAGGGGGCGCTTCCGCTTCCGGCGGATCGCCCGCTCCCACGATGTATGCGCCAACCACAGCGTCGAGAAGAAGACCGCGATGCCGCAGATAGTCGTGAGTCGCTGGCCGAGGTCGGTGATGACGACCTCGCGGTACTGCCCGAAGCGTTCGGGGTCGCCCTCTTGCAGGAAACGCAGACCCGCTCCGAACAGAAACAGCGCCCACGTCCCCACGTACGGCCCGGGCAGACTAGCAAAGCGCATGGTGACACGCCAGGATGGGTGAAGGCGCCGGGCGGCGCGTGGTGAAGAAGGTAGCCGCACAGTGCCACCGGCGCCCAATAAGTGTCAAGATGCGTAGCCGACACTAGCAGAGACAGGAGTAACACATGAAGTGGTCCCTCAACACCTACCAGACGGCCCAGGACTGGTCCCTCCGGGAGACGCTCCGCGTAGCCAAGGAGACCGGGTACGAAGGCGTCGAGTTTCTGATGGACTTCGATCAGCCACACGGCTTCGAGTGGGATACGCCGCGTGAGCAATGGAAGCCCATGAAGCTCACTATCGCAAGGACCGGACTCAAGACCACTGGCTTGACCAGTTGCCAGGTGTTCCACCACGAGGACGCCTCTGACCGCGCGCGAACCGTCGAGCGTGTGAAGCGCGTTGTCGAGATGGCGAGGTACTTCGACTGCGACCACGTGCGCGTCCTGGGAGACCGTTTCGACGACTCGAATCGCGACGATGTCGTCGGATGGGTCACGGACGGGCTCCGCGCCCTTGGGGAGTTCGCTGCGCCGATGGATGTCACCGTCAGCATGGAAATGCACGGCTCGTTCACGGAAGCGGATGCGGCCATGTCCGTCATTGAGGGCGTCGGTCTCGACAACGTCGGCTTCGTCTTCAACAGCCAGTTCCGAGGGTGTGAGGACGGGGACATCGAGCCGCTCTTCTCGCGCGTGGCGCCGCACATTACCTCCGTGCACACGCACCAGGCGGAGAATCCCGAGCAGTTCGAGCTCTACCGCCAGATGTTCCAGTGGCTGAAGCGCATGGGCTTCGACGGCTACGTCTCGAACGAATGCGCGTACCGAGGACCAGACCCGGAGAAGGTGCTGAGCATGTATATCGCGCTGTTTAAGGCGATGGCCGCGTAGGCAGGGCGTCGGACGCAGGGAAGGAAGATGTCGTGCCAGATGTCGTCGTCGGACACATAGGCGGTGTGGACTTCCGCGGCGTAGCCGACGAGTTCCGCCGCTGGAACCCCACCTACATCCTCGACTGCGGGGTGGTCGAGGACGAGTGCGAGGCGTCGTGCGATGCGCTGCGCTATCTGTGGGTCGAGTCCGGCTCTGGCGAGTGCTTCATACCCGCAGGAGCCCGCACGCAGGAAGGCGACGGCGACCCGTTGCCCTGTGTATACGCCCCGGACGCCTGCCCACCGGCGGTGATGGACGCGCTGGAGACGTTGGGAACGCGGGTGGACAGTTTCGCGCCCGTTCTCCGTGGGCCGATACAGTCGATCATCGACCGCACGCGGGGCGCGGACTTCATTGGCGATGTCGCTGGCGAAATATGGCTGCTCCTGGAGAGCGGCGTCCCGCGGGGCCAGTGGAGCGAGAGTGACTGCGCTGACTCCGCGCTGGATGCCGTGCTCGACGTGCATCGGGGCATCGGGTGGTCGGAGAAGTCCGAGGGCTCGTGGGAGCCGGTCATGGCGGGCGACCAACTTGCCGTGACTCCCGACACTCCGCTCCGGGTACGCGGCGCCTTCCGCTACTGGAGCATCGACGTAACCGACCGAACGCACACGCACACGTCCATCACCCGGCGGTTGAACCACCTTCGGGACACCGCGGGCGGGTGCAACTTCGCGTTCGACGCGTTCCGCCGCCTGCCCCTCACGTGGATTGCCGAGCAGGGGGGCGGAGACGGCGTGAACGTCGTCAACAGCCACGTCGTCAACATCGCCACCGAGACCTCGCGGACGCACTATCATCCTGTCGAGCCGGTCGGGGGCGGGAAGCCACAGAGCGAGATGTACCTCGTTCTCGACCCGTCTGCGTACGGTCTCAAGACGTACGGTCGAACGGCCTCGCTGCTGAGCTTCCCAGACGTCGACGATCTGTCCCGCTACGAGGAAACTCCGCTGACACCAGGATCCACCGTCTACATTCAGCCAGGCACGGGACACCGTGGGCTGGACGCGTTCGTGAACGTGATTACGCTGCCAGGCTTCAAGCCCCGCAACGAGATCTACCTGGATCAGAGAATCAAGGACTCGGCCGGTGGGAGCTCGCCGTACAACGCGGAACTGACGGTGTAGGCAGCACGGGCGAAATACCCGCTCCGCGTCGGTTCACGCAGCCTAGGGCTCGAGCGCGCCAACCCTGTCTAGTGGCGCGTTGCAGGTGGCCGCAGTGTCCCTTCCCCTTGCAGGGGAAGCCTAGGATGGGTCGAGAACGGCGCGGCAGTGGCTAGGATCCTCCCTCGCCACTCGGAAGGCCAGCGGCATCGTCGGCCGTCCCGCTGTGCGTTCCGCTAACGCTTCTTCACCTGCC
The DNA here is from genome assembly GCA_964473525.1 of uncultured bacterium. Lineage (GTDB taxonomy): Bacteria > Poribacteria > WGA-4E. Next base: position 12,113 of record CAYYPK010000034.1, read on the forward strand.
ACGTGGGCTCGCCCTCCCCGCTGAGCGTGAGCAGGCTCCCCTCCAGCACCCACGTGCCTGTCTGGGTTCCGTGCATTACCCAACGCTGAGCTCTCTGTTCGAACCACGCCGTGTTGGCGACGATCCCGTTATCCGCGCGCGCTGTCGCCGAGAGCCGCGCCGTCCCCTGTGTCTCAGCGGGGGTGAAAGTGTACGTGGAGTCGGTTCTCTCGTACGTGCCCGTGTGATCGTATCCGATGGTAGTGTTCGCGCGCTTCTTGACGCCGTCGGCGGCGCGGACGTCCCACTCCATCTGTATCGAGTATCTACTGACGGCAGGGGTGAAGGCGATGGAGGCGGTGAACCTAACATCGTCCGTGGGATCCTCGGCGGTGATTTCGTCGCGCTCCGTAACCGCAGGATTGGCCCCGCCAACGGAGACGATGGCCCATACTCCCGCCCACGGGTCCGCCACGACGATGGGGGCGTCGTCCCCGTTGTCGTCGCCCTCGTCGACTGGGTCGCTGCCGCAACCCGTGCTGAGGAGCAGGCTTGCGATCACGACGCCAAAAGTGAATGGGACACCAAACAGGCGAGTGCGATACATGGTAGGCCTCCTGGCTCTCCCGACATGGAGATACACGCGCCATCCTGTACTTCGCTGAGGTCTTCGGGCGGCATGCGTAATCCGCGGGCGACAGGCGTCGCCTCCCAATGCCCACTGCGGTGAGTGTACTACCGTCGCGCGGCCGGTCCCAACCTGAATCCTGTCCGGGCGTGTTCGATAGAGGGCGGTATCGCGCGGCGCCCGTTGCCCCCGCAGTCATTCCTGACAGAGCAAGGAACCTCGGGTCTCGTCTCGAGGCCGAGCTCAGAACGCCATACCATCGCGGGTTGAGAACCGGGCGTCCAAGGTATTCGCGGTAGCAGACAGAATCAGCTATAGTCAGTCAGGCAGCGCGACCCGCCGCACGGTGGGATCGCCAGGAGGTAGGGCTGCGGCGCAACCGCGCCGAACCGCGGACGCACGCACGCACGCCCCAGACGGCTGCCGCGATGCGCCCGCGCATCGGTACCCGATCGATTGCCACTGCCAACACCTAGACTCTCGCCCTCGCAGCCCTGGATAGGCAATGCCACCGAGGATCGCCGCATCCAAGGCGTCCCAGACGCAGCCAGTCCGGCTCCGCGCCGTGCTGCTCGCGCTGGCGATTATCCCGCTGAACGCATACTGGATCGCGCTGACGGAAATGGTGTGGTCGTCATTGCACTTCACGGCGGCCTCCCTGCCGCTGAACGTCGTGTTCATCCTGTGCTGCATCATCGGCTGCAACGCGCTGACTCGTCGGATGACACCCAATGCCGCTCTGTCGCCAGCGGACCTGCTCGTCATCTACATCATCCTCGCGACGGCTAGCGCCATCAGCGGCTACGACAGCCTGGTTGGCCTGGTGGGCGTGCTGCCCCACGCGACGCATTTCGCCACGGCGGAAAACGACTGGACGGCACTGTTTCGGTCCCACCTTCCCGACTGGCTGACGCTGACGGACGCCAAGACCGTGCGGGCGTTCTACGCCGGTGAGGCGTCGTTCCTCGGGGCGGGACACTGGCGGGCGTGGGTCCGTCCGATGGCGTACTGGGGGATGTTCCTCACGCTGCTCGCGGGGCTGTCGCTCTGCATCACCGTCCTGCTGCGGCGGCCGTGGACAGAACACGAGAAGCTCGCTTACCCCATCATCCAGCTCCCTCTGGAACTCAGCCGACGCAAGACGATGCTTTTCCGCGGCCGCCTGTTCTGGATAGGTTTCGGCATCGCCGCCGTCGTGGACGTGCTCAACGGGCTGAACTACCTGTACCCAGCCGTGCCCTCCATGCCGGTGAGGGGAACTCAGCTAGAGCGGTACGCAACCGAGAAACCGTGGTCCGCCATCGGATGGACCCCCGTGCGCTTCCGATTCTTCATGGTGGGGATGACGTACCTGCTGCCGCTCGACCTGTCCGTCTCATGTTGGGCGTTCTACTGGATCCGCAAGGCGGAGCAGGTCGTGGGCGCCGCCGTTGGGCTGTCGCGCGTGCCGGGGTACCCCTTCCTTGGGCAGCAGGCCATGGGCGGCATGCTGGGGCTGGGGGTCGTGGCCCTGTTTGGCATCCGTCGGCATCTTGCCGGGGCGTTCCGGTCTCTGACGGGACCAGACGACGGCGCGTCCGACGGTGAACCCATCACATACAGGGCAGCGGTGTTCGGGGCGGCGTTCTGCGCCGTGGCGATGGCGTGGTTCAGCGTGCGCATGGGTCTGTCGCCGTGGGTCATGGTCGCGTTTGCCGGGGTCTTCTGGACGATGTACGTCGGCATGGCGCGCATCCGCGCCGAGGCTGGAGTGCCAGAGCACGACCTGAACCTGCTGTCGCCACAGGAATCGCTCGTAGCCGTGTTCGGGACGCGCGCCGTAGGAGCGCGCAGCCTGTCGGCGCTGTCGCTGTTCGTCTGGTTCAGCCGTCGCAAGCGCAACTATCTGATGCCGCACCAGTTGGAAGCCTTCAAGATAGCCGAACGGGAGCGGCTGCCCAACCGCGCGGTATTCGGCGTGCTGCTGTTGGCGACCGTCGCGGGACTCGTCTCCGCGATGATCATCTTCCCCGGCGTGCTGTACCGTTACGGCGCGGAGTCGCGCGCGTACGGTATGAAGGACGTCGGGTGGAACACGTACAACCGGCTGGCGTCCTGGCTGCAAGCGCCCCGCGAGACGGACTGGCTGGCTACAGGCTTCCTCGGAGGCGGCGTTGGCGTGTCCGCGCTGCTCATGTTCCTGCGGCATCGGTTCGTGTGGTGGCCGCTGCACCCGGCGGGTTACGTCCTCGGCACGGGCTTCGGTATCGACGACTACTGGTTCGCGATGGTCCTGTCGTCGGGCGCCAAGTTCGTCGTGCTGCGAAGTGGCGGCGTGGGAGCGTACCGCCGGTCGCTGCCGTTCTTCTTTGGACTTATCCTCGGCGACTACCTGCTGGCGTGCGGCTGGGCGCTCCTGGGCGTGGTCCTCGACCAGCCGATGTACACGATGTGGCAATAGCCGCGGCTCAACCTGTCAACGGTTGGACCAATCCCTGTTCCATGTACTTCTCGATCGTGGTCTTCCGCTTGCGGATGTCCAGAGGGATTTCGGAATCGCTGTCCGCGTCGGTGTCGAGACCAGTATCCCGGTCGAGGAACAGCGGTGCGTCGGCTGATGGCGGCTTGTGATTGGCATAGCCGTTTGCGTAGCTGCGCATGATGATACGTCGCTCGCGGGGCAGCGTCTCCAACCAGTCGGGATCCGACGTGTGCCGGTCCGCAGCGACGACCCACGACGGCGAATACGCCATGAAGATGTTCTTCCGAGGCGTGTCGATCTCGCTGGCTTCCACGCGGTGCCATATACTCGCGTGCATGAGCGTCATCGTCCCAGCCGGACACGTGAGAATCTGCTCGCCCGGCAGACTGTCGTGCGTGCGGTAGGCGTTCAGCGTCTGGTGTCGGTGGCTTCCCGGCAAGCAGACGAAGTTGCCCATCTTCGGCGCCGTCAGGTCGGTGAGCCAGTAACCGATCTTGATCTGCATCGGCATGGGGCTATAGACGGTGTAGGGCACCATCCGCGCGCCGTCGGGATGCCAGGCGTTGTGCCAGCCGCCCTTCGTTCTCACAAGCGCGTGGGACACAAGCAGCTTCAGGAGTTCGCCGTACACGTCGTACGCGTAGCCGACGTGCCGAGGGTGGTCGATGAGTTCGGCGAACGCCGGATCCTTCTCGACGATGTTCTGCGCGCCCAGGTTCTTGTCGGGATGGTTGCCGCTGTCGTGCCACAGTTTGTCCACCGCGTCGCGGTAGCGGCCGACATCCTCAGGCGAGATGGCGTCCTCGATCAGGAGGAAGCCGTCCTGCATGAACTTGTCCCACTGCGCAGGCGTGAATCCCGGCGGCGCTACACGTAGTTCCCCATCCGACACGGCGCGTCCTCCCTACCGATTCGTCGACGAGAACCGGGCCAGCGGCGCCGGCCCTGTTCTCGCGGAGTCTAACACGCGTCCTGCCGCCGTGAGTAGATGTCCGCGGAGGGCAATCAGCCGCAGTCGTGGCGCACTGGGAGACCGCAGCCATGGACGCGACCCGCCGCGCCCGCGCCCCGCGCAGCGACGCCGCGCGGTCATGCCGCCGGCGCCCCATGGGAGCGCAACACCTCGATAGCCTCCTGATAGCCGGGATCCGCGGCAACGGTTCCAGTGTTCTGGGACACGCGCTCGGTTACTCGGAGCGCGTAGGCTAGCGGAGTGGCCTCGATGAGCTCATTCTCAACGAGGACGGGTCTCGCGGAGGCGGTATCTGCCCCCGCGTCGATGAGCGCCCCTACGATTTCGGGGAGGTACCCGTAGCCACCCTCTTGGTTTGTGCACGCGCCGAAGGGCGTGCCAACAGCGATGAACAGGGGCCACATGGGCCGTGCCGACACGGTCAGCCAGAGCGCCGGGCTCTTCCATCCCTGGTCTGGATTCGTGGGGACCGGGTATCCACGCTGGAACCCCGACCACACCACGGCATTCGGATCCGCGCCCCGGTTGAGAACATAGGGCACGAGATGCGCGTTCTGCAGTTCACACTGAAACGCAAGAGGCCCACACGCCGCGTTCGGATGCGGGTCGATGCGCGCGCCGTGTTCGAGCAATAGGTCCATCGTCGCGGTGTTGCGTGCGGCCGTCAGCGCGACATCCCCGTCTGCGGTCACGTCCCCGCCAGCCTCTATCAGGAAGGACACCAGATCTGTGTGGCCGTAGCGAGCCGCGATGGCGATAGGTTTCATCCCGCCGTGCGCGTCCCATCCATCAACCGCGAAGCGGGCCGTCAGCAACGCGGGCGTGTCTCCGACGAGCCTGGCGACCGTATCTCGGTCCCCTGCTTTGATGGCCGTTCCCAGGTCGGGGAGCACGCCCTCGTGTAGAAGCAGCGAATACACCTGTCGCGGCTCATCGCCATGGTGAAGGTCCGTGCGCGCCGCAACTTCCATGGGGTTCCTACCCCGTTCATCTCGCGCATCGCGCCAACGTTGCCCTCCCGCGATCAGCTCACGCAGCCGGTCGACATCCGCCTGCTTGATGGAGGCAAACAGCTCCTCGACGAATGCGCCATCGCGTGAGGGCTTCGCCTGGTGCAGTACTTCACGCGCCATCGTCTCCAACCTTCCCTTGAGTCGGCTCCGCGCGGAGTGGAGCCGCGTGCTGACGGTCGTCTCTTTCACTCCGAGGAATCCGGCTATCTGCCCGTGCGTGTACCCGTCGAGGTAGTAGAGAGTCGTCGTCGTGCGCTCGTGCTCGGGCAGCGCGGCTATCGCGCGGCGCACGCTCGAACTCACCTCGGCTTCCTCAGCGCGTGTGTGTGGGTCCGCCCGGTCTGACGAGGCCCATCGCTCGCTCTCTGCCAGCTCCTCGCGTCGTCGCCGTGCGCGTAGCAGCACGTCGCACTGCGTGCGCACGATGAGGCGGAACCAACCGGGAAACGCGGCCGGATCGCGAAGGTCGCCCATCTTCCGCCACGCGGTGAGGAACGCCTGTTGCGCTACGTCTTGGGCGTCGGCCTCGGCGCCAAGTAGCGCGTAGGCGTACCCATACGCCATGTCCTCGAAGCGCCGGACGATGGCGCGAAAGGCGTCCGCGCGAGCGTGCGCCGTCGCGGCGCCGTCCGTGGCGCGTTCTACAAGGTGGCGTATGTCAGGCATCTGGTGATCCCCTGGCGTTCTTGATAGTAGGACACCCGTGAACCAACATCCGTCAGCGGGAAATGCGTGGGCAGCGTGTTGGCCCGACGCGGCCATGTCGATTGAGGGTGTTCGCTCCCAGTAGGATGGCGCGCGGCGAAGTGCTAGACGGGCAATGCGCGACGGTCTTCTGCGTCGTGGGCGCCTCTGCACGCGGTCGTGCCGGGTTTGACCGCATAGCCCTGTCGGGTATATCCTGTAAAGGTGGGTCTCCCGCCTTACAGGGACAGTCTGGAACGTCCCGCCTTCCCGTCTACGTACGTTCGCCTGCCATCGCGCCGGCATGCGGCTCGGTAAGAATCGCGCGCGTAGACATCAGTGGCGCCCGTAGCGCCTCGTGCCAACGCGGGTGAACCGCAGATTGGCCCTACATGGGATACGGAAGCCGCGACGATACGTCCCATCTGGACACAGCAAACGGCTGTGGTCCTGCGGTTACGTATGCCTGCGACCCGGCCAACGACTTCCGCCTGACGTTCGTCACACAGAACGTCGAACGGCTCACGGGGTTCAGCGCCGAGAGTTTCCTGGACCCGAAGACCTGCCACGCAGAGCGCATTCATCCAGACGACCGAGAAACCGTGTCTGCCGCAATGGATGAGGCGTGTCACCGCGGCGCCAGCATCGTGGAGTACCGCTTCCTCCGCCCAAACGGCCATTACATATGGCTGCGGGACGAAGTCCAGGCCGCATGTGCCGATGACGGTAGCCCCTTAGAGCTCATTGGGTCGGCGACGAGCTTGGGAGCGGGGCCGGCTCCCGCGACCGGACACGCCGCCGCGAACGCGCGGTCTCTGCTGTGTGGGCCTGATGCCTCGAGCGTCGGCGAGGCATCCCGTCTGGAGCAGATGGAGGCCGCCGTCGATAGTATCCCTGTCGCCATCGCGTGCATCGACAGCAGCCAGCGGTTTCGGTTCTGCAACCGCGCGTTCGAGAAGTGGTTCGCGGCGGATCGCGAAGAGATAGCTGGGCTCTCAGTCCTCGAGGTCGCCGGGGAGGACATATACCGTCGCGTGGCCGCCTACTTGGAGCAAGCGCAGTCCGGGGAGCAGGTAGGCTTCGACATCAGGACGCCCTCCGCGCAGGGCGGGGAGTATGAGCTCTCGGTGGCGTGCCTGCCACACACGACTACGGATGGCGCTGTCGACGGGTTCTTTGCGCTCGTGAGCGATGTCAGCACGGAAAGCGTGCTGACAAGCAGGGCCCAACACCGTGAGGCGCGGCTCCAGGCGGTCTTGGATGCGACCGTCGACGGTATCGTCACCATGTCCGCGGCGGGAATCATCGAGTCGTGCAATCCGTCCGTGGAGCGCATACTCGGCTACCGCTCCCACGAGCTCCGGGGCCAGCCGATAGAGATGCTCATGCCGGAGCCCTACCGGTCCAAGCACGCTGGGTACCTCGGCAACTACCTGGCGGGCGGGGAGGCCAGCATCATCGGCGTGGGCCGCGAAGTGGCCGGGCTGCGCAAGGATGGAACGACGTGTCCTCTCTATCTCGCCGTCGCGGAGACAGAGGTCGATGGCGAACGCCTGTTCACAGGCATCCTGCGGGACATCACCGCGCAAAAGCGGCTGCAGGACGAACTTACCGAACTGAATGCTCACCTCGAAGCGCGGGTTAAGGCGCGCGCGGAGGAATTGGTCCGTGAAGCCGAGGAACACGCGCAGACGCGAGCGCTCCTGGAGCGCGTCACATCGTCCGCGCGGTGCTTGCTGTGGCACGGCGAAGTGCGCGAGGACGACGGCGAGCTAACGTGGGACATCCGACCGGTGAGTAGCGGGGCCGCCCAGAGGCTCCTTCCGCTCGATGGGCGACGGGGAGAAGCGTGGCATCAGACCGCGTACCGCGCGCGGCTACCGGAAGACTCGGTACGGGCGGACGCGGTGTCACGGCATGCGCTCCTGAATGGGCTGTCGGAATACAGCCAGGATCTTCGCTCCGTGGACCGGAACGGAGCGCTGAAGTGGCTGCACGAGGATGTCTACATCGAGCAAGTCGCACAGGGCCGATGGCAAGTGACCGGCGTCACCACGGACGTGACGGAGCGGACCTTGGCGGCGATAGAGGCGCGGGAGAGCGAGGAGCGCCTCGCGCTCGCACAGCGCGCGGCGAATTTCGGGAGCTGGGACTGGAACATCGTCACGAATGGGCTGCACTGGTCCGACCAGATCGAGCCGATGTTCGGATTCGAGCCTGGTGGGTTCGGCCGGACCTACGAGGCGTTCTTGGACCTCGTGCATCCCGAGGATCGCCAAGCCGTGATCGACGCTGTTGACGCCGCCGTCTACCAGGGCGAACCGTACGCCATCGAGCATCGCATTGTGTGGCCGGATGGTTCGGTTCGTTGGGTCGCCGAAAGCGGTGAGGTGCACCACAACTCGCAGGGCGAGCCGGTGCGCATGATCGGCGCCGTGCGTGACGTGACGTCTCGGCGCGAGGCGGAGAGCGAGATTAGAGACGCCAACGCCCGCCTGGAGGACGCCCTCCGGCAGGTGTTCACGATACAGGAAGAGGAACGCGCGCGAATCTCCCGAGAGCTGCACGACCAGGTGGGGCAGGAGCTCACATCCGTGCTGCTCGGACTGCGCGTCATCGAGGCAGCGGATGCGCTAGACGACGTCCGCGAGCAGGCGGGCGAGCTACGCACCGTGACATCGAACACGCTCGAAGACGTTCGGCAGATAGCCTTCGACATGCGCCCGAGCTCGCTGGACGATCTCGGCATCGTCGCGGCGCTTGGGAGGGATTTGGAACTGCTGGCTCAGTCCGCAGCCTTTGAGACGACGTTGCACGCCCACAACCCTGAGGACGTCTCTCTCCCCGCCGAAACCGAGGTCGGCCTGTATCGCATGATCCACGGCGCCCTGACGAACATCGTGCGCCACGCCCGCGCGGGGAACGTCGGAGTCGTACTCCGCATCCACGGAGCAGACGACGCTCGCGTAGCATCCGCGCTCATCCAGGACGACGGCGTCGGTTTCGACGTTGAGAAGGTGCTAGGCGGTCCTGTCGAAGGGCGGTTCGGCCTGCTATCCCTCCAGGAGCGCGCGAAGCTGATGGGAGGACAGGCGACGTTCGAGTCCGTTGAGGGCGAGGGATCGACGGTTCTTCTCGACGTGCCAATCCCCCCAGCGTCGCCGGAGTAGTTGCCGCGTGTAGGCGAGAACGCAGGCGTCTACGCTCAGCAGACGGAACAGCATGCCTAAGGGTGACGCGCCGTGTTGTTCCCTCACGCTCAGCGAGCGGGAGCGCCGAGACGTTTCAGCCAACCCCACGTGGTCGTGCGCCGACCGATCGGAGAGACGCTACGCGGGACATCCGGGTCGAACCAACTCGCGCCGTTTACACTGGCGATTCGTTCGTCCGTAACCTTCTGCACGATGCGACCATCCAGGTCCATGATGAACAGCCCTTGGGAGTCGTCGCGTGTCGACTCAAACACGATCTGCGTGCCGTCGGGTGACCAACAGGGGTTGCCATCCCACGCGAGGTGCTTGGTGATGCGTCGCTCGTCGGACCCGTCGGTGTTGATTGTGTAGATGTCGGGCATGGCGCCCTCCACGTCAGACTTCATGAACGCGATGGCGTTCTCCCGGGGATGCCACGCCGCCGATCCACCCCCAACGTGGTCGGGTAACTGACCCGTATGCCGCCCTCGTCCATCCATGAAATGGATGGCATGGCCACCCGTCCTGCTTGAGGAATAGGCGATGGCGTTCCCTACCGGCCTCCAGCTAGGCCGGAAGGCGTACGTATCCAGGTCGGTCAGCCGTGTGTCTGGGCCTCCCTGAACGTCGGTCACATACACGCCGTGCGCATTCGGCCATCGGGTCGACGAGAAGGCCACCGCGTTCCCGCGAGGCGACCAGGTGGGGAAACCGTCATAGTTTCCGTTGTCTTCACCGTCAGAAATCAGCCGCTGGGCGCCAGCGTCGGCGTCCATCACGTAGATGCGCTGCCCAACCCAATTGCGGTTCGATGAGAAGGCTATCTGACGGCCGTCCGGTGACCATGCGGGATCCGACGACCATCCGCTCTGTCCCCCGTCCTGGAAGGTCAACTGCTCGAGCTCCCCGCCGTCGAGGGTCGTGACGTAGATGTTCGACGTGCCGCCGGCCCCTGCCCCTGCAAACACGATGCGCGCCCCATCCAGCGCCCACGCCCACGGCGTCGAACACGCGAATCCGAGCAACCCAATCAGCGCGAGACGGTTCGCGCGCGCCGCTACAGGCTTCATCGAGTCTGCTCTCCTTCCCGGCGCCGCGCCATGTCACGCGCCTGCGCTGCCTGCGCGGCGAGGCATTCTCACTGTAGTGTCTCACAGTAACGGCATGAGAGCCACCGTGGTTGCTCAGTGAACACGACGATGGACAGCGGCAGGGATTTCTGGCAAGCTGCGTTGGCGCCCTGTAGGAGCGCACAGGACGACCGACGCCGCTTGGGTAGCGATCGTCGACGGTCAGCATCCGCTCGGAGGCAAGCGTCATGCGTATCGGCAACTGCGGTCTTTACTGGCTCTGCGTCGTGTTCTTGGTGAGCATGGGTCAAGCTTCCCACGCCCTGCCGAAGGACGGGCTGTTCATGCACTACACGTTTGAACCGGCCACCGTGAGCGGCGGTGTTGCTGAAGATGTCTCGGGAACGGGCGCCGACGGCACATTGCAGAACGGCGCGAAGGCCCAAGGCGGCGTCCTGGTGCTGGACGGCGCGGACAGCTACATCAATACTGATCCGCTCGAAATACGCACTGGCGGGGTCATCCCCTTCACCGCGATGGCTCAGTTTCGCACGGACAGGGTCGACAACGGCCCGCTCTGGATGTGGGGAGACAACGCGGTCCCGAGCGCGTCGGGGGCAGCCGAGGGGCCCGTGGGCTGGCGAAGCACCACCTCCAACTTCGCGGCAGGATTCTACCAGGGCGGGCACTTCTATGCCGACGCCGAGGTGGATTACGCTGATGGGGAATGGCACTCCGTGGCCCAGGTGGGAGACCTGGACCTGGGTTACCTCTACATCGACGGGGAGCAGATCAGCTCGACGACCGCAGGTTACGTGTACGGGGCAGCGCCATACTTCCTGCTTGGCGCCCGGACCAAGAACTCCGGGAGTGAAATCGACGATATCGAGTACTTCGAGGGTGAGATCGACAACGTCCTGCTATACGATCGCGCGCTGACCGCGGACGAAGTCCTGGCGGTCACTGAGCAGGCGCAGGCGGTCTCGTCCCACGGCAAACTCGCCACCCTGTGGGGCGAGCTAAGGCGGTAGACCAGGCGTCGAGATTTCGGTCGTTGCACGCGCCTTGCGGTAGTGGGTGTCCGCGGGCCGGTTTCCCACGCGCTCAACGTACTGGAGCGCCGAGGCTCTTCAACCAACCCCACGTGGTCGCGTGCCGACCCACGGGCGACACGCTGCGCGGGTGGTCCGGGTCGTACCAACTCGATCCTCGGAACTGCGTGAACCGCTCGTCGGTCACTCTCTGGACGAAGCGGCCGTCCAGGTCCATGGTGAAGAGCCCAGCGACGCCATCACGTCGCGAGGCGAACAGAATCCGTGTGCCGTCTGGCGACCAGCGCGGCTCCCAGCCACCCATGGGATGCATCGTCAGGCGGCGTTCGCCAGATCCATCGACGTGCATCGTATGGATGTGCCAATCCGATGCAAACACGACCGCCGTCCCGTGGGGATGCCAACTGGGCATCGTGTCCGACGCTGGACGGTCAGTCAACTGAGCCAGGTGAATCCCATCGCCGTCCATGATGTGTATATCCGTGGGTTCGCGACCATCTCCGTCCGACGCATAGGCGATCGCATCTCCTGTCGGACTCCAGCTGGGCCAGAAGCAGTGCGTATCTGGGTCGGTCAGGCGGGTATCTCCGCCACCATTGAGGCTGGTCGCATATACCCCCTTGAACCGCCCGCCGCCGTCAGACTGGAAGGCGACTCCGTCGTTTCGAGGTGACCAAGTGGGGCGCCAGTCGGACGAGCTGTCGTCTGAGATGCGTCGAAGGTTGTCTCCGGCCGCGCCCATCAGGTAGATGTGGGTCGGACGCCCTGCGAGACCGTACGCGAGAGCGATGGTTCTGCCGTCGTTCGACCACGCCGGGTAGGCGGCTCGGCCCCCGTGGCCCGCCAACTCCTCGTACCAAGCCCCGTCAGGATTCGTCTTGTAGACACGCCACTCGCGGTCAGCCGCCAGGCCTCCGAAAAGTATGCGCGCCCCATCAAGAGGCCATGCCGGGAGAGCCGAGATCGCAGTCAGGGTCAGGACCACCATCGCGAGTCCGTTTGCGAGCGCGCGCCATACCATCGACTTCATTGCGGCCGGGATCCTCTCCGACCGGGCGCCGGTCCAAGGCAGTGCCGGCTGTGGGTGTAGGAAGGCTGCGCCCGCTTTCAGCGGGCAGGCGCGGCGAGACGCTTCATCCAACCCCACGTGGTCGCGTGCCGACCGGCGGGCGACACACTACGCGGGTGGTCCGGGTCGTACCAACTCGAGCCTTCTATGCCTATGAAGCGGTCGTCTGTCACGCGACGAACGATGCGGCCGTTCAGGTCCATGATGAACAGCGCGTCGTCGCCGTCGCGATCCGACGTGAACAGGATCTGAGTGCCGTCGGGCGACCAATCCGGGTCGTGGTCGTACGCGGGATGCACGGTAAGACGCCGCTCCTTGGTACCGTCAGTGCTGATCGTGTGGATGTCGTAGTTCTCGCCGTCACCCTCAGCGACATACGCAAGAGTGTCTTCGCGAGGATGCCACGTCGGCTGAAAGTCGATGCGCGGGCGATCGGTCACCTGGGCCAGGTGAAGGCCGTAGGCGTCCATGAGGTGTATGTCGAGTCCTTCCCCGTACCACCCCGCGTAAGCGATGACGTCTCCCGCCGGACGCCAGCTAGGACCCGACGCGCCCGCCAGCCCAGTCAGCCGGAAGTCTCCACGGCCGTTAAGAGGTCCATGATGGTAGTTCACGTAGACGCCCTGGCGGTCGGACCCTTGCCGCGCTGACCTGAAGGCAATCGCTTCGTCGTAAGGCGCCCAGGTGGGTCCGTAATCGCCCGGCCCTTCCGACAGATGTCTCAGACTCCCGCCGTCGGCGTCGATCCGATAGATGCGGGTACGATCGACTCCGTCGCTGTAGTTGAAGGCGATTCGGCGCCCGTCGTGTGACCACGCGGGGTTGCCTGCGACAGAGGGCGCCGAAATCAGCTGCTCAATCTCTGAGCCTCCGGGGTCTGTCACGTACAGCCCACGCTGGAGGTCCGGTGTAACACCACCGAACGCGATACGGGGCCCACCCAGGGCCCATGCTCCCAGAGTGGAACACGCGAACAGGATCAGGGCCATGATCGTGATTCCGAACGCGCGCACGTCCGACTGCGCCAGCTTCATTGGTTTCCCTCTCCTCTCTTTGCGTTTCCTTGCTCTGCCGTCACTCAGTCGGTAGAGCGACTCTGGCTAAGCGCGGCGCCGACGATGTGAATGAGGAACGCGAACAGCGCCAGTCCGCAGACAGATGTCGCAGCAGCAATCACGCGCCCAAGTATCGTGAGCGGCGACATGCCGCTGTCGAGCGGTGTGAGAGCCCCGACGCCCCACCACATCGTCGCGACGATGTCGCGGAAGGCTGTGTCGTGAACGCCACCCTCGGCATAGTAGACGAGGACACTCCCGACCATCAGGACGGTAAACATCGCGAGCAGATAGACGCGAAGGGCCTTCCCCAAGGACCCCAGTCCTTCGGTCCTGATCTTGGCCCAGTCATCCGCGACGACCTTCGCCAGTTTGAGGACGCGGACAACGTAGAACACCCGAAGATCAAGGGGCCCGCTGAAGTAGGAAGAGGTCACCACCGACAGAAGGTCGATGATTCCCCAGGCGCCGAAGATGTACTTGCGTCGCGGGCTCGCGACGTACACCTTGCCGGCGTATTCGAGCAAGAACACGCCTACTACGAAGGCTTCGGAGATGCGGAAGAATCCCCAGTAGCGCGTGTGAATTCCCTCTATGGAATCAAGGGTCATGGCCCCAGTGGCGTAGAGCACTGTCAAGACGACCGCGCGACGCACTGCCCGGTACAGTCTGCCGTGTTCATTGCTGAAGGCGTCGTGCAGGATTCGGTTGATTCCCACGCGGCCCGGGACGCCCGCTCTACCGACTGCCATGAGCTAACCCGCCTCCTTGCTCTCAGACATCTGCCGCCCGCGACGAAGTTCGCGCCATACACTACCGTAGTATGTCGGGCGCGTAGGCGCAAGAATGCACGTGGCGGAGGGTCGCGGCTCCTGGCGCCTGGACGAGCCGCGGATCGCAATAGGCGTCTAACGCCTCATCCCGCGGAGCGAACTGCCGCCCGCGCTGACGACGCCGACCAGGAGCAACGCCGCTCCGACGACGCCGAACGTCATCGACAGCCCAACCCAGCCGGCGATAGGCTGGCTTGCGAACGGCGAGGCGAACTGTCCGAGGAACAGGCACGTCGTGAGCCCGCCGAACGCGCGGCCTCTGACTGCTTCGGGGGCCACGGACGACAGCCACACGTTCAGGTTCGGCATGAGCAGACCGAAGCCGGCTTCGCTCACTGCCAGAGCGCATAGCACCTGCCAGTAGGAGTTGGACAGCGCGAGCCCCACATACCCACCGCCCATGATGGCGAGGGACGCGGCAGTGAGCGTCTGGAACGAGGCATGGCGTCGCGCGCGGCTGTACAGCAGTCCCATAAGCGCCGCAGCCAGAGCCCCCGTGGCCAGCGCGACGCCTGCTCCAAGCGGCCCGACACCCATGTGAGCGTCCAGGAGAAACGGCAACTGAACGGGCAGCACGTAGAAGGCGCCCTGTAGCAGGGCCGCCGCAGCGTAGATCGGCGCGAGCGCCCGACGAGGCACGGCCGCGTCTTGGCGCATGGCATCGCGCCGCGCGCGGCTCGGTTCCTTGAGAATCAAGGCGGCCACCGGGAGGACCGGCGCCGCCGCTAAGTACACGGCGAACGGAGCTCGCCAGTGCAACTCCGCCAAGAAGCCACCGACGACCACGAACGTCATACCCCCGAACGCCATCACGGCGCCGTACAGCCCCATGAACGAGGCGCGGGCGGATTCCTCAACGATGTCAACGCTGAGGGCGAGGACAGCCGTCGTGAGTCCGCCGACGGCAATGCCTAAGCACGCCCTTCCGACGAGCAGAACCGGCAGGGATGGCGCCACGCAGCCCGACCCACCGGCCACGACATATAGCAGCACGGACGCAGCGAGCAGTGGCTTACGTCCGTAGCGATCCGCGACGGCGCCGGCGACGGGCGCCCAGAGCACGACGAACAGGGCTGGAAGCGTCAGGACCAGCGGCGTCCACATGTCCACGCCCGGCACGTCGGCGAATTGCGCGCGTATCGCGGGCAACGCGGGGGCGATCGTCGCGCCCGACATCACGGTCAATGAGCCTGCGGCTAGGAGGACAACGCGAGTGATTGGACGGTCGTTGGAGCGTATCGGCATGGGGCCATGGTAGCTGGCGACAGGGCCACGCCGGAGCGCTGGCTTCGCCGTGAAGTGTCGTGGCGCCAGTCGCGTGGGCGAGACCGGCCGTCGTCCGCCGGTTGGCTACCGCCCCGCCTTGAGGCGCTGCCACTGCGTCGCGAGCAACCCGTCTGACGCGGCCACGTCCCCTATGAAACCAACGGCTGACAACTCCCACACCTGAGCGTGATCCAGCGCCTCGTCAAACAGATACAGCTCGTCCAACTCGCCTTGTAGCCAATGGTTCTGACCAGCTCGCGACCCGATGTAGATGGACCCGTCGTTGGCGCGGATGGCATTGGGAGCGTCGACCTCACCCACGGGCATGCCATCGACATAGAGGACCGCAGTCAGGCCGTCATACGTCGCCGCGATGTGACGCCAACCCGTGTTGAGCAGGTGGCCGCCGCCGCCGACATCGTCGTGTCCTGGGATTTCGAACACCACCTCGTCGTCGAAGACGGGCTGAAGGCTATAGGATCCTGGCGCCCACGGGGCTCCCTTCTCGATTGCCACCTGGTGGTCTCCCATGGGGCCGTCGCCGTCCATACGCACCCAGCACGCAACGGTCATCGCGGCGCCCACATCGAGCCGGTCGTCGTGCGGCACGGTGGCCCATCGCCCGGCGCCAAAACGAACAGCCCCGCCCTTCCGCTCTAGGAGCAGGAGCTCGCGCCACTCACCCCTGCCGTCCATCCGACCCCAGTAGCCCTTGACCTACTCTGGGTCGCCGTGCAACGTCGCGTGATGGCCGTTCCCGCTGCCGTCGATGGCGATATCGCCTTCTCCCTCGTCGAACTGCAACCAGAGAGTCGGGCGTGGCACTGAGATCACAACCGTCGCCTGTGCTGACAGCGCGACGAGTAAGAAGGCGAGAGAGATGGCGCAGCGTTTCACAGTTTGCCTCCGGCGGGACGCAGCGCGGTCAGGAGTTCGTTCGCCTGCGAGCGTCAGCCTCGGTGACTCTCGGGTTGCCCGCGAGCCCTGTCTACAGCGTCCTTGGCCTGCAGCATTGTCTACGTCGTGAAGAGCGTGCTTGGATGGCTCTGTCGAGACCGGGATCGCGTTGACCCTACGGAGCCGCTGGCCTAGACTTATGGACGCTGATGGGGCCATAGCTCAGTGGTTAGAGCCACCGGCTCATAACCGGCAGGTCCCAGGTTCGAATCCTGGTGGCCCCACCACCTCCTACGAACTGTCCGCGCATCTTCTCGGGATCTTCTCGGAACCTCTATGGGGTGTTAGCTCAGGGGTAGAGCGCTATCTTCACACGGTAGATGTCGCTGGTTCAAATCCAGCACACCCCACCACTTCCTTACCGCTCACGTGGACACGCGCGGCATGTATCTGTCCGACCTCACGGCGACACAGTTGGACGACGTGCCTCGTGAACGCGTCGTGATCGTCCCCCTCGCCGGTTTCGAACAGCACAGCCTGCACCTGCCGTTCGGCACGGACGCGCGCATCCTCGACGCGCTCGTCACGGAGCTCGTACAGCGCGTTCCCGACCACCTGCTGGCGCTGCCGACGCAGTGGCTATCCAATTCGAGCCAGCATGCCCCGTACAAGGGCGCGATTAGCATCCCGTCTCATACATACGGCGAGCTGCTAACCGGGGTAGTGAACAGCATCGCCGACGCGGGCTTCTCGCGGGTGCTTCTCCTGAACGGTCAGTACGACAACGAGGCGCCGCTTGCGATGGCCTTGCGCGAGATGCGTGAGCGTCGATCCGGGCTGTCCGTGGTTGCCTGCTCGTACTGGTCGGTGATCGACGCGACGGGGCACGGCGACTTCCCCGGCCACGCGGGCGATCTCGAGACATCGCTCATGATGCGCCTGCATCCCGACACGGTGGTCGCCGACAAACGCGCGCGCGACGGACTCGTACCCCCTTCCAAGCACCGCCAGAACGTGATGCAATACGCTCGGATAGACCAGCGGTCGCATCACGGGGGTCTGGGTGACCCCGAGGCCGCATCGGCCGAACGCGGCGGCCGGCTGTTCGACGAGATCGCGTCTGGGCTCACCGCCCTGGTTCGCGACCTGCACGACGGGCTCCTCACCGGCTGACAGCCTGATGCCGCGCAACCGGCTTCCACACCTGGATGGAGGAAGCGGCAGTGCGCCCATCGTCCCGCTTCCTACCCGCATTTCCCGAAGAATGGCTCTGCCGCGTGTGGGAGCGGCCGGACCTGCTGCGGCAGCCCTTCCGAACGCTGGACGGCAGGACGATCCGCATCCTCGACCCCGGAACGGCCAATCCCGTCGATGGCCCAGACTTCCTGGACGCGACGATCGAGGAAGACGGGAGACCGCGCCGCGGCTCTGTCGAGTTCCACTTTCGCACGTCAGACTGGTACGCCCATCGACACCACACGGACCCGCGCTACAACGGCGTCGTCCTGCACGTCGTGCTGAACCACTCGCTCCCCGACCTTTACGTGCACACGGAGGAGCAGGGACGGGCGCCCATCGTGGAGTTGCGCACGCATCTGCGAATACCCGTCGGGGATCTCGCGAACAGCCTCGCATCGGCCCCGAAGAAGTGGGACTGCCCGCTGCCCCACGACGCACCGGCCGAGGACGTCAGAATGCGTGTCATCGCGGTGCTTGGAGACGTGCGGTTCCTACGCAAAGCCGAGGCTGCTGGGGAGCAGCGCCGACTGCTGGGAGAGGACGAAGCCGTCTATCGGATGCTCGCCGATGCCCTCGGCTACGCGAACAACCGCGAGCCGTTCGGGAACCTCGTGGACCTCGTGCCCCTCGACCGCCTGCGTGGTCTCGGCCCGGTAGACGCCGAGGCGATGCTACTCGGCTCCGCGGGGTTCCTCGCTACGAGCGCGCCGGACGCGCACACGCAACACCTACAGCGTCGATGGGCCGCGCTCGACGGGCGGAAGGAAACGCTGCTGAGGGAACAGTGGCGGTTCTCGCGGTCGCGCCAGGGCAACACGCCCGTGCGTCGCGTTGTCGCTCTGGCGGGTCTCGTGTCGGAATTCGGCGGGGCGTTTGTGCCACGCTTCAGGGGCATCTCGATGCAGGGAGATGCGGACGGCGGATGGCGGCCCCGTTGGCGATCCGTACAGGTCACGCCGGCGGCGTACTGGGCGGAGCGGCTGGACGTGGGCAAGCCATCGCTGACGAAGGCGCGCTACCTCGTGGGGGAGACGCGAGCGCGCGACGTGTGGGTCAACGTCGTGTTACCAATGCTCGTCGCGAGTGGAGACGCGGCCCGTGGGGAAGAGACACGACGGCGGGCAATCGACCTGTACCACGGCCATCCGTCGCTGCAATCGAACTACAAGACGCGATGGGTCGCCGCTCAGGCGCTCAGGCTGCCTGACAAGGCCGACGCGAAGCAGCAGGCAAAGATCCAGCAGGGGATGCTCGAACTGTACGATGGCTTCTGCGAGCCACGGCGGTGCTTCGAATGCCCAATTCAGGCGGCGCGCGCTGTACCGACTTGACGCTGTCGTTGAGCTCCTGCGCGAACGCCTGGGTCCTGGATACGCCGCCAGGCTATCTGGCGCCTCCCGCTCTCGCGCTATCCACCATCCACTCCTGCGCCTCGGTCGACGGGCCCTTGCTGCCCCAAAGAAACTCGAAGTGTCCTGAGAATTCCCTATACGCCTGCGACCCCGGGGCGTACTCAAGCACCGGTACCTTCCCGCCGAGGATCGTCGACCCCGGCTCGTCGCTCCCATAGTGATACTGCTCAATGAGAACCCCATACTCAGATAGGACCATGAAGCAACACGGGGCTCCATGGTAGAGCCGCGCGTCTACCGAGTCCGGGGTCGTATCCAGCCGCTCAATGGTGTTCAGAGATGTGAGGACATCGTTGTTAAGGTTGTCGGGCCTAGTGCCCGGCTCCTCGCGCTCGGAGCGGATGCGCCCTTGATCGGACTCGGGATTCAGCAGGAGGGCCCTGATCTGCCTCGCCTTCGCGGAGCTGTCGCGGCTAGCGAGGATCTTGTAGAAGCGCCGGCCGCCATGAAAGAAGTCTCGTAGGGAGATGCCGAGCATGCCCACTTCCCCGGACGCGTTCGCTAGGATGTACGCGATCCTATCCTCCGCTTCGGAACGCGACGGGTACAGGTTCATCAGTTGACATTCCCAGGCGTTCTTCGATACGCCCACCTCGCGCTTGACCAACAGATCCACAAGCGGCCTGGAGTGGTTCTCCCAAATATACGTAAAGTGTCCCTCCAGGTGCTTCGCGACCTGCGAATCACTTGGGAACTTCAGCAAGGGAAAGCTGCCACCGACCAACCCAGACTTGGGCAGTCCATAGTGGTATTGCTCAATGTAGGTGTGGGTGTCCGTGATCACCATGAAAGCGCAGGGAGCCCCGCTGTACACCCTCCCCTCAATCTTGTTCGGCACATAACGCATGTTGAGATTCTGCATCGTCTGCTGAACATCAGCGTAGAGCCCACTTCGCTCGTAAGGGTTATCCACGCTGAACGGGGCGTCAGACTCCCTCTCGGCGCGGATTGTCGCCTGATCGCCGTTCGGATCAAGGATCAATGCCTCGAGCGACCTCCCTTCGGTGTTCTTCGTGTTGGTCATGACAACGTCCATCTCGCCGCTGTATCGCCCCGCGTTCATGAAGTATTCGCGAAGGGAGATCCCCAAAAGTCGCACTCGCTCGGATTGGCGGATGTCGGTCATGACGTCTGCCAGCCCATCCGATCGACGGCTATATATGCAGACGACGCCGCTATCGAACGCGCCAGCAAGGATTTTGTTGTGGGTGAGTAGCTCATCCAAAGACGCGTCAACTCTTTGGATCTTTCCATCCAAGCTCCCCACAGCGCCGCGGACTACCCTCTCTACATGCTCTTGGTTTGTGCGGTCGAACACTTGCTGGAAAATGAAGTAGAGAACGGACGTAATGCAGAGGGCAAGACCGAGCTGCCCTAGTGGCGTGCTCCAAGAGGGATCCGCCGTGCCAGGCTCGGCGCTGAGAATCAGCAATACCACGCCTGATAGGAAGCCAATCAGGCACATCGCCCCTCGCAGCGCGAAACCACGCCAGCCGCGCTCCGAGCCGGAGTCGCAAGCAACGCTGCCCCTAAGCGCCTCTGGGTCTGCTTCGGCCTTGTCCACGTTCGCCGCGGCCTTCTGGGGCCTGGCCGGATACTCAGGCACGGTGGCTTCCTCCCGGGACGATGGTGATGACGCCTGCGATTGCGAGGATAGCATAGCGCGGTGATATAACACTAGGGTCGGGTGGGCCGCCGTCGCCAGCGTCAGCGAACAACCCTCACGGCACGAGCGCGTCAACGGTGGACCCCACGCCGCGAAGAGCGTCAGTCGTGGCTTACGCCCGCGCATTTCCGCGTCGAACCGCGCGAGGACGCCCGCGAAACGGGGGAACAGCGCTGGTCGCCGGTTGGTGCGGCCCGGGGCCTAGGTCCCTGGCCGCCCACTGAGGCGTCTAGCCCGGGTCATCGGGACGACGCTCGACGCTCTTCACCGCCTCCGCCAACTCGCACACGAAAGCCTGCGTGGCGGACACGAGGTCTGCCTTCCCAACGTGCGCCTCAATCGTGTTCACGATGGCGCTGCCGACAATGACGCCGTCCGAAATCTCCGCGACGCTGCTCGCCTGCTTCGCGTTGCTGATACCAAAACCCACGCATACGGGCTTGTCCGTGCGAGAACGCACGCGCTGCATTAGCGGCGGCAGATCGTCGGACACCTCGCTGCGCGCTCCGGTCACTCCCATGAGTGACACGGCGTAGATGAACCCGCGCGACAGGTCGGCGATGCGGTCCATCCGCTCCTCGGTGCTCGTTGGGGCGACGAGGAAGACAGTGGACATGTCGTGCTCGCGCGCCGACGGCAGAAGCTCGTCGGCCTCCTCGACGGCGAGGTCCGGCACGATGAGTCCGTCCATGCCCGCTTGCTTGGCGGCGACGCAGAACTCGCTAACGCCGTAGTGGTAGATGGGGTTGTAGTAGGTCATGAAGGCGAGTGGCACGTCGCTGGAGCGTCGTATCTTCTCGACGGTTCTGAGGATGCCCTCGACGTTGGCTCCGGCCGACAGGGCGCGTTCGGTGGCGCGCTGCACGCTCGGGCCGTCGGCAATCGGGTCCGAGAAGGGGATGCCCAACTCAATGACGTCGCAGCCTGCGGCGTCGAAGGCGAGGACGAGATCCTCCGTGATATCGAGTGTCGGGTCGCCAGCGGCAATGTAGGGGATGAACGCCCGCTTGCCGTCCGCGCGGAGCTTCACGAACGCGTTGTCGATGCGGTTCATATCGATTCCCCTAGCGTGTCCGCGATCATGCTCGTGTCCTTGTCGCCGCGCCCGGACAGGTTCATCACGATGATGCCGTCCGCTCCGACATCCTTCGCCAACGTCGGCAGATACGCGATGGCGTGCGCGGATTCCAGAGCCGGGATGATCCCCTCGGTGCGGCAGAGCAGTTGGAAGCCCTCGACCGCTTCGTCGTCCGTGATGGCGACGTACCGCGCTCGACCGGTGTCTCGATAGAACGAATGCTCAGGCCCGACGCCGGGGTAATCTAGCCCTGCCGAAATCGAGTGCGCCGGGGTGATCTGCCCGTCAGCCTCCTGTAGAAGGAAGCAACGCGCGCCGTGGAAGACACCCACGGTGCCAGCGGTCAGCGGCGCTGCGTGGCGGCCGTCGAGACCCTCGCCCGCCGCCTCGACCCCAACCATCTCAACGTCCGTGTCCTCGTAGAACGGGGCAAACAGTCCGATGGCGTTGCTTCCTCCGCCCACGCACGCCAACAAGCAGTCCGGCAGACGCCCCTCCTTGGCGAGAATCTGCTCACGCGCCTCAATGCCGATGCACGTCTGGAAGTCGCGGACGATCGTGGGATAGGGGTGCGTGCCGCACGCGGAGCCGAAGAGGTAGTAGGTCGTGCGGACGTTCGTGACCCAGTCCCGGAAGGCGCCGTTCACCGCGTCTTTGAGGGTGCCCGCGCCGGAGGAGACGGGAACCACCTTCGCCCCGAGCAGCTTCATGCGGAAGACGTTCAGCGATTGCCGCTCGACGTCCTCCTCGCCCATGAACACTTCGCATTCCATACCGAACATCGCGCAGGCGGTCGCCGTGGCGACGCCGTGCTGTCCGGCGCCCGTCTCGGCGATGATGCGCTTCTTGCCCATGCGTCGCGCGAGCAGTATCTGCCCGATGGCGTTGTTGATCTTGTGCGCGCCCGTGTGGTTCAGATCCTCGCGCTTCAGGTAGATCTTCGCGCCGCCGAGTTGTTCGGTAAGCCGTTCCGCGTGGTACAGAGGGGTGGGCCGGCCGACGTACTCTCGGAGATAGTAGGCGAGCTCCGCCTGAAAGTCGGGGTCGTCCTTCGCCGCTGTGTACGCCTCTTCGAGTTCGAGCAGCGCGGGCATGAGCACTTCCGGCACATACCTCCCGCCGAAGGAGCCGAACCGTCCGCGTTCGTCCGCCTGGAGCACCGTGTACCTCCGTCGTTCGCCGTCGTTCGCCGTCACAGAGAGACGCTAACAACGATACGTCAGGAAGACCCGGTCGGGGAAGCGCTGGCGAGGGACAGGTGTGACAGGGAGCCGACTAGGAATCTGGGCCTGTCGCTGGTGGCAGGATGGCTCTCACGTAGGGGTCGAGCTCCTCCTTGCTGTGATAGCCCTGGAGCCTCGTCACAATCTGATGGTCAGCGCTCAGCAGGAACGTCGTGGGAATGACCAGGACGCCACCGTACGACATCGCAATGGCGCGCACGACGGACTCGTCGCCCATCAGAATGGGGTAGTCCACGCTGTGCTCGGTAACGAACGCGCGGACATCTACGGGCGTGTCGCTGACAGCGATGCCGAGGACCACGAGCCCTTCATCCCCGTGGGACTCGTAGAATTCGACGAAGTGAGGCATCGCCTGCACGCAGGGCGCGCACCAGGTCGCCCAGAAGTCGACGATGACCGCCTTGCCCCGGTAATCAGAAAGCGAGACCGTCTTCCCGTCGAGATCGACCAACGTGAAGTCAGGCGCGGGTCCGAGATCCCTTGCGACGACGAGGTCGTCCGAGGACACGCGCAACGCGTCGCCGTCCGGCTTACAGCCGGATGCCATCACGACCGTCAACAGGAGGCATGCGCACGCGACAGGTTTGATGAGCTGTCTCAGGACCATTCGGCTCCTACCCCAACCTGTCGCGCGCCGTGACGCCCCATTCCGCGGTGATGCTCCCGTCCTCGACGAGGTGCGCGCGCTTGTGCAGAGCCACGGTCGGGCAGATGTGCGCGGGTACGACGAAGACCGGGTCACCCACTTTGAGGCTGGCGTGCGTGGATTCGTCGGTGAGTTCGAGAACCCAGTGTTCCTCGCTCTGGCCGCCTACCTTGGCGCCCGGCACGTTCAGCACCTGCCCTCTGTCTCCGACAGGATCGGCGGCTATCGCCTTGTGTCCCAGGTCGATGCAGACGAGATGCGGGAGCGGCTTGGAGATGACGCGGCTGAAGAGTATGGCGGCGGGCGTAAATCCCAGGTCGGGCAGGCCTTCGCCGTAGCCGCAGTCGTGCAGCACGAACGTCCCGGGCGACGCCTCGACGCCCTCCTGCCGCGCGTAGTAGGGAAACGGTGGCGTGCCACCGATGACGATGAGCGGAGCCGCGATGCCCTCGGACTCCAACTGGCTCTGGAGACCCCGCACGACGGCGAGGATGTCTTCACAAGCCTTGTTCCGCTCGTCGACATTGGACGCCCGGTTGTGGCCGTCGTAAGCGTGCAGTCCGACGGCGTTCAGCCCGGCGATGGCAGGTAGCGCGCGATACAGATTCAGGGCGGCGTCGCCCGCTTCTATGCCCGTGCGATGCATCCCTACGTCCAGGTCGACCATGACGCTTGCGGTCTGTCCGGCAGACCGCATGGCGGCGCCCAACGCCTCCGCCGCAGCGATGTCGTCCACGACGCTCTTGAAGTCCGTGTTGGGATGCGCCGCCATGAGACGGGCGAGCGCGTCGGCGTTGGGTCCGACCATCTGGTAGGCGATGAGCACGTCAGGAGCGCCGGTCTCCGCGAGCATCTCGGCTTCACGCAGCGTGGCACACTTGTGCTTTGTGATGCCCACGGCCAGTTCGCGGCGCACGATCTCTGGAGTCTTGTGCGTCTTGACGTGCGGTCGCATGCGGGACGGATCACCCTCGCAGAGCTCCAGCGCGCGCTGGATGTTCGCGTCCATGATGTCGCTGTAGAACAGCAGAGACGGCGACAGGATCGAATCGAGATCGCGGACATCGTAACGCGCGTCCATCCGCGCGGCCTCCGTGTGCTGTGGGCTGCCGACTACCCGGCTGCGGACACGTCTGGGCGTCCGCCTCTGTCGGCGCAAACATCCCATGTGGACCAACGTCTGTCAAGATGTGGGCGTCCACGCCTTCTGGCGACCTGCGAGAGATCGGCGCCATCCGTTGAGCTATCAGTGGACGTGCCTTCGCCACGCACTTAGCATGGCGGGAGACACACACGGTGGTCCGGGTAGCGGCGATGCTATGTCCTACCGCGGAGCGCGGGACGGCGCGCCAAGCGAAGGCGCCATGTCGTACGCGATGCGAAGCTCAGAGGGAGCGTAAGCTAACATGGGAAAGTCCACGCCTGCGTCTGCGTCTGCGGACAGCCGCCGGCATGATCTGGACGCCTTACGCGCCACCGCCATGCTGCTGGGGATCGCCCTGCACGCCTCTCTCTCGTTCGTCAAGGTCGCTTGGGTAGTGCAAGACAGCCGGGAGCACGCCCTGTTCGGCCTGTTCGGCCTGTTTGCCGCTGTCGTACACGGGTTTCGGATGCCGCTGTTCTTCCTGCTTAGCGGCTTCTTCACCGCAATGCTCTGGAGACGAAGGGGCCTGAAGTCCCTCCTTGGGCAGCGAGTCCGTCGCATCGTCCTGCCGCTTGCCCTGTGCATGGTCACGGTCATCCCGACTATGGCCGTGGTGAATGGGATCGCGATGGCAACGGGCATCGAGCGCTCAACCGTCCGCGAACAGAGCGGGGTTGCGCAAGCCGACATTTGGGCAGCCGCGCGAAGCGGCGCCGTCGACGCGATCCGCGAACACCTCGCCGCTGGCGTCGACGTCGACAGTCAGCACCCCGAGTCTGGCGGGACGGCGCTGGCCATGGCGACCCTGGGCGACCAGACTGAGGCTGTCGATCTGCTGCTGCGCAGAGGAGCCGATGTGAACGCGCGCGGCAGGGACAAGGGTACTGCCCTGCACGCCGCCGCGTTCCTCGGCCACGCCGGGCCAGCTCGCCTGCTTGTCGAAGCGGGCGCCGACCTAGCCGCGCGAAACGGCTCTGGAGCGACGCCCACAGAAGTCCTGGCGACCGATTGGCCTACGACGCAGTTCATCGCCGAGCTCCTCTCGATCACAGTGGAGGAGGACAAGGTCATGGCGGGGAGGGAAGAGGTCGCTGCCCTTCTCGCGGAGGGCGATTCAGGCGCGCGGGTACCCGGCAGGTCCGCGGGGGCGCCGGCCCGGCAGCTCAAGGGGGTCCGGTCAGGGCGGATCCAGCAGCTCATGGCGACACCTGTATTCCACCATCTGTGGTTCCTGTGGTTCCTGTGCTGGCTGGTACCCGGCTTCGCCGTCTGTGCGGCAGTAGCAGACAGGCTTGGGTGGCAAGGGGCTCCTGCGTGGCTGGTCGTGTCGCCGGCGAGATTCCTGTGGCTCATACCGCTGACGCTGGTCCCGCAGTGGTTCATGGGACAGGCGCCTGGCAACTTCGGGCCCGACACGTCCGCAGGGCTTCTGCCGATGCCCCGCGTGCTGCTCTACTACGCGGTGTTCTATGGCTTCGGCGCGCTGCATTACGACGCCGACGACAGCGAGGGGCGTGTCGGGCGCTGGTGGTGGCTGGCGTTGCCTGTGGCGTTCGTGCTGGCCCTTCCGCTGGGACTGGCGTTTTCCATGGGCGCCGTGGATAGCGTGGACCCACAAGCCCGTCGCGCGATTTCAGCCGTAGCGCAGGTAGGCTACGCGTGGCTTATGACGTTCGGACTGATGGGCCTATTCCGCGCGGTGCTTTCGCGCGAGCGCCGGTGGGTGCGCTACGTCTCGGACTCGTCGTACTGGCTGTACATTGCGCATCTGCCGCTCATCATCTGTGCGCAGATGGTCGTGCGCGACTGGCAGACGCCCGCGATCGTGAAGTTCCTCTTCGTCTGTGTCGCCGTCACTGGGGTGCTTCTGCTGGTCTACCACACGGTGGTTCGGTACACGTGGCTTGGGAAGCTCCTCAACGGGCCGCGCCAGAGGCCGGGGAAGGCGGGCGCAGCTCCCTCCGCGACGGCGTGACTAGCGAGGGCGCGCGCGCCCCTGACGCGCCGCGCGTCTTGACGTCGGTTGAATCTCATATGGTTAGCCAGTAGCCTACGCTCAGACGTTGGCGGGGCGATCCATGCCACATTCGGACGCACAGGCAGACGCACGGGCAGAGCCGCGTGATGGGCGCCATTGGCAGGTCGGCATTCCCGGCCTCGCGCCAGACTCTGAACACGCCCAGCTCGTCATCCTGTTCACGGACATCGCGGGATCGACGAAGCTCAAAGATAGCATGCCCGGTGACGACTACCACGCGCTGCTACTCGACCACGACGCAATCCTGAAGGACATCATCACTCGCGACGACGCCGGGACGTGCGCCAAGCACACCGGCGACGGGTACCTCGCCGCGTTTCGCTTGAAGGATGTCGCCGTGCAGCGCGCTCTCGATATGCAGCGCGCCATGCGCGACCACAAGCTCAGCATACGTGTCGGCATCAACGCCGGGCAGGTGCGCCTCAGGCGGATGGACGACGGCCGCTTCGACGTGTTCGGCCACAACGTCGATTGGGCGGCGCGCGCTGAGGCCATGGTGGAAGCTGGACACATATGCGTCACGCGCCCGGTGCACACGGACGCCTCGCGACAGCTTAACTCCGGCGTCTGCTCGTGGAAACACCACGGCGAGTACGTCGTCAAGGACGGCGAGACCCCGCTCGACATCTGGGAGCCGCACGAGGCGGACGTCGATCCGATGCAGGCGCCACGCGGAAGCCGCATGTACGGCGCCCACCCGACGACATGGCACGTCCCCATACGCCGCAACCGCAACTTCACGGGTCGCGAAGGCATCCTGACGACGCTGTACGACTCGCTGCACAACCCGGCCCACGGAAACGAGAAAGATCGCGCCGCTCTGACGCAGACGGACGCCATTCACGGCCTCGGCGGCATCGGTAAGACCCAGATCGCGGCGGAATACGCGCACCGCTACGCGGGCGAATACAACTGCGTGTGGTGGGTCGCCGCGGAGGATGCCTCCTCCCGACAGACGGGCTACGTTGCGTTTGCGCAGCAACTGGGCCTGCCGCAGAAGGACGCGCAGGATCAGACCGTCACCG
This sequence comes from uncultured bacterium, assembly GCA_964473525.1. GTDB lineage: Bacteria > Poribacteria > WGA-4E. The sequence goes on from CAYYPK010000034.1 coordinate 39,776, forward strand.
TGGCTGCCGTGCGTGAGTGGCTGCGCCTGAACGACAAGTGGCTGCTGATACTCGACAACGCCCCGGACGCCGACGCCGTCGCGGACCTGCTACCCGACGGCGACTCAGGACACATCGTCATCACGTCGCGGAGCGCCGCCTGGCGAGGGACCGCGCGACCCCTGCTCGTGGTTACATGGCCGCGCGAGGAATCCGTTGAGTTCCTGCGCGCCCGCACGGGAGACGAGGGCGACGCGGCAGACACACTCGCCGACGAGTTGGGCGACCTGCCTCTGGCGCTGGAGCAAGCGGCGGCGTACATGGACGCGGCGGGGATATCGTACGACGAATACCTGGCGGGCTACCGCGAGGATCCCGCCGACGCGATGGAAACCGCAGCCCCGCTCGCGCACCCCGACCCGGTCGCAAGGACGTGGGAAGTGTCCATGGAGCGCGTTCGCGAGGAGTCGCCGGAGGCAGCGGACCTGCTGAACCTGTGCGCCTTCTTCGCGCCGGACGACATCCCGCGCGGCATCATCACGGAGGGCGCGGAGCATCTGCCCGAGCCATTGGCCTCAGCAGTGAGCAGTGTGCGCGCCATGGGAAGGGTCACGATCGCGCTACGGCAGTATTCGCTGATGACCGTGGACGGGGACGCGCTGTCAGTGCACCGGCTTGTGCAGCAGGTTGTGCGAGACAGCATGTCCGACGACGACCGCCAGCGATGGTGGGAATGCGCCGTGCGTTTGCTGTCCAAAGCGATGCCGGCAGACGTCCTAACCGATCCCGAGGTGTGGCCCACGTACGACCGCTTACTGTCCCACGTCCGCGCTGTGACAGAGGGCGAGACGGAGCCGGGGTCAGCCGCAGACGCGCTTGGGAGCATCCTCAATCACGCTGGTGCCTACCTTCAGATCCGCGCGCAGTTTGCCGAGGCCGCTGACATGCTCAGGCAAGCGGCTGCGGTCTACGAAGCCGATCTTGGACCCGACCACCCGGCCGTGGCGACCTCCGTCAACAACCTGGGCCTCGTGCTCAAGAGTCAGGGCGATCTGGACGGCGCGAAAGAGTGCTACGAACGCTCATTGCGTCTGGGCGAAGCCACCTACGGACCCAACCACCCGACCGTGGCGATCCGCGTCAACAACCTGGGCGGCGTCCTTTTCACTCAGGGCGACCAGGACGGCGCGAACGAGTGCTACGAACGCGCAATGCACATATTCGAGCAGGTCCTTGGTGCCGGACATCCGAGCACGGAGACCGTGCGGCGCAGCCTCGCTGTAGTCCTCAGCCAGATGCGCGGCTGACCAAGCGACCGTCGCAGCCGAGGCATCTTCGCGCGGACAGCAACACGGCGGTCGTCCCGAGACCCTTCGTCGTCTTTGGCTCCTCAGGGCGACAGGCGTGGGTGTGTGGCGCGTCCGCCGGCCCACCAGCCCCAGCCATGTCATGCTGAGCGTCAGCGAAGCATCTCCCGGTGCGTAGCGCGGCGTTGGTTGCCCCCGAAGACCCTTCGTCGCCTCCGGCTCCTCAGCGTGGCAGTCGGAGCGCGCTGCGGTCATCCCACGCGGCCGCTCAATTGCCGCGAAACCGCGCCCGTGCTAGACTTCGCGGCCGTGGCACGCTTCCAACGACATTTCACGACGCAGGGAGAAACAGGTGGCTGACGAGATTCGCGGAGCCGTCATAGGCTACGGCGCCGCGTTCAACATGGGACGTCATCACGTCCACGCGATGAACCGCACCGACGGTATCAACACCGTCGCTATCCTCGACATCGATGAGGCGCGCACGGCGGCCGCGAAGGAAGAATTCCCCGAAGTAGAGGTGTTCAACTCCCTCGACGATATGATCGCCTGGGGTGAATTCGACGTAGCCGTGAACGTGCTTCCGCACAATCTTCACCACGGGCCCACCCTGGCTTGCCTCCAGGCTGGCAAGCACGCCATCGTCGAGAAGCCCTTCACCATCACCATCGCCGAAGCGACGGACCTGATAGAAGCGGCGAAGCAGAACGATGTCGTCGTGACGGTCCACCACAACCGCCGGTGGGACCAGGACTTCTGGACGCTCAAGGGGCTGGTCGAGAGCGGCGTCATCGGTCAGGTGTACAACATCGAGATGTGGGGCGGCGGCTACGGCAAGCCGAACCCCGACTGGTGGCGTAGCTCCAAAGCGGTGTCGGGCGGCGCGTTCTACGACTGGGGCGCCCACTTCATCGACTGGCTGCTAAACGTCATCCCCGACAAGATGGTGAACATCACCGGCTTCTTCCACGATCTCGTGTGGGACGACATCACGAACGAAGACCACGTGCATGGGCTCATCCGGTTCGCCAACGGGTGCAGCGCGGACATCCAGATGTCGCAGATCGCCACGGTAGGAAAGCAGCGTTGGCGCCTGTTGGGCTCCCACGGCTCCATCACGGACGGCGACGGCTGCTTCCACGTGCAGTCGAAGCTGGACGACCAGCCCGACAGCCAGGAAGTGAAGTACGAAGGTCGGCCTGGCCCGAGCTTCTACGAGAACTTCGTCTCCTACATCAACGACCCGGTGAACACGAGCCTCATCGTGACGCCGGAGTCCGCGCGGCGCGTCATTGCCGTGCTGGAGCTCTCCGAGAAGTCCTCGCGCACGCACCAGGCGGAGACCGTGCCTTACGAGTTCGAAGACTAGGCGCGGCCTGACGGTTCGATCACGTTGCACGCCCCGGCCATCCGGCCGGGGCCGTCTTGTTTCTGGGGGTCGTGAAGCAGGATGGCGGAGGTCAAGGCGGAGAGCATCGCCGTCAACGGCGTCACGCTGCACACGACGCGACAGGGCAAGGGCAAAGCGATCGTCCTGTGCCACGGTGGACCCGGCGGCTACGACGACCTCGGACCCGTCGCGGACATGCTGGACGACCTCGGTCGTGTCTATCGGTACGACCAACGCGGGTCGGGCAGGTCAGAGCGGCGCGGCCCGTACGATGTCGCGACATTCGTGGACGACCTCGAGGCGCTCAGGAAGCGATGGCGCGTTCGCAAGTGGGTTGTCGGCGGTCACTCGTGGGGAGCTTCGCTAGCCCTCATCTACGCGGCGCGGTACCCGTCGAAGACGCGGGCGCTTGTCTACATCAGCGGCACGGGCATCGACCCGCGCTGGCGAACGGAATACCGCCGCGCGCGACTGACTCGGCTCACCACGGAGGCGCGCGCCCGCTTCGAGGCGCTGAATCGGCTGCGCGCCCGCGCGACGGATAGCCAGCGCGCCCTCATCGCCCACGAGCGGCAGACGATACTTACTCCCACGAACTACCACGATCCCGGCGCGGCGCCCGAGCCCCCCGGAGACCACGACCGGCTCGTTAACATCGAGGTGAACGCGCACGTGAACGACGACCACGAGCGGATCGTGTCGAACCCACGGTTTCTCACACGCGTGGCGCAGCTGCCCATGCCTACGCTCGTCGTGCACGGCGCGAGCGACCCCCGCCCAGCGTGGTCCGCGGAGAGCGTAGCGCGAACCGTGGCGGACGGTGAGTTCGTCTCCCTACCCGGCGTGGGTCACTATCCCTGGGTGGAGGAGCCAGACCTGCTGCGCGGCGCCTTGCGAGGGTTCCTGCACAAGCTCTAGTCCCTTCTCTGCCTCGCTTCGGCTTCTACCGCGCGCCAGACTTCAGCGTTGCCCATCGCACGGCGGCTTTGCCCTTCGGGTCCACTGCCAACACGGTCGAGGCGAGGCTAGCGTCCGCAGTGGCGATGGCGTTGATCTCGTCTTCCGACAGCGCCGTGTCGAAGAGGGCCACCTCGTCCATAGCTCCCGCCAACCAGTGCACATCCTTCGTGTCACCCCGCACGCCCATGGAGAGCGACTTGTTGCTGGGATTCAGGTCGCCGTTAGCGACGGCGAGCTCGCCCACGTTCTCCCCGTCTTGATAGAGCCGTAGCGTGTCGCCGTCGTACGAGAACGCGCAATGAGTCCAGATGTCCGTCTCGAGCGCGCCACCCGTTGTGACGGGGGCGTCCACTCCCCAGATGACGTAGCATTGCAACTGCGCGCCGTTCGTGCGGAAGGCGTAGGCGCCGAGCTCGCCCGCCCAGTCGTATTGCTCGAGGATAGAGTGGTTGCCGGCGACGTTGTCGAACTTCACCCACGCCATGGCCGTCATCGCGGGCGGGATGAGCACCTGGTCTGGGTCCGGGACCTCGACGTGTCCCGTCGAGCCGTCGAACACGATGCCGCCTCCATACTTGCCGGCGTCCCAGTCCGCGCCGCCGACGAGTTCTCCGTCGGCCTGCTGTCCCGACGCGTCCACGGTTGTGCCTCCGCTGCCCTCCTCGAACAGCCAGGCGCCGATGAGTTCGCCCCGTGCGGCGAACGCCGGCGTCAGTAGCAGGATGGCGAGAGCGAAATGGGCGTGCTTAGGCATGAGTCGTCCTCCCTCGCGGACATTCGGAATGGCGAACTCCGTCGAGGCGTGGCGAGACGCCGGCCGACGGCGCCGACAACGTACCTCGCGACAGAGGGCGATGCAACGCCGCACACGTCACTATCGGAGCCGACGCGCCGCTCAGCACATCTGCGTAGCATATCGTGATCCTTGCCACACAAGGCGGCTAGAGCCTACCCTGTGGCGGCTAGTATCGGCGGGCGCGACGGCGCGCCATTCTCGACTCAGCCTGGAGGATCGCATATGTCTCGGTGGCGGATCGGCGGATTGGCGCGCGTTGTCGCGGCTTCCCTGTGCGTCTGTGGGCCGGCTTGGGCGCAGGCGGAGCGGATCGACGCGGAAGGGCGGCTGGTAGTCCATCCAGACGCGTCCTTGTTCGAGGCGCGCGCGATGGCGCTCTATATGGACGACCATGACGATCCGTCGACGGGCTCTGTTCTCTTTGACGAGCGCGACGAGGCGTCCGGCGTGCGCGTCATCGCTCTCGTGTCGCCTGCGAGGCAGCCCTCGCCGTCGGAGTTCTACCTCAGAGTCGGGGTGTGGGGTGATGACGACGGGCCGAGATTCGCCACCGCGCCAACGCTGCACCTCATCGCGCCCGACGACTCCGTGGAGCTGCGAGGGGTGTGGCGCATCGGCGCCTACGACCGACCAGGGGGCGAACCCACCGGGCTCCCGGAAGCCGCTGCCGACGACGTACTCAACGCGGGCGCCCCTCCACGTCGGCTCACCGTGGACGCTGGCCCGGTGCGGCCGGGCGGCGGATCCCGGTTCGTGCGCAACGATGCCGGGGCTGCGGACGCCGCCGGATCAGCCCTGGCCCGGGCGATCGAGTGGGAGAACTACTACGACACTTACGCGATTCCCGGAACCGGCGACCATCCCGCAGCTGGCTATGAGTACGTCGTTCCCCTTCACGTGACCGATGGCAGGCTGATGGCTCGGGCCATCGTGAGCGGGATCGACTGGGAAGCTGAGGACGGCGCTACCCGCCCCTCTGCCGAGAGCGCGGCAGTCGCGGTCGATCTCGATCACGACGAGCGGGCCGCGTCCCGTACGCGGAGAGAGGCGTTCGCTCCGGCCGCGACGGACATCATCCACGCTGGGGTCATCATCCGCATCAACTCGGACACTGTCGGCCGGAAGCCCTATATGCGGGTAGACGCGGCCATACGGTATATCCCCGAGGTCATGCAGGCGGAGGCGGCCCGGATGGAGCGCCTGCGCGGCCCCGAAGGTAAGGCGCTCGTCGCCAAAGGCATGCTCTCAGCGATGCCAACGGCGGAGGAAATCGAAGCAGATCAACTCGCCGCCATCGACCGCGCGGAGGAGGCGATTCGGAGGGTTCTCGTCGAGGCGGGCTTCCCGGCTCCAGTGGCAGTGCTGTTCCCGAGCTGGGTGATACAGGGCTAGGGCATGGGGTCTAAGGGGCTCCAGATCGCTGGCGCGAGCGTGCGGATCTGGCGGCTGACGCTGTGCTGCGTCGTTCTCTGCCTGCCGTTGCAGTCAGTGTGGGCCGTTGTCTACCGCTTCGACTCACCAGCGGAGTTGGACGACTGATCGAGTCGCGACGCCTACCAGCCGCCAGCCTGGACCGTCGAGGAAGGCGTATTGCGTGTTGCATCCACGCGCTACGGCTTCGGGATCCTCGGCATAGACGGTCTTCAGCTTGCCGAGGGCGCGATCACCTGGCGGATGAAGATCACGAAGCTAGCCGAGGACGATCTCCTGCAGATCGGCGTCGCGTTCCGAATCCAGGACGAGCCGGATCCAGACGGTCATCCCGCGCAACATGTGTACGTGTCCGTTGGCCACGGGGCGCTTGGGGATGGCGTCCTCGTCTGGCACAGCGTGTTCCGGTGGGACTGGGGCGACGACCTGCCGCCCTTCCCAGGCGTACCTCCGCTGCCGGCCGGCGTGTGGCGGGAGACAAGGACGGGAGGCGGACGGCACGTCCCAATCCCTGGGTGGCCTGCGGCTCCCGTAGACGTGTGGATCGAGGGCCGGATCGAACTGCGAGGCGGCGCGCACGAGGTGTACCTCGGCATCCGTGAGCCTCCACGTCGAATTCTCAACACGGACGCAGTGCGGCTCACGACCGTGGGTCCAGGACCGGGCCTGGCAAACCGGAAGCCCGTCGCTGAGTGGATCAGCGAGGGCCACCCCAACTTCGGCGTCGGCGGCGTGGGCATCTACGTCAAGGCCAACCCACACCCCGGCAACGACGGCGGAATCGAGGTCGCCTTCGATGACTTCAAGGTGGACGTGGTGAGGACTGCGTCGCCACGTGGGCGGCTGGCGACGACATGGGCGGCGCTACGGGCGGCAACCCCGTAGCGCCGCCCGACCAGGTGTCGTCGGTGAGCTGGTTGACGAGTTCCCCGTCGATGTAGGTCGTGATGGAGTGGTCCCGGGCAGCGATCTGGACATCGTACTCGCGGTCGCGTTCCAGTGTGTAGTTCACCGTGCTCAGCTTGACGAGGTCCAGCCTGCCCTCGTCGTTGCGGGTCAGCTTGTAGATGGCCGCCACCTGCCACCCGAGCATCAGGTCGAACGTGTACCAGCCGCCGCCATCCTCGTCTATGCGGAACATAATCGCGGCGTTGCCGCCCGCCTGAGGCGTGATCCGCGCGGACAGTTCCACGTTGCGCCACGACGGCTCTCCGAAAGCCAGCGCCGTGCTACCAGAGCGACTCTCGCCAATGAGACCGTCTTCCCCGACGACCGTCCAGCCGTCCGGCGCGCTAGTGACAGGCGCGAAGGCCTGACCAGGCGCGCGCTGGCTCCATCCATCCCACGACCCGTCGAACATCGGCTTCCATGCCATCCTGCCCAGGTTGCCCGCGATGACCGCGCGGGGCTCGTCAGACGCGTGCGAATCCGCGTCTCCGTGCGCAAGAGCCAGGAGTGGAATGGCCAGCAACGTAGAAACAAGCAACACAGTACGAAGTCGGGACATGGGCTCTCTCCGCTGTAGTGGTTGGGTGAACACTTCGCGTCGGCGATCGTCCGTCAGTCCTCGTCCAACACGCGATAGCGCATTTCTCGATACAGGGTTTTGGATTTCCACACGGTCAGCCCGACGCGCCCACGCGCCCATGCGTCGTCGGTGAGTTGGTTCACGAGGGCGCCGTCCACGTAGGTTGTGATGGAGTGCCCACGCGCCGCGATGCCGATCGTGTACTCACGACCACGTTCGACGGGGTAGTTCACGGTGCTGAGCTTCTCGAGTCCCGCCGGGTCAGAACCTGTTCGTGTGATTCGATGGATCGCCGCCACCTGCCATCCAAGCATCAGGTCGAAGACGTATCCGTTGCCGTCGTCGTCCATACGGAAGGAGACCTGTGTATTGCCTCCCTGAATCGGCGTGACAAGCGCCGAGACCTCAATGTCCCGCCATGACAGCTCACCGAACTTCAGACCTACGCCGTGGCCATAGTCCTCGCCGACGAGACCGTTCCCACCGACGACCTCCCAACCGGCGGGGGCTTCTGAGACCGGCCGTGGTGGCTGTCCGCGTGACGGCGCGCGCCAGCCATCCAGCGATCCGTCGACCATGGGTTTCCAGGGCATCTCGCCCTGGTTGCCCGCGATCACCTTACGAAACTCGTGCGGCGTGTGCGTATCGGCTCCGTTGGTCATCCGTCCGAGCTCCCTTCGTAGTGTGCCCCTCGCGTGATGCAGTCGACTCTTGACGGTTCCCGTCGGCAAATCGAGCAGCCGCGCGACTTCCTTCACGGCAATGCCGCCGAAGTAGTGCAGCCCCACGACAAGACTGTCCTTCGGGCTGAGCGCGTGTAGCGCCGCGACGACCTGCGGCGGCTCGTCCTCTTCCGCTGGCTGCGTGTCTGCGTATGCTGGCGCCACGCTCGCCAAGCGGGCAATCGCGCGTCCGTAAGCCGCGCCTGCCTGTCGTCGCCGTGTCGCGCAGCGGACGACCACCCTGTACAGCCAGGCAGGGAACCGTTCGGGCTCGCGCAAGGTCGACAGCCGGCGTACCGCGACGATCCACGCCTCCTGCACGGCGTCGTGCGCGTCCTCCCGGTCGTGCAGGACGTTGTGCGCGATGCGTCGCATGGCGGAGTCGTATTCGTCGACAAGCGAACGCATGGCGGCTGCGTCTCCCGCCTGTGCCCGCTCGACCGTCTGTACGAGGTCGTCCACCGCGTCACTTGCCTCCTCATATGACTATAGAGCGCGTCCATCGCTGCAGGTTTGGTCTGATTCTGCGTGGCGCGCGTGCGCTGTGCCTTCCGGCGCAACGCCGGCGCGCGCCAGGAATGATGTGTGGTCGTCCCTGCGGTCTGTATCGCGTTCGGAGGCCTGGCGCGCCGCCGGCTGCTGTTGCCACCTGCCTCCCCGCCTGCGAGAATCGCCGCGCAAGCTCTCAACCGCCCAGCCCTAATGCACACACTCCAGTCCAGCGCGCCGCAGGCAGAACCACTCCTTTCGACCGGTCGCCGCCCTCCGAAATCGGTCGCTCATGAGCCCGGCGCCAAGAAATCCGTGACAAAGCACGACCACGCCCGTGTTATCTCGGGAAGGTGGGCAACAGATCCATGAGCGCTGGGTCGGACGGACTAGGCGACGACTTCGATCAACAGGTGCTAGCGCACGTAGGCCTCATCCGGCACATCGGTAGCCGGAGCGAGAGGACGCGGCGTGACCTGGACGACTTCACCCACACTGTGCTCGTCGCCGTGTGGGCGGGGAAGAAGCATGTCACCTACACGGACCACTTAGAGCGATGGATCGCGCGAATCGCCCATAACATCGTGATTGACTGGAACCGCAAGCGACAGCCAACGCTCTCGGGTGACCCGTTCGAGGTCGCCGCGCCCGTGCCGCCGATCGATGAGACGCTCGCGGTGCGGGACCGTTGGGAGAGTGTCGTCGCTGCGTTGTCCGCGTTGGATGAAGATGAGCAACACCTCATCCGGTCACGATATCTGGAGGACCGCAGCTACGAGGAGCTGCAGGAGCAGTTAGGGATCTCTCAAGGGGCGATTCGCATGCGTATGACGCGCGCGATGGGGCTTCTGCGCCGACGGCTGGCCATCGCGTCAGTCGCTCTCGCGTGGCTCACCGCACGTCCGCAAGCGAGAGCTTTTGGGGAAGTCCCAAGGGGGACCAATCGCATGACCAGCGCCGTTTCCGTGGTGACTTCGACACTCATGATTGGATGGTTGGGGATCAGCGCCCACGAGATAGAGGAATCCGCCGTGGATCTTGCCATGCTCTCCGCGCGTGGCGACACGTTCGTGCCCATCGCGCAGTTAAGTGGGTCGATGGACGCGTTCCGAGCGCGGGTGAGGCCCCTCGCGCCGCTGCCGGACGCGGGGCCGCGGCCCGTGATGGCAGCGCCTGGGTTGCCCGCTCCCGTGGCTCTTACCCAGAACGGGGCGGGCGATGGCGAGCCGGTCTGGTCGTCCGACGGGCAGGAGGTACTCTTTCACACGAATCGCGACGGCAACTACGAGATCTACATCATGGACAGTGACGGAGGAAACCAGGTACGACTCACCGACAATCCCGAGCAAGACCTGTTTCCAACCTGGTCTCCCGACGGGCAGAAGATCGCGTTTGGGAGAACCCAGGGCGGATGGGCAAACGGCGACATCTACGTCATGGACCGCGACGGAGGCAATGTCACGCCAATCGCCGTGGGTCCTGTCTTCGACTGGGATCCTCACTGGTCGCCGGACGGGGCACAGATCTCCTTCTCATCCAGTCGGGCCGGCGGGCGGATGGAGATATTCGTCATGGAACCTGACGGTGGCGGCGTCCGGCAGCTCACGCGCAACGGCGCGAATAGCTGGGGGGCTCGCTGGTCGCCGGATGGTCAGCAGATCGTGTACTTCGTAGAGAACGCAATCGCCATTATGGACCGCGACGGAGGCAACGAGGTACGGTTGGCGCCCAACGCGTACAATGACGGCCCAGCCTGGTCACCCGACGGGAGCAGGATTGCCTTCAGCTCCGGGCCTGAGCCAGTGGACACAGAGATCTACGTCATGGATCGCGACGGAAGCAACCTGACCCGGCTCACGGACACCGAGGCGAGGGACCGCCGCCCGAGTTGGTCGCCCGATGGCACGCAGGTCGCCTTCGAGTCGGGGGCGGCCGAGGCGGAGGACATATACGTGGTAGACGTCTCAGAACTGCTCTCGACAGACGAACCCACGGACGAGCCCGCAGCCGTCACTCCTTCCGGTAAGCGCCTGACGCGGTGGGGTGACCTGAAGCGCCGCTAGCGCCTACCGCGCGTCGACGATCCTCCCGCGCCCGACCGGGCCTCGCTCCGGTCGGGCGCCCTACCGTACCGCCACTTACAGACGGGCGCGCGCTGCCCGGGCGTCTTGCGTGATGAAGCCCATCGGGGGATGATCCGTGGCGTGGCGGAACGCCGGTTCCTCAACTCGATGGAAGGCGCGGCATGAAGGCAATCATGGTGATGTTCGACTCGTTGAACCGGCACATGCTGCCGCCCTACGGGTGCGACTGGACGCACGCGCCGAACTTCGCGCGGCTGGCGGAACGCACGGTCACGTTCGACAAGTCGTACATCTGCTCGATGCCCTGCATGCCCGCGCGTCGCGACCTGCACACGGGGCGACCCAACTTCCTGCACCGCAGTTGGGGTCCACTGGAGCCGTTCGACGACTCCGTCCCTGGCATACTCCGCGAGAACGGCGTCAGCTCACACCTCATCACGGACCATCAGCACTACTGGGAAACCGGAGGAGCTACCTACCACACGGAATACAACACGTGGGAGTTCCACCGCGGCCAGGAGGGCGACGCCTGGATCGGGCAAGTGGACGACCCGCCTGAAGTGGACGCCGTCGGACGAAACGCCGGCGAGGGAGGCGCCCATCGCCAGGACCGCATCAACCGCCTGCACATGCAGAGAGAGTGCGATCAGTCGCAGTCGCGCACGTTCGACTCCGGGGTCGAGTTCATCCGGCGCAACTCCGAGGCGGACAACTGGTTTCTCCAGCTCGAGACGTTCGACCCGCACGAGCCGTTCTTCGCGCACCGTATGTACAAGGATCTCTACCCAGAGCACTACGCGAACTACGACGGACCACTGCACGACTGGCCGCCATACTCCAAGGTGACGGAGACGCGCGAGCAGGTCGAGCACATGCAGCACGAGTACGCCGCCCTGCTCAGCATGTGCGACGCGAAGCTTGGAAACGTGTTGGACCTCATGGACGAGTTAGACATGTGGGAAGACACGATGCTGGTCCTGTGGACGGACCATGGGTTCCTGCTGGGCGAGCACGACTCCTGGGCGAAGTGCTGGCTGCCGTTCTACAACGAAATCGCCCACACGCCGTTCTTCGTGTGGGATCCGCGCAGCGGAGCCAAGGGCGAGCGACGCGACAGCCTCGTGCAGCCGTCCATCGACCTCGGTCCGACGCTGCTGCAGTACTTCGGCATTGAGCCGACGGAGTCCATGCTCGGGAAGCCGCTGGGCGACACGATCGCGAACGACACTCCCGTGCGCGAGGCCGCCATCTTCGGGCAGCACGGCCATCAGGTGAATGTTACGGACGGGCGGCATGTCTACATGCGCGCGCCAGCGCGTGAGGACAACCAACCGCTGAACGACTACACGCTCATGCCGACGCACATGCGCAGCTCGTTCTCACCCAGCGAACTGCGGGACAACATCGAACTGGCGGAGCCGTTCTCGTTCACGAAGGGCTGCCAGACGATGAAGATCGCCAACCGCGGCCGCAGTGGCATCTACCAATACGGCACGCTGCTGTTCGACCTTGAATCGGACGCTGGGCAACTGACCCCGCTGGAAGACGCCGCTGTCGAAGCGCGCATGCAGGGGCACATGACGGACCTCATGCGCGAGTGCGACGCGCCCGCTGAGCAGTTCGACCGGCTTGGTATCGAGTAGTCCGCGCTGGGAGATACCCGTCAGGAGCGGCGCGCGGCCCTACCGCGTCGCTCCGGTCACTGGGTCAGAGGTCGCCACCTCGACGAGCCGCGACAGATCTGTTGCGCTCTCGTCGGCGTACTCCGCGAGTTGCTCCTGGGACGGCAGCGCGCCCGGCAGCGGAACCGCCACGCCGTCGACCATGCTGCACGCGGCGGCGTCACAGGCCTGACCGTTGATGATGACGGTCGCTTCGGCGCCCTCGACGCGCTCCACTCTCGCGGCGAATTGCGTCACTCCTTCGAAGCCCCACGTGTACCAGTGGATGGCGGCCTGAGACAGGTCCGTGGGATCCGACTGGCGCCAGTTCCCCACGACGCGAAGCCCGCCGCTGACCTCGATTCGGGTCGGAAGCTCCGTATCTGGTCTGTCCCTGCCCGACGCCTCCCGCGCGCGCTCAACATTGTCCAGAGCATAGGTGTGCCAGGTCGGAGCGTGGGTGGCCTCCACGACGAGCGTAGCGCCGTCCAGCTTCGCCCTGTACGAGACCACGACGAGATCCCTGTGAAACACCTCAACGGGTTCGCTCCACTCAGCTACGGGCAGGGGCGTGCGGGAACTACACCCGACGATAAGGAGAAGCACACACAGCGGACCTGCGGCAATTCTCATGACAACTCCACTCGCGTCGACGTCGCAGGCGTGCGCCTGGCCGGTCCTACTTGCGGTACCTCTGCCTGCGCGTTCTGATTCGCACGTCCGTCGGCTTCCCGTAGCGCAATACCTTCGCGGGGAAGGCGGACCCCGCTGTCATCGTGAGCTTGATGTGGGTTTCGCAGTTCTGCGTCGCCTCGTTGACCTGCACGCCGTCTACCGAGTAGATCACGTCTCCCGGCCGCAACTCGTCCCGTCCTCCGCTCCTGCTCCTGAGGCTAATCTGAGTCACCTCCGACGCAAGCCCGTCAACCTCGAGACCATGCCGCTTCTTCTCCCTGTCGCTCAGCGGTCGCGCGGAGAACGTCAGGATGGGCTCAACGGACCAGAAGCGATGGTACAGGTCGGTCCACCACCACTCCTTAGGCAGATCCACGGTAAGGGCGCGCGTCTCGCCGTCTCGGCTGACCGCGAACCGCACCTGCTCCGCGTCGCGACGCGTCTGACTGTAGAAATACTGCAGGTCGCCGAACGTCAGCGTCAGCGTGCCGTTGACGGCGACGATCGTGTCTCCGGCTCGCATTCCCGCGCGTTGGGCAGCTCCCTTAGCTTCCTTCACAACCAACCCGGTAGGCACATTCAGCTCAATGCCGATGGTCCTGATGTCTGGAGACCGGTACATGTCCCGGCGCCTATCGAGCTCGCCAGCGCGTTCCGCCTCCTGCGCCTGGTAGTCGGCAATAAGGTGACACTCCACGCATCGGGTCGGAAGTATCTCCCGCTTCACGCCCGGTATGTCCCTGGGATAGAACGGCTTGGGACGCGTCTGCTTTTCCAGCTTCCCTTGCTTGTAGAGTTCGTGTCGCTCGAGTCCCATCCTGAGGGCGACCTCAAGGCTGTCCAGGTCCAGGTAGGAATGAGCCGACCTTGCGTCCCTCCCACCGTAGCGCATGTAGATGTGCTCGTGGGCGTTCATGATGAAGTAGTAGAGCGCGTTGTGGCGATCGTAGTCGAAGAGCCCGATGTCGATGTTCGTCATGCTGGCAATACGCGCGGTGACATACTGCGTGAGCAGTTTGCCCCGAGGCGACGACTTGGCGGTATGCACAACCTGTGCATCAAACACGCGGCCGTTAATTCAGGGCACGCAACGAAACTCGACGAACAGAGGCTTGCCGGTAGCCTTCGCCTCAGCGATAGCCGCGCGATAGTTGTTGATCCAGTGGATCTCCGGCTCGGCCGCCAACGCAACTAGGCCGACGCCCATCAGCGCCAGATACGTAGCCGTGAAGCCAACCGCTAGGCGCCGCAAGGGCCGGCGGCCTGTCGTCCCGAACTTCATATGTTCTCCTCCCCGCTTTGGACACCACACCACCCGACCAGGTTGAGGCATCGCGGCCTCGGCTCCCGTCCGTAGGCGAGTCCAGCACGGTAGCAGGTCCGCGTTTCGCCTACGCAGATCTCCACCCGCGCTCTGGCAGCGCACTCCAGGCACTGGGAATATCGACGGACTCGGCCGCGATGGCAAGCTGGACGCCGTTGGGATCAGACGCGGCGAAGGTAGCGTCTGCTACTCGGGCGCGATGCCCACGTAACGCGCCCTGGGACGGATGAGGCGGTCGGTCGCGTACTGCTCGATGGCATGGCCGATCCACCCGACGGTTCTGCCGAGAGCGAACAGCGTCAGCGCGCTGCCCATCGGTAGGCTCAGCGCGCGGCGCAGGGCGACGAGCGCAAAGTCGATGTTCGGGAGCTGCCCGAGGGAGTCTTCGACGGCGAGGGCAAGATCATCGGCGGGTGTGAGGCGCATCGCGTCCCCGTAGAGAGCGCGCGCGCGCGCCAAAAGCTCCGCGCCGCGAGGGTCGCCGCCGGGGTACAGCTTGTGTCCGAAGCCGGGAATGACGTCCCCACGCCGCAAGTAGTTCGCCAGAACCTGCGTGGCTCCGCCGTGGGCTTCCGCCTCGCTGAACAGAGCCTCGACACGATCCGTCGAGCCGCCGTGCTTGTGGCCCTGCAATGCGGACAGGCCTGCGTTGACCGCCGCATAGAGCGTGGAACCCGTCGACGCCACCGTCCGCGCGGTGAACGCCGACGCGTTGAACTCGTGATCGGCACAGAGGATGAGCGCCGCGTTTAGCACGTCGCGCGCGAGCCCATCATCCCCGTCGACTCCCCACCCGGCCCGCAGGGTCTCCGCTACCGACGCGAGGGTATCGCCGCCTCTCACCGCGATGGAGGCGAACAGACCCACGATCCGCGCGCCAATCTCGGGCGCGACCTGTGGGTCTGGGTTGTACGCCGCCAGGTCGCTGGTCGAGGCCATGGGCGCTGCCACTTGGAAGGCGTCCGTGGGCGGAAGCGCGCGCAGGATCTCCCAAGGGAGCGCGTCGGCGTCCTGCGGCTTACACACGATGCCGTCGCCGTCCGCCTGCCAGATCAGGGCTGCCACCTGCTCCAAGGTCGCGCGCCTCGACAGCTCGACAGCGTCCTTGCCTCGGTAGTAGAGCCTCCCATCGGATATGAGCGTGATGCCCGACTCCATCACGGGCGATCCCCAGTGCATCGCGTTCTCGATGGCTCCCGCCGGATCTCGCTTGCGCTCCTGGCGACGCTTCAGCTCCTGAACGTCCGAGGCGCTATACCGTCGGCGCCGCGTCTGTCCAGGCTCTGGCTCCGACCGCAGGAGCCCTCGGCTCACGTACGCGTAGAGCGTCTGGAGCGTAACGCCGAGCTCCTCCGCAGCCGCCTTCGCGCTTAGGTATCGCATGTCGGGCCATGTCCCGGGCCATACATTGATTACACGATCAATATTGACAGTATATGCGGCCTCCGAGACATACTCAAGTCAGGCAGTTCCGCGTATCTCATAGCCGTGGCCCGTGAGAGGGATAGGCATGTCAACAGGACTCGACGGTGTGGTCGCCGCGAAGACGCGTCTCAGTTACATCGACGGCATCGCAGGTCGTCTAACCATAGGTGGGTACGCCGTCGAGGAGTTGGCTCCCCGCGCGTCGTTCGAGGAGGTCACGCATCTGCTGTGGCATGACCGACTTCCGAACGCCGCGGAGCTTGGAGCGCTCGCTGATGCGCTCTCCGACCATCGATCGCTTCCAGCGGAAGTACTGGACTTACTCAGCGCGGCGGCCAAGCGGGAGACCCCCGTTATTGACACGCTCCGCGTCGCCACGGACGCGCTGACGATGGGAGCCAAAGACGGCGATCCCCATCGCGATGCCGTGCGAATGGTTGCGGCCATGCCGACGATCGTCGCTACGTACTGGAGGCGGCTGCGCGGCGGGGACTCCGTGGCGCCGAACGCCGGTATGGGCCACGCGGAGAACTACCTGCACATGCTCACGGGCGAGCCGCCCGACCCGATGCAGGTCCGCGCCCTGGAGGCGTACTGGAACACAGTCGCCGAGCACGGATTCAACGCGTCCACGTTTGCCGCCCGCGTCATCGTGTCGACACACTCGGACCTGGTCTCTGGCGTAACGGGAGCGTTGGGCGCTCTGAAGGGGCCGCGTCACGGCGGCGTGCCAGAACCTGTGCTGGACATGCTGCGCGAGATCGGCCAGCCGGCGAACGCCGAGGCGTACCTGCGCGCGCTGCTCGACCGTGGCGACCGCATCATGGGATTCGGCCACCGCGCATACAAGGTGCGGGATCCTCGCGCCGCAGTCCTGGAACGGGTCGCGCGCCCTCTCTTCGAGAGCAACGCCGACGACCCCCTGCTGTCGTTGGCCAAGTCTGTCGAGCAGACTGCCGTGGCGCTGCTGGACGAGCACAAGCCAGGCCGTGGACTGCGCGCGAACGTCGAGTTTTACGCGGCGCTCGTGCTACACGCGTTGGACCTGCCGAAGGAGCTCTTCACCCCAACGTTCGCTCTCAGCCGCGTCGCGGGATGGACGGCGCACGCGCTCGAACAGCTCGACGGGGGCAGGCTCATCCGCCCGTTCTCGGAATACGTCGGTGGCGAGGGTCGGCGTTGGGAGCCGTTGGAACGGCGAGCGTAGAGGCGCCCGTCTATCGGCGCATCTTCAGGGCGGCCCAGCGCGTTGCGGCCTTCCCACGCACCTCGACGGCGAGGCTGGCCAGACGCAACGTATGGCCCTTCCCCGAGGTGTCGGCGTAGCGCATCACCCGTCTACCCTCGTCGAAGCGCCACAGCGCCTTTGTGGGCTCATCGGGCGTCACGGGCCGGTCGAAGTCCTCGACCGGCCCGGTAGCGCCTGCGCTGATTTCGAGTTCGTCCAGGGCGATGGGCGAGGACACGAGCAGGTCGTAGGGGAACGCCTCGTCACCAGGGCCGTAGATAGCGTCAGGCGGGATATCGCCGACGTACAGGCGCGAGGACGATCGGTTGAACAGTCGGTCTGGATGCGGCGAGGAGAAGCCGTTGCTGCGCCTCTCGCCGTTGATCGCCACCTGGGAACTGAGCCCGCCGCGCGTTGCACGTAGAAGCAGGTGGAAGTGTGTCCATTCACCCGCGGCTACTCTTGGCTGCCACATCATGTCTGCGTCGATGCCGTCCTCTGTCCATCGGTAAACACCGAGGACGATGTAGGAACGCGGCACGGGGATGCGTCCGGTCACGTCGCGTCCGAACTCGACGAGACGCTGTAGAGAGACGAGATAGCTACCAGGCTTCGCAACGATAACGCGATGCTGAAAGGGCGCCTCGGGGAAGTCCGTCGGACGCACCCAGAACTGAATGCCAAGGCTTCCCGTCAGCGCGCCGTCGAGGTGATGCGTGCTCCCTGTCCACAGGTAGTCGCCCGCCCTGAGTTCCAGCACGTCGCCGTCGGCGATCGGCGGGTTGATCGGCTGATCCGCTGTCGCGCTCGAACCTAACAGGAGGACGGCAGCCGCGACCATGGCGCCGACCGGCTTGGCTAGCTTCCTCACCGACTCGCTCCCCTGCCTCGATTACCAGCGCGCAAGTGAGCCCACGTCGTAGCTACCTTCCGCGCGCTGGACACATCCAGCGTGGCGCGATACAGCCTGAACTCCTGCGGAGCGGCGGAGGTATAGTGGTCGGCGCCCTCTCCCTCCTCGAAATGCCACAGGCCGGCCGTCTCGTCGTCCGGCTGCGCGTGCCACTGCACATCGGCGACACCTCGCCAATCTGCCGCGAAGTGTAGGTCGTCCAATTCGATGGTCGTCGCTGCAATAGGAGAATATGGCAGCGCACGACCGGGCGTGGCGTCCTGCCAGGCATCCGGGGGCACGCCTCCGACGTACAACGGCTCCCGCGATCCCGCGAGTGTCCCACCCTGAAGCGCCGTCGCCCAGATGTCATCGACTCTCTGGCCCCGTCCTCCTCCGCCAACGCCTGTCGATAGATCGACCGAGATGCGGATCCACTCACCATGGCGAAGCTCGAACCATCCGACCGAACCTACATGCCCAGATTTCGAATAGACGACCTGGGCGAGCTCAGTGATGAGTGGCGGCGCTAGAGCAGCCTCGCCGTCTTCCTCAGGTCGTCGCCACCAGCGCTCGCCCCGCCGTATGACCAGCGCCCAGGCTCCCGGTCGCGCGACGAGTATGCGCTGTTGGAAGGGCAGCGGCTTCTTCTCGCCCAGCCGCAGCCAGAACTGCACCGACCACGCCCCACCGTCGTCCATGGTGGGAGCCTCTGGCTGCTCCGCGACCAGGTATTGGTTGGCTCGGAGGCGCAGATTTTCCCCGGGCGGGACATCAACTCCCCATGCTCCGCAGCAGAATCCAAACATCAGCAGGAGGGTAATGCGTGCCATGCTTCCCTTCCTCAGCTACGCCGTGTGCGCCCGTTCCGTCTGGGGCGCCTTGCATCGGTCAGCCCCATACGGGGCGCCGCCAACGAGGCACGCTCCCAACGCGCGGCGGCCAGCGCCTCGGGGCCTCCCTACGTGCAAGCACCGCGCCAACGACACTCATCGCGGGCGATCGCATCAGCGGCGTTTCGTCTTGTTGGACGGCGCCTCGCGCCGTATGATACGGACGCGCGGACGACCGACGCCCCATCCAAGAAGGCCTATCCATGAAGCTGCTGCAATACCACGACCCGGCGGAGGGCAAGCGCGTTGGCGTGTTGACGCGTGAAGGCTCCATCATCGACGTGACGACCGACGAAGCCCCCGGGGTGCTGGAGTTGCTGCAGGTCGCCGCATCCGACAGCGTCAGCTTGAATATCCTCGTCGCGGAGATGCAGGAGCAGTCCTCGGCGGGACGCCCCGCGCCCGCTCCCTGGGAGGATGGCGCGCGGGAGGAACTCAGCTACGACACCGTCAACGTCCTGCCCACGGAAGACGGTCACCACCTGCGGACCCCCATAGACTCGCCGGAGGTGTGGGGATGCGGCGTCACGTACAAGCGCAGCAGTGACATGCGCGACGACGACAGCGCATCCGACATCTACTCGCGCATCTACGCCGCCGACCGCCCGGAGATCTTCTTCAAGGCGACGCCGCGCTGCATCGTCGGGACGAACCAGCCGATTGGCATACGCCGAGACTCTACGCTGACGGCGACTGAGCCCGAGCTTGCCTTCGTGACGGGCGAGGGCGGCGAGATCGTCGGGTACACGCTCTGTAACGACGTCTCCGCCTGGGACATCGAGCGTGACAATCCACTCTATCTGCCGCAGTCGAAGATGTACAATGGGTGCTGCGCGCTCGGCCCTGTCTTCGCGACGCCCGCGGAGCTCGAAGACCCCTACAACCTCGACATCAGTTGCGTGATCCACCGCGACGGAGGCGTCCTGTGGGAAGGCTCCGTCAACACGGAGCAGATCAACTGGAAGCTCGAGGACCTCGCCGAATACCTCATGCGCGACAACGACTGCCCAGTCGGCACGGTCGTCTCAACGGGGACGGGGATTATCGTCCCGAACGACCTGCCGTTACAGGACGGCGATGTCGTGGACATCTCCTGCGACGAGCTCGGCACGCTGTCGAATCCCGTTGTGCAGTTCGGCTAACGGCTCCCCGGAAAAGAGACCATGGCGAAGTTCTTCAAATACAAGACTCTGGACATGCTGCGCGAGGAAGTCGAGCGCCTCGGCGTCGGTGTGCGCCTCGAGGACGAGTTGCGCGCGTGTCTGGAACCCCTCGAAATCGGCGGCCGCACGGTCGGGAATCGGTTCGCCATCCACCCCATGGAAGGCTGCGACGGCGAGTTGGACGGCAAGCCCGGCGAACTGACAATACGCCGCTGGGAACGCTTCGGAGCGGGCGGCGCCAAGCTCATATGGGGAGAGGCAACAGCCGTCGCGGACGAAGTGCGGGCGAACACGCGGCAATTGCTCATCAACGAGGAGAACCTGTCCTCGCTCGCCGACATGTTGGAACGCACGCGGAAGGCGCATCGGCACTCCGTCGGCGACGACAGCGACCTGCTGATAGGCCTGCAGCTCACGCACTCAGGGCGATACTCCTACAAGGGGCCGTTGATAGCGCAGCATGACCCCGCCGTAGACGCCGTGACCATCGCGGACAAGAAGAAGCGCCTGTTCGTTACGGACGATTACCCCGTTCTCACCGACGACGAGTTGAGGGTCGCGGGCGACCAGATCGTCGAAGGCGCTCGACTCTCCGCGAAGGCGGGATTCGACTTCGTGGACATCAAGCAGTGCCATCGCTATCTGCTGTCGGAGTTGCTCGCCGCGCGCATGCGACCAGGCCCGTACGGCGGCTCGTACGAGAACCGCACGCGGCTCGCGCGGGAGATCATCGGACAGGTTCGCGACGAATTGGGCGACCGGCTCATCATCGCCTCCCGCCTGAACGTGTACGACGGCGCGCCGTTCTTTCAAGACCCCGAGACGGGCGCGGGCAGTCCGAAGGACGTCGAAACGCCCTACCTCGGCGGATGGGGCACGGACCCGGACAACCCACTGGAACCGGACTACACGGAACCCGTCCAATACGTGAAGGACATGGCGAAGTGGGGCGTGCAACTGCTCAACATCTCGATGGGCAGCCCCTACTACAACCCGCACGTTGGTCGCCCGTTCGAGCGCCCGCCGATCGACGGCTACACGTCGCCGGAGCACCCGTTGCTTGGGGTCGAGAGGCATTTCGAGGCGGCGGCGGTGATCCAGGAAGCCGTGCCGAACGTGCCCGTCATCGGCACGGGATACAGCTGGCTACAGCACTATTTCGCGAACGCTGGCGAAGCGAACTTGCGCGATGGGCGCGTGTCCATGATCGGCGTGGGTCGGGGGAGTCTCGCGTACCCTGATTTCGCGAAGGACGCGATGGAAAAGGGCGAGTTGGCGCGCACGAAAGCGTGCGTGGCGGTCAGCTACTGCACGGCCCTCATGCGCGCGAAGCACAACGACATGGGTCAGTACCCCACGGGATGCGTGCCGCGCGACAAGCCGTACGCCGACATCTACAAGGACGCCCTCGCTACCGACCCGACGCGGGACGCCTAACCCTCGTCGTCGGAGTCCGCGTCAGCATCGTCGGCATCAATGCCTGCCAGGTAGTCCTCAATGAGGAGCGCCGCTTGCTCCGCGTGCTCCACGGGGACGAGGATGGCGCCCCACGATTCTGCCTTCGAATTCAGCAGCGGCCCGTAACCCGCCAGTGTATTCGCCTCGACACGGACGGGGATGTCCTCGGCGTCCAAGACGCCCTGTAGCATCACCGCTGCCACCTGATCCTCCGCGGCATAGACGCGCTCCCAACGCACGAGTTCCACGTTAGAATCGGACGCGGGCTCCGCCGGGCCGTCCACCAGAGTTCCCTGGCAGTCGGAGCAGACAACGGCCTTCTCAGTGTATTCGGCTCCGCACGATGGACAGCTACGCATGACGCCTCCCACGCTGATTGTGGCACATGCGCGCCGAAGGCGCTAAGTCCAGGCCCGGTGTTCCGTGCCGCTCGTGAGGGCATCTGCGCATGCTGGGCTCGGTGTCGAGCCTACCGTCGTAGCAAGCCGCCGTGGACGCGGCCTATCACTGGCGCGCCTTGAGGTCTCCCCATGTCGTCGCCAGCCTATCGTCGGAAGAAACCGCGAGTCCCGCCACGCCAGGCCCTTCCGCCACGAAGCCATCGTACTTGGTCTCGGCGTTCTCGTTGGCTAACCCCACGCGGCCGACCGGCATCTCCGCGAAGCTGTGCCGGTTCACCTCTTCGTCCTCGTCGTCGTAAATCACCACGTCGTCCTGCTCTATAGCAACGGTGTACCGAGGCAGGGGCCCGGCGCCATTCACCCGGGCATCGCCAACTTCGCCGAAGTTCTGCTCGCCTCCGGCAAGCGCGCTCTTCTCGATCGTCCAGTTGCCACGACCGATGCGCGCCCCAGCGTAGTAAACCTCGGTCTCGCTTACGTAGGCGAAGATGATGTACCCGTTCTGCCAACCGCCGGCAACGTGCTGCTCGGTAACTTGCAGACGTAGACCGTCGTGCGTCTCAATATCAGAGAAGAGGGCGAACGCCCCCGACCCAATCGCCGGACTGAATCCGTGCCGCCACCCGTCCTCCGACCTCCAGTCACCTTGCAGCGTCTCCCACAGTTCGTCGGTGTAGTCGGGATCCTCGAAGTCGTCCATGAGAGTAACGGCTTCCGCTACCGCGCCGACGCCCACGAGAAGCAAACCGGCAAGCCAAACCGCGATCCAGCGCGCTGTCATGTGATTGCCTCCCTGTCTGAGGATCCGTCCTCGTGACGCAGGCGATGCATCCCTCGGAGGGCATCATAGGTATGTCGCGGGGAGCCCGGCAACCTAGCATGACCCGTCGGTGTCCATCTCGATCGGCGCCGGTGATCACACGGCCTCCCTGAACGATGCGTCAGGGTCGCCTCGGGTCAGTCTGCGGTACTTGGAGATGCTGTGGTCAGGACGCGCTCTGCGCGGTCAGCGCCGCCATGCGAACCGATTGCCATGGCGTTGAGCGCCTTCGTCGTCCTGCCAGCTGGACGCTGGGAATTCGCGAGCCCCAGACGCGCCTGTCCTCGAGGCTGAGGATGGCGACATGGGCGGCGTAACGACTATCGTGGATCCCGACGCCTGCGGCGGCAAAGCCACGAACCCCGGAGTGAAGGCTCTACGCAACGTCCGTCTGCCCAACTAACGCGATTGGCGCGTATGGGCGAGGTTCTCCTGCCCAGCGTAGGTCACGACCACCAAACAGGCCGGCTATCCACGGACCCCGCCGAAGGACACGCGACGTCACCAGCGTCAGGAAGGAGTACCGTCGGTTCTGTCCGCGAGCGGGATCTCGATCAGAACCGTTGCTCCCTCGCCTGGGGTCGACTCCACCGTCACGCGCCCACCCACCATCCTTGCGCGTTCCTGCATTGACAGCAGGCCGAAGCGGCCTTCGACGGGACCGGCGAAGACTGCTTCGTCGTCGAACCCAACGCCGTCGTCCTCGACCAGTAGAGACACGATGTGGTCGCCTTCGACGTGGGCCATTTGTAAGGCAACTGTCACCGCCTGGGCCTCCGCGTGTCGCACTACGTTTGTCAGGGCCGTATGTGCCAGGCGATAGAGTCCCACCTCCATCTCCGTCGATGCGGAGAGGCCGTCAGGATTGTGGATGTGCAGGTTGGCCGTGAACCCAGCGTTCTTCGCGAGTACACCTAGATCGCGGCGCAGGGCCGTCTCCAGACCTAGATCGTCGAGTGAACTAGGGCGCATGTCGAACGCGATCTGACGGATGTCCTCCAGCGTGCTCGATGTTACCTTGCGCAGCTCCGTCGCCTGGCGGGTAGCGTCCTCGGTTGTCTCGGCCGACTCTATGACTCGCAGGCCTATGAGAACCGACGTGAGCTCCTGCCCGACCTGGTCGTGCAACTCGCGGGCGATGCGGGCGCGCTCCTCTTCCTGTACAGCCAGCATGCGGTCCATCAGTTGCGTGCGCTGGTTCTCGCCGTCCTCGAGCGCTCGCGCGGTGGCGCGATGCTGCTCCGCCTCCCGCGCTAGCGCCGCCGTGCGGTCCTCGACCCGCTGCTCCAGGTCGGCGTTCAGACCGATGAGCTCATCTCGCATCGCTTTCTGCTCGGTGATGTCCCGAACAACGCACGCGTAAAGCCTTCGGCCCTCGAGCAACACCTTCCCGATGGACATGCTCGCCGGGAAAGTCGTGCCGTCTTTGCGCCGCCCCTGCACCTCTCTGCGCGTGCCTACTGCCGTAGCTTCGCCCGCGCGCAGGTAGCCTTCGACGTAGCGGCCGCCCGACCGCCCGTCAGGGGCGGGCATCATCGTGCTGACATCCGAGCCCAGCAATTCGTCCCTGTCGTATCCGAACATGTCCGCCGCGGTGGGGTTCAGCGACGCGATACGCCCCTGGGCGTCCATTGTGATGATGCCGTCGACCGCTCCGTCCATGATCGCGCGCAGGTGCGCTTCACTGTCACGCACGTCCCGGATCGCTCGCTGACGCTCCGTGACGTCCGTCACCAACGCCATGAACCCACGCACGGAGCCGTCGTCCGCTATGTCGGGCACGTAGAGGCAGTCGGCATCGCGAGGGCCCTCCTCGCCTCCGGGCATTTCGAAGTCGAACCGAACGCGCTCGCCGGCCAGCGCCGCTTGGATGCCGTCGCGCGTCGCCTGGTAGAGAGTCTCGCCGATGGCGTCGCGTACAGGTGTCCCGGGTATGTTCTCGGTGTCCCACCCGAACCAGTCGTTGTAGGCGCGATTGCAGAACACGTATCGCTCCTCCGTGTCGACGTAGGAGATGAGCACCGGAAGGCTGTCGGCGATCAGCCGCGCCTGTTGCTCGCTCTGTCGTAGCGCGTTCTCCGCGTGCCGCCTGTCGGTGACGTCCATCGTGACGCCGACAAGACGCCACCTGTCTGGGCCATCGGGCTCGATGAATACTTCCTCGTGGAGCCAGCGCGCCATGCCGTCGCGATCGACGCATGGGTACTCCTGGGAGTAGCGTGGCGCGCCTGACCTTATGGCGTTGCGGCTGGTGCGTTCCATACGTGGGACATCTTCCGGCCGCCGCGATCGGTTGACGGCTTCGTGCCACGCTTCGCCAGGATGTAGGTCGACCGGGAGGAATCTCTCGGCAACGGCTTCGTCTACTGGGTCGACGTGCCAGTGCAGTTCGCCAGCGTGATCCGTTACCTTGGCGTGCCACAGCAGGCACTGCACGCCGGCTATGACGGCTCGGAGCTGGTCTTCGGCGCGGCGTCGCTTGGTGATCTCGGAGACGGTCCCGGTCAGGCGCCAACAGTTCTCGCCCACTGCGTCAATCACTACGTCCTCATGCAGCCACACCATGTCGCCGTACCAGTCGACGTGGCGCACATCCTCCGCGTACGACGGCTCGCCCGCGAGGATGGCTTGCCGCGCGGTTTCGTCGGCGCGCCGCGCGTCCTCCGGCACGCGCGTTCGCAGTGTCCGCTCCCACGTATCACCAAGGCGCGCGACCTGCGGGAGCACACGGGGGAGTACCTCTGGGTTCACGACGCTCTGGTCCCACTCAAGGGATCCGTCACGCAGCGTTACGTCTGCCGTCCACACCAGGCACCGCATCCGCGATAGCGCTTGCTGGAGGACTGAATCGGGCATATGTTCAGGCATTCGGTCGGCCAATCGGCGCACCTACGTCGTTGGGCCGTACGCACAGCTACTCGTGGCAAGCGGCCCCGGCGCCGTCACATCCGTGCATCTGGGCGGGAGGACGGGTCTAGACTCGCGCATGTCGCGGGCGCGCGGCCACACGCCAAGTATATGGGGTGCATGACCCTCTACGCACCGGCTGTCGTGCGGACCTCGTGATCGAGGCATGGGACGCACGCCGGCTCCGGCCGCCAATGGGCGCCGTGCCGACGGAGCCGCAGAGGCATGGCTGCTCGGGCCTCTCGCCGCCTTGGAAACGCGTTGAGCGCAGGCATCGTCGCTAGGACGCAAGCGTCCGGTCGCTCGCGACAGGATCCCGCACGTGTGTAACCCCTTGACCGGTGTGCTCGATTCATGTACTTAGCGTTGGACTCCGTTTGATGACGCGCGCGTGAGCATCGACATCTCAGCATTCGTGACGCGCGCCGGATATCGAGGTTCCCGTTAGAGCGCCAGCCGCAACCTACACCTGGCGGCTTAGCAGTGCCGACCGACTACGCCTTCCCGTCTCCTTGGAGGATTTACATGCGAAGCAAAGCGCGACGGATGTTATGGGCCCGATTGAGCAGCGTGCTGTTGCTGGTGTTAGTGGCGCCGCACGCCTTTGCGCAGGACAGCCTGGACTCCGGCGATACCGCCTGGATGATCGTGTCCTCCGCGCTCGTGATGCTCATGGTGCCGGGTTTGGCGCTGTTCTATGCGGGCATGGTACGTCGGAAGAACGTGCTAAGTTCCATGATGCATTCGTTCATCGCTCTCGGAGTCATCACCGTGCAGTGGGTAGTGATTGGCTACTCGATCGCGTTCGGTGACGACATCGGCGGACTGATGGGGAACCCGGCGACGAAGTTCCTCATGATGGGCATCACACCGGAGAAGCTCAACGGGAGCGTGCCAGAGCTGGTGTTCGCGATGTTCCAGGGCATGTTCGCCATCATTACCCCAGCGCTCATCAGCGGGGCCATCGCCGAGCGTGTGAAGTTCAGCACGTACATCGTCTTCATCGTGCTGTGGGCCACCCTCGTCTACGACCCGCTCTGCCACTGGGTGTGGGCCGAAGGAGGTTGGCTGTTCGAGAAGGGCGCGCTCGATTTCGCTGGTGGCACCGTAGTGCACCTGTCGTCTGGCGTGTCCGCCCTCGTCATTGTATTGATGATCGGGAAGCGCCGCGGGTGGCCAAGTGGTGACATGATGCCCCACAACCTTACGATGACGCTCCTGGGCGCGGGACTGCTGTGGTTCGGATGGTTCGGATTCAACGCGGGCAGCGCCGTGGCCGCGAACACATCGGCTGGCTTGGCGTTCACCGTCACGCACATCGCGGCGGGCTGCGGGATTCTCGGCTGGCTGGTCGTGGAACGCTTGCACGCAGGACACGCGTCGGCGCTTGGCGCCGCCTCCGGTCTGGTCGCAGGCCTCGTCGGTATCACCC
>CAYYPK010000035.1:0-65535 GCA_964473525.1 uncultured bacterium
ACGGCGGGCGCCTACGGTGGCGACCTGAGCTACGCGCAGGCGGTGAGGGATGTCGTCGTCGCACTCATGATCGAGAAGGGCGGCGCCGTCGAGGAGCTCGACGATATCCTGTCCATCCCGGGGCTCGACATGATTCAGTGGGGGCCGTCGGACTACGGCATGAACACCGGAAAAGCGGGCACGCCAGGAGTCGAGGAAGCGCGCGTGCACGTGTACAAGACCGCGCTCGCCTCGGACGTCATCCCGCGCGCGGAGATCAACACCGCGGACGACGCCAAGCGCTGGTTGGACATGGGTGTCCGACACTTCTGCATGGCGCCCGAGACGTCCATCCTGCGGCAGTGGTGGAACTCCAACGGCGACGAGATGCGCCAGGCGCTCGAAGGCGAGTAGGCGGCCGGCCTAATACAGGCCCCATTCGGACA
This sequence comes from uncultured bacterium, assembly GCA_964473525.1. Lineage (GTDB taxonomy): Bacteria > Poribacteria > WGA-4E. The sequence continues at coordinate 426 of CAYYPK010000035.1, forward strand.
TCGCCGGAGACACCCCCAGCATGGCGGTCGTCTCCGGCGCCAGCGTGTCCGGCACGAGACCATACGCCGTCAGCCGGAGATGTCCCTCCAGCACGACGGGTGGGGCATCCGCGGCCGTAGCGACCAGGATGAGTTCCGGGAATGTGACTCCCTGCCGCAGTGATGCGGCGGCGTCGAGGAAGCCCTGGTTGGACTCGCCGAAGACCGTCCGTCCCGCGCGAATCGTGGCGGCCGCGTCGGTGGGCCGCCGTGATCCCGCGGACAGCTTGATCCAGTAGTCGTAGTCGATGTACCGGACGCTGAGCACCTGGCGGGGCTTGAGCCCGACGCGTGACCACGAGACATCGCGCGGGAATCCGTCGAAGAGTCCGCTACGCGGGTCGTATTCGCGGGTAGCCGTGAGCAGCGCGCGTCGGGCGCAGTTCTCGTCTGAGGCCGTCGTGTCAGGGGTCGTAACGACCTGGGCGGCGATCCCCGTTCGCGCCATCGCCTCCCGCAGGGGCGGCCCGTGCCTCTCTGACGCTAGCTCCGCGCGCAGGTAGCACGCGATGACCTCGTCCTCGGTGATGTCCTTGATGTGGCGCAAGAGGGTGTCCCTGGCATGTTGCGGCGTCGCGACAGCGTGTGCCGCCAGCTTACTCGACCGCGCCGCGTTCGCGCAGCGCCTCCACCACCGCCTCGTGACCTGCCTCGACTGCCCAGGCGAGCGGCCTCGCCCACGCGTCCGCTGGCGCGTTCGGGTCCGCGCCCCGGTCCAACAGGAACTTCGCCATCTCGGTGTGTCCTTGTTTGGCCGCCTCCACTAGCGGGGTGCTGCGGTACTCCGCCTCGACCGCGTTGATGTCGGCGCCGTGGTCGAGTAGGCGCGCCGCCGCGTCGACGTCGCCGTTCTGCGCGCAGAAGTGGAGCCACGTCTTGCCGAACCAGTCGCCGAGATTCGGCGATACGCCGTGAGAGAACAGAATGTCGAGGTACTCGCGTGACTTCGGATACCACGCTCCGACGATCGGCAGCAGGCTGAGCGCCTCTGGACGCTCTGTCAGTAGGCGTCTCAGCAGGTCAGGATCCCCAGCGCCGAACACGGAACTGGCGAACTGCTCATCGGCGACTCGCTCGTCGCCTGAGACGATGGCGTCGTGTAGCTCCTCCGCCGTCATGTCGTAGGGAGGGGTGACGGCGCCGGCCTCGCGCAGGGCTGCGACGACCTGCGTTGGCCCGGGCCCTTGTCGATCTCCAGCAGTGGCGATATGCGTGCACGTGCCGGAGGAGTCTACATGGCAATTCGGATCGGCGCCGTGGGCAAGCAGCAGGCGCACCATGGGCGAATCCGTCCGGCTCGACGCCTCGTGAAGGGCGCGTCCCCTAGGGGCAAGGGCTTCTGGAGCGTTCGGGTCCGCGCCTAGCGCGAGCAGCTTCTCCGCGATGTCAAGCTGCTTGGAGCCCGCCGCGTAGTACAGGTAGCTCTGGCGGGAGGTGTCGAGCTGTCGCGCCAGCGCTGGGCGCGCCTCGAGCAGTTCCTGCACGCGCGTCTCGTCGCCCCTCATGATAGCGATGGACAGGTTGTAGTCGGCGCCCGCCGCCAGCAGGGCCTCGACCGTTGGCCATGGATCCCTCGTGACGCCGTTGGGGAGATCGCGGTGGCGACGATACCAGTAGGCGCCATTCATCGCGAGCATCGCAGCTGTCTGACCGTCCGCCCGCGGTCGATCAATGGGGGCGCCGAGCGCCATGATCCGGTCGATAAGTTCCGGCTGGTGGGTCATGCCAACCCAGTGCAACGCCCCTTGACCCAGCACGTCCGATCCAGCCGCCAACTCAGGTCGTCGCCGCAGCATGTCAATGATCGCGTCTCCGTCCCTGTCCCGGATGGCCTGAGCAACGGGCTCGAAGTCGCGCGAGTAGCCGTAGCGATCGGCTAGCGTCGATTCCAGGACGCGTAGCGTGTCGTCGTATCCCCTGCGCTCTGCCTCGACAACGAGCTTCTGCCACGAGTTGTACTGATAGCGCGAGCGTCCAGGCTCGGCGCCGTTGTTGAGCAGAAGCTGCACGATCTCGGTCTGCCCCTCGCGGACGGCGAAGTGTATGGGAAACTGGTACCAATACTGAGCGTTGACCAACGCCGCATCGGTCGCGACGAGCCGGCGCGCCTCCGCAGCGTCGCCGCTGGCGGATGCCCTCATCAGCTCCCACGCGGCGTTCCCGTCGACACGGTCGACGCCGTATTGGTAGTGGTCGCTCCTCATAGTCCGCGGTTGCGTCAGCCGCGCGATTCGCGCGGCGTGAGCGGAATCGTTCGCCATGCCCAACCGTCCCCCTAGAGCTTGCCTCGATAGGCGCGTCCGACGCTTCACCACGCCAGGTTGTACGTCGCGCGCAGCCGGCGGTTGCGACTGAAGCGGTCGCGGATCCCGCAGCTCGGCATAGGGCCCGTTAAGGCCACGGCGTCGTCGAGACGCTGCGTGGCCCGGCGTCGGCGGCCAGCGTCAGGCGAGTTGACCGCTCGCTACGCCGCCGTAGCGTCGCGTAACAGCGCGGCCACCTCGTCGTGGCCGCCTTCCAGCGCCCACGCCAGCGGGCGGGCCCAATCCTCGTCGGGAAGGTCGGGTCGCGCGCCTCTGTCGAGAAGCAGTCGCGTCACGTCAACATGGCCCTGCTTCGCTGCCTCCGCTAGCGGTGTCCTGCGGTGTTCCGCCTCGAGGGCGTTGACATCAGCGCCGGCGTCGACCAGCAGCTCGGCCAACTCGACGTCCCCGTTCTCCGCCATGAAGTGCAGCCAGGTCTTGCCAAACCAGTCGCCGAGGTTGGGGTCTACGCCGTGGTCTAGTAGCGCCTGTAGGCACTCCGTGGACTTGGGATATCGCGCGCCGTAGACGGGGAGGAGACCCAGGGCATCGGGGCGCTGCGCAACGATGGCGCGCGCCAGACCCGCATCCGCGCGTTCGCACAGCTCCCGCAGGAGTTGCTCATCAGAGAAGCGCCCGTCGTCCTCGTCAAGCCACGCCATCAACTCGTCCCTCGTCATGTCGTAAGGCGCCGCCACAGCGCCGAACTTCCGCAGCAGCTTCAGCACCCGCTCCCGACGGGCGCCTCCTCGCCCGTGCGCGGTGACGATGTGCAGACAGCTCCCGGACGAGTCCACCTCGGCGTTGGGGTCGGCGCCATGTTCGAGGAGGAGGCGGACCATCTTCGGGTCGCCTTTCCCGCACGCCTCGTGCAGGGCGCGGCCACGCTCTCCCAGCCTCTGGGGCGCGTTCGGGTCGGCGCCGAGCGCGAGGAACATCTCCGCGATATCCGCGCGCTTCACGCACGCGGCATAGTACAGGTATCCCACCCGCCCCGAGTCCAGTTCCCGCGCCTGGTCGGGGTCCGCCTCGAGCAACGCCTCTATGCGGTCGGTGTCGCACTTCATGGTGGCAATGGACAGGTTGTACTCGGCGCCGCGTTCCAGGAACCTGTCAACGGTTGGCCACCAGTTCTTAGAGACGCCCTTGGGCAGGTCTCGATGGCGGCGATAGTGGTAGTCGCCGTTCATCGTGAGCATGGCGGGCGTCTGGCCGTCCGCGCGGGGGCGGTCGATCGCGGCGCCACGGTCGAGGAAGTAGTCGATGAGCTTTGGCTGATGCGTGAGACCGGCCCAGTGGAGCGCGCTTTGCCCCAACACGTCCGACGCCTTCGCCAGACCCGGCCGCTCGGAGACGATTGCCTCGATGGCGGCCAGGTCGCGGTCGCGGATTGCCTGCGCCAGCGGCTCGAAGTCGGGGTCGTACGCGTACCGCTCGGCTAGCGCGGCCTCGACTACGCGCAGCACGTCGCGGTAGCCTCGCCGTGTCGCCTCCTGCACCAGGCTCTGCCACGACCTGGCCAGATAGCGGGATCTCCCGGGGTCGGCTCCGTTGTCCAGTAGGTACTGCGTTACCTCCGCGTGCCCCTCGCGGACGGCGAAGTTCACGGGGAACTGATACCAATACTGCGCGTTCACGAGCTTCGCGTCCCGCTCGACGTACGCGCGAACGTCGCCGATGTTCCCCGCCGCGCACGCCTTCATAAGTTCCCAGGCGTCCCCTCCATCCACGGGCTCGACACCGTATTGGTACTGGGTCGTCTTCATGGCCTCCGGCTGCGTCAGACGCGCGACGCGTGCGGCGAAGCCCGAGTCACGAGACGGGGCGTTGTCGCTTAGTGAATCGCGGACCATGTCCATAAGTCCCTCCCGAAGTTTCTTACGCGCGGAGTGCAGCCGGTACTTCACCGTGCCCAAGGGCACGGCGAGGAAGTCCGCCACCTCCGCCTGCGTGTAGCCCCCGATGTAGTAGAGCGTCGTCGTCACGCGCTCGCGCTCGGGCAAAAGCCGCACCTCAGCGAGCACGCGCGACCGCGTCTCCCGCGTCTCCGCGAGATCGTGGGGCGTTGGGCTGTCGGATGGGATGGACCGCGCGTCGTCGAGCGTCGTCGTCAGAACGCGTTTGCCACGTGTGAGACGGCCGCACGCGCCGACGACGAGTCGTCGCAGCCACGCCGCGAACGCTCCGTGCTCGCGCAGACCGTGCAGCGTGCGCCACGCTTCGACGAAGGCATGCTGGGCCGCGTCTTCGGCGAGCTGGAAGTCGCCAAGACGGGTGTACGCATAGCCCACCGCCATGTCCTGCAGGCGCTTGACGATCTCTCCGAACGCCGCTGCTCGACGCTCCACGGACGCGTCCTCCGCGGCGGCTTCGGTCACGAGGCTTGTCAGGTCACGCATTGCCACCCCATCCTGCTGTGGGATAGTGCCGACCAAGGCGGCAGAGGGTTGGGTATATCTGCGCGGGACGGTCACGCGTCACGCCGGATACGACGCGTTTCGCTCGGAGGGATCGTCGGAGTAGTACTGCACGAACTCGTACTCGAACCCGCCTGCGTCGTGGAAGTACGCCCGCTTGCGGTGGGGGTGCGGCTCCACCGGAATGCCGTCGCGGTACCCGGCTGCTGTCAGCCGCTCGATGACGCCATCCACATCCTCGACGACGAAGCCGAGGTGGTTGACGCCGTTGTCGCGATACGGCCGCCGGCCGGGGTCGGTCGGGGTCGCCATCTGCTCGAGAGCGACGTACGTGGCATCCGTCCCGAGATGCAGCCAGAGCTTCTTACCGAGGTCGGTTTCGGTCTCTCCCCGCCCGCGCACCCGGAATTCCGGGAACGCCGTCGTGAGGAACGCGATGGCTGCTTCGAGATCGGGAACGGTGATGTTCGCGTGTTCGATGTATGTCGCCATCGACGGCCTCCTTGTCCCAGCGTGGCGCCTCTTCGCGCAATCCCATTCTACGGCGCCTGGCTACCATGCGGAGCCGCGTCTGCGGTATCGTTGGTGATGCGAGACGCGTCGCGCATCGCGCGGTAGGGCAACAAGCACGGTTTGGAAGGCACGTATGAAGATCACGTTCATGGGCGCGGGCAGCACGGTATTCGCGAAGAACGTCCTCGGCGACTGCATGTGCGCCGACCCGTTGCGTGACGCGGAGATCGCCCTTTACGACGTTGGAGCCGACCGTCTCAACGAGTCCAAGCTGATGCTGGACAACCTGAACAAGAACATCAACGACGGCCGCGCGACGATCACGCCCTACCACGGCACGGAGAATCGCAAAGATGCCCTCCGCGGCGCCTCGTACGTCGTCAACGCGATACAGGTGGGCGGCTACGAACCCAGCACGGTCATCGACTTCGAGATACCCAAGAAGTACGGCCTCCGACAGACGATCGCAGACACCCTCGGGATCGGCGGGATTTTCCGGGGACTACGCACCATCCCGCCGATGATGGCGTTCGCGAGGGACATGGAGGAAGTCTGCCCCGACGCCTGGTTCCTCAACTACACGAACCCGATGTGCATGGTGACCGGGGCTGTGTTGGAGGGGTCCGACATTAGAGCCGTAGGGCTGTGCCACTCCGTGCAGGGCTGCGCGAGCGGCATCCTGCGGCATCTTGGCATGTTCGACGATGTCGAGAAGCTGCAGTGGCGCATCGCGGGAATCAACCACCAGGCGTGGCTGCTGGAGGTCACGGATGGCGGGAAAGACCTCTACCCAGAGATCAAGCGCCGCGCCGCCGCGATGAACGAAGCCGCCCGCAAGCCAGGCGGCAAGAAGCACTACGACATGGTGCGCTACGAGATGATGCGGCACTTCGGCTACTACATCACCGAGTCCTCCGAGCATCTGTCGGAGTACCTGCCGTACTGGATCAGCGACCGGCATCCCGAGCTCATTGAGGAGTTCAACATCCCGCTCGATGAGTACCCACGCCGCTGCGTGAATCAGATCGCGCACTGGAAGGAACGCAGCCAGGATCTCGTGCACGACGCGAACCTGTCGCACACGCGCACGCACGAATACGGCTCGTACATCATGGAGGCGATGGAGACGGACACGCCCCTCCAGATCGGCGGGAACGTCCTGAACACGGGTCTCATTACGAACCTGCCGTCCCGCGCCTGCGTCGAGGTGGCGTGCATGGTGGACCGCAACGGCGTGCAGGGAACGTACGTCGGTGACCTGCCCGAGCAGCTTGCCGCGCTGAATCGCACGAACATCAACCCGCAGTTGCTGACCGTCGACGCCGCCCTCAACCGAGACCGCGAAGCCGTCTACCACGCCGCGATGCTCGACCCGCACACCGGCGCCGAACTCACGCTGGACGACATTCGCAGCCTGTGCGACGACCTCATCGAGGCGCACGGCATGGAGTCCATGTTCAGCGGCGCGGACGACTACACCGTACCTGAGTTCTGGGGCGTCTAGGGCCGCGAACGTGGCGCCCTACGCTCCGCGGCCGCCGCGCCCTGGCGGCCGCCACCGTCCATCGGGAGTCCTGTGAGACAGCCAAGCGCGGAGGAAGCGGCCGAAGCCGGCGACACCCACGACGACAGAGCCGCGCGGCGGATCCTCATCAGCCTGATGTTCCCGTCCATGCTGATGCCTCTCACGTCCTCGATGTCGCGCGTCGCCCTGCCCGTAATCCGCGACCACTTCGCCATCCGAGCCGACGAAACCGCGTGGGTCGCGACCGCCTTCACGCTCGTCTTCACGGTGATAATGCCCGTCTATGGGCGCTTGAGCGATGGGTTGGGGCCTCGCCGTCTCATCCTGGTCGGGGTCGGGTTGTTCTCGGTTGGGACGGCGACCACGGCTCTCGCGCCCAACCTGCCTGTTCTCATCGCTGGACGCGCGATCCAGGGCGCCGGAGCCGGAGGGTTCATGCCCCTCGCGATGGCTCTTATATCGAGCATCTTCCCACCCGAGACGCGCGGCCGGGCGCTCGGCGCGTGGAGCACGGTCGGCCCAACCACCGCATTCGTGGGACCGGTGCTTGCTGGAATCGTCATCGCGGCGTGGGGATGGCGCGCCGCGTTTGGTCTACCTCTGGCGGCGGGCTTCGTGGCCTTCGTCGTCGTGCGGAGAGCGGTGCCGCGCGGCAGGAATGGCCGCACGGACGCCGTGCTCGGCGCCTTTGACTGGCAGGGCGCCTTGCTTCTCGCCGGGGCATTCGCCTGCTGGCTGTTCTACTTGTCAAGCGAGCCGGTCACGGGCGCCGCCCCAATGCGGGACTGGAGACTGCTGGGCGCCGCAGTGACGCTAACCGCCGGCCTCCTGTGGCATCAGTCCCGCCATCCCAACCCACTCATTTCGCTTGCGGCCGTCCGGGAGAGGACGTTCGGACTTACGTCGTTTTGCGCGGCGAACCGCATGTTCGCCATGGGCGGCATGTCGTTTCTCGTGCCTCTATATCTGACGGATGTCCACGACCTGCCCGTGACGCGCATCGGCCTCATGGCGATGGTGAACCCCGGCGCGATGGCGCTCATCGTGCGGTTTGGAGGTCGCCTGGCGGATCGGCTGGGCAGCCGTCTGCCCGTCGCGATCGGTCTGACGGCACAGACCGGCGTGATGGTGGGTTTCTCGCGCCTTCCCGAGTCGGCGTCGTTGTGGTTTACCGCGGGCCTGCTTGCCGCGCACGGTCTCGGCGCCGGTCTGATGTTGGCGGCGCTCCATCGCATCGCCATGCGCGACATACCGGAACCGCAGATGGGTTCCGCCGCGGGTCTCTACAGTATGCTGCGGTTCGCTGGCGTGGTCGTCGGCACGGCGCTGGCGGGGATGCTGCTACAGACTCAGTTGGACGGCGGACAGCCTCCGCCGGTAGCCTATCGCGCGGTGTTTCTGGTGTTCGCCGCCATCTCGCTCGGAGCCATCGCCGCTGCCGTCGGGCTGACGGAGCGGCCGCGCCCAGCGCGAGCGTGAGAGACTTGCTAGGGCGGCCGCGTAGCCGTAGTCTACGCAGCCGGAGGAGCCGCAATGAGAAAGGGTTGGGTGGTGGTCGTCGCCATCGCCGCGCTCGGGTCGCTGGCATACCTGCCAACACATCTGCCGCTGCAATCGCTGCCTGGGGTCTTCCGCTGGCTGGCGATCGCGTCGCTGTGCTGGGCGCCGGTGGCCATTGTGAGAGCGCTCCTCGACCACCATCACGACGCGACGGATACCGACGCTATCGAAGAGATGCAGCGCGAGTTAGTCGCCTTGCGCTCTGACATAGAGGCGCGGTTCGCGGACGTCACGCTCGCTATCGATGATCTGGCGCCAAGAACACTGACCGCGGATCACCTGGACGAAGACCGGGGATGAGGCGCCGCGCGCTGCCCTGTCCTTGCCCGTCAGACGTGGCCACGCTGGAGGCTCGAGCGTCGCCCATGGCCTACCACATCGCGCGCAGCCGGCGCCGCGACTCCACACGCTACTATGTCCATTCCGCCGCCGAGCCGGACCTCAGCGTTGAGGGCGAACTCGTCCACAGCTCGGAGTATCTGGCCATCCTCGGCCTGATCGACCTCGGACGCGGCGACGAGTTGCTCTTCCGCGCGGGCGACGTGTTCCGTGGCTCCCTGCATCGTGCTGAGTTGCGTGGTGACGAGCATGCCCCGATCGTCATCGGCCGGTTCGGCGACGGACCCAGACCCCTTCTTGACGGAGACGGCGCGTTCGCGGCCGTGTGGCTAGACAATCCGTCGCATGTTGTCGTGCAGGGGCTGGAAATCACGAACGCCGCCGGGTCGTGCGGCATCTACCTCGAGGGTCGCGACGCCGGGCGCCTGAGCAGCATCACCGTCGAAGATGTCGAGGTCCACGACGTTTTTGCGGCTGGCATGGAACTGCCGATCTCCGACCACTACGGCTCCATCGGGCACGTCTACAAGTACATGGGCGGTATCCACGCGTGCATCAAGGCAGGCGGGAAGCCCACGTGGTGGGACGGGTTCACGGTGCGCGGCTCGTACATTCACGATCTCGCGAGTTGCGGCATCAGCATGGACAGCGCGTACCGTCTCCGCCGCCCAGCCGAGGCCGGCCGAGACGTGTACCCCTCCGTCAACGTCGTCATTGAGGACAACATCGTCCGCGGCATCGCCAAGGACGGAGCGATCATCAAGCAGGTCGATGGCGCCGTCATCCAGCACAACCAGGTATCGCGTACCGGCAACGTGTCCACGTCCAACGGGCTTTGGTACTACGACTCCCGGCGCTCCGCTATCCGCTGGAACGAGGGGTACGACTGCCTCGCGCCGATGGGGAACGACGGCGGGCCGTTCAGCATCGACAACGAATGCCTGGACTGCGAGATCGTCGAGAACTACAGCCACGACAACGAAGGCCCTGGGTTCATGCTCTTCGGCCGCTGGGATACCGGCAAGGGGTGCCGGGCGCGCGGCAACGTGAGCTACAACGACAACACGGCCGACACGTCGCTCCCAAGCTACTCGCCGGAGAAGGGCGGATGGGGGTCGTTCGCGGTGATCGGGCCGGCGAGCGAGATGCTGGTCGAGGACAACGTCATCGTGGCTGGACCCAACACCACGTGCGTCGTCGCGCACCACGACTGGGGTGGTCGGCCGGTGGACGTGCGCTACCGCGGCAACCACTTCTGTGGCGCGGGCGCGGCCGTGATCGGGCCGGACGTGCAGGCCGCCGCCAGCTTCGACGCCGACAATGTGTTCGAGGACGTCCGCGACCTGCCACCCGGTCTCGCCTCCACCGAAGCCGACGGGCCGCGCGGACGAGACTTCGCCGAGGACGCTGCGTCCTCGTTCGCCTACGGGCCTCGAGCGACGTCGTTCGGACACCTGCTGTAGAGAGCCGCTGCCCGGCCGCGAATCCGGGAGACGACCGCCAGTCGTGGGACTGGTGGGATCGACGTGCGCGTGGGTGACGCGGTTGGGTATACTCGGCCTCAGCGACCGAGTGACGCGTGGGAGGGCTTCTCATGGCACGGCAACAACTGACGATGGTTCTGTGGTGCGTGGCGCTAGGGTGGACCGGCGCTCAGATGGCTGCCGCGCGGGATACCCTCATCGCGCCACGGATGGACGCGGCGCCCACGATAGACGGTGACGCCGGAGACTGGGAACTCGGCCTGTTCCCAGACGACGCCCAACTCGTCCTCAACGGCGGGAACGGCAACGTCAACGCTGGCGATATCGGGAACGAGGCCGATTTCGGCACGACCACGTACGTCGCCTACGACGACGACATGCTCTACGTTCTCGTCGTCGCCACGGACGACGCGTTGGAGATGGGCTTCGCCGCCGCCAACAACTGGCAGAACGACTGCCTCGAACTGTGGATCGACGGCCGCGACAACGACGGCGCGTTCCCCGGCGAGGACGACAACGTCCAGGTCAACGTCGACATCAACGGCGTGCCGATGGTGTATCGAGATGCCGGTGGCCTGAACGCGGTGCTGCTGCCGGAAGTTCTCGGCGGAGCGACGGAGACAGGCGACGGATGGACCATCGAAGCCGCGGTCCCGCTGACGTTAGTGCCGGACACGGAACTCGTCGCAGGCGGACAGATCGGCTTCAACGTGAGCTTCGTCGACTCCGACGACGGAGTGTGGAACCACCTGCTGTGGCTGGGCGTGCAGGAGGTCAACACGGCGCAGTGGGGCACGTTGGCGTTCTCCGCCGACAGCCTCGCCGTGGATGTAGACGGCAAGTTAGCGACGACGTGGGGCGCCGTGCGTCGGTAGGGCGTCGTGTCTTTGGGTGGAGGAGCAGCATGCGCGAACCGTTGCCGCTGAAGGCGTACGAGACGTTGGACGAGCGCGCCTGCGCGGTTCGAGAAGACGGCTTTGCCTACTTCCCCGGCGCGCTCAGCCCGGACGAAGTCGCCACGTTGCGAGGCGCCATGGACGACCTGACGCCCATATCCGAAAGCTTCGACCGTTACCACACGGCGGAGGAGTCGGGATTCTTCCAGGCGCACATCAACAACGCGTTCAACAGGCATCCGCTCTTTCTAAGCTACCTGGACCGGCCGGACATCATTGAGCTCGCCGAGGCCGTTCACGGGCCCGACTGCCACTGCATCGGCATGACGGCGTGGTTGACGGGCTCGGGAAGACCAGACCAGACGCTACACGCGGACTGGCTACCCGTGCCGCTCCCCGAGGACGTGGCGGCGGATCCCCGCGTCACCGTGCCGGCGTTCATCACCACCACCCACTACTATCTCGACGACATGACCGAGGAGCTCGGACCCACCACGTTTATCCCGGGCAGCCACCGATCGGGTCGAGCGCCGAACGGCGACACCGAGTGGAAGGGCGTGCCGGAGCGGAGCATCCTGTGCAAGGCGGGAGACGTCGTGTCGTTCCGCAGCGAGGTGTGGCATCGAGGCACGGCGAACGTCAGCGGCCGCACACGCTACCTGCTGCAAGTGCACTACGCGCACCGCATGATCACGCAGAAGTACCCGCCGTACCTCAATCGCTTTCAGTTCGACGAGGCGATCCTTGCGCAGGCGACGCCGCGGCAGCGACGGCTCCTCGGCGACCATCGCTCCGGCGCCTACGACTGATGCGTGGAGGGCCGTGAAAGCCTGTGACGCGACCCTCGAGCCCACAGGACGGGCACGATCCCCGGAACGCCATCCGCTGGGACGCCGGATCGCTAACGCTCGTACGCGAGGGGGGCGTGTACGGGCGCATGGCGCGCACGCACGAGGGCACGGTCGTCTGCGTGCACGAATGGCGCGGCGCGGTGTGGTGCTCGCGCTTCGAGGCCCGTGGCTGGACAGCCGGCGTCGAGGTCGCGTCGTACGGGCCTGGCGTGGCTGCGAATCCCAACGTGGCAGCCGCTCCGGACGGCTCCCTACTGTGCGCCTACAACGAGCGACCCCGCGACGGTGTACACCGGTTCGCTGTCGCCGTCGCGCGCAGCTGCGACGACGGCCGTACGTGGAGTCTGGCGTGCCACGTCTATGTTGCGGGCGCGGAGTGGGAGAACGGCTGCTGGGAACCTGCGTTGCTGGTGACGCCTTCCGGCGAGACCCAGCTGTTCTTCGCGAACGAACACCCATATCCAACCTCGCGAGAGCAACAGATTTCGCTGTGCCGTTCCTTCGACGCCGGGGCCACCTGGGATCCACCGAGCGCGGTGAGCTTCCGCGCGCATTACCGAGACGGGATGCCGTCGCCCGCGCGACTGGTTGATGGGTCGGGTACGGCGGTGGCTATCGAGGACAACGGGTTGGACGGGGCGTTCAAGCCCGCCATCGTGTTCACCAGCGCGGAGGACGACTGGGCGGGAGATCCCGTGCCAGGGGATTCCGACCGACGCTGGCCGGCCCTTGCCCGGCCGCTCGCCGCGAGCGTCTACGCGGGAGCTCCGCATCTGTGCCAGCTTTCGACCGGCGCCACTGTGCTGTCGGTGCAGAGCGACGAGGGCAGCCCGGGCGCCCCTCGCATGACCGTCTACGTAGGCGGGCCAGACGCTAGGGGATTCGCTCGCCCAAGTCGACCGTTCCCAGGCGTGGCGAAGTGGAACTCGCTGTACATCCACGCGGACGACACCATCACCGCAGTGGCGACGACCTCCGTGGCCGGCGTCGAAGGCGTGTGGACGAAGGACGGGCGCATGGTCTCGCCGACGGGGTGAAGCGAGACGTGCTACACTGGCGGAGCGCGTGAACGACGCCCAGGGATAGGGACCATGCCGCACGTCACATACCTGCCCGACGACTGCCGCGTGGAGATCGAGCCCGCCGAGTCTGTCCTCGATGCGTCGCTGCGCGCCGGGCTTCCCCACGCGAACGCGTGCGCTGGCAGAGCCCGATGCAGCACGTGTCGGGTTCTCGTCGTGGACGGCGCCGAGAGTTGCTCCCCGCGCACGGAGGACGAAGCCGTCCTCGCGGAGCGGCTGCACTTCGCGGACGACATCCGGCTAGCCTGCCAGACACACGTGGTGGGCGATGTCACCGTACGCAGGCCCGTGCTGGACGCCGTGGACATAGCCGTCACGTCGCAGTTGGGCAAGGACGCCCTCCCCGACCACGTTGGGGAGGAGAAGCACATCGCCATCCTCTTCGTGGACATCCAGGGGTACACGGCGTTTGCGGAGGCGGTGCCGCCGTACGACGTGGTCCACGCCCTGAACCGCTACTTCTACCTGATGCACGCCGTCGTGGCGGACCACGATGGCCACGTGAGCGACTACATAGGCGACGGCATGCTCGCCTTCTTCGGGGTGGAGGACTCACGCAATCCCTCGCGCGACGCCGTTGCCGCCGGCCTCGCCATGTTCGGCGCCGTCGACCGGCTCAACGAGTACATCGAGCCGATGTACGGCCGCGCGTTCCGCATCCGCGTGGGCGTGCACTATGGTGAAGTCGTTGTCGGCACCATCGGCATTGGTGAAATCCGCAAGCTCGCGGCGTTCGGAGACGCCGTGAACTTCGCCAGCCGCGTCGAAACCGCCAACAAGGACGCCGACACCGACTTCCTCATCTCGGCCGCCACACGCGAGCAATTGGGCGACGCCGTTCGCACGGGTCGCACCGTGTCGACGGCTCTCCGCGGCCGCTCGGGCGAACACACGCTGCACGAAGTACTGGGGCTCAGCGAGGGGACCGATGGGGTCGCCGCGGCAGCTGCGGCAGACGCAGAAGGGGGCGTCGATGGAACTGAGTTGTAGCTCGTGCTGCGTGCCTGCGTTGGACCTGGCGGACGCCCTGGCGCTCTTCGCCGATGCCGGGTACGCGTACTTCGAGACCTTCACCACCTGGACGGGCGCCAGGCTCGACCCCGCCGCGGCCGACCGCGCGGACGCGCGCCAGCGCATCACCGACTCAGGGCTGCGACTGTCCTCGCTCAACATAGAGAACTTCCGCGCGGAGCCCGAGGACGCGTACGGCGAGACCCTCGCGCGGCAGAAACGCGCCGTCGAGTGGGCCGTCGAGCTGGGATGCGAGCAGGTGAACTTCAAGGGTGGCGCCCGGACCGACGAGGACATGCGGGCGCTCATCCGTGGGGCGACAGACCTCGCGCGGTTCTGCGAGGATCTACCGGTCGCGCTTGCTGTCGGCAACCATCACGGCAACCGCATGGAGCGGCTGTCGGACCTGACACAGGTGCTGTCCAACGTTGACCACCCGAAGCTGGGTTTCCTCCTGGACATCGGACACTTCCACTCCGCCGACGAACCCATCCCGCCCATCATCGAACGGCACGCTGACCGCATGCGCCTGGTGCACACAAAGGACCAGATAGGCACGCGCTCCGTGGCGTTCGGCGAGGGCGAAATCGACAACGCCGATCTGCTGGGGCGTGTCGCAGCTGCGGGGTACGATGGCTTCCTCGTCGTCGAGGTGGAGGTCGAGGACACCGAGAACACGCCGACGTACGTCCGCGCTGCCCGCCCCTATCTGCTCTCGCTCCTTGATGACATCGCCGACTGAACCGACAGCCACTCGGGGTCAGACCACATGACGAACCGCACGCCCGCCGACCACCCGGTGCACGCGCTCATCGCCGAGAGATGGAGCCCGCGCGCGTTCTCAACAGAGTTGATCGCGGACGAGGAGATGCGGAGCTTGTTCGAGGCGGCGCGCTGGGCCGCGTCCTCGAGAAACCAGCAGCCTTGGTCGTTCCTGGTGGCCATGCGCAGTGACATGGCGGAGTTCCAACGGCTCTTCGAGTGCCTGGCGCAGGGGAATCAGGGCTGGGCGGGTCGGGCGGCAGCCCTTGTGCTGTCCGTAGCGGAGACCAGCGCGGAGGACGGCGCGACGAACCGCTACGCCATGCACGACACCGCCCTGGCGGTGTCCAATCTCATCGTACAGGCGACGTCCATGGGGGTCCACGCTCATCAGATGGGCGGGTTCGACCGCGAGAAGGCGCGCGCTGATTACGCGCTTCCGGACACGCACGATCCCGTGTCCATGATCGCGCTGGGCTATGCCGCAGACCCGGATACGCTGCCGGACGATCTCCGCGCGCGGGAGACCCAGCCCCGGACACGCAGGCCGCTGCATGAGTTCGTGTACGGGTCGGCGTGGGGTGAGGTTGCCGGTCTGGTCAGATGATCTGCTGGCGGCTCTCGTCGTCGGCAACGCTCTGGGAGTCGGTGTCCTTCGCGTCCGGTTCCGGCCAGTCGATGGCGACGGTTTCGGAATCCGCCTCCCGACCGATGTCGCGCACTTGCTGAGCGGCGTACTCGACGTAGTCGCGCATCGTGTCCATGCCGATGTGCCGTCGGCCGAGCTTCTCGGCGGCGACGTTTGTCTGCCCGCTACCCGCGAAGATGTCGAGGACGAGGTCGTCGCGGTACGAATACAGCTCGATGACGCGTTCGACGAGTTCGAGTGGGTACGGACACGGGTGGATGTTCTCCTGCGGCGCGACAGGCCGGAACCGCCACACGTTCTTGCTCTTTTCGCCCTGGTAGTCGGACAGGTCGATGCGATTCGCCTCGCGGGCTTCCTTCGACCGGTCCCAGTAGATGTTGTTCCGGTCCTTGCGCTCACCGGGCCGCTGGAACACGAAGATGTACTCCGCGACGAGGCTCGGGTAGTAGTAGCCGGGATACGGGTGCTGGAGGAGGACTCCCGACCTGCGGTCGCGCGCGACGGTCTTCTCCCAGATGATGTCCTCGCGGAAGCTCCAACCGAGCTCCTCCATCCAACCCACGAAGTGAAACGGCAGCGGGATGCGTCGCCCGTGCCAACTCACCGGTGAGATGTTCACGACGTTGTACCCGCCGGGGCGGATGACCCGCAGCAGCTCCTTAAAGCGTTCCATCAGGAACTGCCGATACTCGTCGTACTGGACGTCAATGCGTTCCCAGCGCTCCGTCTCGCCTGCGAGCGTCTTGGTGTGCTGTTCGTAGTTGATGGCGTTGTGATACGGGGGCGACGTGACGGCAAGCGTTGCCGCTTCGTCGGGTAGTTCCCGCAGGACGGTGAGACAGTCGCCGAGCGCAATCTCACCCCGTCCGGCGGGATACCGTTCGTAGTCGGATGTCACGATGCGGCCTCTGAATGGGCGCCTGGTTCCACACGCGATAGCGGACGGCGATCTTCGAGTCAGTCGGGCGCCGCGGCGTGTCGTCGCGAGCGTCGCACGGGTGTGGAGGAGTCTCCACGGCGAGGGCTCGACGATGATTCCTGTACGCGCGGAGGCCCTGCGCGCAGCGCGCGGGAACCCACTCGAAGTAGCGCACACGCAGTTTAATCAGGTGGTGGCCGCGCGCGCAACATGGGCGCGGCCGCGCGCCGCGCGAGGGCTACGGCGTGAGTTCGGTGGCGGCCCGGGAGGCGGCGGTCACGGGATTCCATCTCGACGTCGCATCGCCTGGGAGCCGCACCTTGTAGCCGGTGTCCATCGACGTGTCGGCGACGTAGTAGTCGGTGCTGATGAAGTGGGCGCCCGACGCTGCCGCCGCCTCGGCGCGCGTGTAGTCCCCGCGCCGCGCCTCGACGGTTCCAGAGTCGGCGCGGGTGCGCACGAGATAGCCCAGCCCAACCAGACGCGCGATCTCCTCGCCATCGCGGATGGGGTCGTTCATGATGAGCACAGCGGCCTCGGGAGTGCCCGGCTCGGCGTTTGCGAACAGCGCCCGTCCTTCGAGCGACGGGTGCCCGTCGATGTGGGCATCGCGCTTGTGGCCTCCCTCGTCCAACACGAAGAGGAACCTGCCGCGCGCGTCGCTAAGCGTGGGCCACCCGCCGTTGATCACGGCTTCCTCTAGCGTCGCCGCCTTGCCCCGCACGTCGTCTGGGGTGATGAGCATGCCTTCGGGCATGCCACGGCGTATCTCTGCGTCGAGGGCGTCGAAGGCGGCGGCGTCGAAGGGCAATGGCTCGGTGGAGCCCGCCAGATCGATGACAGCGTCGTTCGCGTTCATGGTGATGGCGATGGGCAGGTGTCCTTCGTTCCTCCGCGACCATGAGACGAGCTCCGACAGCGCGCGGGAAAGAGTCAGGCAGTTGCTTCGGAAGTCGATGTCCTGCACGTGGAGCACCTTGAATCCGGGCTCCGCCATGTGGCCGTCGACGTCGTATTCTGGCCCCGCGTCCATGTCACTGGCTTGCAGCATGCGCAGGCCCATCGGGTTCGCATACCGGCCGCCGTCGGGGTCGTGGAAGACGTCGATCTCTAGCTGCCGCAGACCAAGGTCCAGCTGCTTGCTCAGGGGCAGGTGGGTGTAGTCCAACTCCATCGCAAGCTCCGCGTTTCTGTCGCCGATGAGGCGGAGCAGCTGCGGCGCAATGGCTTCTTTGTAGCTGTTGTGGCTGCCAATCGCCTGGATGTGGTTGAGGCGCGGTTCGTCGCGTCCTCTGCCGCGGCTCCACGGCCACAGACCCGCGCTACATCCAGCGACGAGGAGCATGATGATAGCGGGGGCGGCGAGAGCGTTCGGACTCTGTAGCATGCGGCGTCCACCGGTGTGCAGATCGTCGTCCTGCTCGATTCTGGCAGATGCCGTCGGAGCACAGCAAGAACCCAGCGGCCAGCGCGGCGTGGACCGCAACCAGCGTTGGCGCCTCAGTTCGCTTTGCGCCGCCGGGTCAGCCTTGGCATAGTGACGCACGCGCCTCGACGCGGCCCCGCACCCTAGGAGTCATGTTCCGTGACCACCGCGCAACTCGCCGCAGCCGGTCTCCTGTTCGGGGCCGTAGCACGGCCCGCCCCGGCTGGATTCGAGCCCCCTCCGAAATCGCCCGACGTACACGACGATGGCACGGTTACGTTCCGCGTGACGGCTCCCGACGCCACACAAGTGGCGCTCGCGGCGCCATTCGTTGAGGAAGGCGCGGGCGAGATGGAGCGCGACGCCGACGGGCTGTGGTCCATCACGGTGGCCCCCGTGCCCGCTGGAATCCACGGATACAAGCTCCTCGTTGACGGACTGTCGATCGTGGATCCCGCCAACCACGACGGCAGGCTCGGCCGCTGGCCGGAGAGCTTCCTGCTCATCCGTGGGGAGACGCCCGCGGCCTACGAGCTACAGGGGGCGCCGCAGGGCGTGCTCCACGCCCACGGATACACGTCCACGGCGCACGACATCCCCCGACGCGTGCACGTCTACACGCCGCCCGGGTACAGCGTGGACCAGACGTACCCCGTGGTCTACCTCTTACACGGCTACGGCGACAACGACTCGTCGTGGTCCGCGGTCGGGCGAGCGCACATCATCGCGGACAACCTGCTCGCTCAGGGCAGGATCGAGCCGATGATCATCGTCATGCCGCATGGCCACGTGGCCCCAGCCGACATGACCCTGGACGACTGGCAGGGAGAACGCGGAGCGTTCGAGTCCGACTTCACGACCGACGTCATGCCGTTGGTAGAGACGAACTACTCGGTGCGGCCGGGCTCGGACAGCGCCGCCATCGTGGGACTGTCCATGGGTGGCGGACAGTCGCTTTCCGTCGGGCTGTCACACCTCGACATGTTCGGGTGGATCGGCGCGTTCAGCGCGGGGACGCCTGACGTCACGGACGCCGAACGCTTCGCCGACCTCCTCGCGCAGCCAGACAGGCCACGCCTCCTGTGGGTGGGCTGCGGCGCCGACGACTTTCTCTTCGAGAGGAACCAGGAGTTCCTCGCGTGGCTGACGGAGAACGGGGTGGCGCACACGGCGCACATCACCGATGGCGGCCACACGTGGCCGATCTGGCGGGCGTACCTTGAGGAATCCCTGCCCCTGGTCTTCCGAGACTGACGCATAATCGGATCGTGGGTGACGGGCGGCCATCCGTCCGCCTCGCCCGCTCGCGCGGGGTGGTCGCGCTCGTGTCGTCGTTGCCCGCCGGGCCGGGTCGGCCGTATGCTTTTGGCTCATCGCACGGACATAAACGCGCAAGGGAATCACCTGTGACCGCCAAGAAGATAAGACTGACGGAGAACGTCGCCTGCGCTGGCTGAGCATCTAAACTGGCTCCAGCGGTGCTGGACGAGATAGTTAGCGGGATCCCGAGATTCTCCGACCCCAACATGCTCGTGGGCACGGAAACTGCCGACGACGCGGGCGTATACCGCCTGAGCGACGATATCGCGATCATCAACACGGTGGACTACTTCACGCCCATCGTCGACGACCCCTACACGTTCGGCGTGGTTGCCGTGACCAACTCCCTTAGCGACGTCTACTCCATGGGCGGCGTGCCGCGCACGGCGCTGAATATCGTGCTCTGGGACAAGACGCTCCCGACCAGGGCGCTAGGCGACATCCTCCGAGGTGGAGCGGACACGCTGCACAAGGCGGGATGTACGCTCGTAGGAGGCCACTCGGTAGAGGCGCCAGAACTGATGTACGGCACGGCCGTCACGGGCGTCGTGCATCCCGACCAGTTCGTGCGCAACTGCGACGCCAAGGTGGGCGACGCGCTCGTGCTGAGCAAGCCCCTGGGCGTCGGGATCCTTACCACCGCCGCGAAGTTCGACAAGATACGGTTCGACCAGCTACAGCCAGCCATCGACGGCATGACCATGCTGAACTCGGGCGCTGGTGAGGTGCTGCGCGAGTTCGGCGCGCACGCCGCCACGGACATCACGGGCTTCGGCTTGCTGGGACACGCGCATGAGATGGCGGCGGGCAGCGGATTGACCATCGAAATCCACGCCGACTCCGTGCCCGCGCTCGACCTGGTCATTGAGCAGATCGGCGCGGGCATTTACACGCAGGCATCCGGCACGAACAAGGAGTATCTGGGCGACACCATCTCCTTCGATGACGCCGTGACGCCGGAGTGGCGCCAGTTGCTGATGGAGGCGGAGACATCAGGCGGTCTGCTAATGTCGGTCGACCCCGGCCAGGCGGACAAGGTCGTCGAGGCGCTGAAGCTGAAGGGCTGCTCACAGGCCGCCGTCGTTGGACGCGTCATTGAGGGCGAGTCGGGCCGGATTGAGGTGCGCGCGTAGACGAGCGCGCGTGACCGAACGACGCTAAGGAGACGGCATGGCCGAGACGTACGTCTGCGACCCCGAGGCGCTCGTGGCGTGGGTGGAAGATGCCCGACGCGCCTGCATGCTGCTGTTCGACGACCTCGAGGGCGATCAACTCATCGGCCCAGGGCTGACGATCGTCAATCCACCCCTGTGGGAAGTCGGGCACGTCGCGTGGTTCTACGAGAAATGGGTGTTGCGGCTGCACGCTGGCCGCGAATCCATCCACGACTCCGCGGACGCGCTGTGGGACTCCATGGCCGTCCATCATCCCACACGCACGTCACTGCCCCTCGAGCGGAAGCTAACCCTCGACTACATGCGCCGCATCTACGACAGCGTGCTCGAGCGGCTCGACGCCGCCTACGATGACGAGCTCGCTTACCTCGTCCGCTACTGCGTGCACCACGAGGACATGCACACCGAGGCGTTCACGTACACGCGGCAGACCCTCGACTACTCCGTGCGAGACATTGGCGCGGGCGAGTGTCAGGCGCCGACCGGCGGCGGCCCGCTGCCTGGCGATGTCGAGCTGCCTGGCGGCGAGTTTGAGCTAGGGGCGACGCCAGACGAGCCGTTCGTGTTCGACAACGAGAAGTGGGCGCACACCGTGACCGTGTCTCCGTTCGCCATCGCGCGCGCGCCCGTCACGCAGTCGGAATACGCGCGGTTCGTCGACGACGCCGGATACGCGCGCCGCGACCTGTGGGATAACGACGGTTGGGAGTGGCGCGAGGGCGCGGACGCCGACCACCCAGTGTATTGGCGGAAGGACGCGGACGGCGCGTGGGAACGGCGCCACATCACGGATTGGCGCGCGCTGGAGCCGCACCTTCCGGTCATCCACGTCAACTGGCACGAGGCGCGGGCGTATTGCCGCTGGGCGGGCCGGCGTCTTCCCACGGAAGCGGAATGGGAGATGGCGGCTGCCGGCGCGGGCCCCAAACGCCGCTACCCGTGGGGCGATGACATTCCTGCTGGCGGCATGCCCGCGAACATGGACTGGCAGACCATGGGCGCGGTGGAAGTCGGCGCGTACCCGGACGGCGACTCAGAAGCTGGCTGCCGTCAGATGCTGGGCAACGTCTGGGAGTGGACGAGCTCCGTCTTCGAGCCGTTCCCAGGCTTCACGCTGGACATGTACAAGGAATACTCCGAGCCGTGGTTCCACACACGTAAGGTGCTGCGCGGCGGCACGTGGGCCTCGCGGTCGCGGATGCTGCGCAACACGTGGCGCAACTACTTCACGCCGGATCGCCGAGACGTCTTCGGCGGCTTCCGCACGTGCGCTCTCGAGTCGTGAACATCCGACTGATAACGCCCGCGCCGTCACACTCACGGAAGGGCAACCGCGTTACGGCGCTGCGATGGGCGCGGCTGCTGCGCGAGCTCGGACACCGTGTCGCGGTACAGCTCGAGTATGGGAACTCCCGCCCAGATGTGATGGTCGCGCTGCACGCGCGCCGGAGTCACGCGTCCATCAAGCGTTTCCGCGAGCGGTACCCGGATCGTCCGCTCATCCTCGCGCTCACCGGCACGGACCTGTACGCCGACATCCACACGGACGGTGACGCGCAGGAGTCGCTGGAACTCGCCGACGTGTTCATAGTGCTGCAGCCTGCGGGTATCGCCGAATTGCCTGAACGGCTGCGGTCCAAGGCGCGGGTGATCTACCAGTCCGTGACTCCCCCGCGCGGCGAGCATCCACCGCTAAGTAGCGTTCACGAAGTAGCCGCTATCGGGCACATGCGTCCCGTAAAGGATCCTTTCAGGGCTGCCGAGGCGGTGCGGCTGCTCCCGCCGGGGTCACGCATAGCCATCACGCACGTCGGCGGCGCCCTCTCGCCGGACATGGAGGAACGCGCACTGGGGGAGACGGCGTCCAACCCTCGATACCGTTGGGTGGGGGAACTCCCCCGCTGGCGCGCGCTGCGCATTCTCGCGCGCAGCCGATGTCTGGCGTTGACGTCTGTAAGCGAGGGCGGCGCGAACGTCGTTTCCGAGGCGTTGGCGTGCGGCACGCCCGTGGTGTCGTCGCACATCACCGGCTCTACCGGCCTGCTAGGCGACGACTACGAGGGGTACTTCCCAGTCGGAGACACGCAGGCGCTTGCTGATCTGCTCACCGCCGTCGAAACGGACCAGGCCTTTGTCGCCAGACTCACCGCGCAGTGTGCCGCCCGGCGAGAGATCGTCGACCCAGCCCGGGAACGCGCGGACTGGGGCCGCCTGCTTTCCGAAGTCACAGCCGCTTAGCAGCCTCGCCGAGCGTGCTGCAGTGACCCCGCCTTGGGTGGGTATCAAGGCCGCGTTCGGCGCCTTCCTCCACGCCTCACACATCGGGCCGCTTACGGGTCGTACTATCCGAGGGTTGTCCTGTTCGGGGGCGCTACGCACATTGGTCTCTGGATCGGAGCGGGAGTCGCCGCGATGGTCACGGGTCAGGACAGACCCTCTGGGCGAGGCGAGGACATGCCCTAGTCGGACGCCTCGACGAGACATCGGAGAGCGGCAGACCCGGCGGCCGCGCGGGGCGCGCCTGCCTGAAAGGCCATCGCATGGACGACGGAGCAGAGCGAACGCACAGCGGATTGTCTCCCCCGGCAAGGCGGCCGTCAGCCTTGGCGCGCCGGGCGCTCGTTGGGTTGGCCGCCCCGCTCTTACCTTGGCTCGCCGGCTACGCGCTCATTGGGGTCGGGCCGCTCGACCAGCGAGCGTCCGCCTGGGTGGCAGTGATGCTGTCACCTCTCCTGATTGGCGGAGCGGCTGTCGGTGTGCTGTATCCCTCAGGCGCGCGCGCACGCACCGTCCTGAGGGCGTCGTTCACGTCCACGCTCATGGCCATGCCCCTATCGATCCTCGCGGTGTACCCGGTGGCCGCCGGTCTGATCGCTCTGGACGGTCTCACGAAGACGCCGCCTTTGCGGCCGGTCATGCGGCTGGTGAGGCGCGCTCGCCTCGACCCGGTCGGCTGGCTGGACCCAAACGGTGAGCAGGACTACATGGACGTGATGCAGTACGTGTTCTGGTTCCTGGTCGTCTATGGGGCTGTATGCGTCGGTTCCGCCGTTAGCGCGGTGTTGGTCGTCCGACGCGCGCGCAAGCATGGGCCCAACCCGGCCAGCACAACGTCCTAGCGACGCAGAGACCGCGTATGCCTGTCACGGCTCCGTCGGTCGACGCTCTGAGTCAAGCGCCCCAATACGGCCGCGCCAGTCGTGCCGTGGACCGATGTCCGCACTCCCCGCAGCGCAGGGCGACGGGCGTGCGCGTGTAGCCCGGGATGTAGCGACGCCGATGGTCGAGCTCGCCAGGATCGCCGTCGCGTCTCGCCGCACGCGACCCGCAGTGGGTGCAGGCGCGCGCCCGATCCCAGTTCCATTGCAGCACGGCGCCCGGCGCCGCGAACGCCGCCGCGGCAAGGACGATCACCAGCCCGGCGGCCCACCACCTGTCCGTTACCATTAAGACCGCGCCCGCGGTAACGAGCGCGCCGACCCCGGTTAGCAGAACAAGCAGTCGCCTCGACCGACCCGTCGCGACGTCCCCGCGTCTGACTTCGAGCATGTGCTGGCCTCCCTTGCACGCAGCGTCCGCCTACGCGTGAGCGGTACGTTACGAATAGCCTGCGTGGCGCCGAGCGGGGCAAGGCAAGCTTGCACGAGCGCGTACGTCCGGGGCCGGCGAACCTCAGGCCCGGTGGACGCTCGCGACGGTCCTTTGGGTGTAGTTCGGCAAGAATCCGCGATCCGGCCTGGCGGCCCACGCAACGGGTGGCTAAACTGGACAGACGTCGGGGTAGCGCGGTATCCCAGCGTGACGACCCATGACTCCGGCGCAACTGCTCCATCAGCAGTTGCGATTGTTGACCGCCGCTCGCACCGTCCACATCACCAACCCGACACAGCGCGCGTGACGGCCCGGCGGGATCGCTGCCCTCGGCCGCGCCACGGGCGCACGGCGCACTGCCAGCAGTCTTATCGAGACTCCCAGCACGCAGGACAGGGGGACAGGGGACGATGGACAAACTGCATCGCATGGAAGGTGTCAACCCGACGACTGGCGAGAGACTTCGGTCCGCGGGATACACGTCCTATGAAGAGATCGTGAAGATGTCGCCAGCCGGGCTGAGCTCCCAACTCGGGATCTCGCTTCGGTCGGCTGAGTACGTCGTGGACGCCGCTCGCTCCCTGCGCGAGGGCATGGACGTCGGGGATCTGGACATTCCCGTCGAGCCACGCTTCGTCGTGCGGAGCGAAACACAGCCGCGCGTAAGCCGACGGCTACGCGAAGGGCTGCGTCGTCTCGGCGAGAGCGTTCGAGGCCGATAGGCCCGGCACGCTTACGTCGAGCAACGCAGAATCACCAGATGCGGGGGCCTCGCCGGTGAACCAGCGAGGCCCTCGGTCTGTACGGCTTGGTCTACTTGACGAGCGAGAGCCGCCGTCGCTCGACGTGGTTCCCGGCGCGGAGCTCAGCAACGTACACGCCGCCACCGACGTTCTCGCCGAGCTCGTTCCGCCCATCCCAGCGCGGGGCTTGCGCGCGGCTCCGGTAGCGGCCCGCGGCCTTGGCGCCGAGGTCGAGTGTGCGCACGCGACGCCCACGCATGTCGTACAGCGTGATCGTGACCGTGGACGCGCCTGCCAGATCGAACGGAATCCAGGTCTCGGGGTTGAACGGGTTCGGGTAGTTCGGCAGCAGCGCGGTAGCCGACGGCGCTACGCTCGCCAGGAGCGCGCGCAGCGTCGCGAGACCGTCTCGTAGCTCCTGAGTGTCGGTGGCGACGCCTTCGGCGCGGCGTGTCCATTGTTCCAGCGACGCCGCGTCGTCCGCGCGCGGCCGTCTCGGCGCGGCCGGCGCGGATGGGGCGATGCGGTCCCCGAATCGCGCGGCGACAGCCATCAGATCCTGAATGCGGACGAAGCCATCGCCGTCCACGTCCGGTTCGCCGTCGGCGAAGTCACCCCAGCGGCCGAAGTTCGTGCCGACGTAGACAAGGTCCAGCAGGTCGACGATCCCGTCCGCGTTGGCGTCGGCGGGGATCGTCACCGTGAACGTCACGCTCGTGACGTCGCGCGGGTAGAGCAGGACGCCGTCTATGTCGACTGCGGCGACGCGGATCGTGTAGACGCGGCCGGGCTTCAGGCCGCCGCTGGGTATCGGCTCGTCGGAGCCAGGCCTCCCGCCCGCCTCGCCACTCGCCGGGAAGTAGCCGTTGCGACGCCAACGCCAGGCAGCATCCAAGTGGGCCTCCAGCTCGACCTCGGTCGTTCGGGCGGGAAACACGTCACCATGCCTTGGACGCGAGATGGACAGTCTCGAAGCCGTGGCTGGCGCCCCTGGTCCCCAGGACAGGTTGCCGGCGCCGCCGTACACACGCCGGTCCTCCAGCCCGGTCGCGAGGGTCACGACGTGGAGGGCGCCGTGATCCGACGATGCGTGCGGGGCAGCCGTGTAGGCAAGCCGGCTACCGTCAGGAGCCCACGCGGTGGCGACTACGTGCCGTTCGTGGTCGGGCTTCAGCATGAGGCGCGACGCGCCCGTGTCGACGTCGTGCAACGCCAGCCCGCCATGCGGGCCAATGTACGCCAGCCATCTGCCGTCGGTGGACCACGACATGAGCCTGCCTGCCCTTACGAATCTGGGTTTGGCGTCCGCATCCGCCAGGACGTAGATGAGTCCCGGCGAGCCGACAGCGATACGATCGCTGGTCGGATCCCAGGCGAACGCATCTACCTGGGCAAGGCCAGGCGCCACCGCGCGCAGGCCCGCGCCCGTGGTTTGGACGACCTGCAACGTCGTCCGGGGCCGGTCGAACACGAGGAATGCGACGCTTGAGCCGTCCGACGAGTACCGAGGCCGCGAGATCTCCGAGGCCGGCGCGATGACGCGTCGCTCCGCGCCCTCGGGCGTGCTGATCTCGATGTGCCCGCCCGCCGTGTACACAATGTGGCTGCCGTCCGGCGACCAGTCTGGATGCGCCACCCCGACGGCGTCGCCGGTTGGGCGAGCGAAATCGGCCTGAGCGTTCGTTACGAAGAGGCGGCCCGGCCCAACACCGGCCCCCAGGCTCTGTACTGTGCTCGCCGCGAAGGCGGCGCGGCCGTCTGGAGACCAGCGGATGCGCCCCACGCGCGCGATAGTGGCGTCGGTTCTCACGGTGTGGTCCGCCCTGCCGTCGGCGTTGACGATTCTGATACCCGTACGCCACGACACGGAAGCAATGCGGGTGTCGTCCACGCGCGCGGGTTCACGCGCGGCAGGCCGCGCCCTCACGGATACGACACGCACGACGGGTGGACTGAGCATCGCGCCGGCGCCGTCCACGAGGGCGACGTACACGGCGTTCTCCTCGCCCGGGGTCAGAGGCCCGATGGCGGCTTCACTACCCCGGGACACGTGGTGGCCGCCCGCCATGCCGCTGGCCGGGAACGGCTCATCGACGCGCCAGTTCCATCCGTGCGCGTGGTTCGCCAGGCGGACGCGGACAGTCGCGGTGACCGCGCCGTCCGGTAATACTGCCGGGCCGCCCGGCTCTGGCGAGACAACCGACAGGCTGGGCGAGCCGCGTCGCGCTGGGAACGGCGACCATGAGGCGCTATGCCCCTGCACGTGGAGATCCCGCAGATTCTGTCCGTCGGCGGCAATGGTGTGCAGCTCGCCGGATTGTGAGTAGCTCGCCTCGCCGACGCTGAACACGAGATGCGACGCGTCGGGCGACCACGATACACCGTGGATGTCCGCGAGCGTCTTGGCCAGCCGAGTGGGGTGTGAGCCATCGACGTTGGCCACATATAGCCTGCCCTCGTCGACGTAGGCGATCCGCGTGCCGTCAGGTGAAAAAGCGGGCGCGGCTGATGCCCTCAGCGGCTCCCGGATGCCGGTCGTCATGTCCGAGATCCAGACGCCTTCGCCATCGTGGTACGCGACGCGCTGACCATCGCGCGACCACGTGAACGGGCTCACCCTTTCGCTCGCCCGCGCGATGCGGCGGGCGTTGCCGCCAGAGATGGGCATGACGTCGATGTGCCGCGCGCCCGTCGGTCTTGAGCTCGCGGAAAGGAAGGCGACCTGCCCGCCGTCAGGAGACCAGACGGGCGCCCACCCGTCGTCCGCCGAAGCGGGAAGCGCACGAGCAAGACCCGTCGCGGTGTTCAGAACAGAGATGCGGCCGGCAGCGGACCGATACGTCAGGCGGCGTCCGTCTGGGGCCCAGGAGACGGGAGCGTTCCAAGTCGTGTCAGGCCCGACGCTATGCTCGGACCTGAGCCCGCCGCCCGGGCCCCGGATGGACAGAGTAGAGCGTGTCCAACTGGCGATGCGTGTGCTAGACAGATCGCGGCCCGTGTCCCAGTCGACGGGCGGGGAGAAGACAGTGACGTACCGCTGCGCCGAAGGGTGCGCGACCTCACCGTCTGCCGTGGTCAGAGTGACGTAGATTCGGTGTATCCGGCCTGGCTCGAGCCCTCTAACCCGCGCGCTGTTCCCTTCTGCTGCTTCGATGCCGCCTGCCTGCCCATTACCCGGGAACGGTGTGTCTACGCGCCATTGCCAAGGCCAGCGTGTCCAGCGAGGTCCACCGTGACGCTGGCGACCCGGCTCCCAGGGCTCAGAATCCGGTGCGGCCGCGACAGGACGGCGAAGTCCGGCGGGGCGTCCTGATGCGGAGACACGGACATCCTGTAGAACCCGCCAGCCGTGCCACAGTAGAGCGTGTCGTCATCGACCGCGAGGGATTCGATGTTGTCGGGCGCCGGCGCGGCGCCAGTTACGTGCCATGTGATGCCCGCGTCGTGGGATCGGTACACGGTCGCCCCGACAGCCGCGTACACGACGCCACCGTGTTCCGCGAGCGCCGGGACTGCCCTGGCGGCGAGGACATGCTTGCGCCAGTGCAGGCCACCCCTATGGCGAGGCGTGGCCGTGACGACGCCGTGGTCTGTCGCCACGAAGATGTGACCGGCCGCCCACGCGAAGTCGCGCACCGCAAATGCGTTCGCAGAGCCGACAGCGCCCGCCCATGTAGCGCCAGCGTCGGTCGATCTGAGCACGACCCCACCCTCTGTGCCGATGTAGAGGTCAGGCCCGAGCCAGGATGCGGCGGACACGTTGTGCGCAAGCCCATGGGGCGTGGCGACCGCTCGTAGCGTGCGACCGCCATCCTCGGTCAGGTACGTGTTGCGGCGGCCGACGAGGAAGTGGCGCGCGCCGCTGACCGCTAGGAACTCGAGGGAGTTCTCGTTGACGCCACTCATCACGAGCCGCCACGTGAGTCCTTCGTCCATGGACGCCCAGATCTCGTGGTGGGCGCCGACGTAGTAGTAGCGCGTTGACCCATGTCGGATCATCGAGTTGTCGAACGCCACCGTGGGGGCGCCGGGGAGCCCGACCGCCACCGAACTCCACGTGTCGCCACCATCAACCGACCGACGCCCGTCGGCGTAGACGACGTTGCCGACCGTCTGCAGCTGGCGTGTATCTGGCGGGAGGCCGCGGTTCCGTGTCTCCCACGTCGACCCGTCTGAGGAGAACCTGACCCCTGCCTTCGACGTGGTCGCGTACAGACCCGCTGGTGTCGCTAGTAGCTGGGCGTACCCAGGGCCGTCCCAAGCGGCAGCTTCCAGCCGCCACGTGGCCCCGGCATCGTGAGATACATAGAGGCCGTCCAAGGACGGATCGCCACGGAAGCGAAGGTTGCGGGCCGTGGCGTAGAGCGCGCCCTTGTGACGCGCGATAGAGGTGGCGAAGGGCAGCCACGCGTCGTCCGCGACGACGTCCCACGTGGCGCCTCCGTCTTCCGAACGCAACAGGCCCTCCGGTCTCGTGGCATACACGACGTCTCCCTCGACGGTCCAAGCGGTCACGGCGTCGGGGGTGCTTCGGATCCACGACTCACCGCGATCCGGGGAGTACATCAGTCCACCACGGTAGCTTCCGCCGCCCAAGCGGCCGCTGCGCGTGTTCACGTACACTCGCTCGCCGACTACCCTCAGCGGCCCCCACGAGAACTCGCCGCCGAATTGCAGCAGGCGTCGCCATGTCTCCCCATGGTCGTCCGATCGCAGCACGCGCGCGCGGCTATCGATCGCGCTGATGTCCAGCCAATACCACGAGCCACGGTCGTCGATCTCGTACAGAGTGGCGGGCGATGGCGCGACCGGGAGCCACGACGAGCGTTCCTCCGACCACGCGTACGTCTCGCGTTGAGCTTCCACGTAGATCTCGCCGTCGTGATCCCGACGCAGGTTGGACACGGTCCCGCCGTACGGCCCGTCCATCAACTCCCACTCGTACAGTCCGGCCGCAGAGGCGGCCGCAGCGATCCACAGCGCGACCACACCGCACAACGCAACAACCGACGGCGTCCACCTTGTCATTGGAACCCCAAGCCCGATCGTATCCGCACGACACTCTCAACGCCCTACACCTCTGGAATCTAACACCCGGGCGCCGGCGGCGCTAATCGCCTCTCGGCAGCACAGCGCCGGGCATAGTCTTGTGCCCGAGCGGGGGCGTGGCTACGTTAGCCTTGTAGGGTCGCGAGCGAACGCGGCCACGGAGGATGGGCGGCACGACGCAACGCCAGGTTCTGCCACACCGAGGGGCCAGGGAAGTGGAAGCAGTCAGAGTCAGCCTCCCCAGAGATCTGTACGTGCGAGCGGCGACGTTCCTTGATGATGTCGAGCCGAGAAATCGCAAGGGGCTCACGGAGAGCAAATACCGCGACGCCTACGAGTTGGCGCGCGACATCGCCCAGGAGTTGTCCTCGGTGCATGTCGACATCGACGCCCCGTCTATCGGGCCCGAAGGCGCTGACTGAATCGAACTACGCGCCTCAGCGCGTGCGCCGGGCCGTCCCGACGCGGATGGCCCGGCAGGCCACCGGATCCCACCGTCCGGTCGGACACGCCTGACCTTGACCATGTCGCGCGACACCCACTGAGCCCGCCGTTGCGTCGTGTTGCGCCCGTGCGCCGCCCGACGCGATGCGTGTTCAGCTTGCCCCAAGCCATCCCCGCGCGGCGACTAGCTACGGAATCTACCGGATCTGGGTGTGCATCCGATGCCGGGTAGGGTGATAGTCTGCTCAGCGGCACGCTAAGGAGGCGACATGCAGGACTACCCACACCTGTCTCACACTGGGCTCGCAGCGCAGCAATGGGAGATGATCGAGGGCGGGGACGACATCCCGTTCTACCGAGCCCGGATCCAGGAATACGGCGAGCCGGCGCTGGACTGCGGCTGCGGGGCCGGGCGGGTGCTGCGAGCATTGCTGCGGGAAGGCGTGGACATCGACGGGCTCGACGCATCGCCCGACATGATCGCGCTGTGCGGCGACATCGCCGAGCGGCAGGGACTACGACCCACGCTGTACCACCAGCACTTCCACGAGATGGACATCCAGCGCCAGTATGGGACAATCCTCATCCCGGGCTCTTTCGGCCTGAGCGCCACGCGTGAGCAGGACGTCGAGGCGCTACGACGCGTGCGCTCGCACCTGGCTCCGGGCGGCGCCCTCGTGTTCGACTATGGCATGGACTACCAATCACCGACGTGGAACTTGTGGACGCCGGAGGGGCGCAAGACGCTGCCCGGGCCTTGGGGCGAAGCGCGGAGTCGCGTCCGCGCACGCGACGGCCACGTCTTCATCAGCCGATGGCGCACGCTGGACGTTGATCCGCTCGAGCAGGCTGTGTGGCGACAGGTTCACTACCAGGTGGTCGCCGACGACGAGATCGTGCAGGAGGAAACGCACACAATGCGCGTCCGATGCTATCTCATGTGGGAACTCACGCTGATGCTACGACTCGCGGGCTTCTCCGCGACGGAGGTCACCGGAGATTACACCGACGACGTTGCGACACGAGACCACGAGACGCTCGTCTTCACCGCCAGGAAGTGAGCCGTTGGCACGCCAAGGGGCATGACGGCATGGAAGCCCGCATCGCCGACAGATATACGGACGAGGTCGAGCTGGAGACGTTCCGCCGCTTCCATATTGCGCGGGACGCCGCCCGACGGCTGGACGGCTTCGAGAGCTTCATCTACGAATTCCGGCGCCGAAACACTCCTTACATCCTACGCGTTGGGCACTCGCTGCGCCGACCGGTGGACCAGGTGGCTGCCGAGATCGACTGGATCAGCTATCTGGCGGAAGGCGGGGCGGCGGTGGCGCGGGCCGTGGAGTCGCCAACGGGGCTATGCGTCGAGACCGTTGGCGATGGTGAAGGGGACGCGTTCGTCGCCGTGGCCTTCGCGTACGCGCAAGGCGCCGGGCCGCGCGGGGAGGACCAGCTCATCGCCATCGCGGACAGCTATGGTGAGGCGATAGGCCGCATGCACGCGCTGACGAAGGCATACACGCCGCCGTCAGCGGCGCTGACCCGGGAGCGATGGGACCACGCCACAATGGTTGACCTCGCGCGTTGGCTTCCTGCCGACGAGGCCGTAGCCGCTGGACGGCTGGACGACCTGATTGAGACGCTCCGTGAACTGCCGACGGACTCCGACGCCTACGGCCTGGTCCACGCCGACGCGCACGGTGGCAACTTCCACGTCGCGGACGATGGCGCGCTCACGTTCTTCGACTTCGACGACTGCTGCTACACGTGGTTCGCGAACGACATCGCCATCGTGCTGTTCTACGCCGTCATGTTCCGGAGCGACCCGCACGCCTTCACGGCGGAGTTCATGCGCCGATTCCTGCGCGGCTACGCGCGGGAGAACATGCTAGACCCCACTTGGCTGGCGCACATCCCAGACTTCCTCACGCTTCGAGAGATAGGCCTCTACGCGGTGATTCACCGCAGCTACGATGTACACAACCTGACGAACGCGTGGGTGTCGGCGTACATGGAACAGCGCAAGGCGCGCATCGAAACGTGCGCGCCGTTCGTGGACTTCGACTTCACTTCGCTCGCGGACGCCCTCGCCTAGCGGATCACGGAGCGCGGCGTGGGCTCGATCCGCTGCACGACGATCTTCTCACGGTCGATGAGCGTGCCCACCTTCGGCCCGATTACGTTGACCCACTCCTCGTCTTCGTACACGGCGGCGTAGAGCTGCTCACGCTGCTCTTCGCTGTCGAAACGGCGTATCCAGACGTAGAGATCCTCCTCCTCTTCGCCGACGAAGCTGCCGATGACGACCATGCCCTTCGAAATCTGGAAGGGGATGATCTCGCCCTCCATGTACTCGATCCACTCCGCGCGCTTGCCGGGACGCAGTCGGTATTGACGCAACTCGAAGAACATCGCGCTCTCCTGCCATGTTAAGTGTTCGGTCGCGGCCACCGTACCGGCGGCCGGGCCGGGACGCAACGGACGCCCGCAGGCGGCCACGGGCCGACCGGCGGGCGTCCTTGCTGCGATGCGTGCGATACTATCGGGCAGCCTTGAGGGTGGCCCAGGCGGTTGCGGTCTTTCCGGTGGCGTCAACGGCCGTGGCGTCGAAGTTGAACGGGATGTCCAGCATCTCGTACCCCGGCGGGTCGGTCTTGCTGGCTTCATGCGACTGGCCACTGCCGTCGTCGGACCAATCGTCGAATACCGGCATCGCCTCAATGTCGGTTCCCGTCGTGCGGGCGACTTCCACGCCGTTGACGTACACGACGCACGCGTCGTCGTAGTCCACGCCGATCTGGAAGCTGCCGGGAGGGCCGCCAAGGTTGAACGAGCCGATCATGTACACCGTCGGGTTGGAGCCGTCCCCGATCTCGGTGTTGTCGTCGCCGTCGCCGTACCCAACACCGTTCGTGCCGTCCGTCCACCCGGCGGCCGCGAACCCTGGCTTAGTCCAACCGGTTGGGTCGGCGTCGCTCGGGATGTTGCCTGTCGGCTGGATCGCCTTAATGGGGTCGTGCTCGTCGAACAGTACGGTCCCGTCCGCAAGCACCTGTATGATGAGCGTGAGGTCGCTCGACCCTATCGAGTCGTTGTGAGCCCCTCCCGCGATGACGTTCGGGCCGCCGACGAGCGTCGCTTCGCCCGTGATCTCCATCTGCGCCGACGCTCCGAGGGCTACCCCGAAGGCCATCGCAACGCCGAGTACCTATCGCTTCATGTGTTCGCCTTTCGCCGGACACGTAGCCGCCGGGCGCCTCGGCCAGCACAGCCAGGAGGAGCCCAGCGCCACAGTCAATGAGGTCGCGCAGGCGCCACGGCAGCGGACGCCGAGAGCCTGCTCCTGGCTGATCGTAACGCACGCGGCGTGCGAACGGAAGCGCCCGCGACGGCCGTGTCCACTCTCGGGCTACTCGGTGACGCGGCGCGGCACAGGGTCTATACTCGCCGCCGAGACAACCCGGAGCGACGTCGTGGCGCGCGCGTCTCCCATGTCATCACTGATGACATCAAGAGGGCTGAGACCATGAAGGTGCTGTCGAGCGACCAGGTAGAGCAGTTCGTCGAGGACGGGTACTGCATCGTCCGAGAGGCGTTCTCTCGCGAAGATGCGAAGGACGCCCTCAACATGCTGTGGGATGAAGCCAGAGAGCAGGCTGGCGTGGATCGGTACGACTCCGCGACGTGGGCGCGTCGGCACGTGCACATCAAGAAGGGCTTTGGGGATCCTCCCTTCCGCAAGATAGCCCACTCGACTCGGTTCCAAGAAGCGCTCGATGATGTGCTGGGCGAGGGCCGCTACCACCCCATCAACGGCCTCGGGTGGTGGCCCATCACGTTCCCGGGCTTCGACACGGCGCCGTGGGGGCCGCCCGAGGGTGGGTGGCACGTGGACGGCATCCAGTTCCACCACCACGTGGATTCGCCCGACCAGGGGTTGCTGCCGATTCCCATCTTCTCGGACATTGAGCCGGGATATGGCGGGACCGCCCTGAGCGTCGGCTCGCACAAGATAACCGCGCGCGTGCTGCGCGACTCCGAGCCCAATGGTCTATCCTGCCAAGAGCTCGCGAAAGCAGTCACCGCCCACGAACGAGACAATGTCGTCGAGGCGCAGGGCTCCATCGGAGACGTGGCGCTGCTGCACCCATTCATGCTGCACGCCAACAGCGCCAACCTGGGCGTCGCGC
Source organism: uncultured bacterium (assembly GCA_964473525.1). Classification (GTDB taxonomy): domain Bacteria; phylum Poribacteria; class WGA-4E. The sequence continues at coordinate 34,714 of CAYYPK010000035.1, forward strand.
CCCGCATCATCTGTAATCCGTGCGTGCGCCTCCACGAGCCCATGCAGTTGGAGCGCGATAGCACGGCCGACTACTCGCCCGTCGAAAGGGCCATCGTGAACGCGCTGAACGAAGCGTAGCGCGAACTCGTGTCAGGAGGACGCCACCCGTGTCGACCGCCCGCCCGACGCCAACTCGGGCTGATGTCCGCTATGGTCCGCAGGAACGCAACACGTTGGACTTCTGGGAGAGCGACGCGTCGGCGCCTTCGCCGCTGGCCCTCTACATCCACGGAGGCGGCTTCGTTGGCGGATCGAAGGACGGCATCGACACGGCAGCGCTTCGGCGCCTCCTCGACGCTGGCATATCCGTAGCGGCGATGAACTACACGTTCGTCACCGAGGCCCCGATGCCGGCTGCCCACCACGACGGCCGGCGCGCGCTCCAGTTCCTGAGACTCAACGGCGAGGCGTGGGGCGTCGACCCATCGCGCGTGGGCGCGTTTGGCGGGTCGGCTGGGGCGCAGATATGTATGTACCTCGCCTACCACGAGGAGATGGCGGACCCCGATGCCGACGACCCCATCGCCCGTGAGTCCACCCGTCTGACGTGCGTCGCCACCACCGGAGGGCAGACGACGCGTGACTTCCGCTGGTGGGTAGAGCATCTGCCTGGGTACGCGGCGCCGCACGTTCCGCCCGAGAGCATGTTCGGCGAAGTCACGGGCGCGGAGCTACAGGAGCTCCTCGACGACGTCTCGGCGCTGTCGCTCGCCCGACGCGGCGACCCACCCATCTGCATGACGTACGCGATGGCTCCTGACGCGCCGATACCCACCAACCGCGCGGAGGCGGTCGGCTGGCAGGTGCACCACGTTGTCTTCGGGACGACGATGAAGGAACGCATGGATGCCCTTGGGGTAGAGGCGCATGTGCGTTACCCGGGTCAGGATGCCGGATACGAGTCCAACACGGCGTTCATGATCGAGAAGCTGACGGCGTCGTAGCCCTCGTCGCAGCCCACTACGGGGTCCGCGGACCCTCCTCGCGTGGCGTGGCGTTCCTCATTCTGATGAACGAGAACGGCAGTCCCGAGGCGAGGATGCGGTCGCGGAGACGCCAGAGCGAGGGCACCACGCGAATCTCCACGCCCTTGGCTGCCAGCGCTCCTAGCAGGTCGTCGATCACGTCGACGCACACAGGCCGCACCGCTTCGGTGGATACCCACGTGCGCGCGACCTGCGCCCCGTCGTAGGTGTCGATGGGCGTGAAGGTGTCCGTGGGGAACGTGTACCTGTACAGACGACCCGTGCGTGCGCGGTCCAGCCACGCGCTCTCGATGGCGACCACCGTGTGCGCGCAGCCGTCCGCGAGGTACCGGTCTACCGCCACAGGGTCGCTGTCGCCGTGGGACGTGTACATGACGCGGGGGCATCCGCGTGGGACGAGGTACTGATGCTCGTACGTCTCGTGGATTGCCCAGACGACGGGTTCGTCCGTGTACTGGCTCTCGCGCGGCTGGAAGACGCGGATGTTGGGGTCGTCCGAGAAGTGGAACAGGCGCGCGCGCGTGTCGAGCATCGTGGTCTATCTAGCGCAGAGCGCACACCATCTCTAACGCCTGCGGCTCGTAGCCGATGCGCCGGTAGAACGCCTTGGCTCCCGTGTTCTCGGCGATGACGCGCAGGTGGGCGCGCGAGACGCCGCGCCCGCCGAACCACTGGTGACATCGCCGCATGAGAGCGGACCCAACTCCGCCGCCCCTACACGCGCTGCTCACGTGCAGCGCGGTAACGGAGCCGTAGCTTCCGCCGGCGAACACGATGGACGGAACGACCCGCGCCTGGACGATCGCCACCACTGCGGAGTGTCGTTCCGCCACGAGGAAGGCGGCGCCGTCCGCTTCGACGCACTGCAGGAAGTCCTCGCGGGAGAGCGACGGTGGCGCTGGTCGGGCGTACTCGTGTGGGGCGATGTCGTGGTGGAACTGTGCCGTCTCGTCGAAGAGGGCGGATACGGCGGGGTAGTCCGCCTCGACCGCCTCGCGCGTGTTAGGTTCCTCCGCGCGGACGTCATCCAGGAGCGCGATGCTGTCGATGTCGCCACGGTCGTCGTATCCCAACGCTCGGAAGAACGCCATCGCCTTCGCGTCGTGGACTAGCACGGGAATGTAGACGCGGCGGCCTTCACGCTCGCGTATCCACTCGTGACACGCCTCCATGAGCTCCCTGCCAACTCCCTGACGTCGGACGCGCTGGTCAACGTAGACGTAGCCAACCTGCGCGATGTGGCCGTCCGTTGTCGCTGGAACCACGGCTACGGCGACCCGCGCCATCGCCACGACGGCGCCCTCGCGCTCCGCGACGAGCAGCGACGACGGCCCTCCCGCGATGGCGCGGGACAGATACTGCCGAGATCTCGCGGGGCTCTGCGTCCGACCGTACACGTCAGGCGCCATCGCGCGGTTGTGTTTGTCCGCCGCTTGGAAGAGCGCACACAACGCGTCGTAGTCGTCCTCGGTGGCCTGCCTGACGCTCACGGCTACAAAGTCTCCGAAGGGGGTAAAACGAAGCGGGATTCGGCGGCCGAACGCGCTGGGAGCGACGCCCGGGCCAGCGGCGCGACGTACGCGCCAACGTAGAGCATCTACGTTAGCGACACGAAGCTGGGCTCAGCCGATGGCGCGGCGCCGTCAGCGGGGAGTCACCCTAGAAGTCCCAGCGCAGGCCGACCGACGGCAGAATCGGCAGCCACGTGATCGGCGTCTTGGTCACGATGATGTCGCCATCTCGACCCGCGTAGGCGTCGACGTCGTAGCGGCGCACGTTGTCGCGGTCGTAGAGATTCCGCACCTCGGCGTACACCGCCAATCGACTGCCCGCGCCGCCGAAGCGCCTCACCGCGCGGACATCCAGTCGGTGGTACGGCGGCAGGCGGGCGCTGTTGACCTCGCCGTATGACCTCTGCACGCCGCCGAAGCCGCGCGACGTCACCGGTCGCTCGAACACCCACGGCGTGTACGGCCGGCCTGAACGGACCTGCCAGGCGATGTTCACGCTCCAGCGCGCGGACGGCCGGTAGCTGACGTCCATAGCGAATGCATGCCGCTGATCGAACTCGCGCGGGGTCGTTACGCCGTCGAGGTCCTCCTCGGCGAGGGCGTACGCATAGCTGGCCCACCAACTGAGGGCGTCGCCAACGTCTCTCGTCAGAACTGCCTCCACGCCCTTCGCCGTGCCGCGGTCGGGCGACACTGTCGCGCGGTCGCGCGCGACCTCGGGGAAGAAGTCCACATCGCCGTCGAGGTTCCGGTAGCGCGGGTGGATGTCCGTGAGCCGCTTCCAATACGCCTCGATGGACACAACCGAGCCGCTGCCGAACTCGTGCTCTACCGTCAGCGTCCAGTGCTCGGATCGCTCAGGCGCCCGGAAGTCTTCCTCGCCGTCCTCGACGCGCAGGTCCGCTACGCGTTGGAACTGCGAGAAGCGACCCCAGCCGACGCGCGCCGCCGTCCCTGCCCCCAGCATGTGGACCACGGCAAGTCGCGGCGCCAGCAGACCGTCGCCCACCCACGAGGCGTGGTCGTACCGGACACCCACGTCAGCGGTGGTCATGCTGCCGAGGGTAACGCTGTCGCTCACGTAAAGGGCGACCTGCGTGCCGTCGACGCGGAGATGGGAATTGCGCGCGACGTACTCTCCCACGGCGGCCGCCTGTCTTCGCGTGCTGCTCTCGTACGCGTAGTCGGCGGCGTGGCGCTTGACGTCGAACCCGGCCGAGAGGGTGTGCGCGTCGGACGGCGCCGCCAGCCAGTCCTGCTTGACGCCGACGAGGTCGAACGTGCGATCCTCGATGACCTTGGAGTTCAGCCGGCCCTGTGGCCACGCCAGGTCGACGCCCAAGCGTTCGCGGGTGACACGGCCCACAGAGAGCAGCGTGCGCTGCGTCGCGCTGGCGCCAACGTCGGAACTCCAGGTGAGCCAGCCGTAGCCGTTGCCGTATCTGTTCTCGACCGTGTCCTCATCGTCGACGATCGTCATCGTGTCGGTGGCCCAAAGGGCGTGGGCGGCTAGCGAGTGAGTCTCGCCCACGCGACGTGAGACCTTCGCGAAGCCGTCGTAGTAGACAGGACGCAAATCCTCCTGAGGACTGGCGTCCGTAATGTCGAGGACCAGGTCGAGGTACCCCCGGCGCGCGACTGCCAACCACTCGCCGCGCGCGTCGTTGCGCCGCCCTTCGGCGAGCGCGCGCGCGTTCATCATGCTGAGCCCCAGCGATGCCCGTCGGCCGCCCGTCGGGGACACGGACGTCAGCTCCATGACGCCGCTCAGACGGTCTCCGAATCGGGCGGGGATGCCACCGGTCAGCAGCCGCGCGCCGTCCAGCGCCTCGACGTCGATGATGCTAAGCGCGCCGCCGTTCACGTCCTTGAGATGGAACGGCTCGTAGAGCTCCATGCCGTCGAGGAGGACGAGGATCTCGTCCTCTTCGCCGCCGCGTATCGAGAACTGGGCGGCGTACTCGTCGGCCGCGACTCCTGGCACGCGGGCGACGGCGCGGAACACGTCCTCGCCGAGGTGGGGCGTCGACCGGAGGCGCTGCCGGGCAAGCGTGTGCGCTGTCGTCGTCTGCTCGCCAAGCGACGACGGCCGCCTGCCCGTCACGACGACATCCTCGATAGCGGTGTCGGCCGCCGAAGCCGTCGCCAATACCAGGCAGAGGCACACGCTGCGGACACGAGCTCCCCGGTAGATGGCGATTCCTCCGCGTGCCACAGGCTGCATGGGCGGGTTCGTCTCGCCGCTAGGCTACGCGGCCCAGACCAGAGGGCGCAACTCGACTCCGACGTTGCCCCGGTGATGGGCGCCGGGCAGAATGCGCGTGGGGACACAGCGATGGCGGCGCGGCCGCCGCGATGGATAGGGGGCATAGGTGGCGGCGGAGGAGTCAACACTCGCGCCGGGGTTCTACGTTACGGGCGGAACGCTGCGTGCGGACGCCCCGTCCTACGTAGCCCGCGATGCCGACGCCAGCCTGTACGATGCTCTCGCGCGCGGCGAGTTCTGCTATGTCCTGACGTCCCGACAGATGGGCAAGTCCTCGCTCATGGTGCGCACGGCGGGACGGCTGCGCGACGACGGACACACCGTAGTCGCCCTCGACTTGACCGCCTTCGGACAAGACCTGACGCGGGAGCAGTGGTATTACGGCTTGCTCTCGGAGGTCGGGCGCCGGCTCGACGTTGAGGACCAGCTTGACGACTTCTGGGACGACAACGCGTCGCTCGGTCCTCTTCGGCGTTGGACGGAGGCGCTTCGGCAGATCGTCCTGCCCGCCGTCGAAGGGCGTCTCACCGTCTTCGTCGATGAGATCGACGTCGTGCAGAGCCTCCCGTTCGCCGTGGCGGAGTTCTTTGCCGCCATCCGCGAGTTCTACACGCGCCGCTCCCAGGACGCTGACTACGCCCGCCTCACGTTCTGCCTGCTAGGCGTCGCGACACCCTCGGACCTTATTGAGGATCCGTTGACGACGCCGTTCAACGTCGGCACGCGGGTCGAGCTCAACGACTTCGTCGAGAGCGACACGCAACGCCTCGGCGCGGGTCTCGGTCGCGACGACGCGAGCGGGTTGCTCGCCCGCGTTCTCTACTGGACAGGTGGCCATCCCTACTTGACTCAACGGCTGTGCAGAGCCGTGGCGGAGGGTCCGAGCGTCACCACGGCGTCCGACGTGGACGCGCTGTGCGAACGGCTGTTCTTCTCCGAGCGCGCGCAGGAGCAGGACGACAACCTGCAGTTCGTGCGCAACCAGATGCTCCGTCGCGAGACAGACCACGCGTCGCTCCTCACCCTCTATGAGGACACGTTGCGTGGCAAACCCGTCCGACACGACGAGACGAACCCCTTGGTGAACGTGCTCCGCCTGGCGGGCATCGTGCGCGTGGACGACGGGCTGCTGCGAATCCGCAACCGGATCTACGAACGGGTGTTCGACAGTGCGTGGGTGCGCGAGAGCATGCCGGACGCGGAGCTGCGCCGGCAGCGCGCGGCGTTCCGTCGGGGTGCGCTCCGTGTCGCTGGCGCTGGCGGTGTGATCGTCACCGTCATCGTCGCGCTCGCCGCGTGGGCGCTTTACCAGGGACAGCGAGTGGAAGCCCTTTACGCGGACTCACAAGCGGGGCTATCGCGTCTGTATGGGGAGCGAGGCAGGCGGCTGGTAGAGGACGGCCAGGAAACCGGACTCCTCTATCTGCTCGAGAGCCTCCGCATCGCCCCAGATTCTCCCAGGGCGAAGATGCTGCGGTTTGAGTTGGCGGCATCTATCGCTGGGTTCACCGACGGCCTCGTCGGAAGCATCCGAGGCGATGAGCGCGTGGTCGGACGCGCTTGGAGCGCGGACGGGCGGTGGTACGCCGTCGGTACCGACTCCGGGCGGGTACGGCTCTACGACGCCGTGTCGAGACGGCGCGCGCACGACATCCATGCGCCCGACCCGGTGCATCGGTTGGTGTTCGATGCGACGGGCGACCGCCTGGCAGGCGTCACGACCGACAACGGCTCCGCCTACGTGTGGAGCGCAACCACTGGCGCCGCTCTCGGCCCGAAACTGACGACGGAGCGCCGGGAGATCATACGTCTCCAATTCAGCGGTGCGAGTGGGGTCCTCCTGGCGGAGACGTGGAACGGACTCAAGGGCGATTCCGCTATCTACCAGTGGGACATCGCCTCTGGAGACCGAAGGCGCCTGGACACCACGGGCGCGGCGAATGGCTGGCTCATACCCGACGGGTCGATGTACATGTACCGCACGACGCGGGAGGGTGTGCCCGGCGAACGGCTTACCGCCATCGACCCTACCACAGGAGACATCATATGGGCGGCGGCCCCGGATGTCGGAGCCAGAGCAGGAGCGGCGTGGGGCAGCGCGGGCGCCTACTACGGGTTTGCGACGGACGGAGGCGCTGCCGTTCTCGTGGACCAGGCAACCGGAGACTACCGACAGTTCCTGCACGGAGGCGGGCGAGCGTCTGGGGTGATGTTAAGCGCCGACGACTCCCGAATGGCGATTACGCACGTGGACAAGAGCGTGTCGGTCTGGGACACCTCCACGCTAACCCTGGTCAAGCGGATGCCGACGCCCTTTGAGGCCCGACGGCCGGGCGCGTTTCTGCTGAGCCACCATGGGCGGTACGCCGCAGCTACGACCGACTCTGGGATCCTGCTGTATCACGTCGAAACGGGCCGACGGCTCGGCGCCCTGGACACGTACAGCCCCGGCCTCCAGTCCGTCCAGTGGTTGGGATCTGGCCAGGAGTCCGTCTTGGCGATTGACCACAACGACGGCGAGTCGGTTCAGTTCTATGATGTCACGAGGGTATCAAGCGCCCGGCGTCTTGCCCGGTCTGGGGCGCCGGGCCTGTCAGGAGCCGCGTTCCATCCCGACGGATCCCTACTCGCCTCGTTCGCCGGCCGGAGGAGTGTGGTCGACGTCTGGGACGTGCGGTCTGGGCGCCGACACGGCGGACCCATCGCGTTCCACGAGCCATCCGGGCGAGGGCCAAGCGCCCGGCCGATCAGTGGGATCGACTTCAGCCCCAATGGCGAGCTGCTGGCAATCGCGGCGAACGGAGATGAAGACGGACGAGCCGGCGGACAGACGAGCGGAGTTGTGGGCATCTGGGAGACCGCGACACAAGCGTTCCGGCAAGAGTCGCGCACGTTTCCAGTGGGTCTCGGCCGTGTGGAGTTCAGCCCTGACGGCGCCCACCTAACCGTCGAGTCGGGCGAGTTGGTCCATGTAGTGGGCAGCCTGACCTTGCAGGACGCGTACGACCCGTTGTCCCATAGCGCGATCGTCACACAGGCGACCTTCACGCCTGGCGGCGACCACATCTTCACCGCGACACTGGACGGGAGCGTGCACTTCTGGGATGCGAGCACGGGTCTACCGGTTGCTGAGCCGCTCGCCGTTGGATCCTCGCTGGTACGGATCGCCATACACCCGACTGAGACGACCATCGCGGTCTCGGATCTCTTCGGCGGCACGCAACTGTGGGACTGGGAGCGACGCGAGACTGTCGGGCGGGCGATCACGCGTGACTCGTCACACACTGGCCTGAGACGCCTTACCACGCCGACGTTCTCGCCTGGAGGCGGTCTCCTCGCGCTGGGCGGGGCAGACGTACAGTTCCTCGATCCGGCGACCGGCGCGAGTTACCTGCTACGGCCGGATGCCCTCCCGCCCGCCGAGTATTCCGGCTGGGCGCGCCTGGTGAACAGCCCGGGAGGACGATACCTGGCTATCACGTACGGTGTCCTCGCGGAGACGTGGCTGACGAGATGCCCGACGAGATCGCGTCCGTGGCCGACGCCGAGCGGCTTGTGTGGCAGGCCGTGGGCGCGCGGCTAGCCGACGATGGGTCCGTCGAACCCATGCCATACGAGGAGTGGTCGTCGCTAGCGGCACGCTGACGCGGCCCTCGGGACGCGCCGAACCGGAGCGCCCGCGCGGTCGCCGCGATTTCGGTCTGGGACCAATATGAGCTATCCTACGCGTAGTTGGCTCGCCGCGAGCGTGGCGGCGTAAACCCGTAGCGGCGCGATGGCGTCTACCCGACGAAGGCTCCAAACGGAAGGCGAGGCATGTCATGAAGTCCTCCTTTGGGTGGATAGCGGCGCTCGTGGGACTGCTGGTCGTGTGGATAATGATCAGCAACGCGGCGCAGAGGAAGACGGCGCACGCCGTGCAGCGGCGCTCGTCGGCTCAGGTCGTCGGCGTGGCGCAGCAGCGCGTCACGTCCAGCATGGATCTGACGGACAAGCTGAATCCCGCGATCCTCCCCGACGTTCTTAAGGAAGTGCTGCGCGAGGTCGCTCCCAGCAAGAAGCCGGAATCGAAGGAATTCCAGCAGGCGGTCGTCAAGAAGTTCAGCCAGAAGATCATGGACGACCCCGACATTAACTACCGCGTGGATCTCAACGCCGACGAGAACCTCGATCCCGTGCTGGTGGTGCCCGAGAGCATGGACGGTGAGGCGGCGGTCTATTCCGTGCGCGTGCCAGACCCTGACAAGCACAAGACGGACCCGCCAGCGACCGCGGACTGGAACAAGATCGCAGCGGACGGGATCGAGTTGGTGGCGATCTCCGTGACGTTCGACGAGGCCAGTAAGACGATGTCCGTGGACGCGGAGCCCAACGAGCACCTCTACACTGGCAGCCAACGTCACTACCGATCCAACTACTCCTCCAGCGGTCACAACTGGATGCAGACGTACTTCACGTACATGATCTTTCGCGACATCCTGTTTCGCCCCTACGGCTGGTATGGCCCGGGGTGGTACGGCGGGTGGTACGGTGGCTACTACGGCGGCTGGCACGCGCCGATCCATACGCGAACGGTCGTCGTGAACAACACGCGGTACGCCCGATCAACGGGCAGATCCACGGGCCTGCGCACGGCTTCCGGCCGCAACGTTCGCAGCACGAAGGCGTCCAGCCGGCGTTCCGCCCCGTCGTTCGTGCGCCGTTCGAGCGCGGCGGGAGCGTCGCGGACGGGCAGCAGCCGCACCACGTCGCGTTCCCGCTCAAGCAGCCGTTCGTCCACCCGCAGCGGCGGGTCGTTCCGCGGCGGCGGGTTCGGCGGAGGCAAGTGACACCCCGTGAAGTTCATTCTCGCAGTAGCAATCGTCTTTGTGGTGATCATGCTGTTCAAATCGCTGCGTAAGAAGAAGGAAGAAGTCGAGGACACGGAATCCTACGACTGGACGCTGGACGACCTCGGCGCCGGCGGCGTCATATCGATCCTGGGCACGGACTACCTCGTCGAGCAGCGGAGCCTGTACGCCGCCGACGGCGCCGAATGGCACGAGGTGAAGCTCATTGGCGACAAGGGCGAGGTCTGGTGGCTTACGTGGGAATCAGACGACGACGATGAGCTGAGTCTCACGCAGGAGGTAGAGTTCCACTCCGTCGGTGTCACGCCGACGGATCTGGAGGAGCTCGCGGACGAGGGTGTCGGGGAGGTGGAATACGACGGCGAGACGTACCACCTCGACGAGGCCGCCGAAGCGGACTACTACGAAGGCGGCGGAGACGACGGCCGCCGCCAATACTACTGGGACTTTGTCGACGAACACGGCGTGCGTACACTCGGAATCGTCCTGTGGGAGTCGCGCAGCTACGACGCCTATGCGGGATCGAACATACCCGCCAGCCAGGTAGACATCCTGCGACCCAACGACGAAGATGAGGACGACGACTAGCGCCCACTACTCGCAGGTGGGGCAAAGGGAGGAACGGCATGACTCGCAAGGTTTGGCGATGCGGTCTGGCGGCGTGGGCGCTCATGGTGATGGTCGCGGGCACGGCTGCGGCGCAGGACGCTGACGCCGGCTTGTTCGGCCCCGAGATGGTGCACGGCCTTGTAGGCGCCGTGGTGTACAGCATCCTCGGCTTCCTGATCCTGATGATCGGCTTCAAGGTGTTCGACATCGTGACCCCGTTCGACCTGAACAAGGAAATCTCCGAGGATGACAACCCGGCCGCGGGCATCGTCGTCGCGGGCATGATGATCGCTCTCGGGATCATCGTCGCCGCCGCGATATTCTAGACCCCGGCCGAGCCGCGCCCCCAGCACCACAACCTTGGCTGCTCTCGGGCGGCCGGCTGAATCCGCCTGTACTTGAAGACAACTCGCCGAGACTTCCTCTCTATCCTTGGCAAGGGCGCCGCTCTTGGGGTGTCCTTGCCGCTCTTGGACGGTTGCGCTCCAGCGGCTGACAACGGTGCCCTGCCGTTCGACGGAAGCGTCGTTGGCGAGGATCACGGGCTATGCCACGACATGCGCGACGGGCGCGTCGACCTGAGCCATGTCGAGCCTGAACCGCACATCCACGACGTCATCATCGTGGGTGGTGGGGTGTCGGGCGTTGCCGCCGCCTGGAAGCTCACGCGTAGCGGCGTCCGCGACGTACTGATTGTCGAGCGGGGCCGCGAGCTCGGCGGCACTTCGGTGGGCGGGCAGCTCGACGGGCAGAGCTTCGCGTGGGCGGCGCACTACATCGAGTCGCCCGGGCCGGGCTCGCCACACATGCACGAGATCTGCGGGGATCTCGGCATTATCCGCGACTACATCGGCGGGTGGCCCGTGGTGGACCCGCGGTACGTCGTGCGAGACCCAGAAGTAGGCCTCCGGGCCGGAGCCACGTGGCGCCCCGTCCACTTCCCGATGCAGGTTGCCGCGTCGGCTGACGTCGTCGAATACGAGCGCTTTCGACAGGACATGTACCGCTGGGTTACGTGGCGAGACTCGGCGGGACGCCCCGCATTCGGCAGGCCCATCGAGCGCACGAGCCCGGCGGACGAGGTCCGAGACCTGGACGGCATCACGATGGCGGCGTACCTCGACCGCATCGGCATCCGCTCGGAACTCGTGCGTTGGTACGTGAACAACCGCGTCGTCGACGAGTACGGATGCGGCGTCGAGACAGTGTCGGCGTGGGCGGGCGTGCAGTTCTGGGCGCAGTCGAACTCGTCGTTCACCGACTTCGAGCCGTCGGGAACGCCGTCGCCCGTCGTGCTATCTTGGCCCCAGGGCAACGCCTTCCTCGTGGACGGCATGGCGCGCGGTCTGACCGAGTCTCAGAAGCGACTCGGGTCGCTCGTGGTCAACGTGCGCAACGCCGGGGATCGCGTCCTCGTGACATGCGTCGATGTCGCCGACGGCGCCAAGCGGACACTGCTCGCCAGGCGGGTCATCTACGCGGCGCCCAAGCATGCGGTCTACTACGCCATCCCTGACCTCGTCTCCGTCGGGCGCGACGAATTCAACGCATGCGAGTACGTCCCGTGGGTAACAGCCGCCGTTCATGTTAGTAGACCGCCAGCCGCGAGGCCACGGCACCCACTCACGTGGGAGACGCTGGGCCACGAGGCGTGGGGCCTCGGCTACATCGACAATCGACACATGACGCGGCAGGGCGACGGCTTCGACGAGCCCACGGTCCTCACGTTCTACGCCGCCCTGTGCGACGACATCGACGCGGACCGTCACCGTCTGCTGGACGAGGGGTGGGACTACTGGGCGCGCGCGGTGTTGGGAGCTTTGCAGCAGATGCATCCCGGCATCGAGTCGCTCATCACGCGGCTGGACGTGCGCAAGTGGGGCCACGCGATGATCGCCATGAAGCCCGGCCATCTGTGGGGCGCGGAGCGACGGCGCATGTTGCGACCGTTCGGGAACATCGAGTTCGCGGGCGTCGACATCGGTGGCACGCCGGTGTTCGAGCAGGCGTCCTACCGCGGCATCGCGGCCGCGGAAGCGGTCATGGACGCGTTGGGCGTGAGCTACTCTTCGTCACTAGCATAGAGTCGCTATCATAGGCGTACCTCTGGAGCGCGCTGTGCAAGGCTACGTCGACCAGCGACTGAGCGACCTGCGACTCATCATGATGGATCGCGCCCCGAACCGCGACCGGTTCCGGCTCTATGGCGAGACCCAGGTAAGGACGGATGCGTACACGGCGGACATGTGGATCATCGGCAGCAGCCACGTCATGACGTTCGCGACCGCCCGCGGCGTGGGCAGCGAGATGCTCACCTGTCGCGGCGATGGGTGTCCAGACGACGATCAGCACGTGATGCGTGACCTGTCGGGAGCCCGTTTCACGCGTCCCATCCCTGGGGCCGATTCTTACGTGATTGGCGTTGAGACACAGACCTTCGACGCGGCCTCGTTGCGAGACGAACAGCGACGCCTCGTGTCCGAGGCGGATGACGACTGTCTCCTCCACCTCTTCCCCGCTCCTGACCCGGACGAGCTGTCGCCTCTGACCCTGGTGCGCGTAGTCAACGCGGACGCGTCTGTGTTTGAGATGACCACGGCGCACACGTACCCACAGGATCTGGCGATGGTGTTCACCCACACGACGATACGCCTGACATGAAGGCCCCGGCGGAAGGCGCTCCCGTGTCGCGCGGCGGAGCCATCATGCTGCTCGTGGCGGTGACCGTCGCCGCGTCGTGCGCCATCGTCTACGAACTCATCATCGCGACGATCTCGTCCTACCTGCTCGGAAACAGCGTTTACCACTTCTCGATCACCATCGGCGTGTTCATGGTGTCCATGGGGCTAGGGTCGTTCCTGTCGCGTTACCTCAAGACGCGCCTCGTCGAGCGGTTCATCCTCGTTGAGGTCTCGCTTGGGATGATCGGCGGAGCGTCGGCCGTCGCTCTGTATGGCATGTACGTGGCCTCCAACAGCGACGCCGCGTACTCATGGTCAATGTTCGCGGTCATCGTCGTCATCGGGACGCTAGTCGGGTTGGAAATCCCGCTGCTGACGCGCATTCTCAACGAGCGCGGCGGACTGAGAACGGCCCTCGCGAACGCCCTGACGTTCGACTACGCCGGCGCCCTCGTGGGCTCCGTGGCGTTCCCACTCATCATGCTGAAGTACGTGGGCCTTGTCCGCACGGGTTTCGTGATGGGTCTGCTGAACGTGGCTGCCGGAGCGATCATCCTGCCACAGGCCGACGGTGGCCGCGCGGGCCGCGCGAGTCTCATTGCCGCGTCGGCCGCCGCTGCCGCGCTGCTCGCGCTGGGCGTGAGGTACGAGCCGGCGATCACCGCAGCGCTGGAACGCGCGCTCTACGACAACCCCATCATCACGTCCGAGCAGTCTCCCTACCAGAAGCTCACGGTCACGCGGCGGGCGGACACATGGCCCGAGGCGGACACGCCCGGCTACGCCGCGCCCGTCGTCGCGAAGCGAGGAAACGACCTCCGCCTGTTCATCGACGGTCAGATACAGTTCAGCTCCGTGGACGAGTACCGCTACCACGAGGCGCTCGTGCATCCCGCGATGAGCGCGGCGCGTTCACGGGCGTCCGTGCTGATCCTGGGCGGCGGAGATGGGCTGGCGGCCCGCGATGTGTTGAGGCACCCAGACGTGGCGCAAGTCACGCTCGTGGATCTGGACCCGCGTATTATCGAGCTGTGCAGCACGCACCCTGAAATCGTCGCGCTCAATGAGGGCGCCCTGAGCGACGCGCGCGTAAGCGTGGTCACGCAGGACGGGTACAAGTTCGTCGAGCAGTCACCGAGCAAGTTCGACGTCGTCATCATCGACCTGCCCGACCCCAATCACGAGACGCTCTCGAAGCTGTATTCGGTCGAGTTCTACCGCCTCGTCGCCCGGGCGCTCTACCCCGGCGGCGCGATCGTGACGCAGAGCACGTCGCCGTTCTTCGCCCGCGCCGCTTTCTGGTCCATCCACCGCACGTTGGAGGCCGCCGAGCTGCACGTCCTCGCGTACCACACGAACGTGCCGTCCCTCGGCGACTGGGGCTTCAATCTCGCCACCGACCGACCCGTCGACGCCTCGACGCTCGGAGTAGACGTCGAGACGCTGTTCCTCACGACGGCACAGATGCCCGCGATGTTCCGCTTCGGCAAGGACGCGGAGGAAATCGACGCGCACGTCAACACGCTGCTGCGGCCCGTCCTGATGCACTACTACGACGACGACCGGTGGGGTTACTACTAGCGCGCCGTCTGTCTACTCTCGCGCCTGCCGCTGGCCGCCGTCGCCCATAGTCCGTATGATGCGGCTACGTCGCCCCCGAGGCCCGCATGCGCGCACACAAGCACAGTCACGCAAACCGTCCGCCCACCCGAGGCGTGCTACTGGGTCTGCTCCTCATCCCGCCGAACTCGTACTTCATCATGGCGAACCACCTCATCTACTGGAGCGCCCTCCCGACGACGATGGCGCTCATGTTCAACGTCGTCATCACGCTCACGCTGGTGGCCGCCGGGAACATGGCGTTGCGTCGGTATTGGCCGGCCGTCGCGCTCACGCCAGGGGAGCTGCTCGTCGTGTACGCGATGCTCGCCGTCACCTCCGCGCTGGCGGGACACGACATGCTGCAGACGATCATCCCCACGGTGCCGTACGGCTTCTGGTTCGCCACGCCAGAGAATGAGTGGAAGGAGCTCTTCCACTCCTATCTGCCGCGTTGGCTGACAACGGACAACGTCGAGTCGTTGGCGCACTACTACGACGGTCACGCGAGGTTCGCGACGTGGGAGCACTTCCACGACTGGGCGCGGCCTGCTCTCTGGTGGACGGCGCTGCTTACCGTCCTCGCGGTAGCCATGTTGAGTCTCAACGCCATGCTGTCCGGGCAGTGGATCTATCGCGAGCGACTCAGCTTCCCTATCGTGCGTCTGCCGATGGCCCTCGTCAGCGCGGAGCGGCCGCTACTACGCAGCCGCGCGATGTGGGTCGGGTTCGCGATTGCCGCCACCGTGGATCTGGTCAACGGCCTGCACGTGTTCTACCCGTTCGTGCCCGAAATCCCCGTGCGGAAGGTGGACCTCGGGACGCACTTCACCTCGCGACCGTGGAACGCCATCGGCTGGACGCCGCTGTACGTGCTCCCGTTCGGTCTGGGTCTGGCTTTCCTCATGCCGCTGGACGTGTCGTTTTCGCTCTGGTTCTGCTTCATCCTGTGGAAGCTCGAACGGGTCTTGGGACGAGTCGTCGGCGTTTACGGAATGCCTGGATTTCCGTACGCTGGCGCGCAAGGCGCAGGGGCGTACATGGCGCTGGCGGCGCTCGCCCTCTTCGCCGCGCGCAGGCATCTGGTGGGGAACGTGCGACGGCTGTGGAGGGGGCGCAACGATGGCGGCGTCGGCTGGCCAGCGCTCGGTCTGTGCTTGTCCGGCGCGCTGCTGCTGGCGTTCGGCGTCCGCATAGGCATGGGCGTGGCGCCAGCGTTGCTGTTCTTCGGCATCTACTTCTGGCTCTCTCTCGCGATCACCCGGGTGCGCGCCGAGGTCGGCCCGCCCACGCACGAGATGTTCTCCGCGACGCCGCACGGTGTCATCGACGACGTGTTCGGCACGCGCCGCTTCTCGCCGGGCAGCCTGACGGGATTCGCCATGTTCGCGGCGTTCAACCGCGGCTCACGCGCGAACCCGATGCCCCACGTGATGGAGGGCTTCAAGGTTGCTCGAGACTCGGGCGTTGGTCGTGGATGGATGTCCGCATCTGTCCTCCTGGCGACGGTCTTCGGCACGTTGTGGGCGTTCTGCGCCTACCTGCATGTGTCGTACACCGTCGGCGCCAAGGGCGGCCTGGGAGGCGTCTCGTACGATCTCCTTCGGCGTTGGATCTACCATCCCTCCACGACGGACGGACCTGCGGTGGCGTTCATGCTCGTCGGCTTCGGCATCACGACAGCCATGTGGCTCCTACGCGGCGCCTTCCCTGGCTGGCCGTTGCATCCTGCTGGATACGCGGTCGCCAGCGGGCAATGGACGTTCGGGTGGGTGTGGTTCTCGGTCCTCATTAGCTGGGCGGTGAAGTTCGCTGTCCTTCGCTTCGGAGGGATGCGGGCGTACCGCAAGGCTGCCCCGCTATTCTTGGGTCTGCTCCTTGGCGAGTACGTCGTTGGTGGCGGTTGGGTGCTGATCCGGTTGGCGTTCGGCGTCCGCGTGTACTCGTTCTACCGCTGATGCGGGGCCGAACTGCGTCCGCGCGTGGGTGTCGGACGAGCAACGGTCGCCGCCGAACGCGCCAATCACGACGACAGACGGGCCACAGCGATGGATACGGACACTCTCACGCGGGTCATACAGCACTGGGATGTGCGCCCTGTGCGCGAATGGAACAGCATCGAAGACGGCGTCGTCTTCGAGGCGGTGACAGACGACGGCGCGCGGTACGCCTTGAAGGACCGTGGGGAGCTCGATCCGTGGTGGCGCGACCGGCTGCCCTTCGAGCACGACGTCACGAACCACGTTCACCGCTGCGGCGTCCCGGTCGCCAGGCTTCTCGAGACGCGAGAGGGCGAGCCGGTCGCGGTTGTCGACGGCCGCTTCTACTCGCTGAGTCCCGCGTTCCGCAATCGCCCAACGGAACTGACGCGGGAAGATGCGCTCGTCTGTTACGGCAACTGCGGCCGCGCCATCGCCCGGATGCACCAGGCTCTCGCCACGTATCCCACCGAAGGCGTCGGCGGCAAGACATGGCACGCCGACCTGCACGATCGGATCGTCACCACCTGCATACCTTACGTCCAGGAGCGGATGCCTGAGGCGGAGGCGGCCCCCTTCGCGCGACGGCTCGCGGACGTGCGGGAAGACATGGAGCGAGCGTACCGCGACCTACCCCCGCAACTGATCTTCTGGGACTGTCACCCCGGGAACCTGGTGCGAGACGGCGCCGAGGTGACGGGGTTTGTGGACTGCAACCACTACGCGGTCGGGCCGCGCATGTTCGACGTCGCGCACTACCTGCTGCATCTCGTGAAGTGGTTCGTGGACGAACCAGACAAGACCGCCGCCTGGCTCGACCTCCTCCCTCGCCTCATAGCCGGGTATGAGGACGCTATATCGCTGACTGACCATGAGAAGTGGGCGCTGCCGTGCCTTCTGCTCGTAGGCCCTCTGATGTTCATGGACATGTCGCTCCGCAACGGCGAGGGCATGGACCACGCCGAACTCCGCGCGTTCGGGTGGCTGTGCGATGCCGGCCCCGAGATCGCGCGCAGGATGAAGCAAGTCCTGTAGACGGCGCCCCAGGCGCGAAGCCGCGGCCACATAGTGCCGCCGGTACGTGGGACGGCGACGAGCCAACGTATGCGACTCGCCGCCGGTCTATACCATCGACTGAGGTCGGCGCCGACTACCGACTCGTCAGCTCGTCAATCCACCAGCTCTCGCCATCGGACTTCAGCACGAAGTCCATACGCACGTGGTCGGCATCTGGGAGCGAACTGACCACGTGGAACCGGTACTCGTTCGCGTTCGGGCTCGTTCCTCCAGCCGCGTAGAGCGACGCGAGGATGGGCATGGCCTCCGCGTCGCCACCATCGCGTTGTGGGGCATCGCCAGCCGCGCCGGACAGCGCCCTGGCGGCCTCGCCTCTGGCCATGCCCAGCAGGGCGCCGAAGTCCATGTCGTGCAGCGATTCGACTACGATGGCTTCGAGCTCCGTGGCCCCGCTTGTGCTTGAAGGGCCGGCGTGGACAGCGACGGCCGGCTCATCGGGTGTCGCGCTGACGGCGGGAGCGACGGTCGTCTGCTCGGGCGCGAGCGTCCGCGGCGCCCGCTCCCTGGGCGCCTCCGTTCGCGCGGTCGCGCGCGCCGATGCGTCGCGGGGATGGGGCGCCCGAGGCTTGGCAAGCGGCGAGCGCGCCGCCGGTGGCGCAGGCGCGACAACAACGGACTCCGCTTCCACGGCGGACCTGCCGCCGGTGAACCCGACTGCCGCCACGGTCGCCGTGGCAACGAGACCCGCGGCTAGCAGCCACGCTTTCTTACCTGAAACGATCGCCATAGTAGTTCCCATCGCGTTGCGTGTACGGCTGGCGAAGCAGATCGCCAGCGCCGCGGAGCATGTTCGCGCCCATTGCCGAAGGCGCTTCGTAGCGCGGTGGACCCTGAACCGCAGCGCCGAACGTGACAGCCCGTGCTCCTGACTCAGCTCGCCGTACGCCTTCCCTTCGCCGTACCGCGCGAGCAGGATCGCGCGGTCGCGCGGCGTGAGTGAACGCAGCGCGCGCGTGAGCATACGCCACCGCTCGCCGTCCGCGGCGAGTTCATGCGGGGAAGGCGCGTCCGACACGACGTCGGGTAGGCGTTCGACTGGCAGAGGGATGCGCCGGCTGTTCCAGTTCATCGCCGTATTGCGGGCGATGGCGTGGATCCACGGGCGCACGGATGCCGTGTCACGCAGTTGGTCCCGGTTGGCATACGCCCGGAGCACGACCTCCTGCGTGAAGTCGTCTAACTCACGGGCGCCACCGAGACGCGCGCGTCCCACGGTCCTTATCGCCTGCACCTGGTCGAGGATGGCTTCGTCGAAGCCCACGATGTCAGCGTCTGTTCGCATCTGTGTTGCTCCACGAGGTCGAGGTCCGCCCTTCTAGACAGCCGAGGCGGACGCGCGTTAGCAGAATGTGACGCCCGGCGTTAGGCGTGGGTTGAGACGCTACCTCCCTTCCGCCCGCTTGCCTGCCGCGCGCGCTGCCCGGTACCCTAGTCGGTGGCGCTACCTGCCCACTCTGGAACCCGCCGTAGATGCTCGCGTACCTCATCCGACGCCTCCTCCTCATCGTGCCGACCCTCTTCGGCATCATGCTCATCAACTTCCTCGTGATACAGGTCGTCCCTGGCGGCCCGGTCGAGCAGATGATCGCGCAGATGTCCGGCCACGCGACTGCGGCAACGGGGCGCTTCTCCGGCTCCGGGTCTAGCGAGACGGTCGGCGGCGCCACGCAGCCGAGACCGGGCGCGAGGGCGTCTGGAGGCGCTTCCAAGTACCGTGGGGCGCGCGGGCTGGACCCGGACCTAGTCAAGGACATCGAGAAGATGTACGGCATGGACAAGCCGATCCATGTCCGCTTCGCGAAGATGGTCAAGAACTACGCTACGTTCGACTTCGGGGAGAGCTTCTTCCGAGGCCACAGAGTCATCGACCTTGTGCTGTCCAAGATGCCGGTCTCGATTTCTCTGGGTCTGTGGACAACGCTCCTCATCTACGCGATCTCGATTCCGCTGGGCATCGCGAAGGCCGTGCGCGACGGGACGAGGTTCGACCTCGCCACGAGCGCCGTCGTCACCGTGGGATACGCGATTCCGAGCTTCCTGTTCGGGCTCATGCTGATCGTGTTCTTCGCTGGTGGTCGCTACTTCGCGTGGTTCCCGTTGCGCGGTCTCACGTCCGAGAACTGGTCCGACCTGAGCATGTTCGCCAAGGTGATCGACTACTTCTGGCACATCGCGCTGCCCATCACGGCGATGGTCGTCGGCGGGTTCGCGACGCTCACGCTGCTCACGAAGAACTCGTTCATCGACCAGATCCACATGCAGTACGTGACGACGGCGAGGGCGAAAGGGCTCCGCGAGCGCCGCGTGCTGTACGGCCACGTCTTCCGAAACGCCATGCTCATCGTCATCGCCGGATTCCCCAGCGCGTTCATCGGCATGTTCTTCGCCAACTCCCTCATCATCGAGGTGATCTTCTCGCTGGACGGTCTGGGTCTGTTGGGGTACGAGGCGGCGATCAGCCGTGACTACCCGGTGATGTTCGCGTCGCTGTACTTCTTCTCGCTGCTCGGTCTGGCGATGAACATCGTCAGCGATATGACGTACGCACTGGTGGACCCGCGGATCGACTTCGAAACGCGGGAAGTCTAGGCGTGACACCTCAGACACAGCGACGCATAGCGAACTTCAAGGCGAATCGACGCGGCTACGTGTCCTTCATCGTGTTCTGCGTGCTGTTCGGAATCAGCCTTTTCGCCGAGTTCATCGCCAACGACAAGCCGCTGCTGGTCAGCTTCGACGGCGACCTGCTGGTCCCCGTGTTCAAGGAATACCCCGAGACCCGGTTCGGAGGCGATTTCCCCACGGAGGCGGATTACCAGGACGAATTCGTCGTCGAGCTGATCGAGGAGAAGGGGTGGATCGTGTGGGCGCCCATCCCCTATTCGTACACGACCGTCGTGCACGGCCCGCCCGCGCCCGCGCCACCGTCGCGGGAGAACTGGCTGGGTACCGACGACCAGAGCCGCGACGTCGCCGCGAGACTCATCTACGGCTTCCGCATCTCCGTGCTGTTTGGACTGATCCTCGCTAGCATCAGCATTGTGGTCGGCGTGTCCGCGGGCGTCACGCAGGGCTACTTTGGCGGATGGGTGGACCTGGGATTCCAGCGGTTCATGGAGATATGGGCGGCGTTGCCGACGCTCTACCTTCTCATTATCCTGGCAAGCGTCGTGCAGCCCGACTTCTGGTGGCTTCTTGGCATCCTCCTGCTGTTCAGTTGGATGGGGTACGTCGGCGTCGTACGCGCCGAGGTGCTCCGAGCGCGGAACCTGGACTTCGTGCGAGCGGCACGCGCCCTCGGAGTGAGCAACATCGTCATCATGTTCCGACACGTGATGCCCAACGCGCTCGTCGCCACCATCACCTTCCTCCCGTTCAGTCTGAGCGGCGCCATATCGCAACTGACAGCGCTGGACTTCCTGGGCTTCGGGCTGCCGCCGGGCTCCGCGTCGCTAGGCGAAATGGTCACGCAAGGACGCAACAACCTGCACGCTCCATGGCTGGGCCTCACGAGTTTCATGGCGCTTGGGACCATGCTCGTCCTCCTCATCTTCACAGGGGAGGCCATCCGCGACGCGTTCGACCCACGCGTGACGCACGCCGCCCCGCCGCCGGAGGAGGCGACATGAACGCGCCACACGCTAGCGGCGCCCCTCTCCTCTCGGTACGCAATCTCGCGGTGGATTTCCGCACCGGGAACACAACCGTGCACGCCGTGAAGGGCATCGACTTCGTCATTCAGCGCGGCGAGACGCTCGCGCTCGTGGGGGAGTCGGGGTCGGGCAAATCCGCGACCGCGCTCAGCGTGCTGCAGCTGCTGCCATACCCACCGGCCAGCCACCCGACAGGCAGTGTCCTGCTCGACGGCGAGGAGCTTCTAGGGGCGAACCCGGCGACGTTGCAGGCCGTCAGAGGCGGACGCATCTCGATGATATTCCAGGAGCCAATGACATCGCTCAACCCGCTCCACACCATCGAGAAGCAGGTCGGGGAGACGCTCATTCTCCACAAGCGTCTGGGCAAGGAGGATGCGAAGGCGCGGACGCTGGAGCTGCTGCATCTGGTGGGCATCCGAGACCCGGAGCGAAGGCTGACGGCGTACCCGCACGAGCTGTCCGGCGGCCAACGGCAGCGCGTCATGATCGCGATGGCGCTGGCGAACGAGCCAGATCTGCTCATTGCCGACGAACCCACCACGGCCCTCGACGTCACGATTCAGGCGCAAATCCTCGACCTGCTGGCGGACCTACAGCGGCAGTTCGGTATGGCGATGCTGTTCATCACCCACGACCTCGGTGTCGTGCGGAGAGTCGCCGATCGCGTCTGCGTCATGAAGGACGGCGAAATCGTCGAGGAGGGGTCGGTCGAGCACATCTTCGCCGAGGCCACCCACCCCTACACGAGGCATCTGCTGGATTCTGAGCCCAAGGAGGCAGCCGACAGGACCGATCACGGGGCGCCGCTTGTCCGCGCTGAGAACCTCAAGGTCTGGTACCCCATCAGAGCCGGGGTGCTACGTCGCACGGTGGACCACGTGAAGGCGGTCGATGGACTGGACATCACGATCCACGCCGGGCAGACCGTCGGGGTCGTCGGCGAGTCGGGGTCGGGCAAGACGACTCTTGGGCTGGCGCTCCTACGCCTCATCTCCTCGAACGGCGACATCACGTTCGGCGATCAGGCGTTACAGGGCCTGCGGTCTCGTGAGATGCGGCCTCTGAGACGCCGCATGCAGGTCATCTTCCAAGATCCCTTCGGGAGCCTGAACCCGCGCAAGTCGGTGGGCGAAATCATTGATGAAGGCCTACGCGTCCACGCGGTCGCCGACTCGCCCGAGGCGCGCGATGCGCTCATTGTGGAGGCGCTCGAGGAGGTGGGATTCGACCCCGAGAGCCGGCAGCGCTACCCGCACGAGTTCTCAGGAGGACAGCGGCAACGGATCGCCGTCGCGCGCGCCATGGTGCTGAAGCCTGAGTTCGTCGTGCTGGACGAACCGACGTCCTCACTCGACGTGAGTGTGCAGGCGCAGACGCTCGACCTGCTCCAACGGCTGCAAGCGGAACACGGTCTCGCCTACCTGTTCATCAGCCACGACCTCAAGGTCGTGCGCGCGATGGCAAGCCACCTGCTCGTCATGAAGGACGGGAAGGTCGTCGAGGAAGGCCCCGCGCAGCAGGTCTTTGACGACCCGCGGCATGCGTACACGCAGGAACTACTGGCTGCGGCGTTCGCGACGCACACACGCCGCTCCTAGTCCGGCCTCGCGTACAACGCGACACCCACGCGTTTCGGGGCGTCGGAGTCGCTGATATTCAACTGGACCGTCTCACCGTCGTAGACGCGGCCGCGCTCGTTGTGGGCGGTTACTTCCACCTCATGGGCGCCGACGAAGTACCGGAAGCGCGCAACGCCGTTGGCGTCGGTCGCCGCGATGCGCCTGTTCCCTCTCCGCACCTCGACGTCCGGGATGGCTTCCCGCGTGTCGCCGTCGAACACCGCCAGCTCGACATCAATCAGGGCCTTCACGCGTAGTTCCACCTTCTGCGCAACCGCGTCACGGACCGTGACCGGCGTGGGCGGCGCGACCAGACGCGCCGCGCGCGACCCGTCAGGCGACGCTTCGTCCCAGAGCGAGATGTGGTACTCGCCGGGCGGAACGCCGTGGAACGCGAACCCCAGCGCCGCGTCAGGGATCGCCGTAACGTGGGCGGGCCACCCGCCGCCAGCGCGCGAGCGATTGTGCCATCGATCCTGGAAGACGCTCACGCGTTCCACTCGGGCCGACGCGGTCGCCAGCCTGTCCTGCCCGAGGACTACCACCGGGCGCGCCGGGTAGACCACGCCCGGCCACACTAGAACTAGGCCATGCACGGACCCTCCCGTGTGGAGGAGAAGCTCCATGTCGTGCAGCCCCCCGTCCGGGACGGTGACATAGGGACGCTCCTGCGGCGGCAGCCCGTCGACGTACAAGACAGGGCTCCATCGACCCGGTCTCAATCTCGTCGTGCTGAACCTACCATCGGCGTCTAGACCCACCTGCTGGGACCATGTGCTATGCCGACCCGAGCCCTGCCCGAAGACGACCGTGCCACCGGCGACCGTGCCGCCGTCCGAGTAACGCACCGTCCCAGACGCTTGGGGGAAGTTCGGGAAGCCTTCCTCTGCCACGACCTCCCGTGAGATGTCCTCGCCAGGGACGAACTCGATCGTCTCCTCGAACACCGTTCGGCCGCCGATCTCTATGCGTACGATCTGCGCGCCTCGCTCCGCCACCGTGGCCGACCTGCTCGAAGGAGTCCAGCCGCCGTCATTGACTCCGCCACCGGACTCGCCCCAGGTGCGCACCAGCCGGCGCATGTCACGAGGGATTGGGCCTGAGTAGCGCACCGTGAGTCGGCCCACATTCGGAATGCGCAGCGTCCCGTCAGCGTCGACACCGTAGTCGCGCGATGGCGGAACGGCGTAGCTGCCCGCGCCGTCCGGGATCCATGGAACGTGCAATTCTCCCACCGAGTTCGTCACGCCGGATACGACCACACCCGACGGGGTCGATCGCCCTTCCACGACGTAGTCAGCGACCGGAGCGTCCGACGTGGCGTGTTTCACCACAGCGTTGGGGGACGGGTCGGCAGGCGCGGCCAGATGGACCTCGCCGCCCGAATCCCCGGTCAAGATCACGCCCGTGCCGACCAACTCGCCCGCGTACCCCGATACCCGATACTCCTCGGCGGTCTGTGGCCATGTGGACCATCTGCCGTGAGTGTCTGTCCGCGCCCATTCCGCTCTCGACTGGCGCCAACCGCCGTCTGCCTTCAGCACGTGGACGACCGAGTAGACGTCCACGTTGGCCATCGGCGCGCCGCTCGCGTCCCTCGCGAGGAGGACCAGTTCCGTGGTCTCGGGGGGCTCGTGTGGCGGCTCCCAGTGTCCGCGGGTTCTCAGGACGACCGAGAGCGATGGGTCTCTGACTTCGATGGTGATGGGCTCCGTGTGGCCCGCCTCGGGATCCTCGGCGCGGACGAACGGGAAGCCGTAGATGCCGCGAGGCACGTCGCCGAACACGAAGCGCCCGTCGGCGTCTGTCAGGGTCTCGGCGAACACCCCTCGCGCCCGCCGCTGGACGCCGAGCAGCCGCACGCTCGTGTTGGCGCGAGGCCGCCCGGTCTCATCGAGGAGTACGCCGTCGACTCTCGCGGATCGCCGCGGCTCGCGGATCGCGACGACCGTCGGCGTCCCGCGCTGAACTGTGAGTGACGGGAGGGCCGTTGGCTCGTACCCCTCCGGCCGGAGCCAGCCACGCGCCCGGAAGCTCGCGCGGCGTCTGTAGGGTGGCCAGTCGTCGCGGCGCTCCATCTCGTCAAGCACGATCTCGAAGCCGCCGCTGTCGTCGACGGCAGCGCTCCGGTCGGACGTAGGGATCCGCCAGGCGCCGTCAGGCGGCAGGCGATCTCGCACGGGCCAGAAGCCGTACCAGACGCGGCGGACGGCCGGATCGTCGACGTGTCCCCGCACTATCGCGGCGGCGTCGAGCGTGAAGGCCAGCGTTGGGTTGGGGAATTCCGGCTCCGTTAGCCGGATCTCGTGGGTGTAGTGACCCGGCGCGGATGCCCGCACTTTGTAGGTGCTTGGGGGCAGACCTACGAAGACGAAGCGACCGCTCTCGTCGGTGGACGTGATGGCCTCGTAGGCGTGACTCCTGTCGCCATCTGGCCGTCGCGGGCCTGAATACGCAGCAACCACGCGCGCGTCCGCGAACGGCGTCCCGTCCTCGCCCGTCACGACGCCGCTGAGACTGCGCGCCAGTGCGGGCGGCAGCAGCATCCCACATAGCAGGAGCGCGACCGTCGCGCGGTACATCAGCGCCCTCCATATCTTGCGCGCCTCAATCAGGCTAACACACGGCCTGGCGGCAGGCGAGGCGCGGGTCTGAAGGCGGCCCCTCGCACAGGTAGCGCCAGAGGTGTGTGGGCGTGCTATAGTCCCATTCGACGTCTCGGCCCTGCGTACGATTGGCGAAGCTGGATGCTCGACACACTGCACGGCGTTGGCCGTTGGCTGGTGCACGATCTCGGATGGATCTCGGTGGAGATCCTCGGTCTCACCGCCATCGTGTGGGTCGTCATTCGCTGGGGCGGCGTGCGATCCTCCCGCGCGCGACGCTGGTTGTGGACGCTGGTCGTACTCAAGCCGCTGACAGCGCTCCTGATAGGCTGGCCACTCCCGTCTGACCTCGGACAGGGCCCGGGGATCCGCCCGATAGCAGCGGTAGAGACGCCGCAGGTCGCCAACGTCCCGTCGCTCGCGGACGCCGTGCCGGCGTATAGCGGTCAGGGCGATGGGGCAGACCCCCGCCCCGCCACCGCCAGCGCGCCGCCGGCAGACTCTGACCCCGTGACCCGCGCCGGCGCCGACGCGGTAACGGGGTTCGCCGTGCTGGGCGCCTTGTGGCTCACCGGGTGCGCCGCGCTATGCGCGCATACACTGGTCGGCGTGTGGTGGCTGTGGCACGTGCAACGGCAGGCGGTTGCACTGGGTCGTGACGAACTCCTCGTCGCCACCGACCGCCACCGAGAAGACATCGGCGAGCTACTGGCTGAGCTGCCTGTGCGCCTGACGACGCGGCTCACCGAGCCCTGCATCTATGGCTTCTTCAGACCCGTCATCCTGCTTCCCGCGTGGTGTCTGGAGGACACCACCCCGGCGAACCTCGAGTACATCCTGCTTCACGAGGCCATGCATCGGCGCGCGGCCGACCATTGGTTCCTATGGCTGCGCCGCGCTATTGAGGTGTTCGTCTGGTTCCACCCAGCGGTCTGGTACGCCGGGAGGAAGGCGATGGCGGAGGCCGAGAACGTGTGCGACGAAGCCGTCGTCGACCTTGCCCACCGCAGAGGGGAGCCTGCCGCGGCGTTGGCCTACTCAGCCTGCCTGATGAGCGTGCTGGAACATGCCAAGCGGCGACCGTTCGCGGGGTTGGCGCCAGGTATCGTCGCTACCGCGGCGAGGATTCGCCATCTGGTGGAACAGACGGAGGCGTCTGCCGACGTCTTCTCGCGTCGGTCGGTGGTAGGCGTAGTCGCGCTGGCTGTGGTCGCACTGCCGGGAGCGATCCGGGGCGACGCGGCGCTCGCAAGTCGGGCGTACCAGTCGGCGACGCACAAGGATCCTCCGGCGCGTGAGATCCTCTACGCCACGAGGTACCCCAGCGACTATTTCCGCAACCTCTACATCGTCCGATCCGATGGCACGCGTCCGAAGCGGATTACCGATGACCGCGCGTACTACGTCGAGTCCAGTTGGTCTCCCGACGGAGCCCTCATCGCGGCGGCGTGTTTGCGACCCGGCTCGCCGGGCTGGCGATCGTGGATGCACGACGCGGAGGGGAACGTGCTGTACCTCATCGGCGAGCCCGAATGGGGCCTTCGGAACCTGGCGTGGACGCCGGATGGGTCAGCGCTCTACGGCGCCGGACAGCCGTCCACGGACTCGGTTCGGAACATCTATCTCATCGACAGAGACGGGTCGGTCATCCGTCGCCTCACGGACGACAGTCACGAACGGCGCGCCGCGGCGCCTTCGCCGGACGGCTCGGCGCTCGCAATCACGACCGCCCGCGTCGGCCGCGTCGGCTACGAGATCGTCCTCGTCAACATGGAGACCGAGGAGAGTCGGACGGCGCCCGGGTCTGGCGTAGCAGGAGTCCGTGAGGGCCCGCCCGCGTGGTCCCCAGATGGCTCCCAGCTAGCGTACATCGCCGCGGGCGATACAGTGCTGGAGATGGACGAACTGCGCATTCTCGACGTGCGGACGCTCCAGTCCACCGCGGTCGGTAAGGTCAGCACACACATGGCGGAACGCGAACGCCGCGTCGACTGGTATCCACACCGCAACTCGCTTCTCCTTGTCGACAAACGGGACGGTGACACGCGGTACCACACCTACCGGCTCGATCTGGACACGGGTAGACTGACACGGCTCAGTTCGACTTTCGGCGAGGGTGTCATGGCGAGCGTGGGGCCGGTTGCCTCGCCCAGCCGGCCGGCCGAGCAGCTCGTAACACCGCCGGTCGCGTATGGACCGGCGACGCACCCGGTCACGGGGCATGTGTACTATGCCGTGCTCACGGCACGCCGTATTTCGTATGACGAAGCTGCCATCGCGGCCGCGGGCATGCGCCACGCTGGGCAGACGGGGTACCTGGCGTGCATCGGATCGGAGGAGGAGAATCGCTACCTCCTGGCGGAGTTCCCGCTGACGCACCACGGGTTCTGGCTCGGTGGTTACGCGGAACGCGCCGAACTCGCCGGCTCTCCCTACGAGTGGACTTGGGCCAACGGGGACGCGTGGGGGTTCACCAGCTGGCAGGATGATGCCAGCCTCAAGCGCGCGGAATGGGCGCCGGGAGCCGCCATGACGTGGTCGCTACGGGTTGGCGCGCCCGAACGCGCGGGAGAAGAGGATCACCACATGTGGGCCGTCCAAGACCCCTCTCACGAGGAGTTGGGCTTCATCGTGGAGTTTGACCCGATCTCGGTGTCGTCTACCGACCGAGGGGCGCCTCGCGGTCGTCGATACGCGGCTGGCACGGCCGCGCCCCGGTCTACTACATTCGTAGTGACAGGAGGTTCCAGGCGTGGTATATTCCCTATTGATGGGATTCCGCGACATCAGTAGCTGGGACGGGACGGTACAGCATGCTCGATATGCTCGAGAGCGTTGGCCGCTGGCTCGTGGTCGACCTTGGCTGGGTCTCGCTTGAGATCCTGACACTCACCGCCATCGTGTACGCTGTCACGCGGTGGGGCGGGATACGCTCCTCGCGGTTGAAGCGGTGGCTGTGGACCCTCGCCGTGCTGAAGCCGCTGACGACGCTGCTTATCGCGTGGCCCGTCCTGTTGGGAGCCCCCGGCGACGCGGCCGTCCATACGATCGTAGAGGCACAGCCGTCCCAGGTCCCGAACATACCCTCGCTCGCCGAGGCAATCCCGCCATTGGGGGCCGCCGGGCAGCCCGTCGGGCGGATCCCGGCAGAACCGCGTCCCGTCGCGGCGACGCCCGACGCGGTCGTCACCCGCGCGGGCGAAGATAGCATCACGGGCTTCGCGGTTCTCGGCGCCCTGTGGCTCCTGGGATGTGTGGCGCTCGGCGCGTATTCGCTCGTTGGGATCGTGTGGCTGCTACGGGTGCGACACCAGGCAGTGCCGCTCGACACCGACGATCTGCTGGATGCGACCGAGGAGTACAGAGAAGCTATCGCGGCTCTGCTGACGCGCGTCGAGGTGCGTCTCACCACGAGGATCGTCGAGCCGTGCATCTACGGCTTCTTCCGCCCAGTGATACTCCTACCAACGTGGTGCCTTGACGACAACACGCCACCGAATCTCGAGTACATCCTGCTGCACGAGGGCATGCACTGCCGAGCCCGCGACCACTGGTTCCTGTGGCTCCGCCGGGCGACCGAGATGCTGCTGTGGTTCCATCCCGCGGTGTGGTACGCCGGGCAGAAGGCGATGGCGGAAGCGGAGAACGTGTGCGACGAAGCCGTCGTGCACCTGGCGCACGAGCACGGCACTCCCTCCGCGGCGCTCCTGTACTCGTCGTGCCTCATGCGGGTGCTGGAACGGGCGACGCGGCACGCGTTCGAGGGTCTGGTTCCCGGCGTGATTCCCACTGCCGAACGTATCCGCAGGCTGGTCCAGCAGACGGCGCCCGTCGTGACGTCCGTGTCTGGTTGGGCGACGCTCAGCGTCGTCCTCCTCGCCGCCGTCGTGTTGCCGGGAGCGTTCAGCGGCGACACGTCCCTCGCCGTGCAGGTGTACCACGCCGCGACCGACGAGGAGCCGCCAATTCGCGAGATTCTCTTTGCCACACGGTATCCCGGCGACTACTTCCGCAACCTCTACGTCATGCGGTCGGACGGGTCGAGGCCGCTGCGCCTGACGGATGACCGGGCCCACTACGGGGAAAGCGCCTGGTCACCGGATGGCTCGCGGATCGCCGCCGTGTCGTGGCAACCGGGAGGCAAGCACTGACGCGCCTGGATGCACGACGCTGGCGGCGACTTGCTGCACGCTCTTGGCGATCCCGAGTGGCCCCTGATCGCCGTGGCGTGGACGCCCGACGGAGCGTCGCTGCTGGCGACTGGGCAGGCGCCTGGGGACGCTACCACGAACATCTACCTCGTCGACCCCGCCGGACCGGTCTTGCGCCGTATCACCGACGACAGCGTGGAACGCCTCACGGCGGCCCCGTCTCCTGACGGCTCCACGGTCGCCGTCATCAGCAAGCGGCCCAGGCGAGCGGGCTACCAGGTGGTACTCATGGGCATGGATGGGCAGTCCGAGCGCGTCGTGCCGGGTAGCGGGTCGCAGGGCGTGCGGGAGACGCGTCCAGTGTGGTCACCCGACGGTTCCCGCATCGCCTACCTGAACAAGGCGGACTCGTTGGAGGGCCGCGACGCGCTCCTCATCATGGATGCCACCACCTTGCGCGCGACCGAGGTTGGCCGCCTGCCGGGACCTCAGGGCCCTCTACATCAGCGACTGGACTGGTTCCCCGAGGGCAATGCGCTGCTAGTAGTGGCGCAGACCGAGGACAACACGCGCTACCAGACTTGCCGCTTCGACATGGACACGGGTCAGATGACCCAGCTGTCCCAAGGGTTTGAGGAAGCGGTGGTGGCGAGCGTTGGCCCGGTCGCGCAGCCGAGCCGCGCTGGCGGCGACCTCGTCACTCCTCCCGTGTCCTTCGGGCCAGTGACGCATCCACGGACGGGGCACGCGTACTACGCTGTGTTCGCGGCCCGGCGAGTGACCTGGGAACAGGCTCGCGCCGCGGCAAGGGACATGGCGTACCAGGGCAGGCGCGGCTACCTCGCCAGCGTCACATCCGAGGAGGAGGGACGGTACCTGCTGGCGGAGTTCCCCTTGACCCATCACGGGATGTGGCTTGGTGGCTACGGCGGCCCGACGGGAACTCCTGGCGCGCCCTTCGACTGGGAATGGCTCAACGGTGAACCCTGGGACTACGCCAGTTGGCACGGTGACACCCCGGTCTCACCCGACGAGTGGAAGGATCGCGCCGCGATGACGTGGAGCCTGCACGGCCGCTATCCAGAACGCGCCCGTACGGAGGACCGCTACACCTGGCACGCCCAGAACCCGCTGCAGGAAGAGATCGGATTCATCGTCGAGTTCGACGCGCCCTCAGCGCCCGACGTCGGG
>CAYYPK010000036.1:0-54333 GCA_964473525.1 uncultured bacterium
CGACCCCCATGCTATATCAGCCATGGTCGTTTACACCGATCTATGTACACCCTCGGCTTCCGCGTTGCTGGCCGCTGCTACTTAGCCGCGCGGGCCGCCTTCTGGCGCTTCAGCCGGCGCCGCTGCGCCTGACGGATCTTCGTTCGACGGATCGCCTGACCGCTCTTGCTACGTCCCATGTTCGCTCTCTCCGGTTGCTTCTGTGCCGAGCGCCCCTCATTGGGCCGCTATTCCTCAGGCCGAGCTGAATCCGACTCGACGGACTCGCTCTTGTCCTCGTCCAAACTGCCTTCGACCACCGTGCCTTCGTCGTCCTCGTCCGGCTCCTCCGGGGCGTCGCGTTCGTGTCCTTGGGGAACGGGCGCCGGTCGCGCGGGCTCGGAGGCGTCTCGTTCCGCCTGCTGGATACGCGCCACCTTCGTGACGAGTTCCTCGAACCTCCCCTTGGACGTCGTGGCGGCGTCCCACTCCGACACGAGCAGCGCCCACTGCTCCTCGCGCATGTCGTTGCGCGACTGCACGTTAAAGCGCCGTCGCACGAAGTTCCACAGGTCTTCCTGGCTGATTTCCCGCCGTTCGAGGGCGTCGCGCAGTCGCTGAGCGATGGCGAACGCCGCCTTCTGACGCCTGCCTATGCCCGCCTTGACGTCCCGCTGAGGCGCGGATGGCGCGCGCGCGCCCGATGCGCGACCCGGCCGATGGCTGCTGATGAACTCCCTGATGATCGTCGTCGGGAGCAGCTGCTCCACCGCGTTGCGCTGTGCCTTGTGCACGACCTTCGTGAACGCGTGCGCGTCGTCCACGCCGTCCGCTTGCTTCGGCTGCTCGTGCGCCCCGACCCGTGACGCGCCCGTGTAGCTGCCCGTGGCGCGGACGGTGGCCGTCCACGACGTCTCACGCTCCTCGCACTTCACGTCATCGATGTGGATGCCGCCTCGTAGCCGTGCGACTTCGGCCACGCCCGCGTGCGTCAGTCCCTCCACGACGCGGCCGTCCTGGCGGAGCGAGTAGACATAGTCCTCGACCACCTGGCCGGTGAGAGCCGCCACGATGGCGTCGTCGTCGCGGCGCCGCAGCTGCTCGGGCGTCAGGATGGCGGCAGAATCCGCCGTCGCCCTGTCGTCCTGATCGCTGTCGTCCGGCGCGATGTGTTCCATCGGGGATCCCTCGCCCGTGTATTGTAACACCAACCCCCTTCAAAGCGGAGTATGCAGGCGGGTCGGCCACGGTCGTTAGTCGAGTGCGTGTGGACGACCGTAACGGCTCTGGTGGCCGCGCCCCGCGCGTGTGATAATCCGACCGATTTATGGGATGAGGAGCGCAATGAGCAAGCTGACGTCTGCCGTGCGATGGTCGTTGTGCGCGCTGTTGGGGACCGCAGCCCTCACCGGCGCGGGAGACGACGGCACGCTGAACCCACACATCGACCTGTTCGGCAACTACGAATTGCCGTCAGGCAAGGTTCTCACGGGAGGTCCCTTTGAGGGCGGCGCCGTCCTGTTCCTGGAAGCAGAGGACATGTCCCTCGGAGGCGTGTTCTCTCCAAC
Source organism: uncultured bacterium (assembly GCA_964473525.1). GTDB lineage: Bacteria > Poribacteria > WGA-4E. Next base: position 1,548 of record CAYYPK010000036.1, read on the forward strand.
CGAGACGGGCGCCTTCGAGTCGGTGTTTCCTCCCGGTATGCGACTCGACGCCGTGCGTGACGAATACGGGCGAGTGACGGCGCTCGACTGGCGCCTCGGCGCCGACACGACCATGCGCGCGGAGCGGGTGTTTCCGCACCGCCGCGAGGAGGTCTCGTTCGAGAGCGGCGACGCGACGATCTCGGGCAGTCTCTTCCTTCCCGCAGGCGCTGGCCCGCATCCGTGCATCGTCTTCGTACACGGGTCAGGCGACCAGGACCGCTACGCGGGTCCGTGGGCGACGTACTTCCTCCAGTTCGGCGTGGCGACCTTCGTGTACGACAAGCGAGGCGCCGGAGAGTCCACGGGAGACTGGCGGGAAGGCAGTTTTCAGGCACTGGCCGACGACGCCATCGCCGCAGTAGGGATTCTCGCCTCTCGGGGCGACATTGACGCGGGCCGGATCGGCTTACATGGATCCAGTGAGGGCGGGTGGGTTGCGCCGATCGCGGCGACGAACTCCTCCCGCGTGTCTTTTCTCATAGTGCGGGTCGGCCCTGGCCAGCCCGCGCCCGAGACCATCCTGCACGAGATGGAGCACGATCTCAGTGACAAGAACCTGACACCCGACGAATTCGCCGCAACGGTGGCCATGACTCGAGACATACTCGATGCCGCGCGTCGTGGGCAGGCTTGGGAGTCGCTGGACGCGCTCATCGATCCCGCGCGGGACACCACGTGGTACCAGAAGGCGTACGGGACCGACCGACCGCGAGGCGCGAGCCAACGGTACTGGGCGTGGCACACCGCCAACGCCAACATCGACCCGGCGGACTACGTCCGGCAGTTGGACATCCCGACGCTGTGGTTCCTCGCCGAACTCGACGAGAACGTGGACACCGCGGCAAGCGAGCCACTGCTGCGCGCGGCGTTCGAAGACGCTCCCACGACGGACCACGACCTTAGAGTGATTCCCGGCGCCAATCACGCGTTCTTCGTGACGCGCGATGGGGCGCCGTCCTATACGACGGAGTACTGGTCGGCGATGGCCACGTGGCTGCAGGCCAGGGGCTTCGCGTCGAAGTAGGCATCCGCCTGCTTGGCAGTTGCTGCGGAAGCGGCCGGGCGAGCTCCCTGGCCCATCGCGCTGGCCGCGAGCATGACCCACGCCTCTTGTGCTACCGTATCTCGCACGGCAGGCCCGCGCGACTACTTCGACCGACAGGACCACAGCGCGCAGTGATGGTGATGTGCAACGGCATGGGTCGTGGGGGGTCTACGCTACAGTACAACCTCACGAGAAGGCTCGTTGAGAGATGCGACGCTGGGGTCGCCCACGGCTACATGGTGGACGGGCCTACGCACGCGCAACACGTCGCGCACGAAACCGTTTGCGCGTGGGCGCGGGATTCCCAACTGCACGTTACCAAGGCCCACGAGCCTCACTCGCTGCTGGGCGACTTGATGGAGGCGGGCGCCGCGCGCGTGTGCTACATCTACCGCGACCTGCGCGATGTCGCCCTATCGCGGCGAACGGCGTTCGGCGAACGGGGCGACAGGCTCCTCAGCATCATCGCCGACCATGTGGAGTGGCACGACGAGCTCTCCCGGGTGCGCGACCAGCACCCCAACGCGGTCGTATGGCAACGCTATGAGACCGTGACTGCCGATCTGCCTGGCGCGGTGCGCGAGATAGCCGCGGCTCTGGGCCTGGACCCGGACGACGACGTGGTGCGAGCCGTCGACGCGGAGTGCGGCATGGCTGCCTCGCAGCGAACCGTGGACCAGAACCGCAAGGCGGTCGAGGAAACTGTCGAAGCATTGCGGGAGGAGAACCCGCGGCTGGCGGGGAAGTTCCTGCGGCTCATCGGCAGGGGCGGTCAGCGGCAGCAACTGACCCAACACGGCGCCGACCTGCTACACCACAACCACATCTCGCAGCATCAGGGAGCGTCCGCCTGGCGCGACCATCTTGATGCCGCCACGCGGGACGCCATCGAGACCCGTTTCGGAGGCTGGCTACGCGGCGCCGGATACGACGTATGACCGCGCCCTGCACGCCCTCCGCCAGTGACGCACCGGCATCAGAGCCCCATCGACGCTAGCAGCGCGATCAACTGGTGCGGACGATCCGTCTGGATACCGTCGACACCGATATCTATCGCGTGGCGGAACATCTCGGGGTTGTCCGTGTCTCCGAGGTTATCGACGTGGACGGCGACCCCGAGCTCGTGCGCCTCATCCACCATCGACTTTGTCCAGGAGTTGATGCCGCCGTCGAGGATCTCCGCGGGAAGCTCCTGATGGAACGCGCGGAGCCCTCCCGGCCTGCGATACTCTCGTGGAACGCTCGGCATGATGGGTATGTCAGGGTCGTGGCGCTTCCACGCGCGACAGCCCTTGATGTTGCTGTACACGGCGACATGTCTCGCCATGCCGTACTGCTGGATGGTCGCCCACACCTCCTCGACCGCTCCGTCCTTGTGGTCGACGTACACATAGATGTTGTCGCGCGCCAGCCTGAGCGCGTCCTCGAATGTCGGGACACGCTCTGTGGCGTACGCGGGCGAGAAGTGGGAGCCAGCGTCGAGCCCCTGCACGGCGCCATAGTCGAGGTCAGTGATGCTCCCGGCGCCGTTCGTCGTGCGATCCACGGTGCGATCGTGCATGAGGACCAGGTGGCCGTCGCGGGTAGGCCGCACGTCGACCTCGACGTAATCGCAGCCCAGGGCAATCGCCCCGCGAATCGCCGCGAGGGTGTTTTCCGGCGCGACAGCCGCGCCACCCCGGTGCGCGATCACCGCGACGCGGCGACGCACGAGCGGCAGGCGCGGAAATCGGCGGGGCGCGGTCGCGTCAGTCATAGGATCCCCATTGTCGGGCACGTGGGGCCAGGCGCTCGCCACTGGCCAGTTCCCGCCGTGTCCGTCGCGGAAGCGCGCGCGAGACTAACGCCGTTAGGGCACGGCAACGCGCAGACACATCTCGTTCTCGCCGGGAGCCGATGTTGGCCAGGGTCGCTGGCGCGTCTCGTGTGCCAACGCGTACGGCGATTCCACAAGTCGGCGTATACGGCGAGGGACGGCGCCCCATGAACGATGCCTCGCCGCTGCGTTGGGCGTCCGCGCGCGTGTCGGTCATGGTCAGGATGCTGGCGCGGGGCGCCTGGCGCAACCGCCCGCGCGTGGCTAGTCTAGTCGTGTGAGCGAGCCGATCGAGCCATAGGAAGCAGGAGGACCGCATGCCCACCGTTCTGTCCGCGGAAGCGCAAGTAGGCGCCATCGTTACCCAGCACCCGGTCGCGGCGTCCGTTTTCAGGAAGCACCGCGTTGATTTCTGCTGCAACGGACGGCAGACCCTAGCGACCGCGTGCGCGGAGCTCTCTTTGGAGCCCGCGGCGTTGCTGGAGGAGGTCCGCGAGGCGGAGGCGCGTGAAGATACGCCCAAGGACCAGCGCGACTGGACCCAGGCCTCCCTGGGCGAGCTGTGCGCGCACATCATCAGCACGCATCACGCCTACCTGCGCGTAGAGCTACCGACGCTCGCACTCTACATCGAGAAGATCGCTGGCGTACATGACGACCACCCGGAATTCGCCGTGCTTGGCCAGACGTTCGATGCGCTTGTGGACGAACTGCTCAGCCACATGGCGAAGGAGGAACAGATCCTCTTCCCCATGATTACGCGCGCGGAAGTGGCCGCTGATCTCAATCTGTCGATGCCGCCGTCACACTGCGGCAGCGTGCGGAACCCCATCGGCCAGATGGAGCACGAACACGACGTCGCCGGCGGCGCGCTACGCGCGATGAGCGAACTCACCGACGGCTACACCCCGCCCGAGGACGCGTGCCCCACCGTCCGCGAGACGTACGCGCGGCTACACCGCCTCGAGGGCGACATGTTCCAGCACATCCACATGGAGAACAACATCCTGCATCCGCGCGCGGCGGCGCAGGAAGTCAGCGGCTAGGCGGCTACTGAACGCGGGACTTCAGCGTTCCCCACCGCGTCGCCAGCTTCCCGGACGCGGACACGGCGAGCGGCTGGAGTCCCTCCATCGTCTCGGCGACCTCTATCTCGTCGAGAGCGTGGCTGTAGACCGCGACCTCGTCGATGGCCCCCACTGTCGGGCCGCCGCCCGCTGCGGGCTGCGCGCCGATGAAGAAGGGGCAGACGCAGGTGTTCGGCTCGCCAGCCGCCCCGCGCTGTCCAGACACCTCGCCGTCGATGTAGGCGATCATCTGGGCGCCGTCGTATGTGGCGACAAGGTAGTGCCACACGTCATCGGCGACCTCGCCGGTGCCTATCTGAATGTCGTCGGCGCCGGAGGTGATGCCGAAGTTCATCTTGGTCGGCAGCACCCACATGGAGTAGTTGCGATCCGGCCAGCCTCCCTTGCCCATCACCATCTGGTACGTAGCCGTGGCGGCGGGAATCTTCACCCAGATGGCCATGCTGAACTCGACGAGGTCCATGGCGTCGTCGTGATCGACGCGGACCCGACCGTGCGTGAAGTCCAGGGCGCTCCCGAACTTGCCGTCCGCGAGCCACTCGACATCGCCCTCAATGATGCCGTCGTGGCCGTTGCCCGACTCGTCGGCGGCGACGTCCCCGGAGCCTTCGTCGAGTAGCCATAGGCCCACTAGGTCTGCCCGGGCCTCTCGCTGCTGCAGTCCGGCGCACATCAGCGCGGCGCAGCACACTGCGATAGCGCGTGTCGTCATGTCTTCTCCTGATCGCGACTGTGTGACGGGTCGACGGCCGAATTCAGGAAAGTATACCGCACCTGCGGGACTGGCTCCGCACGAACTGTCGCGGCCCCTGCCCGTCGCGGGGCGGCGCCCCATTGCCGCGGGTCGCTTGCTGCGTCCGCGCTGGGCGCCGCGCGCGTCAGTCGGCGCCTCGTCGGAGCGTGGCCCATCGCGTCGTCAGTCTACCGCGCGCATCGACGGTTCGCCCGGCTGAGGGTAGCCCATCGGTCATGATCTCGACGACGTCTGCTTCCTCCAACGCCACGTTGAATATCCCGATCTCATCGAGTAGGCCGATGTACCCGGAATTCCCGCCAGCCTGGTGCCATGAGGCGAACACCACGTCGGCGCTGTTCTGCGGCACGTCGTTGAGCACCTTGTATTCACCCTCCTGCAAGCCATCCGTGAACACTCGACCCGTGTCGGCATCGTCGTCGAAGCTGATGGCGACGTGATGCCAGTCGCCGTCGTTGACGACGGTCTGACCGCTGGTGTCGTGCCATGTGTTTCCACCCTCGTCACCGATGGAGATCGACGCCGTGTTCTGGTCCAGGTGGATGTACAGCGTGTAGTTGCGGTTCTCGTTGCGATCCGATTTGGAGATGACGCCGATCCACGCGCCGGCGCTCTCAGTCTGCATCCACGCTGTCACGGTGTAGGTGGTAAGGCTCAGCGCATCGGGGTTGGCCTCGTTGGCCGTCACACGAACATACGTGCCACCGTCGATTTCAAGCGCTTGCCCGAAGACGCCGCCCGTCCAACTCGCGGCGCCAGAGACGGCTCCATCGTGGCCGTTCCCGGAGGAGTCTCCGACGACGTCACCGGCTCCCTCATCGAAGAGCCACATGCCCACGATGGCGTCAGGCGCGATCTTCGCGACGCCGGTCGGGCCTCCGGCTATCGCCAACAGCACGACCAACATGACGACGTGGCGAGTGCGACGGGACATTGGCTTCCTCCCTGCTTCCGCGAGTGGTCTCATCAAGCGAGACACTTGCGCACAGTATCCCATCTGCCCACTCGGTTGTCACACCAACCGAACAGCTCTTCTGCCGGGGCGGACGACGCGCGCTGCGCCGCACGCACGAATCTCGTGCCGGTGGTTCCCGACCGGGAGAGCGCGGCGCGCCGAGAGCGCCGCACGAGAGTGCCAACTCGCCCGACACCGCGCGTCGTCGTCGCCATCGGTTCTGGACTCGACGTTGTTGCTGGCTGTTTCCCGCACGCGATTCGGCCTGAACCAGCACCCGGCGCAGACTCTCGGCCGCGCCGCCGGATTGGGGCCAGAGCCGCGAGCGCCCGGCAGATGTGCGGTCCAGGTCAGCAGGGCTAACGGCGAACGCCTTTCAGCCAGCCCCACGTGACGACCTCCTTCGCGAAGATCGACAGCAACGAGATGTCGGGAGCCCAGTCAGGATGCGCGTCGTCCGCGGGATGCCGGGTAAGGTTGCGCACCAAGCCGGTGTCCACGCCGACAACGTAGATCTCGCGGTTGCCGTCGCGATTGGACATGAACGCGATCTCGGCGCTGTCTGGAGACCAACTGGGGTAGGCATCTATAGCGGGGTGCTCGACGATCTTGTGTACGTTCGTGCCGTCCACGTTGGCGACGTAGATGTCGACGTTCAGACCGACGCCATACTGGAACACGATTCGCCGCCCATCCTGCGACCAATCCAGGCTCGCGGGAACGACGCTCTCGATCCATTTATGAAACGCGCCCGTGTCGGCCTCGACGATGTACGAATGTACAGCGATACTCTCACCCGAAGGGGACCAAGCGACACGCCCGCCACCACCAAGCTCCATGGTCGGGGCGAGCACGCGGAAGCGCCCCGAGGCGATATCAAGGATGTGGACCTCGTGCCATGTCGTCTGATTGCTCTTGGAGATGCTGTGCGCCCACTCGTCGCCGCGTGGACTCCACGAAATCGCGCGGCCCGGCGTGGAGTGCCGCACAGCGCCTCCGGCGCTAGCGACTCCTACGACCCACGTCCCCATGGACTCCGCACTCGGGGTCGCGCCTACGAATGCAAGCCTGTCGGCGAGTGGCGACCAGGCTGCGGCGACCGCTCCGCCTGGGTGGCGAGTTATCCGATTTGCAGGTCCACCGCGGGCCTTGATGACGTAGATGTCTGGCCCACCGTGTCGATCTGAGTCGAACGCTATCTGGGTGTCAGCGCCCCCCTGCAAGACGAGGACAACCCCGCCCAGTGCGAGTAGTTGGATAGCACGGAACATGACTGGTCCCAATGCTACAGCCATCCAAAGGCTACCGAGTCCTCTGTCACGCCGTCAACGTGCAAAATCGCTGTGTATGCCCCCGGGCCGGCCAGCGTGCCTTCCTTCCCCGGCACGCCGCCGGAATCGTCCCACACGCCATCCCAGTAGGCTGACGTGCCGAGGTCTACGTTCCCTTCGGTGACGACGTCGCCTTCATATCTGCCATGCGGGGACGGCCCATCGAACCCTTCGGTGATCGTGCGAACGAGGAGGGGCGTGACAGCGGAGCGCCAGATCTCAATGTCCCATGTCCCACGCTTGCCGAGCTTACGCCCCGTGCCCAGTACCAGGTTCGACCCCATGATGGTCGTCGGGGCCAGTCGGTAGTTGATCCTCCACGCCCTCGCAGTTACACCCACAGGGACAGTCGGCGGCGGCAGTAGCGCCGGCGGGTCGTGTGGCGGGTCGGAGGCGGGATTCAGCACTTGAGACGGCGCTCCCTCACGAGTTGCACTGGGCCGCACCCAGGGCGCAATCGCTCGTGGTAGAGAGCGTGAACATCCTGACATATGTGGGATTACGGCGTGTGCTTGCCGCTGGCACGCCGGCCGCGCCGTACCCTCGCGCAGGATCCGCGATGTGTCTTGCGTTTCCCGCCCATAGCTCGGGCAGAGCGGGGTCAGGGCGTTGCCCGATATTCGCGTAAGTCAGCGTGACCCGCGTGGGCCCGTTTCCAGGGCCAGGCCGATCAACTGGCACGGGCCACACTACCTATCACTCGACCGCGTGGGTCGCCCGACACGGAGGAGGTGTTCCTGTTCAAGTAGCAGGTGGTAATCCTCGGACGCGACGACTCGGGCGGGACGCGCCTCCATAGCGGACACGCTCATGGCCCGCTGAGCATCGGTCATACTCGACCGCACGACGTCGCAGTCGTTCGAGAAGTCTACAAGGTTCCGGAAATAGCCTCCCCATCCCACCCCGGGGCGCTCTCTGCCTAGCGTCTGCTCAGGGTACACCTGCATTCCCCGGGAGACAGGAAACTCAGGCGGGTCAATCATGGATATGCTCTGCAAGCCGGCCATGTGGCACGTCAGATAGGTCTTCCCGAACACTTCGTACACGTAGAATGCCGTGGTCCGCCTGTGATTCACCAGCAGATTCGGAGCAGCGGCCACCCCTTGCGAGAGCAACTCGTTGTTCGGAAAGATGAGATGGTGGCTATGTGGTCCCTTAGCGAATCCTGGGCGGCCCACAACGTAACCCCGCCACTCCTGTTCCAGTTGGGCCAACTCGTTGCAGTGTGCTGCGGTGAGGCGGTCGCCTGCGTCCCACAACACCCACAGCGCTCTGAGACTCACCGATACTACGAACTTGGCGATCCGCTCGTCCTGAGGGACAGCCTCGAGGCGCGCGTCCTTCCAAGGGTGAAAGACGTGCCCGGCGAAGTACGTCTCAAACGAGGATATCTGCTCCTCGCAGTCCGCACACAGCAGCTTCGCAGTCGTCAGGTCTTGGACGCGTCGAATCCCTCCTGATAGCTGCGCCCGCGACAGGTAATCCGTGGCTGACGTCCTCCTGAGCCACCTGCCGACGAACCGAGGAATAATGTGACTATTCCGGAGTTCGGCCTGCTGTTCGCATAGCCTGCACACATCCAGCATCGCACTTGCCACCCCATAGGAACTACACGGTGTCGCACAAGACACTACGCCCAGGCTGACCGCATCGCCAACGTCCACCCAAATCCCTCTTAGGACGTTACCTCAGCCACGCCCTCGGCGCCACGGCGACCCACCGATAGACGGCAGGAATCACCAACAACGTCAGCAGCATGCATGTCGTCGGCCCGCCGATGCCGGCCGCAGCGGGATATCCCTGGGTCTCGCTGCCCGTGTTGCCTGCCAACGCGAGTGCGATGAACTCCAGGCCGGTTGTCGACGCCATCGTGAGCACCGCCCGCAAGCGGAAGCATGGCCCGTCGATACAGCGCCGCCATGGCCGCCCTTCCCGCTGAAGCAAAACCGACGGCGATGATCGGATGTTCACGGCGAACGCGGGGCGACCTCCGCCAGGCGAGATGCTCTGTCCGACCCCCACGCCCGCGACTACTATTCCGGTGAACTCCAACCGGGCGAACTTCGCATGCCGACTGCGTCGAACGAGAACCCCAACAGCCGACTGATGATGCGCATCGTCACGGGCATCGGCGTTGTGTTCGGGATCGTCGTCGTCATCTTCTTCATGCGCTCGGCGCCGGATCGATCGCCCGACTTCTGCATGATCGCGGGCGGCGCGACCCCGTCGTCGCAGCACTGCTTCGCCTGCCACGACAACCCGCATCTGGGCGGCACTGGGTATCAGATACGACGTGTGGACGCCGCCACTGGGATCATCGAGACGGTAGAGCGCAACGCGAAGCTGCGGTCCAGCGGGATCGTCACGGACGCAAGCGGCGCGCGGTACGGCGCGAACCCCCTGGAACACGTGGCGTGGAAGCAGGCCGCAGGCGACGATCAGGCGGCGATACTCGCGGGCGTCATCGTGCGCGAAAAGGCGGCGAGCGGATTCAGCGGCGACGGCAAACGCGCCACGGCTGCGAGGCTCAACCGCCCGTCGTCCGTCGCGGTGGACGACGAACTTCGCGTCTACATCGCGGACACGCTGAACCACCGCATCCGGCGGGTAGGCACGGACGGCATCATCCAGACGTTCGCGGGGAACGGGGAACCCGGAGCCGACGGAGACGGCGGCCCGGCGACAGACGCTACGATCGGCGTCCCTCTGTCCCTGGCGTTCGATGGGTCGGGCAGGCTGCTCGTCGCTCACGGGAATGGGCGGCGCGGGCACGTGCGAAGCATCGACCTCGACACGGGCGTCATTGGCACGGTCGTGGGTGGGTCGGAGCACTTAGCCGACAAGGGGGACGGCGGCCCGGCGCGAGACGCGCATCTTAAGCGACCTGTGGAAGTCACCGTCGACGACGCCTCAGGCGACATCTACATCGCCGAGAGCCGTCCCGTGCTACGGCACTGGAACATCCGCAATTGCGCGCGCTGCCACGGCTTGCCTCGCAACGAGTAGCGGTCGCAGCCGCGAGGGCTGGCGAGATAGCCTACGTACTCAGGTTCCACCCACCGTCCAGAACCTCGACGCGACCCGTTTTGTAGTGGGATCGAGGGTGCGCGAGGCAGAGCGCCTCGAAGACGACGGCGTCCACGTCGGCGAATTTGGTCACCGGCAATTCGCCGTTCGCCAGGGACTCCTCCTTGCGCTCGATGGTCGCCATACCCATGCCCGCGTAGACGACGCCGACCCCTATCACATTCACGTTGATGTCGTCTGGCCGCAGTTCCAGGGCCAGCCGCTTCATACCATCCTCGAGCGCTCGCTTTGAATACGCGTAGTGGTGGATGTAGTCCGACGAGTATTCGGGCCACTCGGTGACGTACGACGATATCGCCAGCAGGGCGCCGCGCGACGGCGTGCGTGCATCCGCATGTGCGTTCTGACGAAGGTACGTCGCCGCCTCTTGGGCAAAGGCGATGGGCGCCGAGGCGTTGATCTCCTGCTGGAGCCCGATCCGCTCGACTGTGAGATCGTCGCGGAAGCACACGCCAGCGTTGTTGATGACGACGTCGACCCGGCCCCAAGCGTCGTGGGCGGTGGTCAGGACGCGTGTGCGGTCCTGGGAGCGCGTCATATCCGCGCGCAGAATGGCTAGGCGCCCCTTGGCCAGCGCGTCCGCGTGCTGCGCCCTTAGAGCTTCCGTGGCTTCCCTGGACTCGTCGGACTCGCCGCGGTGGAACGCGACGACGCGCCCACCCGCAGCCAGAAAACCGTCGGTCAACGCTCGGCCAATGCCTCGGACGCCGCCGGAGATGACGACGACGCGATCGCGATGCGATAGATCGGTGCTTGGAGCCATGGAAATCCCTGTTCGTTGTGACGAGCGGCAACGTACCACGCGCCTCTCCCACGGGTCAACCAGAGAGACCGGCGAGAACAGAGGACCGGACATCGCGCGGCCGCAGGCCGATTTGGCCCGCCAGGAACCCGCGAACGCGCCTGGGTACTGGGCTTGACAGGCTATCTACACCTGGGTTATGTTAGTAGATGGGTCAGCGCGCTGGGGCCCATTGATGTCGGCTACAACGTTAAGAGCATGAAGGGAGTCTGGCACGGATTACATGGTCGGTTCGGCCGCCATTCTCTGCCAGCAACATCGCACTGATAATGACAGAAACACCTGAACAGACAGCGGACGGCGAAGACGTCCGGGAACCCGATTCGCCCGACACCACGGACGCCGACGCCGCAGACTCCGAAGCGGACGAGGCTGCCGAGGTCGAGGACGAGTCGACCGACGAAGTGACCGAGGCCGCCGACGAATCCGACGACGCGCCGGCTGATGAAGCCGAAGCGTCCGCGGATGCCCCGGCGGAAGCGCCCCAAGAGGCTGAGGGCGCCGAGGCTGAGTCCTCCGACACGCCCCAAGAGGTCGAGGGCGCCGAGGCTGAGTCTCCAGACGCGCCTGGCGAAGAGGCGCCCGCCGCGGAAGCGCCAGCAAAGGTCGAGGCGCTGGACGTCGCCGCCCTGGAAGCCGCTCTGCCCGGCGAAGGGGACAGGGAAATGGAAGAGGCGCCCGCCGCGGGCGTCAACGCCATTGATCTTCCCGACGGCGATGACTTCACGGATGAGCAACTGTTCGCCGCTTACGAACAGACCATGCAGCACATCCAAGAAGGCGAGGTCGTTCGAGGCACCGTCCTGAAGGTCGCCGAAGAAACCGTCCTTGTAGACATCGGCTACAAGTCCGAGGGCACCATCCCCCTCGAGGAGTTCCCCACAGGCGAAGACGGCAAGCCCATGATTGCCGCGGGGGAACAGCTCGACGTCTACCTGGTGCGCCTGGAAGACGCCGACGGTTCGGTCGTACTGTCCAAGGTGATTGCCGATCAACGCCGCGTTTGGGACGATATCGCGGAAGCCTACGAGGGTGATCGACCCGTCAAGGGCACCGTTACCCGCCGCATCAAGGGCGGTCTCCGCGTTGAAATCGGCAGCATGTACGCCTTCCTCCCGGCATCTCAGGTCGACATCCGACCCGTGCCGGACCTGGACGCGTATCTCGGTCGAGACATCGAGATGCGGGTTATCAAGCTCAACCGCCGTCGCCGCAACATCGTCCTTTCGCGACGTGTGTTGCTGGAAGAGGCGCGCGAGTCGATGCGCCAGGAGTTGCTCGAGACGCTGGCTCCCGGACAGACGCGTCACGGCGTCGTCAAGAACATCACGCAGTTCGGAGCGTTCATCGACCTCGGTGGACTCGACGGCTTGCTCCACAAGAGCGACATGTCGTGGGGCCGCGTGAGCCATCCGGCGGACTTCGTCGAGCGGGACCAGGAAATCGACGTCATGGTCCTGAGCATCAACCGCGAGTCCGGCAAGGTCTCGTTGGGGCTCAAGCAGCTCACGAAGGATCCGTGGGACGGCATTGCCGAGAAGTTCCCAGTCGGTGGCGACGGCCTTGGCCGTGTGGTCAATATCGTCGACTACGGCGCGTTCGTGGAACTCGAGGAAGGCGTCGAGGGCTTGGTCCACGTCTCCGAGATGTCCTGGACGCGGCGCAACATCGACCCACACACCGTCCTTCAGGTCGGTGAAGAGGTCACGGTTCGCATCCTGAACGTGGACCCCGAGCGGCAGAAGATCTCCCTCGGTCTCAAGCAGCTCGCCGAGAACCCGTGGGACCGCCTCGAACGCGATAAGCCGGTTGGCGCGCGCGTCACTGGGCGCGTCAGAAACATCACCGACTTCGGCGTCTTCGTCGAAATCGAGGAAGGCATTGACGGTCTCATCCACGTGTCCGACCTCTCGTGGACCAAGCGGGTCGAGCCGGACGAGATGCTCCACGAGGGCGACGAGATCGAGGTCGTCATCCTGGATGTCGATCGCGACCGCGAGCGCGTGTCCCTTGGCCTCAAGCAGCTCGAGCCGGATCCGTGGCTGGACGTGCCTGAGAAGTACAAGGTAGGCACCACCGTCGAGGCGCAGATCGTCAACCTGACGAACTTCGGCGCCTTCGCCAAGCTCGAAGATGGGATTGAGGGATTGATCCACATCTCCGAGTTGAGCGACCAGCACGTGGAAGACCCCATTGAGGTCGTCCGCGTTGGTGACTCGCTCGACGTCAAGGTCATCAACCTCGACTTGCAGGACCGCCGCATCGGACTGAGCCGCAAGGCGTACGTCGCGGATCAGTTCCGCACCGAAGCCCCGGAACAGGACGAGGCCGCAGCAGCAGCCGCGCCGGCGCCCGCATCGCAGCAGGCTCCCGCGCGACCCCAACAGCCGCAGCAACAGCCGCGCCGACGCGAGCGGGATCAGGAACGGGAACGTCCCGCGCGCGAACGCTCCGGCGGCACGACGCTGGGCGATCTCATCGACCAGGCGCAGCGCGACATGAGTGGCGATGACGACGAGGCCGATGGCGCGGAGGAAACCGTCCTCGACACGGAGGCCGCTGCTACCCCTGAGGCCGAGGAAGCTGCTGGCGCCGAGGAGGCGACCGAAGCCGCTCCGGAGGCCGAGGAAGCGGCCGAAGCTGCCCCGGAGGCAGATGACGCGACCGAGGTCGCTGGCGCTGCGGAGGCGGACGACGACGCGGACGCCGGGGACAGCGACGACGAAGAATAGAGCGCCTCGCATCGCAAGCACACGACCCATTACGACAACCACCCAGCGGACTGACGTACAATGTCCGCTGGGTGGTTGTGCCCGCTCCCATAGCGAGAGCGCCTGAACGCGTGCCCACGGGCTGAAAGGAAACTGACGGTGGACTCCTTATTCACGTCGGAATCGGTGACGGAAGGTCACCCCGACAAGATGGCCGACCGCGTATCCGACTCCGTGTTGGATGCGATCCTGGCCGACGATCCGAACGGACGCGTCGCCTGCGAAACGATGGTGACGACCGGTCTCGCCATCATCGCCGGCGAGATCACGACGACGACGTACGTCGACATGCCCAGCGTCGTGCGTAAGACCATCGTCGATATCGGCTACGACGACGCCTCATACGGCTTCGACGGCAACACGTGCGCCGTGTTGACGTCTATCGACAGCCAGTCGCCTGACATCGCGCAGGGCGTGGACCGCGAAGGCGCCGGCGACCAGGGCATGATGTTCGGCTACGCGTGCAATGAGTCCGAGGAACTCATGCCGTTGCCGATCATCCTCGCCCATAAGCTGACTGCCCGCCTGACGGAAGCGCGGAAGACGGGCGTGCTGCCCTTCCTTCGCCCCGACGGCAAGTCGCAGGTGTCCGTGCGGTACGTGGATGGCAAGCCGGTCTCCGTAGAGACGGTCGTCATCTCGTCGCAGCACGACGCGGCGATCGGCACGCCGGAGCTGCGCGAAGCGGTTGTCGAAGACATCATCAAAGCGATCATCCCAGACGATCTACGCAGCGACGACATCACCTATCACATCAACCCCACGGGCATCTTCGTGGAAGGTGGTCCGAAGGCCGACTGCGGCCTCACCGGGCGCAAGATCATCGTCGACACGTACGGCGGCATGGGCCGCCACGGCGGAGGCGCCTTCTCGGGCAAGGATCCGACGAAGGTGGACCGTAGCGCCGCGTACGCCGCGCGACACGCCGCCAAGAACGTCGTCGCCGCCCGGCTCGCCGAGCGGTGCGAGATCCAACTCGCGTACGCCATTGGCGTCGTCGAGCCAGTCTCGGTCATGGTAGACACGTTCGGCACGGGCGTGCGACCAGACGAACAGTTGGGCAAGATCGTGCAGGACACGCTCGACTTCCGTCCGCGCGCGATCATCGAACGCCTCGACCTGCGACGACCCATCTACGCGGCGACATCCGCCTACGGCCACTTCGGCCGCGCGGAACCCACGTTCACGTGGGAGAAGACGGACTACGCCGACGAACTAGCTCAGCACGCCTCCTAGGAAGCCCGCGAGGAATCCCGCCGCATGAATCACGACGTCAAAGACCTCGGGCTCGCCGAGGCAGGTAAGCAGCGCATTGAGTGGGCGGAAAGCTCGATGCCCGTGCTTCGACAGATCCGGGAACGCTTCGCCGCCGAGAAGCCGCTGGACGGCGTACGTATCGCCGCGTGCCTGCACGTCACGACCGAGACGGCAAACCTGATGCGCACGCTGGACGCGGGCGGCGCCGATGTCGCCCTGTGCGCGTCTAACCCGCTCAGCACGCAGGACGACGTGGCTGCCAGCCTTGTCCAGGACTTCGGGATCGCGACCTTCGCCATCCATGGCGAGGACAACGACACCTACTACGGACACATCGGCGACACGCTCGACACGAAGCCGCAGGTCACCATCGACGACGGAGCGGACCTCGTCAGCGTGATCCACTCGGAGCGCCGCGACCTGATCGAAGGCATCATCGGCGGCATGGAGGAGACGACGACGGGCGTCATCCGCCTCCGCAGCATGGCTGCCGACGGCGTGCTGGCGTACCCGATCTACGCCGTGAACGACGCGCAGACGAAGCACATGTTCGACAACCGCTATGGCTCCGGCCAGAGCACGCTGGACGGCGTGTTGCGCGCGACGAACGCGCTCATCGCGGGCATGGTCGTCGTCGTGTGCGGCTATGGATGGTGCGGGCGCGGCGTCGCGGATCGGGCTCGCGGTCTCGGCGCGAACGTCATCGTCACCGAGGTAGACCCCGTGCGCGGTCTGGAAGCGGTTATGGACGGATTCCGCGTCCTACCGATGGCTCAGGCGGCGAGCGAGGGCAACCTGTTCGTCACCGTCACGGGTGACATCAGCGTGCTGCGCAGGGAGCACTTCGAGGCGATGCGCGACGGCGCTCTCATCGCGAACTCGGGCCACTTTAACGTCGAGATCGACATCCCGGCGTTGGCGGAGCTCGCCGTCAGCCAGACGACGGCGCGTCCGAACGTTGAGCAATACACGCTCGCGGACGGCCGACGGCTGCACGTCTTGGGTGAAGGACGGCTCATCAACCTCGCGGCGGCGGAGGGGCACCCCGCCAGCGTCATGGACATGAGCTTCGCTGGACAGGCGCTGTCCACGGAGCACATGTATCAGAACGCGTCGAGCCTCGAGGCGAAGGTGTACGATCCTCCCAAGGAGATCGACGCTCACATCGCCGGGCTCAAGCTGACGGCGCTGGGCATCGAGATCGACGTACTCACGGACGAGCAGGCGAAGTACCTGTCGTCGTGGGACATGGGAACAACCTAGACCAACGACCCGACTGAGAACACGACATGCTAGGATAGGGGCAAGAGTGATCTTGCCCCTATCCTGTTGATGGACGGGGCCGCGCCGAACCGCTGACCAGGAGGCAGACCATGTCACGCGCGGAATGGGTAGAAGGCATCCTGATGCTTCTGTGCATCCCCCTCCTGTGGCCCGTCGTGCGCTGGATGCGCACCGGCGCGCCGATGCCCCCGTTCTATGGGGTCGTTCTTATCGCTGGCGCTGGCGTGCTTATCGCCATCACGGTGCGGCGGGTTCAGCGACTTCGGAAGGCGTTCCGCGAACAGCGCGGCGGGCAGAACAGGTTCCCATTCTGACACGGCGTCGCAGACGGCTGGCGCCGCGACGTCGGCGTCATAGGAGATTCCGTTGAGCGTACTCATCGTAGGTTCCGTAGCGTTCGACTCGATCGAGACAGCCACCGGGTCGGACCCCCGCGCGTTGGGAGGCTCAGCGACATACGGCAGCGTCGCCGCCAGCCTCTTCTCGCCAGTCAGTCTTGTGGGCGTCGTGGGCGAGGATTTTGACCAGGAGAACATCGACTTGCTCGCCTCGCGCGGCGTCGATCTCGAAGGCCTGGAACGGAAGCCGGGCAAGACGTTCTTCTGGGCGGGCAAGTACTCCGCTGACTTCTCGGAGCGGGAGACGCTGGCGACGGACCTTAATGTCTTCGCGGACTTCCAACCGCACCTGCCGGATTCCTACCGAGACTCGCAGTACATTTTCCTGGCGAACATCGCGCCCAACCTGCAGCAGATGGTGCTGGACCAAGCCACCGACCCCATGCTCGTGGTGGCGGACACGATGAACCTGTGGATCGACATCCAGAAGGACGACCTGCTGGGGCTGCTCAAGAGCGTGGACGTGTTCGTCCTCAACGACGAGGAGGCGCGCCAGATAGCCGGAGAAACGAGCATCATCGCCGCCGGCCGCCATTTATTGACGCTCGGGCCCTCGCGCGTCATTATTAAGAAGGGCGAGCACGGAGCCATCTCACTTACAGAGAATTCGTATTTCGCCGCCCCGGCGTACCCGGTGGTGGATGTCGTGGATCCAACGGGAGCGGGCGACACGTTCGCTGGCGCTCTGATGGGATACCTCGCGGCGCACAACTCGGCGTCCGAGGAGATCGTCCGGCGCGGGATACTGTTGGGTACGGTGGCGGCCTCGTTCACGGTCGAGGGCTTCGGCCTGAACCGGCTGCGCGAGATCGACGAGCACGCCATCGAAGAGCGATACCGCCAGTTGCGTTCGTATTGCACGGTGGACTGACAAGCACCCAGGACATCGCATGTTTCGTATGCAGGGCGACTCCACAACTAGCGGCCAGACGACCAGCGGCCCACTGACGGCCGATCGAGACATCTCCGCAACGCTTTACGACTACGCGGGCGGCATCCACATTCACTCGACCCTCTCCGACGGATCGGGCACGGTTCCTGAAATAGTCGCGGATGCCCGCGCGGCCGGGCTCGACTTCATCATGCTCACCGACCACGAGCACTTGCAGGCGCGCGACCTCGGGTACGAGGGCTGGCACGACGACCTACTGTGCCTCGTCGGCGAGGAAGTCACGCCGCGCTTCCACAACCACTACCTCGCCTTCGACATCGACGCCCCGGTGAAGGGACGTGGGAACTGGCGACAGCCGCAACGCTTCATCGACCGCGTCGCCGACCAGGGCGGCCTGGGGTTCATAGCCCACCCAATAGGCGAGGACTACCCAACCCGCGCGATGGCGTGCCCCTGGCTGGACTGGTCGGTCACGGGGTTCACGGGCATTGAGCTGTGGTCGTATATGCACGACTGGGCGCGCAACGTGAAGTGGCGCAATGTCCCAGCAGCTCTCGCCGCGCCGGACAAGTTCATTCACGGGCCGCACCAGCGCGCCGTGAAGATGTGGGACCAGATCGGTCAGAAGCGGCCCGTTGTCGCTCTCGGCACTCTGGATATCCACGCGAAGAAAGTGCCGGGGATCGGCCTGCCCCGAATCCTGCCGTACTCTTTCGCGTTCAAGACGATTCGCACGCATGTCCTGTTGGACGCGCCGCTGGACGCCACCGATTCGCAAGCGGCGGCGAAGCAGGTCTACGACGCGATCCGCGCGGGGCACTGCTTCCTAGCGCACGACGGTTTCGGAGACAGCACGGGCTTCTACTTCGACGCGCAGCGTCGAGGCAAGGTCGTCGCCCTCATGGGCGATGAGCTGCCGTTCATGGCGGGGACGCGGCTGCACGCGTCCGTACCCGACCAGGCGTACATCTGTCTGCTCCGTGACGGCCACGTCATTGAGGAATTCGAGGGTAAGCGCCTGTCCTACGCAATCACGCAACCGGGCGTCTACCGCATTGAGGTTCGGCGGCGGTTCCAGCCGTGGATATTCTCGAACCCGATCTACGTGCGGATGCCCTAGCGCGGCGCCCTTCGCCTCCACGCCGCCGACGCGAACCACCTACGCGCCACATCCTGGACGTCACCGCCTTCGCGGGCGCCAGATCGCATTCTGGCCACATCCGTGATGGTCCGCGACGCTCTGCCAGGGGTACCGCCGCGACCGTCTGGCGCGCGCGGGGCTGGCACGCGTAGGCGACCGAGCGCCACCCACACTTGCCGCTTACTCGACGTGTGGCTAACCTGCTGCGTAGAGCAACGCAGGACACTGGATGCACACACGGCGGAGAAACCCATGCACCGGAACCTGAGGACAATACTAGCGCTCGCGGCGTTCTTCGCCGTGGGAGCCGTGGGAAGCGCGGCGTCTCTCACGGATGAATTCGACGGCGCCGACCTTCGAGCAGACTGGGAATGGTGGCAGGAGCCGGGACAATGGGATGTCGGCTCCACGAAATCCGACTGGCTGACGATACAAGCCGACCAGAACCGCAATCTGTGGCAGGGGGACACGACGTCGCGACTCTTCCAGAGCGTGCCAGACGAACCGTTCGATGTCGAGACGCGTCTCCTGACGGAGTTCGACGGCAACTCCATCGTGGGCGGCCTCGTCGCGATGAGCAAGGCGGACGATAACTGGGTGACGCTCAAGCTGTGGGGTCACGCCGACGGCACGGCGCAGTTGCAGTACCAGACCAAGGCCAATGAGAATGGTCCTGGCCTCGTGGGCGCTGCCCCCGGCTTCGCATCGGCGGATGGCACGGCGGACGTGTACATGCGCCTCGCAAAGGACGCCGATAGCTACACGAGCTACTGGAAGCTCGCCGAAGACGACGACTGGACGGTCGTTGGCCCCACGGAGATGGCGCTGACGCCGCCCATCGAACTCGGCCTCTACGCTGGCGTGGACGGCGCGGCGGGAGAGATGCTAGCGCAATTCGAGTACTTCCGAGACAACATCACCCCGCTCGACGTGGAGCCGACCGACAAGCTCGCGACGACGTGGGCGCGCGTGAAGGCGCGCTAGACGACACCGGAGCCGCGGGAAGGGCCGTTGGCGCGGTATGAAGCAACGACACGCCAACGGTTCCGCCGCGACCATCCGCCTGCGCGCCGTCGCGCTCGGAACGCTGGCGGTCCCGCTGAACGCGTTCTGGATCACGCAGTTCGAACTGAACCGCTGGTCCTTCCCCACCTACCTCGTACCGTTCTATAACGCCATCTTCACGTTGGCGCTGGTGGCCGCGTGCAACGCGGCGCTGTCCCGCTACGCGCCCGCCCAACGCCTGCGGCCAGGCGAGCTGCTCGTCGTCTATCTGATGGCGTCCATCGCGTCGGCGCTCTGCTCGCACAACATGATGGAAGTGCTCGTCACGACCATCCCGCACGCGCACTACAACGCCACGCCGCAGAACGAGTGGGCGACCCGCATCATCCCGTACCTGCCGCCGTGGCTTGTCGTCTCTGACCCCGACGCCCTGCACGGCTACTACGAGGGTGATTCCAGCTTCTGGCGGTGGGACACGTTGCGCGCGTGGGCGCCCGCCATCGGGTCGTGGACGCTCTTCACGACGTTCCTCCTGGGTGTCATGCTGGCGTTGGCGATCCTGTTGCGGCGTCAGTGGACGGAGCGCGAGAAACTCACGTATCCCATCATCCAGTTGCCGCTGGCTCTCGCCGGCGAGCAGGCGGGACTATGGCGGCAGCGCTCTCTGTGGGCAGGCTTCGGCGTCAGCGGCGGCGCCACGGTGTACAACGGCATTGCGGCCCTCGTGCCGGTCGTGCCGGCGCTCCCACTCAAGCGCGTGCTCGAGTTGCATCCGATCTTCTCCGAGCGTCCGTGGAACGCCATCGGCTGGACTCCCGTGACGGTGCACCCACACCTCATCGGTCTCGGCTTCCTCATGCCCCTGGACCTGCTCTTCTCGTCGTGGTTCTTCTATTGGGCGTTGCGCTGGGAACGCATCGCGAAGTCCGCGTTGGGTCTGCGCATGCTCCCGGGCTTCCCGTACGAGAAGGAGCAGACGCTCGGAGCGTATCTCGCCGTGGCGCTCATCGCGCTGTGGATGGGCCGTCGTCATCTCGCGGCGTTCATCGCGGCGGCGTGGCGCGGGCGCCGCGACTCGGCCGACGATCCCGTGACGCCGCGTGTGGCGCTTCTCGCCATCGTCGGTGGCGTGTTGGGTCTGGCGTTCTTCAGCCAGGCGGCGGGGTTGGGGTTGGGCATCGCCCTCGTGTTCTTCGTCATCTACTACCTGTTCGCCGTCGCCATGACGCGTATGCGCGCCGAGTTCGGGTTCCCCATCCACGACGCCCACTACCCGCAGGGGCCGGACTTCGCGGTGTGGATGTCCACGGGAACGCGCCGACTCGGTCCACAGAACCTGACCATCATCGCGCTCTATCACTGGTTCAATCGCACGTACGCCAGCCATCCGATGCCGCACCAGTTGGAGGCGTTCAAGATGGGCGAGCGCCTGGGAGCCAACAGGCGCGCGTACACGGGCATAGCGGGCGTATTGCTGCTAGCCGCCATCCTGAGCGTTCTAGCAACGTTTGCCGTGATCCTCGACTCCATGTATCGGCACGGATCCGCGACGGGCTACTACACCTGGTGGGGCAGCGGCGGCTTCGGGAAGGAGACCTACCGGTGGCTCGACCAATGGCTGGACAACCCCACGGAACCGAACGTCCTGGGGGTGCAGTTCGTGGGCGTGGGCTTCGCGGTCGCGTCGTTCTTCCATTTCATGCGCACTCGCTACATGTGGTGGAGCCTGCATCCCCTCGGCTATGCCGTGTCCACGAGCTGGGGGGCGCACGTGTGGAGCTCGTTCCTCATCGCGTGGGTGGCGAAGTGGGGCGCGCTGAAGTTCGGCGGCATCGGGTTCTACCGACGCTCCGTGCCGTTCTTCCTGGGCGTCATCCTGGGCGAATTCCTCGTCGGCAGCGTGTGGAACTGGGTCGCCATCCTGTTCGACGTCACGACGTACCAGTTCAGCGTGGGGTGATCCACGGTTGGCGCCGCCACGCTACTCCGACAGAAGCGCCTCTATCTGTTGCAGGGAGACCCGCGCCGCCTCTTCCGGGTCGCCCTTCATGACGCGCCTGTAGTAGTCAAACGACTCGAATTCCACCGAGCAGAACCCCGTGTAGCCGAGCTCTTCGAGCGCGCCGAAGAACGCCGTCCAGTCCACCGCGCCTTCGCCGAGAAGCGGGAAGAGGAACTTGCCGGGCTCCGGGTTGTCGCCGATGGCGTCCTTGAGGTGCACGTGCGCGATCTTGTCGCCCCACTCACGCGCGACCCACGCGACGTCGAGGTTGCCGTAGAGGATGCCGTGCGACGGATCGAGGTTCACCATCTGCGCCGGGCTGTCCAAGCGGTCTAGCAGGTAGCGGTGCGTGTAGAAGTCGTGCGCCACCATGCCGAAGACGCCCTCGGACGAGATGACCACGCCCGCCTCCTCGGCGGCCTCGCCGAACGCCTCATACGCCTCGAACACCTGCGCCCACGCCGCGGACTCGGTAATGTCGCGACCTACTTTCGGCGCGTTGGCGTCCCACGGCGCCGGACCTGTCATCGCTCCGACGGTCGCCACGTCGCATTCGCCAGCGGCGTGAATGGCGCGCACGGTTCGTTCAATGCGAGCGCGTCGGGCGTCGTCGTCGAGGCATACAAGATCCTCGTGCGCCATGATGCGGGACACGTCGAGCCCGGCGTCTCGTGTCTTCCCTACGAGGTCGCGCAGTTCGGACAGCGGCCGATCTACGCTGAAATGCGAAGTCGTCCACTCGATGCCCTCGTAGCCCAGTCCCTTCAGCGATGCGATGACTTCCTCCGCGGGCATTCCGGCGTACCCCAAGCCAGCGAGGAACGCTACCTTCCATCCGCGCATGTCCGTGTTCCCTGTCAGTGAGTGGGTGGTTGTCGTGGCTTCATGCCGGGTCAGGCGAGAGCTCCCACTCGTCGAACCGGCGCCAGCTTGATAGAGGCTCCCAGCCCAGCAGGCGAGACGCCTTGCGAATGTCGAAGACCGTCGCGTACGGGTTCGCCTCGAAGTATGACGGGTCGCTCACGGGTGGGCATTCGCCGAAGCTTCGCTCCAGCAATTCCAGCGTCGGTAGCGGAAGGAACGTGTCCCGAGCGGAGAGGAAGAACGCCTCGAAGGGCGCGGTGTCAGAAGCTGGGAACTCGTACTCCACCGACGCGGCGCACGCGCGCGCTACGTCGCGCACGGCGATGTGAGCCCCGAACCCGTCGACCGTCTCTGGGACCACACCCTCCTGAGCCCTGCGGGCGATTTCGCGCGCGGCGTCTTCGGCGCGCACGCTCCACACCCACATGTACCGCAGCGAGATGACCTCCAGTCCGAACGCCTCGGCGTAGTTCGCGCCGATGCGCTCGCCGAAGTGCTTTGACAGGCTGTACGCCTCGTGAGGCCACAGCGGGTGGTCCTCGTCGATAGGGACGTACTGCGGCGTCAGCTTGACGTGGTGGATGCCAAACCCCGTGCTGGATTCGCTGCACCCGTAGACGACGCGCGGAATCCCCTCCAGTCGCGCCGACTCGAACACCGTGTAGGACGTGACGGTGTTGTCGCCGATGACCTGCTCGATCGGGTGGCCCTGGTTCGGGTCTGGTATAGCCGCGAGGTGTACGATCTGGTCGGCGCCTCTTACAGCCGCGCGCGTGCCGTCGAGGCTCGTGAGGTCAACTTCGCGGTATTCGACATCGACGCGCGGAGGCATCTGGTCGAGCGACCACGCCTCGTGTCCCGCCTTCGTCAGCTCGTCGCAGACGTAGGTACCGATGGCGCCGCTGCCTCCGGTGACGGCGATCTTCATGTGTTCCCCCAGCCGTGGGCGCGCTCGCGTCGTGGTAGGCGTTCAAGGCGAGGCAGTCTAGCACACCTCTTGCACATTACGGACAGCATGGCGCCAAGGCCCTCACGGTTGTCCGCGCGTGCAGGTGTGGTGACAATGCCACGGGCGGATTCACACACGGTAGGACACGAGTACCATGGGCGACCGAAGGCGCATTCTGTTGGACACGCACGGGAGGAAGCTAGAGCACATCTTCGAGCCCGAGGACCTCCAGCGGGTCAAGGACGCGGGCGACGTGATATGGGCGCGCAACGAGCCGATGCCGGAGGAGGAGTGGCGCGCCGTGCGCGAGGACGTGTCTATCATCGTCACGGGGTGGTGGCGGTACGGCGACGTCCGTCAGTTCCCGAACCTCGAGGCGATCCTGGAGGTTAGCGGCGGCCCGCCGAACCCAGCGTCTCTTGACTACGAGCGCTGCTTCGCGAACGGAATACGCGTGCTAAGCTGCGCGCCAGCGTTTGGTCGCGCAGTTGCGGAACTGGCGCTCGCGCTTGCCCTGGCCAGCACGCGTCACGTCGTCGACTGCCACGTCGAGTTCACGCAAGGGCGCGAGGGGTTCCTCCATGACGGAACCGCCCCGGGCAGCACGCTGTTCGGCAAGCCGATTGGCTTCATCGGCTTCGGTGGTCTCGCGCGCAACCTCAAGCCGTTGCTTGCTCCGTTTGGCTGCCCGATTTCCGTGTACGACCCGTGGCTGCCTACGACGTACCTCCGCGGTCAGGGCGTCACGCCGACGAGCCTCGACACCGTGATGGCGCAGTCGAAGGTCATCTTCGTCCTCGCCGTACCAACGCCGGAAAATCGGGGCATGATCGACCGCGCCGCACTGGAGCTCGTACAGCCCGACGCCACCTTCGCGCTCATCAGCCGTTCTCACGTCGTGGACTTCGACGCCCTGACGGAGTTTCTGCATGAGGGACGCTTCCGCGCCGCCATCGATGTGTTCCCCGAGGAGCCACCGCGCGCGGATCATCCCATCCGGCAGGCTCCTGGGGTCATCCTCTCCGCTCACCGCGCTGGCTCCATCAGCGACGCCCTACGGAACATCGGCCACATTGTCGCTGACGATGTCGAGGCCCTGGCGGCCGGTCTTCCGCCAATGCACATGCAGTCTGTCCGCCCCGAGGCTATCCGGCGCCGGCCTTAACAACCGACGTCAGCGACGAGCGGGGCCACGCGTAGTTGTCCACTGGGCGCGCCGTAGCTTCCTCAATCGGCAGCACGCAGCACCCGCCATGCATCAGATGCGCTTCGAACTCAGGGCGGAACTTGCGCGTGAAGCTCACCGCGGGCCACGACACCGATATCCCAAAGTAGCAGATGACGTTCCAAGTGAACGCGTCCACGTCTGCGAGGCCACGGGCGATCTCCTCGATGCGCGCCAGGTCGTCCGGCTTTCCGCGACCCTCCTCAATGCGGCGCGCCACGTCCCTCAGCCACGGCGCGCGGGTTCGGCACGGCGCGCACTGTCCACAGGACTCATGTGCATAGAATGAGAGCAGGTTCGTCAGCGCCTTCACCATGCACGTGGTCTCGTCCAGCACGATGACTCCCCCGGACCCCAACATTGACGACGCCATGTGCAGCGACGTGAAGTCCATCGGCACGTCGAGTTCGTAGTGGCACAGCACGGGAGCTGAACTCCCTCCCGGAATCACCGCCTTGACGCCTCGCCCATCTGGGACGCCTCCGGCGACTTCAATGAGCTGCGCGGCCGTAACTCCCATCTCAAGCTCGTACGCGCCGGGCCGCGTGATGTGGCCACTCACCGAGTACAGCTTCGTGCCTGTGTTGACAGGGTCGACCCCGCGAGGAGCGTCCTCGTACCGCGTTCCCATTCCGGCGTACCATTCCGCTCCGTGGCGGAGGATGTGCGGGAGATTGCAGAGCGTCTCGACGTTGTGGACCATCGTTGGCGCGTCGAACAGCCCGCGTACCGCTGGGTAGAACGGCGGCTTTGCCCGAGGTTCTCCGCGCTTGCCTTCCACCGACTCGATCAGGGCGGTCTCTTCACCGCAGATATAGGCTCCGGCGCCGCTGTGCGTATGCACGTCCAGGGCGAAGCCTGATCGCGCGATGTTCGACCCGAGGAGGCCTGCGGCGTTAGCTTCGCGGATTGCGTCGCTCAGGAGGGCCAGCGGGCGGGCGAATTCACCGCGGAGATAGACGTACGCCGTGTGGACGCCCAGGGCGTAGCACGCGCAGATGATCCCCTCAATCAGGAGATGTGGGGAGCGCTCGAGCAAGTACCGATCCTTGAACGTGCCCGGCTCGCTCTCGTCAGCGTTAGCGCAGAGATACCGCATAGGACCGTCGAGCGACATGAGGGACCACTTCTGGCCGACGGCGAACCCAGATCCACCGCGGCCGCGAAGTCCTGAGGCCGCCACCTCGCTACGGACGCGCGACGGGTCCATTGAGAAGAGAGCGTCGAGCGCGGTGTAGCCTCCGCGGCGCCGGTAGACATCCAGCGTGTGTAGCCCTACCACGTCGAAGTCTCGCGTCAGCACACGGGTCTCAGGTACAGGCGGCATCCTCCGGTCTCCTCATCCTCGCCACACACTGCCTTGTGAAATAGTTCACATAACGTGGTCAGTGTAAGCCGGCGGTTGGACGCAAGTCCAGCGCGGGAGGATTCAGGAGCGAATTCGGCCGCCCCGCGACCGGACGAGCCGGGCCGGTATGCAGAACGGCTAGTAGCGGCCGTATCGCTGGATGGCGGACATGATCAGCCGCATGCCTGTCAGACGCGAACCGTTGTTGATGCTGCCCGCTGTCGCGAACACGACGCCGCGCTTCTCGCGCGCCATCTCGAAATCACGCAGGAACTCCGCGACGATGCCCACCTCGTCGTTGCGGCTGTACGTGAACGGCGCCAGCACGCCCTGAATGACCGTTGTAGGCATGTGATAACGTATGTAGTCGACCAGCACGTTCGGCCCGAAGTTCACGGCGGTCATGTTCTCGCGCGCCAGGATGGGCACGATGTGCGCCATGTCCGAGTCGCTGTGCTGGTAGCGGCTGTCCTTCGGCCCCGGGCTGCACACCGCCCACATCGTCTTCACGATGGGATAGGCGAACGCCTCGTACATCTCCGCGTTCAGGAGGGCGCAGTTGTCGTCGGCGAAGCTGAACCCGCGCGGCGCCGTCTCGGGAGTGTGCCCCGCCTCCTCGTCCTGCACGCGCATCTTCCCCAGCATGGCGCGGAGGATAGTGTCGCTGAGCCGTGACGCAAGAGCCGGGTCGTCCGCGATCAGGTAGATCAACTCCTGCGCGCCGACCATGGATGTCGCGAACGTCACGGGTCCACGCTGACCGCGGTACAGCGGGGGCCGCGCCCCAGCCTCTAGCAGCGCCTCCCGCTTGTCGTCCCAGCCCTCCGGGAGCAGGAACCCGCGGAGATCGTCAAGTCTGTCGTCGACGCGATCCAGGAGCGCGCGAAGCTCGTCCGGCGAGTTGGCGGACGGATGCAGCCACCAACTCTGGCTGATCGGATCCCACCGGTTCTCCATCTCGAAGATGTCGTGTAGTTGCTTCACGGCCGGGAAGGCCGCCGTCTTCTCGCCAGGCGGTCGCTCGTTCAGCAGACGGCGCCCCACGATGCGCTCCGACTCGTCGTTGTATCTGCGTCCGATCTCGCTACGCCACTCGCCATCGCTCTGATAGCGCTCCCACTGCTGCGGGATATCGAGCTCCTCGAAGACGCACTCCCAGTTGCAGATCGCCCCAAGCGGCATCTGCGGGATGTCGTCTCCAAAGGGGTCGGCCGCAGCGACCGTTTGGTCCTCCCAGAACCGCTCAATGTCGACGGGGGCCAGACCGTCGTTGGCGTGGGCCTCCGCCACGAGCGCCTCCGCCGTCGCAATGTGTTGCGCCGTCAACTGAACTCTCACATATCCCCTCCTCTGCCGGAAACGCCATGATCGTGGCAAGTATAGCCACCCGATCGCGGCCTCCCACCCCGCAGGAAGACAGGTTGCTCCGACCGCTTGGCAGACATCATACTCCTTATGTGACGGGAGACGGCGCTGTAGTGGAGGGAGGGCCTACATGCATCTGCGACGGTTGCGCGTTGCAGGCATCGCGTGCGCGCTCGCCCTCCTTGGGGTCATAGCCCACGCGGGCGGTGCGACGACGGTGCACAGAATCGAGAGCGACGCCGTCGCTGGGAACATGATGGGCATCACGAACGTGCGTCCTCTGCTGGTCTACACGCCCGAGGGATACGAGGGCGGCGTCCGGCGCTACCCAGTCATCTACTGGCTCCCAGGGTGGCAGACCCCGGCCAGCACCGAGTACGTCGGTGCGCTGGACGCCGCCATCGCCAAGCGATGGATCCCTCCTGTCATCGTGGTGACCGTCGATGTCCGTGAGGGCGTGCTTATCCTGAATTCCCCGGTCTTCGGGGCGTGGGCGGACTTCCTGATGGACGAGGTAGTCCCGTTCGTTGACGCCGAATACAGGACGATACCCGCCGCGAACGGCCGGGCGCTCATGGGTCATTCCACGGGCGGCTACGCGGCGATGCTCCTGCCTCTCCTGTACCCGGGCATATGGCCCGCCGTCGGGCTGAACGACGCGTCCGTATGGGGCGCGTGCACGAGCTGGGGCGTTGCTGACCTGGACGACTTCAGCGAATACCGATCCCTCTCCGCTCAGGGCCGCGCCTGGGTACAAGTAGCTATCGCCACCTCGCCGAACATGGAGTCGCCGCGGCTGTACGACACGCCTGCGGAGGACGATGACGCCAGACTGGCTTGGGAAGCCAGGTGTCTACAGGACGTGAACATGCTCCTCCAGCATCTGGACGCGCTGGCGCAGATCGAGATGATCGGCCTCGCACTGCCGAAGGAAGGGCGACAGACGAATAGACCCGCGAATGAGAACATGGTCCAGGCGCTGCGCAAGGTGGGGGCGCACCCACAGACGTTGTACGTTCGTGGAACACACGGGAGCCACCGCCCAGAACGCTTCGTCTTCCTCGCCGGGTTGGCGGCGTCGGCGCTCCTGCCGCCGTCCTTCGACACGTCCGACTCGCGGGCAGCGGCGTGGGGCGCCCTGAAGAGTGGGGTCGCCATTCCGAGCGCTAGATGAAGATCTTGTACGTGCTGATGCGCAGAACCGGGCCGATAATCGCCCACACGCTACCGAAGAAGTAGTCGCCGAGGATCAGCCCCAGGAAGAACGGAATCGCGCGGTTGTGCAGCCGGATACCGCCGTGTCGTAGGATAGCGAGCTTCAGGCACCAACTGATGAAGACGGCGAACCAGAAGTACTCCATTGCGAAGCTGACCGCCAACGCGTAGCCCGCCGGGTGGAACGGCCACCACAGGAACCGCACGCGCATGGCTGTCATGAGTAGCACCAGGATGCTGCCTGCCCCGGCGAACATGATGCGCGGCAAGCTGGGAGCCGACGGGGCCACGAACCACCGCTGTAGTCGGTTAAACGACTCCCTCCCAACCCACGACTTGAACCCGCCGAGGGTGTCCGCCCCGTCGATGTACGCGATGTGCAGATTTGCCCAGAACGTGGCCGCGATACTCACGGTGATGGCCACCAGGAGCGCCCCGAGAATCCCTCGATTGCGAATCCCCGCGCCCTCGGCCATCTTGAACGCCTCCAACTGGTTCGGCATCGGGTGGTTCCGATACCCTCGGTTGAACCAGTAGAACAGGGCGAGCATGGTCTGACTTCGCGGCGAATACGGTCGCGAACCGGCGAACGAGATCATCATGTCGTGTGGGTTTACGAAGTAGATCTCGTGGGGCGAACCAAGCTCGGCGCGCACACGGGTGATCGCGAACGACAGCGCGAAGTAGATCCCGAAGAACACCACGGCGACCCACGCCGACATCCCGGCCGCCGACGTGAACGCGAGCACCGCGGCTCCGCCACCGACTAGGCCGAGCAACGCCCACCGGTACGGCAACGGCTCGTTACTGTCGTCAGCCAACTCCGGCCGCCACGCGCCGACGAACACGGCGCGGATCTGCCGACGACTCGACCAGGCCGCGATGCCACACAGCGTCAGCCAGGCTCCCCAGCCCTGCTGCCCGAAGTACGGGAACTCCGGCAACGAGCGGAAGCCCGC
This sequence comes from uncultured bacterium, assembly GCA_964473525.1. Lineage (GTDB taxonomy): Bacteria > Poribacteria > WGA-4E. The sequence goes on from CAYYPK010000036.1 coordinate 31,143, forward strand.
GGCCGCGCCGAGAACCTGCTCCAGCCGACGGACGACATAGAAGAACCAGCACGAGAACGACAGATCCAGCGGCATGAAGAACGCCAACCCGATCATGAAGGGGTACCCGGACACCGTCATGCCGCCGAGGGCGTTCCACGGCTTCGCGGTGAACTGCGACCCGACGTTCACCTGCTTGATGTACTTGATGTACGGAACTTGCGGGAAGAGGTGGTGCAGCCCGTTCAGGACCGTGATGAAAGCCGCGACGCCGAACCCAAGCCACAGTCCCCGCTGTCGCAGCAGAGATACGCCGCCTCCCTCCACGAGCCGCATGGGCAGTTGGATGTTCGGGTAGGCGAGCTTCTCCTGCTCTGTCCATCGCCTGCGGACCACCGTGTTGATGCAGAGCATCATGAACATGAGGACGAGGACGAACGCGCCCCAGAAGGCGAGCGGCACGATCCACGGCCGGAAGTTCTCCGCGACGTAGATGCTCGATTCCCCCTCGTAGAAGCCGGCGAGCGTCTTGGGGTCGCTTACCGTCAGCCATGTGGGGATGTAGTGCCAGAAGAGCTCCGCCCACTCGTTCTCCGGCGTTGCGTGCCACATGGCGTGCACGATGGAGCCGAACATGTTCTGGAACATGTCGTGCCCAGAGAACGTCACGGACACGGCGTTCATGAAGTAGACCACAAGTAGTTCAGAACGCGTCAGCGCGTGGTCAGGCGCGAACCGCAGGGCGAGCAAGTTCAGCACGGTCAGCACGAACAGGAAGAAGACCGGCTGTACGAAGAGCGGCAGACACGAGCCGTCGAGAGAGTAGTAACGCGTCTCGACAACAGTGAGCCAGAAGACGCAGATCGGAATCAGCAGGGCGCCGATGACGACCGAGCGAAGCGTGACGCGGGACGTGGTGTTAGGTCGGGCGTGGTCCTTCATGAGGCGTGAGTAATTAAAGCGAACACTAGGCCGTTAGGCAAGCCGGCATCGACCTGAACATCCGCGCCGGGACGTCGTTATTACTGAGGGAGCGCCTCGCCGTTGTGGTACGGACCTATGCGGTCTACAATCTTCCACTCGTATTCGCGGGGAGGGACGGTCGCACCTACGGGCGGCCGACGTGTACGCACCAATATGCGGCGAGACCGCCGCCCTGAGGATGCTGATGAAACACACACTGCGACTTTGGGCGACGACCCTCCTCGCAACGGTGACGCTGGGCGCTCAAGCCGGCCTGCTGGCCACGGTGACGTTGACACCCGATAGCGGCTCGCCCGGCGATACGATCCAAGTCGACGGCCCCGGCTGGCTTACGGACGATTCGAAGACTGTCGCCCTCGTCGAAACGGAGTCGACGCTAGCGACTGCTCTGCCGGTAGGCGGCGTATTCAGTACCACGTTTGTGGTTCCCGAGCTTACCGCCGGCGTTTACACCGTGCGCGTGTTGGACGGGACGGAAGACATCAGCGTCGATTTCACGGTAGTCGACGCCACCGCCGTTACGGAGATCGACATCGCCGTCGAGTCTGACTTGGACGGCGACGGGACGACAGACTCCACCGTAGCGCCGTTCTCCGTTCTCGAGTACGGCTCGCCGACCTCCTCCGTCACGTTTACTGTGTCGGGCGGCTCCGGCGGCGAATACACGCTTACCTTCAGCAACCTACCAGGCCTTGGCTATCTCGTTGACCCGACGACTACCCTCGAGCTCGTTGAAGGTTCCGTTCTTGCGACCACCGGCGGCTCCGTCACGCTCGAATTCCACGGCGTGCCGCAGGCTACCGCGAGCTTCTCGGAGGCCGACTCGTTCATCGTGCGCGCCAGCGACGACTCAGGCAACAGCGCCCCGGTCATCGTCGATCTGTCGATAGTGGATGTGAACCAGCCGATCGTGGTAAGCCGTGAGCCGGCCGCCGTCGTGGCTGCGAACACGACGGCGACGATCGCCCTGGTCGACTTTAGCGACATCGATTCTGACGGCGTCATCGACCCCAGCGTATACGACACGGACGGCGACGCCATGTGGTTCGACGCGCCACTAGGCGTCTCTGATCTGGGGGCTTCGGTGAGCGTCGCCGGCGGGCTGCTTACGTATTACGGGCTAGACCATTCCGCCATCTCTCTCGGCGATCCGCTGACCGATACGATCGCCGTGGACGTGTGGGACGGTGATGCCGCCGCGGCGGCCACGATGATCGTCAGCGTGGAGGTGCACCCCACCGCCGAGTTCTGGGTGGCGATGGAGGGCGGGGATGCGTTCATCCAGGAGGCGCGCGTGGGCTATGGCCCCACGTCAGACGTCTACGTCAACGACGCGCCAGCGTCCATCAGCGACCTCACGCGCGAGTTGGCGCCGCCGGAAGTGCCCTCGGCAGGCTTCGCTTTCAGCATCACGAACAGCCCCAACCACCCAGACGCCGCCTTGCGCGACGTGCGCACTCCGAGCGTGCCCGCATCCGGCGATGTATGGGAGCTGAGTGTTCGCACCAGCGCCACCGACGGCCTCGGCTCGTACCTCCTGTGGGACGTCACGGAGGCGGCGCTCGTGGTCGAGGAGCTCGTGGCGTTGACCGGCGAGGAGCACAGCGCCGTCATCACGAACACGTCGACGGGCGAGGCGTGGGACATCGCCAGCGCCAACAACGGCAGCATTTTCCTCGACGACAGCCAGGCGTACACGTTTGAGCTCTCGATCATACCGAGCGCCGCGGCGTACGCGTTCGACGTGTATCTGGAGGACGGCTGGAATCTTGTCTCCGTCCCCGGCGAGGGCGACCTGACGGACCTCGACGCCCTGTCCAACAGCGCGTTCGTGTACGACTCAGGCTACGTAGGCCTTGCGGACATCGACTCCACGACGCTCCCGACGGTGGCTTACGGGGCGTTTGTGAACAGCTTCGGCGGGACGGCGAGCCTGGCGCTTGATCTCGACAGCTCCCACGTCCGCAGCGTTACGGTAGACCTAGTAGAGGGGTGGAACCTCATCGGCGCGCCCTCCGACGTCGAGGTGGGCGGCTCGTTCCCCACGTCCGTCATCACGGCGGGATTCACGAATGAGAGCGCGGTGTACGGCTACAGTCCCGCGAGCGGCTACTTCTCCGCCACGGAGCTGTACCCAGGCAACGGCTACTGGGTGTACAACGACTCGGGCGCCTCGGTCGCCGTCGACCTGACGCAGGTGCGTCATCTGGACGTTGACGGGACGTCGCTCTTCCATCCCGCGCCGCCGACGTCCGCCCTCGGGTGGACTGCGCCGCTCACGATGGAGTTGGGTGATGGCACGACGCGGAGCGTCGAAATCGCCACGGGAGTCGACGCGAAGCCGGGGTACGACCACCTTGATCTGTTGATGCCGCCGACGCCGCCGATCGCGAACTACTCCGAGCTGTACATCGCCGTAGAGGACACCGTCGGCCGGCTGATGCGGAGCGCGCAGACCGCGCAACAGTCGGGCACGGAGTGGGTGCTGTCGGCGCGAGTCCAGGACGACGACACCGTCCTACGGTGGCAGCGGCCCGACCTGCCGGCGCACTGGCGTCTGACGATCCAAGGCGACGCCCCGAAAGACGGACGCGTCGTGGACATGCGCGAGGAGCAGTCGATGCGGCTCGGCCGTGGCGTCCACGAGTATCGCGTCGCCCTGTCCTGGGTAGCGCCTACGCGGACGCGCCTGCTGGCAAACTACCCGAACCCGTTCAACCCTGAGACGTGGATTCCGTTCGAGCTTACCCAGGCGTCCGACGTCGCCGTGCGCATCTACGACAGCGCCGGTTCGCTCGTTCGGTCCTTCGACCTCGGCCATCGCGCGGCAGGCTACTACAGCAGCCGTGCCGACGCCGCGTATTGGGACGGACGGAACGCTTCGGGTGAAGCCGTTGCGAGCGGCGTGTACGTCTACGAGCTGCGCGCTGGCGACTACCACGCCATCCGTCGGATGCTCGTGCTCAAATAGCGCGTGAGTGGTCTCGTGGTGGCGTCTGCCGATTGCTGTAGGCGTCACCGGCGCCGGTCTGCGCCGCGCCGTCGCGTTTGAACCCTGACTACCACCCGGCGTTTGATAGTTGTCCAGTGTACCTAATGCGCCAATGCCAAACTGCGATTTGCGATGAAGGTGCTTCCATGGAATCCGTGACCGCGTCCGCTCGCGTTCGCCGAGCACTGTTCGCGTTCTCCGCGCTCCTGTTGCTGACGTCTGCCGCGTGGCAGGCGGACGCGCTCGAGGCGGCGGACCCCTTCCTTGCCCTCGACGCGAACAACTGGGTTTCGACGATCGACATCAGCGGCAGCGTCAACGGGATTGCGTACATACCCGAACCCCGCGCCTTCGGGATCCACCCCTCGGCGACCGACGGCTTCGACAACAACATCGACTTCGTGCGTCCGCCCGCGCCGCCGACGAATCCAGGCGCCACAGACGCGGAGTCTCCACAGGTCTACTTCTCCCTCACCGCGGACATGGAACCCGTCGACCACGTGCAGTTCCTGCGGGACGACCTGCGCGGCGCCCCCGCTGACACCACGGTCGGCACGACGTGGGCGCTGACGGTCTACAACCCAACGGTGTCGATCGTCTCACTGTCGTGGGACATGACCGATCTGGACGAGGAGTGGTCCGAAGCGAGCATCACGGACGAAAGCACCGGCGTTGGCATCAGCATGCGCGAGAACTTCGGCGTGGATGCGCCCGCTCTCACGACGTCGGAGTACACCATCCGCGTGCGCGTCAACCTAAACGAACCGCCTGTGTTCGACACGGTTTCGAGCGTCTCTATTCTCGAAGACAGCCCGACGACGATCACGCTGACGGGCGTCGACGCTGGCGCCGACGACGAGACGGATCAGACGCTGACGTTCACCGTCACCAGCAACAACACGGACCTGCTCCCTGACCCCGTGCTGAGCGGCGACGGGACCACGCGCGATCTCTACCTGGAGCCCGTCGCGGACGCCAACGGCGAGGCGGAAGTCACCGTCACCGTGGAGGACGACGGGACCACGCGCGATCTCTACCTGGAGCCCGTCGCGGACGCCAACGGCGAGGCGGAAGTCACCGTCACCGTGGAGGACGACGGCATCACGGGCGGCCTGCACAGCAACACCTCCACACAGACGTTCACCGTCACGGTAGCGGCCGTGAACGATGAACCCACCATCGACGGCCCGCTGGATCAGGTGGTCTCCGAGGACGGCGGCGCGCAGGTGCTGACGCTCGCGAGCGTCGGCGTTGGTGGCGGCGACGACGAAGCCACGACGCAGACCATCACGATCGAGGCGTTCACGAGCGATGGGGACGTCATACCGACGCCTACGGTCACGGACACCGGCTCCGACTGGGAGTTGACATACGAGCCCGCCGCGGACGTGAACACGGACGCCAGCGGCTCCGTCGAGATCACTGTTATCGTCTCCGACGACGGTGGCGGCAACGCGTTCGACATCGCCGAAACCTCCGTGAGCTTCCTGGTCGACGTCCTGGCAGTGAACGACCCCGCTGTGCCAGTGGCGACGACGGCGACGACGTTCCAGAACATCCCTGTCGACATCACGCTAGCAGCATCCGACATCGAGGGGGACGACCTCGAATACTTCGTGGTCTCCGCGCCCGCTGGTGGCTCCATCGACGAGGCCTCCGGCGACATCACCACGGGCGAGTTCGTCGTCACGTACACGCCGGACCTGGACTTCAGCGGCGACGACACGTTCACCTACGCCGTCAACGACGGCACGGAAGACAGCGCTGCCGTGGAGGTGTCGGTCGAAGTCGTCGCCAACGAATCGCCGGTCGTCACGGTCGAGGCGGACTTCGAGGTGACGGTCGTTCAGGGGTTCGACCTCGTCATCCCGCTCGAAATCACGGACGGCGACAGCACCGAGTTTGTTGGTGAGATCACCATCGCCGCAGGGGGCGGCGTCGCCGTCCTGGCCGAGGACGTGCTGAGCGTGACGTACACGCCCGATTCCACCTTCATCGGAGAGGATGCCTTCGCCCTGACAGTCACGGACGCCGAGGGAGCGACATCCGACGAACTCGCTGTCATCGTCGACGTAACCCTACCGAACCAGGCTCCATCCATTGAGGAGATCGGCCAGGTTGAGGTTACGAAGAACGTGTCCGCGCTCATCATCGTGAACGCCACGGACCCTGACGACGACGAGTTGACCTTCGAATTCGGCACGTTCCCCGAGAACGGCGCCATCGTGCAGGACGGCCTGGTCGTCACGTACGAGCCCCTCACCGGCTACGTGGGGACCGACCTGTTCTCCGTGATCGCGAGCGACGAGGAATTCACCAGCAACGAGGTGTTCATCGAGATCGTGGTAGTCAACCAGATCCCATTCGCCAACAGCGCCGAGGACGTGACGTTCGAGGGAGAGTCCGTGCAGATCCCGCTCTTCGCGACGGACGCTGACGGCGACGAACTCACCTTTATCGTGGTGACCGAGCCAGCGTCTGGCGAAGCGTTCATTGACGGGGCGTCGGCAGTATACACCCCTGAGATCGGGTTCGCCGACTTCGACACGTTTGAGGTAGCGGCGTTCGACGGCATCGACCAGAGCGAGGCCGTCTCCGTCGTCGTGGAAGTACTTGCGGTGAACGACCCGCCCATTCTGTCTCTGGACGCCGCCGCGGAGCTGTCCGCGATACCAGGCGAGCCGCTGACAATACCCCTCGTCATTGAGGATCCCGACAGCGAGGTCTTCACCATCGAGATCGTGAGCGGACCCGCGCAGGGCGTCGCCGAGCCGGGAGCCGACGGCTTCAGTGTGGTCTACACAGCGCCGGCAGAGGCCGAGGGCGAGGACACTTTCTCCGTGCGCGCCGTGGACGACGGCGCCGAGCCAGCCGCCTCGGAAGAGCTGTCCTTGACCATCAACCTGCTGATTCTCGATCAGACGCCCATCGTGCAGGATGTCGGCCCGCTGGCTGGCCCCAAGAACAACGCCATCGACGTCCCGCTCGTCGGCGAGGATCCCAACGACGACGAGTTGACCTTCGAGGTAAGCCGCGAGCCGGAGAACGGCGGCGTTGTCATCGAGGGGTCCATCGCCTTCTACACCCCGGCCGAGGGCTTCTCGGGCGAGGACTCGTTCGCCTACGTGGCGTCCGACGGCCAGTTCACCAGCGCGCCAGCGGAAGTCGCCCTGACAGTCGAGAACGCGCTCCCGGTGGCCGACGAAACTGCCGCGCCGGGCGTTGAGGACGAACCCTTGACGGTCGAGCTGACCGGCTCCGACCCGGATGGCGACCCGTTGACATTCGAAATCGTCGAGCCACCCCGTCGAGGCGAAGCCGTCCTCGAAGGGCAGACGGTAACGTACACGCCGCGCGCCGACTTCTCTGGCACGGACGAGTTCTCGTTCGTCGTGAACGACGGCGACATCGCGAGCGACCCCGCGGTTGTCACCCTGAACATCGAGCCGTTCGACGACCCGCCGACAATCAACACGGAACGCACGCTCTCGGACATCCGCGCCGACGAAGGCGAGCTCCCACGTACGCTCAGCCTGGGCGACCCGGACCCGTTGTTCACCGATCCCGACTCTCCTGTCACGATTGCCGCGGGCAGCGACGACTTGGAGGTCGTAGAGACGTTCCTGGACGGCACGACTCTGACGCTCACCTTCGTCAACCCCGGCATCACCACCGTAGAGGTGTCCGCCACGGGAGCCGAAGAGGTCGCCTCGTTCATCGTCGAAGTGGTGGCGCTGGAACTGCGGAACGATCCGCCGGAGCTGCAGCCGATAGACTCGCAGTTCGTCGTGGAGGGCGACGACCTCATCTTTGAGCCCTCCGCCACAGACCCCGACGAGGACACGCTGACCTGGTCCCTCGTGGGCGTCGAGCGCTTCGGCACGGCGGCGGACGGCGACACGGAGCCGATCGTAGATGTCGATCCCGACACCGGCGCAACGACATTTGGCGTCGAGAACATCACTGGGATCGAGGAGCAATTCAGCGTTGAGATCGCCGTGGCGGACGAGACCAACGACCCGGTGTCGGCATCGGCGTTCATAACGGTTACCTCCTCCAACGAGCCGCCCGTTGTGAGCGCGCCCGACGTCATCGTCGCGGAGGTCGATGTCGCGGTGTCGTTCGACGTGTCGGTGACGGACCCGGACGGCGACGAGGTCACGATCCAGTCAAGTGTCCGCGAGCGCGACACGGAGATCGTCGCGGACTCGCAGGACTCGGTGAGAAGCTTCAACGTCGCTGATGTCGTCCTGGTCGGCGACGAATCGCTCAAGACGTTCACCTTCACGCCAACGGACGCCGTGTCCGGGCGCATCCTCACGTTCCAGTGGGTAGCGGACGATGGGCAGGATTCGTCCACCGGCGAGACGCAGATACAGGTCGGTCAGGACGTCAACCTGCCACCGACGATGGACGCCATTGACGATATCGAAGTCGACGAAGGCGGCAGCCTAGAGGTCGTCGTGACTGCCGAGGATCCAGATGTCGAACCCGGCGAGGAGCTGAGCGTGACCGTCGATGGCCTCCCCGCCGAGGCTGACTTCGACGCCGCGACAGGTACCATCTCCTGGCTCGACATCGGTTACGACCGCGCCGCGTCTTACACAATCACCGCGACGGCCACCGATGCTGGTGGCCTCGAGGCTTCACAGACGTTCCGTGTCCGCGTCAACGACGTGAACCGCGATCCAGAGCTCACCGCGACTTCATCCGCGAGCGCCGACGCCGTCCCGGCAGTCATCTCGCTGCAACGGCTTACGGTACTTACCCTCGACTTCGCCGCCACGGACCCGGACGGCGACAACGTCACCCTCACCGTACGCGGCGTGCCCGGCTGGGCGCGCATCAAGCAGGGCGGCACGCCCACCGACCCGACGGTGAGTATCGAGTTGGAGCCAGCGATTGATGCCGAGGATCTGACCGCCTCCGTCTCGGCAACGGATTCTGGCGGATCCACCGTTGAGGTCGAGGTAGCCATCGTCCTGGAGGCGCCGCCGAACACCGCGCCGACCATTGAGGACATCGCCCCGATCACGGTGGTCGAGGAAGAGACCGCCGAGTTCGCCGTCGAGGTCGCCGACGAGGACGGCGACGACCTTACAGTGACGCCGGCATCGCTGCCCGACGGCGCCTCCTTCGAGGACGGCGCGTTCGTCTGGACGCCAGAGCGAGGGCAAGCGCAGGCCACGGCGTACGCTGTCGCCCTGACGGTCGACGATGGCAATGGCGGGCAGGCCGAGACTACGGCTGAGGTGACGGTGCTAGCCGCTCCCAACCGCGCGCCCGAAATCACCGCCATCGACGACGTCACCCTCGTGGAAGGCGAAACCGTCTCCGTAACGGCCGAGGTTACGGACCTAGACGGCGACGAGACGCAGCTCGAAGTGCAGACGGACTTCCTGGCGTCGAACACCACCGTCGACGAGGCCAGCGGCGACATCACCTTCGTCACAGAGGAGGGCGTCGACGGCGTCGGCGAGGGCTACTACTCCGTCACCGTCGTGGCGACCGATGGGCAGGACGGCGAGACCGCGGTCACGTTCCTTCTCACGGTCGAGCCAGCGCAGGTTGGCGGCGCGCAGGAACTGGCGATCCGCGCTGCCCTCGTCAGCCCGAAGGTGGGCACGGCGGAGGATCTGTTCTCGTTTGGCGCCGTCGTAACAACCGCCGTAGGTGACCCGGACACTGTCACACTGACGGTCGTCTCGGACGACGGCTCGTTCCAGGAATCCGCGATGGGCGCCGTCGGCGAAGCAGCCGCGTCTGGCGCGCGGTACGGCGTGGATCTCCAGCTCGCCCCGGGTTCCTACACATTCACCGTCGTTGCGACCGCGGCCGGCGAGACGGTCACGCGGGATGAAGACGGACCCGTCGTAGAAGAGGCGCTCATCGACATCTCCAACGTTGTCGCTTCGGGCGTTACGGAGGACATCTCGGTCGCGTTCGATCTGTCCAACCCGAACCCCGGACAGACCGTCACGATCGGCGTGGATTACCGCGACGTGGACAGCGAAGCGTGGCTCCCCGCAAGCGTCTCCGGTTCCATCAGTGCGCTGAGGAACGGGTCGCACGCCTTCACGTGGCACTCCGGGTCCGACATCCCGGACGCGTTGGGTGAGACCTATCAGTTGCTTCTGACCGCCGGGACCAGTGGCGAGCGCATCTCGGACGGCTTTGCAGTGGTGAACGCTTCGCCGACGCCACCGACGCTGGATGAGCTCGAGCCATCGGCGGAGTCGAGCCTGGTCATCACGGGAACTACCGAGATCACCGGAGCGGACATCGACGTCATCATCGACGAACAGAACGTCGGCACGACGACCGCGGAAGACGACGGCACGTTCCGCTTCGTCACCGCGGACCTCCAGCCGGGAGCGTACGAAGTGCGGGCGACGGCGTCCATACTCGGCGTCAGCAGCGTCCGGTCGGCGCCTATCGAAGTCGTCGTCGACTCGGCCCTTCCGACCCTCGAGATCGTGAGCCCGGAGCGCGGGAGCGAAGTGCCAACGCTGGAGCCGATCATCTCGTTCCGCGTGGACTTCGGATTGAGCGGCGGCGATCCGTCCGAGGTAGCCGTGGCGCTCAACGGTAAGACCGCTGCCGTCAGCTACGACGCGACGAGTGAGCTGTACTCCGTGCGCGAGACGCTGTTCGATCAGCGCCTTTATCTCGCCTCCGTACGCGCGTCGAAATACAACGGTCTCACGCTGAGCGATGCGTGGGCGTTCACGGTGAACTTGGCCGCGAGCGACACGATTGCCCCAACGGCGGTCAGCTTCGAGCCCACGGGATCCATCAGCGAGAGCTCACCCACCGTCAAGCTGGTCGTCAGCGACGGTGAGACCGGGATCGACACGGAGAGCGTCGAACTGCTCCTCAACGGAGTGGTAATCGACGCGCCGTACAGTCCAAAGGACACGAACAGCGGCACGGCGTCCGGCATCCCAACCGACCCGCTCGTGGATGGCGACTACACCGCCTCCGCGACGTTCGACGACCTCGCCGGGAACCCGGGCGAGGCGGAGTGGTCCTTCGCCGTCGACACGACGCCTCCTGCGCCCCCGACGTTCACGACGCCAACTGCCGACGATCCGGCTGTCACGAGCGACGCCACATTCACCGTGCTAGGTGAAGCAGAGGCGGAAGCCGAGGTCGTCGTTGTCGTGGGCGGCGCGGTCGTGGGGACGGTGACCCCATCCGCCGACGGCACATGGGCGTTCAGCGTTGACCTTGCTGCCGGCGCCACGGACGTGCAGGCACAGGCGCGCGATGCTTTGGAGAACGTCTCGGAGTTGTCAGACCCCGTCAGCATCGTCCTGGACGCGGAAGCTCCGCAGTTGACCCTCGCGACGCCAGCGCTGGAGACGGCGACGCCTAACCTCCAGCCGACGTTTAGTGGCAGCGTAACGGACGCTCTGAGCGGTGTCGATCCGGCGAGCGTGACCCTGGAGATCGACTCCACGCCCGTGGACGTGACGTTCGACGAGGCGGCTGGGACGTTCACCTATGACGCTGAGACTCCGTTCGCTACCGACACGACGATCCTCGTCCGGGTCGCTGCGACCGACGGAGCGGGGAATCCGGCGGAGATCAACGGCTCGGTGACGTTTGATGCGGCGTTGTCAGACATCACGGCTCCCGCGATCCTCAACCCGCAGATCAACGGCATCGGCCTTGTGTCTGGGTCGGAGACGCCCATCCAGTCGTCTGACGCGACGATTGAGTTCGTCGTCACGGACGATCTTTCCGGCGTCGAGCGCGTCTTCGGTACGCTCGACGGCGCCGAGGTGGAGTTCACGGTCGCCGACACGTCCGCGACGCTGGATCTCGTCGGTCTCGCGGAGGGGTCGCACGTGCTGTTGGTCAGCGCGGCGGACGTCGCCGGCAACACAGGCGAGCCGCAGCAGTACGACTTCGTGCTGGACATTGGCACGACCCCGCCGGTGTTGACCGCGCCAGAGCTGACGAACGCCGCCGATCTCGTCGTCACGGGCAGCGGCATCGAGGACGGCGCGACCGTCAGCGTGTTGGTGAACGGCGTTCCCGTCGAGACCACTGCGCAGGGCACGGAGTTCCAGACGGGCGTTGTGAGCCTGGACGAGGGTGAGAACACCATCACAGCGACATCCACGGACGCCGTGGGGAACACTGCGGACGCCGACGCCATCACGGTCATCCTCGACACGACAGCCCCTGAACTTGCGTTCCTCGACCCGCTCGCGGACTCGACCGTGAACGCTCAGACGGACACGATCGTGGTCCGCGCGAGCGACGCGACCGGCATCGACGCCACGCGCATCGACCTGACCGTGGACGGAGAGACCGTGACGCCCGCCGTGGACGCCGACGGCACGATCACGTACGTGGCGCCGGAGCCGTTCGCTTCGTCAGGCACGGCTGAGCCGGCGTCGCACTTCGCATCCATCGTCGTTGGGGACCTGGCGGGCAACACATCGCGTCTGGGGGCGCAGTTCTACGTCGATGGCAAGGAGCCGCTGGTCGAAGGCTTCATCCCGGCCGAGAACGAGATCGTGCCGAGTCTCGAACCCACGATTTCCGCGACCATCGTCGCGGACGATCTCGACCTGGACTCCGTGGACATCTCCGTGTCCGCGCAGGGCGAGCCGCGCGCGTCCATCGTGGGCGACGCGAACTACGACATCGACGCTGGCACCGGGCAGTGGAGCTACTTCCCACTACTCGAGGACAAGACGACGTACGAAGTCGTCGTGACCGCCGCGGACCACGTCGGCAACATCGTGATCTCAGTATGGGCCTTCGCCATCGACACGGAAGCCGAGGATACAAGCGAGCCGTCCACGACGATCCTGTTCCCGGAGCCTGGCGAGAACATCAACGAAGTCAGCCTGGACATCCTGTCCTTCGCAGTTGGCGATTCTTCCGGCATCGACGGCGTGACGATGTTCGTGAACGACCCAACGGGCACTAGCCCGCTGTCCATCGGTCGGCTCGAGGAGGAGGGCATCGCGGAGTTCAACCGCCGCACGGGCGTCATACGCATACGTGGTCGCAAGCTCCTGGCCAAGCAGGGCGCGCGCGGCGGCTTCTCGTTCGATCCGCTCGAGCTGAACGCGCTGGAGCGTAGTCTTACGGGTGGCGACAATGCGTCCTTCGACCCCTTGGAGCTTAATGCGCTCGAGCGTTCTCTCGGCGGCGATTCTGCGAGCGGCGGCGGAGCCGACGTAGCCGCGCTGGAGGGGTCGCTGACATCTGGGGCGGGCGCGTTCGGCGCCGGCGCCAACACGATGGGTGTCCAGGTGTTGGACCTGTCGGGGAACGTCTCCTTCTCGTCATGGTCGTTCGACGTCACGCTTGATCCCCCGGCGCGGCCGACGTTCTCCGCGACAACCGCGCTCCGCAACTCGCGTTCGGCGTCCATTGACGGCGTGATTCCCGACGTGGCGGTGTCGGGTGGCTTGCCTATCACCATCCAACTGCGGGTGAACGGCAACTCGGCGGGACTCCTGGAAATCAACGACGACAGCGGCGAGTTCGTCTTCGACAACGTGAACCTGTCGGACGGCGACAACCTCATCACGGCGACGGCGGAGGATTCCGCTGGCAACCTGAGCGACACGTCCGAGACGCTGGCGGTCGTGCTGGACGAGGAAGCGCCGACCATCGCGGTCGACCCCGTGCCCGCGGAGGCAAGCTCGAGCTTCTTCACCATCGCGGGTTCCATCAGCGACAACCAGCCGGTGGACCTGGACTCGGTTGTCCTCTACGTCAACGACGACGAGATTGAGCTGAGCAAGTCGCAGGGGCGGTTCACGCAGAGCGTCACGCTTGGCGACGGCGCCAACGAGCTCCGCATTGAGGTGGAGGACGCCGCTGGGAACGAGACCGAGTCCGAGACCTTCACGGTAACACTCGACCTCGCGCCACCGACGACCGCGCCGGACAACATCACCGCCCTACCGACCGCCGACTCGCGCGGCATCCGGCTGGGTTGGACGGCAGATGCCAACGCCGGCTCCTACAACGTCTATCGCTCGCTAGTCGCCTTCACCGACGCTACCGACCTGACGCCGGTAGCGGCGAGCGTCGACGACACTGGCTACACGGACACTACGGTGCTGGCGGGACGGATGGCGTACTACGCGGTCGCGTCGGTCGACGGGGCGGGGAACTTCGACGCGTCCGTGCTGTCGCCTGTACTTGCCGTCGCCCTTATGAAGGACGCTGGTGGCGTGGCCGCGCTCGACGACGGCACGTCGTTGCGCGTGCCTCGTAGTGGGCTGTTTGCCAACGCGCTGCTAACCGGCACGGTAGAAATCGGCACGCCGTCTTCGGTCCCATCGCTGGAAGGTGGTATCGACGACACCGCGCGCGAGGTGACCGTGCGCACGTCGACCGGGGCGATCGTGAACTCCTTCAACATCCCGGCGGCGTTGACGCACCGAGTGCCGCTCGGCGTCACGATCAACGCGGATTCACCGCAGACATACCAACTCAGCGCGCAGGACTGGGACGCGCTTGCCAGCGTAACCAGCGCCTCGCTGAGGACGGTCACGGCGGATATCGGCAGCTCAGGTGTGTACCAGCTGGGCGAGGCTTCCGCAGCCGCTCCGTGGGATGTCAACGGCGACGGCGTCGTGAATATCCTCGACCTTGTCACTGTCGCGCGCCTCTTCGGGCAGTCGGCCGCTGCGGGAGAGAGCGCGGACACGAACGGCGACGGCCTCGTGAACATCATCGATCTTGTCACGGTGTCGAGCCACTTCGGCGAGACGGTTGGCGCGGTCGGCGCCCCACGCCTGATCGCGCAGGGCGAGCCGGTCGTAGACGTCTACACACGCGTCGTCGACCTGCCCGGCGGCAGACGCGAGTTGGAACTCGTGGCGGATTCGTCCGTGAACCTGGCGGGCTACGAAGTCGCCATCGACCCGGGCGCCGGCGAGATCAAGTCCATGAACCGAGGCGACATCTTCGGTCGCGAGGCGTTCTGGGTCGACCCGACCCAGGTGAACGGCGCGACGCGGGTCGCTGCTGTGCGGCTGGACATCGCGGGATCCTCGCTCGCTGTCAAGAAGAGCGGTGTACTCGCGCGCTTTACCGTGGACAGCTCAACGACAGGCGTGACGCCGGACGTGCGCCTGCGGGACATCCGCTTCACGAACCACAGAGGCGAACTGCTGGCGCATCGCGTTGGGCCGCCTCCGCCACTGGAGCGGGCCTTCTCGACGGCGCTGCTGCCGAACTACCCGAACCCATTCAACCCCGAGACGTGGATACCGTTCACGCTCGCGGAGGAGAGTGACGTCACGCTCCGGATCTACGACATGGACGGGCAGGCGATCCGCACGTTGGAGTTGGGCGCGCGCGCCGCTGGCTCACATGCCTCGCGCGACGCCGCCGCTTACTGGGACGGCCGGAACGAACTCGGGGAGCACGTCGCCAGCGGCGTGTACTTCTACGAGCTGAACGCGGGAACGTACCGCAAGATCAGAAGGATGGTGATCCTCAAATGAGACAGCCGAATCACGACAGCCACATCGTCGATGCGCGACGCGATGGCCTCCGCCGTGAGTTGGGTCGTCTCATGCTCGCGATGGTCACGTCTCTAGGGATACTGTGCTCGGCGGCTTCGGATGCGTGGGGCAACAACGCGCTGTCCTTGGATGGGGCGGACGACTACGTCATCATGACTGGTGACCCAGCTGCACTGAAACTGACCGGCCCCATGACCGTTGAGGCGTGGTTCAAGCACCCCGTGGGCGGCGTCTCCGCCCCTGCCGTGGTCGCGAGCAAGGCCGGGGCTGGGGGCCCCTCATGGGTGATGGACCTGCTAGGTGATGGCACGCTGGAGTTTGTCGCGTTCGGGGTGAATGGTGTGGATCCGCCTTCGTTCACCACGAGCACGACGACTCTCGACGACGGGGCGTGGCACCATGCAGCCGGCGTGTGGGACGGAGCCCTCGCTTACCTCTACATCGATGGCGTGCTCGAGTCCACGGGACCGGCTGGGCCGACCACGTTGTGGGACACGACAGACGAGGTGGTCATTGGCACGGATGCCACTCTGGATCCCGTCGCGCTGTTCACCGGCGAGATCGACGAGGTGCGCATCTGGGACATCGCCCGGTCGGACGCCGATATCACCTCGACTATGAACACGGTCCTCCTGGGGACCGAACCCAACTTGGTCGGCTACTGGAACTTCGACGATGGGACCACCAACGATGTGACGCTGAACGGCAGCAACGGTACCGCTGGCGGCGGGGCGTCGATCATCGTGTCCGACGCGCCGGTTTCCGGCGCCGCCGCCACGGTCGGCGAAGTGCTGTCTCTAGACGGCGTCGACGACAGTGTGGCGATGCCTGACAGCAGTGTCTACAACTTCGGGTCCGCGACGCCGTTCGCGGTTTCCTTCTGGATGAAGCCGGACGCGACGCAGCTAGACACTACGATCCCGGTCAACACGGTGCTCGGCAAGGGGACGCACACCTCGGGCGCGTTCCCGTTCCTCTTCCGCTACGTGAACTACACCGACCCAACGTACCCCGGTAGCGTCGCCTTGTCGCGGTTCGACGGCGCCACCTCCCCGGAGATTATCTCGGGCGCCTTGTTGAACGATGGCGCGTGGCATCACGTCGCCGCCGTGAGTGACGGGTCAACGCTATCGCTGTATATCGACGGCGTCCTGGACGGCACGGCGTCGGAAGCGGGCCTTGGCGCCACAGGCAACGCCGCCGGCCTGTCCGTGGGGATCGACACGGACGCGCTGTACCCGTTCACCGGATCGGTAGACGAGATCCGCATCTGGGACGGTTGGTTGACGGACACGGAAGTCGCTGACGATATCACGGCCGTGACGCCCACGGCTCCCGCGAACGGTGGTTCGTCCGTCGGTCAGTGGTCATTCGACGGTGATGCGTTGGACGCTAGTGGGTACGCTAACGACGGCGCCTTCCTGAACGGCGCCGCGACCGTTGCGACCCCCGTGGCGGACGTGTCCGTCAGTTCGTTGGATTTCGGAGCGGTCGAAACATCGACGACGAGCGCGGCCCAGAGCTTCACGATAGGGAACCCGGGCGCGTCGGACCTGTACGTCAGCAGTGTCACGCCGACCGACGCGACCCACTATACCGTCACGGGCAGGGCCACGCCGTACACGCTTTTTGCTGGGGATCCTGCCGAGTCGTACGACGTGACTTTCACGCCTGACGCGTCCGGCGCTGTCGATGCGTACGTGACGCTCACTCATGATGGGCGCGGGCTTGGGTCGGTTGCTGTCACGGGCTCTGGCGCGGCAGCAGCCGGTGCGAACTCGGTGCTGCTGGATGGCGTCGACGACTACGTCATCATGAGTGGCGACCCCGCAGCGCTGAAGCTTACTGGCCCCATGACCATAGAAGCGTGGTTCAAGCACCCCGTCGGCGGGGTTGCGGCGCCGGCGGTGATCGCGAGCAAGGCCGGCGTCGGCGGCCCATCCTGGGTCATGGACTTGCTGGCGGACGGCACCATGGAGTTCCTCACTTTCGGCGCGCCCGAGGTCGAGGCTCCGTCTGTCACTACCAGCACGACGATGCTCGATGACGGAACATGGCACCACGCAGCGGGGGTGTGGGACGGAACCCTCGCTTACCTCTACATCGATGGAGCGCTCGAGTCGACGGGAGCTGCTGGCCCCACTACGTTGTGGGACACGACGGACGAGGTGGTAATCGGCACTGACGCTACCCTGGATCCCGTTGCGCTTTTCACCGGCGAGATCGACGAGGTGCGCATCTGGGACACTGCGCGATCCGCTGGCGACATCGCCGCCGACATGAACACGACTCTCACCGGGTCCGAGACGAACCTGGTGGGATACTGGAACTTCGACGACGGGACAACGAACGACCTGACGGCGAACGGCAGCCACGGAACCACCGGCGGCGGAGCCACGCTCGTGACGTCCGAAGCGCCTCTGTCGGGAGGCGCGGCGTCTGGATCCCATGTCCTGACTCTGGACGGCATCGACGATTACGCCATCGCGCCACACAGCGCGCTGTACGACTTCAGCAACAACACGCCGTTCGCCGTGAGTCTGTGGATGAGACCCGCCGCCACGCAGAACTGGACCGGCTACAAGCACAACGACGTGCTCGGCAAGTGGACCAACGGCGGCACGGCCGCGTATCCGTTTGTCCTGCGCTACACGAACGAGAGCGATGTCGACGTTGGGGTGCTGAAGGCGATCAGGTGGGACGGGACGTCCGCAGCCGAGGCGTTCTCCACCGAGCTCGTCAACGACGGGTACTGGCATCACGTCGCCATGGTGAGTGACGGTACGACGTTCTCGCTCTATGTCGATGGGCAGTTCCAGGATTCGGCGTCAGAGGCCGCTCTGGGATCGACATCGAGCGGGGCGGACCTGTGGATGGGTATCCGCGGAGATGTCGACTACCCGTTCACGGGCGAGCTGGACGAGATCCGCATCTGGGACGGCTGGCTGACCGACGACGAGATCGCCGACGATATGAGCTCGACGACGCCCGTGACGCCGCTCAACGGCGGCTCACTGGTTGGTCAGTGGTCGTTTGACGACGGCTCGCCGGCGGACCTCAGCGGCGGTGGCAACGACGCCGCGCTCGTTAACGGCGCCGCGACCGCGCCGGCCGCGGTGGCGTCCCTCGACTACTCCTTGCTCGACTTCGGGGCGGTCGCCACCACGGCGGATCTCAGCTTCCTCCTTACGAACCCCGGCTCCGACACGCTGAACATCGGCAGCGTCAGCATCGCGGACGCGCGGTACGCGTTGACGGCCGGGACCGCAGGCAGCTTCGCTCTTTCCGCAGGCGCGAGCGAGTCCTACACGGTGACCTTTACGCCCGACGTCGCCGCCACCATCGACGCCGAGGTCTTCATCGACCACGACGGCCGCGGCCCGGTAGTCGTGACCCTGAGTGGCTCGGGAGTGGCCGCGGCCGGCGACAACGCCATCCTGTTCGATGGGGTGGACGACTACATCACGATTGATGGAGATCCGGCGGCCCTCAAGCTGACCGGTGCGCTCACGGTCGAGGCCTGGTTCAAGCATCCGGCGTCCGCAGTGGCAATTCCCGCCGTAATCGCAAGCAAAGCGGGCGACGGAGGAGCGTCATGGGTTCTGGATCTGTCCAGCACGGACGGCAACATCGAGTTCCTCGCATTTCCCGACGGCGCGAGCGCGTCGGGCGCGCTTAGCGGGCAGATGCTGAACGATGACGTGTGGCACCACGTCGCTGGCGTCTGGGACGGTGCGGAGACCCGACTGTACGTTGACGGTGTTCTCGCCGCCACCGGGCCAACTAGCCCAGGCGCGTTGGTGGACACCACGCACGAGGTTGTCATCGGCTCCGACGCCACGCTGGACCCAGCGGTGTCGTTCACTGGCGAGATCGACGAGGTGCGCATCTGGGATGTCGCGCGCACCGTTGGCGAAATCGCCGCGAACATGAACACGACTCTCGCCGGGTCTGAGGCGAACCTGGTGGGCTACTGGAACTTCGACGATGGGACGGCGGACGATCTGACCGCCAACGCGAGCCACGGGACCATCGGCGGTGGCGCGTCTACGTTCGCATCGCCGGTCGTGGACGTTTCGGTCACCGCGCTCGACTTCGGCGCGCAGGAGACAGGCGTCCAGAGCGCCGGTCAGACCTTCACTCTGACGAACAGCGGAGACAGCACGGTCACCGTCTCGACGGTCAACGCCGACGACCCAAGTCGCTATGCGATCACCGGCGGCCCCGGTCTGCCTCTGTCGCTTAGTGTTGGTGAGACGAGCTCCGAGCAGATTCTCACGCTCGACGGGTTCGATGACTATGTCGAAGTCGGCAACACTGCCTCGCTTCAGATTACCGGCCCCGTAAGCGTTGAGTCCTGGTTCCGTACGAGCAAGGACTACACGGCGACGACGCCTTTCAACGTCCTCGCCGGGAAGTGGTTCGCGGGCGGCACACGCGCCGCCTACACGCTAGCTATGTCTGATCCGGCCCACTTCGCCGACACGAACGGGCTGTCGTTCATCATCTACAACGACTCCCTGACTCACCTCGCTGCCAGCAGCGGCGAGTTCTACAACGACGGCGAGTGGCACCACGCGGCAGGGACGTGGGACGGAACCACGATCAGCCTGTACGTGGACGGCGTGCTTGTCGCAAGCAACACCGACGCGGCGTTCGGCGCGATCAGCAACATCAGCGACCAGTTCCGCATCGGGACCGACGCCTGGGCAGACGGGACGCGGTGGTTCGAGGGTGACCTTGATGACGTGCGTGTGTGGAGCGTGGGCCTCACGGAGGCGGATGTGCAGGCCGGGATCACGACGGCTGTCGATCCCGCCTCCGTGGGCCTCGAGGGCTTCTGGGAGTTCAACTCCTCGGCCGGCGCTGATTCCACCGCGAACGCCAACGACGGCACATTCTCCGGCGGCGCGTTCACAGTGACCTCTCCCGTCGTCGACGCTTCCGTCACCGCTCTGGACTTCGGCGCGCAGGAGACAGGCGTCCAGAGCGCCGGCCAGACCTTCACGCTGACAAACAGCGGAGACAGCGCCGTCACGATCTCAGCGGTCGACGCGAGTGACCCGAGTCGCTATTCGGTCGCAGGCCCCGGGTTGCCGCTGGCGTTGAGCGTAGGTGAAACGAGTTCTGCGTTCACGGTGACGTTCACGCCTGACACCGTGGGCGAACTCGACTCAGCTGTCCTTCTGACGCACGACGCACGCGGGCTGGCCTCGATCGCCCTCTCTGGCGAGGGACAGGCGGCTGCGGGCGCGAACGTCGTTTCACTCGACGGCGTCGACGATCTCGTGGACACGGGCGTCACCTTCGCCAATGACCTCGACGTAGCGTTCACGCTGGCAGCCTGGGTGCGCCTCAACAGCTATCCGGCGGTCGAGGGCGTGATCGTCGGGCAAGACGGCGTGCACCAACTGTCCGTGAAGTCGTCTGGCTACCCGAGGGCGTCGTATGACACCGGGGAGTGGTCCGAGGACGTGTACGGCGCGTCCCTGTTCCCGTTGGCCCGGTGGACACATATCGCGGGCACGTACGATGGTACGAACCTCACGATCTACATTGACGGGGTCGCGAACGCCACGTGGGTCGTCTCGGGCGGTCCGTTGACTGCGACATCCCCACTACAATTCGGAGGCATCGACTCCACCGCATCTGGCGGGTGGTCTGGCGACTTCCTAAATGCGGACATCGACGAGGTCCGCGTGTGGAACAGCGCGCTAACAGAGACCGAAATCCAGGCGGAGATGAACACTGAGACCGTCGTCACAGGCGCCAGCCTACTCGGCCACTGGAACTTCGACGCCGGCTCCGTTGTCGACGAGGTGTCGTCCACGGTTGGCAGCGTCACTGGCGGCGCCAGCATCTTCGACACCCCGGCGCTTGAGGTGTCCGCGACGACGATGGACTTCGGAGCCGTGGACAGCGGCACGACTTCAACGTCCCAGACGCTGACGTTGACGAACACAGGAACGCAGGACGTGACGCTCAACTTCGTCAGCGAGAGCGATCCGACGCGCTTCCCGTCCACGTTGCCTTCGACGCCTCTCACGATCGCTGCCGGCGTTCCCGAGACCATTACCGTGAGCTTCGCGCCTGACGCGGCTGGGTCTGTGTCGGCCACGCTCGACCTCGACCACGACGCCCGCGGTGTAGGCGTCGTCCAGTTGGTCGGGACGGGTCAGGTCGCCGCGGGAGCCAACGCTGCCAGCTTCGACGGCTTCGACGACCTCGTCGACTCCACGACCGTCTACTCCACGGAGCTCGGTGGCGACTGGACTCTCGGCGCTTGGGTGAAGCTCAACGGCTTCCCTGGGCAGGCTGGCCACGTCATCGGTTCCGACGATGGCGCTCAGTTGGTGGTCGAGGCGTCGGGTCAGGTGCGCGCTAGCTTCACGGGCAGCGCCGTCGAGGAGTCTGCTCTGAGCGGCACGTTCTTGCCCACGGATCAGTGGCGACACATCGCTGGGACGTACGACAGCACGATTCCCGAGCTGACCGTCTATGTCGACGGCGTAGCGGATGGCACGTACACGCCAGCGTTTGCATCCGACGGCGAGACGTATCCGATGCAGTTGGGCGGAGTCGACTCGACGACGTACGGTGGTTCCTTCGCGGGCAACTACTTCCCCGGCGAGATCGACGAAGCTCGGGCTTGGGACGTGGTCTTGACGGAAGCCGATCTTCAGGCTGAGATCGGGTCCGACGGCGCGCTGGGCGTAACGAATCTCGTCGCTCATTGGAGCTTCGACAGTGGGACGGCCACCGAAGAAATCTCGACGGTGGACAGCACGCTCGTGGGCGGCACGAACATCGTGGCGACTCCTCTGCTGACGGTGTCTCCGTTCCCGTTGGACTTCGGACCTGTCGACACGGGAACTACGACGACAGCGCAGACGGTGACTCTGACGAATGCAGGTTCGTCGGACGTGACGCTCAACGGGATCATTGAGACGGATCCGACGCATTTCGGTTCTACGTTGCCGACGCCGCCCATCACGATTGGCGTGGCGGGCAGCGAGGCGATTTCGGTGACGTTCTCGCCGGACGCTATCGGGGTCGTCACGGCGACGTTGGATCTGGACCACGACGCTCGCGGACCCTCCAGCGTCATTCTGACTGGCACGGGTCAGGTCGCTGCGGGCGCCAACGTGGCCAGCTTCGACGGCTTCGACGACCTTGTCGACTCAGCGACCGTCTACACGACGGAATTGGGCGGTGACTGGACGTTGTCCGCGTGGGTGAAGCTCAACGGCTTCCCTGGGCAGCCTGGTCACGTCATCGGTTCCGACGATGGCGCTCAGTTGGTGGTGGAGGCGTCGGGTCAGGTGCGCGCTAGCTTCACGGGCAGCGCCGTCGAGGAGTCGGCGCTGAGTGGCGTGTTCTTGCCCACCGATCAGTGGCGCCACATCGCGGGAACATACGACAGCACGATCCCGTTGCTGACCGTCTATGTCGACGGCGTAGCAGACGGCACGTACACGCCCGCGTTTGCTTCGGATGGCGAGACGTATCCGATGCAGTTGGGTGGAGTCGACTCGACGACGTACGGCGGCGGATTCGCGGGGAACTACTTCCCCGGTGAGATCGACGAAGCTCGGGCTTGGGACGTGGTGTTGACCGAAGCCGACCTTCAGGCTGAGATCGGGTCCGACGGGGCTCTGGGCGTAACGAATCTCGTCGCTCATTGGAACTTCGACGGTGGGACGGCCACCGAGGAAGTCTCGAC
>CAYYPK010000036.1:54433-65405 GCA_964473525.1 uncultured bacterium
CTGACGAATGCAGGTTCGTCGGACGTGACGCTCAACGGGATCATTGAGACGGATCCGACGCATTTCGGTTCTACGTTGCCGACGCCGCCCATCACGATTGGCGTGGCGGGCAGCGAGGCGATTTCGGTGACGTTCTCGCCGGACGCTATCGGGGTCGTCACGGCGACGTTGGATCTGGACCACGACGCTCGCGGACCCTCCAGCGTCATTCTGACTGGCACGGGTCAGGTCGCCGCGGGAGCCAACGCTGCCAGCTTCGACGGCTTCGACGACCTCGTCGACTCCACGACCGTCTACTCCACGGAGCTCGGTGGCGACTGGACTCTCGGCGCTTGGGTGAAGCTCAACGGCTTCCCTGGGCAGGCTGGCCACGTCATCGGTTCCGACGACGGCGCTCAGTTGGTGGTCGAGGCGTCGGGGCAGGTGCGCGCGAGCTTCACCGGCAGCGCTGTCGAGGAGTCCGCGCTGAGCGGCACGTTCTTGCCCACGGATCAGTGGCGCCACATCGCTGGGACGTACGACAGCACGATTCCCGAGCTGACGGTGTACGTGGACGGCGTGGCGGACGGGACGTTTACACCAGGGTTTGCGTCGGACGGCGAGACGTATCCGATGCAGTTGGGTGGAGTCGACTCGACGACGTACGGCGGCGGATTCGCGGGGAACTACTTCCCCGGTGAGATCGACGAAGCTCGGGCTTGGGACGTGGTGTTGACCGAAGCCGACCTTCAGGCTGAGATCGGGTCCGACGGGGCTCTGGGCGTAACGAATCTCGTCGCTCATTGGAACTTCGACGGTGGGACGGCCACCGAGGAAGTCTCGACGGTGGACAGCACGCTGGTGGGTGGCACGAACATCGTGGCGACTCCTCTCCTCACGATCTCGCCCTTCCCGTTGGACTTCGGGTCTGTCGACACGGGAACCACGACGACCGGTCAGACAGTGACGTTGACGAACACCGGCTCCACGGACGTGTACATCGGTTCCTACACTGAGCAGGATGCGTTCCACTTCCCCGTGGATGCGCTCCCGACGATTGGCACGCTCTCCGCGGCTGCGAGCGTTGCGTTCTCCGTTTCGTTTGCTCCCGACACCACGGGTGAGATCAGCAGCTCGATCCTGGTGAGTCACGACGCTCGGGCCCCCTCTGAGATCGTGCTGACAGGCGACGGTCAGACGGCAGCCGGGGCCAACGTAGCTAGCTTCGACGGCTTCGACGGTCTCGTGGACTCTGGTACGACGTACTCGACTGAGCTTGGCGGCGATTGGACGTTGGGCGCCTGGGTGAAGCTCGACGGCTTCCCTGGAACTGCTGGCCACGTTGTTGGTTCCAGCAACGGCGCTCAGTTGGTTGTGGAGTCCTCGGGTCAGGTGCGCGCTAGCTTCACGGGCGCCGCCGTCGAGCAGTCCGCGGTGAGCGGGACGTTCCTCACGCCGGGTCAGTGGTACCACGTGGCCGGCACGTACGACAGCGCGACACCCGCGCTGACCGTCTACGTTGACGGGGTCGCGGACGGTGCGCTCGTTCCCGGGTTCGCGTCGGATGGCGAGACGTATCCGCTGCAGTTGGGTGGCCTCGACGACACGACGTACGGCGGCGCCTTCGCGGGGAACCACATCCCGGCCGAGATCGACGAAGCGCGTGTGTGGAACGTAGCTCTCAGCGAATCCGACCTCCAGAGTGAGATCGCTAGCGACGGCGCCCTCGGCGCGACCAACCTAGTGGCTCACTGGAGTTTCGACAGCGGTCTGGCGACCGAGGAAGTATCCACTGTCGACAGCACGTTGGTTGGTGGCGCGAGCGTCGTCGCTACGCCTCTGCTGACGATCTCACCGGCAGTGGTGGACTTCGGCTCTGTGGACACGGGCACGACGTCTGCGGCGACGACGGTGACTCTGAGCAACGACGGCTCCACGGACGTCAACATCGGTTCGTACACGGAGCTGGATTCGTTCCACTTCCCGGTGGATGCGCTTCCTGCGGCGGGTGTGCTGTCGGCCGGGACGAGCGTGACCTTCTCTGTGTCGTTTGCTCCTGACGCCACGGGTGAGACCAGCAGCGCCATCCTTGTGAGTCACGACGCGCGCGCGCCTACGCAGATCACGTTGCTGGGTACGGGTCAGACCGCGACGGTCGCTGGGGAACAGGCGATGGTCTTCGACGGGCTTGACGACTACCTCGACATGGGGGCCGGCACGCAGTTCGATATGGGCGGATCCGTCACCGTCGAGGCTTGGTTCCAAACGACGCAGGCCGTCGTCGAAGGCACGACGCTTGTGGCAAAGTGGCAGACCGAGGGCGTTAGCGCGGCGTACACCTTGTCGTGGACAGTCGCAGGCGGGCTCCGCTTCGCCGCGAGTGACGGCACATTCACGTACGCCGCTGACAGCGGCCTGCTCCTGAACGACGGTCGTTGGCATCACGTAGCGGGGGTGTGGGATCTCGACTACACCAGGATCTACGTGGACGGGGAGCTCGCGGGGTCTGGGTCGGGTGGTGGCGACACCAGCCTGGCAACCACGACGGACCCACTCACCGTCGGGACAGACTCATCCGGCCTGTCGGACAGCTACTTCGAGGGCATGATCGACGACGTCCGAGTGTGGAGTGTCGCGCTCTCCGCGTCCCAGATCCAAGCCGGCATGGCTGCGGCTGTCGACCCGACCACGTTCGGACTGGCCGGGTATTGGGACTTCAACGACAGCGCCGCCACCGACCTGACGACGAACGCTGCTGACGGAGCCATCAACGGCGCCGCGGCGGCGTTGATCCCAGCCGCTCAGTTCGATGTCACCGTGCTGACGCTCGGCGTGGCGGACATCGGCGCGACCACGGCGTCCCAGACGTTCACGGTCACGAACACCGGCGATGCCGACCTGGTTCTGTCGGGCGTGACATCGCTCGACCCGAGCCGCTTTGCGTCGAGCGACCCGGGCGCGCTCACCATCGCGCCGGGAGCGGACAGTGGCGCGATTCCGGTGACGTTCACCCCGGACCGCGCGGGCGGCGAGTTCTCAGCCGTTGACGTGTTCCACGATGGGAAAGGCGTCCCAACGGTACCAGTGTCTGGCGTTGGTCGACTCACGAACGCGCCCGCCGTTGACCTTGCACTCACGCGGATCGCGTTCGTGGAGACGAGCGAGGTAACGAGCAGGACCATCTGGCTGACGGACCCCGACGGATCGAACCAAACGCAGCTCACTGATGGCACCGCGGACGACTGGAACCCCGCGTGGTCGCCGGATGGCTCCCAGATCGCGTTCCAGACGACCCGCGACATCGAGGGCGGTGGGCGCGAGATTTACGTGATGAACGCGGACGGCACGTCGCAGGTCAACATCACGAACGCGTCTGGGGACGACAACGCGCCACATTGGTCGCCGGACGGTTCACAGATCGTGTTCTTCTCGGATCGGGACGGCAACAACGAGATCTACGTGATGAACGCGGACGGGAGCGCGCAGACGCGACTTACGACCACGACAATTGGTGAGAAGCGCCCGCAGTGGTCGCCAGACGGTCAGAAGATAGCGTTCTTCGCGTACGACTCCGGCACGCGCGTGACCGGCGTGTACACGATGGACGCAGACGGGAGCAACGCCAGACAGATCTCCGGGGACGACGGCTCCGCCCAGTACCCCCGGTGGTCGCCTGACGGCTCACGGATTGCGTATGCCGGCTGGGTGGGCGAGGGGTATCAGGACATATGGGTCATGGACGCCGACGGGTCCAACGTCGTGAATCTGACCAACGCGTCGACAATGGACTACGAGCCGAACTGGTCTCCTGATGGGACGCAGATTGTCTTCAGTGACCAGGGCTATGAGGTCGGTCTGTCCGTGCTGGATGTCGATACGCTCGCAGTGACGGTATTGCCCGGCACGGTGGGAGGCGTGAATCCCGCGTGGTCGCCGTCGGAGGCCACGCAGCCCGCGACGCGCGCCCTTACGCTGGACGGCGTTGACGACTACGTCGATGTCGGCGATGTCGCGGCGCTACAGCTCACGTCGGCGTTCACCGTCGAGGCATGGTTCCGCGCCGCTGGCACGCCCGGCGACTTCGCCACGCTCGCGAGCAGGTGGGCGACCGGCGGCGTGGACGGCGCCTTCAGCCTCGTGTGGACCACGGCTGACGGGCTCACGTTCATGGTGAACAAGGACACCGGCGCCGCGATCGAATACCTGGCTGCCACGAGCGGGCTAGCCTACGACGACGGCTCCTGGCGCCACGCCGCCGGCACGTTCGACGGCTACACAGCGCGACTCTACGTCGATGGCAACCTCGTCGGGTCGGCGTCGAACTACTCCGCGGGCGCAGCGCACGCCACTGCTCAGCCGTTTCGGATCGGCGCCGACGGGGCCATCGACACCGGAAGCGTGGACCGATACTTCGCCGGCGATGTCGACGACGTGCGGGTGTGGGACTACGCGCGTACCCGGAGCGAGATTGCCGATGGCATGGTCTCCTTCACCGACGACGGCAATACGTCACTCGCTGGCTACTGGGACTTCGACGACGCCACCGGGTCTGACCTGACCGCGAACGCCAATCGGGGCACGCTAGTCGGTGGCGCGACAACGCAAATCATCCCGATCGCTGACGTCGACGCGACATCGCTCGCGCTAGGCGTCACGGATGTCGGCACGACGGTTGGGCCCGCGTCGTTCACCATCACCAACACGGGCGATGTCGATCTGACCCTGACCGCCGCGGTCTCTGTCGACCCGACACACTTCGCCGTTGATGCCGCGTCGCTGCCCGAGGTGCTTGCCCCCGGCGCGACGAGCTCGCCGATCTCGGTCGACTTCACCGCGGATCGCGCTGGAGGCGAGTTCTCGACCGTGGACATCGTCCACGACGGTCGCGGCCTCGGGCATGTCACAGTCAGCGGCGTGGGCCGCTTGACGACTGTGCCGACCGGTGACCTGGCCGACACGCAGATAGTGTATGCGGCGTCAGGTGGCGAAGCGGGCCGTAGCATCCTCGTAACCGACGTGGATGGTCTGACGCACTCACAACTGACCGACGATTTCGGTGACGACTGGAACCCGACCTGGTCACCCGACGGCTCGCAGATTGCGTACCAGACAGACCGCGACTCGAGCCGCGAAATCTACGTGATGAACGCTGACGGCACGTCGGCTGTCAATCTTACGAACGACCCGGGGAACGACAACGCCCCAAGCTGGTCGCCGGACGGTTCACAGATCGCATTCTTCACCGATCGCGACGGCGCGCACCAGATCTACGTGATGAACGCCGACGGTACCGCGCAGACTCCGTTGACCGCGGACGAGGGCGAGCACAAGCGGCCTTCCTGGTCTCCCGACGGACAGAAGATCGCGTACTTCGGGTACAGCGACGCGACGAACACGTCGTCCCTGCATTCCATGAATGCGGACGGCTCCAACGTCACCGTTCTCACCGACGAGGACACATACGTCGAATACCCGCGCTGGTCGCCGGATGGATCGCAGATCGCGTACGCGGGCTCCGTGGGCGAAGGGTATACAGACATCTGGGTCATCGACGCCGACGGTTCCAACCCCACCAACCTGACCAACAGCCAGTCATCCGACTACGAGCCGAATTGGTCGCCCGACGGGACGCAGATCGTGTTCAGCGATCAGGGGGGCCCGACGGGCATCTCCATCATCGACATCGGTACTGGGACGGTATCGGCGTTGAGCGGCACGTCCGGCGGCGCCAATCCGTCATGGTCGACCTTCGTCAGCAGCGAACTGCCGGTCGAGGAGCGTGTCGCGCTGCTAGACGGCGTCGACGATGAGATCACCATGCCGGACGATGCTGCCTACAACTTCGACACCTCGGCGGACTTCACGATCTCCATGTGGCTGCTGGCCCAGACGGAGCAGTCCGATGTCTCCGGCGCGGAGAACGTGATCATCGAGAAGGCGGACGCGACCGGGGCCTATCCGTTCACGATTCGCTATCTGAACGGCACCACGTCAGACGCCGGCAAACTGCTCGTCGCGCGCGATGACGGCGTGAGTCAGTCGAACCTGATATCGGTCGCCCAAGTCGACGACGGGCGGTACCATCACGTGGCGTTCGTCCGTGACGGGGCCGAGTTGCAGCTCTACATAGACGGGGCCCTCGACGAGACGGCTCCCGATGACACAGTCAACCCGACAACGAACACCGCAGCGTTGTACGTAGGCGCGCGCGCCGACGGAGCGCACAGATTCGCGGGCGCCGTGGACGACATCCGCATCTACAGCGGCGCGCTGACCGCGACCGAGGTGCGCGATGACGCCGCATCGATCGACCCTGTGGTTCCGGGCGCAGGCGTGGCCGTCGCGAGCTGGGTGTTTGACAACGGGCTGGCGACGGACCTCGTCGGCGTCGCAGACGGCACGGTCACCGGAGCGACGTTCCCGGCCACGCCGGTAGCGTCCCTGGACACGGGCGAGCTGGCGTTCGGCATCACCGATGTCGGGCTGGCCGCCACGTCGCTCAGCTTCACGGTGAGGAACGACGGCGCCGAGGATCTGCTCGTTAGCGATGTCGCCTCGCCCGACCCGCAGTTCGTCATCACGACCCCGGCCCTGCCCGTGACACTGCTTGCCGGGGAAACCAGCACTGCTTTCTCGGTCGACTTCAGTCCCGAATACGTCGGGCCCGAACGCGCGTGGCTGTCGGTCGCGCACGATGGCAAGCGCGGCTCTGCCGTCCTGGCGCAGGGAATCGGCCGCACAGACCCCGCCGTGGGCGATCTCGCCAACACGCGAATCGCCTTCACATCGGCTCGGCTCGCGGACGCGTCGACCGATCTGTACACGATGGGGCCTGACGGCGGCGCCGTGGCGGCGACACGGGACGCCAACGACTGGAATCCTGCCTGGTCGCCGGACGGGACGCGTGCGGCGTTCCAGACCTATAGCGGCGAGGATCGCGAGATCTATGTGATGAACGCGGATGGCAGCGACGCGCGGAATCTGACGAACAACTCTGGTGACGACCAAACGCCAGACTGGTCACCAGACGGGACGCGGATCGTCTTCATCTCAGGGCGCGACGGTAACCACGAAGTCTACGTGATGAACGCGGACGGCTCGGACCAGACGCGTCTGACGGAAACCGAAGACGATGAGCGCAGACCTAGGTGGTCCCCTGACGGAGGGAAGATCGCCTACGTGGCGTGGCTCGATGGCGGCGCCAACGGCGAGATATTCGTGATGCGGGCGGACGGCACGGACACCATCCAGATTACGGACGACCCTTCGACCGACAACTACCCGGTGTGGGCGCCTGACGGGGCATCGCTGGCGTTCTTCAGCTTCCGTGATGGCAACGGAGAGCTCTACGTGGCGGGCGCCGACGGGTCCGACCCGACCAACATCTCGAACAGCGCCGTGGACGAGTTGGAGCCTGAATGGTCCCCAGACGGGTCACGTCTCGTGTTCACATCGTTCGTGGATGCCGTCTCTCAGAGCGGCTCGGACAAAGAGCTCTTCACATCCTCTGCCGACGGCACGGATCGCACGCAGTTGACGGACAACTCGACGCTGGACATGAACCCGCGCTGGTCGGGCTACCTGCCGGAGACGGTCGCGTGGTTCACGCTGACCGATGAAGCGGAGACGCGCGGCACGGCCGTCGGATTCGACAGCCTGGCGGCGGACACGGTCATGTTCGCGTCGACCGAGGATGTCGCCGCCGACTCGCTGGTCATCACCGAGCCGATCGAGCTCACCGCGCGGCGCGACTCCGAACGTCTGCTCAGGGACATCGTCGCGTCTCCGGCGGCGGGAGTTGCGACGACATGGTCCATTACAGCGCGTGTCGCCAACGGCACGGAGTCAACAGCAACGCTCGGGTGGCGACAGGACGAGATCGACGCCCTCCTTGCCGCCGCGGGCGACTTCGACACGGCGCTACTGACCGACGCAGCCACGCAGACGACCTGGTCGCTATCGGCCGCCAACAACCCCATCACGCTCAACACCAGCGCCAGTGGCGTGTACAAGCTCGAGCTGACGATAGAGCAGACGACGACCACGCCGGTAACATACAACCTGGTGGCGGGCTGGAACCTGCTGTCGGTTCCCGGCCCTGGCGACCTGACGGCGTTGCACGACGCATCCGCCGGCGCCTTCACATGGGACGCGCCGAACGTGCGATACGCCACGGTTGGAAACGTGGACGAGGCGTCCATCCCCCACGTCGACACTGGGTTTTGGCTGCCCGCCACGGCGGCAGGCGTTCACACCGTGAACCTCGACCTGGACTCGACGGACGCGCGTGCCGTGTCGGTCACCCTCAGCCCAGGGTGGAACCTCATTGGCGCGCCGGCTGACCTGCCATCGCCTCTGCCCGCGACTGCCGTCGACGGTGGGAACCCTCACAACGTCCTGGCCTTTGGCGACGGGCAGTATTGGGTGGCCTCTGAACTGACGCAGGGCGAGGGGTATTGGGTGCTGAACTCCTCCGACGGCGACCGTGAGGCGTCGCTCGCGCAGATGCGGCACCTGAGCGCCGATGGGTCGGAAAGCCTGTTCCACGCAGCGCCGAAGCTGCCCGAGGCGGACTGGGAACTGCGGCTCTCGCTCGACATGCCCGACGGCGTCACGCACGGTGTTCGCCTGGGATCGAGCAAGTACGCGCGTGAGGGTTACGATGCGCTCGACATCCCACAGCCTCCGGCTCCCTCTGCGCGCGGCTTCACGGCGTTCTATGCGGAAGCGGAGGGCGTCGCAAGCCGTCTGACGCGCAGCATGGTACCGGTGGCCAAGTCTGACGTGGAATGGACGCTGACCGCCCGCATGGCGGCTGGCGGGACGCTCCGTTGGGACGGCATCGAACTCCCGCAGGGGTACCGCATGTTCCTGCGCCGCGAGGCGAGCGCCTATGCCCTTGACCGCGACGGCTCCATGCGGCTGCCGAAGGGTAATCACACCCTCACCGCGTATCTCGCGTGGCAGGCCCCGACGGCTACGAGGGCGCTGCCGAACTACCCGAACCCGTTCAACCCCGAGACGTGGATACCGTTTGAGCTGAGCCAGGCGTCCGACGTCGCGATCCGCATCTACGACTCGCGCGGGATGATGGTGCGCCGGCTGGAGCTCGGTTACCGCGAAGAGGGCTACTACACCCGTCGAGCCGACGCCGCCTACTGGGATGGACGCAACGAGTTTGGCGAACGCGTCGCCAGCGGCGTGTACATCTACGATGTCCGAGCTGGCTCATATAGTGGCTTGCGGCGGATGGTCATCCTCAAGTAGCGGGTGGGCAAGCTCTGGATCCGCGCCGCCTGACGTCATCCGTGGGGGCTCAGTGTGCCAAGAACGCTTGACGTGCTTCTGTACCTGGACGAGACGGGCGTCTCTCCGTCGCCTGCCAGAGGGGCGTCGGTGGTCGTCGTTGACATCCTGCGCGCGACCTCGACGATCACCGCCGCCTTTATGAACGGGGTCCACTCCGTCGTGCCGGCGCTGTCGCCCGACGAGGCCCGCGCGACCCACCACGCGCGGCCAGGCATGCTCCTTGGAGGCGAACGGCACGGCGTCCTCATCGACGGGTTCGACATGGGCAACTCGCCTCGCGAGTACACACGCGAGGTGGTGGAAGGGCGAGACATAGCGTTCACGACCACGAACGGCACGCGTCTCATGCGCGCGCTGGCGACCTCGGAGCCGCTCTACGTGGGCTCGTACCTGAACCTGTCCAGCGTCTGTCAGGCGGTCGCGGACGATGGCGCCGATGCGCTGGTGGCCTGCGCCGGCACGCACGGCACCTTCACGCTGGACGACGCACTCTTCGCAGGCGCCTGCGTGTCTCGCCTGGCGCCAGCCTTCGACGAACTCACGGACACAGCCCTGGCGGCCAAGGCTATGTGGGACGTCATGGGAGGCGACATCGCGGCGTCCACCGCCGCGACGCGCCACGGGCGCATCCTGATCGACATGGGCTTCGCCGCCGACATTGAGTTCTGCGCACAGGTCGACCTCACGGACGCGCGCCCGATCCTCACGGACGGCGTGATAGCCCTCGCCACCTGAGTCGCGCCGCCCCACGCACAAAACCGCAAGAAACACGCGCGCGCCTGTAACGGCGCGCCCACACGCCGCGTAACTCTAAGCAGACGGGTGGCGAATAGCCGCTTGTCGTCGGCATGTCAGCCGACGTTAGCGCATCGCGGAAGCGTCGGGTTGCCTCTTGGGTCGGCAGTAAGTGCCAACTCGCGAGGGCGCCTGCGGCGGACGCGGAGGAAACGCGGAGCGATCCGCAGTGTGCTGACCACGTTGACACGCCAGCAGTGGGGATCGATACCCGCTGCAATCCGTCGCACTCGACGCGCTTAGGCGTGACGAGGCGGAGCAACGCGACGGTGATCCGTGAACGGCCGGGAGCCACCGGCACGACCGGAACGGTGCTGAAAGGCGCCACTCTCCGGGCGGGCGTCGTGGTTTCGAGCCGATCGGGGGTCTGCCGGCGCGGCTGCGACTCGGCGGGGAGCGCGCGCAAGATCGGCGCGTCGCGCCACAACGAGATGCAGCAACGCGGCGGAAAGCTTGGCCGGGACGGAGAATCGTGGGTGGGTCTGGCGCGGGGCCGGTCTCCGGTGTCGCACGGACTAAGACCCAAACACCCGAAACGGATGAGACTTCCGCGGTCGTGGCTGTGACTTGGCGTGGACGACGTGGTGTGAAAGCACGCGCGTCCCAATGGGACGCGGACGCGCGGTGGGAACCTGTGAGGCGCGGGAGTTCGGTGTTGCGCTCGGGGCGCGTCGCTAGACGGCATCGCCCGGGAAGGCACGGAGCTTCGGGTCCGGAGCGGGTAACCGTTCGTCGCGCTCTGAATCGAACCGCACAGGCGAGCGGTGGGACGGATCCAAAGGTTCGCGATATGCGGCGAAACGCGAACCCGTGAGAGCTCTCACTGGACCGAAGGCCCGGTCTCGCGACCGGAACGCAACGAGGTCACACTCAACGCGATCCGGCGCTC
>CAYYPK010000037.1:0-63713 GCA_964473525.1 uncultured bacterium
GTCGAGTTCACGGACGACTCACCGACGATCTACAAGCTTGCCGGCCTGTCGTGGGAGGAAGTCGAGACGACGCGCAACGCGTCGACCCGCACGCTCACCGCGAGCGTGACGAGCTCCGGCACGTTCCAGGTAGCGGCTTCAGCGTCAGAGCCTGAGTTCCCCGCGTGGGACGTTACCGCCGATGGCGTCGTGAACATCATCGACCTTGTCACCGTGGCGCGGATGTTCGGTCAACCGGGCGCAGGCAGCCGGGCGGACACGAACGGCGACGGGCTCGTGAACATCATCGACCTCGTCACGGTGTCCACGCACTTCGGAGAGACCACCTCCGCGGCTGCTCCGGCGATTGCTCAGTCGTCTGCCGTGCGCGGCACGCTGTCGCTGCAGGTGCTGCCGACGGACAAGCTGACGGGCCTCACGGAAGTGCAGGTTCTGGCGGACACGGACTTCGAGTTGGCGGGGTACGAGTTCCGCGTTGGCACTCGGGCCGGCGCGTTCGAGATCGACCACGTCGTCGCGGGTGACATGTTCGGCGAAGACGCCTTCTGGGTGGATCCGTCGGTCAGTAGCTCCGGCGTGCACCTTGCCTCCGTGCGACTCGACCTGTCTGACCGGGCGCGAAACCCCAGGTCGAACGGCGTCATGGCGCGCATGTTCGTACGCGTGGACGACGTGGACACGCTGGCGGACACGCTGCGGCTGACGGACGTGCGGCTGAGCGACCGTGAGGGCGACCTGTTCGGGTACCGCTTCGGCGTCCCGAACATCATCCACCCGACGTACGACACGGCGCTGTTGCCGAACTACCCGAACCCCTTCAACCCGGAGACGTGGATTCCGTTCTCGTTGTCCGCGGACAGCGACGTGAGGCTCGAGGTCTACGACGTTGATGGCGGTCTCGTTCGCACGCTGAACCTGGGGTTGGTCGAGGCCGGCGAATACACGACGAAGGCCGACGCCGCCTACTGGGATGGCCGCAACGACACCGGCGAGCGGGTTGCCAGCGGTGTGTACTTCTACCGGTTGACGGCGGGGTCGTACAGCGAGACGCGACGCCTCGTGATCCTGAAGTAGGCGTTACTCGCCATACGAGTGGCTGCGGACGGCCGGCGTGAAAGCGCTGGCCGTCCCTGCTCCAGCCCACACCGAACACCTAACCCGCCGACCTCGTCCCGGGACGCGGCCCGCGTCGCCGCTACTCATCCCGGGCTCGCTCCTGCTGCTGCTGGAGCTCGTCGCGGATGCGGTAGATGGCGTATTCCGCTGCCTGTCGCAGCGCATGGTCTTCGTGCCCAGTCGCTGTCTCGAGTGCAAAGAGAGCAGATGCGCCGTGCGCTCCTAGGTCTCCCAGCGCATCCGCGGCGTTCCCCTGGACCGATGGGTCGTCGGACGACAGCGCACGCGTAAGCATTTCTACTTCGAGCTGTATGTGCTGCGCGTTACGCAGCATGTAGCTCCCTCCGTCGAGGAAGCCCGCCAGGAGGAAGTTGACGCGCGCGTCAATCGCAGTGTCCGTCCCGATGTCGCTCAGCGCCCTCAACGCATACGCCGCCAGTCCATGGTCGGCCTCGTTACGCCACTTGGCGGCCAGCCGTATGAGCGTGGGAATCGCGCGGTCGGCACATCGCCCCACACCGCCCAGCGCGGCAACTGCGGCCGTGCGCGCCCACCAGTGCCGACGGCTCAGCGCCAACGCCGCCAGGGCAGGTACGGCGGCGCACGCTGCGGCGCCCATGCGGCCGAGGTTCCATGCGGCCAGACAGGTTGCCTCAAGCCCGTAGTGGCTCGTGGCGTCCCGTGGGACGCCACGGGCGGCGTCCGCGACGATCTTGGTCCACGCCTCTATGCGGGCGCCGTCCCGCGTGGCGATCGTGCCGAGAGCTCCCGCTGCGAAGGCCCGCGTGTACGCGTCGCCATCCGCGCGTGCCATGACGAGCGGGTCGACCATGTCGTCGGCAGCGAGGCCCAGATACCACAGCGCGCGAGCTGCGTACGCTCGCGCGTTTGGCGCGTCGTCTCCCAGCATCTCTTGGAGGCGCGGGATGGCTTGTGCGGCCGGGGGTCGCAGATCACCGAGCGCCTGCGCTGCCGCAGCTCGAACGACGTCGTCGACATCGTTCAGAGAGGAGACCAGCATGTCTTCGGTCCCCGGCGGGTTGGCGTGGGCCAGCGCGCCAAAATGCCGCGACGAGCGCCGACGAGTCGCGACATCGCCAGAGAGCATTGGCGCGAGCGCATCTCGCGCGTTGGCGCCGTTGGCCAGAAGCGCGCGCACCGCAGCCGCCCTGACCGCGAAGTCGATATCGTGAAGGCAGGTGTGGAGATGGCGAAGCGTCCGGGAGCCGTTACCCAGCAGACCGGGATCCATCATCCCCAGGGTTTCGGCGGCGAGCGCGCGGATGTCGGGGTCTCGGTTCCTGAGCCCGATGACGACAGCAGGCATGGCGGCACGGCCGATTTTCGACAGGGCCGTCTGCGCAACCCGGTGGTGACGGCTGGCCAACGCTGCAACGAGGGCCTCAGGGACGCCCTGCGATGTGGGGGAGATGCGACCGAGCATTTCAGCGGCTCCGCTGCGGGGATCGGCGCCCTCTGTTGTCAGGGCGTGCAGGAGATAGGGGGTCACGGCTGGGCCAAGCTTGGCAACAGAGTCATAGATCTGGTGGATCTCGTAATCCCCCAACGCCAACGCGTGTAGGACTGGGGGCCCGGCATGGGCAACATCCCCAGTGACTAGCGCCAGGCTCAGAGCCGTCTCCGCCGCCGCCAGCGACGTGGCTCTCGCCGCCCGCCCGGTCGCCTTAGGATCCTCTGATCGTGACTGCTGCATAGCCGCCCTCAACTCAGGCTCCAGGGATGCGCCCGCTGCCCTGAGCCGCACGCACGCCTCCATCACCCCGTCTAGCCAAGGCGCGCCGCTGAGGGTCCTGTCTGTCTCCGCTTCCACGTAGCGCCGGAGCCGCGCCCGCACATGCTCGATCAGGACGTCCCCCAAGACGCCAGAACGGAGGAATACACGTTGCGCCGAAGCCGACACTGCGGGGTCGGTGTCCGCGAGCAGGTCAGTCCAGTACGCGACCGGGAAGACATCACAGACGCCCAGGGGGGAAGCGATGCCCCGCAACCTGCGGCGCGTTTCTGGGTCGTTCGCATCCGTCTCCCGCATCATCGCGGCGCCGAGTGGCTCACCGACCAGAGTGGCGGCGTCCCACGCGCTTCGAGACCACTCGTCTTGACGCAGTAGTGCTGCGAGCGGCATCACCGCCTCGACAGACGGCACGCCCAGGGCCGCGAACGCCGAAAGGGCTCTGCCACGGACAAGTTGATCGTCGCTCGCCATGCCAGCGACGACGCAACGGACGGACTCACGATCTATCGGGAACGCGTGGGCGAGGAGGCCCGCGGCAGACTCAGGAAACCGACGGTGTTCGGCCTGGAGAACGTCCACCAGGCGCTCTCGGTGTTCGACGGCCATTCTGGCAGCCAGGGCGGGCGCCTCCCAGGCGACACTGGCCAACGCGTCGTCAGACCGTTCGGCCACTGCATCGTCAGTGTGGTTCAGCAGTTCGATCACCGCGGCCAGTTGGTTGTGCGACAGCCGCGCCAGACCGTCGCTTGTCCATGGGTTGGCTGTCGAGAGCGCATGTTCCATAAGAAGGTCGTGCAATTCCGCCGACCTCCGGTTGAGAGCGGCGTACAGAAGCGCCGACCGTCGAGGGGCGTCGTCGTAGCCCCGCGCGGTCGCCGCTCGATGTAAGACGTGTGGGACAAGGCGAGGGACCACGTCGGCGATCGCGTCAGTGTCGGCAGGTCGTCCCCACTTGCTCCACGCGCGTTCGATCAGGACATCCACGTCACGCGTGTCCTGCGAACCGGCTTCCGCCGCCGCTGAAACGAGGAGCAGGACAAGGCAGCAAGTGGCACGCATGGCAGTTCTCCTCACCAGCGGAAGGCGTCGATATGACCCTTACGGGGCAGCCGATTGCCCACATGCCCGATTGGGCGCGTCGATGACCCTTACGACCACGGTCAGCCGTACAAGGCGCAACTGCTGTGCCATTTTGAGGCGGACATACGGAGGGCTAGCGGACCACGGCCCATTTGTCGGTGACGCGTATCGCCTCGTCATCGGCGTTGCGCGCGGTCAGCTGGACGATATACACCCCGCTCGCGACGGGATTGCCAGCGGCGTTAGTCAGATCCCACTCGAAGGTCTCGCGTGAGCCGTCGCCTCCGAAGGCGTCACCGACGACATCCAGCAGCTCCTCCGAGTGGACGAGCCTGCCGTCGGCGGTGTAGA
The DNA here is from genome assembly GCA_964473525.1 of uncultured bacterium. Lineage (GTDB taxonomy): Bacteria > Poribacteria > WGA-4E. The sequence goes on from CAYYPK010000037.1 coordinate 4,301, forward strand.
TGTCCATGCGCACGTGTGCCGTTTGGGTGAGGCGGAAGATGACGCGCCCAGCGCCCCCTCGAACCGGGTTCGGGGCAAGGCGGAACGCCGTGTACCGAAACGCCTCGGACGTAAGGTAGTCGAAGCTCTCGACGGCGACGTTTCCAGCCCGATCCGCGACGGAGAGCTCCAGAGTGTGCAGCCCGGGCTGTAGATTCGTGGGCACGTACCTGACGAAGCCGCGATTCTGATCTACGGCGACCTCAACAGCAACTGGCCGGCCGTCCAACGTTGCGACGACGCCCGACTGCGACACGCCCGACCCGATGTCCAAGAACTCCGTCTCGACGAAGTAGCGGTCCAACCGCAGGTCTTCGCGCGACGGTGGGTCAGCGGCAACGAGCGCCGGAGCTTCCGTGTCCTCAATGAGAGCGTACACTCCCGCTCCCGGAGCGACTGCCCTGCGCGTGTCGGCGTCGGCCGTGGAGCCGGGCAAGGGGGACCATCGGCGTCCCTGTTCATCCCAGCGGAACCACGCGCGGCGTTCGGGATCCGTCGTCGGCGCGCTGATTTCGAACGTTGGCGCCTCGCCGCCAGCGGGGGCGCTCTCAACGACGTACATCGCCGTAGTCTCACCCCCGAACCGCATTCCTCGATCGGCGATGTCGAGCCGCTGCGCCACCATGCGAGACGCTTCGAGGCCGTCTTGCGTGCGAAACACGACATCCTCCACCGACCCGGACTCAACAGGGGCAAACGTCGCGGCGGCGCCAGTCGGGAGGGCAACGACCGTTGGCGCCACGGCGGAGAGCGTTGCGATGGCGAGAGCGCCGACTGTTTCGCTGCGGACACCCGTTGTCGAGCGGACGGTGGCGACGAGTTCCAGCGTTCTGCCCGCGCCGAGCTCCGTGAACGCCTCGTAGGTGTACGGCGCGTCGGTCCCTGTGAACCCCGCCTGTAGAGGCAGACCCACCCTCTGCCCAGGAGCGCGCGCTTGGAGACTCATAACCGAGGACAGCGGTCGACTCGAGGTCAGCACCACACGGACGGACGAGTCGGCTGGGTCGTCGACGAGCGCCGACAAGGCAAGCACTGTCGGCTGGGTGTCCACGGTGACGAGGAGATCTCCGTGGAGCAGGTCGTTCCCAACCAGGTCGGATCCCGACACCGTCAGCGTATGCTCGCCGTCGTCGAGCTGTAGATCTGGGTCGTAGAAGAGGTCGCCCGTCGCAGCATCGAATCGCCAGTCCTCCGGTTCCAATTCCTGCCCGTCGAAGGTCAGCCCCAACGTGTCTGGGTTGAATCCCCTGTCGTCGACGATGCGCGCCTGGAATCCAAACCTGCCGGAAGTCAGTACCGCGCCAACGGGTGGTTCCGGCTCGACGACGCCCGGTGGGCTGGTGTCGGCGCGCCCCGCCGCCAGCCCGGGCGTGTAGAGCGCCAGGCGTTCGACGGACGTCGTGCGCCCGAACCTGTCAATAGCCTCTATCCGTACGGCGCGGCTCTCGCCCTCGATGCCTAGCACGCGTGCGAACTCGCCGCTCGCCGCGATGGGTACGCCCACTCCGTCGATCGCGACGGAGACGGAGTCCAGGGCGACGCCCGCCACGCGGACATACGGCGCGGTCAGGGCGGAGAAGGGCGCCGGGCTCGTGACAACCAGCGCCAGCGGGTCCGTCACTCGAAAGACGTGCCGGGTGGTGGACGCCTCCTCCCCTGAGATGTCGAGGACTCGGAACAGGAGGGCGTTCGGTCCCGGCGCCAGAGGGTGCTCGAGCTCAAACAGACCGGCGGAACTGACGCTGACGCGTTCGCCGTTCAGCGTGACGGTAGCCCCAGGCGTCGCGGAGCCTGCGACGGAGATCGCGTTCTCCAACGTCTCCTCGCCATCTCCTGGGGATGTTACGGCGAGCTCGGGTCTCCGGTCGCGGACATGAACGCGCGTTTCGGCGACGTCGGTTGAGCCATCCTCGGCGACGACCGTGAGTCTTAGTCTGTATTCCCCCTGTAGGGCGGAGGTGTCCCATCGGCCAAGGAATCCACTGTCCGCGACCGGTTGCGTCGCGTCTCCGGTTATCGAGGTCCAGACTTCGCTGCCGTCGGTAGGGGCGAACTCCAGCCGGTAGAACGCCATGTCTGGGCCTCGAGCGACGCCGACGATATCCGTCTCCTCACCGAGAAATGCCCCGTTTGCGGGGGCGGTGACGCGCGCCTCCAATCGCGACGCTACGAAGACCAGAGGAGCCAGCGCGATGTCCGAGTCGCTCTCGAAGGCGATCTGACGGCCGGACGGAGACCACACCCCGAATCTCGCCTCGGCCCCATTCGCGGACAGCCTGCGCGCGTCGCCGCTCACGAGGTCGTGGACGTGGAGTGAAGCGCCTCCGTCCAGGCCGACCCGCGTGAAGAGCACCTGCTTGCCGGAGGGACTGTAGTCCGGCGCGAGGTCAGAGTCGAACGATGCGGTGAGCTGTCGGTCCTCCCCGGTAGCGACGTTGACGGAGCGGATGTCCCAGGTGAAGCCGCGCGCGGCCTCGTACGCCAGGGCGTCCCCGCCGGGGTTCCACGCCGGCCTTCGGTCGTCGGACACGTTGCGGGTTGTTTGCGCCATTACGGCGGGGCTACCCGCGAGGGCCGCGTCGAGGTTCTCTAGCACGTACAGTTCGTAGTCGCCGTCGCGGTCGCTTGCCAGCGCCAGTCGCGCGCCGTCGGGAGACCAGGCGGGGTCGATCTCGTCGGCTCCCGGGGGCAGCGGCAGCGGCGTGACATCGCCCGCTATCGTCGTCACGTACACGTCCCACTCGCCATCGCGATGGGTGGCAAACGCGATGCGCGCGCCGTCGGGAGACCATGTGGGAGCGGCCTGAACGAACGCGTCCGCGGTCACGGGGCGGGCGTCCGTTCCGTCGCTGCGCGCTACCCAGACATCCTGCGCGCCGCCTTCGTCCGACACGAAGGCAATCAGGTCGCCGTTGGGAGACCACACTGGGTCGCGCCGTCCGGTAGCAAGATCGCTGGAGAGCAGAAGCCGCGAGCTCTCCCCGGTTCTGAGGATGGGTGGCGGCGCGGGGTCCACGACAAAGCGGGCAACGGCGTATGCGACGCCTCCCGCCTCGTCCTCGGCCCGGATGCGTAGCGTGTAGTTACCGTCCAGCTGCGCGGTGGGGATGGTCGCCACCTGCGCCAGCTCGAACGGCTCTGTCAGCTCCGGTGTCAAGGCTGTCCAGACGGCTGGGTCGGACGTGGCGCCGTATTCCACGACGCAGAGCCGCAAGTTGTCGTCCTGGCAGGACACGCGCACCGGAGCATCCGCGAACAGGACGCCGCCGTCCTGTGGCTGCGCGATGTGTACCGTTGGCGCCGCGGCGTCCACACGGATGGGGTCCGAGGGCAGGGACGGCTCGCTCGCGTTGCCGGCCGCGTCCACCGCGACCACGGTCACCCGTGCCGAGTTGGTAGACGACGACGTGATCCCTTCAAGGACGACATCCGGGCGATCCGTAGCCGCCACTTCCTGTGGGGCTCCGCCGTCCACGGCGACGAAGACTCGGTATGACGTCGCGGACGGGGTCGCGTTCCAGCGGAAGCGGGAGGCGCTGTCGTCGTCCCATCCGGGTCGCGCTGACACGTCCACGTGACGTGGCGCCGAGGGTGGGTCGGGTGGCCGGGTGTCCCGCAAGCTGTGCGCCCCGACCCCGGCGCCGTCGGGCCCACGCTCGGTCCACGCCAACTGTAGCTGAGCATCCGCTTCGCGGAACGTGGCGCCAGACGGGAAATTCGCGGCGAGCCGAGGGCGGATGGACGCGTTACCGGACTCAGTGAACCGGGCAGGAGCATCCCACAGGCCGTCGCCTCCGTGCCGCGCCAGGAACACCTCGAACGCGCCCTCGGAGCCGTCCTGCCACGCCACGTACGCCGCGTCGCTCAGCGCCAGGACCGTCGGTCGAGCGGACTGGGGGGCGGATCGCGTCAGGGGCGTTGGGAGATCCCAGTCGAACCCCTCGTTGTCGCTCACCGTGGCGTGGATGTTGGGGCCGGCCAAGCCAGGTTTGCTCTCCCAGGCCGCGACCACGCGCCGTTCCCGCGCGTCCAGGGATGGGGCGCCGGCTCCGCCAACCTGGGACAGGCGACGCTCCGTTCCGACGAGGCGTGGGCCGCGTGTCGTGAAGTACACGTGGGCGGACGCTTCGCGGAAGTCCTGCCACGCGAGGTAGAACATCTCGCCTGCGGCTGCGATGGCGGGTTGGGCGGATGGCGCGCCACTGGGCGACGCGGGGAACGGGTCCGACCATGTGACCGCGCCGTCCTCGCTGAGCGTGACGACCGCGCGTACGCCTGCCTGGCCGATCTCCTCGTACGCGACGCCGATCGCGCGCGGGAACGCCCGTGTAACTGCGATGGCCGGCGACGACGCGCGGGCGTTCGGAGAGACCACGGTAGCAGGCGCCCAGCCGGCGCCGTCGTAGCTCGAGAACATGAGGCGACCGTCGGTTTCGCCGCCGTGGATCCAGGTCAGATAGAGCCGGCTGTCGTCGCATGCCAGAGACGGGCTCGACGCTGGTGACCCCGCGCTGGTGACGAGGGCCTCTGGCTGCCACGTGGCTCCGAAGTCCAGGCTGCGTCGCCAGAAGAGCCGGCGTCCCCCAAGACGCGCATCGCTCCATACAACGACGACTTCCGACCCACGCGCGCACATATCCAGGTCGGCGACGCGACCGGCATCGGCTCCGAGCGTGACGTCGCGGGGCGGTAGCCACTGAGGAGGGAGCGCGTCGACGCGCGCGGAGATCAGCGTCAGCAGGACGTGCAGTACGGGCAAGACAAGACGTCGCACCATTCTCCCCGCGGCGCAGTATTGACGCTGGAACACGATTCTAGTGCCGGCAGACTCCAACGATCAAGACGACCAAAGGGGCGGGTGGGGTTACGCGTCTCCTCGCATGGCTTAGGGCGCGGCTTTGCGAGCGTCTACTTGAGAATGGTCATCGAGCCTACCGACCGGGCGCCGCCCGCCCGCAGCTCGTAGAAGTAGACGCCGCTACCGACGCTCTCGCCAAGCCCGTTGCGGCCGTCCCAGTACGCTGCGGCGTCGCGACTGACGTGGTACCCCGCGCGCCGACGGCCGAGGTCGAGCGTGCGGACGACGCTGCCCTTCACGTCGTAGATCACGAGTGACACGACGGACGCCTCGCTCAACTCGAACGGCAGCCACGTCTCGGGGTTGAACGGGTTCGGGTAGTTGGGCAACGCGCGCGCGGACGCCGGTCGCGCATCCACTCGGGCAAAGGCGTACGCGTTCACGAGGTTTGGCACGGATACGCGGTGCGTCCGCGAGATGCCGAGGTGATAGCCCGCCGACGTGATCCAGTCGAACCGCAACGTGTCGCCTTCCTGCACGACGGGCGCGCGGGTAATGTCCGCGGTCGCCGCGAGGAATCGTCCCTCGGTGATACGCCGCCCGACCATCGCTTCGCCGGTTCGCGTGTTCCATACGCGCAGTTCCGCGTCCGCAGGCAGCGAGATGTCGTCGCCGATGTCCGCGACCGCGGCGAACGCCCACACGCCGGACGGAGACGCGTCCAGCGACGGCGCGGCAAGGAGCGTGTCCACAAGCGCGTCGCCCAGGGCGAGACCCTCGAGCGTGAAGGATGTCGCGGTCGGGAAGTTCACGACGTAGGCGGAACCCGCGTCGATGGCGAAGTCGGCTCCCAGCGTAACGGCGCCATCGCTGCCGACGAGCGTCTCGTAGATGCCGTCCGTCATCTTCATGACGACCGTGGCGCCCAACTGCACGAGGTGCGACGCGTTCATGCCCGTGGCGGAGACGTTGATGCTCTCCGACGTCCCGTGGAGGAACAGCGGATCGAGCGTGAGCCCGATCATGCTGAGTCCGGCGGGCATGTCGTAGACGAACTCACGCGCGTCGGACTGGATGTCGCGATCCACGGCGAACACGACGGATGCGGTCACCGCGTCCGTGGCGCGCACGCCGTCCTCGTCGACCAGTGCGACGTAGACCTTGTACGCCTCGCCGTCGGACAGACCTGAGATCGTGGCGGTGTCCTCTTCGACGAGTTCCCCGTCGGACGTGTCGGACGCGAGGAAGTCGGAGCCGAGCTTCCAGCGCCAGCCACCCACGTGGTTCGCGATGGATACCACGACGTCGACCGAGGTCGTACCGGCGGCGAACTCCTCGGAGTCTGTCGGCGACACGATGGACAGCGACGCGTCCGCGTCGTCGTTGAGGATCGTGACGGAAGCCTGACCGTCGGTAACGGTCGCATTCGCCACGGCGCTCAGGGTGACGAGGAAGGTCTCGTCGTCTTCCGCGAGAACGTCGTCCACGAGGGTCACGTCGACGGTAGCGGACGTCGTGCCGGGCTCGAAGGTAAGGGAACCCGACGCGGCTTCGTAGTCGTCGCCTGCGGACGCCGTGGAGTTCGCCGTCGCGTAGTTCACCGTCACGGTCTGCTCGGTCTCGCCTGTCAGCGCCACCGTGAGCGTCGCCGTTGTGTCCGTGCCTTCCGTGACCTCTACGTCTGCGATCGCCAGCGTGGGTAGCGCGTCGTCGTTGAGGATCGTCGCCGTGACGGTGTCGGTCGTCAGCGTGACGCCGCGCCCGGTAACGTCGCTCAGCGCGATGTCCACCGTCTCGTCGGCCTCGTTCGCGGTGTCGCCGTTCACGGTCAGGTCGATGGACGCGGTCGTCTCGCCAGCCGCGAGCGTCAGCGTGGTCGACGTGATAGCGACGTAGTCCGTCCCAGCCGTCGCCGTCGCGTCCGCAGCGGCGTAGTCGACCGTGATGGTCTGCTCGCTCTCGCCGGAGAGCGCCACGCCGAGGGAGATCGTCGTAGTGTCCGCGTCACCCTCGGAGGCCTCTGCGGACGCGACGGTCAGCGTGACGTCGTCGTTGTCCACGATGACGCCCATCGCCGTGTCATCGGTGATCGTCAGCGACGTGGCGTCCGGGTTCGTAATCGTCACGTCGACAGACTCGTCCGCCTCGTTGATCGTGTCCGCCAGCACCGCCAGGTCGAACGTCAGCGAGGTGTCTCCTGGCGAGAACGTCACCGTCGTGTCGGTTGGCGCGGTGTAGTCGGTTCCTTCCGTCGCGCCGTCGGTGGAGGCCGCTCCCACCGCGATGTCGAGCGAGATCGTCTGCTCGCTGACACCCGAGAGCGTGACCTCGAACGACAGCGTGACGTCCGACGAGTCACCCTCAGTGACGGACGCGTCCGCGATGGACACAGTGAGCGACTCGCCGTCGACGATCGTGCCGACGCCGGTATCGTCATCGATCGTCACGCCTCGCCCCGTGGCGTTCGTCAGGACGAGTTCGTACGTCTCATCGCCCTCGTGCACCGTATCGTCCAGGATGGTGACGTCGAGCGTCTGTGTCACGCTACCAGCGTCGAAGGTGATCGTCTGGGGAGTCGTGACGCTAAAGTCCGAATCCACGGTCGCGGACGCTGTGCCAGAACCGGCGACATCGACATCCACCGCTACTGTCTGCTCGCTGGCGCCGGAGAGCGTGAGCGTGAACGTGGCGACGCCTGCCGCGTCGTCCTCCGCGATGGACACGTCATCGACCGACAGCGTCACGTCGTCGTTGTCGGCGATCGTGACCGTCGCGGCGTCGACACCCACCGTTACACCGCGACCCGACGGCGCGGATACGACGATGCTGAAGGTCTCGTCGTCCTCGTTCACCGTGTCGCCGTAGACGGAAAGATCGGTGGCGAGCGTCTCGGTAGCATCCTCGAAACCCGTCGTACCGTCGGGGTAGAACGTGTATGTCCCAGCTATGTCGCCATAGTCGGAGCCGTCCGTCGCGGTGTCGCTGTATGTCTCGACGTCCACCGTGATGGTCTGCTCGGTTTCCCCGCTAAGCGTCAGGGGCAACGCGACCGTCTGCGTGTCGCCATCGTCCGTTTCCGTGACGGACACGTCGGCGAGGTCGATGGTGATGTCATCGTCGTCGGCGATGGTGACTACCGCGCTGTCTACGGCTAGTGTGACGCCCTCGCCCGCCGCGCTGCTCAGCGTCAGCGTGAACGTCTCGTCGTCCTCATTCACCGCGTCGTCCACGATCTCGAAGCCGATCGTTTGGTCCGTTGACCCGGCGTCGAACGTGGCCGTTCCCGATATGGAGCCGTAGTCCGCCGCGTCGGACGCCGTGACGTCCGCTGTCGCGTAGTCCACGGTGATCGCCTGGTCGCTCGCCTGACTCAGCGAGATGGTGACGGACCCCTCGCCGGCGCTCTCCGCGACGACCACATCCGCGATACTCAGGGACAAGCCATCATCGTCGAGGATCGTCGCGGTCGCAGCGTCCGTAGCGATCGTCACGCCGCGCCCGGTGGCCGTGGAGATCGACGCCGTGAACGTCTCGGTGGCTTCGTTGATCGCGTCGTCGGTGAGTGTGACCGCTACCGTCAGCGAGTCGGTTTCGGTGTCGAGGGTCGCTGCCGTAAGGGTCACGGCGGTGTAGTCATCTGGGCTCAGCGCGTCACCGTCCGCCGTCGCGAAGTCGAACGTCACGACCTGCTCCGTGTCACCAGACGCTGTCACGGTGAATTCGGCTGTCTCGTCCGCCTCGGACACGGTGATGTCGGATATGGACAGAGTGATGTCGTCGTCGTCAACAATCGTCACCGTCGCCGTGTCGGTTGATAGCGCGGCGCTCCCTGCGTTCGACAGGGTCACGGTGAACGTCTCGTCGTCTTCGTTGACGGCGTCGTCCGTCAGCGCGATGTCGACCGACGCCGACGTGTTCCCGGCGGCCACCGTGAGCGTGGTTGCCGTCGTCGCCGTGTAGTCGGCGCCACTGGTCGCCGTGCCGTCCGCCGTGGTGACATCCACCGTCACAGACTGCGCGGAGGTCGCGGACAGGGAGACCGTCAGCGTCGCCACGCCGTCGGCCTCTGCTACCTCGACATCCGTGATGCTGAGCAGCGGCAAGCTCGTTACGGTTATCGACACGGTGACCGTGTCGCTGTCGACGTTGCCGTCGGTGACGAGGTACTCGAAGGTGTCGACGCCGTCGAATCCGCTCGGGGGCACGTAGGTCGCCGTCCCAAGCGTGTCGGACGGGTCTGCGTCCGTGAGCGTGATGAGACCCCCGTTTGCGGTCGTACCCGTCGTGCTGTCGCCGTCGGACAACCGGAAGCCGAGGGCGGTAGAGTCCGAGTCGACCCCGGACAGAGCGATCTCCAGGGTGTCGCCCTCCGAGACCGTGAGGGGATCGATCTCGTTCGCCGTCGGCGGGTCATCAACAGCGTCGACGACCACTGTGACGGTCGTTGCGTCGCTATCCAGCGAGCCGTCACTGGCGACGTATTCGAACGTGTCCGTGCCGTTGTAGTCTGCCGCTGGCGTGTAGGTCGCCGTCGCCTGGTCGTCGGCCGTGGCGCCGATGGCGACCGTGCCGCCGTTCGTCGTCACAACGTCCGTCGTCACGCCCTGCGCGCCATCCCATAGCAGTACGGTGATGGTGTCGCCCTCGGCGTCCGTGCCGCTCAGGACGATGTCCAGAGGCACGTCCTCGCTGGTTTCCGCGCTGACGGCGCTAGTGAGGGGCGCGTCGTTCACGGAGTTGACGGTGAGATACACGGTGGCGACATCGGAATCCACGGCGCCATCGTTGACGACGTATTCGAAGGAGTCCTCACCCGCGTAGTCGCCCAGAGGCGTGTACGTCGCCGTCGCCTGGTCGTCCGCCGTGGCCGCGATCGTGACCGTGCCGCCGCTTGCCGTCGTGATGGATGCGGCTGTCGATGCCTCGCCATCCCACAGCAGGACGGTCAGAGCGTCACCCTCTGGATCGCTCCCCGTCAGCGTGATGTCGAGTGCGATGTCCTCGTCGGTCGTGGCCTCGACATCGGAGGCCATCGGCGCGTCGTTCGAGGCTACTACCGTCACCGTCACCGTCGCGAGTTCGCTCTCCGCGTTGCCGTCGTCCACGATGTATTGGAACGAGTCGGAGCCGCTGTAGTCCGCGGCTGGCGTGTACGTCGCGGTGACGTAGTCGACGCCAGGTGTGTCGGCGCTGCCGAGGAGGCGAATGGCGTCCACTTCCTCCGCTGCGGATCGGTTCGTATCCGTGTCGATCCAGACGCGCAACCCGTTGACGAGGAAAGTGGTCCTCGGCCACGACACCTGGAAGTCGGCTGGCGCGCCTGTGGCGCTTGTGTCGGAGCCGGACCATACCGTGTATGGCGCGCCACCAACGTCAATGACGTCGACCTGGTAGACGAAGCCGTTACCGTAGGTCTCCGTGATGACAGCGCCCTCGGCGTACACCGAGGTGTCGAAGCCGACCGTGATGTATTCGATCCCGCCATTTGCCGTCGCGGGCGACCATGCGGTCGCGAAGTCGCCGTACGTCTCCGTGTCCGGCTCGAAGAGCGCCTGAATGGCGCCCCAACTGCTCGAACTGTACTCACTGCTGAAGTCCAGGACGCTCGTCGCGTACTGATCGACCGTCACGCCGTCGTCGCCCGTAATGGGGAGGTCGGTCGCGCCCAGGGTCACGGCAGCGCCGTTGGCCGTCGTGAGCGTCGATACCTGCGCGCTGGAGTCGTCCACGAGGTAGAGCGAGAGCGCGTCGAAGTCGGGATCAGCAGCCGTTAGCGCGATGTCGACCGGGACGTCCTCGCTGGTCTGCGCCGCGACATCCGCGCCAGCTGGCGCGTCGTTCGTCGCCGTCACGGTGATCGTGACGACGGCGGTGGAGCTGTCCTCCGTGCCGTCGTTCACCAGGTATTCGAACTCGTCCTGCCCGGCGAATTCAGCCGGAGGCGTGTAGGTCACGGACGCCTGATCGCTCGTGGACCCACCGATGCCCACGGCGCCGCCCTCTGCCGTGAAGATGGTTCCCGTGACGCCCTGCGCGCCGTCCCACAGCAGCACGGTCAGGGCGTCGAGGTCGTCGTCGAAGCCGGTGAGCGTGAACGTGACGGACGTGTCCTCCGAGGTCTCGTACGCGTCGCTGAGGACGACCGGCGCGTCGTTGACGGCGTCCACCGTGATGCTGACCGTCTCGACGGCGCTGTCTAGCTCGCCGTCGCTCACGATGAAGTCGAACGAATCCTCGCCGCTGTAGTCGGCCGGTGGCGTGTACGTCGCGGTCGCCTGATCCGCCGTCGTCGCGCCAATCGAAACCGTGCCGCCCGCCGGTGTCGTCACGTCGGCCGTACTGCCTTGGGTCCCATCCCACAGCAGGACAGTGACCGCGTCTCCATCCGCGTCCGTCCCTCCCAGGACGATGTCGGCGAACCCGTCCTCGGAGAGCGTTGCCGTAGTTGGCGTAGCCGCGGGGGCATCGCCAACGGCGTCCACCGTGATGCTAACCGTCTCGACGGCGCTGTCGAGGGCTCCGTCGCTGACGATGAAGTCGAAGGTGTCCTCGCCGTAGTAGTCCGTCGGCGGGGTGTACGTCGCAGTGGCGCTGCTGTCCGTCGTGTCCGCGTCCGCGAGGGATACGACGCCGCCGCTGGCGGAGACGATGTCCGTCGTCACGCCCTGCGCCCCGTCCCACAGCAGTACTGTCAGGACGTTGCCGTCGACATCGGTTCCGGTTAGTGAGACGTCCACCGCCGTGTCCTCGGATGTCGTGGTCGTCGCGGCAGTCGCCACGGGCGCGTCGTTCGTGGACGTGACCGTCACGCTAACGGTGACAGACGCGCTCTGCGATGTCCCGTCGTCAACGATGAAGTCGAAGGTGTCCACGCCGTCGAAGTCCGCCGGCGGGGAGTACGTCGCCGTCGCCGTGTTGTCCGTGGTGTCGGCGTCGGTTAGCACGACGCTGCCCAGGTTCGCCGTGGTGAGCACGAGCAGAGGCGGATTCGACACGCCGTCGTACAGCGAGAACGTAAGCTCGGCGGTATCGATGTCCGAGCCGGTAAGCGAGATGTCCACCGTCGCCGCTTCGGCCACCGTGAACGGCCCGACGGGGTCGTCCGCGACCGGTGCGTCGTCTACGGCTTCGACCGTGATCGTCGCTGTCGCGGTCTCGCTGTCGACCGCTCCATCGTTCACGAGGAACTCGAAGCTGTCGGTCCCATCGAAGTCGGCGGGCGGCGTGTACGTCGCCGTCGCAAGGTCGCCGGAGGTCGCGCCGATCGAGACCACCCCGCCGTTGGCGGAGGCGATGTCCGTCGTCACGCCCTGCGCGCCGTCCCAAAGCAAGACCGTCAGGCTGTCGCCGTCGATGTCTGACCCGGTGAGGTCCAGCGTTAGCGCGGTGTCCTCGGAGGTCGTGGCCTCGGTCGCTGTTGCTGCCGGGGCGTCGTTGGCCGCCTCCACCGTAACGGTGACCGTCGCGGTCGCGCCATCGAGGGCGCCATCGTTCGCGAGGAACTCAAACGTGTCGGCGCCCACGAAGTCCGCGGCTGGCACGTATGTAGCCGTAGCTACATCCGCCGTGGTGGCGCCGACGGACACGGTTCCGCCGTTCGTCGTCGTGACCGGGCCGACGGTGCTGAACTCCACGTCCCAAAGGAGCAGCGTCAGGGCGTCACCTTCGACGTCCGAGCCGCTTAGGGAGATGTCGAGCTGAGTGTCTTCCGTCGTCGTCACGGTTAGCGCAGCGACCGTGGGCTCGTCGTTGACGGCGCTGACGGTGACCGTGACGGTGGCCGTGGCGCTGTCGGTCGTCCCATCGTTCACGACGTACTCGAACGTGTCCGACCCGGCAAAGTCCTGCGCTGGCGTGTACGTTGCCGTCGCAGCGTCTTCGGCAGTGGCGCCGATCGAGACCGTACCTCCGTTGGCGGACGTGATGTCCGCTGAGGTTCCGGCGGCGCCGTCCCACAGAAGCACGGTGAGCAGATCGCCGTCGGCGTCGCTACCCGTCAGGAAGACCGTCGTCGCCGTATCCTCGCTCGTCGTGGCGGTCTCAGCGGTCACCGTCGGTTCGTCGTTCACCGCATCGACCGTGACCGTGACGGTCGCGATAGCGCTGTCAGACACGCCGTCGTTCACGATGAACTCGAAGGTATCGTCGCCGTAGAACTGAGCTGGCGGAGTGTACGTTGCCGTAGCTTGGTCGGCCGACGTCGCCCCGATGGACACTGTGCCGCCGTTTGCCGAGACGGTATCCGACGTGACGCCCACCTCGCCGTCCCACAACAGCACGGTGATGGCGTCGCCGTCGGCGTCCACGCCCGTCAGGACGACATCTATCGCTGTCTCCTCCGCGGTCGTCGCCGTCGTGTCCGTGGCGACCGGCGCATCGGCGACGGCGCTGACGGTGACCGTGACCGTCGCGGTGGCGCTGTCCAGCGTGCCGTCGTTCACGATGAAGAGGAACGTGTCCGTGCCGTTGAAGTCCACTGGCGGCGTGTAGAGGGCCGTGGCGGCATTGTCAGACGTGTCCGCGTCCGTCAGCGAGACGACGCCGCCGTTTAGCGACGCGATGTCCGTCGTAACGCCTCCCTGGCCGTCCCATAGGAAGAACGAGAGGATGTCGCCGTCCAGGTCATTACCCGTGATGGGGATGCTGACGGCGATGTCCTCGTCGGTCGCGCTCGTCGTGTCGTCCGCCGTCGAGCTGTCGTTCACCGGGACGACCGTGACGACGAAGTCTTGAGAATACGCGTTGGCGTTGGGACTGACGGAGCTGCCGTCATCGACCGCGCTGACCGTGATGGTCGCCGTGCCGTTAACGGTCGCCTCGGGTTGGAAGGTCAGCGTCCACGTGTCGCCGCTGCCGCTCAGAGTCGGGTCGGGTATGAGAGAGGGGTCGGAACTGGTCGCGGTCAGCGCAACCGTCTGCGTCGACTCGTCGGATGGGCCGGAGCTTACCGTCGAGATCAGCACGGAGACGGGGTCGGAGTCCTCACTCGCCGTCACGTCCTCGATGAAGTCGAAGCTTGGGGCATCGTCGACGGCCGTAATCGTGACGTCGAACGTCTGCTGCACCTGGTTCGCGTTCGGCGATACGGACGAACCCGTGTCCGTTACCGATGCAACGACCGTGACGACGCCATTCGCGTCCGCCGTCGGCGTGAACGTCATGTCGTAACCGGTCTCGGACGCGTCGATGCTGAACGAGGAGATCACCGTCGGGTTCAGGCTAGCGGCGGTAAACGACAGCGTCTGGCCCGCCTCGTCGACGCCGCCGCCCGGGCCTACCTCGCCGAGGTTGATGGTCGTCAGACCGGCGTCCTCGTCGATGGTGATGTCGGCGATGGTTTCAAGTGTTGGCACGTCGTCGATGGCGGTCACGGTGATGTCGAAGGTCTGCGTCGCCGTGGAGACGTCGGACGCGCCCTGCGTCGGCCCACCGTCGTAGCCGACAACGGTGATCGTGACGGTCCCGGCTGCGTCAGCCACTGGCGCGTACGCCAGCGTCTGCGACGAGCCCGACCCTGTGAGCGTCGGGTCCGGCACGATGGTCGGGTCGCTGCTGGTAACCGTGAGGACCACAGCCTGGCTCGCGGCCTCGTCGTCGCCTCCGCCCACATCTATGGAGGTGATGTCGAGCGTGCCGCCTGCGGAGTCTTCATCGATGGTCAGGTCCGCGACGGCGTCGAACGACGGCGCGTCGTTCACAGCGTTCACGGTGATGTCGAACGTCTTCGTCAGCGCGTTGACGTTGGGCGCCGTGCCTGACCCTGTGTCCGTGCCGGTGAGGGTGATCGTGACCGTGCCGTTCGCCTCGGCCACGGGCGTGTAGACGACTGTGCCTAGCGTGCCGCTAGTCGACACGGCGGGGTCCGGCACGATGGTCGGGTCGCTACTGGTCGCGGTGAATATCACGGACTGAGACGCCTCGTCAGTGCCGCCCCCGGGCTCGACTCCCGTGATGCTCACCGTCGATAGACCCGCGTCCTCGTCGACGGACACAGCGGCAACGTCGTCGAACAGGGGCGCATCGTTCAGCGCGCTAACCAGGAACGTGAAGGTCTGCGAATACGTGTCGACGTCCAACCCGCCGGCCGTGCCACCGTCGTCCGTTGCCGTGACGGTAATCGTGCCGCCGCCGCTAGCGTCCTCGACGGAGTCCACAGTTAGGGTCCGCGTCGCGCCACTGCCCGTGATCGTGGGATCTGGTACCAGCCCAGGCAGGGAGCTTGTCGCCACGAACGTCACGCTTTGCGCGGCGGTTTCGTCGTCGCCGCCTCCCGTGGCCACACCGGTGATCGTCACCTCGACCGGGCCGCTGTCCTCATCGAAGGTCAGCGTGGCGATCTCGTCGAACAGCGGCGCGTCGTTCACGGCGTTGATGGTGATCGTGAACGTGTCTGTCGTTGTGTTGAACTCCGTCTCGCCGTCGGCGGCTCCGTCGTCCGTCGCGGTCACCGTGATAGTGACGGTTCCGCTGGTCTCGGCGACGGGGGTGAAGGTGAGCGCCCGCGTGTCGCCCGTGCCGCTGACCGTCGGGTCGGGCACGATCGTCACATCGCTACTCGTCGCGGTGACCGTGACGGTCTGCGTCAACTCGTCCGCGCCGCCGCCGGCGCTGACAGTGGTGATGCTGACGGGGCTCGGAGTCGCGTCTTCGTCCATCGTCACGTCGGCAATGGCGTCGAACGATGGAGCGTCGTTCAGCGGGGTTAGCGTGACTGTGAACTGCTCGCCGCCCGTGTTGAAGTGTGTTGCGCCACTGGGTCCGCCGCTGGCGCCGTCCAGCCCCGTATCGGTTGCAGTGATGAGGATCGTCACGTCACCCGCCGCGTCGGCGGCAGGCGTAAACGTGACTGTCCTCGTGTCCGTCGTCCCGGTTACGCTCGGCGTGGGTATGAACGCGGAGTTGAGGCTCGTCGCGACCAGCGTGATCGTCTGCACATCCTCGTCCGAGGCGCCCCCGGCGCCAACGCCGGTGATCGTTACCGTCGCCTCGCCACTGTCCTCGAACACTGTCACGTCAGCGATCGTATTCAGAATCGGAGCGTCGTCCACGGGGTCGATTTCGATGACGACGGTAGATTCCGCTGTTGTGATCGTGCCATCGCTGACCGTGTAGCCGAACTGATCGAGGCCGTTGTAGTCCAGGTTCGGCGTGTAGGCGAAGACCGGCCCGGCGCCTGTCAGCGTGCCCTGCGTCGGCGGCGTCGTGATCGCGAACGTGACGGCATCCCCACCTGGGTCGGCGCCCGGCAGCGTGATCTCGGAGACGATGTCCTCTTCGATGTTCACGTGCTGCGTCGTGACGCGCACGTTGTCGAGACCCCAGCTCTCGTTGCTGACCCCTTCGAGCCCAGACCCGGTGAACGTGTACGTCAGCGTGTCCGCAGTGTGTGGCACGGTGAAGCTGAAGTGGTACACCGAGTCACCGAAGTACGAGAACCCGAGCGAGTTGGATTCGACGGCGCCCCGCTTGAGAGGGTTGTTGCCACCGGGGTAGCTACCCGGATACGACTGACGCCAGTTGCCTGAGAAGAAGCTCCAGAAGCTGAGCGGCACGTTGGAGAAGGTCGTCTGCAGCAGCGTCGACCCGTCCGCCTGGATCTTCCACACGTCGTTGCCTGCGGAACCGATGCCATCCCACGACTTGTTGATGTATAGGTCGAACTCAATCGTCACCTCGGCGTGCGCCGGGATGTCCGGCACCGTCAGCGTGACGGCGCTGTTGGCGAACTGCCCGAGATAGCCGCGCGACCCGGAAGGAGTGACCGAGGTCGTCGGGTTGGACCACACGCCCGTGACGCCACTCTCGAAGTCCTCACTGAGTAGTTCGTGCAGCCCACCGATTTCGGGGTCGAGGTCTGCTGCGGTAACGCTGGCCGACACGGTCACAGGCGCGCTGATGCTCATCCCGTCGTTGGCGACGATGTCGAACGAGTCGGCGCCGGAGAACGCCAGGAACGGCGCGTATGTGGCGACCCCCGTGCTGTTGTCGATCACAAGCGTGCCGCCGAGTGGATCCGCGGCGGACTCGAACGTGACGGCGTCGCCGTCAGGGTCGGTGGCGGTCAACGTGATGTCCACCGTCTCGCCGCCCGTCAGCGCCTGTGCGGCGATCGAATCCATCGTGGGCGGGTTGTTGATCTGTAGCGGCAGCGCGTTACCGATGACGAGCGTGTTTCCAGCGAAAGCTCCGTTGTTGGCGTTCGCGGTCCGGTCATCGGCGGTCTCATCGCCGTCGAACGACCAATACCCGACCAGACCGGTCTCTCCGCCCCCGTGCTTCTTCTGGTAAGAGCTGGCGATATGGTCGCCGGTGCGCGAAATCCCCCACACTCGGACCTCGTCTATCTGCCCGTCGAAGGACTGGCTGTAACCCTCGTGACCGCCGATCCAGAGGTCGTTCGCCCAGTTGATCGCGTCCACGATCGCGCCGTCGCCCACGGCGCTATACACCTGCACGCCGTCAGCGTAGACGCCGATGTTGCCGCCGACCGAGTCGTACGCGAGCGCCAGGTGCGTCCACGTGTTGAGCGGCGCGACGTACCCGGTGAGCGTTTTGCTCCATCCCGGCGTCGTGTTTCCAAGAGCGTACCAGATCGTGCCGTCAGGATCGCGGGCGAGGATGTACTCACCCTCCTTGGCGACGATGCCAGCGCCCTCGGTCGCGTCCTCTCCCGGTCCCGTCGGGTATACCCACGCCTCCATCGTCATGTCACCTGTTAGCGTCAGGGAGGCCGAGGAGCCTACGACGATCGCGTCGCCGACGCCGTCGAACGCGGCCATAGACCCATCAGGCGCAACCGTCGGTGGGTTAGCGGCCTGCCCGGCGATGTCGGACGCGCTGAGGATGCCGCCCCACACGTTGAGGTTCGCGACATCGCCGCGGTATGGGAACCAGTCGTTGTTGCTACCGGGCCACGCGTCGCCGGTGTAGCCCAGCCCAATCTGGGAGTACGTCCAGCCGTTCTGTTCGACGTGGTCGTCGAACGTGCCCACCAGCGACCCGTCCAGGTACAGGTGATGTCGGGCGTTCTCGGCGACGACCGCCGCGTGATGCCACTGCCCGTCGTTGACCGCGCCCGCGCTCGTCAGGGGCGCGGAGTTCGAGGAACGCCAGACCGCGCCGCGCAGAAGCCCATCTCCGCCAACATACAGCGTAGGCGTCCAATTTGACGGCGTGCTCGGATACGCGGCGTCGTTGACCCCGAAGATGACGCCAGAGTCGAGTGTGCGGAACCAAGTGTCGACCGAGAAGACGCCGCCCTGGTCG
Source organism: uncultured bacterium (assembly GCA_964473525.1). Lineage (GTDB taxonomy): Bacteria > Poribacteria > WGA-4E. The sequence goes on from CAYYPK010000037.1 coordinate 22,404, forward strand.
AGGATGATGTTGTTGGCCGCCAGTTCGAGGTCATCCACGCCATCGAACGACTGCGTTGGCGTCGGTTGTGTCCACACCATCGCGGCGGGGGCGGTCACGAGGAAGCGCAGGGCGTCGAAATCACCGTCGTTGCCCGTGCCGCTGTGCCGCGTGGCGATCAGCGTCAGGCGCGCCCAGCGGGTGCTTGCGGGTGGCGTTCGCGTGTCGGTCACTTGCACCCACGACGACGGGTTCGCGATCTCGCCCGAGTTGAACGTCGAGGTAACGGAGCCACCCGCGTCAGGATCGCCGTTGTAGTACTGGAGCAGGACCGTGGACCCGTCCGCTGGCGACTGGTTGTAGGACGTCACGTACCCGTCAAACGTGAAGCTCGCAGAACCAGCCTCGATCTGCTGGGCGTAGCCTCCAAGGTCAATGTCCTGACGCAGACGGTTGTCGGCGCCAGCGCCAGAAAAGAAGAAGTACGAGCCATCGCGTGGGTAGACGCCGTCGGCCGCGAGCCGGGAGTACCACCCGCCGGAGAGTTCCTCCCAGCCTGTGAGTGCTGTGTCCTCCGCGCTACCGTTCACCAGCAGGTCGATCCCCGACACGGGCGTGGGCTCGGTGATCGTCACGGTGGCCGTTGCCGGGGCGCTGGTGTCGATCCCGTCGCTTACCGTGAACGTGAACGTGTCCGTAGCCTCCCCAGTCCCAAGGCTCACGTAACTTACCGCCGCCAGGTTGTCGGTCGGGAACTCGTCGGTCAGCGCCAGCGCGGCGCCGAGAGCGGATGTCCCGCTCACAAGTTCGAACGTGAGTAGATCACCGTCGATGGGGTCCGTGCCGGACAGAGTGACGGAGCCGGTGGTGCCGTCGAGGATGCTCGCGGTCACGCCTGTCGAAGCCGTCGGCGTGGTGTTCTCGACCAATACCTGCGACGACCCGACGATGGTCGCCTCGTTCACGAGCGCGCCGTGGTTCCCGCTGGTGGACAGGTCGGCGGCGGTGACGTCATCGAAGGGCCAATAGCCGACGAGCCCGGGCAGGGCGGCCGTCTGCGCTACGGTGAGCGTCTTATCGTAGGCGTTCATGACCTCCGTGGCCGACCGCGCGTAGTTCCACACGCGCACCTCGTCGATGTCACCGTCGAAGCCGTGCGGAGCGCTCTGACGGTTGCCGATGTAGAAGGCATCCTGTCCCACCTCGGCGTCGGAGATCGTCCCCGTGTGCACGGCGGAGAACACGAGCGTTCCATCCGCGTAGACGTGACTCATGCCGTCCGCGCCAGACCAGGTCCACGTGATGTGGGTCCACACGTCCTGGGGCGCGACGTGTCCGGTGTCCACCCATGCCCAAGGGACGCTTGTCCCGCCGGTCGCGAAGCGGATCGACCCATCCGGGAAGCGCACCAGTTCGTATTCGCCCTCCTTATTGGCGATCATGCCTCCCTCGGCGCCTTCCTCGCCGGGACCGCGTGGGTAGATCCACGCTTCCACCGTCAGCTGGTCTGTCATCGCCAGCGACGTGTCTGCGCCGGCATCGACGTAATCACCGACACCGTCGAATGTGGCTGTCTGGTTGCCGACGGCAGTGACTGTCACCGTGACGGTCGCCGCCGCGCTTGTGGCGACGCCGTCAGACACGCTGAAGTCGAACGTGTCGTCGCCGACGCCTCCGGTCGCGGTGTACGTGACGGTCGCCACGCTGTCGGCGACGTCTGTGTCCGTGAGGGTGAGTGGAACGCCGAAGGCCGAGTTCACTGACACGAGCTCGAACGTGACGGGCGTCGACTCCGCGTCCGACCCAGAGAGCGTGATCGCGATCGTCTCGCCGGTATCTGCGGTAGTGGCGATGGCAGGAGTCGCAACGGGGGGTGTGTTGATGGCCGGCTCGCCCAGACTCAGGGACGACGCGGCCGTGGTCGCGTTACCGACGAACGTCCCGTGGTTCGCGTTGGCGGTCAGGTCGTCCGCGGTACTGTCGTCGAAGTTCCAGTAGCCGAGCAGCCCTGCCTCCGAGCCGGTCAACATCGCCTGGTAATTGTCCGCGATTTCTGCCGCCGTGCGACGAACGGTCCAGACGCGCACCTCGTCCACTCGCCCAGGCCACGGGTTGGCGCCATTTGGATGATACGCGCCGATCATGAGTTCTTCGGGGGTTGAGATAGCCCCGATTGGGCCGGTAGCCTCCCACGTGTGTGTGAGGGCTCCGTTCACGTACGTAAGCCACGCCCCGTCGGCACTGGAGTAGGTCAGCGCGACATGCGTCCACGTGTTGAGCGGCATGACGAAACCGGTGTAGTGGTTGGTCCAGTCGGCGCCGTACGCGAATATGAGGGCGTCCGAGTTGTCTAGCCCGAAGTACAGCTCACCGTTTTTGCCGACGCAGACTGCATTGGCGCCGCCGGTGTAATAGACCCACGCCTCGACGGATAGGTCGGTCAGGGCTGACCAGTCGTCCGTGTACCCCGTTCCCACGAAGTCGCCATCGCCATCCAGGATGAGCGCGAAGTTCGAGGGCTCACTCACGGTCACGGTGGCGGTCTGCGGCGCACTGACATCCAGCCCATCAGACACCGTGAAGCCGAACGTATCCGCGCCGGCTCCGCCCTCGCCACCGTAGGTCACGGTCGCAAGGTTGTCGGTGGGATCGGCGTCCGTTAGCGTCAGCGACGCGCCCAACACGGAGGCGCCTGACGCGAGGGCGAAGCTAAGGACGTCACCATCAGTGTCCGTTCCCGTCAGTGTTACCTGCGACGCGAGGCCCGCGATGCCTGTGGTGGAAACAGTGGCGGCAACGGGCGGCGCGTTCGTCCCGAACGTCTGCGCTGAGGCTGTTGTCGTTGGCGAACCCACGAAGACGCCGTCGTTCGCGTTCACACTCAGGTCGGTCGCGGCGCCGTCGTCAAAGTTCCAGTACCCAGCAAGCCCAGCCTCGTTCCCGGAGAGGATCTTGTACAGGCCGTTCTGGATCTCCTCCTCGGTCTTCGCCACGCTCCACACACGCGCCTCGTCGATTTCACCGATGAAGTACGACGTGCTGGAGCTGTCACTCTGACGGCCTATCTCAATGCCGCCATCCCCGGCGGCAGTCGTAAGGGTCACGCCACCCGTGGTCCCGCTGAGCACGCCGTCGACGTATATGCGTAGCTCAGAGGCGGCTGTGTCGTACACGCCCGCGGCGTGATGCCAGGTACCCGGGGTTGGCGTGAAACCAACCGTGTCAACGAAGAGCTGCACCGGCGACGCGTCCTCTATGAAGAAGCGGAGGTACTCGCCCGCGCCGACGATGAGCCCGTAGTTGGGTTCCGTCCCTCCCATCTGTGGCCGATGCACGAGCCCCGCCCAGTCTTCATGGGAAGCCAACGGAATGGGTGTGTTAAACCAGGCTTCGAGCGTCAGGTCGCCTGGGATGTCGTACGCCGAAGACAACGGGACGTCTACGTAGTCTGTCGTGCCGTTCAGACTGATCGCGGAGTTTGGCGGCAGCGTCACGGTCACGTCGAACGTGCCTGCGACTGCGGGCGCGACGCCGTCGCTGACGAGGAAGTCGAACGAGTCCGCGCCGACGCTCGCGTCCGCGGTGTAGGTCACCTCCGCGATGTTGTCGGTCGGATCCGCGTCGGCGAGGGTGAGCGTAGCGCCCAAGGCGGACACCTCGGAGACCAACGCGAAGCTCAGGAGATCGCCGTCCGTGTCCGTCGCGGAGATGAGCGCCGTTCCCGCCGACCCCTGTTCCACGCTGACGCTTCCCGCGTCCGGCGTCGGGGCCGCGTTGGCGACCAGAACCTGGGCGGACGAGACGATCACCGCGTTGTCCACCAACGCGCCCGGGGCGACATTGCCGGACAGGTCGGCGGCCGAGCCGTCATCGAAGCTCCAGTAGCCTACCAGCCCAGGTTCGGACCCGCTGAGCGACTTGCCTAAGGCGTTCTGAATCTCCTCCGCGGTGCGGACGACATTCCATATCCGCGCCTCATCAATCTCGCCCGTGAAGTACGATTCGTTCACTTCGTCGCGAAGACGACCAAGTTCTACGGTCCCGTCACCCACTATGGCGGCAAGAGTGGCTCCCGTCGTCGTGTTGTTGAGCACGCCGTCGACGTAAACTCGCAGTTCCGAAGCTGTGCCGTCGTACACACCCGCAACGTGATGCCACGCGCCGACCGTTGGCGTGAAGCCAACCGTGTCCACATCGAATTGCAGCCCGTTGATATCCTCAACGAAGAAGCGCAGCCACTCGCCCGTGCCTACGACGATCCCGTAGTTGTTGAGGGTGTCCGTTACCCGGGGACGGTAGACGATGCCACTCCAGGGCGCCTGCGCGGCCAGGGCCACGGGCGTGTTGAACCATGCCTCGAGCGTCAGCTCGCCCGCCATGTCGTACACCGTGGAGAACGGGATCTGCGCGAAGTCGAGCGCGCCGTCCAAGCTAAGCGCCTGGTTCGCCGGTACGTTCACGGCCACCGCTGCGGTCTGCGGTGCGCTCGTGTCCACGCCGTCGTAGGCGTAGAAGTCGAACGTGTCGGCGCCTGGGCCGGCGATGGCGTCGTAGCTGACCGTCGCCACGCTGTCCGCGGGGTCGGCGTCGGTGAGAGTCAGCGTTGCGCCAAACGACGATACCTCGGAGACGAGAGCGAATGTCACGGGCGCTCCGTCGGCATCCGAGCCGGTGACCGTTACCGCGACGGTTTGACCTGAGTCGGCGGTGACAGCGGTCGGCACGGCTGCCACTGGCGGCGTGTTCGCCGGGAATACCTGCGAAGACCCGACGATGTCGGCGCCCTGATTGAATGTGCCGTGCAACCCATTGGGCGAAAGGTCGCTCGCGGTCCCATCGCTGAAGCTCCAGTAACCGACCAGCCCGGGCTCGGAGCCGGTGAGCGTGACGTTCTGCGCGCCCTGGATCTCCTGTTCGGTACGGACATGGTCCCAAACGCGCGCTTCGTCGATCACGCCTGAGAACCCGCGGTTGTATAGGCCGGTTACGAACTCCCGACCGATCAGCAACCCGGCGGTGGAGTCCAGAAGCGTCTGCGCAGAGCCGATATCCGTCGTGCCGTCCAACACGCCATCTAGGTAGACGTTGATGACCTGCCCGTCGAACGTGCCCGCGATGTGCGTCCACATGCCTGCTGCCACGGGGGTCGCGCCCGCCGCGTTGTAATTGGAGCCATTGTTGAATCCGAATGTCGGTACCCCACCAGCAACGCGCAGCACATACCCACTGCCTGGGCTTCCACTATCGGTCCGAGGGCGACTGACGATGGTCGCGGGATCTGTGGCGCCATCCCAGTTCACCCACGCCTCGACCGTCATGACGTTCAGGTCGAGCAGCGCGTTGTCCGGCACGAAGACATAGTCGCCTGTGCTGTCGAGCGTGCCGTCGAAGTGTGCTGCCGGGTTCGACGGCAGCGACACGTTGATCGCCACGGTTTCGTAGTCGCTCGTCTGCATACCGTCACTCACCGTGAACGTCACGGTGTCGGCGCCTAGGTCGGTCGCCTCGTAGGAGAGCGTTGCGATGTTGTCCGTCGGATCGGCGTCCGTGAGCGTCACCGTCGCCCACAGGTCGTCCGAGTATTCGGCCGCCTGCCCTGGCTGTGGCAGCGCGAATGATAGAGAGTCGCCGTCAGCGTCGGTACCCGTGATGGTGATCTGTACCGTCTGACCCAGTTCCGCCGTCGCGGTGATCCCGGCATCGGCGACGGGCGCTGTATTGTAGGCGTAGACCTGTGCCGACGATCCCGTGGCGGCGTTCCCAGCAAACGTGCCGTCGTTCGCCCCGGCGCCGTCCGCCGCCGTGCCTGTGTCGAAGTTCCAGTAGCCGACAAGACCGTCCTCCCAACCCAGGAGGCTCTTGGTCATCGCGTTGACGATCTCCTCCTGGGTCCTGCCCACGTTCCAGATGCGGAACTCGTCCATCTCGCCTGAGAACGGGCGAGTGACGGCGTTGTCGATGCCCAGGACGAGAGAGTCGACGTTTACGGTCGTGGTCGCGGAGAGGTCCGCGGTCGTGCCGTCCAGCACGCCGTCGATGTACAGCGCCAACGTGGACCCGGTCTTCGTGTACGCGACGTGATGCCAGACCCCATCGAGGATGCGGGCCGTCGAGTAGATGATGGAGCGCGTGTTGCTCGTGTCGCGACGCGACGCGCTAATCATGCCGGCGTTTCCTGGCGTCGGGTTGTCCTGGTTGGACATGCGCAGAAGGAACGGGTACGGGGTGCCGGACACCTTCTCTACGAGGCTGTTATCGCCGCTGCCCGACGAGTTCTGGACCGCGTCGGGCTTCACCCACAACTCGACGGTGAAGTCGTCGTTCGTGTCGAAATTCGCGGATGCGGCATTCCCAAAGTCCACAGAATCCGCCGTGCCGTCGAAGACTGCCGCGGAGTTTGCCGGCTGGGTGATGTTGATGGTGACCTGCGTGCTCGCGCTGGTGTCCAAGCCGTCGCTGACGGTGAAGCTGAACGTGTCAGCGCCGGACAGAATCGGCGCGGTGTACGTAATGCTCGCGACGGCGTCCGTCGGGTCGGCATCCGTGAGCGAGAACGGCACGACGTAAGTGTCCGTGAAGCTGGAGTCTCGCGAGAACTGGAGCGCGTCGCCGTCGGTGTCCGTGCCGGTTATGTCGAAGACAACCGTCTGCCCGGCTTCCACCGTCGCGATGATGCCCGAGTCTGCCGTCGGTGGCGCGTTTACCCCGAGGCCGAGGAGCGACCCCGCCGTGCTCGCGCCGCCCACAAACGACCCAGCGTTACCATTGATGGTCAGGTCGCCTGCCGTCGCGTCGTCGAAGTTCCAGTAGCCCGCGAGGCCTGTCTCGAATCCTGTGAGCGTCTTCGTCGCGGCGTTGACGATCTCCTCCTGTGTCCGCGCGACATGCCAAAGGCGTACCTCGTCGATCTCACCGCTGTAGTACGCGGTCGGGGACTGATAGCCCAGCTCAAGCGGTCCGTCAGCCGCAGTTGGCACAATGGACACCGCAGCCGAGTTGTTCAGCACGCCATCAATGTACACACGGAGCTCTGGCACGGAGGGGTCATAAACGCCGGCGACGTGGTACCACGTGTCGAGTGCTGGGGTGAATCCGGTTGTGTCTACGCTCTGTTCGACGGCGCTGTTGCCAATGAGGAACCGGAGGTATTCACCCGCGCCGACGAGGATCCCGTAGTTGTCGTCGTTTTCGCTTGGTGTACGAAGCCTTCGCACTAGCGAAGTGAAGTCCGGCTGGGCGGCGAGGGATATGGGCGTCTTGACCCACAGCTCAACCGTCGCCGCGCCCGTGACATCAAGCGCAGGGTCAGACGCGATGTCGACTCGATCGTCCACGCCGTCCAGAACCAACGCTGAGTTCGCGGGGAAGCTCACCGTAACAGTGGCGGCGTCGCTTGCGCTCGTGGCCACGCCGTCGGAGACCACGAACGAAACGGCGTCCACTCCGTCCCCAGCATCGGCCGTGTAGGTAAGCAGCGCCTGGTTGTCCGTGAGGTCGACATCGCTCAGCGCCACCGTAGCCCCGAGCGTGTCGGACACCTCGGAGAGGAGGGCGAAGCTGACGTAGTCACCGTCGGTGTCCGCCGCCGTGAGGATGACGTTGACGGTCTCGCCTGTCTCGGCATTCGCAGCAATGCCTGGCGTCGCGGTGGGAGCTACGTTGGGTGTGTAGACCTCGGCAGACCCGAGTAGGGCGGCTTCGCCAGCAAGGACGCCGTGGTTCGCGTAACCGCTCAGATCGTTGGGCGTCCCGTCGTCGAAGTTCCAATAGCCCTTCAGACTAGTCAGCGCGGCGGCCTCGCCAGCGCTGAGAGCCTTCCAGTATGTGTTGGCGATCTCGGACGGCGTGCGCGCGACGTCCCACACCCGCACCTCGTCTATCTGTCCCTCGAACGCCTGCTCTAGCGCCTGACGGTCGCCTATCCACAGCTCGTTGCTAGCGGGCTCGGCATCGCCGAGTACGCCTGACGCGGCCACGGAACCTGCCAACACCCCATTCGCGTAGGTGTCCACGAAGCCAGCCGCCGAGTGGTACGTCTGCGCGATGTGCGTCCATGTGTCCAGCGGGGCAACGGCTCCCGTGTCCGCCCACAGGTAGCCGGGCGACGTCAGCGCGTGGGCGAATTGGATTGAGCCGTCTGGGAACCGGGCCAGCAGGTACTCACCTGCACGACCGAGGATCAACCCCCCAGTATCTCCTGGGCCGTTCCCTGGCCCGGTCGGGTAGACCCATGCCTCCAGCGTGAAGGTGGCTGTCAGCAGCGTAGAGGTGTCCGACCCAGCGTTCACGTAATCGAGGCTGCCATCGACAGCCAGCGCGCGATTTGTCGGGGCGGAAGCCGTGACGTTCACCAGCTCGGCTGTGCTGGTGTCGATACCATCGCTGACGGTGAACGAGAACGTGTCAGGGCCCGGCGTGGCCGTCGCTGCGTACTGCACGGTTGCGAGGCCGTCCGTAGTGTCGGCGTCCACAACGGTCAGCGATGCCCCAAGCGTGTCGGAGGCGCCAAGCGTTGTGGAGAAGCTCAGTAGGTCGCCGTCAGCATCCGTGCCGGTGACGACAATATCGCCGACCTCGTCGGTGAACACGGAGACGGAGATGCCGGCGTCGGCGCTAGGAGCGGTGTTGCCACCGAACACCTGCGGTGACCCGGTCAGTCCCGCCTGGCCCGAGAGCGTGCCATGGTTGGCGTTGAGCGTGATGTCGTTCGCCGTACCATCGTCGAAGTTCCAGTAGCCCACGAGCCCAGGCACGTTCTGCGCTTCGGCGGGTGTCAGGGTCTTGGCGTAGGTGTTGGCGATTTCCTCCGCCGTCCGTGCGACGTTCCACACACGCACTTCGTCGAGTTCGCCATCGAACGCGTGTTCTCCCGCCTCGCGCCGGCCAATCCACAGGTCGTTCAAGACCGCGTTCGTATCTCCCAGCGCGCCGACAAGCGCTATGGACGTCCCCGGCACACCGTCTATGTACGTCTCGGCGATGCCCGTCGTGCCGTCGTAGGTGACGGCGACATGCGTCCAGGTGTCCAAAGGCGCGGCCTGCAGCGAGTTTACCCACGCGTACCCGGGCGACGTGTTGGCGAGCGCGAAGTAGATCGTCCCGTCCCCCCCCATCGAGCGATGCTGTATTCGCCTTCCTTCGACACGTATGTGCCACCGGAGGCCCCAGCGGAGCCCAATCCCGTCGGGTACATCCACGCCTCAACCGTCAGTCCGGTCGTGGCAACGAGTGACGCATCCGCGCCGGCGTTCATGTAGTCGGGCGTGCCGGCGCCTCCTGCGAATGACGCCGTGAGGTTCGGCGCCTCCTGCGTTGGCGGCGTGGCAGCTATCCCTGCGACATCGCTGGCAGCCAGCGCGCCGTCCCAGACGTTCAGGTCCGCCAGGTCGCCTCGGTAGAACGCCCAGCCGCCTGCCCCACCAACCCAGCCGAAGTCGTACCCCACACCAACTTGGTTGCTGGTCATATCCAGGTGGTCCGTGGCGCTGGCGTTTGTTCCAGCGAGGACGCCATCAACGTACAGATGGTGACCGGAGCCGTCCGCAACGACTGCAGCGTGATGCCACGCCGCGTCATTCACAGCGACCCCGCTGTTGAGTGGGGCTGCTGCGTTGGCGGCCCAGAGCCCCCCGCGCAGCAGACCATCCGATCCCACGTAGAGCGCCGGTGCCCTGTTCCCCGGCGCGGTCGGATACGCCGCGTTCTGGTAGCCGAAGATGACGCCCTTCGTCGCCGTGGTGCGGAACCACGTCTCGACAGTTACCGACGTGTGGCTTTGGATCAGGCTGTCCGGGGCCTCCTCGTAGTCCGCCACGCCGTCATAGAGAGTTACGACGCCCGTCGACGTCGACCATGCGACCGCAGGCAGGTTGACCGTCACGGCGACAGACTGGGGGCTGCTCGTCTCGACGCCATCGCTGACGGTGAACGAGAACGTGTCGGCGCCCGCTCCGCTGGTGGCGTCGTATGTCACCGTCGCGAGGTTGTCAGTTGGGTCCGCGTCCGTGAGGGTAAGCGGCCCGCCCAGCGTGTCCGACACGGCAGAGACCAACTCGAACGCTACGAAGTCGCCGTCCCCGTCGGTACCTGTGATCTGGATCTCAACAGTCTGGCTCGTCTCGACGGTCGCGCTGATGCCGGCGTCCGCTACCGGGGCGACGCCATTGGCGCCGAACGCTTGCCCAGATGGGGCGATAGCCGCGTTGCCGACGAATGTGCCGTTGTTCGCGTTGAGGGTCAGGTCGCTGGCGTTCTGGTCATCGAAGGTCCAGTAGCCCTGCAAGCCGGCTATGGCCTGCGCCTCGGCGAGCGTGAACGTCCGATCGTAACTGCTGGCGATCTCGGCGGCGTCGCGAGCGACGTTCCAGACGCGTACCTCGTCCAGCTCGCCCTGGAACGTGGCCTCGCCGCTCTGCCGGCCGCCGACCCACACGTTGTTCAGCCCGGTCAGGTAGTCCGTGACCGTTCCGCTGATCGCGGCGAATGAGTCGACGTACGCGCCGTTGAGGTACAGCGTGAACACGCCGTCGGCATGTGCGAACGCCACGTGTGTCCACTCGTTCTGGCCCACCACATATCCGGTAGACCTCCACACCCACCCGTCGTTCCCCATCGCGTACCGGATCGTGCCGTCGGAATACCACGACAGCAGGTACTCACCTTCTCGACAGACGATCGTGCCGTCGCCGAGCGCGCCTCCACCCGCCCCAGTTGGGTATATCCACGCCTCCAGCGTGAACTCACTGGCGAGAACGAGCGAGGCATCGACGCCTACATCCAAGTAGTCAGCGGAGCCGTCAAACGCCACGTCATAGTTTGTGGGCGAACTGACCGTGATCGAGACCGCCGCTGGCGCGCTGGCCTCAATCCCGTCCGTGACGGTGAACGAGAAGCCGTCGGCTCCGTCCGCCGAGGGCATGTACAGCACGGTCGCCGTGTTGTCGGTCGGATCGGCGTCGACGATGGTGAGCGGAAGACCCATCGTGTCGGACGTAGGGTTCACCAAGTTGAACGTCACGGGGTCGCCGTCAGGGTCCGACCCGGTGATCTGGATGTAGTTTTCCGGGCCGTTGGCTGCGGTCGCCGAGGACGCGTCTGCGGTTGGAGCCGCCCCGTTAGCGCCGAAGGTTTGCTGCGAGCCTAGGATCCCGGCGTTCCCAGTGAACGTGCCGTCATTCCCATTGCCCGTGATGTCGGTTGTCGTGCCGTCGTCGAAGTTCCAGTACCCCACGAGGCCAGTGACAGCCACTGCCTCGCCGGCTGTCAGCGTCCTGGCATATGTGCTGGCTATCTCTGCGGCCGACCTCGTGACGTTCCAGATGCGCACCTCATCAAGGTCGCCTTCGAAGGACTCCGTGCCGCTCTGCCGATCACCCAGATAGGTGTTGTTCTGGGCAGGAATCGTGTCGACTATCGTGCCTCCTCCCGCAGCGGAGTACACCTCGACTCCGTCTGCGTACAGCCGGATCGTGCCGTCCGCGGCAGACGACGTGAACGCGATGTGCCGCCAGACGCCCAGCGGGGTGGTGTACCCAGTGCTGATCCACACCCATCCGGCGTTGCCGACGGCATAGCGTATGGACTGGTCGGTGGGGAACCATGAAACCAGATACTCACCTTCGCGGCAGATGATGGCGTCCGCTCCGCCAGCTCCACTACCCGTCGGGCGAATCCAGGCTTCCAGCGTGTACTCGTCCGTCAGCACAAGAGACGCGTCGGTACCCACGTCCAGGTAGTTGGTATTCCCCCCGAACGTGGCCGTCAGGTTTGGCACCGGCGCCGTAGGTGGAGCGGCCGCGATGGACGTCACCTCCGCAGCCGTGAGGGTGCCGTCCCAGACGTTGAAGTCAGCAATATCGCCCCGGAAGAAGTCCCAGGTGTTCGCTCCGCCGACCCAGTTCGTGTACGCGAGACCCACCTGGTTCTTGAGCATGCCAATGAGGAGTATGGAGTCCACGTGCGTTCCGGCCAGCGCGCCGTCTACATACATATGGTGACGGTCCACATCACCAACGAGGGCAACATGGTGCCACGCTCCGTCGTTGACGGCAGATGGTGAGAACATGGGCGGGTTCGCGGCCCGCCACAAGCCCCCGCCCATGCGGCCGTCGCTGTGGATGTACAGGGCCGGCATGTTGAGGGAAGGCGTCGTTGGGTACGCGTCAGTCTGGTACCCGAACAGTCCGCCGCGCGTCTCGGTCGTGCGGAACCACGTCTCAACCGTGAAGGCCACGCGGGTCTGTATCAGCCAGTCGTCCGCCGTGGTGTAGTCGCCGACGCCGTCGTATGTGGTCACCACACCGGTCGATGTAGACCACTCGACGTCGGGAGGCGCAGGAGGCGTTGCGGCGATGGTTGTCACCGCACTTGCGGCCAGCGGCCCATCCCATACCGTTGGCGCGCCGATCTCACCCTCGAAGTAGTGCCAGCCACCGTTTCCGGCCGGCCAGTTGAGGGTGTAGCCAGTCCCGACCTGATTCATGTCCTGGGTAAAGTGGTCGATCGCTCCGTTCGCCACGCCCACGAGGGTGCCATCGAGGTAGAGCGTGCTTTGGTCATCGTCGCCGAGAAGCGCCACATGATGCCACTCGCCGTCGTTGACCGCGCCTGCCGAGGTGATGGCCCCGACACCCACGGCCTCGCTCCAGAACACTCCCCGAAGGAGTCCGTCCGTGCCTACACGCAACGCGGGCGTGTAGTAGTCAACAACAGCTCCAGCGGCTGGATCACCTTGATACCCGAAGATCACACCGCTGGTGTTCGTGCGGAACCACGTCTCGAACGTCAGCGACGTGTCGGACTGGATCGTCCCGTCCGGCATGGCGACGGATTGGTCGCCACGGAACGCCCTGCGCGCAAACGAGGAGGACCACACCACGGACGGTGTACTCGTGGCTCCCACGTCCACGTGCATGTTCCGCACCTGGTGCGCGTTCGACTCGCCGCCTGAGCCGCCCGCGAAACCCGATAGCGTGCCGGTCGCCCTCGCGGCGAAGTTCGCGCTGTCGTCGTAAGTGATGACAGGGCTACCGTCGATCCACACGTCGAACACGCCGGTGTCACAGCTCACCTGGAAGGCATGCCACGCGCGGTCGTCCAGCGTCGTGTGGTTGTAGAACGCAAGCGTCGTCCCGCTGTAGATGAGCTTTATTTGGTCGTTGTACTCATCGAACGACACGGCGTACTGCCCGTTCGTGTCGGACTGCCACGCTGGCTCGGTATCGGCCCAGAGGAAGGCGTAGAAGATGTCGGCCCCGGTTCCGCCGCCACTTCGGAATTCACCAGTCAGATCGAAGCGTTCGCCCAACGCGACGCTAGAGTAGCTGACGCCACCGTGGTCGTTTGTGTTCACGAAGTCGAGCTGCCAGGCCAAGCCACCGTCCACGGCTCCGCCGAAGCCGGTTCCTGTTGGGAACGTCGGCGCGCCGCCCTCGGTGGAGACAGACAGCGCGCTCGTGCCCGCGCTGCTGGTCACGTCCCACACCATGTTCCGCACGCGGTGTTCGTTCGTCTCGGTGGGTCCCGTCCGCGCGCCGAAGCCGAAGCGGTCGCCAATCGCGATGCCGTAGAGGTGCATCCGCTCGTCGTAGGTGAGCCTCAGGACGCCGTCGAGGTACATCTCAAAGAGGCCCTCGGTGCAGTCCACGCGGAAGTCACGCCAGCCAGACGAGTCGAGCCCCGTGTCGGAGGCGGAAGCAAGCACGCCGCCGTTGTAGAGGATCTGGATCTGGTCGTCCCACTCATCGTACGCAAACGTGTACTGCTGGTCTGCGGAGTCTTCCGCCGCAGGGTCAGTGACCGCCCAGGTGTAGACGTAGAAGGCGTCGGCTCCAGACCCTCCGCCGCTCCAGAATTGGCCGGTGACGCTCCACATGTCCCCAACCGACAGCCCGGCGTATGTGACTCCGCCGGACTGATTTGCGGTTGCGGGTGTAAGTTCCCAGTGCTGACCTGCGACTTGGGTGGCGGACCCGTACGCAGTGGGGGTAGGGAAGGTGGACGCGCCTCCATCGAGGATGACTTCGAGTTCGTCGATCGCCGCGGACGCCGTGGAGCCCCACGACAGTATGACCACGAGAGCCGGAAGCCAGACCCAACATCGAGACCGGGCGCTCATGCGCCACGCCCTCCCTGTGCCATGGTTGTGCAGACGAAGCGAGCGCGTGGGAACAGCGGCGGGGCAAGCCGGAAGCGGGCAGATGACGGGCGCGCGTGTCGTATGCAGGCCACGAGCGTTCGTGCTGTGCGGTAGACGCCCATCTTTCCCCTGACGATTCGGTGACGCGCGGGCACACCATTCCCGCCAAAGCAAACGCGCGCGCGCCGCGTGAGTTCAAACGAGCGCGCAATATCTCCCGCCGCCGCCGAGCGTCCCGCTCCTACGCGATCGACTTCAGGTAGTCGATGGACGCCTTCGTCGCAGCGGTGTATTCCTCGTCGGACAGCACGCCGCCGCCGTGGTCCTGAATGAACTTCAGCTCCGCCGCGGTGGCGTCCTCCGCCGGGGCTTCCTCCTGCGTCCCGGCGAGGATCGTCCGTTCGATCGGGTTCACGAACTCGACGGTCATGTGACCTGCGTAGCCGATCTCGCCCAGCGTGCGGAGCGTTCCCGCCCAGTCGTAGTGGCCCTCTCCGGGGGGCTTACGGTTGCTGTCGGCTACATGGAAGTCCAGAAGCCGACTGCCCGCCTGACGTATCGCGGCGAGGGCGTCCACTTCCTCTATGTTCATGTGGAACGCGTCGAGACAGACGCCGATGTCGCCTCCGACGGCGTCTGCTAACGCCAATGCCTGGTCGCCGCGGTTGATGAAGTACGTCTCGAAGCGGTTGATAGGTTCTATCGCGATCTTCACGTTCAGATCGTTGGCTACCTCGGCGACGCGCTTCATGCCCTCGACCGCCCACTCCCATTCCTCGTCGACCGAGGCGTCCGGGGCGATCTTACCTACCGTGGCGGGGACGATCGTCATGATCTCCCCGTCCAGCCCGCCGACCATGCGCACGCAGTCCTGGAGATAGGTGATGGTGCCCTCGCGCTGATACTTGTCGCCCAGGGTCAGCCCACGCCCCTCGGTCATGATAGACACCGAGCCCAAGCACGCAATGCCGTGCTTGTCGAGGGTAGCGCGTGTCTCGTCGATGGGGTACTTCTCGGGTTCGCCGCTGATCTCAATAGAGTCGTACCCGCAATCCGCGAGCCGCGAGACGGTCGTCTCCAACGTCTCGGGCCGCATCCAGTTGTGCATTGCCGTCTTCATCACGTCACTCCCGCCATTGGGCCACATTTGAATACCGCGGGAAGCCTAGCAGTATGCCCGCGCAGGCACAATCGGCGGGGCTTCAGGGCGCTCAACTTCTTGAAGGGGAGGCCGTCTGTAGGGTAGCATCCGGGCCGCTCTGGACAGGGATCTGCCTGAGGGGAACCGCGCAGAATGCGACGACGCGACGACGACCGGGCGCCTGGCGCAACGCTAGCTAGCATGGGTCGCGCCGCCAGCCGGATCTTCTTCCCGCCTCGATGTCGCTCTGCCGCCCTCGTCAGCGCCGCCTTCCTCCTGACGGCGACTTTGGCGCGCGCAGTGCCTAGCCGCGAGCTCTCCCCGACTGCCAGCGCCCCCACGCCTCCCGAACGCTCGGCGCGCATCGCCGGCAAGGTGACGTGGGACGGTCACGACGTGCAGAACGCGATTCTCTATCTATATCGCGACCCCACGCTGAAAGCGGTTCACAGCGCGTCGCCGTTGCTGTCGGGCGGAGGCTCCTTCGAGGTTCGCGTCGAGCCCGGCGCGTATTACGTAGCCGCCGTCGAGGACCGCAACCGCACGGGCGCGCTGGATCCTGGCGACGCCCTTGGTATCTACGGCATCCGCTCGTGGGGCGACACCGCAGAACACAAGCTGCGGGTCGAGGTAGGCGCCGACCAGCGCGCATCGAACGTGAACATCAGCATATCCGCCTTGCGCGTCAGCCGAGACGGGCAGCACCAGATGGTCGCCGTCGGCGACGCGTATGGGTATGAGCTCGCCGACCCGAAAGCGCCCGCGACGGGCGTGTTGCGTGGCTCCGTCGCTGGCGCGCCTCAGGGCGCGAACGCGACACCCACGTATGTCTACGCGTCCACCGACCTGTCCTGGCGGCGACTGATCGCTGGCGCGCGCGTGGCGGAGGACGGGACGTTCGAACTCCATGCCCCCGCCGGGAGATCGTACGTCGCGGCGGTCGTTGACGAGAACCGCTCGAACACCTTTGACGCGGGCGACGCCTTCGGCTTCTTCACGCGCGAAGCCGCCGATGGTGGACCCGACGCCCCCAGGCTGCCTGTCCCTGTCGCACTGAAGAATGGGGAGACGCGTGAGGGTGGTGTCATCGCCCTAGCTGGGCGGCGCGACGCGCGCGGCGGACTGACGTCTCTCGACGCAGCGGCTCCGACCTCGGACGAACGCCCCATCCGCGTCGTGCAGGGGCATGTCGACTGGTCGGGCCACGCGCCCGCCCGCGCCACCGTGGAATTCTACGAGGACGCATCGCTGCTCTCACCGGTCGGGACCGTCGTCACCGGGCCCACCGGAGAGTTCACGACGCGGCTACCCGAGGGTCAATACTACATCGTCGCAAACGCCGATGCGGACGCGGACGGCTACGTCAGCGCGGGCGACGGGGTCGGCGGACACGGAACGTCCGACATCACGTCGTTCCCTCCGCGACCCTACGCCGTCGCGGAGAATGGCGGCGAACTCACGATCGCCGTTTCTGGCGCATTCACCGCCGAGGGCACGCTGACGCCGGTGCAGGCGGAGGGTGACGCGCCTACCGCATCCGAGGAATACGACGTGGCGTCTGGCCTCATGGGACGCATCCTTTGGGACGGACATGCGGCTAAGGAGGCGTGGCTGCTCATCTCGACAGCGCGCGACTTCGCGGACGCCAGTATGGTTCCCGTCGTGCTGGACGGCTTCGGCAACTTCGTCGTAGCCGTGGACCCCGGCGCGTACTACGTCATGGCGATTGTCGATTCTGGCGGCGACGAACAGGTAGGGGCCGGCGATGGCGTCGCGATTTACGGCGCGTGCGTCGAGCAGATGTCGGGCGACGTAGAGCCGTCGCGCGTCCTCGTGTGGAAGGACCGCGTCACGCCCTACGTGCATCTGTCCGTCAGCGCCGTCTACACGGACGCGGGCAGACGTTACGCCGCGCTCGACGACGGCTCACGAGCCACGATACGCAGGTCGTTGGGCGAACCCAACGACCGCTACCAGTGGACCCAGGGAGGACGCCTGGTCGAGGAATGGCGCTACTGGTCCGAGGGCAGGTCGTTCACCTTCGCGGCGAACGGACCCGGGTGGACGAAGATCGGGAACGAGACGTTCAGAACCAACCGCAATGCCCTGGAGCGCATGCTCCCCGACGAGCTAGGCGTCGAGCGGCCCCTCGTAGCACAGTCCACGGTCGATGCCGCCGTCTATTTCGAGACGGACGGAGCCGTGTGGGCCTTCACCCCCGACGGGGCGCAACGTCCAGTGACGCTGGGCTCCGACCCACGTCCCATGCCCGGCGGGCTCACCTACCGCGATGCCGATGGCGCTCTCATGGCGATGAATGCCACCTCGGGCGCCGCCATGCTCGCCATGCCGGTTGAGGCAGGGGCAAGCGACCTGGCGTTCGCGCGCGACGACAAGTCCATGGCGTACGTGCGCGAGGGCAGACTGCTTGTGCGACACCGGTCGGGTGGGGAGCGGATCGCTCCGACGGACGGTATGCAGGGGGTCTCGGGGCCCTCTTGGGGGCCAGGGGGTCGCGTGTTGGCGTTCTCCGCTGCCTCGTCATCCAGCAGTGGGACCGACATCTACGCGTACGACGCGTCCCAAAACCACGTCGAGCCCCTCGTCGAGGACGCTGGGGACGACATCGCGCCGGTGTGGTCTCCGACATCCGCGCGCACGCTCGCCTACACGAAGGTCGTGGACGACATCGGACAGTTGTGGGTCACGCGGTTCTCCGAAAACGGCGAGGCGTCGTCGACACAAGTGACGGAATTCGGCGGGTCCGGGCCGCAGTGGCTCCCGGACGGCTCGGGCCTGGTGTACGAGGCCGACGGGCAGATATGGACCGTGGACGTAGCCTCGCAGATCGCTCGCCCTCTCCTCGTCAACGGCGAGCCCGTGATCGGGAATCGCCCGATCGCGCTGCCGCTGCAGCCGTGAGACCGGTTGGTCGGTTCCGCAACACCCCGCACATGGCGAAAGAGGCGCACGGGTGTTGAAGCGCGCCCTCGCCCAGTCGTTCTGGAGCTCTTACGACTGCCTTGGCGTCCTCGTGCTCGGCAACCTGCTCTGGGTCGCGCTCACCGTTCCGCTACTGGCGTTGCTGTTCTTCGCGGGATCTCCGCTTTACCGGGCGTGGCCCTACGTGTTCTACCTCTGCGCCGTGCCGGTGGTCTTCGTCGGGCCTCCCAGCGCGGGTTTGGCCGCCATGGCGCGCCAACTCGCGGAGACCGGTGAGACGAGCCTCGGTGTCTTCTGGACGGGCGTTCGGCATCGCCTCTTCCGGGCGCTCTTCTTGATGGTCGGGGCCGTGTTGGCCACAATGACCTTCAGCGCTAGCTTCCTGTTCTACGCGGGTGGCGTGGTGGACTCGCTCGGTCGGCTGGGCAACATGACGGCCGCGGGCCTGAGCCTGTGGTCCATCGTCATCTTGGCGGGCATGGCCTGTTACTGGCTGCCTGTCGCCGACGCCATCCCAGGGCGACAGTTGAAGCTGTGGTCTGTTGTTCGTCGGGGGGCGCTTCTTACCCTCGACAACCCCGGTCACACTCTCGGGCTGCTGATCCTAACGGCTATCATGGTGGTGTTCTGGTGCGGCACGGGTCTCGGCATCGCGGTCATCGGCGCCAGCGCGATACACGTGTTCCACGCCCACGCCCTGCGCGTGTTGCAGGAACGCTACACGACCGCGAGCGACCTCACCGGGCGCGGACGGCCGGCAACGCGTAGAGCCGTTCGAGAAGCCCTCGCCGAACAATGGGCGTCGGAACCGAAACGAAGCCTTCGTGAACTCATGCGTCCCTGGGATTCCTAACCCATCTATCTGGAGTAACGCACGCTATGGACGAGACACTGTCACTCGGTATCGAGCAGGTAACGGGACGTGAAATCCTCGACTCACGCGGCAATCCGACCGTAGAGGTCGACGTCGTTCTCGAGGACGGCAGCCTCGGGCGAGCCGCAGTGCCTTCCGGCGCGTCCACGGGTGAGTTCGAGGCGGTGGAACTGCGCGACGGCGACGCCGATCGCTACGTCGGCAAGGGCGTGCGGAACGCCGTTGCCAACGTGAACGGCCCGCTTGCGGATGAGTTGCTGGGCGAAGACGCGCTCGACCAGGCCGCAGTGGACTATGCGCTCATCGACCTGGACGGCACGGACAACAAGGGCAACCTCGGCGCGAACGCCATCCTCGGGGTGTCCATGGCGGTTGCGAAGGCAGCGGCGAGCTCGCTCGGCGTGCCGCTCTATCGCTACATCGGTGGCGCTCTCGCCCGTGAACTCCCCGTGCCGATGATGAACATCATCAACGGCGGATCCCACGCTGACAACAACGTGGACATCCAGGAGTTCATGATCATGCCCGTCTCCGCCGGGTCGTCGGCAGAGGCGCTGCGCGTCGGCGCGGAGGTGTTCCACAGCCTCAAGTCGGTGCTACGCGAGCAGAACCGCAACACCGCCGTCGGTGATGAGGGCGGCTTCGCTCCTGACCTCGGGTCCAACGAGGAAGCGTTGCAGGTCATCCTCACCGCCATCGAGCGCGCGGGTTACAGGCCCGGTGACGACGTGAAGCTCGCCCTTGATGTCGCCAGCAGCGAGTTCTACGAGGACGGCGTGTATCGCCTTGGAGCGGAAGCCAAGCCGGAGAAATCGCGCGACGAGATGGTCGAATTCCTGCGCGCCCTCGTGGACGCGTACCCCATCATCTCCATCGAAGACGGTATGGACGAGGAAGACTGGGACGGCTGGAAGCTCCTCACGGATGCCCTCGGCGACCGTGTGCAGCTCGTAGGCGACGACCTGTTCGTCACGAACACCGAGCGCCTCGCGCGCGGCATTGAGCAGGGCATCGGGAACAGCATCCTCATCAAGGTGAACCAGATCGGCACGCTCACCGAGACGCTGGAAGCCATCGAGATGGCGACGCGCGCTGGCTACACCTCTGTCATCTCGCACCGCTCCGGCGAGACCGAGGACACCACCATCGCGGACATCGCCGTCGCGACGAACGCCGGGCAGATCAAGACCGGCTCGCTCAGCCGGACGGATCGCGTCGCGAAGTACAACCAGCTGCTGCGCATCGAGGAGAGCCTGGGCAGCCGCGCGGTGTACCGCGGTAACGACGTGTTCTTCAACGTGAACTAGCGCCTGGCGACCCGGGGGGCGCCGAGCGCGCCCTTCACCTCGCAGGAGAAGGTCAGGATGGGGTCGTTGGACACGCCGCCGCGCGTGGTTAAGCGTCTGCGACGGACAGGTCGCGCGTCGAAGGCTCCGCGACTGGGCGTCTTCGGCGCGCGTTTCACGTACCCCATACCCCTGCTCCGCGCGTTAGAAGTAGCGGGGTGGTTCGTCTCGCCCCGCCGGCCAGCGCACACGCTTACAGGGGATTGGATCGTATGTCGCGCCTTCGCATGCCTGCGTGGAGCACCACCGCATCGGTGGTGACCGGGCTGCTCCTCGCCATCTGCCTCTACCGCTTCGTGGACGACGTGCAGCTCTACGAGGCCGCACAGGCACTGAAGCTTCGCAAGGTCGAGGAGCTAGAGCGCCTCAAGGAGAAGCGGGACGAGACGCGCGAACTCGCGGAGAGGCTGACGTCGGACCCGCTGACGAAAGAGAGGCTGGCGCGCGCGGAGGGCTACATAAAGCCCGGGGAGACCGTGTACTTCATCCAGCCCGCGAAGAAGCCTGCGGCGGCGGTCGTCGACTCGGCCGCTTCTGCGCCATGAGCCCCGCTGAGCACACGCCAGGCACACGATGATCGCCTCAATGAGCACTCCCCGACGAGCGGACGCGCGCCGCTTGTTGACGTGGCTGACGTTCGCCGTGGTTGTGTCCGTGGCCGCGCGCGCGGCCACGCCTCCGTTCCTGGACTCCCCATCTCCTAGGCTGTCGAGCGTGCTACCGCGGGACTCCGTCGCTGGCACGGAGGGCGCGCTTGCCACGATCCTCAATCCGGCCGCCCTTGAGGCTCGCAAGGAAGCTGAGTTCAAGTACCTGCGCACGTTGCGGGGCGATCACAAGAACGACGATGCGTTCCTGCTGGGTTGGCGGGGCCTAGGCGTCGGACTCGAATACCTCACGGTGGATTCCCCCGCAGGGCCGGTGTCCGCCCGCGCCACGACGCTCTCCGGCGGCAGCAACCTGGGTCGTGGTCTCTACTGGGGCACCCGGCGCACGTGGTATTCCTCCGACGACGACGCGTACAGCGCGCTGGCCACCTGGGACATCGGCGGTCTCTACCGCACGGGCAGTCTGTCGGTGGGGCTCGTGGCGCGCAACGTCGACGAGAAGTCGTTCCGAGGCGCCAAGCTCGACCGCACCTTCGACTTCGGCGTCGCGCTGCGTCCGCGAACCGACCGCGTGCGCATCTCCTTCGACCTGAGCAAGCCGGACAGCGAATCGCTGAAGGACGCGTGGAACAACAGACGCTACTTCGGAGGATTGCAGGTGGAGCCCGTGCGTGGGTTCCGCGTGGCTGCGAACGCCTACGGCGATGGTCAGTTCGACATACGCGCGACGGTCAGCATCGACACGGCGAAGCTCGGATTCCACCAGCGACTCGACGACGGCGACGCCCGCAGTGGGGTGGCGGTATTGACGCTTCAAGAGGGCGTCTCGCCGTCAGCTCTGCGCCGGCCTCGGTTCGGCCTGATCACGACGCCGAAGCAGTGGCGGGGAGCCTACTGGCGCGTGCGACGCGATCCACGCGTCGTCGCGGTGGTCATGAAGTTCGACGGTGAGAAGCAGTCGCTCGCGGCGTGGCATGAGGCGCGTGACCAACTCGCGGAACTGCGGGAGCGCGATGTCGAATTCGTCGCGTACATCAACCGCGCGGGCGGGGGCGGCTACTGGCTGGCGTCCGCCGCGGACACCGTCTTGCTCGACCCCATCGGCGAGGTCCACCTCGTGGGGCTGCACTCGGACGCGCAATACTACAGAGGCGCGTTGGACAAGCTGGGCGTGTCGACGTACTTCCGCCGCGCGGGCGAATACAAGGGCGGCCCAGAGCCGTACACACAGTCAGGACCATCCGAGGCCGTGCAGGAGAACCGCGACGACCTGCTGGACGATCTCTACGACCAGATCGTGAGCGGGATTGCCTCCCGAGGCGATGTCTCGCGGGACGAGGCGATGGCGACTATCGACGCGGGGCCGTACCTGGGCGACGACGCGCTCGAAGCCGGCATCGTGGACATCATCGCGACGCCCACCGAGGTCGAGACGTACCTGGGCGACCGGTTCCCGGACGCTACCCTCATCTCCGTGGCGGACTACATCGCCAGCGACTATCGCCCCACCGAGTGGGCTCCGCCCCGGGACACGATTGCTATCGTGCGCATCGCCGGGGCGATGGTGGACGGCGACAGCATGACGGTCCCGCTTGCAGGCATGCGACTGAGCGGGGCGCGAACGGTGAACCGCGCTATCCGGGACGCGGCAGCCGACAGCAGCGTGAAGGCGATCGTGCTAGACATAGACAGTGGTGGCGGCCTCGTCTCCGCGTCGGAGTCGATCTGGCGCACGGCGCAGGCTGCGCGAGCGCGGAAGCCCCTCGTCTCGCGCATTGCGGGCATAGGGGCGTCGGGCGCCTACTACGTCGCCGCCGGCACGGACAGGGTCGTAGCGTCTCCCGCTTCGGTTACGGGGTCCATTGGCGTCTACACCGGCCACGTGTCGTTGCGAGGGCTGTACGAGAAGCTGGGAGTGTCCATACACGACACCAAGCGCGGCGAAAACGCCGACTTCTACTCGCGCACCGCAGATTTCACCGACCGGCAGGCGGATATACTCCAGCGGCAGGCGGACCGCCTCTACGACTTGTTCCTCGAACGCGTGTCCGAAGGCCGGTCGATGGAACCCGAGCGTGTCCACGAGTTGGCGCGTGGACAGGTGTGGACGGGCCGTCAGGCGCACGAACTAGGTCTCGTGGACGAGTTGGGCGGCATGCGCGAGGCCATCGACGCGGCGAAGGATCTGGCGGGCATCCCGCGGGATCGGCTCGCCCGCGTCGAACTCCTCCCCAAGCCTGGGTTCCTCGAGAAGCTCGTCAACGCGGGCCTCGGCGCCGTTGGACGCGTCGGCGGGCTGACGCCGAGTAGTCTGACGGGTGTCCTGGGCGACCTCTCCGACACGCGGCACTTTGCCTGGGAGCCGCTGTCCATACAGGACTAAGGCGCGCTGGCAGGACTGAGCAGCCATGGCGACTGAACGCGACCGCGCTCGCATGGTCCGCTACCACATCGAAGCGCGCGGCGTCTCCGACCCCGACGTGCTGCGGGCGTTCCGCGCGGTGCCACGCGAGCGGTTCGTCCCGCGCTTGCAGGCGCCGGCGGCGTACGAGGATCGACCCCTGCCTATTGGGGACGAGCAGACGATCTCGCAACCCTACATCGTGGCGCTGATGACCGAACTGCTGGAGCTGTCTGGGTCCGAGTCCGTCCTGGAGATCGGCACGGGTAGCGGCTATCAGACCGCGGTGTTGGCGGAGCTCGCGAACGTTGTGCACACCGTTGAGATTGTGCCAAGCCTCGCCGCGCGCAGCCGCGACTTGCTCCACTCGCTCGGATACGCGAACATCCGTTTCCGCGTGGGCGATGGCTCCGACGGCTGGCCAGAGGCGGCCCCGTTCGACCGAGTCATCGTGACGGCGGCGCCACGCGTCTTCCCGGAGGCGTTGCAGGCGCAGATCGCTGAGGGCGGATGGGCGGTGGTACCCGTGGGGTCGCATCGCCAGGAGCTTCTACGCATCGTGCGCACCGAGGACGGGTACCGCGAGGAGCGGCACGGGGGCGTGCGCTTTGTCCCGATGACGGGGAAGGCGCTCGCCGACGTATAGCGCGCCACGATTCGCGCGCAGGATAGGACGAGGAGAACGCGCCGTGAAACTGCCGATGGGCTGTCGAGAGTTGGAGCTCGGGGGTGAACTCCTCGGGAACTTGCGCGAGTCGAGGGACATTCAGGGCGACATGCCGGCGCTCCGCGCGCGCTTGCAGGAGGACGGCTACTTGCTCCTGCGCGGCTTGCACGATGTCGAGACGATCAAGGCGGCGCGGCGCGTTGTCCTCGCCGACCTCGACGCGCGGGAACAGATCGACAGGTCACGACCCCGTGACGAGGCCCTCATCGCGGAGGGAGCAGTCGGCAGCTTCCTTGGCGGCCGCAAGGCGGTCACGCACACCGAGGAGTTCCTGAGCGTCGTCGAGGGCGCGGACCTCATGGACTTCTTCACCGGTCTCTTCGATGGCGAGTCGCTCGCCTACGACTACAAGTGGCTACGCGCCGTACCCACCGGGGCATCGACGGGCGCGCATTTCGACGTCGTGTACATGGGCAGGGGCTCGCTCGACCTGGTGACGCTGTGGACGCCGCTGGGCGACGTGCCATACGACATGGGGCCGCTTGCCGTGCTGACCGGAGACACGCGGCTCGACCAGGTGCGCGAGACGTACGGCAAGATGGACGTAGACCGCGACCACGTCACCGGTTCGTTCTCCGAAGACCCGGTCGCGCTCGTCGAGAAATACGGCGGCCGATGGCGGACGACGGAGTTCGAGATGGGCGACGCGCTCATCTTCTCCATGTTCACGATGCACGGGTCGCTCGCCAACACGTCACCGCGGTTCCGGCTGAGCGCGGACACGCGGTATCAGCGCGCCGATCAACCCGTCGACGAGCGTTGGATGGGCGACGAGCCCATCGCGCACTACGCCTGGACCAGCGGCGAGACGGTGACGATGGAAGAAGCGCGCAGCCGGTGGGGCGTCTGATCCGCCCATGATGGACCTCCCCGCCTACTTCAAGTACGCCCTCAAGCTGCTCATGACGCCCAACGGCATCGCGTCCATCGTTGGCGTGGCGGGCGTCGTGTGGCTTGTGCGCATGTACTTGAAGAAGATCGAGATTCCCGGGCTGACGGTGGCGTTTCTCAAGGACGAGTCGTGGTTCCTGCACCGCGACGACAGCCATCGGCTCGTGATCGTCGTGAGCCTGGAACTGACGAACAAGAGCGGCCAGGAAGCGCGGTTCAAGAGTATGAAGTTCAGCGGGTACTCGCCGCGGCAGGAGGCGCCCGCCGTCATTCTGGAAGGCAAGCAGACGAGCGTGCCCGCGCCCTTTCCTGAATACGACCAGTACTACGACGGGGCGGAGTACGGCGCCGCGCCGTTCACCACGCAGCGCGTGTGGCTCTACTTTGAGTCGGGGAGCGTCGACCTCAGGAATCGTATGAGCGCGCCGCTGGTCCTGCGTACCGCCGACGGCAGGCGCACCTCCGTGCGTGTCGACCTGTACCGCCATCCGTTTCAGGTGCAGCTCTACCGCGAGCAGTGGGTGTAGTTCCTGCCTGAGCGTGTCACGGCCGGCATGTCATCACGTTCCGTGCCTCACCTCTGCCTCTGCCGCGGGCCACATCGATCGGGTAGGGTGCCTCGCGGTGGATGGAGCGCGTCGGAGCCGGGCGTGGTCGCGGTCGGCCAATGGCCGCATGCGGGCGGAAGTGCGCGATGAGCTTGTCCCACGGGATGTTGAACTCGCCGTCGAGACCGTATCAGCGTCACAATTGCTCTGGACGTGGGGTCTGTGGGATCGCCGGTCGCAAGATGTGGTGGGTCGGGTCGGAAATCGGCTCGGGAGGCATTACAGAATGGAACGCTGTCGGAAGGCGGGCGATGCTGGCGCCTGCCGTCTATCAACTTGTGAGGTGATAGGAACACCACAGCTTACGACGCTCATTGCGCAGAGCGGCGAGAAGAGCAGCGTTTGCATTAGCCACCTGTACGAATGGCGACGTGGTCTGCCGTGGAACGATCGTACAGTACGGCTGTGGAGCTCGGCGTGCGCCAGAGTGCCGCGAAGTGTAGCGATCCCTATCTCAGGAACGGAGACCAGGCTGCGTCGTAGTCTTGTGTTGTGCTGTCCGTGAGTGGCGTCTGGCTGGAGCCATCCGCGTTCATCACAAAGATACTGGATGAGCCATCGCGCTTCGCTTGGAAGACGATCTGGGCACCATCCGGTGACCATGCGGGGCCGCCGTCGGGCGCCGGATCGGTCGTCAATGGGGCACTATTGGAGCCGTCGGCGTCCATCACGTAGACGTCGATGGCAGGCGGACCATCGCCCTGACCGACAGCGTGGTCATAGCCTGTGTAGAGAATGCGAAGCGCGTCGAATGAAAACACGCCCTCACCCGCCGGACCGTCGTGCGTCAACTGCTCCTGCCCCGACCCATCCGCGTTCATCACGTAGATGGCGTGGTCTTCCTCCCTCGTGGACGTAAACACGATCCGGCCGCAATCCGGCGACCAGGCGGGAGACCCATCGTCGCCAGGATGGTTGGTGAGGTTGAGCGGATGACCGCCATCAAGCGCCAGAACGTAGATCTCCATGTTCCCATCGCGTTCCGATGTGAACGCGATGCGAGTTCCGTCCGGCGACCAGGACGGATGGTAGTCAGAGGCGGGGTAGTCCGTTAGTCGCTCCACGTTCGCCCCATCGCTGTCCATCACGTACAGATCCTCATAGTCGCCATCCTCGGGATCTCGGCTCGAGTTGAAGACAATCCGCCGCCCGTCCGGGGACCAACTCGGCTCCGCGCTCCCCGGGTGGTTTGTCAGCCTGACGACGTTAGCGCCGTCGCTGTCCATCACGTAAACCTCGGCGTTCCCGCTTCTATCAGAGGTGAAGGCGATCTTGGTGTTCTCGAGCTGCGCGTGGCCTTCCATCGCTGCAAGAGCGGCAGTGGAAACCAACACGGGAACTAGCAGCTTCCCGGCCCGTTGCGAGCAGATACGCATGACGTGCCATGGCCGCCTACTGGGAGCGGAGTTCTTCTGCGGCATTGCAGTGTCCTGAGTACAGATTCTGAAGGATGGCGAGAGAACCTCGGGTGCGTCGTGGCGCGTCTGCCCCAAGCGCCGACTAACCGGTATGACCCTCCCTATCCACTTTCGACGACGACACCATAGCAGAGCTGTTCGATAGGGCCCAGGCCGAACTCGCGCAGGTTGGCGGCTTTGGCCCAGTGTCCGGCAAGCGCACCTATGGACCATCCGATGCCGCGCCATGGGTGGGCTATCAGCGACTCACACGGCGGCTTGGTCGCCTTTGCGCCAAGCCTTCGTCTATGCAGAGGCTAAGGACAACGACACCACCTCAAGCCGAGTGTGGATCGTCAGACTCGCGCATATGGGCAGCTCGCCATAGGTCACGCCGCCGTGTACCGTGGGTTTGTAGAGGACTCACGATGTCTATTGTAGGTGCTGGTCTGGCCCAGAATTGGGATGCCCCATATCTCTGCCGCGCGCCCGTACCCTGGCGTCTGCGGCGCTACATGGACATCACGCCACTCGAAGCCATGGACTCAAACCCACAATGATCCCGCCGGTGTCCGAACTCATTCAGGGCGGCTTCGACCCAGCAGGTTCAGGAGCCGGTCGCTGGCGGCGTGAAGGGCGTTGTCGGGAACGGGAACACGGTTGCACAAGCTGAACCGCCAGAATGCCCAGGGGGCGGCGTACTGCGACTGCAACACGTAGCGCGTACGGTCGGATCGGTTTGGGGCGCCGCGGTGCCAGCACTGTGGGTCGTGCAAGTAGATGTCGCCGGCTTTGCAGAAGACCGACGTGGCCCCCTGACCGTCGAACTCCGGCTGCTCCTGATCGCTCGGACGACGGCCAGAATAGTGACTGCCGGGGACGTACTGCGTTGGGCCGTGCTCGATTGCCTCAATGTCGGTCAGCGCCATCTGGACGGTAAACCACATGACCGGCATGCGAATCCGCGGATCGTGCCGGGGAACGTCGTCGGGTACCGGAAAGTGGACCTGCCCGTCGACGTGCCATTGCTCAATCGCCAGACCAGGCAAGTTCCGAAGGACGTTCTGCCCGCAGAATTTGCAGTCCTGCCCCACCACCGCCTCAGCCAAACTGAGAATCGGCTCTCGGAGGAGCATGTCCCGGAAGACCCTATCGAGTTCGATTGTGTTCCTCAGAATGAACGGCAGTTCCTCGCCAGATTCTCCATGGCTCCCCAACTGGATGTATCTCGTGTCGGCGAGGTCTGGATTTGTCCTTTCGGCAAGGAGCGGATCGGCAAACAGTTCGTCGGTCTTGTCGCGTAGGGCGATGACTTCCTCGGAGGTCAGCACGCCAGGGAGGTGGACGAAGCCATCGCGATAGAACTGTTCGGCGATCTGCTGCGTCTTTTCCGCGCTGAATGGCTCGCCAGAGATGATCGGACCTATGGCCATGCGGATCCCTTCCTGATGTGCCGTTGGGGCTGGTTCACAAGAGTCATTGTCTATACGGCAAAGGACGAATCACCGACTACCGTTGAGTTTCAATGAGCATCGGGCGTACGCCACTGAAGACCGGCGCCTACGCCGCGAGGCCACCAACCCGACGGATGAGGGTGGCAGCTTGACAGCCGATGTGGCCGCTCCTGCCGCCGACCAGTGGCCCATCCTATAGCTGCTGCCGCTGACACGCCACCTCCGAGACCGACGTAGTCTACAGTGACTGCCGGCACCGCACTGCACCCAGCCCATCATCGAGATAGCTGCTGGCGCCGAAACTCCAGATGTCCGTGCTTGCGCTCTGCCTGGCTGTGTCCGTTGGCTGCGGCGTCTTGCCGGCACGACGGTCTCAACCCACCATGCCCGGCCCGGATGAGGAGACACAAGCAATGACCGAGACGGCATCCACGGAAGCGGAGCGCGACGTTTCACCCGCGAACATAACGCGGATTCGACCGGTGCTCCACATCCATTCCTACGATGAAGCGGTCGCCTTCTACGTGGCCTGGTTGGGATTCAGGATCGAGTGGGAATGGCGAGAGGCGCCGGGGAAACCCGTCATCATGGAGATCTCGCGCGATGGCGTTGACATACACCTTGTCGAAGGTGGCGACGAGCCGCCAACAAGCTGGATCCAGCTTCATCTGGAAGATCTTGGGAGCCTTGTGGAAGAACTGAACGCCAGGCGCTCCGACTCCGTGGCGTTCGAGCGCGATTTCCCCTACGTCCAGACGGTCTCCATGGACGACCCCTTCGGCAATCATCTGGTGTTCCAGAAGCCGGTGACTGAGGAAGAACGGCAAGCGCTGGATGAGCGTGCCGACCAGATGCGCGTCTACGTCCGCGAACGACTGGCCGGAGGCCACGCGTGTCCGACGCCCGAAGAGGTCGCCGAGGCAGTTGTTGGGGCGGTGACGTTTGGGGGGAAGGTGCAGGCTTCCGACGTGCTCTGCGACTTCCCCGAGTACGCGGAGGCGACGGCCGAGGAATGAGGGTCGGCGGATCGCTATGCGCCACACGGGGCGGATAGCGTGGCAGTCCTTCCGCACCGTGAAAGAGCTGGGTGCTGTCGACGTCTCACGAGTGTAGGGCGCAGCGGCGACAGGCGCGAAGTCGTACGATAGTCGGGAGTATGTCGGTCTCGGACAGCCGCGCTTCTGCGTGTCCGACACGCCTTTGCTTGGGTACGCTGAGGCTCCGGCATGGGCGGAATCCGTCCGCCGAGCCGGCCGTTACCCGTCCGACCCCGAGTACAGGCACGTCGTGAGCTGGTCGTGCAGGTCGACCTTGTCGAACTCCTTGCCGATGAACACCACCTGGCTGCCGGGAGGCGTGTCGCCCCACTCCTTGCCCCACTCGACGATCACGCTGCTGCCCACCTGGTTGAACACCGCGCGCTGCTTCTCGCCCAGGAACCAGAGGATGCCCTTCGCGCGAAACACGGTCGTCGGCATGGACTCGAGGAAGTCCTGGAATTCCTTCGCCACGAACGGACGGTCGAACACGAACGAGGCGGACAGGAAGCCCTCCTCCTCGAAGTGCGTGTGGTCGTGATCGTGGTCGCAGTCGTCGTCGCACTCGTGGTCATGGTCGTGCGCGTGGTCATGGTCGTGGTCGGCGGCGTCGTTGGCGTCAACCGTGCCGTGCAGGAAGGCGTCCGCTTCGGCGGGATTGAAGTGCTTGTCGAGGTCGAAGGCGCCGACATCTAGCAGTAGCTTCAGGTCCACCTTCGCGAAGTTCGTGTGCATGATCCGCGCGTACGGGTTCGCCGCTTGGACCATCTTCTCCGCCTCGTCCAACTGCTCCGGCGAGGCGTCGGCGACCTTGTTCAGCAGGACAAAGTCCGCGAACGCGATCTGTTGCTCCGCGACCTCCGACTCCTGCATCACCTGCTCGTAGTGCACCGTGTCGACGACGGTGACGATGGAGTCGAGGAAGGTGCGGTCCTCGAGATCGGGCATGAAGAACGTCTGCGCGATCGGCTGCGGGTTCGCGAGTCCCGTCGTCTCGATGACGAGGTAGTCAATGTCGCGGGACTTGTCGGACAGGATGTTCATCACGGCGTCTAGCAGGTCCGTCCGCACGGAGCAGCAGATACACCCGTTGCTCAGCTCGACGATGTCCTCCTGCTCGTCCAGCCCGACGATGAGCTGGTTGTCGATGGCGACCTCGCCAAACTCGTTCACGATGACGGCGACCTTGAGCCCGTGGTTCTCCGTCAGGATGTAGTTGAGGAGGGTCGTCTTACCACTGCCGAGAAACCCCGAGAGGATCGTCACCGGTATCCTGTGCTGCAAACCCGTGTCCATGTATCGCCGCCAGTCTGTTCTAGATATGTGATCCGCGCGTGCGCCTCTGGTGCCGCCTCCGCTCAGAAGGATACCTCGCGAGGCCCGGCGAGGGGCCGGAACCGTCGCCTCAGTCCACGACTGCCTCTTCGGAGACGTTCACGAATTCGTTGTCGGCAAGCTCCAGCCGTAGGACGTGTTCACCGTGACGAACGCCTGCGCGCCCGTCTCTCTCCCCGTCGGCATACCCGATGACGTTCTCGCGAAAGGCCACGTCGTGATGATGGCCTCGCATGAGCACCGGAGCGTCCTCGTCGCCGCCGTTGTCGAGGATGCGGTTGCGCTCGAAGACGTTGCGATGCGCGCCCATCGCCTCGGACTCATTGCGGAACATCACTCCCGACCGCGCATTGCTCGTGATCTCGTTCTCCACGAACCGGTTGTCCGTGTCCTTGTGGCCGATGGAAATGCCGTGCCTGTCGTTGTCGTTGAGCGCGTTGGCTTCGAAGATGCCCCGCTTCACTCGCCAGCACACGAACAGCCCGTCCGTGCCGTTGCCGTAGGATCGGTTGCGCCGCACGGTTGGATCCTGCGACCCACTGCCTGGGTGGATGCCGATGCTCGCGTTGTCGTGGCAGACGCAGTCCTCCACCGTCACGCGCTGCGACACCTGGAAGCTGATGCCGTCGCCGTCGTAGTTCGCGACGACGCAGTCGCGGATGGCCACGTCCTCGCACTCGAACAGGTAGATTCCCGCCGCGCGACACCCGCCGACGGACTCGCAGTTCTCGCGGTTCCCGTCGATAGCCAGTCCCTCGACGCTGGCGTTCCTCACCTGCCAGGCGCCGACCACCGGGAACGCCTGTTTCGCGCGCGCGTTGTTCGAGACCATGTAGTCCACGTAGAGAGGACGAGAGATACGGAAGGTGTTCTCGTCGACGCGAGCCGTCAACGTCGCGGTGGTGTCGATGAATCCGCCGCTGTTGTCGTCCACGATGAACACGCCGTCGCCGATCTCGAGGCCGGTCGGGTCCGCGACGGTAATCTCGCGCTGGTTCGCGTCGCCGTCGGCGGCAAGCGGCACGACCGCGCCGTCTCTTGCCACGAGCGTCGTCTCGCCCGGCACGCCGACGACGTGGACGTTGTCGCGCAGGACGAGAGCGTTGCGCATCTCGTAGCGGCCGGCGCCAATGCGAACCGTGCCGCCGCCGAGGTTGGCGACGTAGTCGACGGCGGCCTGCAACGCCCTGCCGTCGGCGCCGCGAACGTCGCCTTCGTCTGCTCCGACCACAATGCTCGCGCGTTCGGCTGCACGGGACATGGCTGCTCCTGTTGCCGTGGTCACGCCCAACTGCCGTGGCAGTATGGCCGTCCGGCCTTGTGTGACACCTGCCGAGGCCCCAGGCCGTCTTCATCCGACGGATTCTAGCGGCCGGCGTCGGGCCTCCACAACGGCCCGCTGCCGGTGTTCGCTCCGGCGGCTCGCGCTTCCTGCCGAGGCGTTCGACGTGCCTACGCCTCTGGACCGGCGCCGTTCATGCCAGCGCTGGCCCTCACCGCCGCCATTGGACCTTGCATGTATGGTAAACTGGGCTATGCTATGTCAGGGGCTCGCCACCTCACCGCAACGCAAACTCTTCGGACATAGGGATCCGCCCACGCCCACCTCCGGCGCAAGCGGAACGGCAGGTTCTCCGCGATTCCGTGCCTAACCACCGTTCAAGTGCGCCACGAGACCGCACGGGACCACCGTGTACCCGAGTGTAAGGACAGGACACATGGACCGCGCCCGCGCACGAGCGTTGCTCTCCGTATTCGGTCTGATAGCCTGCGTCACCGCCGCGTCTGCAACCGACATCGCGTTCTATGTTGGGCAGTGGAACACCGATGGCTGGTACGACGCATCCCAGTTCGACGATGTCGCTGAGATCATCTATAGCACGCAAGCGCTGTTCGGCGACGTGCGGGAATTCGACGACAGCTCATTCCCCGCCTTCGACGATTGGATAGAGGCGAACACGTCAGACGGCGAACTGGACATCATCTGGCTGAACGGCTGCACTCCCAGCGTGCTGTACCCGTATCCAAACCAGATGCCGGACGGCTCCCCAGCCGAAGCCTGGCTCGACGGCGGCAACATGTTCATCAACGTCGGCGACTGGTTCGCTTACGTCTCGTACGAGTGCGGGTGGCGCTGCTACAACAACGCCAGTTACGGCGCCGCGAACATCCTGGATCTCAGCCCGAATATCATCATCTTCGGCAACAACACGCGGGTCTATCGGACTCCGGCTGGCGCTGAGTATTTCCCTAACCTTCCCTCCACGCTCAGGACGGACCGTCCCGTGATGACCGGGCGAGTGCAGTTCCCGTGGGAGGTGGCCGCGGCGTTCGCCACGGATACTGGTGACGAGGCAGGAGCGAGTCGCGCCGACCCGATCGTGCTGCACAACGTAGAGACCGACGGCTACTTGGCCGTCATCAACCAGAAGAACGGCGCCAGCACGTGGATAGACCGTAGCACAGCCGTAACGGAGTTCCTCACCAACTGGGCGCCGAGCAACGCGGTGGGCTACACGCCTCCGACCACTCAGGCGATCGTGAGCCCACCGGAAGGGAAGGTCGGCGAGACCGAACTGAGCCTGAGAGCCGTGCTATTCGGGCAAGGGGACGTCACGTTCACGGTACGACGGTCTGGAGACGCCTTCGGTAGCGGAAGACCACTGGGTTCCGCGCGTCTCGACACGGACGGCCGCGGCGAAACGCGGATCGTGTTGCCCGCCTATCTTCCGCGCGGCCCAGCGCTCGTTGACGCCGTCTCGACCTCGGGGAGCGCCGCTACTGCCTCGCTCCTTATCGACAGTCCTATCAACAACGCGCCCGTCCCAACCCCGCAGGAGTTGGTGACGGAGGAAGACACCGAGCTGTTCTTTACGCTCATGGCGAGCGACCTCAACGAGGACGCCCTGCAATTCGACCTACAGGATCTACCATCGCACGGCGATCTTAACGGCGTGACGCCGGACCTTTCGTACACGCCGGCTGCCGGGTTCAGCGGCGAGGACAGCTTTACGTTCTGGGTGAACGACGGCGACGACAAGAGCGAATTGGCGACGATAACGATCACCGTCCTGCCGGTCAACGACGCCCCTGTAGCCAGCAGTGACACTACGGTGACCGCGGAAGACACGCCTGTTGCCATCGTCCTGAGCGCGACCGATGCCGACGACGATCCGCTGACATACACAGTCGTTCGGCCACCCACGAATGGGACGCTTTCCGGCACGGCGCCCGAACTCACGTACACGCCGCACGCCGATGCCACGGGTCAGGACGTGTTCGACTTCAGCGTCAGCGACGGCGTCGACGAGAGCGGCTCAGCGTCGGTCACCGTAATCGTCAGCGCGGTGGACGACGCGCCGACGCTGGCGGAGCTCGCCGACGTCACCATCCGCGCCGACGGGACGCTACACATGCTGCCGCTGCCGGGCGTCACGCCCGGGGGAGGCGAGGACGAAGTCGCCCAGACGGTCCATGTCGCGGCGACGTCCAGTGACACATCGATACTCCCCGACCCAGTCGTGGAAGTGGATGCAAACAACCATGCGCTTGTGTTCGCCCCTGCGCTTGGGGCGGTGGGCGATGTCACTATCGCGGTCGTGGCTACCGACACCGGGTTGGGGAACGAGCCGCACTCCAACAGGGCGACGCGTGAACTGGTCGTGCATCTGCTGCCGCCCGCCCCTGCCGTGCAAACCACGTCGGTCGGCCCGAACACCCCTAGCCGCGCAGGCGTCGAGATAGACGTCCTCGTCGAGGCGAAGTGGATTGCGGCAGCGCGTTTCAGTATTGAGGGCATCAGCGCCGCCCAAGGCGTGCCTATGTCGCTCGCCGATGTCGGCGATGGCGTCATCCGGGCCACGGGCGCGTACGTTGTGCGGCAGGAGGACGAGAACGTCCGGGAAGCCGCTGTGATCGTCTCCGCCACGAACGCGGCGGGCGAGGCGGCCACGGTCACGCCAGAGGGCGCCGTCACTGTTGACACTGTCGCCTCGATACTTAGCGCGGAGGCGGCGCCACGCGAGGTGCGCAAGGGCGAGTTGCTGTCGCTCATCGTGGAGGCTGAGTCAGGTGCCACGGTCGAGGCGGATGTCACGGCTCTGGATGCGAGGGCCGCCGAGCCCGTCCGGCTCGTCGAAGACAGCGATGCACGCGGAGTGTACCAGACGACCATCTCCGTGAGCGCTGACAGTACCGCGGCGGCTGGGTCCAAGCTAGTTGCCTATCAGGTGACGGATGCGGCGGGCAACACCGCGTCGGACGCCATCGGCGTGGTGCTGGTCGGCGATACGACTTTCACTGTCGATCTGCACGCCGGCTCCAACCTGATACACGTTCCCGTGAGAACCGATGACATCAGGAGCGCGAGTGACCTCTACGCCAAGCTCGGCGGCTTCGAGCAGGTCGCGGCCTGCTGCTGACGGAAGCGAATGGGCGCCTGGTGGCGTTTGCGCGGCATGTGCAGCCCGGATCGCCAGCGGACACGCTGCTAACCGACACGTCGGCGGCCATCGCGGTCATGCGCCATGCGGCATCCGTCACCTTCGTCGGCGGCCGCCTTGAGTACACGGCGGCGCTCCACCCCGGCCTGAACCTGATCGGCGTGCCGAGACGCGGCGCCGTCGAACGGGCGGGAGACATAGCGGCTCTGTCGGACAGCGTCGCGCGGATCCTCTATGAACGCGACGGCAAATTCGTGCCGATCGTGCCGGGCGCATCCGATATTGCGGTCACGGGTGGTCAGGGGTTTCTGGTGTTGGCAAGCGACCACGGGACGTTGGAGTTCGACGGCGAGCCCTGGGCAGGGACGCCGCTGACGGCCCCTGTCCGTCCTGGCGGCGAAACTACTGACGCCACACCGGTGCTGTTGCTCAGTGGCCGGTGTGTCGATGAAGCGACTCAGAACGACATCAACGGCGTCGAAGTGACGCTCACCAACCTGCGGACACACGCCACGGCGACCGAAACGACGGGCGCCGCAGCGGGCGACGGGCAGTT
The DNA here is from genome assembly GCA_964473525.1 of uncultured bacterium. Lineage (GTDB taxonomy): Bacteria > Poribacteria > WGA-4E. Next base: position 58,280 of record CAYYPK010000037.1, read on the forward strand.
CGCGGCCCTCTTCTTCACGCTCGATGGCAGCTCTGCACGGCCTGACGACGTGATAGCGATACAGGTAAGAGACTCGAGCGGCATCTACTCGAACACGCGCGACCTACGGTACACGCTCTCCGCCGCTGAAGTTCGAGGCGGCGCCGTCGACCTTGGCCCCGTGCCGCTGAGCGCGATTCCAGCGCGGAACAGCGCGCCAGCGAACTTCCCCAACCCCTTCAACCCAGACACATGGATCCCATTCGAGCTCGCCGACCCCAGCGACGTCGCGATCCACATCTACGACGGACGCGGGCGAGCTGTGCGCGTGCTTCGTTTGGGACGGCGCGCTCCTGGCGTGTACCGCACGCAAGCGACAGCGGCGCACTGGGATGGACGGAACGAGGCCGGGAGCCCTGTATCTAGCGGCTCGTACGTCTACGAGATCCGCGCCGGCTCTTACCGAGCCACGCGTCGCATGATCGTCTTGAAGTGAGGTCGCCCGCGCCGAGGACATGCAGGTCACTGGGTTTCCGCGCGCATCCGTCGTAGCCGCCGGTGTCAGACCTGCGCGTCCAGGTACTCTCGGCATCCGCGCGCCTGCCCCTCGAGGATGCGCCTGTGCTCCTCGCGCGTGCCCCAGTCCGGCTCGTGGAGCGCCCACGCCATCGGTATCAGTTGCTTGTACGCGAACCGGATCGACTGTACGTGGCGGGAGCAGTCCTCCGGCAGCGCGCGTACGCTCTGGTAGCCGCTGAACAGCGCGCCCTGAAGAACGTCGTACTCCCGCCCCGGCTGCGTGCGCATGAGTGGCTTGGCGAGGTCGGCGGTGTGGAACCCAAGGACAGCTTCATCGAAGTCGAACACCCCGACGTCGGAGCCGATGAACCGGACGTTCGCGTGTCGCACGTCCGCGTGGATCAGGCCGAACTGCCCGTCCCGCGGCATAGCCGCGACTACCGAGGCCAGTTTCCGGGTCGCGGCGCGGATGGCCTCGGCGTCCTCGTCGGATACCCACGCGGCCGTTTCCAGCCCGCGGTCGATGTCTGGATGCAATTCCGACCAGTCGTGCACGCCTCGATGCACGGGCTCGACTTGCGCGAACTGGAGCGCGTGATCGTGTAGACGGGCTATCACGGCGCCGATGCGCCGCATGTGGTCCACCTGCGGCGCCATGACCTCGTCACCGTCGACCCAGGATAGGAGGACGCATAGCCTCTCGCGCCCGGTCGTCGGGTCGTGAATGCCTTGGACGAGCGATGCATCGCGCGCTGGCACAGGTAAGGGAGCCTGGATACCCGTATCGCGGCGCAGGGCCTGTAGCCACCGCAGCTCCGTCCTGATCTCGGCCCTGTCCCGTGCTACATCCGTTCCGCGCAGGTACCGGAAGGTGCTGACCCGCAAGGCGTATGTGTTCGCCGTGTCGTCTGCGACGCGGTAGACAACGTTGCATTCGCCAGCGTAGCGCCGCCCAATGTGCAGCTCACCGACATCGTACCGGTCCAGCGCGCGCCGGGCCGTCCAGTCCACCGGGTCTATGGGCATGCGTCGGCCCCGTTGCCTCGTCCTCCGACGGCATGTGGAAGGAGCACGGTCGCCAGCTCATCCACGCATCTGGCGCGTAGCGCCCGGGCACGCCCCAGCGTTTCCACGTCCGTCAGGAGCTCATCCCATTGTTCCAGTGTCTGCCGCGCGTCCACCAGGGCTGCCGCGGTCAGTCGAGAACCAACCGCATCTCCAGTTCCTCATCGATCACCTTGCCGGTGTGGACGAACCCGAGCTTCCTGTAGAACCCTTCGGGCCCGCCTTCCCCAGGATGGTGGCTCAGCGTGATCTCGCGCGCGTTGGGGCGCCTGCGGACATAGTCGATGAGGGATTCCATCGCGCGCCGACCGTAGCCACGGCCCTGATGGGCAGCGCCAACCATGTACCGCCAGACGTAGTAGACGCCCTCGTCCTCATCGACGTACATCATGACGAACCCAACGGGGACGCCGTCGGCGCAGATCGCGCGAATCCACGCGTGGTCCTCGGCGGCGCCCTCCTCCAACGACTGCTCGTTCGTCGCTACGAAACCGTCCTGTCCCGGGAGCACGCGTAGCGCTCGTACGGCGCCCTCGTTAGCAGCCGTTACAGGTACGAGCGTGATGTCTGAGTCGTGCCGCTGGCTACTCACGGCGACTCTCCTACACGTGCGGGGTGTTGCCTCGCGGCGCGAGAGAGCCACGCGTCCCCGACGCGCACGAGCGTATCGAGGACGCGTGTCCGTTGCGCAGCCGTCTTGGCGGCCGTCAGGCGGACGCAGACGGCGGGCTCACGAAGTTCTGGTACGCCCCGCCGATGTCAGCGTGACTGGCGTCGCCTTCGTGCACGACCACCTGGTAGCGGAAGGTGAGCGTATCGCCTTCCTTCAGGTCGTACGTGCCGTCGCCGTCCAGCAGTTGGCCGCCCTTCTCGAAGGTGCCCCGACCGAAGATGTTCGTGCCCATGAGACCGTAGTTGCGCACATGCCAGTGGCACGGGTGGCGGGGGTTCGTCGTGTGGTCCAGGACGGCGATCCCGAGATGCGTCTCGTCGACGTAGCCAGAGTAGTCGCACCAGTTGGCGCGCTTGCCCCACGTTTCGGACTCGTTGATGCCGCCGAACGAGTTCTCGATTGTCCCCGTGTTGCTCGCCTTGACGGTCGGCGCCACGCGGACGCACATGATCCCGCCCTCTTTGGTGTCGCCGAAGTGCACGTCGCCTTCGGTGGCCTTGAAGACGATCTTCGCGTCTATGACGCGGCGCCTGCTGGGCAGGTTGTAGATGCGCCACGTGACCTCGTCTGTCATCAGCGGCGTGCCGTCCCCGCCCTGCCAGACGCACTCCGTGGCGATCTCGCCGAACACGGGCCCGCTGACGACGCGCGTGAGGTTCTGCAACACCACGCGGCCGGAGTTAGCGCCCTCCGCCCAGCAGTCTTCCTCGTTCACCTCGCCGTAGGCGACGTAGAGCGAGCGATGGTGCTTGTGGTCCGCCGCGCCGGTCTCGGTAACTTCCTTACCCTCTGGTCCAAGCACTGGGTAGAAGTGCGGGCGGTAGTGGTCCGCCGAATAGAGGAACGTCGTGAACGTCTCGCCACCGATGGACACGTCGATTTCGCTGCCGTCGTCGGTAAGGGCGACGCTGTCGGTCGCGGGGTGGTCGGTGATCTCGTAACTACGCGACTCGCCCGCCGAAAGGCGTTCCGCGATGAACGTCAACTCGCCGTCAAGCACCTGCGCGGGTAGAGCGTTTCCGGTCTGGCTGTCGACCACGAACACGCTACCGTCAGAGACACCCTCGGGCGCGGTTACTGAGATTGGTGCTTCCAGCCGGTCATGTTCGCCAGCGTTGACCGTAAAGGTTGGGCCTGCCACAGCTTGCTCCTGCCTTGAATAGGCTGTCGGAAGGGGATTCCCGAAAAGGCTCAAGCGCCTGTTTCGGGGGACGTTGCGGCAATCGTAGCACCCGGCATGTGGCTGCTCAAGATGTCGAGGGCCAGGGGCGGCGTCCTGGGCCCGGCATGCTACCGATCGGTGACGCGCGCGAAACTCTCGGCGCTCCGTCCCAGCCATGCCGTGACGGTCAACAGAAGGCGCACTCCCACTCGGCCGCCCTTGGACAGGCGTGTCAGTTGGGAGACGGCAACCCCTAACTCAGACGCCAGCGATTGCCATGGCAGTGCCCTCGAGCAGCGCAGGTCGTCGACAGCGCGGTACAGCGCTCGGGTGTCCAGACGGAGCATGCCAGCCTCAGCAGCATCAACCTGCATCTCTGCCCCGGCGAAGTCACGGTTGGTCTGCGAGAAAGCCTCAAGCGAACTCCCAAGCCACCACGCCATCCCCAGCGCGCCGTCCGCTTCCATGCGGCCGCCCTGCTTCGTCCGCGTCAGGGTGCTCGGACTGACACCTATCTCGGAGGCCACCTGGCGCCAGGACATGCCGCGTCGCCGACGCTCCGCGTCTAGCGCCTCGTACAGGGCCACTCCGTCGAATCTGGCAGACCCCTGGGCGTTCACTATCGAGGGGACCTAAGCAGCGAGCATTCGGATCGCGTCGGGAGCGTCCCACGCCGCGGCCCACTCCGAACCCCCGTCACGCCCCGCGTAGAGCGTGGACCCTACGGCGGCCCAGGCCGTGCCGTCAGGGGTGAACGCCACCTGGAACGTGTCGATGTTGTTTTCGTTCGACGCGGGGAAACCGTCGACGACATGGGACCACGTCACGCCAGCGTCCTCGGTGCGATACAACCTGGCGTCTCCTCCACCGGGGCCGTTGCTGACGCTGGCGAGCACGACATCCCGCTCCGTCGGATGCACCGCGATTGCGCGGCCGTACCGCGCCGAGAAGCCGTCCGGTCGATGGGTCCACGTCGTGCCGCGGTCGTCGCTGATGAACACGGCGTCGGCGGTGTTTGCATAGAGACGACCGGCGTCAACCGGCGATGTTGCGACCTCGTGCACGTCGACATGCAGGTCCGGGGTGACCGGCTCCCATGTCACGCCACCGTCGGGCGACCGCATGATGCTGCCGACGTGGATATCAGCGTATATCCACCCGTCCGTGGATGCGGCGAACGCTCGCACGGCGGGCGGGCCACCCCACGGCGTGTACCACTCCGACCTGCACTCGAGCGCGTCGAATGCCTCGACGCGCTCCGCAGGCCCATCGCCCCGAAGGCGATAGACGAAGGCGCTGTCGTCCGTGCCGATGAGGACGTCCAGCGGGTTGGTGGATAGCGCCAACAGCGCCGCCACCTCTTCGTCGATGCCCGTCGCCACCGTTCGCACGCCAACCCCGTCGACGACGGCGATGTCACCTCCCTTGAGGGCGATGACAGCCGCGTTACCACACTCGGCGACGCGCTGAACGCCGCCGTTCTCGTAGAGAGCCTTCGGAGCGGCGCCCTCTGTCGAATGGGCGTAGACGTGTGTCTCGGTGGCGATGAGCATAGCGAGTTCCTTCGCGGTTAGAGGTTGTAGCCGACTTCGCCGTGCTCCACCTGGTCCAGACCGATCTGCTCGTCTTCGTCGTTGACGCGGAAGCCCATGGTCGCGTTCAGCACGAGGACCAGTATGACGGTCACGACGGCGGCGTACAGCCCCGCCCCCACGATCCCGACGATCTGTGTGATGAACTGACCCACGTTGCCCTCAATGAGGCCGCTGGCTCCTCCGAACGCCGTCATTGCGAAGACGCCGGTCATCAGCGCGCCCCACGTGCCGCCGACGCCATGGACGCCTACAACATCAAGGGAATCGTCGTAGCCGAAGCGGCCCTTCATCACGATCGCCCCGTAGCAGATGGCGCCCGCGCTGAACCCGATGATAATCGCCGCCCACGGCGGAACAAAGCCAGCCGCTGGGGTGATACCGACGAGACCTGCGACCAGACCGGAGGCGGCGCCAAGCGCCGACGCGTGTCCTGCGTGCAAG
>CAYYPK010000038.1:0-63409 GCA_964473525.1 uncultured bacterium
CAGCCGATGGAACTCGCCCTCCTCGCCGAACTGCCGGCGCAACCAGTGGACATCCTCGTTGTGGCTACGGTCGATCCAGACGAGCGCCTCGCGGATGTCGTACCTGCCGTACATGTACAGCGATGGGTTTCCCACATCGTCGGCGATGGCGTCGAGCCATTCCCTGATGCGGCCGTCGTCCGCCTCGGTATGTGTGTCGCGGATGTAGCTGGCGAGTAGGAAGCCCTCCAGGTACGTGACGCGGTCGGCCGCGCGGGCCGCATCGTCGGTGGGCTCCCCCAGCCGCGCGCTCCATCGGTCGATCTCGCCGGTCAGCTCTCCGTGGCCGTCGCGGTAGGTCTGGTACTTCGCGCTTTCGTCCGGGTCGTCGGACAGGTCGCGGAGGGCATCCGCCGAGAGCGCCATGCCGAGGTCGTGCGTGAACGCCGACAGGATGCACAGCGCGCACTCCAACGGCGTGAGCTCCTCCATCACGGCGTCGGGGACCAGCATCTCCATGATCCCGAGCACGTTCAGGAAGTGACGCTCGTCGTGATGCGTATACTCGGGCATGTACCGCGGGATCTGCTTCGCGATCTCGACGGCGGCGTTGCACACTTTCTCTACGCAGAGGATGAGCGCGGAACAGTTCGGCGCCCCGCGTTCAGCGTCGAGCCGCTCCCAGAACTTGAACTCCGTATACGACGTCAGACCGCGAGAGGCTGCCACGAGCGTTTCCCAATGGTTCAGTGCAATTGGTTGTTTCGCGATCAGCTTAGCATTACTGTTGCCGCGCGGTAATCCGACGCGCGGGCCGATGGGAGGCAGGCATGAGACGCAAGCGACCTAGCACCGAGGGGTTGGGAAAGCTCCCCTGGGGAGACGACGACGACCGGGCGGAGTCTCTGCACGCCCTGTACCGGTTCGCAGTGGTCGAGGCCGAGGAGACGATCGGTTGGTACACCAAGGGGGCTCGCTGGGAGAAGTATAAGTCCAAGGCCCTGCGCGGCGGCGCGATCTTGGCGACCGCCCTCGCGGGGATTGTCCCGCTACTGTCCGTGGTATACCCCAAGTGGCTCAGAGACGTGTCGCCAACGTGGGCATCCGTGCTTCTCGCCATCGCCGCAGCAGCCGTGGGTTGGGACCGATTCTTCGGCGTCTCGAAGGCGTGGATGCGACTTATCGGCTGCAAGATGGATCTCCGGGCCAAGCTCAGGGACTTCCGCCTTGGGTGGCAAGCTGGCACGGCCACGTGGTGCGATTCCGGCCCCAACTGCGAGCAGACCCAAGCGCAGCTCGCGTTGGCTCGGGAGTTTACGAATGAAGTGTCGCGCGTCACGATCGCCGAAACTCAGCGATGGATCCGCGAATTCGGGAACAGCCTGCAGGAGGCGGAGGAGAAAGTGGTCGACCCGCCGGACCCGGACGAATGAGCTTCCAGCCACCGTGAAGAGGCCGCCGAGGGTTCGTCGAACTCTCAGCGGCCAGACCCAAAGGTGGCAAGATGTCGCCCACGACGAAAGCGCGGACGACATGACCGGGGCCGACCCGGTCACTGTTGACCGACGACGGGCGCGTCATCGGTCGTAGCTGTGGAATCGTGGCGCAGGGCGTCTTGCGCGTCGGCGAGCTCGCGCAGGGCCAACGCGGCGCCTTCCAGGCGCAAGGCGTTGCGTTGATGCTCCGCCGCCGCCTGCTGATATCGCACGCGGGTGGTCTCGATGTAGTGGGCCAGCCAAACGCTGGCGCCCGCTTCGTGCATCTCACCGATCACGCTATGCCCTCCTGCTTGCCCGCCTCTGCGCGGATGCTCTCCCGTTGCGCCGCCAACGTCGTGGCGTCGTCAAGGACCGGCGCGTCGACGTTAACCCACGCCGAGAAGTCAGGATCGTCCGTCTCCTCCTTGAGGTACGCGACGCGGTGGATCGCGCGGGCCACGGAGCCGTCGTCTGCGTAGTACGTCTCGGTCGTCTGTCGGATAGCGCGGATGCGCTTCGCCATGGGTCGCTCCCTTACGCGAGAGTGTAGATGGGCATGTAGTACGCCTGGTCGGTTATCTGGTTGCCGTCGTCCTGCACGTAGACGCGCAGGAAGCCGGCGCGCGTCGCCGTCGTCACGGCGGCCTCCTCGACAATGGTCGTGGTGAGGTCGAGGTTCGCCGCGGAGCCGCGATACCGCACGAACTCCTCCGACGTGTCCGCCTGATCGAGGTAGAGAACCGGCTTGGCGCCGGACGCGGACGACTGGTCGATGCGCAGCATCGCGCTGTACGACGTCGTGCCGATGGCGATCTCCTGCGCGCTGCTGATGCGCATCGCCTCCGTGCTGGCGCCGCTCAGTAGGGCTACCTCCGCGCCTGCGGTCGCCGTGCCCAGGTCGAAACGGGTGTTCGCGGCGTTCCACGTCAACCGCACGGAGTCGGTGTCGTCGGCGTCGCCCAACCAAAGGCGCGCCGCGGCGCCGCTCGGCGAAATCAGCGACAACCCACCCGCGCCGGCAAGCTCGAACACGTAGTCGTCAGCGGAGGTGTGCGCGGTTCCGCCGCTGTCGCCGTGCGAGAACCGCGTCTGCGTCGCCGTCATCGAGAAGCGCGCGTCCTGCACGGTTGCCGGAAGCGTCGCGGCGTCGTGGATGGCGAAGGCGTCGGCGGAGTCGTCATAGCCGAGCGCCCACTTGTCCGTGAGAGACGCACCGTTGTTGTCCTGGAAGAGGAGCGTCGAGTCCGTGTTCGCCGTTGTCGGAGCCACCCTCCCTCGCGGCGCGGTCTCCGCCGACGAAATCAGCGTGCCAGCGTTGCCAGCGGCCAGCAGGTAGTTGTCTGCATTCGCGTCGCGCGCGGCGAGGCCGGTCATCGCCTTGTTGACGAGCGTGCGCAGATCCTGGATCTCCCGCGTGTACGAGAACTTGTCCGTTATCGCCGGCACGGGCAGGTAGTGCTCCGACGTGTTCGTGTAGTCGTTCGCCATGAGTCAGTCCCTTACGTCGAGGGTGGCGTGTTCCCGCGGCACGCCCACGTGGCGCAGCGTGTCCGTCGTCGTGAAGCCCGCCGAGGAGATGTCGAGTCGCCTGCCTTCGATCATGTACAGTCCCTGGAAGCCCTCGTCGGGCAGATCCACCTCGACGATTTCCAGTGGCAGGAGGCTGAGGATGCCCGGAGCGCGAATCTGGATGCGCTCGAGCGGAAAGGCGCGCTGGGACGCCTGAGTCTCGGCGTAGCTCTCGCGGTCGAGCGAGTAGCGACCGAAGTCGAAGCCATCCGCCGACTGCGTCCCTCGCGGCACTTCCGAAAGGCCGCCCAACGAGTACGTGCGGTAGCGCAGCCCATACTCGGCGACGGACGCCTCGACGGTCGCATTGCTCGTGGAGCCCTCGCCGAGTTGGGAGAACTGCAACGTCTCCATCTCCTCGGGGGTGAGAGCGGAGAGATCGATGAAGTCACGCAACGTCGACTCCGGCGTCGTGCGGGCTCGCACTTCGTTGACGACGAGCGTCGATTCAAGGCCAACCACGTCGACCACGTTGTGCGGCGAGAACCGGAACGGCTCGACGACGGCGCCCTTGAAAGCGAAGAGATAGTACCAATCGGGGTAAGCAGCCTGCGTGGGGTTCCGGGCGATTCTGCGATGCGGCCAGAGCGCTAGAGTCGAACGGTACGGCATGGTGTCGAAGTCGGACTCCCCGGACGGGAACACCCAACCCGTGTTGGGTGGCTTGCCGAGGTCGCTCATGCGGGCGGTGGCCCATATGGGGTTCCCGTCCGAATACGTGACCATGAGCTCGCCGCCAGGGGACAGGTACGCCATGAGCTGCGCGGATCTCAGCAGGTCGGACAGTTCGTCGTAGACCGTCTCACGCCGGTTCGGTATGTTCGGGTACTGATGGACGCCCGTGCCGGAGTGCGTCAGCACGTCGGCTGTCGACAGCAGGTCGTCCAACAGGTGGTGGACGGCGCGCGCGAGGCCGTCTTCGTCTCCGCCGTCGATCGTGGCGTACTCCGGCTCGACGTCCGTCGCCTCGGAGGGCTCGGCGTATGGGTGCTCCTGGAGCCGCCTTAGCTGGTCGAAGCATGACAGCACATAGCTGCGGCCCGCGGCGCCCTCCTTGACGTTCTCGACGTAGCCGCGGAACACGAACATCAGGTTCGATGGGTCGACGCCGACCGCGACGTACACTTCGTCGCCGGTCTTCGGCGCGCGCGTCATACTCGCCGACGCCACCTCTATGGTGCACTGCCCCGTGGCGAGCGTCGCGTCCGCGTACTGCCTGCCGTCGAAGCCCATGCGTATGGACACGGAGACCACGTCGCGGAGCGTGTCCCCATCGGCGGCCTCATGCCCACCGCGGAGGAAGACGTACACGTTCGGGCTGCGCACGGGAGCGGCTTCCTGGACGCGCGCCTTCGCGTGGCGCGGCCACTCGTAGTACCAACCGACCCTGGCGCCTGGCTCGTAGTAGTGTTCGTGCTTTAGGCGGGCGTCCCAGAAGTTCGCCATTAGAGCGGCAGCTCCTCGAAGATGGACGAACGCAGCGTTGAGAGCGTCATCGATAGACGCCGGTCGTGCGATGTCAGCGCGCCCGTGTGGAGCCACGTCTCCGGCAGCGAGTCGATCTGCACCAGGAAGTCTCTCGTGTACCGCACGACCAACTGCGCCTGTTCCAGCTCCCCGGACGTGGCATCCGGCGCGGGAGCCGCCAGGGCCATGCCCGTCGGGCGGATCATGTAATCCGCGCCAGCCGTCAGCGTCGTGGGAGGCCGGGTGTATGGAGTGTCGGAGCCGCGCGAGTCGAGTTGCACGTAGGAAATCGACTTCGGCTCGTCCGTTGTGTCGAAGACGTTCACCCCCAGAGCGCCCATCGATGTCGCAGCGGTGTCTCGGGCGTCGAAACCGGAGTTGCCATGCACGGCGAAGTTCTTGAGCGTCAGCTTCGCTCCGCTTCCGCGGTCGGTTGCCCGCGTGCGGAACAGCAGGTGGACCGGGAGGCCGTCGTCGGACTCGTCTCGGAAGGCAGACAGCAGGTTCGATCCGCGCAGATCGAGAACCGTCGGATACGTCCCGGATCTCGGGACCGTCCTGATGCGGCGCCACACGGACACGTTCCAATCGAACGCCCACACGTCGAAGCCCACCTTGCCAGCGCCGGTCGAATTCACCTCGGAGACGCAGTCAACGCTGGCAGTAACGGCGGTGCTCCACTGTCCGATGGACGAGTCGCTCGTCGGTATGCTCATCTGCACGTACGCGTATGCGGAGTCGCTCGACGTGACGATGGACGCCCCCTGCGTCGAGCCAACCTTGCTGAACTCCGTGTCGCCCCACGATGCGACGCCAGTGACGCTGAAGGCCGCTTCGCCCGGTAGTAGGGAGTGATCGAACGTCTGCGCGTACAGCTTGGACGAGGCGTAGAGGCTGCGGGCGTTGCCGTAGTCGATGCGACCCTTGGAGTAGGTCGGGAACACCTCCTGATTGTCCGGCACGTCGCCGTCGTCGAGGCGTAGCGCCTCGCCTCGGTAGAAGTACTCCTGAAGGCGGTCGTACGTGGCGGCGTCGACGCCGTTCCACGCGTAGTCGAACGTGTAGTGTCGCTGGAGGACATCCACGACGCGGCGCCCCGACAAAGTCGTGTGCGTCGCCTTCACCGGGGTGATGCGTCTCTGCACGCTGTCGGGATCAAGTAGCAGGACGCACTCGCTCAGCGAGGCCTCGTTCACCTGTATCTCGCCGTCGATGTCGGCGCCCTGACAGACGCGCATCTGCACGCCAGTCACGCCGTCGCCGACGGTGACATCCAAGACAGCACGCTTGAAGTCGTTGTACGTGGTCGAATACGCGGACGACGCGAAGTTCGTCGACGCGAGGATCGTCCCGCCCTGGTCGAGGATCGAGACGTTGCAGGTCTGGGAGGAGTCCACCGTCCGGTACAGGCACTCGGCGCGCACTGGCAACGCGGACCCCACCAGCGTGACGGTGGGCGATACCGCCCCGGCGAGCGTCGTGGATGCCAGGACGTGCAGTTCCGTCTGCGCGGTGATGGACGTGGCGCTCGCGAGGATCGACCCGCCGGCCTCCGCCGTCCATCCCTCGTTGCTCGCGACGAAGTTCGCGCGTCCCGTGACGGTGGGGAACAGTTTGATGCCGTGACTCATGCCTTGATACCCCGTGTTGGAGCGCGCTATGGGCGCCCCGCGTCGGTGATTTCGTCGGTCATGAGTTAGGCTAGACGGGCGAGATTGGTCGGTTCAAACCGAAGGCGTGGGCGTGAGACGCACCTACCAGCGCCCCTGAAACGGGGGGCGCGTTGATTCTCCGCACCCGCACGTCAGGTCGTGTACAGCATGCGAGAAGCCCGGCGTTCTGGGCGAATCCCAGGCGGCCGGGCTACTTGCTGTCGTCCTGGCTGTCGCCCAGACAGTGGTCAGGGCTCATCGACGCGGGCAAGGTCTGCCCGAGGGCATCCAGCTACCGAGAGTCACGCAGCCTCCCCCATTGCGTCGCCAGCTTCGCCTGCGGATCGACCGCGGTCTCGGTTGGCGGTGGGCCGGTGAACGATATGTAGTCTATCTCCGTAACGACGCCTGCCGCGGTACCCGGATCAATGCGGAACACCGACACGTCGCCCTCCTGCCAGCCGCCACGTTCCAGTTCCACCTCAATGTCCTGGAAGTCGTCTCCGGCGGGGATGTCGAAGTTCTGGCGCATGGTTTCGCCCCACCCGCCATCCGCCACCGTGATGTAGTAGACCTGCCACGTGGCCGCCTGATTGATGCGCACGCTCATCGCGAGGACGTTGTACGTGTCGCCGGGAAATGGGTCGTAGTTCACGCTGTTCCACTCCCCGCCCGGGAACATGTACGGGTCTGGCCCGGTGGATTCGACTTTCAGGACGCCCCGAGTCGCACCGCCGCCGTCGGTCACTTCCGCCAGCTCCTGTGTCAACTGGTTCTGCGCGCTCCAGTCCGCCAACTCGGTCGCAGCGTCGTCGCCGTCGAACAGCCACTGCGGCACGAGGCCGTCCTGCGCGGAGGCGGGCGTCGTCATGAGGCCCATGAGCGCCAGGGCCGTGAAAGTCCCTTGGATCGCGGTCTTCATCAGTGTCTCTCCAGCGAGATTGCCTGCGCCGATGGGCGGCGAGGCGTTCGAGCGTAGGATACTCTCCCCGGGGCGCATCACAGAGACCGAGACCATCATCCCGATTCTGCTCCCTTGATGGCTTCGAGGAGCGTTGGCGGCATCGGTGGGCCAGGGCCAGCAGGCCCTGGCGTCACCATCGTCGAGCGCGAGCGCGCTGGGCTGCGGAGCGGTCCCGCTACCGGGCGTCTCGCAACCTTCCCCACTGCGTCGCCAGCTTTGCCTGCGGATCGACTGCCTTGACGCCTTCCGGCGGGCCGGTGAACGAGATGTAGTCGATCTCCGCGACGACGCCCGCGGCGGTGCCAGGGTCGATGCGGAATATCTTGACGTCGCCGTCCTGCCACCCGCCGCGCTCGAGCTCTACCTCGATGTCCTGAAAGTCGTCGCCCGCCGGGACGTCGAAGTTCTGGCGCATGACCTCTCCCCACGCCAGGTCGCCTACCACGACGTAGTAGACCTGCCAGGTGTTGGCCTGGTTCACGCGAAGGCTCATGGACAGGATGTTGTACGTGTCGCCGGGGAACGGCTCGTAGTTGGCGACGTTCCAGTTCGCGCCGGGAAACATGTATGGATCGCCGCCCGTGGACTCCGTTAGCAGGACGCCTCGGGTCTCGCCGGCTCCGTCCTTCACCTCGTCCAGTTCCAGCGGCAGCAGTTGGTTCTGCGCTCCCCAATCTACTAGCTCATCCTCAGCGTCGGGACCGTCAAACAGCCACTGCGGTACGAGACCGTCCTGCCCGTAGGCTAGCGTGGCGCTGGCGGCCATGATCGCCAAGGCCAAACACGTTCGGCCGATCGCGGTTCTCATATGCTTATCTCTCCTGCGTGACACCGCGCGGCAATCGCGCGCGACATGTGGACGTAGGATACCGCCCCCGGCTCCCGCTTCAAAGGCCCGGAGGTCCGTGCCGCGGCCGCAGCCTTGATGCTGTCGCTGGGCGTTGATACAAACCGGGACGGAGTGACAGCACGCCTGAACGCGCTGGCGACTGAAGGAGAGAAATGCAGGGACTGGAAGACTTCCTGAAAACGCACGACGGCGGCGACATGCTCGACATCGCTTGCGGCGGCGGCGCGTTCGGTCGGCGCCTCGTCGACGGATGCCGGTCCTACAAGAGCGTGACGGGGCTCGACATGAACGAGGGGGCCCGCGAGGGGTTCCTCTCGAATGTTGAGGGCAACAACGTCACGTTCGTAGCGTCGCCCATCGCCGACTACCTGGAGGGCGACCACAGCTACGACACTGTCTCCGTCTCCAACGCGCTGCATCATCTCGCCGGCGTTGGGACGATCCTACGCGACCTGCGCGCCATCGTGGACGAAGACGGCGTCGTCATCATCCACGAGATGTACGCCGATGGCATCACTCCTGCGCAGGAGACGCAGCGCGACGTGCACGCCATGATCGCGCGGCTGCATCGCGTGCAGGGCGAGTTCCATCGCGGCGCGTACACGCGCGAGGAGATCCGTGGCTTCGTGGCGCGTTCAGGCCTGGTCGTCCAACACCTGTTTGAGGCCCGCAACGAGGACGCTCCGATCGAGAAGGGCAAGGACGGGTTCGCTGGCCGCCTCAAGGGCGTGCTGGACCAGGCATACCCGGACGGCGCGCCCGCAGAGGTCCAGGCGGAGGTGGACGATCTCATGCGACGCGCTGTTGAGATCGGCGTGGGGCGTCCTCCCCAGTGGACTCTTGTCTGCGCGTACGAGTAACCCACCGACCGCGGCGAGCGGCGGCTTTGGAGCCTGTCATGATTCCACGCAGTTGCGACACGATGGTCGCTCTCGCAAGCGCCACCTCGACTGGCGACGTCATCTTCGCCAAGAACAGCGACCGTCCTGTCGACGAGTGCCAGCCGCTCGAGCTGCATCCACGTGAGACGCACGCGGAAGGCGCAATAACCGAGTGCCAATTCGTGTCGCTGCCGGCAGTCGCGACCACATACCGTCACATCGGCTCGCGGCCGTACTGGTGCTGGGGCTACGAGCATGGGGCGAACGAACACCAGGTCGTCATCGGCAACGAAGGGCTGGCGTCGCGACTCCCGGAGGCGTCCGAGCCGAAGCTCATCGGCATGGAGATTCTGCGTCTTGCTCTGGAACGCGGCGCCACGGCGGCGGAAGCGGTCGACGTCATCACGCACCTTGTCAGCGAATACGGTCAGGGCAAGTTCGCGAACGACGCGGGCGTGCGCACCTACGACAACGGCTACATTGTCGCCGACCCGCGCGAGGCGTTCGTCATCGAGACGGCGGGACATCACTGGGGCGTCAAGCGCGTCCAGCGCGCTCTCGGCATCAGCAACGTCTATTCCGTCGAGCACGATTGGGAGCAGCTCTCGCGCGGGGCGGCCAGACACGCCCGCGACCACGGGTGGGGAGGCGCGAGAGGCCGACTCAACTTCGCCGACGCGTTCACCAAGCACGCGCGCGATGAAGGCAGCGGCGCCATGCGTCGGCTTCGGGCGTGCACTGTGCTCGACCGTCGCTTGGGACGCATCGACGCGCGGACGATGATGTCGCTTCTCGCCGACCACGGCGACGGGAAGAACCCCGACGAGCCGTTCGTCGTCGACGCGGACTTCGGAGGCGGTATCTGCATCCATCCCAACGCCGACGGCACAGGCGGGAGCACCGCCGCTAGCATCGTCTCGGAGCTGTGCGCCGATGGATCGCGCCTCGCGATTCACTGGTGCGCGCTGTACTCGCCGTGCCTCGCGCTGTTCCTGCCTATGTTCGTTGAAGGGGACCTGCCTGCGTCCCTCGCGATTGGTGGTGAGACTCCCTCCGATGACAGCCCCTGGTGGACCTTCCATCGGCTTGCTGCCGCCGTGCGCGGTGATCGGGACGCCGCCGCCGCTGTACGCGAGACGTGGGCGCCGATGCAGGCGGAGCTGTTCGCTTCGGCCTATGATGTGGCGCGGGAGGGGCGGAAGCTCCTAGACGATGGGTGCGCAGAGGAGGCGGGCCAGATGGTGACGGGGTACATGCAGGGGCACGCGACGTCCATGCTTACGGTAGCGGAGGATCTACTAGCACAGACGGGAAAGACTGCTGCGTGACGGCCGCTGCTTCTGGTTGTTCGCCTGCAAGTCCCCAACCGTTCGAGACACCCCACTGCAGCGCGCCTGGAGCCCGCCTGCGGCTCTGGGTCGGCCTCGCGTAACAGCACCGGTCAGCTGGCGGCAGATTCGGTGAAGAGGGACCGCACGGCGGCTAACACCCTTGCTCTCACGCCTTCGGCAAGTGGACCCACGGTCTTCGTGATCAGACCCCTCTGGGCGGTGATAATCGTACTTGTGTGAACCGCGCTCGGCCGGTGGAGCCCCTCGCCCCCAACATCTGCCTCCTCGAGGGGCAGAATGCCCTCGAAACGACCGGATCGCCTGGTACTGATCGCGCAACAGATGACGTCCTCGTGGCCGCCGTCCCACAGCACAACTGCTGGGCGACGCTTGACGTCCTGTAGGTCAGTAAACGGGAACTCCATCACGACGACTGTTCCACGCTCGTAGTGGTTTAGAGATCGGCCCACGCAGCGTCCTCCTCGGGGCCGCCCCACACGGCCTCCAACGCCGCCTGACTCATGAGCATGGGCGCTGCGGCGTCAATAGACGGAACCTTGGTGGCGCCCTTCAGAGACTCCTCACTGATCTCCTCGAGCCGCCGCTGTAGCTCTGCGTACGGGGAGCCAATGACTGCCATGTCCTTGTACACCTTCTCCGTCGACCCGGAACCCTCAGGCTTCGTGACGAAGCTCTGGTCGTGCAGATGTCTCTGCTGGAGGTAGATCTGCGTGCCGAAGAGGCCCCAGTGCAATGCCTGCACCCGCTCGGGAAGGAGGTAGATCTCGAGCTTGCCTTCGTCCATCAGTCGGGACACCGTTGCGGCGTGGTCCGGGGTAAACCGTATCTCCTGCGCCGTCTCGGGGTACCTCTGCCGGTTCTTTTCGCCCAAGCTGAGCAGGTTCTCTAGGAACTCCATCGGGCTGTTCGTCGACACCAAGTTGGCGTCCATGTGCCCGCAAATCCTGGCCGGCTCGGCATCCTCGACGCGGCGGTCAATGGCGTCCAGGAACGGGGGGTAGTGCAGAATCGAAAACTCCCCGGTGCGCACGGTGATCGGGGTGTCCATCGGGCATTCCACTGCGGCCGCAGCCAGCGCGTTCAAGGCATCGACTACGTCTTTGATAACTGGCAGGTCCGACACATCAGCAACGGTGGAGCGGATACTGCCGCTCATCTGTACGAGCCGGTCGGCCACAGGATGCCCGCGGCCTGACAGTTGGCGGAGTGCGAAGGAATCGTCCAGGTGCCTGTCCATCATGGCGATATGTAGGTACGACATCCGCTCTGGGCTTCCGTCGTACCGCCATCGAAGAACAAGCTCCCACGCCGCCCGCTTTAGCCATAGCAAGACCCCGATGGCCAAGAACGGGGTCGCTGCCACTGCGGCCGACACCATCCAAGTGCCTGCCGGCAGGGAGCCGACCACGGCGCCAGCGCCCGCCGCCAGGAGCAGCCCACCAACCGCTACAAGGACGAATGTCGCCCGTTGACCACGGGCGAGCTCTCGATCCGCCTCGGCGGCAACTCCAGTCCTGTTCTCTTCCAACCGCTACATCCCTACTGGGCGCGAATCGAGAGCCACCATTGCACTCCCAACGCCATGTTGTGCCCGTGGCATGCCAGCATCAACGGCCCTACGCGCCGTCGTCCCGAACCAGCTTGAGGACCGCCGACTCGGGGCCTGTCGTCATGCACACGAGCGGAAAAAAGTAACTCAGGAAAACTCCTACGGTCAAGGTCGGCACGGGGTCCGGGTGATGGTAGTACACCCAGTGGAAGCCAAAGAGGCCCAGCAGATAGAAGACGGTCAGCCAGCCAAATAGCATGGATTCCCCCGCCCGAGGCTCCCGCACGCACTCGGGGCGCGGAAAGCACCGGAGCGACCTCTTTCGTACGAGCTGCGAAACTCCCCAGACGTACACGCTCATCGCCCCCGCGATTAGGCTCAGCGCGATCAGCCGCGCCTCGGGGCGATGGGTGGGAGTGCGCAGAGCCACGTTCAGAAGCAGCAGGTACATTGTGATGAGGACCGCGCCCAGTGCTGGGCTCACCGCTCTAAGATACGGAGTCAGAGCGGCTTTAAGATACGTGCTCAGAGCGCTTATTCCCAAGTCCGTCGGAGCCCCCGATCGGTTGTTTCCCACCGACGTCCGTGGCAGATCGCTAGCTGGCGGCGTAGACGTGCCGATACGACATCTGTCGGCAGCCACCCTACTACCTACTGACGGCGGTCGCAACATGGAACGTTTCGACAACATAGTAGCAGATGTCCGGTTACCGAGGAAGGGACCACACGCTGCGATCGCGGGGACACGTCGTCGGCCGTCGCAAGCCTGTCGTGTAGCGCTGTTACACGGCGGCCCGCACCCAAAGACTCAGCGAAATCACCTGATACGCCTCGTCGGGATCGCTCGCGTCATAGACCGGGCCAGACTCCGTGTACGACCCGAGCCGGCTAACCCCAGCGCCAGCGATTGTCGGCTTGCTGGTGGAGGCGAGCGTGTGGACGCGCGACGTCATCGTCGACAGCTGCGCCACGTCGATGGCGTTGTTGTCGTGCGTGTCCGCGAAGCAGGCGATGAGGATCGGCTCCTGACTCGTCTTGAGGAGCGTCGTCGCGCCCGCCCAGTCGTACGGATGAGAACGCGCAGGCATCGCCACCGTGATGCAGGGATTCGACATGTCGTCCGGGCGCTTCGGCCCCTTCACGATGCGACCCGAGTCGCCGCAGATCGCGCGCAACGTCGTGTCGTCGTTGAGCCACGTCCACACGCCGGTCAGGATGTTGTCCAGCGGGATCATGCGGCGTCCTCCTCAGGCGTGGCTCGACGGTTCGCGGCCAGGTCCGCCCACGCGCGACGCCCTGCGGCGGCCATCGCCAGATGCGTAGCACGGCGCGCCGTCGCGATAGGCTCCAGCAACACGCTCCGAGACGACTTCGCCTCGACGTGCAGCGCATACTCCGGCGGGGCGAAGACGACGCCGTACTCGCCCCTCTCCGAAGCCTTCCCGCTGCGATACGGCGACGTGTTGTACACGTGACCCGTGCCGTCCAACGCCGCAAAGGGATCGGCGCCGATATACCCCTCCACCTGGAACGTGATGGACGCCCGGAGATTCCCGGTCACGTCGTGCCACGCCAACGGGCGGTCGCGCCGCACCGACTCGTCGGCAATGCGCCGGCAGCCCGCCGCGACGGTCGCCGATAAGGCGCCGCCCTTGACCGCCGCCGCCAGTCGCGCCACCGCGCGACCGAACTCCGTCATCCCACTTCTCGACCCGTGTTCAGCCATCAGATGCTCTCCTACTGCCCAAGGCGCTCCATGTCGAGTTCGAGGTGGTCCTTGAAGTCGCGCGTGTTGCGGACCGCGTACTGCGTCGAGCCGTCGACGACCGTGTCGCCCTCAACGGGAACGGTAGCAGGCACATCGAAGAAGCCGACGTGCGTGATTCGGTAATCGGCCCCCTGCTCCGACGAGCGATACGACCACCGCGACGCTGGCTGGATGTCGCCCACGAGGCCGCTCGTGACGGTCGTGACGCCGCTCACGTAGTTCCCGCTCGCGTCCTGACCTGCCCCAGCGCGCGTGACGTAGACCGTCGTCCGCAAATCGGACTCAATCGTGTCGCTGAATGCCATCGTCCCCTAACCTCACTCCCTCGGCGCTCACGGAAAGGCGCACGCCCGTGACGATGTCCGCCTCCACGCCGCGCGTCTCCTTGTAGAGGTACAGGAGCTGCACGACCGCGCCGATGATCTGTGAATGCAACTGCGCCTCTACGCCGCGAGCGCTTGCTCGGACCCCCGCCACCGGGGCATCTGGAAGTGCACGCTCTCCACGAACCGGGTCCATCTGCCTGCCCATTCCAGCCCCGCTTCCTCGCCGCAATGCCCCATACGCTTCACCAGGTCCGAGGCGGCATCCCAGACCGGCTTGCCCCCGTCCAACGGCACGGCGTCGAACGCGAGGCCGAAGTTGTGCGCGCTCTGGCACGGCAGCGCGTTCGTGACGATGCGCTCGCCGTACTGCGGTGGAGCCGTCTCGATGAGACTCGCCTGATAGACGAGATACCGAGCCACCCCCACGCGCTCCGACCCCGGCTCCTGCTGCGCGAACTCCGGCAGGTGTCGGAAGACCAGTCGCGCGGACATGCGTTCCGACGCCGTCGGATCGACACGCTGACCCAGGACGGCGGCAGCGTGCATGCGATGCCGCCGGATCATTGCGTGAATCTCCGCGCGTGACCGACCGTTCCGCCAAAGACGCGCCTGCTCGCGCGGGGAACGGAGCGTGCAATAGACAAGCACGCTCGCGCCACGCGCGTGGCAACGCTCCTCGAAGTCGCGCGCCAGGGGCTGAAGTTCCGGTCGCAGCGCCTCAATGTCTCTCGACGCCATCCCTTACCCCCTGTTCCAACCAGGGCGACGGCGGTTCAGGAACCAGCCGCGCGCGGTGTATTCGTTCCACTTCTGCTTCGTCGTGCGAGTCACCTGACCACGGCGACGTGAGTCCTCGTACTCCCTCCCCGCCGTCGAGTCCGGCGTCTCCAACAGCAGGTCGGCCGCCGCGTGCCACACGTTGTAGGCGGTCGCCTTGAGGTACAGCTCGCGCGTGACGGCCGTTGAGAACACGAACGTGCCGTTGATGAGATTCAGCGAGTCCGGGCTGTGAGACGCGCTCGTCTCCGACGCGCCCTCGCGTATCGCCCAGGTCCCGTCGAAGTACCCGACGCGGTAGAAGCTGCCGAAGTCCGGCACGTCGAAACTCACCGGCGAGATGTCGCGCACTCCCGCCGATGCTTCCCGTCGTGATCGGTCCTGCCGCTGCTTCGTCTGGAACATGTGGTAGTCCGCATCGTGGCGCATGGGCGTCCAGTCGACATGTGTCGCGTGACGGTCGAGCGCGTCCTGCACCAGGGCAGTGTTGCTCCACGTCGTCGCGCTGCCGTCGCTGACGAGACGCTGCGTGTGCGCCACGAGGGACTGCATCTCCGTGCGTACTGCCATGTTCTATCCTCCAGCCGCCGCGTCGAGCGCAGCGGCGCCGACGACCGGCGCGTCGTCGTGCGCTTCGAGCTGATCGGCGGGATCGTCTTCATCCCAGTCGATGGCGGGCATCCTCGACATCTCGCGGATACGCCTCGCCACGTCGCGCGTGTACGTCTCGTAGTGTTCGACGTTGGCGAACCATAGCGACCGCGTCGTCATCGACCCGTCCGGGGCGAGATCCCCGACGAGGTATTCCGTGCCCGCGCCCAGCAGGCGCACCGTGTCCTGATACACCTCGAAGGCGGCTTCCCAGTACTTGCCCTGCGGGTCGAAGAAGCCGTGCGAGAGGATCGACAGTGCCCGCTCCAGCTTGCGGCGCTCGCGCAGAACGGGCGGGTTCGGATCGCCCGTCGCGTGTGCCGCCTGCTCCTTCTCCCACTTCGCGTAGTTGCAGTACTCCCGCGCCTCGAGAAGCAGACCGAGCTCTCGGTCGGGCCGCGCCTGCCGGTCGTATAGAAGCAGCGGGATGTTGCGCGTCTGGCACTTCGAGCGTCGTAAGCGCTCGTTTACGTATCCAAGGTGGATGATGTCCACGCCGCTCATGATGAGCGCCGGCTCGATGAGGTCGTT
The DNA here is from genome assembly GCA_964473525.1 of uncultured bacterium. Lineage (GTDB taxonomy): Bacteria > Poribacteria > WGA-4E. The sequence continues at coordinate 15,795 of CAYYPK010000038.1, forward strand.
CACGTCCGCCTGGAAGTGCTCGTGGATGGCGGCGTAGCACTGATACTCAATGCCCGCCTGAGCGCCAACCGGATTCCGCCGGAACAGCCGTATGGGCTTGTCGAACCTGTACGGCGCGTCCTTCATCACGTGGCACTGCCGCATGACGTAGCCGTTGAACGGGTTGTCCGTGAGGAACTTGTGGACGTTCTCCGGGTTCTCTAGGAACTCGTCGCAGTCGATCCACAACACCCAGTCGCCGGTGGCCTGGGATGCGCTCTCGTTGCGGGCCCACCCAAAGTCGCCCGGCGGCGGCAGGTCGGTAGGGACATCGGGGCATTTGCCGATGCTCCACACGTCGCCGCCGTTGCGCGTGTACGGCTTCGCCAGTTGCATCGTCGCGTCGCGCGAGCCGGTGTCGGCGATCCACACTTCGTCGGCGATGGCGTCCACGGACTTCAGGCAGCGGGCGATGTCGTTCTCGGCGTCCTTCGCGATGATGCACACGCTCAGCCGATCACGCGGTCTCATCCGTCGGACCTTGCGCTCAACGTCCGGGTCACCCAGCGCCTGCCCGTCGCGCCGCCAGTGCGCGATGTAGTGGCCGCAGAGCGACCCGCGCGGCGTGTCGTCGTTGATCATGTGTATCTGGTCGTAGCCGTCTTTGTGCCCGGCGATGGCTTCCAGATCGCGGTGGTCGAAGCAGAACTTGTGGCCTCGCAGGTGCTGAGACCAGTCGAGGCTGTTCGCGTGCATGTATTCGGCGAAGGGGCCTTGCGGCACGGTGATGAGAACAACGCCGCCCGGCGCGTCGTCCGTCTTCGGGCGGGCGTGGCACTCCAACCGACCGAGAAACACCTCTGGCCGCCGGAAATGCTCAGCGATCTCACCCGCGACGATCAGGTCGTAGTCGTCGGACGGCACGGACTCGACGTCACCGACGAACGCCTGGAAGCGGCCGGCGTGCAAGCCGTCTTCGAACTCCTCCCCGATCCACTTCTCAGCGCACTGCGTCAGCGCCTCCGAGTAGTCCACCATCTCCACGCGCGACTGCGGGAAGAACCTGAGCAGGCAAGCCGACAACGACCCGTTGCCGCCCGCGAAGTCGAGGATCCGCAGTTGGTCCGTCTCATGGTTCGGGAAGAGACGCTCCAGCGCGTAGAAGATGACTTCGAAGCGCTGGTTGCTGCCGTACTCGTGCGCTGGGGACAGCGCCGTCGCGGCGTATCTCTCGGGGGTTTCGCTCGCCTCTGCCGCGCGCTCCGAGAGGACCGCTCGCGCCTCGGGATAGTCCTCGGCAACGCGCTCCGCCGCGCGGAGATCGTCGTTCCAGAGCGCACGGTCGAAGACGGCAGCCGTCCGCGCCTCGTAGCGCTCGTCGAAAGTGCGAAGAATCCGCGCCTCCCACTCCTCGGCAACGGCGCGCATGTCGTATCGCCCCGCCCATTTCCGGCCGGCCTCCTGCGCCTCCGCGTACTCCTCGGGGATGGTCAGGAGTCGCAGGCACGCGTGTACGTACGCCTCTTGATACTCCTCGCTCAGCGAGTCGCCTGAGATGCGGCGACCCGCCTCCCAATGCAGCGTCTCGCGCAGCGCGCCGATGTCGGTGCACACCAGCGGCGTCCCAAGCGCCTGAGCCTCAATCGCCGCGATGCACGACGTCTCAGCGAACGTGTTGACGCCCGGATAGAGCATCAGCTGCGAGCGCGCGATCTCGGCGTACAGCTCCTCCTTGTTGAGGTTGCCCAGGTACTCGACGCCCTCGGCTTCGGCGACGAGTTCGTCCGCGCGGCGGCAGAAGGCGTCCACGTTTGGGTTGCCCTCGTACATGGAGTGGTATCGCGCGACGTGGAGCGTCGCGTCTGGACGGCGCTTGCGCAGCCGCGCGAACGCCTCCAACAGCGGCGACCGATCACCCGCCACCAGCGCCCGCTCCGGCCGTGAGATGTGGATGAGACGGCCCGGCTCTTTCTCGAGGCCCGCAGCCGCGCTGCGCAGTGCGTCCAGATCGACGGGATTGCGCGTCGCCCACGACAGCCGCGCGATGTCGGGTATCTCGCGGCAGTACTGCTCCATGTGGTAGTCGGAGACGAAGACGTGCTGATCCGTCTGCCACGCCGACGCGAAGTAGTCGCCGGGGGTCGTCAGCAGGTCTTCGTTCCAGAGCAACCGCAGCTTGCAGTCGGAGAGACTCGCCCACTGCATGATGCCGGGATGGCGCAGGCTGACGAATACCTCGGGCTGCCGCGCGCGGATGATCGAGTTCATCATCTCGCGCGAGTTGTCGAACCACCAGATGCCGTGGTCGTCGCGGTAAGACTCCATCACCGGGCGGCCGTCATCACCCCGCGCGAAGCGCGTGTAGACGACGACGGTGTGTCCGCGCCCCGCGAGCCCGCGCGCGAGGTGTATCAGCGCGGACTCCGACCCGCCCAGACTCGTCTCCAGCCGGATCGTCTCCTCGGTGAACGGCACGGACTCGCAGTAGAAGTGGATCTCAAGAGGCGCGTTTCTGCCCCGTCGTGCTGGGTCGACGCCGGTTCCGGGGCTTGGCTGTCCTTGCGGGTTCGGCGTCGTCGCCGCTAGCTGTTCCATGCGTCCTGCCCACCTTTTCCGTCAGTTCCGCGACTTGCCTGGTCAGTTCCTGGATCGTCTCGTACGGGTTCGTCTCGTAGAGGTACTCGCACGCGCGCGTCTGCACTTCGCGCACGATCACCGGGTTGCGCTCCACCGTGTCGGGACGCAGCCCGGACACCTGCTCGATAAACTGGAACCATGTGTCCGCTTCGGTCATCGTCTTGCCTCACCGTGCGTAGCTGCCGATCTGGGCAGCCGTCTAGGGCGTCGCTTTCGGTCGTTGAAGGGGCGGGCTCCCCGAGGGGCCCCCGCGGATCGGTCAGGCCCTGATGGGCTTGGGTTCAGGCTGTGTACCCATGCACCGTCAGCGCGCCCACGAAGCTCGTGACCCCGAGAGAGGCGACGAACGCCGTGGCGTCCGCGCACCTCACCGGAGACTCGAAAATCAGCGCTCGCTGATTGTGGACGTACGCGTGGCGCTCGCCACCGGCGTCAAAGATCAGCAGATCGATGTGCGCGGTGTCGAAGCTCGCGTGGATGGCGGTGATGTAGTGGGCCTTCCCGGTGACCGCCGCCTTCGACACGGCAGCCGGATCGGCCGCGGCGGAGGTGGCGGTGACTGTCCACTCCGCGGCCTGCGGGGATACCGCGAGGCCGGAAGTGTCCTGGTCATTGGTGCGGAAGGTGCTCACCCGCTCTTCGGTCAAAGCCATGCTGGCGCCTCCCTGTTAGCCCGTGATGTAACCCCGGACCATGGACGCGGCCCGGCGCACTTCGACGGTGTATTCGCCGACGAGTTCGCCCTGTCGGGCGTCCTTGGTCTCGGCGTAGTTCTTCAGCTGGAACGACCGCCCTTGCAGCGGCACCACGCGGATGTCGTCCGAGCGCCCGACGATGAATCCTCGGGCGTCCATCTGACGCGTGTTGATGACGCGCAGGGGGGTTTCGCTCAGCCCGCTCTGGTAGAGCGTGACCTGGGTGCCGAACGTCTCCTCTTCGCGCGACTGCACGATCGCCGCGCCCGGCAGACGGTCGAACCCCAACTTGACGCGCGGGCCGCAGACGATGAAGTCGTACGACTGCGCGCCGTTGAGGTAGCCGGCGAGGATGGCGTTGTCGATGAAGGACTGGGTGACTGTCGCCGCGGTGTGCGTCGACGTGATCCACCGCCAGAGGCCCTTCATCGTGCGACGCGTCGATCCATCGCCGATGGTCTGCGCGGACGAGCCGAGGAGCGCGCTGCTCTCGAGGTCGCGGAGGGCCGTCTCGATGCGGTCCACCGCCTGGTAGTTGTATCCCGACCCGACGCCGCCTTCCTTGTTGACGGCTTCCATCGTGCCGGAGACCTCGACGGGCTTCGCGTAGTACTGCACCCAGTTCGTCTTCTGCGTGCGGACGCTGGAGATGTCGCCCTTTCGGTCGTCACCTTCGAGCTTCGCATTGCCTACGAAGCCCAGCGTCCCGCCCGCGGCGAGCGAGGTGTTGTCGGTGCCACCGAAGGCACGCGACACGAGTATGGAGTTCGCCCCGACGGCGGAAAGCACGGCGACGTGCTCTTCCGTCGTGTCGAATCCACCGATGCGGAGGATGTCACCCTCCTGAACTTTGCCTCCCCAGCCATCTACCCGAATCCCAGTGTCTGCCGTCGCGGAGTCGACCGCGGTGGACACGGTGAGTGTGAACTGTGGGGTGAGCTCGTCTTCGAGCCATATATGCTCGGTCGAGCCGACCGCCACGTTCGCCACGTGCACCGGATCCCCGATGAACTCCAGGAACGGCGTGCGCCTGGGAGACAGGAGGGAGATGACCGGCGAGACGTCTCTCACGAGCTCGGCGGCAAACGCGCTGTACGTCGCCTTGCCTGAGAATGCCATAGTGCGCCTCCGTCACTGACGACGACAGTTAGTGGCCAGTCTGCTCATTGCGCTGCCCATCGTGGATGTGCGCCAGCAGGTCCGCCATGGACTCGCGGTTCGGGTTGTCCTTCGCGCGTGATTGCGCGACCTGGAAGTCAGACCGCGGACCCGTCGGACGGGATGGCGCGGCGCCGGAGCCTCCCCCGGACGCCCTTACCAGATAGGCGTGCTTGTTCAGCAGCCCTTCCACGACTCCGTCCACCGTCAGTGGATCTCCGTTGCTGTCGTATGCTCGATGGCCGTTCTCGCCGACGGGGAACACCGCGAAGTCGCGGTTATCCACGTCGATGTCCACACCGAGGGCGTCGCGCACGAGGGCGCCGAACAGCGGTTTGGCGTCTTCGTGCAGTCGATTCGCCACGCGAGTCGCGGCTATGCGGGCATGGGTGTCTAGCATGTGGTTTGCGAACACGTCCTTGGCCGTCTCGAACGCCTCGTCTTTGGCTTGCAGGCGTCGGTCGTATTCGGCTGTGAGCTTGTCGACATCGCCCGTGCGTTTGAGGTCGGAGTCCTTCCGCGCTCGATCTTTTCTCGCCGAATCTGCCTGCACGCGTTCTAGCTCTGCCGCTTTGGCTTGCAGGGCGTCGAGATCGTGTCGCTTCTTGAATCCGTCCTCGGCGCGCGCGAGTCGCTCGCCGATGAGCCGATCCACCTCCGCCTGGGTGAACTGCCCCGCCGCGCCGCTGTCGCCATTACCCCCGTCTTGCGGCGTGTCGTCTGACAGCATGGACGCCGGGGTGTCGCCCGTAGCAGCAATCATGGCGGGCAAAAGATGCGAAATAGGGAACATCGCGCCCCTCCGTTTAGAGCCCGTCGGCTTGCGTCGGTACCGACGTAGTGAGCGACGGAAAGACCGCTAGACGCCCTTCGCGCCCGGGTCTCCCGTCGTCTGACTACACGGTAGCGCTGGGCGGGGTGGTCGGTTCAAACCGAAGGTGGGATCACCGAGGAGAGGTCAGCGAGTTCGTAGGCCTTCGCGGGAGGCAGCGAACACAGCGCGAGCGATGCCGACGGCCCGCTCCGCATCAGCGCGCTCAAGAAGCTCCGTCGGGAAATCTGGGTACGGGTGGCGCGTGACCACTGCGTAGGGGGTCAGAGCGCCACAGTCGGACGCTTGGATGCCGATCCCGTCCGACTGACGTACGAGGTTGAGGAGTTCGACCAGGTCGTGCGTTCGAGGCGGCACATCGCCCTGGTGAACCAGCAGCGCCTTGAGGGCTTTCTCAGCGCATTGCTGAGCGTGGAAGCACACGATATCGAACGGGCACTGGTCGTCGGGGAGACCGAGAAGATGCGAGGCCGCCGTAAGGTCCGCCTTCGCTATCCACGGCGCGACCTCGGGTGAGAGGCTATCCGAGCCGGTCATACAGTGTGTGCCCCTCGCGTAGCGCTGCATGCAGGACCGTGTGTGGCGAGGCGCCGTATTGGTCAATGTCGCCCGCGGTCGCGACAAGGATGTCCTTACCGACGCCACTCCCGCCGAGCAGCGTGTAGAGCGACGCGGCGGTGTCGCGTCGGTGGGTTCCGTCGGGCATCACGACGAGCAGGTCTACGTCGCTGTCGTCTCGGGCGTCACCGCGCGCATGCGAACCAAACAGGATGACCCTTTCAGGCCCGCAGGTTTCGACGATCCGTCGCGTCATCGTCTGGATGAGGCGCTCACGCTCTGAGGTGTCTGTTGTGTAAGCCATGATCGGCGCCGCGCTCCTAAGATGGTGGCATGAGCATGGCATGCGGCGTAGCCACCGGCAAGTGTCAGACGGTACCCGGGCTGCCGCGGGCGGTGCCCACATCCCCAACCAACGGCGACGCGTGGGTGCCACGGGCGAAGTGCGATGCCACACCCACGTCCGTGGTCAATGCGATGGATGGCAGCGTGGGGTCGAGCTGTCGGCCCACACCGACGCCGAGCACGCCGGAGGTCGTGGATGCCGCGCCAGCGTGTAGGCTGGATCGGCACGCCCTCTTGCCCGCAGGGCCGGTGGCACGACGAGCCCGGGGCCGTGACGCGACACGCGAATGCCGCATCAGTCACGGTTCGGTTGAGTGGCCTCAGTGGGAGGGTCGCGCCCGAGACTGCGCCGTGGTACGCTGACCGTGGGACGGTCTGTACCGATAGTTGGGTCAGGTGCGAGTGACGCAAATATACCACATGGCCCACGGTCGCAATCTAGCCAGGATCATAGCTGCGAGCGCGGTCCTGAGTCCGCGCGAGCTGCGCCAACAGGGCGTCGCATCGGGAACACCGATCTGAAGGCTGCGCGCGAAGGACGTGAGGTGGACGCGCCGCCCCACGGAACCTTGGGTGATTATGTGCCGTTCTACTTCGCACCACAGTCACCGATGCTCTACATGATCTGGCAAGGCCACGTGAAGGGATACGCTGGCGGCCAGGAACCGGTGCTGTATTTCGTTTCATCGATCGAGACCGTTGTTGCGGCGTGCCGGCCGTACGTGTTTACAGACGGCAACGCCTACGGACGCTACACTCGGTTCAGCAACGATCCCACGCAGCTGGACGAGTTCGTCAAGTGGGAGGCGATGCAGGGCCGCTGGTTCAACGACTCGGACGAGCTCCCCGATCGGAAGAACCAACGCCAGGCTGAACTACTTGTACACGGTCACTGCCCGTGGCAATGTATAGATGAAATCGCCGCCATAAACGACAGAGTAACGCACCGAGTGAGCGAGATCATCGACGCTGCGGCTCCCTCTCACCGGCCCGCCGTCTTGACCCGCGCCGATTGGTATTTCTGATGCTCCAGTTCCTGCAAGGCGATCTGATCGGCGCCGAGGCCGAGGCCTTGGTGAATACCGTGAACACTGTGGGTGTCATGGGCAAGGGCGTTGCTCTTCAGTTCCGGAAGGCGTTCCCGGACAACTACGTAGCGTACCGTCGTGCCTGCGATCGTGGCGAGGTTCGGGTCGGAACGATGTTCGTGTTTGAGCGTGAGGCCCTACTACCTCCCCGGTTCATCATCAACTTCCCGACCAAAGAACACTGGCGAGCCAAATCGAAGCTCGAGCACATTGAGCAGGGCCTGGTGGATCTCGTGGCTGTGGTGAAGGAGGAGGGCATCTCGTCCATCGCGATCCCGCCACTAGGCTGCGGCAATGGTGGACTGGAGTGGCAAGATGTACGCCCTCTCATAGAGAATGCCTTTGCGCGAATGCACGGGGTCCGGGTGCTCATCCACGAACCTGGCTACCGCCCCGCGGCCGCGGGAATGCGCGACGGTCGCCAACGCCCGCGCCTCACTACGGACCGCTCGGCCCTCCTGGCCCTCTTGGACAGGTACATCAACTGCAAGCTGGAAGCCGCTGTCACCCACACTGAGGTACAGAAGCTCGTCTATCTGTTGCTAGAATGGGGTCACCCGTTCCGCATAACGTTCAGCGCAGGCGAGTTCGGCCCGTATGCTGAAGAGGTCCGGCACATGCTTCGCGATCTGGATGGCCACCAGATCCACGGGTATGGAGACGGCACACCACCGTTCTTCATCCGACTCGACGCGAACGCAGTGGCGGAGGCCGAAAGGCTGCTGGAAAGGTACCCCGACCATCAGCGGCGACTAGACGACGTAATCTCCCTCATTGAGGGCTTTGAGGATGTCTACGGTCTAGAGTTGCTGGCGACGGTACACATGGTGGGTCGCGATAGCTCAGAGGCGCGGACGCACCTCGCCCACGCCGTGCGCGCGGTACATTCGTGGACGCCGCGCAAAGAGGAGATCTTCCCGGAGCCGCATATTGAGGTGGCGTGGCGGCATCTGCGCGCGCACGACTGGCCAGTGTCAACAGCATCGGCATAGGACTGCTAAGCAGCGGGTCCCACTGCACCGCCCACGCTGTCTAGGGGCCGCTGCCAGCGCGTAACACATCAGCCGCCCAAGGTAACGCGCCCGTATGGCCGCGCGTTGCGTCATCTCAGTTGCCTGGCTCGACAAGGCCGTCTCCTCGTCATCAGCCGGTCGAACCCTCGACCAACGCCCTGGTGCCCGCCCACGCCGTGAGTCAGCATCGAACCCTGACGGCGGCCGAGCCCCGCGGCCCTGACAATGACAGAATCGGGGCCCACAAAGACGCCACGTGAACTCCGGAACGTGCGGATGCTAGCCCAGGCATCCGAACTCAGCGTGGTGCTTCGAGACACGAGACTACCGGACAAACGGGTGCCTCGCCCCTTGCCTCAAGGCCGATGGGCGCGACAGCGGCAATGCAATGCCCCCGAAGCGTGCCTGCGCGCGTCCAGGTCTCTCGGTGCCCACCTGAACCAGCGTAGCACTGTGAAGGACACACAGCAGCTGCCGCTCAGACCGGCGACTACTTCTCCCGGAACTACTCCGTCAGTTCCTCCTCGCCCATTGCGTCCTCACACAGCGTCGAGCGCAACGGCCGCTTCCGCCTCGTCCACGACAAAGTCGCAGCCATTGAGATGGAGAAACGTCAACCCGGCGGCGAGCGCGACGCGCTTGTTCCCGTCGGCGTATCCGTGGTTCTTCGCAAGCCCGGCTGTGTCTACAGGGACGAGACGGAAGACGGACGGCTCCCGCGCGGCTGCGCGTCCAGTCGTTCGCCCGCAGAGCCCTGGCGCCCGACGAGGACGTGTGTCAGCATGCGGACGATAGGTTCTGACAGTCTGACGAGGCGGAGACGCCCGCCGTCGGGCAGTGGACAACGGCGGCAGGCGTACCCATCCCAAGACCGTGTGCCGCTCGACGTTAGCGCCCGTCAGGCCACGAGCCGGAGCGCCCGACCTAACGCTGGGGCTTAGCAAGACGTGACTACCGAAACACAACACGATCTGCCACCCCTGCCCCCGAGGCTCACCAGCGCAGCCGCCGCCACGCAGTACGCCAGGGGCATGCACGACCACATCCAGGAGCTGCTCGGCGCCTACCTGAACCTACGTGGCGCGGTAAAGGACGTCCGTCAGCAGCGCTTCGACATGGCGCGCTACGAGCGCATGGAGGCGACGGTCCTCGAGGGCGGCATCCCAGGTCGCGAGCAGCGGGTAACGATGGCAGAGGCGGTGGCGGCGGCAGACCGCGAGGTCGAGAAGTTCGACGCCTGGGCGACCCGCATCGGCGACCAGCTACTCATCGGCCTGCTCGACGAGCAAGCCAGGGAGCATTGGACCGACAACGTCGCCTTCGCGCGCGCGGCGTTCATCAACGACGCGGTATTCCGGCATCTCTACGACAGCCCGCGCACCCCGTGGGCTCCGCTACGGGGCCTGTTGTCGAAGGGAGTGGTCGCGGCGCTGGCGCAGCCGGATGACCTACCACACCCAGTCATACGGGCGCGTGGACTCAAGCCGAAGCTCTGGGAGACCAAGATCGACAACCGCTACGACCTACAGTTGCTGATGCACGCCTACCTCGCCGAACACGCGTACGGCCACGACCAGAGCAAGGTGTGTAGCGTGATGTGCAACCATCTCCACGAGCAACACTCGATCTCCATTCGACCCGAGCGGCTGCAGCGCGTCGCCCTGGCGCCGCTCAAACGCGTCGGGCTCATCGGCTCGACGACCGAGGGCTACTTCTTCCTCGTCACGCCCGAGGACTGCCGCCTCAGCATCGAGTTCCACGCCAGCAAGATCGCGGCAATGCAGAGGGTGATCGAGGCAACTGCCGAGACCGAGCGGCGGCTCGCATAGCGCGCCTCGGACGGCCGTTGACAGCCGGCAGCCGTTCGCGCACCGCGGCCGAGCCAGCCCCCGCCCAGCTTTGACTCCCGGCCTGAATGGAGGTACGCTCAGGCAATGACGGCCTCGTCGTTGGCGACGACGCGTGGCCGTTCAGCACCATGCTGCCAGACCAGCGATGAGACGCGCCGTGGGGGAACAGGCGGTCGCAGGTCACGAGATCGCCCGTTTGCGACGGCGTTGGGACACCGTCGCGCGCGAGGGCGAGACACGGCGATGGAGAGCAGGACGCACATGTCCGAAGCGGGGCGCCACATCGACGCCCATCTTCTAGCATTGCTGGAGGACGCGCCTACCGTCACGTACCGGTGTGACGCGGCAGACATGTTCCGCGTTACCTTCGTTACCGGCAATGTGAAGCATCTCACAGGATATGACGCCAGCCACTTCCTGGGCTGCCGTACGTTCGCCGCAAGCCGCATCCACCCGGACGACTTCCCGTTCGTGAGGGCGGGGCTGAGGAGCCTGCGCAAGGCGGGCGCGGCGACCCTCGACTACCGCTTCCTGCACGCCGACGGCGCCTACCGCTGGCTGCGCGACCAGATGCGCATGTCCGACGACGGCATGGAGGCGGTCGGCTGCACGTCCGACATCACCGACCTCAAGCGCGAGGTCTTCGCGCCCGACGCGCGAGACGTGAGCGGACGCGAGGCGATGGCCGCGCTGCTACGCGACCAGGCCGACGACCTGACGACCGTCGTCCAGAGCGCCAGATGCATCCTGTGGCGGTCGCACGTGGAGGCGCACGGCGACGGCTTCGCGTGGACGCCTCTGCGACGAGACATCGAGCAGTTCCAGGCGGTGCTGCCACTCGACGTCTCCGACGGCGAGGACTACCACGTCGTCTGGCGGTCGCGCATCCCCGTCGAAGACCAGGAACGGCTTGACCGCGTCGGCCATCAGGCGCTCCGCGAAGGAGCAGACGCCTACTCCATCGAATACCGCGCCATGGACAAGTACGGCGCGACTCGATGGCTTCGGGACGACGTGTCCATCAAGCCCATCGGGGAAGGTCAATGGCAGGCCGTGGGCGTCCTAACGGACATCACCCAACGCAAGCGTTCCGAGCAGATCCAGAGGACGCTCTACGAAGTCGGCGAGGCCGTCCACGTCACGCCCACGCTCGACGCCATGTACGAGAGTATCCACGCGTCGCTGGCGAACCTCGTGGACTCCACCGGCTTCGCGGTCGCGCTAACGGATCCCGACGAGCCGGACCTATTCAGCTTCGCCCACTGGCGAGACACCGAGGGCGTTAAGCCCGGCCTTCAGCGAGTCGCGATCCCCAACTCCAGAACCGCGCTAGTCGCCCACACCAAGGGGCCACTGTATCTCACGGCGCAAGAATCCGAGCGGATGGCCGAGGCGGGAGACATCGAACTCTACGAGCCTGAGCCGGCAGCGTGGCTAGGCGTCCCTCTCATGGTCGACGGCGGGTTCATCGGCGTCATGCGCCTGGCCCACCACACCGATCCAGACCCCTACACGCCCGACGACATTGAGGTGGTCTCCCACGTAGCGCGCCACGTCGCCGCCGCCATCGACCGACGACGAACACAGGAGAAGTTCGCCGAGGAGCGGCGGCTGTTCCTGAGCCTCATGGACAGCCTCCCGGACAGCATCTACTTCAAGGACGCGGAGAGCAAAGTCACGCGCGTCAACGCCGTCTGCGCCAAACGAATGGGCGTCGCGGACAGGCAGGATGCTGCTGGCGTGCGAGACAGCGATGTGTTCGAGGAGGAGCTGGCGACCACGTACCGCAACGAGGAAATCGCCCTCCTCGCGACCGGTGAACCCATCATTGGTGATGTCCGCAGAGATCCGCACACACCAGGCGGATGGATCTCCGTCACGAAAGTGCCGATCCAGGACGACGCGGGCGAAATAACCGGGTTGGTCGGCGCCAACCGCGACGTCACGGAGCTGATGCGCGCTCAGGAGGAGCTGCGCGACAGCGAGACCGGCCGCATGCAACTCATGGAGCAGGTGCTAACCGCGCAGGAGGAGGAGCGCGCCCGCATCTCCCGCGAGCTGCACGACCAGGTGGGAGGTGAGCTCACGTCCCTCCTCCTGGGGCTGCGCGTCATCCAGGCGGCGAAGGATGTCGACGACGCCACACGGCAGGCGGGTGAGCTTCGCGACATAGCCGCCGACACACTCGAGGATGTGCGCAAGATCGCCTTCGCCATGCGGCCGAGCGTCCTGGACGACCTCGGGCTAGCCGCCGCCCTGCAACGCGACGTCGAACTCCTGAACCAGGGAGCCGACTTCAACGCGACCTTCCACGCACACCGGGCCGACAACGTACACATGCCTTCTGACGTGCAGGTCGGCCTCTACCGCGCCGCGCACACCGCTCTCACGAACGTCGTTCGCCACGCCGCCGCGCAAAACGTGGCCGTGGCGATGTCCATCGACCGGGTCGATGGGACCGACCGCGTATCCATCCTCATTGAGGACGACGGCGTCGGCTTCGACGCGCGGAAGGCGCTGTCAGGCCCCGTCGCCGAACGCTTCGGACTGCTCTCCATGCAGGAACGCGCCAGGCTGATGGGCGGCGAGGTCACGATACAGTCCGCGCCAGGAGAGGGTTGCGCGGTCCTCATGAGCGTGCCGACCTCCCGCGGGGGCGTTGCGTAGACCGAGGACGCCCTGCTGTTGCGACCGACCCGCCCCCACGCCGCTACCTTTACTGCATCGCTCCAGTAGCGCAGCACTTAGAGGAGAGACGGCGATGGCGCCCATACACTCTGTGCGCGGGCTCGCGTTAGCAGCCCTTCTGACCGGCCTGACTTCAGCAACACACGCCGCCGACCCCGTCGCTGGCGAAGACTTCATCTGGATCGACCTGGGAGAGGAGAACGAGGGTCTGCTCCTGACGCAGACCGAGGGAGGAGACGGCGTCACCGAGCCGGACGACGTCGCCGGCCTCGACTGCCGTGTCAACCCGTGGCCGTATGCAGGCCCGGGTCACAACCACATGTACTTCAAGGTAGACGACACGTTCCTGTTCGCGACCGACGTCGAGGCGTGGCTCGTCGTCGAGTACTTCGACTCCGCCGACGCCCAACAGATCGACTGCCAATACGACAGTAACGGAGCCGGGCCGGTCGGCGGGGCGTTCCGAGGCGCCGGCGACGGAGCCTTCGAGGCCATCAAGCCCGGAGGGACAGACACGTGGCTCACGCACGTCTTCCACATTGAGGACGGCCGGTTTGAGAACAGAGGGAACGGCGCCGATTTCCGGCTCTCGTCGCACGGACAGGGGTCCATCTGGATCAACCGAGTGTGGCTCAGCCTCGTCGAGCCGCCCGAGGACTTCGACCCGGACCTACCCTTCGGCGTCAGCCGCGCCGTGTATCCGGCTGGGAAGCTCGTAGCGACCTGGGCCGCCGTGAAGGGCAGGTAGAGCCGCGCATCAAGCCTGCTGGAGGGACATCCCCTCCTGGTTAGCGATCTCGACAATGCGCTGTGCGAGTTCGCGATACGCGCTCTCGGACGCGATGATTGTGCCCGCATCGATCTTGAAAAGGTTGACGTTGTTCGTGCCAAGCTGACCGGACGAGAGACCCGACAGGTCGAAGATCTCGCCGAAGCGGACGCTACCGTCCGACGTGCTGATGGGGATGTCCGCCAGGCTGAACCCCTGCGTCGACGAAGCCGCCGCCAGACGACGCGCGACTGAAGCGACCGCCGCCCACGAGATCTCGTCCTCTTCGGGAATATCGCCCACGCCACCGGTACGCGACTCTAGGAGCGACTCCTGCACGTTCACGGCGGTGGCCTCCGCGAGGGCCTGAGCGATGGAGCGCACCCCTGACGGTAAACTGCCTGTCGCCGAGTGCGTGGTGATGCCGCCGCCAGTCGCCCCGCGCCGACTCGCCGTGACCGCCTGCGCGGCGACGTTCGGCCCCGACTGCGCGAACACCTGCCGATACAGATCGAGCTCGTCCGAGGTGAGGTCCGGGAACGTGTCGCGCGCCATCGCCTCCGCGTTCGTGATCGTATACAGCACGCCGTCGCTCGTCTCGAACATCTGCAGCGCGCCCGTGGCGACGTCCCGCCAGAACGCGGGCACGCCGATGTCCGTCGGGCTGATCTGGTTGTCCGCCATCAGCCGAAGAGCGATGTCCGTCGGCTGCAGCCGATGCGCCGTGCCGTCGTGGAAGACGCGCCGCGCCGTCTCGACATAGACCGTGAGATCGCCGTTACGCGTCGCCCCGGCGGCGAACGACACGCTCAGCGCATAGCGCCACGAGATCTGCCTGTGCGCCAGCACCAGCACACGCGTCGTGCGCTGCTGCGCCACGGCTATCTGCTCCCCAGTCGGGTTGAAGCGCCGCTTGATGTCCTCCGGCAGGCCCTGCCATGTGAGAGTCTTCCCCGACTCACGCCACTCGTTGCCTTCGTGCGCCAGGGCGACGCCCGCCAACGCGAACCAGGCCGCCAGCCCAAGCACCGCGCCGCCCGACAGCGATCCGCCCGCAGCCACCGGAGGCGTGCCGCCAACCCCGCTCGGTGGCGTGGAGCCACCAGGCGTCGACCCGCCGCCACCCAGCGAACCGATGCTCCCGCCCAACTGGTTCAGACGCGAGCTGACAGGCTCAAAGAAGCCTTCGAGGAAGTTCGAGAACGAGTCGCTCACCGCGGAACGCCACGCCGCCTTGAACTTGTCCGTCGCCCCGCCCGGCCGGTTCCACGCATCGCCGAAGCTCTCACCCGCGACGAGAGTGTCCGCGAAGAAGTCGCCGAAGATGTCAGGGGCGTCCTGCCCCACGACGTGCGTCATCGCACCCAGCAATCCAGCCTCGGGGTCGCGCAGCCACGCCGCTACATTCTCGGCGCCGGCACGCAGGCCGTCGAACATGGTTGGGCCACGCAACGCTTCGTCGCCGCCAGCTAGCGCGACATCCTCCAGAGCAGTCGTCACCATGGAGGTGGACTCAACGACACTCCCATCACCCGTGACAAGGTCGCGACGGACGGCGCGGCGCATGTCATCGAAGGCTGTCTCCGTCTGGGCAACATCGGCCGGAATGTCCTCGCGGAACGTCTCGCGCATCGCGGCGACGGGGCCGCCGTCCCGCCGCAGGTCCGCCACCATGTCCGCCATGCTGTCGAGGGGGACATGCCGGATGGCGTCCGCCAGCGGCTCGACGGTCGGAGCCAGCGTGTCCGAGAACAGACCGGTGAAGCTCGTTTCAAGGGCCGGCCCGATGGAGCCGTGGTCCAGAGAAGCGCCGAGCTCCCGGAGGGCGGCCCCGACGCCTGGATCGATGCTGTCTTGCACGTCCTTCAGCGGAGCGATCATGCGCCGCCGCACATCGCCGCCGAAGCGGTCCATCGCAGTCGTCACCGCCGAGCCGTCCATACCCGCGAGTCGGTCCGTGAGCGACGCCTCGGACAGCGCGCCGAACGCGCCGTCGAGATCCAGTCCGTCCGCGGCGCCCTGTATGCCACGGAAGGCGTCCTCGGCTGCCGCCTTCGAGCGGTCCAGAGTATCCGTGAAGCTCTGCGTATGCAGTTGGAGTTCGACGAACAGACTACCGAGACTGAGAGCGTTCGACACGAGTTCGGTCCTCCCGCGGTCGCCGCGCGTCAAATTGCGCGTCACGCCGTTCGAGGACGGTAGCCGCGACCGGGGTGGTCGGATCAAACCGAATGACACATGGGCCAATTGGCGGGCACATGGACCGGACGCCAGACACACGAGACACGCGTCTGCTGGCGCGCCAGACCGGCGTGGCTCACAATTGGCAGGTAGATTCCTCTCGCCGCGCGCATCTGTATGGGCAACAGGAAGGACGCGATGAACGACGCGACGCGAGACATCCTGCTGGCGGGGCAAGGCGACCAGCGCGCGGTCTCACGCATAGTGCATGAGTACCGACACATGGTCCGCGCGACTTGCGCGGCCGCCTGCCCCGACCGACGGGATGTCGAGGAACTCGTGCAGGACGTGTTCGTCACGGCGTTCGGCGCGTTGGGAGACCTGCGCGATCCAGCCAGGTTCGCCGGTTGGCTGAAGCAGATCGCCCTGAACCGCTGCCGCGCTCATATCCGCGCCACGCGCAACGCCCCCAAGTCGGTCGCTCTCTCGACCGCGCCTCAGGCCGTTGCCCGCCCGGAAGACGACGCATCGGTAACGGAGGCGATCCACCACTTGGTGATGGAGGCCCTGGCGGGACTGCCATCGTCTGAGCGGCAGGTCGTGGAGGCCCGCATACGCGGGGACGACCACGACGCGATAGCCGCCAGTCTGGGCATCGCCCCCCAGACGAGCATGAACCGGCTAACACGCGCGCGAAAGCGGCTCACGGGCCTGCGCCGCCGCCTGCTGGAGTCCGCCATCCTCGCGACCTTGCTGGACAGAGCCCGCGCGGAGCCGCTCGGGCCGCAAGCAACGCCATGGTTAGGGAGCCCGCTCATGCAGGCGAAGACAGTGATGTTTGGGGCGACCGCAGTGGCCGCGGCCATCGTGACCGTCGGCATCTACATGACCATCTCGACAGGCGAGGACAACGGGCGCGCGCACAACTCAACGCCCGCCGCCAAGCGTGCGCCGCGACCCGTCACGCGACCGCCCGCCGAAGATGCGCCGACATCCTCGCCACGCCCCATCGCCGAGACCGCGTCCGTCACGGCACGGGAAGAGCCTCAAGCGACGCTGACCTACGAGGAGGAACTCGTGCAACGCTGGGTCGCCTACCGCGACACGCCAGCGTTCCAGACGCTGAACGACCGCCGGAACGTCCTGACAATGCAGGCGTACGAGCTGCAGCTACCAGACGACCTGAGAAAGCAGTTCCGCGACTACGAGCGCGACCCGTTCTCGATCCTTGGACTCGACGAGGACACCGTCCATGCGGGCACAAGCGTGGAGGACATCCAGGAGTTGCGGGCCATCGCCGACGAGAAGGCGCAAGCCCTGCGCGACGACATGCGCGCCTACTCCGCTGCGCGGACGGCGAACCAGCGGGAGAGGGAGCGCCTCTACGCGCGAGTCCTGCAAGGGCTCGACATGACGGAGGAAGAGCACCGTCTCGCGATCCGCCTGGCGCCGGCGCCAACGCCCGAGCGCGTCGCGCGGGACAAGCGTCACTGGGCAGATGTCATGCGCGCCGCCGGCATGAGTCACGTCATCGCGCAGGTCACGATCCCGTAGCCGCGCCCGTCTTCGCGCCCCGGGGCTTGCCGCCCTCCGCCGCGTGCCGGACAATCTCCCCACCGCCTCGACCCACGCTACGCCGGGAGACCCGCATGCCGCTGCTGACAGAAGAAGACGTGGCGTTCTTCCGCATCACGGGATACGTCGTCAAGCGCGCCGCCATCGAGCCCGAACTCATCGCACGGTGCCGCGCGCAGGTGTGGGACAACCTACCCGAGTCGCCCGACAAGCCGGACGAGTGGGCAGACGGCAAGCACTTCAGCAGCTATACGAACATGGACCCCTGGGCGCAGAGCGGACCCATGCAGGAACTCGCCGAGCACGAGTCGCTAGCGGGCGTCGCCCGACAACTGCTGGGCGACTGCATCAAGCCACCACACGCCGGCTCCATCCTCCTGCGCTTCCCGTCCAAGGACAAGACGTACCGGCCGCCCACGGTTGGACACCTGGACAACACATGTGGACACAGCTTCAACACCATCACGCTACTGGACACAGTGCAGCCGCGTGGCGGAGGGTTCACCGTCTGGCCGGGTAGCCACATGATGTGCCACGAGTACTTCCGGCATCACGACGTCCGCGCCAAGCTAGAAAACGGACTGCTCCCGTGGTCCTACGGCACGGGAATCGAGTTCACCGGCGAGCCGGGCGATGTCGTCCACATCCACCCCTGGATGATCCACACCGTTGGACACAACGTGAACGACACGCTGCGCATGGTCGCGCAGAACGGCTACTTCCGCACGACTCTCAGAGAGGACTTCGACGACATCCCCGACGATCTGTGGTGGTTCTGGGACGGCGTCAAGGAGATGGAAGCCGACATGCGCGCCGCTGGCAAGACGTGGCGCGTCGAGGCCGGCATGGACGCCGGCACGCCGTCCACATAGCGGGTCAGCCCGCGTCCTCCGAGCCGCCGCCCAGGCCGCCGGGATCTGGAAGTGGCACGCACACGAACACCGCTGTTCCCTCGCCGGGCGCCGACTCCACGCACACGGTTCCCGAGAGCATCTCCACGCGCTCGTGCATCGCCAGTATGCCGAATCGGTCCTCTGTCGGCGCGGACATGAGGGCGTCCACGTCGAAGCCCACCCCATCGTCGGTCACTACCACGGTCACGTGACCCGGCGACGCGCTCATGATGACGCCGACCTCCCGAGCGTCCGCGTGCTGCAAGATGTTGGCGAACGCCCCTCGCACAATGCGATACAGACCGATCTCGACCTCTGGAGGGAGCTCCGTGTCCTCGCCATCGGGAGCCGTTAGACTCACCTGAATGTCGGCGGCGCGGCCCAGCGCATCTAGCTCCTGCCGCAGCGCCACGGCAAGCCCCAGCTCCTCGAGCGAGCCGGGCCGCATGTCGAACGCCATCTGGCGCACGCTCTCGATGGCCTCGGACATCTGATCGCGAAGCGACGACACCTGCTCGCGCGCCCCGTCGAGCGTGGTGGCCGCCATCGCCACCCTCAGCCCGAGGAGGATGCCGCTGAGTTCCTGCCCAACCTGGTCGTGCAGCTCCCGAGCCAAGCTCTCACGCTCCTCCTCCTGGGCCGTCATCACTCGTTGTAGCAGCACGCGCCTCTCCGCCTCGCCCTGCTCCAGCGCCTCACGGGCCTGCATGAGTTCCGTCACGTCGCGGTTGACCCCAACGATCCCCGAAATCCGGCCTTCGGCATCGAACGTGGGTACCTTCGTGACCAGAATCCACGGCTGGCTCCCGTCGGGTCGAGTGGGGTGCGTGAGCCCCCCGATCGTGGATGGGCCGCCGCTCAGGATCCCGCGCTCCTCCTCCTGGATCACCTCTCGCCAGTCAACGGGGAAGAAGTCCGCGTCCGACTTGCCCACCGCGTGCGCGGGATCCTCGATGGAGAGACGCCGGGCGCCTTCACGATTCACGCGCAGGAACCGGGACTCGGTGTCCTTGAAGTACACGTAGTCGGGCATGTTGTCCATCAGCGCGTTGAACAGCCCGCGTTCGTACGCGAGCGTCTCCTGCGCGCGCTTCCGGTCGATCGCGACGGCGATCTGGCGCGCGACAAACGTCAGCATCTCCACGTCGCGTTCGGTATAGCGGCTCTCGTCCTCGTACGAAAGCACCGCCACGACGCCGATGACGACCTCGTCGGCGACCAGCGGCACGCCCAGCCACGACTCGCCAGGATCCCCCGCGAGTTCTAGATCCCCGGCCCTGACCATGGCCAAAGTGGCGTCCCTCGTGAGAAGGAGGGCCTCGCCCGTTCGCACAACGTGGGCCGTGCGGGATTTGCCCAGGCTGGAACGCGTCGGAGGCGGCGCCTCATGCCGCTCGTCTACGCAGTACGGAACCGCGTACGTGTCAGGATCCTCCGGGTCGACCAGCGCGATATAGAAGTTGCGCGCGTCGATCAACTGCGCCAGCGCGCTATGGATACGCGCGTACATGTCCTCAAGATCCGGGGCCGCGTGCACGGCCTCCGCTATCTCCACGACCGCCTCTTGCAGGAACTCCGCGCGCTTCCGCTCCGTGATATCCGTCGTGACGCCCACCACGCGCCACGCGTTCTCGCCGACCGGCTCCGCGTGGACATCCTCGTGCAGCCACCGAACGGACCCGCTGCGATCGATGCCCCGGAAATCCTGGGAGTAACCTGGCTCGCCACCCACCAGGGCGTCACGGGCAGTCGCGGTCATCCGCTCGTTGTCCTCGGGAAGCCGCGCCAGGTGCGATGCGTGGTACCACTCCTCGTCCTCATCGAGATCCAGGGACACCACGCGGCGGTCAGACTCATCGGCGGCTGGGTTCGCGCGCCACTGTAGCTCGCAGTCCACGTAGGCAACGTGCGCTTCCCACAGTTGGCAGCGCGCCGACGTGATGACCTGACCGAGGGCGTCCCGCGTGCGGCGATGTTCCCCCGCCTCCCGCACGACCATCCTCGTGCGATCCGAGACGTGGCCTTCGAAGTCAGTGTTGAGCCTGGCGAACCGTTCCTCCCACTCCTTCTCCGCGGTGATATCCAGCCACACGCCAGCAACGTGCGCCGCCGCCAGCTCCGTAGCGGGCAGCGTCCGCCGCGTGTCTCGAACCCACCGGAGCGCGCCACCGGCGTCCCGGTACCTGTATTCCTGAGTGCACGGGTCAACGTCGCCCGCGCGGAGTCGGCGCAGCACGCGCGCCTGATCCTCGGCGTGTATGCAAGACGGCCAGAACGAGGAGTCCTCGAGAAACCGTTCGGGAGGGTAGCCGCTCAGATCCCGCACGTTCTTCGTAACGGCGGTCAGCTTGTAGGCGCTGTCGGCCTCACACGTGTACGAGACGGACCCGGCGCAATCCAGCGCGTCGCGCAAGCGCGCCACCTCGAGTTCCAGGTGGCGTACTTTGTCCTCTTGCTCCGCTCGCATACCCGTGTCCTCGTGTGGCTCCGTAGATCCGAGCGCCCTGCCCGACCTCCCCAGGCCGGACGCAACGCACGTGTACCTGCATCGGCCGCGCAAGGACGCGGCCGCGAGACGGATCACCCCACGAAGTCGGTAAGGGACGCGAACCCTCAACCATGATGCCCTATCGGCGCCCCGCACGCACATGCGTATGCGAAACGGCGTTCTCTGTAGATGATGGCAGTAGGGCCGCCGGGCTCCCACCATCTGTCATTCTGAGCGCAGCGCAGTATCTCCTGGGCGAGTGGCTACGCGGAGGCCCTTTGCCGCGCTCAGATCACAGAGGCGTGGCGTCGCCCCTAGACGGCGCCCGGCTGCGTGCGCGTGGTCCGTAGACGCGAAAGCGCCCCACGTCCGTAGACCTTTCCGCGAACGCCTGTGACAGCGCGGCTCCGCCATCGCCGCCCCAGAGCCGTAGACCTTTCGCCCCATGTCTGTAGACCCAAGTCGGTCAGACCGGTCGGAACGCGTTCCCTCACCGCATCCGCGTACGACCCCACATCCGTAGACCTTTCCCCATGCCTGAGTACCTCTCGCCCCACGAACGTGGGCCTGTCATCCCACATCCGTAGACCCTATACCCCATGGACGTAGACGCGTGGTCTCTGAAACCCGCTGATAGAGCGACTTTACGCGTGGCTAAAACGGCCTAAACGGCTTAAACGGCCCAAACATCTACAGGGTCGCCCAGCGGGTGACCGATGAGACGCCGCGTCAGGATGCTGTTGCTTTCTCCTAGACCATAGCTGCACATCTGTGCGCATACGCACGCGCTGTTACGCACAGATGTGCGTACACGCTCGGCGCTGCTACGGGGTCGGAAGGCGCTGTACATACGCTCGACGAGCGATTCCGTTTCCACGACGCTTGTCTCCCATTGGAGGTGTATCCGGGCGATCAGTTGAGCGAGGGCATGGATACGGCGCCATCGCGCCGCTCGTGCATGTCCTTCTCCATCGCTTCGGGATAGCGGTCGGGGAGGTGCGACACCTCGTTGAGTCGGGTCAGCGGGTCGCCGTCGAGCCGCCACCCGCCGGCGCCGAGATTGTCACGCAGTTGCGACAGTCGACGTGAACCCACGATCACGGACGTCATGGCGCGCTGCTCCAGAACCCATCGCAACGCGACCTGAGCCGGGCTCCGCCCTAGCTCCGCGGCTACCTCTAGGAGCGCGCGTAGCGTGTCATCCGCGGTGTCCGCGAAATACCGCTGCGGGTACGCCCATCCCTCGTCGGAGCGCGAGCCGTCGCGCGTCCTCTGCCCCGGCTCGTACTTGCCGGACAGGAAGCCGCCGCCAAGCGGGCTCCACGCGACTACGCCCAACCCCTTCAGCTCGCAAAGCGGGATGATCTCCTGCTCGATGTCGCGCACGACAAGGCTGTACTGAGGCTGATAGCACTCGAAGCGCGACCACCCGTTCGTGCCGCTGATCCACATCGCTTCGGATAGGCGCCACGCCTGGTAGTTGCTGCACGCGGTGTACCGGACCTTCCCCTGCCGAACGAGATCTTCCATCGCCCGCAGCATCTCCTCCAGGGGCGTCTGGGTGTCCACATGGTGGATGTAGTACAGGTCCACGTAGTCCATGCCCAGGCGCGTCAAGCTGTCCTCGATGGCCTGCATGACGCGCACGCGCGACATGCCCGAGTCGTTTGGGCCTGGACCCATCGGGTTGAAGAACTTCGTCGCGACGACCGCTTCACGCCTCCGACCTTTCAGCGCCCGACCCAGCATCTCCTCCGACGCCCCGTCACCGTATCCGTCGGCGGTGTCGAAGAAGTTCACCCCGGCGTCGAACGCGAGGTCCACCATCTGGGCGGCTTCGTCCTCGTCCGTGCCGTGCCCGAAGGTCATCGTGCCCAGACACACCTCCGACACCTTCAGCCCTGTCCGACCCATGCGGCGATATTCCACGATCGCTTCCTTTCGTCTTGGGCTACTGCGTGGCGTCCTGCATGCGTCGCAGTTTCAGCGCGAAGCTGTCCTCGTCCAGCTCGACCATGCCATGCGTGATCGTCTCGCCTTCGGGGATAGGTTCGTTCACCTTGGCGCCGAAGGCGATCCCCAGCGGCAGCAGTCGGTTGGCGCTGGCCACCGACGCCTTCTCGCACGCTCCTAGCACCGTATACCCGCCGCTGCCGTCGAGCACGTCGCCCGGCTCCAGGTCGCGTTTGGCAACCGTCACGAGCTCGGCGGTCGGGACAGCGCTCGGCGCGCCTGTCGCGTGCCCATGGATGACGGCCTTTGCGATAGTGATGGGCGCCTCCACCGCGACGAGGTGATAGGGCCGGTACAGCAGGAAGTTGTGGTCGTTGTCGTTCGCGTGCAGGAAGTAGCTGCCAAGATCCTCCTGAATGAACGGGTGCTCCGCCCGTATGACGACGAAGACGCCCATGTTCAGAGGGTTGTCCAGCAGCGTCTTACCGTCCTCCCCGACGCTGTTCGCCAGCTCGACCACCCCGTGCCGAGAAAGAATGCCGCCCTCCTCCTCGAGGCTGAGCGCCTTGGGAATGTCGGCGATGTTGACCGACGGCTCGTGCATGCCGCGCACGTCTGGGACGAGGCCGGCCATGTTGGCGAGCGCGGTCATCTCCGTCTGCGCCTTCGTGCCGTCGCGGAACGAGTTGAACATCTTCAGGTTGATTGACCGCCGGGTGAGCGTGTCAGCGTCGAACCCGAAGCGTTCCATCACGGAGCCGGGCGTTCCCTGCGGGTCGTCCTGGTAGAGCGTCGTGCCCCGCCCCGCGGCAACGATCTCGAACCCCAGCGTCCGCGCCCACTCGACCATGTTCATGGTCACGCCGGGTTGGTCGCCGTCCACGAGCGTGTACACAACCCCGGCGGCGTCCGCCATGCGGCGCAGGATAGGGCCGACGACGACATCCGCCTCGACGTTCACCATGACGACGTGCTTGCCGTGCATGATGGCGTGATACGCCGTGCGGGCGCCAACGTCCGGCAGCCCGGTCGCCTCCACGACCACGTCAACGAGGTCCGCCTCCGCCAGCGCGAGCGCGTCGTCGGTGATGGCGCGCTCCTCCATCACGATCGCGTCGTTGATGTCCGACGGCAGCTCGACGGTCTTTATCTCCGCCTCCGGCACGCCGCTGGACGTGTACGCGTGCCGCGCGCGGTCCAGGTCGATGTCGGCGACGACGCTTGGCGTGATCCCCGGCGTCTGCATGAGCTGCGTTGCCAGCCCCGACCCGAACTTGCCCGCGCCGATGATGCCGACGCGTATGGGGTTCTCCTCATCCTCGCGCTTGGCGAGGTCCGTGCTGAGCATGCGATACTCCTGCCTGTGAACGGCTCGCGTGAGCGCGCTGGATTATAGCGATCCAGCCGGCGCGCCGCACTTCGACGCACCCAGATGCGGTGTGACGGCGCGATGTCTCAGGTGTCTATAGAGGCAGGATGCACCGCGAATGGAGACACCCAGCATGCAGCGCCCGAGTTCGTTCGACGAGGTCGTCCTGTCCCAACTGCCGCGCATACGCGCCATCGGCCGGGGCATGCTGCCCAGATCCGTCGACCTAGACGACTTCGTGCAAGACGTGGTCGTCCGCGTGTACCTGAAGCGGGAGCAGTTGCGCGACGAGAGCCGGCTGCCGCAGTGGATCGCCTCGGTCGCGAGCAACGCCGCGCGCACGAGCCGGCGCGCTCGACCGCAGCTTCCGGCGAGCGTCCTGCCACCCGTAGCCTCAGCCGATCCCACGCCCGCGCAGCAGATGGAGTCGGAGGAGCGGCTGCGACAAGTGGTCAAGGCGCTGCAAGGCCTCGCCGCTGCGGATCGAGAACTGCTCGTGGCGCACTACTTCGACGAGCAGAGCGCCGAGGACACGCGGCGTCGATTCGGGTACTCGTACACCGGATTCACGACACGCCTGTCTCGCGCGCGGCGGCGCCTGCGGAAGCGTCTCGCAACAGCGATCGGCCTGGCGGCGGCGGCCATGACGGGCGTCTCGCGCCGCGTCGAGGCGTTCGCGGGAGCTCCCGTGTCGGCCGGAGCCGCAGGCGCCGTGGCTGCGCACGCCTTGCTAGCCGGCGTCGTGTGGTTGATGGTCGCGCAAGGGCGGCCGGTCGGGGTGGACGCGCCTGTTCGACCGGCGGCGGTGTCGCTCGTCAGCCGGGAGGCCGCAGCGCCCGCCGCGACAGCGAAGGTCGCGGGGCCCGACGGCTCCGACCGCCACGGAACGGGGGATGCCGGCTATGCCCGCCTGATAGCGGGCCAGTACCTGGGCGCGAGCAGCGATCTGTTCGACTACGTTGGCGAGGAGGGCCTGACCGTTGAGGCGTGGCTTTACCTTAATGAGCAGCCGGCGCCGCGTGAGCGTTGGCCTCTGTTCTGGAAAGAGGGCAGCTACAGGGTGGAGTACTGGGGAGACAACAGATACCCCCACATCCACAGGCGCCTGGGCGGCCAAGAGGGCATCTGGGATCATGAGCCGAGCATGGTATACGGCGTCGCTGGAACCGACCCGTCCGGCCCACGGGGCGGGCCGCTCCCGTTGCGCCGCTGGGTCCATATGGGATACCAGCACGCCTACGGGGACGCAGCGTCCCGCCTCACGGGCACGTCCACCGGGCGCGGAGACGACTACACCATGGCCTGGGCGGAAGGGCTCATACGAGATGGCAAGTGGCATATCCTGTCGTTCATGGGGGAAGCCGACTCGCTAGGCGGCGAGTCGCGCGCGCAGATGAACGCCCGCCGGGCCGACGCCGACACGCCTCTCGTGATAGGAGCCGCGCCGCTAGCGCTACCGACGTCCGCGTCGCCTCCGAAGAACAGGCCGATCACGCCCATGCGAGGGCGTGTTGGGGAAGTGAGGGTGTCCAGCAAGGCGCGGTATGGTATGTCCAACGACGCCCCTGAGGACGCTTCCGCCGTCGTCCCCGGCAGGTTCGACGTGGACGAATACACGGTAGCCCTCTGGCACTTCGACGAAGGGCCCGGCGCGCCGGAGTACGCCGACGCCTCAGGAAACGGCCACACGCTCTACCTCAAGACGTCGCGCGAGTAGGCGACCGCCGACCACGCGCCCTGTGTGGTGTTCTCTACAGCGGATGGCAATCGCCGCAATCATATCGGCAGCTCTGTCATTCTGAGCGTAGCGAAGAATCTCCAGGGTGAGTGACGACGCAGAGATTCTTCCGCTCGCCTGTTGATGCCTAACGGCATCGCTCGTCTACGCTCCTCAGAATGACCGGTCGAGGGCGGACCTCGGGAGCCATGCCATCGGGTCTCCAGGATGCGCCTGAATTGCGCGCGCAGTCATATGGCGTCATACTGCCTAGGCGCGCCACTGTGAGCTGAACCCAGGCCGCATGGAGGCCTCGTAAGCATGTGCTCCTCGCTCGCGTTCATCCTGACGAGTTGCTTCTCGCTCGCGATGGCGATATCGCCACCGCTTCGATCTGGCGCCGACCTCGACGAGACGATCGCCGCGGCCCTTCCCGCCGCCGTACCGCCGGTGGTCGTGAATCCGTCCCAGCGTCTGCTCCTCGTGTTCCAGCGCGCCGACAATGCGCCCGGGGCGCCCACGCGCTACCGGGTGGTCCACTCGTCCGCTGACGCGGCCTTCCTCGCGCGTCGCATGAACGAGATGGCGGCCGCAGGCTACCGGTATCGGTCGGTGATCGGCGTCCCGCCAGTGCCATCGCCTGCGCCTGCGCCCATCCCGCATGCCGTGGGCGTTCCCGGGGTGACGTCGAACGTCCTGGGGCAAGGCAGCGTACGGGGTGTCGGCGAAGTCCCTGCAATTGCTGGCAAGCTGCTCCTGACGTTCTCCCGAGCCGAGGGACGCAACCCCTACATCGTTCTGGAGTCGTCCAGCCAGCCGAACGAGGTCCAGCGGCGCATGAACGCCATGGCCCGCCGCCGCCTGCGCTACCACACCGCGGCGCCTCTGTCCGACGCTGTGGTGCGCGCGAGGGTAGACGGCGGCGCTCGCGGCTACGCGATGGAGGGCCTCGTGGACGACGGGATCTTCCCGAACGCGCGGGCTCCCGTCGTCGAGACGCCGTGGGTCCGGCGTCCAGGAACGCCCTCGGAATACCGTGTCATACACGGCGGTACATGGGCGGAGTGCGAGGCCGCCGCGGTCGAGCAGGGAGCCCACCTCGTGACCATCAACGACGCGCACGAGCAAGCGTGGCTGACGGAGACCTACCGCCATCCGCGCTACCTATGGATCGGCTTCACAGACGAGGGCTCCGAGGGCGTCTGGCGCTGGACAAGCGGCGAGGATCCAGGCTATACGAACTGGGCGGCGCACACCAACGAGCCCAGCAACCAGTGGGGTGGCGAGCACTTCGCCCACATGAACTGGGGCGAAGGCGGGCAGTGGAACGACCTGGGCCCGGCGAGTGGTGAGTGGCGTATCGTCACGCACGGCATCATCGAGAGGCCTGTCGCCGACGAGTGACCCGGCGCTGCGATTGGGCCGAGCATCCCGCGTTGGACCACGCCCGCGGGATACCTTCCCCTTGAACGGCGACCCCACACCTGTAGGCCATTCGCCGCGCCGCGCTCATCTGTCCACATACCGTTCGTGCATCCTGTCCAACGACAGTCGCCCGTCGACATCGCCAGCGACGCTCACGTTCCGCTCGACGGTAGCCGCGTCGCGCATGCCCACCAGCGCCACATCCACGAGTGGGTTCGCGAGCACGAACTGTAGCAGCGCCGCGTTGTAGTCGAACCTGTCGGCGGGGTTCACCGCGCGTATCCAGTTCTGCAAGATGCCCGACGTCAGCGTGCGCGTCGTGACCACGCCCATGCCAGCGCGACTCGCCTCCAGGATGCTCCCGAACGGCCGCGTTGGCTCATACGGGTGCTGATAGATGAGGTTGTAGCAGATCTGCATGACGTCGAGGCGCCCGCTGCGGATCAGGCGATACACGGAGTCGTTCGTGTCCTCCGTCGTGAACCCGATGGCGCGCGTCATGCCTTCGTCGCGCAGCTTCTCGAGCTCCTGCACGATCCCGCCGGGCGCGAGCATGGCGTCCGTCTGTTCGGGCGAGTAGCTAGAGCCGTGTATCTGCACGAGGTCCACGGAGTCGCGCCGAAGGCGTCGGAGACTCGCCTCCAGCGAGCCACGGGCTGCTTCCGCAGACCCCCCGATCTTGGTCGCGACGAACACTTCCTCGCCGCATCCATAGAGCGCCTCGCCGAAGATGTCCTCGCTGGCGCCGGCGCCATATCCGGGCGCCGTGTCGAAGTACGTCACGCCAAGCCGGACGGCGACACGTATGGCCTCGACGACCTCCGCGCGTTCGTCGGCGCGCGCGGGGTCATACTTGTCGAGGTAGTTCTTGAGACCCGCTGGCGCGCCGCCAAACCCCAGCCGACTCACTTGCCGACCCGTGGCGCCGAGAGTTGCGGTTTCTATGTGCGGCCTCCCACATCTGCCAAAAGCGGCTGTGTCGCGGCCCGAGTATCGCCCGAGCGACAGCGTAGGCGCCAGACTCAAGGGCTTGACGCCGCATGGCGCGCGGCCATACACAGAGGGTGAAGCTCGAAGGGGAGCCACCTGTCCGCGGAAAGGGCCAAGCCCACCCTGTTCGTCACCGTTCGAGAGCAACCTTCGCTCTGCCCGTAGCCAGCGGACACCGGGCGCACACAGAGAGAGGGTTGTCGTGCCCAAGTCCCTGCCCACCAGTCCGAGCATCGAGAACCTGCGGAACCGCGCGAAGACGCTCCTGCGCCAACTCCGCGCCGGAGACCCGGACGCCGCCGCGCGCTTCCGAGAGTCACACCCCGACCACGCCGACGCGGCCGACCGCGACATCGCGACCGAGACTGGCCTATCGGACGCTCAGTGGGTCATCGCCCGCGAGTACGGCTTCGAGAGTTGGGCGAAGCTCAAGGATCACGTCGTCGGAGGCATCGCCCCGATAGAGCAGGCCATCCGCGCGGACGACATCGACGCCCTGCGGTCCTTGCTCGACGGCCGCCCCGGCCTCGCTTCGCAGACGATCCAGTGGGCCGCGCGACCCTATGTCGCCACCCTCGGGTGGTACATCGGTCGCCACGGCTCCGCCGAGGCGTTCCGAGCGGCGGCGGGAGCCGGGATGGACGCCGCCCAACTGGGCGCGGACGCGTTCGGTTTCGCGCTTACCTTCCGCAAGATGGACATGGTCGACGCGATCCTTGAGGTTGGCGTGGACCCACTCGACCACCAGGACGCGCTCTACCAACTCACCGAAAACCTGGACGCAGATGGCGTGCGCTGGATGCTCGAACGCGGCGCCGACCCCGACTACCGCGCTACGGGCAGGGACCACGGCAAGTGGACGCTGTTGGACAACGTCATCCACACCTACCCGTCGAACGCGGCAGCGCGGCAGCAGATCGTCCGTGCGCTTATCGAGGCAGGCGCGGAGCACGAGGACAACGCGCTCTTCGACCTACTGTCGGGCCGGGTGGACCGCCTGCGCGAACGGATCGCGGCGGACGCGGCCATCGTCGCCCAGCATTTCGACATCGCCCACAACCGCGACACCGCGTTGGAATATGGCGGGCAATACGGCGGCGCCCCTCTAAGGCAGACGACACTGCTGCACCACTGCGCGGAATACGGCTTCCTCGCCGAGGCGCGCCTGCTTCTCGACGCGCGGGCTGACCCCAACGCCCGCGCTGCGGTGACCGATGGCGAATACAGCACCCACACGCCGATCTACAACGCCGTGGCGACCAACCACAACCGGGCCTACGGTGTGCTCGAGCTCCTCATCGAGCGCGGCGCGGACGTCAACGCTCGCGCGAACATCGACATGCAGGCGGACGGCGGCGGGCGCTTCCAGGCGCGCGACATCGCGCCTCTCGGCTTCGTCAGGCGCTTCCCGAACCGCTATCACAAGGTGTCCGACCGCGCGAATCCACAGTCGCGCACGACGCTAGACACGGAGCCTCATCCGGACGTCCTGGATCTGTTGCGCAGTCACGGCGCGACCGAGTGAAGCGACGCAGCCGAGCGTCACACCTGCATCTGAGGATTGGCGACCTCCGGCTGTATTGGGCTGCGAGCGGGTAGGCGACGGAGGGGCGCCCTCCGTCGTCTCACCAGTCACGCGGTGTGATGCCTTCCCCGCATCTCGTCTAGAGCGGCAGCCACGGCCGATGAGACGTCGACTCCGGTCTGCTCCCGCAGCACGTCGGCGCACCGGAGCGGGGGCGTCTCCAACAGCATGATCTCGGCGCCTGGCTTGCGCGCGCCGCCGCCCGCGGCGTGCGACGTCGTCCGCATCATGTACAGCAGAAGGCGCACGGCGCGGGCAGCGAGATAGAACTCGACGTTGACTGGATCCCGACCCGCGACTTCCCGGTAGTATTCCAACGCCCGGCCTGCCACGTCGTCGCCTGCGCCGTCGGGCGCGCCGAACGCGCGCCAGAGCAACGGCGTCCAGGAAAGGTCGCTCGCGGCATCCCCTATCGAGGCGCCCTCCCAGTCCACGACGGCAGCGATCCTCCCGCCGTCTGCTATCACGTTGCCGCCGTGGTAGTCGCCGTGCAGCAGCGCGTACGCCTCTGACGGCCGCCTGTTCGCCTCCATCCAGTCGAGAACAGGGTCAAGGGCACGCGTTCCCAACTCGCCGACCTCGCGGCGATACTCAGCCAGCAACGCGTCAACATACCCATACTCGTCGTCCGGGACGCCCAGCGAGTCGAGGCCCAGGCCCTGCCAATCGGTCGTGTGGATCTCCGCCAGGACGCCGAAGAACGCCTTCAAGAGCTCCGTCGTTGCGGCATGACCCGCCCCGTCCAACGCCTCCCATAGGCTGACGCCGTCCACCCGCTCCATGATGCCGAAGTTCCACCCCAACGCGTCTTCGGCGACATCCCACACTGCCGGGACGGGTACTGCGGTGGCCTGCAGGTGGCGGAGCACGCCGAACTCACGGGCTATCTGCGGCTCGCCGTGGCCGACCCTGAGCACCAGGGACTCACCACCCGCTGATGCGCCCTCGCCCTCCTGTAAGGTGAACGAATACATGCCGTTTGAGAGACCGCCGTGGATCTCTTCGACGTTAGAGACAATGGGCGGTCGTCGCCCCATCAATCCCTTCGCGTAGTGCCTTGTCAGCAGTTCCCGAGCTTGGCGTACATCAAGCACAGCCTGACTCCTCCGGCGTCTCACATCGCGCGAGCCTGCGCGGCGCGCTGATCCCAGCCGACGGGGCGCGGCGGCAGGTCGACGGCGGTGCGCCGCAGCATACGTCCTACGCTCGCGCGCGCCAACGGCTGGTCGCGCGGATGCCGGCGGCAGAGTCACCGCGCATGAGACAGACGGCGGACGACATGGCGCACGCCGTGACGACCGTGAGGTTGTCGCGAAGCCTGCGGATCGGTATATAGGGGCTCCGCGCTATGTCGACTCCGCATAGGGAGAGCCGGTGGCCGTCACCCTGACCGTGTCCGAGGATGACCTGGAGGAAGTCGCGCACACCCTGTACGACCAGATGGTGGACGTCGAGTGGAAGTGCCCGTCGTGTGGCTACGTTCAGAGCGCGCGCGAAGCCGTGGGACGAACCGTCTCACTGGACACGGATGTGCTCCGAAGCCGCGCCGCCTCGCGGTGCGGCAATCCCGGCGCCGCGACGATCGAGCCGTGTACGTACTCAACGGACGCTGATTACTACTCGCCGCCGCTCATCGTCGTGCGCGGCGATCTTCACTTCCGCTGCCTGCCGCTGGCGGACGACAGGCTCATGGCGCAACTCAACGACCGCGGCACGACGGCCGAGCGCGGCATCCGCATCGTCCGCAGCGATCTGCTATAGCGGCCGGCCGCAACGCCTCTGAAGTCCCTTCCCCTAGCAGGGGAAGGCTAGGATGGGGTCGGAGCAGGGCGTCGACGGCAGCGCCGCGCTCTGCCACTACTGCACCCCGCCGTTCCAACTGACGTCGTGGCGCTATCCGTAGAACTGCGAACTCCTCACGGGCGGACACCCCGACTCGCATCGGAGGCACAGCCATGACCGCCACGGGCCTGCTACTCGCTCTAACAACGTGTTGCCTCGCCGACACCGTCACCGTAACGCCGACCGAGACCGACGAGTTGCTCGCGAGCCCTGGCATGGGCTGGCAGACATTCAACCGCTTCGCCGACGACGACCCCAACCTCGGCGCCTTGCCAAGCGCCTCCGCCTACTTCCGTCTCTACTGGCGCGAGATCGAGCCGGCGGACGGCGAGATCGACTTCGCCCAGTTCGATGCATTGCTCTCCCGCGCGCGCGCCGCCGGTCAGAAGCTCGCGTTCCGCGTGATGTGCGTAGGCACGGATCGTGACCCGATCCACGTGCCGCAGTGGTTGCGAGACCAGGGCTGCCCCGGATCGGAGTTCAGCTACCAGGGCAGGGGGCCGACGCGCTGGATCCCCGACATGGATTCCGAGGCGTTCCAGGAGAAGCACTTCCGACTCATTCGGGAGCTTGGAAGGCGCTACGACGGCCATCCCGACCTCGACCTGGTCGACATAGGAACGGTCGGCCTGTGGGGCGAGTGGCACATGAGCGGCACGGGAGTGGACATGCCGTCCGACGACACCCGCCGTCTCATCATCGAGACCTACCTCGACGCATTCCCCACCACGCCCAAGGCGATGCTCATCGGCGACGCGGACGGCATGACACAGGCGACCGCAGCTGGGTGCGGCTGGCGCGCCGACTGTCTCGGCGACATGGGCGGGTTCTCAGACAACTGGAACCACATGGAAGGCATGTACCCCGCGCAGATACGGGAAACGAACGCCAGCGACGCGTGGCGTGCCGGCCCGGTAGCGTTCGAGACGTGCTGGGACATGCGCAAGTGGGCCGACGAAGGCTGGGACATCCGCCACATCTTCGACTACGCGCTCGACTATCACGCGTCCTACGTCAACAACAAGTCCGCGCCGATCCCGGACGGCGGGCTCCCGGAGGTCGAGCGCCTTCTGCGTCGCATTGGCTATCGCCTCGCGCTGCGAAGCGCGACGTTTCCGTCCACGGTCGCGCCCGGCGACCCGTTGCGGGTCGACATGGAGTGGGAGAACGTCGGCGTCGCGCCGCCCTACCTCGACCACCGCGTCGCGGTGAGGTTGCGCGCCGGGGGCGTCGAGACGTCCGGCGCGCTCGCGCTGGCTGGCACGGTGAGGGGATGGCTCCCCGGCGAACGCCACGTCGAGGCGTCGCTCCCTGTCCCGGTCGGGCTCGCCCCGGGCATGTACGCTCTAGATGTCGCTCTTGTGTCTGCTGCAACAGGCGCTGCCGATGTGCCCATCGCGATCACCGGCAGGCGGCACGACGGCTGGCATCCTCTGGGCCGCGTTGCTGTCAGCGACAGATGAACTCCACGCGCGAGATGCCGCCAGTGCGCCTGCCGGGCTCCGCGGACCTACACGCCGCCGACCGTCTTTCCTACCCCTTCTCGCCCCGTGACGTCCGTGGGAGTACATTCGCCCCGAAGCCCATCGCGAGCAGAGCCCAACCGGCATAGGTCACCGGGATCACCACGACGTACATAATGGGCGTGCGAAGGTCATAGGTATAGAAGAGCGCGTACGTTGGGCCGGCCAGCAAAGGCATCAGCAATAACGCGGCGTATTGCCGCCAGCCAACCGACCCGGCGAGCCCCGACAGCACATCCGGGCGCGTCTCTCTGTTCTTGTTGCGCCGCAGCGCGAATCCTACGACCGCAGCCAGCAGCGGCAGCACGACTGACCGTACCCCCACTGCCGGGACGCTCATCGCGACGAACAGGAACAGGCACCATACGAGCAGCAGACCCATCTCCACGCGGCTGGGCCGGAACTCCGATCCGCCGAAGCGCTCTTGGACCCAGTGCGCAGCGATGCACAACGAGCCGCAGACCATCGCATACGGAGCGAAGTGCTGCGGCAGGACGCGCATGTCGTACCCTTCTGGTTCCGCCCAGAACCACGTAACCCAGGCGCCCCAGAACACGCCGAGCCCACACGCCAGAAGCGCCGTGTGGAGGAGGCGGTTCCGTCGCAGGATCCGGCGGACCACATACCATCCCAGCAGAGCGTCGACGATCGCGTGCCAGCCGAGACTCGGCCACGCGATGGACCCGGGCAGCTCCGAGTACATGACGGGAACTAGCAAGCCCTCGACCGACCAGCCGAACAGAGCGCATGCGAGGAACAGCGCCCAGAAGCTCCGCGCGCGGAAATGACCAATCGCTGTCAGGAGCACGTAGGCGAACGTCGCGTAGAAGAAAGTCATCTCCAACAGCCACGGGAAGACGCCAGCCTCGCGCCCGGCAATGAACTCGATCGCCTGTAGGGCAGGCTCCTCGTTGAAGAAGTACAGTTCCGAGAAGAACATCGTGATGTAGCCACACGTGAGAGCCATCACGAGTCGTCTGACGACGGCCATATGCTTCCCCTTTCACCCGGGGTCGATCTCGTCCCGTGCCACCTATCTTAACTGTGGACACGTCTACCTTGCAGCCCCGCCAGGCGTCTGCGCTTGCGGCCCTTGGGCTTCCCCGGTAGGCTCACGTCTCGGTCGGCGCGACGCCGCCCCGGCGCCTCAATCCGCAGCCGCGGCCTTCTCCTCACACGCAACGCAACGGATGGAATCCCGCCATGAGCACGAACGAGCAGGTGATCTTCGAGGACAACTTCGACGGCGACATCGGCGAGGGATGGTCTTGGCTACGCGAGAATCCCGACCGCTGGCGCATCGTCGATGGTGGTCTCGAGATATGGGTCGAGCCGGGCGTCGCGGACACCGTGAAGAACGCCCTCGTGCGCACCGCCCCAGACCGCACCGAGGGCTCCTACGCTATCGAAGTGACGGTGAGCAACCACACGTTCCCGATTCAGCAGTACGAGCAGGCGGGGATCACCTGGTACAACGGCGGCAAGCCCGTCTTCAAGGAAGTCAAAGAGCTCATTGATGGCGGCATCTTCATCATCCCCGGGCACACGGCGATGCCTACGAACGCCGTCCGCTTGCGCCTTATAGTCTCGGCGGATTCGTGGGAAGCCACCTATCGTCCTGACGGCGACGCGGAATATCAGACGGCAGCCACTGGCGAGCTGCCCGCCCAGGCAGACGACCAGGTCAGCATACAGTGCTACAACGGCCCCGAAGGCGCTGAGCATTGGATCCGGTTCGAGGACTTCCGCATAGCGAAGCTCTAGCGCTGCCCCTACCGCTCGGTGCGGAGGGCGCCCCACAGCGCCGGGCGAGCGCGCTGACCTGCGACGGCTAGGGCGGGGTCGAACATCGATGGATACGTCTCACGTGCGGGGTGGTTCGTCAACTGACGGCGCGGGCCACCCGAAGCGCTGACGATGTACAGGTTGGTCGTCCCTCCCTGCGCGTATCCGTAGATCACAGACCGGCCGTCGGGTGTCCACCGTGGCCACTGCGCGCCACCCTCGTGCGTGAGTCGCCGCACGTCGCCACCGTCGATGTCGGCCGCGTAGATGTCCTGCGGGCCATCACGATCCGACACGAACGCAAGACGACCGCCTCGAGGCGACCACGACGGCTGGGTGTCTTTCGCACGCCCCACCACAGCCGCTCGCCAATCGCCGCTCGCCACGTCGACGATGACGATGTCAGCTTGACCAGACTGGCACGCCAACTGGCGACCTGTCGGGCCCCACGACGGTCGCGCCATCGTACGGGT
Organism: uncultured bacterium; assembly: GCA_964473525.1. Classification (GTDB taxonomy): domain Bacteria; phylum Poribacteria; class WGA-4E. The sequence goes on from CAYYPK010000038.1 coordinate 51,206, forward strand.
TTCCCATACGAGAGCCGCGTGCCGCGTCTCGGTGTCCACCACATAGACCCCTGTGCGGCGCTCGGCGTCTCCGGTAAACCAATACGCAAGGCGGTCGCCGTCGGGTGACCACTCGGGATGGAAGACATGCCCGCCGAACTCCGTAACGCGCGTTGCCTCGCCCGCTGCGATGTCGTGAACGTAGACGGCGTTCTCCGACGAGTAGGCGACGCTCAGACCGTCCGGAGAGAGCGTAGGATGCAGCGTCCAGCCCGGCTGCCCGGGCAGGGCTCGCGCGCTCGCCATGTCGTCAAACGGCGCGACGGCCGCCTGAGGGAACCCGAGCTCCCAGGAGGTGAAGCAGACGACTGGGCCGCTGCCGGCTCCTGGTGCCGCAGTAGCGCCCACCAGGAGGCCAACGATGCACACCGCACATGCCGCGACCTCCGCTCCCCGCCACGTTCGCGCTGAACCCACTGGCTCTCCTCCGCCTGCCCCAGATGGTATTAGGTGGCGGCCGCTCCTGCCCCGTATGGCGCGCTTGCAGCTGTATCGGGGGCGGATCGCTCTAGCGCGAGGAGACCGCAAACGGCGTGCCACCGCCCGCGCCGGCGCGGCTACAGGTGGGTCGCCGCGAACGCTGCGCTGGTGGCCAGGCTGATGCTCAGCAAGAGGAGGCTACTCCTTCCGAGCCAACGGCCCCGGCGCTTAGGGGGCTCGGCCTCCTCCGCCGCAGCGGCTTCGCGAGCGGCCTTGGCCTCCTCCGCCAGCTCTTGCAACGCGGCGTTTTCTTGTTGGCTGGCCTCCAGCCTGTCCGTCAGGCTGCTGACTTCCGTCTGCATCCGCTCTACCCGCGCATCGGCCTTGGACCGCGCTTGAGTGGCGGCTTCGCGTTCCTCTTCGGCCATGGCGAGCAGGGCGTCAAGGTCGGCGGCCCGTTCGGCGGAGCCTGCTAGATCGGCGTGTTCGGCCCGTAGGCGCTCCGCCTCGAATTCGAGCGCGCGAGACCGCTTCTCGGCGTCCTCGCGGAGCGCGGACGCCTGAGCGAGCGCCTCCTCCGCCTTCCGTCGCGCCGCGCGTTCCTCGAGCATCTTCCGCGCCTCGTCGTCCGTCCGCGCAGCGCGTTCGCGCAGTTTCTCCGCCTCCGCCTCGAGCGTCGCTACGCGGAGCGCGTGTTCGTCGCGCTCCGAGATCGCCTCATCTCGCATCGTGCGAATCGTGCCGAGCTCCGCCATCAGGTCCGTGTGCGCCGTAGACACCTTGGCGAGCTCGGTCTCGATGTCAGAGACCAGGCTGCGCTCGTTCGCCTTGTCGGTGAGCGCGGTCTCCAGCGTGGCCTCGGAGTCCGCGTACCACTCCTCCACCTCGCGGCTGTGGTCCTGCTCTCGGCTGAGGGCGTCGCGCGTGGCGTCCATGTCGGCCCGTGCGGTCGCCAGTTGATCCTCCGCGCGTTGACGCGCGTTGGCTTCCTCGCTCAGCAGGTTCTCCACGTCTCTATGCGCCGCGCGCGCCGAGAGGATCTCCGCCAGCACGTCAGCGCCGAACGCCGGTCGTAGCGCGTCGACGACACGATCGTCGTCGGCGTAGATATCGCCCGACGGCCCCGTCGCGAGCGTGTACAGCGCGGCGACAAGCTCCATCCGCGTGGCGCGGGGCACGGCCTCGTCCAGCGGAGGGACGTCACCGAGCCACTGAGAAATCGCCGCCTCGACGATGGGGCGTAGTCCTGGCACGGTCTCGGGCCGCAACACCGCGAGACGCGCCATCGCGTCGGGAGGGGGCTCGTCCGCATCGGCGCTGACACGCGCGGCGAAGAGCCGAACGACCTCACCGGACGCGTCGTCACCCGCGTCGTCGAACGCGCCGCCCGCCTCCTCTAGTAGAGGGGTGTCGTCCGATCGCAGTCCCAGCGCGCATGCCCATCTGAACGCCGTCTCGCCCACGACGGCGTACGCTTCACGCCTTAGCGAGGCGTCCGTCACCGAGCCTGGATCCTCCGCGTCGCCGAGTAGATCCACCGCTCGCCGCGCCGTGCGAGCCGCCGCTGACCACTGGTCCTGTTGGATCAGCGAGTGCGCGTCGGAGATGTACCGCTGTACGAGCTCCTCGGCGTCGTACCGGTGGTGTGTTACGAACGCTTCCATCTCGGCGGCCGTCGCCTCGTGGAACCCCTCCACGCCGTCACACAGCTTGCGCACGCTCTCTGCCGCTTCATCGCCCGCCTGGAGGTCGATGAGCAGAAGATCCTCCGTCGCCCGGCTGAGACAGACTCGCAGGCGATCGACGAGCAGCTTGCTCCACAGCTCTTCTGGCCCGTCGCCGCGGACGCCCTCGTCGCCGTCGCCAGCCACGGTCAGAATGTGCTCGCCAGGAGCGAGGACGGCTACCGTCTGTCGTTCCAGCCCCTTGATGTCCTCGGGCAGCATTACCACCTCGCGGAACGCGGCGTATTCACGTGGTACCTCGTAGCCAGCGTACACAGCGGCGGAGCCAGGGAGGTCGGTGATGTGGGACACCAGGCGCGCGAATTCCTCGCGTGTCTCGCAGTTCGCGTACATAACGTGCGCGACCGTGTGGTACTCGTGCCGCGCCCGGGCATACCCGGTCGGACGAACGCTCTTGGATACCGACCGATACAGATCCCACGTGTTGTTCACGACCTGAGCGATGGCGTACGGGCTGCGGACGTTCTGAGGCAGGACGTGGTCCTGAGGCCCGCTCAGCTCGCGGTCGGCGAGTTCGCCGAATTCGCCCCAGTCGAAGGCCGAAGGCGTCACAACTTGCGCCTCGTCGCCCGCGACGCCGACCGCGGGCCGCGTGCCGGTCTCCTCGCCGATAAGCGCCGCCACGCGCATAATGAGCGCGTACTCCACCGGCGTCAGGTCTTGCACCTCGTCGACGAAGATGCCACCTGCGTTGGCGACCGACGGAGGCAGGCCGGTTGCGTTCAGCACGTCGAGCGCGCGACGCGCCGCGACGGGCTGGGGGAACAACTCGGACCAGTCCGCGTCCCGGTTGCCGAGAGTGCGTATCACCATCGCGGCGCGCGCGGCGGCGTCCTCGCCCAGCGCCGGAGCGCGCGCGGCGGCGTACGTGTCGGGATCGACGACGACATCCTCTGACCGAAGACCACGGAAGTCGAACGGCAGCGCCCGCCCGAACGCGTACGCGTACAGCTCGTCGTACAGCAGCCCCGGCTTGCCGCGCCAGATGCCCGTGTCCTCATACACCGGCTCTCGTCGGAAGCGCTCGCGGTGATGGTTCAGGCCCTGCGGGGCGTGCGCACGCCCCAGAATCTCGGCTAGCAGGCTGTCTAGCGTCTCAACGCGAACCGTGGAGCCACGGGGCGCGAACGTCGCGAGATACTCACGCGCCGAGTCCGCCAGACCCCGGTGGCGCGTCAGATAGAGCACCTCGGTCGCTTCCAGCCACAAAGCGGACAGCCACAGTGTCGTCGTTTTGCCCGAGCCGGGGTGTCCTCGGAACTGTCGCATTGGATGTGACAGGCGGGCGTATTCCGTCTGGTCGGCCGTGTACGCGGCGCCCATCGTGTCGTCGAATACGAGACGTAGAGGCTCCACCGGGTGATAGTCGCGGCCGATGTCTCCCGCTGGCAACGCCTCGTTGGTCGCGTCGTGATGCCGCGCCGCGCGCACCAGAATGGAGCCTTTGGGAGCGTTCATGCCGCGAACTGGCGGCGCGTCATTCGGCGCCCACCACAGATAGAAGTGGTACCCGCCCTGCCCACCGAGAGGCGCGCGTCGCCACCCCCTGTTCGGCCCGCGGACGGTCTTCACGATGTTCGTGCGGCCGAAAGCCGCGAGATGCTGGATGGCCAGATTTGCGCGCCGGCGGTACGGGTCGCTCGGCGCGGCGTCGAACCACTCTCGGACGGCATCGTGCACGAATACCTGACGCGACGGCCCAGAGGCCGCCACAACGGGCGCGACATCGCGTGCGGGAGTCGTGCGCATAGCCGAAGCCAATGGAGGTAATGAGATAGCAACATGATGCCGCAAATGGCGGGCCATGGCGACCGGGCCGCCACCCAGATCCTCCTCCGCCCGCTCGCCCCGTCGATGCGCAACTACCCCGCCACGACGGGTCCCCGGCCGCCCCCAGGTATGAAGCGAACGCTTACCAGAGGCCGGCGCGCGCGCCGCAAATAGGGAAAAGACCTACAGCCCTAGGGGAAAGGCGGACACGCCTGCCCGAACGCCTACGTACCGAGCGTGAATTCGAGTGATTCGTCTGACAGACCGCCGACGGCGGGTACCGCACAATGTAGTAGCTCAGCGCACCGACCGCTGATCCAGCCGGATCAAGGGTCTGAACGGTTGCATGTCGGCGCGCTGATCTGATGGGACAACCGACGCCGCGACCGATGAACGGCGTCTTTCAGAACGGGAGATGGCAACGTGGCACGGCGAACTGTACTCATCGCGTCCGGCAGCCCTCTTTTCAGCCGCCCGCTGGTGCGCGCCTTCTCGGATTCCGAGTGCGACGTTGTCCCGGCCCAGACGCCCGATGAAATCCGCAAGTGGGTCGCGGCTGGCTCCGTCCAGCTGTGCGTGATCCAGGACGAGTTGCGCGGCGCGTCCGGCCTCGACCTCGTGCAGGAACTCTCCCAGGCCCATCCGGCTGTTCCCATGGTGGTCTTCTCGCGCGACGCTACGGCAGAACCCACGGCGAAGGAACGAGGAGCCGCTGGGTTCATCAAGGTGCCGTTGCGTGGCGCGGCCGCCATGGAGGCTGCCAAGTCCGCTCTCGCCAACGCCGCCAAGGCCTCGGAGCCTCCCGCTGCGACACCGGCGCCCGCTCCGGCGGCGCCTGTTGACGCCGCGCCCATCGCTGCCGCTCCCACGGGTCCAGACGAGCCCGCCGAGGGCTCTGGAGAACCCCACCGGATACTGCTCGTGGACGACAGCAAGGTCATCCACACGCACGTCGGTGGCCTCCTGTCCGACGCTGGATACGAGGTAATCAGCGCAATGGACGGACTCGAGGGTCTCAACGTCGTGAACGCCGAGTTGCCAGACCTGATCATCAGCGATGTCGAGATGCCGAATATGGACGGCTTCGAGATGTGCTACCAGATCAAGGAAGACCCCGAGACCGCAGAGATTCCCCTTCTAATCCTCTCCTCCCGCGGGGGCGGCGTTGACATCGATCGCGGATTCGACGTCGGCGCCAACGACTATCTCACCAAGCCCGTCGACGAGCAGGATCTGCTGAGCAGGCTCGAACAAACCCTGGGCGTTGAGAACAAGGGCAAGCGCGAGAAGATCGTCGTCGCCGAAGACAGCCTCGTACAGCGCAACCTCATCGTGCAGGGGTTGGAGCACCAGGGATTCGACGTCCGATCCGCAAAGAACGGCGAGTTGGGGTTGGAACTCGTCCTCGAGGACGCCCCCGACCTCATCATCACTGACAGCGACATGCCGGTCATGGACGGACGCGGCCTCACTCGCGAGGTGCGCAAGCACGAACACCTTAAGGACGTGCCCGTGGTGATGCTTACCGCCACGGACACCGTGAAAGAGCGCGCCAAGGGCAAGCACGCCGGCGTGAACGCCTACCTGGCGAAGCCGTTCGTCCCGGACAAGGTCGTCGTCATCGCCGAGAGGATGATCGCGGCCTACCGTCTGAGACGCGAGGCTGCTGCGATGCAGCGGTACATGTCCGACTCCGCGATTCAGGCGGCCGCGAATGCCGCCCACAGCGAGGGCGACGATATGCACGCGGAGCGTCGCTTCGTTACGACGTTCTTCACCGACATCGTCGGCTTTACCCCGATGACCGAGAGCATGGAAGCCGAGACGTTAGTGACCATGCTCAACGAGTACTTCGACACCATGACGCCCTTCTTCAAGGAGAATGGCGGCATCATCGACAAATTCATTGGCGACTGCATCATGGCCGTCTTCTACGGCGAGGACGATGCCGACAGCGCCCTTGGAGCCGTGAAGACCGGACTCCTGATGACGCAGGGCCTCCCAGCCTTCAACGAGGGCCGCGACGTGCCGATCAACATCCGGGTAGGCATCAACTCGGGCGAGGTCATCATGGGCGACATCGGCGCCGCCGCGGTTCGTCGAGACCACACCGTCATTGGCGACCATGTGAGTATCGCCGAGCGCATGGAGTCCAGCGCCGAACACGGAACCGTCTACATCAGCCAATACACCCACGACCTGATATCCGATCGCGTCGTTGCCGTCGAAGGCGAACCAGTCGCGGTAAAGGGAAAGTCAGAGCCTGTGCGCGCATATCGCGTCGACGATACGGCGTAAGCCTGCTCTGGCGTAACCCTCACGCTTGGGGATACCGATGAATTCTGACGAAATACTTCAAGATTTTCTGGTCGAGAGTCACGAGCTCATCGACCAGGCGGACCAGGATCTAGTCGCCCTGGAAGAGTCGCCGGACGATGAAGGCATCCTCGCCAGCATCTTCCGCACGCTGCACACGATGAAGGGCAGCTGCGCCTTCCTCGGGTTCGGCAAGCTGGAAGTGCTCGCGCACAGCGGCGAGAATCTCCTCGGGCTGCTCCGCGCTGGCCAGTTGACGCTGTCCACGCCGATGACCGACGCGCTCCTGTCGGTCCTCGACAACATGCGCACCGCCCTTGACTCGATCGAGGCCACCGGGGCCGAACCTGACAACGCATATACCGAACTCGTCGAGCGCCTTCACGCTCTACAGGATCCAAACGCCACGGTCGAAGAGGCCCCGGCGGCCGAGGAAGCGCCAGCAGCGGCGCCCGAGCCAGCGCCCGTGGCCGAGGCGGCCCCAGCGGCCGAGCCCGGACCCGCGCCCGCGGCAGCTCCGGCTCCTGAGCCAGCGCCTGCGGCCGCGGCAGCCCCGGCGCCTGAGCCAGCGCCTCCGGTAGACGCCACACCGGCCCCGGACCCGACGCCTGCGGCCGCGGCTGACTTGAGTCCGCCACCTGAGTCTGGGCCACCCGCAGCCATTGAGCTGACCCCCGCGCCTGACCCGTCGCCGTCCGCGGCGCCGGAACTACCCGCCGCGGGCGCCGATGTCGCCACGGGCGCGCCAGCAGCGGATGCCGCGCCGCCGGCCGATGGGCCGGAGATGGACGACTTCGTCAAGGAGTTCGTTGAGCAGGCATACGCGGCGCTGGAGCAGATCGACGACGGCTTCCTCGCGGTCGAAGAGGCCGGCGGCGACCCAGCTCCACTCGGTGACGCGTTGGAGGCCGTGGGTGCGCTCCACAAGGGCTGCGCCTTCATGGGGCTAGACATCCTCGAAGGTCTGATAACGGTATGGGAGCGCACCCTCGGAGCGCTCCTGGAAGATGGCTCTAGCCTGTCCGACGGAGCCGTGGCGCTGCTAACTGACGCGGCGGCGGTTGTCGCCGAGGATGTCGCGTCCATTGAGACCACCGGGGCCGAGGGAGACCTGGATACGAGCGACATCGTCGCGAACCTCGACGCGCTCGCGGCCGACCCGTCCTCCGTCGCCGAAGTCCCGCCGGCGCCGACCGCGCCTCCGGCGCCTGCTCCCGCTCCCACTCCGGCGCCACAGCCTGCCGCCGCAGAGCCGGCGCCCGCTCCCGACCCTGTCGCGGCGCCTGCGCCCGCTCCGGCGACCGCCGCCGCGGCGCCAGCGGCAGTGCCGCCTGCTGAGACTCCGACACCGACACCCGCGCCACCGGCGCCCACGCAGGAGACGAAGGTGGAAACAACACAAGAGAAAGCGCCCGAGGCCAAGGCTGCGCCCTCGTCGGGAGGCCGCGCTGGTAGTTCGTCTCGACCCGCCCCAACCGCCGACAAGATCCGCGTTGGCGTGGAGCTGCTCGACACGCTCATGAACGAGGTCGGCGAGTTGGTTCTGATCCGCAACCAACTGCTCCAATACGCCGCCGACCTGAACGACGGCGGGTTGGCGACCATCGCCCAGCGGTTCAATCAGATCACGTCCGAGCTCCAGTACAGCGTCATGGCGACGCGGCTACAGCCCATCGGCACCATCTGGAGCCGCTACCCACGCGTCGTGCGAGACGTGACGCAAGAACTCAGCAAGAAGATCCGGCTGGACATGGAAGGCGCCGAGACCGAGGTCGACAAGAACCTCATCGAGGCGATCACCGACCCCCTGTCTCACCTGTTGCGGAACTCCCTTGACCACGGCATCGAGCAGCCCGAGGTGCGCGAAGCCGCTGGCAAGCCAGCCGAAGGCGTGGTGAGGTTGCACGCGTTCCACGAAGGTGGACAGGTCAACATCGAGATATCCGACGACGGCGGCGGCATCGACCCCGCGCGCGTCCTCGAGAAGGGCGTGACGAACGGCATCATCACCCAGGACCAGGCGGACAACATGGGCGAGCGCGAAGCGTTCGACCTCATCTTCCGCCCAGGCTTCTCCCTCGCGAAACAGGTCACGAACCTGTCCGGGCGTGGCGTCGGCATGGACGTCGTCAAGAGCAACATCGACAAGATCAATGGCGTCATCGAGATCGACAGCACCCTTGGCAAGGGGACGACGATCACGATCAAGATCCCCCTCACGCTCGCGATCGTTCCTGCGCTTACGATCACCTGCGCGGGAGACCGCTACGCGGTGCCTCAGTCCAGCCTCGTGGCGGTCGTCCATCTCGGCGACGGCGAGGTCGGGTCCGGCGAGGAGCACGCCCAGGGCGTCGAGGTGTTGCACGACGCTCCGGTCTATCGCTGGCGCGGCATGCTCCTGCCCCTGATTTACCTGCACGAGGAGCTGGAAGTGGACGCCGCCGAAGACGATCCAGACGGCGACCACGCGTCGACCATCCTGGTTCTGCAAGCGGAGGGACGGCTGTTCGGCCTGGTCGTCGATCAGGTCATGGATAGCGGCGAGATCGTCGTTAAGCCGCTCGGAGAGGCCCTCGCGGGTATCTCCGTCTACGCTGGCGCGACGATCATGGGCGACGGCACGGCCGCGCTCATCATCGACATCCTCGGTCTTCTACAGAACGTCGACATGGCGGCGCGCGACGGTGGCCGCGGACCCGTTACCACCTCGGAGGAGGAACTTGGCATCGAGACCGATCCCGACCTGGTGCTGATGGTGCGACACCGAGGCGAGCGTCTCGCGATGCCGCTCACGGACGCGCCACGGCTCGAGAAGATTCCGCGGTCGTCGCTAGAGCGCAGCGGCAGCCGTCCGGTGGTCCAATACCGTGGCAGCGTCCTGCCGCTGAGGGACATCCTCGACCCCGAGCGCGTGGATCCAACGTGGTTTGGCGACCCCGCCCAGATACTCGATACCCACGCCGCTGGCGCCGGCGCCGGCAACGGCGCCGGAGCGGACGACGGCAACGGCGAAGTGGCTATGCAGGAGACCCTCCGCGCCAACGGTGACGAGGTGCTGAACGTCATCGTCTACGCCGAGCGAGACCGTCCCATCGGGCTGGTCGTCGACGAAGTCGAGGATGTCGTCGAACACCTCATCGACCTGCCGAGCGAGGGCGAGGCAAGAGGTGGCTTGCTAGGTACCACCGTCGTGCAAGGGCAGGTAGCCGCCGTGTTGGATGTGAACACCGTAACGCGACTGTAACGGACGGATTGGGGGTAACCCGTGAACGACGAACGACAGCAATACTGCACATTCACCCTCGGCGACCACTGGTTCGGCATAGACGCCCGGGCGGTACAGGAGGTGCTGATGGATCAAGTGATGACCCGTGTCCCCCTGGCTCCGGCAGTGGTGCCAGGTGTGCTGAACCTACGCGGCGACATCGTGACGACAATAGACCTGCGAGGGCGCCTAGATGTAGAGCCGCGCGCCGAGGACGCGCGGCCAACACACGTCGTGGTCTCCATTGAGGAAGAACCCGTCAGCTTCCTGGTCGACGAAGTCGGAGAGGTAATCGAGGCGCGGCCGGACAACTTCGAGCCGCCGCCCGACACCCTCCAAGGCGTCGCCCGCGACATTATCAAGGGCACGCAGAAGCTGGAGTCGAGCCTACTGCTCATCCTGGACATCGAACGCGCCGCGGCCATCGTACAGCAACCGGTGGAATAGGACGGCGAAGCAAAGATCCGCCCGTGTGCAAGATCGGAAGTCAGCGCGCACGGGCGCCAACAGAAACGCGAGAGGGACAATGGCTAACGAACGCACACAAGAAGACCAGTTCAGCCCGTTCGGCGACATGACCGCGGACGACGCGACCGCAGGCGCAAGCGAGGAAACAGCCCTCGACAAGGCTTGCCACGCGTTCGACAACGTGTGGACTCCCATCATCGTGGCGGACATGGACCTCAACCTCGTCTACGCGAACGAGGAGGCCGTCAAGGCAGTCACCAAGTTCGAGCCGGACATGATCGAGCAGTTCGGAGTCAGCGTCGCGGACGCCATCGGTGGCTCGATCCACCGGTTCCATGCTGATCCCGCCGCCATCGAGGCGATCCTCCACAACCCGAAGGCCCTGCCGCGCAAGTCGCGATTCAGCTTCGGCGGCACCACGCTGACCAGCAACGCGAACCGGCTGCACTCGCCTGACGGCGAACAGCTCGGCTACGTCGTGGCGTTCAACGACGTCAGCGACGCTCAGGCAAGCGCCGACGAGGCGGCGCGGGCGGGGAACATCATTCGGAACGCCCCGACCAACATCATGGTCGCCAACCGCGACTGCGTCATCGACTACATCAACCCAGCCATGGAGAAGTCGCTCGAGAAGCTCGCCGACCATCTGCCGGTGGCGGTTGACGACGTCGTTGGGGCGAACATCGACATCTTCCACGAAAACCCGGCCCACCAGCGGAGGTTCCTCGCCGACGACACGAACCTGCCGCACACCGCCCAGTTGACCATCGGCGACGAGACCGCGGTCCTCGAGATGGCCGCGATCTACAACCAGGCGGGTGACTACACCGGCGTCACGGTCACGTGGGAGTTCATCACCGACCGGCTGGCGCAGGAGGCCGAACGGGCCGAGGCCGCCATGGAGGCCGCCAAGGCCAAGAACATCGTCGAGAACGCCGGCACGAACATCATGATGGCCAACCGCGACCTGGTCATCGAATACATGAACCCGGCAATGTTGGAGTCGCTCAATAAGATCGCTGACCACCTCCCGATTCCCGTCGAGGAGATCCTAGGCGCCAACATCGACGTCTTCCACGAGAACCCCTCGCACCAGCGACGGTTCCTCGCGGACGACTCGAACCTGCCGCACAGCGCCCAGCTCACGATCGGCCCCGAGACCGCCGACCTCGAGATGGCGGCCATCTACGATGACGAGGGGCACTACGTCGGCGCGATGGCGACGTGGGAGTTCGTCACCGAGAAGCTGGCGCTGGAGGCGGAGGCTCGTGAAATGCAGGAGCGCGAGCGCGAAGCCGCCGCCCTCTTGCAGCAGAAAGTCGACGAGATGCTCGTCGTCGTCCAGGCTTCCGCGGAAGGTGACCTCACGCACGACGTCATGGTTGACGGCGACGACGCCATCGGACAGATGGGCCTTGGGCTGCGCGGCTTCTACCGCGGACTGCGCGACAACCTTCGTGTCATCCGCGACACCGGCGTCAAGGTGAACGAGGCGTCCAACACGCTGATGGAAGTCAGCGAGCAGATGGGAGCCAACGCCGAGGAGACCTCCGCCCAGGCGGACGTCGTGTCCAACAGCGCCGGAACCGTCAGCGAAAGCCTCCAGACGATCGCTGCCGCGGTCGAGGAGATGACCGCCAGCATTGGCGAGATCTCCTCCAACGCCAGCAAGGCGTCCCGCATGGCGGCGGACGCGGTCGATAAGACAGACCGCGCCAACAAGATCATCGCGAAGCTGGGCGAAAGCACCTCCGAGGTCGGAGATGTCGTCAAGCTCATCACCTCCATCGCTGAACAGACGAACCTGCTGGCGCTCAACGCCACGATTGAGGCGGCGCGAGCCGGCGAGGTCGGACGTGGGTTCGCCGTGGTCGCGAACGAGGTGAAGGATCTCGCCAAGGAGACCGCTCGGTCCACTGAGGTCATCAGTGAGAAGATCGAGAACATCCAGGCGGACACCGCCCAGGCGACTGAGGCTACACTTAGCGTGAACACCCTGATCCAGGAGATCAACGACGTGCAGGCGATCATCGCCACCGCCGTCGAGGAGCAGACCGCGACGACCAGCGAGATGTCCGAGAGCATCACGCGAGCCGCTGCGGGTGGCGTCGAGATCTCCGAGAACATCAGCGGTGTCGCGCAGGCGGCGCACGACACGGCGCAAGGCGCCAGCGGAGCGCA
>CAYYPK010000039.1:0-61791 GCA_964473525.1 uncultured bacterium
CCGCCCCGATGAGATGCGCCTCTCTCAGGTCAGCCCACGTCAGGTTCGCTCCCCTCAGATCTGACTTGCTCAGGGTAGCTTTGCTCAGATCCGCCTCCCTCAGATCCGCCGCGCTCAGATCCGCCTCCCTCAGATCCGCCGACTCGAGAACTGCCCCACTCAGATCCGGCCATGTCCGGCTATGCTTCGCCCGCCATACGTTCCACACAGCCGCTCCCTGCTTGAGAACATCGAGGTGTTCTTTGCTCGCCATGGTCTCATTCTCGCGTTACCTAGATTACAGATTACGTCTGTTCGCGAGGGATCGTAGCGCGTGGTTCCTGCAGTCGCCAGGGCCGGACTTACGATAAGCGTCATTCTGCCATACAATCCAGACCGCCGCAGGGCCGGGTGTACCGCATCTTGGGGTAGCCCCCACGAATTCGCGGATACTCAGGGCAAGCTTGGCGACGCTTCGCCAGCGGGCGCAAGATCAACATATAATGGTGAAGTACAACGGTATCTTTGCCACCGTGCATCCATACGGGACGCGCCCTCACCGCGGTGCGACCAGGCCGGCCGAACCGACGGCGGTCGTAGCATCTCAGGATCTGCGCGGCCACCTCGGCCCTGGGCCGGTGGGGTGCGCCGTGTCTTCGTCGCGTACCCAGCCTGGGGCGGACGCCACGATTGTGCCACGCCTAGGGCCGCTACGCCATTGCCGCCAACATGCCAGCCATGTATGGTACGGCGCGCCGCGACCGTCCCGCGAGAGCGCCCTGGACACCGCAGATGCTACCGTGGCTACCCGACGCCCAACGCATTCCCGACACCTTGCCGGACGACGCTCCCGACGTGCCGGTGATCCCCACCGACGACTGGCCGGCGCTCCGCGCTGAGTTACACGCCGCGTGGATTCAGACGATCGGCGAGTTCCCGACGAGGCCAACGTTGGACCCGACGACACTGTCCTCAGAACCGGTCGAGGGTGGCGTCGCCCGCGAGCTCCTCCGGTACGAAATCGAGGACGGCATCTTTGTCGAGGCGTACCTGTGCCGCCCGGATGGCGACGGGCCGTATCCAGGCGTCGTGGTTCTACATCCAACGGTCAACGCGTCCATTCTGGAGCCGGCAGGCCTCGCCAGCGCGCAGGAACGGCAGCTAGGCCTCAACCTGGCGCGACGCGGCTACGTCACGATATCGCCCCGCTGTTTCCTCTGGGACGACCAGAACGTCGTCGAGAACCTGCGCGACACGCTCGATCCGGTGATGGCGGCGTTCTGGGAGCGTCATCCCCATTGGACGGGCATCGGCAAGATGACCTGGGACGCCATGTGCGCCACGGACATCCTGGTCGCGCGCGACGACGTGGACGGCGCGCGGGTCGGCAGCGTCGGACACTCGCTCGGAGCCAAGGAGGCGTTGTATCACGCCGCGTTCGACGAGCGCGTCGGGGCGACCGTCAGCAGCGAGGGAGGCATCGGCGTCGCGTTCTCTAACTGGCACGATCCGTGGTACCTCGGCGGGCAGGCGAAGTCGTCGCACTTCATGCGCGAACACCACGAGCTCATGGCGCTCATCGCCCCGAGAGCGTTCCTGCTGCAAGGCGGAAACTCAGCCGACGGCGAGCGCAGCTGGCCGTTCATTCGATCGGTGCTGCCGCTGTACGAGTCGCTGGGCGCTGGCGACGCGGTGGCGTTCATCAACCACGGCGAAGGCCACGCCTTCACGCCGGAGTGCGAGTCCACGCTGTTCTATTGGCTCGACGAGTTTCTGATCATAAGACACGGCAAGTAACAGACGCGCGAGGAGAACACGTTGGGCGACCCCAACAGCCACGACGCAGACCTGACGCTGAGATACGACGCGCCCGCCGAAGAGTGGACCGACGCTCTACCTATCGGGAACGGTAGGCTGGGCGCAATGGTGTTCGGGCGCACGAATACCGAACGCGTGCAGTTCAACGAAGACACCGTCTGGGCGGGCGAGCCGCACGACTACGCGCACGAAGGCGCGGCGGAGCATCTGCCGGAGATCCGTAGACTGCTTGCCGCGGGCGAGCAAAGCGCGGCGGACGAGCTGGCGTCCGGGGAGTTTATGAGCGTGCCGTTGGGGCAGATGCCGTATCAGCCCGTCGGCGACCTCTGGCTAGACTTCGGGCACGAGGATCCCACCGACTATGTCCGCGAACTCGACATGCGGCATGCGCTAACGCGAGTGTCGTACTCAGTAGGCGGCGTGCGCTGGACGCGCGAGGCGTTCGCGACAGCGCCGGGGCAGGCGTTGGTAATGAGGATCGCCGCAGACACCCCGGGGGAGGTGAGTCTCACCGTCCGGCTGACATCGCCTCACGGCGATACAAGCGTCGCAACGTCGTCCGATGGGCTGACGCTCTCAGGTATCGTCGACGAGGGCGTTACCCGCTTCGAGGCGCGTCTCTCCGTCGAACTCGAGGGCGGCGGCTCGACCGCTGACGGCGACGCGTTGCGCGTCGAGGATGCCGACGCGGTCGTGCTGCGCCTGGTGTGTCGCAGCAGCGCGCGCAATTACGCCGACGTGACCGCCGACCCCACAGCCGCGTGCGACGGCGACCACGCCTCTGCTAGTTCGGCCACGTACGACGAACTCCGAGCAGCGCACATCGCCGATCATCGTTCCCTGTTCGATCGCGTCACGCTCGACCTGGGTCGGTCAGGCGATGTCGAGGCGACTACCGACCGCCGCTTGAAGGCGTTCGAGGCAGCCAGCGACCCCGAATTGGCGACGCAGTTCTTCCAGTTCGGGCGGTACCTGATGATCGCGGGCTCGCGTCCAGATACGCAGCCGCTGAACCTACAGGGCATCTGGAACGAGAGCCAGAGCCCGCCGTGGGACAGCAAATACACGGTCAACATCAACGCCGAGATGAACTACTGGCCGGCGGAGACAGCGAATCTGTCGGAATGCCACGAGCCGCTGTTCGATCTCATCCGCGACGTCAGCGAGACGGGAGCGCGCGTCGCCCGTGTCCACTACGACTGCGGCGGCTGGGTGCTCCACCACAATACCGACATGTGGCGGGGAGCCGCTCCCATCAACGCGGCGAACCACGGTATCTGGGTCACGGGCGGCGCGTGGCTGTGCCAACACTTGTGGGAGCGGTTCCTCTTCTCCGGCGACGAGGAATACCTGCGCGACCGCGCGTACCCGCTGATGAAGGGCGCCGCGGAGTTCTTCGTGGAGTTCCTGGTCGAACACGACGAGACCGGCTGGCTCATCAGCACACCGTCCAACTCACCGGAGATCGGCGGCCTCGTCGCCGGTCCGACAATGGACCACCAGATCATCCGCGACCTGATGGCGAATTGCATCGCCGCGTCGGAGTTGCTGGACGTAGACGCCGACTTCCGCGCGACGCTCGTGGACGCGCGCGCGCGAGTCGCCCCGAACCAGATCGGCCAGCACGGCCAGTTGCAGGAGTGGCTGGAGGACAAGGACGACCCGCGGGAGGAGCACCGACACGTGTCTCACCTGTGGGGGTTGCACCCAGGCTGCGAGATCACACCGCGCGGAACGCCGCAGCTCTGCGAGGCGGCGAAGCAGTCTCTGACCTTCCGGGGCGACGGCGGGACGGGCTGGAGCAAGGCGTGGAAGATCAACTTCTGGTCGCGCTTCGAAGACGGTGACCACGCCTACAAGATGCTGGCGAGTCTCATCAGCACCGGTACCTACCCGAACATGTTCGACGCGCACCCGCCGTTTCAGATCGACGGCAACTTCGGCGCGACAGCCGGCATCGTGGAGATGCTCGTGCAGAGCCACGCCGATGAGCTGGCGCTGCTGCCCGCCCTGCCTTCCGCATGGCCGGCGGGCGCCGTTACCGGCCTGCGCGCGCGCGGCGGGTTCGACATCGACGTGTGTTGGGAGGGCGGGGCGTTGACGGAGGCCAGGCTGACGTCGCGGCTGGGGAACACTTGCCGGCTGCGCGCCGGCGGCGGCGTCACCGTGACGTGCGACGGCGAAACGGTCGCCGCGCGCTACGCCGACGGCGCGCACACGTTTGACACGGCGCCCGATCACACGTACACGGTGCTACCGCAGGCATAGCGCGTTCGAGGAGCAGGGGGACGAGAATGGTCACGCCAGAGCAGGTGAAGCAGTACCGCGAAGAGGGCTACGTGAAGGCGGAGGGGCTCTTCTCTCCCGCCGAGACGCAGGAGTTGGGCTCGGAGCTGATCCGCATCATCAGCGAGTGGGGTCAGGAAACCATCGGGTGGCACGGGCCGTGGCGAGAGGCCTACCTCAAGGAGGAGGAGCAGCAGACCACGAAGGCGGTGTTCCTGCACAACCCGCAGCACTACTCGGCGACCTGGGGGCGTATCCTGTTCCACGAGGGACTCACGTCGGCGATCAGCAAGCTCGTGGCGCCTACGATGCAATGGCATCACACGGTGCTGCACGCGAAGCCACCGACTCTCGGCACGCCGTTCCCCATGCACCAGGACTACCCGTTCTATCCGCACGAGTACCCGCACCCGGGCGGGGACTTCATCGACTGCCTGGTGCACCTCGACGACGCGCCGCCGGAGAGCGGCTGCCTCCACGTCGTGCCGAAGAGCCACCTCGAGGGGCCCATCGAGCACATCACGGGGGCGCACACCGCGCCGCACCTACCGACGGACGTGTACCACCCCGACAAGGTCGAGACGGTGGAGATCCCTGCCAAGGCGGGCGACGTGGTCTTCTTCAGCTACACGACCATCCACTGGTCCGACTGCAACCGAACTGGAAACTGGCGCAAGGGCGTGCGCATCGGCTTCCACGAGGCGGGCATGCGACCCGTCGGCAAGGACCCGGCCGAGGCGTACAACAACACCATCGCCACCGGGTTCAAGTCGAAGCGGGCCAGTGGGCCAGCGGCCTCGTAACGCGAGCTCTCCTGCGTCCGGGCTCAGGCGGCGCTGACCCCCAGGGCGAGGTGCGCAGCACTCTGGAGGCGTCTCGTGCGGTCGGGTTGAGGTCGACGCAGGAGCTTGTCCCGTCTGCGGAACGCGCGAGGCAGTGTGGCGCGACACCCCGTCAGGCCCGGATTCCTCTGCCCGTGCGTCCGGTCGGCCGCGGGACGCCTCTCCGGCGGGCAGCGCCCGCGCGCACCATGCAGATAAGCGTAATATCTGCTATGCTGCCGCCGGTTCGCGCAGATCAGAATATGGAGGACATCGCGATGCTGACTCGCCACAGGCTCACGCCGCAGCCGCTCGAGCTCGGCCGCGCCGCGATCGAAGGCAGTGCAGAGGCGCTCGGGAGCCCGGGCCAGTCGGCCCACGTGTCCCTTCACGCTGCCCGCGGACCTGAGCAACGAACAGGGAGCGGATCCCTCTGCCCGCGCGGTCGGATGCGTGCCGCGCCTCTGGTCGTCGCGGCAGCTATCGCGGTGGTCCTATGTGCGGGGTTCTCGTTCGGCGAACTGGCGCAGGTGGACGAATTCGCCAGCGGGCCGAGTGTCGACGCACAAGACTCATACAACAGGTTCGTCCGGGGTGTGAACAACGGAGACGTGGACGTGGCGGTCAGCGCCTTTGCAGAGGATGCCGCGATCCGCACACCCATCGCTGGCCGCGTGGAGGGCAAGGACGCCATTAGGGCGTGGGTGGAGACTGTTGTCCAGACCAAGACCCACCTATCGACCCGGTTCCTGCTGCGCTCCGTTGACGACACGAAGACGCGGTTCGGAATCAACGTCGCCTGCGACGACGCCTACCTCCTAGGCATCGGGGAACTCGTCCTCGAGCTGGATTACTCGAACGACGGCTCCGGTACCACGATTCAGGAGATGAGGCTGAGGTACTGGGACAAGTCGCTCGCGACGCTTCGGGCGCACTACGAGGATCCGATGACGCGGTTCGTCCTAGGCCTGCGCGATCGCAACCCCGCGAGGGCGTTGGGCGCGCTCGGGGACGGCGCGCGGATCGACACAGGTATCTTCATGGTCGTGGAGGACACCCCAGATGCGCCGAACGCGGTCGAGGAGTTCGTCACGAACCTGGCCAACGACGGCGCCCGGATTTGGCTTGGTGAGTCGGAGCGAACGCAGGGAGGGCGCCGGTGGCCTAACGCCATCATCACCACGCAGGCCGACCACCTTGGCTATGAGGTTGCGCTGCAGAGCCGCGACGACCTGGCCGCAGAGGGCCTGGGAGTCGGCATGCTGCCAATGCCCGCGTCCCGCGCCACGATCGAGAGCCTGACGTTCCGCTACTCTGAGCAGGTCATCGCCGCGATGCCGGACTCACTCGCGTGGCGGGTCCATGTCCCGCCGAAAACAGGTGGCAACGAGCCACACGTGATGCAGCACGCGGCGTATGTGCGGGAGGACGGCTACATCGCCGCGCGGATCTATCGTACGAACATGCCTGGCGCGGGCTGGAACCCAGAGTCTGTCGACCCGGCCATGTCGATCGTGCGAATGGGGCCGCTCAACATCCCGCACAGCCAGGCGGCCGTGCCTCTCTCCGTGGGCATGCGTATCGACGCGGAAGCGACAAGCCCGCCCCCTGCGCAGCAACAGAACGACAATGCGATTCCCGCCGCGCATCTGAACCTCGAGTTCGTCGACGCCCAAGGGGATCGGCTCGCGACACTGTTCGTGAGCTATCCCAAGACGGATGCCATGACTTCCAGTGTTACGATGCAGAGCCCAGGGCACTCGAACGTGGTGCTCGACTCCGGCGGCGACGGCGCTGCCGACGGCGAGTTCTACATTCTGCAAGGGGCCGCCAGATCGCGGCGTACTTGTTCAAAGTGACACTGCATCCGGTGGACTACGCGCCAACCCCCGGCGTGCCGCTGGGGATTGCGTTCAGAGCGCCGTACTTGCGTGTAGGCGATCAAGTTCTATTGGGCGAAGGCGAGTGACCTCCCATAGTCCGCGCCCGGTGGCCGACGGTGGTGAAGGGCCGCCCATACGCGTCCGGCCGCGTGACGACGCCCCCGGGTTCTCCTATGATGACCGCAGTTCACCCAGCAAAGCAGGAAGGATCCAAATGCTCTCGTCACGAACCGCCCTGCTCGTGATCCTATCCGGCGTGTGTGCGCACGCTACGCCTCAGGAAGCCAACTACGACGAGTCCAAAGTGCCTGCTTACACGCTTCCCGACCCGCTCGTCATGGAGAACGGCGCTAAGGTGGAGTCGGCGGAGATGTGGGAGAGCCAGCGCCGCCAGGAAGTGCTACAGCTCTTCGAGGAGCACGTGTACGGTCGGACCCCTACGCAGCAGCTCGCCATCACCTACGAGGAGATGTCGCGCGACGAGGCGGCGCTCGGTGGGAAGGCGACGCGACGCGAGGTGACCGCGTACTTCACGGCCGACCGGTCGGGGCCGCAGATGAGCATCCTCATCTACCATCCCAACGATGTCGACGGCCGGGCGCCTGCATTCCTGGGTCTGAACTTCAGCGGGAATCACACCGTCACCGACGACCCGGCGGTCGCCATGAACAGCGGGTGGATGCGACCAAATTCGGAGGCCGGGATCGTCGACAACGCCGCCACCGAGGAATCGCGGGGAAAGAGCGCCAGCCGGTGGGCGATCGAGACCATTGTCGACCGAGGCTATGCGCTTGCCACGATCTACTGTGGCGACCTCGACCCCGATTACCACGACGGCTTCGCGAACGGCATCCACCCGCTCTTCTACTCCGCAGGGCAGACGGAGCCGGCGCCCGGCGAATGGGGCACGATAGGCGCGTGGTCGTGGGGCCTCAGCCGCGCCCTGGACTACTTCGAGCAGGACGCCACCATCGACGCGGCGCGCGTCGCGGTCATGGGGCATTCGCGGCTCGGGAAGACGTCGCTGTGGGCGGGAGCGCAGGACGAGCGGTTCGCCCTGGCGATCTCCAACAACTCCGGCTGCGGAGGCGCGGCGCTGGCTCGGAGGGGCTTCGGCGAGACAGTGGGTCGCATCAACTCCAGCTTCCCGCACTGGTTCTGCCGGAACCACCGGCAATACAACAACGCGGAAGACGACATGCCAGTGGACCAGCACATGCTCATTGCGCTCATGGCTCCGCGACCTGTCTACGTCGCCAGCGCGCAGGACGACGAGTGGGCCGACCCTCGCGGCGAGTTCCTCGGCGCCCAGGGCGCGGACCCCGTGTACCGGCTACTGGGCACGGACGGGATGGACGCGGACGAGATGCCCGAGGTCGAGACTCCGGTCATGAGCCGCATCGGCTATCATGTGCGCCTCGGCGGCCACGACGTAAAGGACTACGACTGGGAGCGGTACCTGGACTTCGCGGATCGGCACATGCAGTGAGCCACTGATGTGGTACAGGGCGTGCGATGGAGCCGCGATCCTCGCCGCCTCGACCATTGACGCGGCGCGCCCGCGGAAGGCCGCCGCTCTCCCCGCTGGACCTCACCCCTCCGACGGGCCACAATAGGTGGTGAGATCCGCCGCCCGCCCGCGGCGGCCGTTCCGTTCGCTCAACCGCTTCCCGTCAGAAACGACTGCCCTCACGCCGTGGCGCAGGTCCGTAGAGACCTCGCACGATGAACGTCGGAGTGAGACGTCGGTCGCGCGCGCACAGTGCCTTGATGGAGAAGCGACCTGCCTTGAATCACCCCACGTCCGAACGGCGCGTCGCAGCGCGTCGGAGCACGTTGTGCGATGAGTCGGCGGATACTGGCGCCCGTGTCGCCGCCGCGCGCGAGTTGGCGGCGCTTGGTGGCGATGCCGCCACAGAGGCGCTCGGTTCGACGCTTTCCTCGGCGGCAGAGCCGGTTGTGCGGGCGGCGGCGGAGGCGTTAGGAAGCATAGGCGCGCCCGCGGCCGATGCGGCTCCAGCGCTCGAGGCGGCGCTCGCCCGCGCCAACGGCTCCACGTGGGAGGCGGTCGCAGAAGCGCTCTCGCGAGTCGACCCCACGTACCGCGTCGCGATCGGCGACGTGGTAGGCATCCGCCACCGCCAAGCCGGCTCCACGCTGCCCGACGAGGTCATTGAGAACGTCCCGTCCCTCATCGGCCACATGGATCTTGACGAACGGTATACCTACGTAAACCGCGCGTACGCCGAGTGGGCCGGCAAACCTGTGGACGAGATCGTCGGCACGACCGTGCGCGACGTCTTCGGCGACGCCGTGCGTCAGAGCATTGATGAGCGCTTGCGCGCGGCCTTCGGCGGCGCCGAGGTCGACTTCACGAACCGGGTGACGTTCCACGGGGTTCGGGAGCGCGACATCCGTGTCCGATACGTCCCAGACAAGACGCCGCAGGGAGACGTGCAGGGGCTGTACGTCATCCTCGAAGACGTGACCGACCTCGTGCGCACGGTCGACGAGCTCCAGGCGTCGGAGTCGAGGCTTCGCCGTCTCGTCTCGGCGATTCCAGATTCCATCCTTCGCGTCGACTCGACCGGCGTCATACTCGATCTCGCATCGCCGAGACACCCTGAAGGCGCGACCTACATCGGCCGGCACGTCGAAGAGTTCCTTTATGGGGAAGAGCCCGGCTCCAGTGTGGCGTGCATCGCCCGGGCCATCGCCACGCGCGAGATGCAGGGCCTTGACCTCGCCATCGATTTCCACGGCGACCCTCGACAGTTCGAAGCGCGGTATGCGGCGATCGACAACACCGAGGTGTTCGTCATCGTCCGCGACGTCACGGGCGTCCGCCGTTTGGAGGACGACCTCCGCGAGCTCAACCAACAGCTCGAGGAGCGGGTCGCCGACCGAACAGCAGCGCTGGCTCGCGAGGCAGCTGCCCGCCAGGAGGCCAACAGCGCCCTCGCCGCACGCGCCGAGGAGCTCGAACGAGTCATGCGAGACGCCCGGTGCATCATCTGGCAGTCCAACATCGAACAGGTCGAGGGCGGCAGGCTTGTCTGGACCCCTACGCGGACGGACGATCCCATCTTCCGCGCGGTGCTGCCGCTGACTGTTGAACCGGGCGACACGTACCTCGACGCATGGCGCAACTCCATCTTGCCGGACGACAAGGAGCGAATGGACGTGGCGGGCAACCAAGCCGTGCTCAACGATCAGGCGGGATATGTCCAGACTTACACGTGCGTCGACGGGAGCGGCTCGCACCGCCGCATCCGCGAGGACGTGACCTTGCGGCGAACCGGCCCTCGGACGTGGGAGGCCGTGGGCGTGGCACACGACGTCACCTCGCTTGCCGAGGCCGAGGAGGTTACGCAGCGGCTGGCAACGCGCTTCCGGGCGGTCTTCCAGAACGCCCCCGTTGGGATGCTCATACGCGACGCGGCGTCGAGCTTGACGCACACGAACCTGGCTCTACACGAGATGCTGGGCTACAGCGAGGCCGAACTGCGCCCCCTACAGCCAGAGGATCTGATCGACCCCCGCGACTGGAACGACGACGCCAGGCGGCTGGTCGACGAACTCAGGGACGGGACACGGGACAGCTACTCGGTGGAGAGGCGGTACGTCCGCAAGAACGGCGAGAGCTTCTGGGTGCACTTACGGGTCTACGTCGTCCGCGACAACAGCGGGGAGCTTCTCTACTCGATCGCCATGCTAGAGGACATCTCCGCCCGCAGAGCCGCGCAGGCAGCCATCGAGAGCCACGAGCGCGAACGCGCGCGGCTGCTTCAACGCGTCGTGGACATCCAAGAGGAGGAACGGGCGCGCATCGCCTACGAACTGCACGACCAGATCGGCCAGCAGCTCACGTCGCTGCTGCTGGGTCTAAAAGCAGCGGAAGCGTCGACAGAGATATCGGACATGAGGGCGCAGACGGCCGCGCTAAGGGAGGACACAACGCAGGCTGTCGACAGTGTCAGGCAGATGGCGTTCGACATGCGGCCCGCCGCCCTCGATGACATGGGCGCTGTAACCGCGCTACGCCGTGATGTGGAGGCCCTCGGTGGGTCCGCGGACTTCCACGCCGTGTTCCGCGCGTACGACGAGGACGCCGTCAACCTGACGCCAGAGGCGGAGGTGGCGCTATATCGCGTCGTCAGCGCAGCGTTGACGAACATCGTCCAGCACGCCCAAGCCAAGAACGTGAGCGTCATCATCCAGCCTCGCGAGGATGCGGCTCTCGCCGTGGTGGAGGACGACGGTCGGGGATTTGACGCTGAGGCGATCATGGACGGCCCCGTCGAGGCCCGATTCGGTCTCCTCGCCATGCAAGAGCGTATCGCGAACGTCGGCGGCGATCTGACGTTCGAGTCGTCCGTCGGCGAGGGTTCGGTCGTGCGCATCACGCTGCCCATGCAGCGACCCGACCCGTGATAGACGTGGGCGCCCTCCCGAAGGTGGAGCTGCATTGCCACTACGACGGGGTCGTCGACGCAGCGATGCTGCGAGAGCTGGGCGCCGAAGCCTTCCCCGTCTCAGCCGACGCTCTCGACGCCGCCCAGCCCGTGACCGGCTTCGATGACTTCCTGCGGTGGTTTGAGATCGCGGACCCCGGCAGCACGGACCTCGACGTGTTCGCGCCCATTCTGCGCGCGCATGTCGATAGACTGCGGGCGCAGAACGTGCGCTACGCGGAGATATACACCAGTATGCCGCGCGGCGAGGACGACCCAGTTCCCGCCATGCGCTCGTCCATCGACCGAGTCCGCGAGCGCGAGCGTGGCGTGATCCAGGTCGAGTTCCTCGTGCAGATCGCTCGCGGCGGGTCGCCGGAGCGTGTGCTTGGTCAAGTCGAGCGCGCAATTGCGCTGCACACGGCCGGAATCACCGTGGGGATTGCCGTCGCCGGTCCCGAAGAGGGATGGCCAGTCAGGCCGCACCAACGGGCGCTGCGCCTCGCCTGCGACAGCGGCGTGCCAATCGAAATCCACGCGGGGGAGTGGTGCGGTCCAGAATCCGTCTGGGACGCTCTCGAACACGGGTACCCTACGCGCATCGGACATGGCGTCGCGATCCTGCGAGACGACGCGCTCATCAGGCGCTTCCGCGACGAACAGACGCACATTGAGATGTGCCCAACGTCGAATGTCAAGACCGGAGCTGTCGAGCGCATCGCCGACCACCCCATCCGCCGCGCGTTCGATCTGGGGCTGAACGTCGGGGCCAACACGGACGATCCGGGCGCTTTCGCCTGCTCGATGAATTCGGAGTACGAACTGCTCGTCGACGAGTTCGGTTTCACTGCCGAGGAGCTGGACGTGCTACGTCGGAACGCCCTGGCCGCGCGTTTTCAGCCGCAACTGCGAGTGCCCGTGGACTAGGACGTGGGAGTCACCACTCCCGACGGTAGCGCAGGGCGGGATGGCGCATATCCATGTGGCCTCCCGACCCATCACGAAGCAACGGCGGCGCCATGGTCACATCTCTCGATGGCAGGGGATGCGTCAGCGTCACGTGCCGCACCGCAGGGGCGTACGGTCGGAAGGCGATGCCGGCGCCGCCCGAGGAGCTCGGCGCTGAGCGCAGCATGTGATGAGTCGTTGGCGCTACGGCGCATCCTGAGACAACGCACGCCACAGCCACGACCGTCACCATCATCCGCTTCCGCATGGTCTGTTCCCTCCCTTTGGCACGTCCATCGGCCACGTAGACGTGTACCACGAGGTCGAGCGGCGTACAAGCGGCGGCGCGCCACGCCTGGATGGGGACGACATGCGGGGATGGCGGCGCAGGCCGCAATCCCCGCGTGCTCGGTCGTTGTGTTCGCAGGTCAGTCAGAAGCTACCGCGTCTATGTGCCCGACGGCCTCTTCGGTCGTCCACACCGCGTTGGCGATGAACCGGAAGTTGGTGATGGCGGCGGCGTACCCGTCACCGTCGGGGACCTTCGCGGCGGCGGTCGCGTCCTTCACCACGGCCACCTCGAACCCCTGCTCCAGCAGTTCGCGCATGTGCGCCTCGACGCACAGGTTAGCGGACATCCCTCCGAGGATGACCTTGTCCACGCCGCGCTTGCGCAGCTGCAGGACCAGGTCGTTCGTCTCGGGACCGTACACCTTGTGAGGGCTGACCACGACGGTCTCCTCGTCCTCGATGTACTTCTTGTACTGCTCGAGCCAGTCGGCGCCGGAGCCAGCGAAGCCCTCGAGGGACAGCGCGCCCTTGCGGTTGAACATACCAATGGCGTGCATCAGCTTCTCGAGCGCGCCCTCGAAGTGCCAGCCATGGTCTGTCGGGTAGTAGTAGTGCGGCGAGACGAAGACGGGTATACCCGCCGCCTGCGCCGACTCGAACAGTTGGCCGATGTGCTCGACGGTGTCGTTCTCGGTCACGCTCTCGCCGACAACGCCCCACGTGACGCCGTCGGGGCTCAGGAAGTCGTTCTGCGGGTCGGTGATGAGCAACGCGGTGTGCCCTGCGACGACTTCCATGCCGGGATCGGGCAACTGCGCGTGGGCAGGCCGACCTGCCACCACGAGCAGCGCGATGGCGCAAGCTATCAGTACAGGCTTCATGCTGATCCAAACCCCCTCGGTTGTGTGCGTCCAGAGGCAGGCCCAGCCTGGCTTCCGATGCGCCGTTGTGCCAGGCCATCGCAGGTTGGTTGGCTGCCCCTCCCGAGTATACGGCACGGAGGCAGGTCGAACGCGAATGCAAGGCGGAATAGGCACTTGCGCCCCGACGGGCTACTCGTCGCTGGCCCAGACGAATTCGCCGGCGCCGACACTCCAGTCCTCTCCGAAGAACCCGGCGACACGCACGCCATCGGCGCCGGTCAGAAGCGCGTCAGGCCCGAGGATGGTGACGTCGGCATAGGCGACGCCGGACACGAAGTAGGGCATGCGATCGGTCAACCGCATCCCGGCGAGGCCCGAGCCGGTGACGACGCCCACAAGGCCCTCGCTCGTGCCTGGGATGGGCCACACGAAGAGGCCGGCCAGGTCGTCGCCGGGAATCTCGCGAGCCCCAACGCGGAAGCCGCCACGGAACGCACTCACGGGGCTGTCGGGCAGCAGCGTGTTCCACGCCGCGTTCGTATCCGCATTCCCGTAGAGGATGATGTTCCGACTGGAGATCATTGCATCGGTGAGCTCGACGTCGCGCACCATGTCCACGGCGCCGTTGCCGCGGTACCAGAAGGTCTCGGCGTCGAGCCGAGCCTTGTCGTGCGCCCAGGCGTTCTCGTCGTCGGCCCCGGTCGTGCCGTACACGAAGACCATGTTCCGTCCGAATGCGCGCTTGAACGGTCCATATCGATTCGGCCCCTTGAGCGCTGGTTCCGGCGCCGGGATGTCGACCCACGTTTCGCCATCGCGCCGGAGCCATATGCCGGCCTCGTCATCCGGCGCGATGGGGTCCAATGTCTGCCCGTCGAGCGCCACGAGGATGGCGTCCGCGGGCATGGCGTGCCGCGTGTCCAGCCGCAGCCGCGCCACGTTCTCGGTCGCACCCGTGAACGCCCGCCTGTGTGGGTCGTAGCGCAGATCAACGGAGCTGGGGCGCGACATGCTCGCCTGCGCCTCAATGCACACCCAATGCGACGACGACGATATGCCAGGGTTGGCGGTCGTGAACCGGACATCGCGAACGGCGTCGCTCGCAGGGCGCACGGATCGTGCGAACAGATCGAACATGGGCGCCCAGTCGACGCAGTCGGCGCCCGGCTCGTCGTCGTTTCCCCACCAGTGCCCGGCGTGGGGTTCCTCGTGGTAGGTCAAGGCGTTGTGGTATGGCTCGAGCGCGTCCAGCATGATTTGCGCCTGGGCTGGCGGGACGTTGTCGTCCGCGCCACCGTGGAGCACGTACACGCCGAGAGGCTCAAGGTTCCGAACGAGCGAGAGCGTGTCACTCGGTAGGGCGGCCCGGCGGAGGAGGGCTGCCATCTCCGTGGTCTCCTCGGCGCGCCTACGTCGGGTGTACGAGCTGAAGCTCGGCCAACCCGCGCTGGGGCCAACCGCGGCGAACCTGTCGGGGTACGTCACGCCGAGATGCCACGCGCCGTGGCCTCCCATGGAATGCCCAGTGAGATACGTGCGCGCGGGGTCCGTGCCGAGCTCCCGCTGCGCGGTGTCCAATACTTCCATGGCGTCGTCGCGGCCCCAGTCCTCCCAGTCGAACCCGAACGGCCGCCGGTTCGTTGGCGCGACGATGTGCGCCCACGTCTTGCTGGAGTACGCCTCCGCCTGGCCGATGCCCTCGACTCCCGCGCCATGGAGTGTAAGAACAAGCGCGGGACGGGCGTCCGTGACGGGCTGGGCTGGCTGCACGCCGTAGTACTGCACGCTCCCGTCGATCCCGCTGACGAACGTCCGTTTACGGCTCTGGCGCGCTCCGCGCACCCGCAGCGACACAGTGGCGGAATCGCTTGACCCGGCTCCGTCGTCGACCGTCAGCTCAACAGGGACGGTCTCAGTGTCCGGCGTCTCCGACACCCGAATCGGGAACCCAACCTTGCGGACGCTCATCGGGGGCACGGGCGGAAGGGTCACTGTGGCCGGAGCGGCGCCGGACACGCTGGCCGTGAGCCGCGCATGTCGGCGCGGCGCGTCCGACGCGTTGATGACGATGACTGCGCCCTGCGCGTCGGTCGTCTCGCCCGCGACGAGGTCAGGGAGCGTGGCGTCGTCCACGTTCAGCATCACGCTGCCGCGCGGCTCGACCAGCTGTGCGCGGAATCCTCCGCGGCGAGCTTCAAATAGGAGATCGTTGGGGCCTTCGCGGAGCAGCACGGGCATCCGCCAGTAGCCGTAGCGGTATGGATTGCCCGTGAGCAGCCTGCCGTTCACGTAGACCGCCGAGTGACCCTGGGCCTCCAGGAGCGCGACGCCGCCTTCCTCCCGCTCCACGTGCACCGCAGCGTAGCCGCGTCGGAACTCCTCGCCACCGAACCACCCGTCCTCATTCGCCGACAGTCGTGACCACGTGAGCGTCGAACCATCCGGGTGCGTGACGGTGCCTCCCTCGACCGGCGTCTCCCACGTTCCCGCCACGATACGGGCCTCGACCGCGTCGGTGTGCAACGGCGAGCGGCCGCTGCGGCCGGCGGGCGGCAGAATGAGCGCCTCGGTCAACGGAGTGGCTCCATCCGCAGTCGCGACGGCGGCGACCAACGTCATCATCAGGGACCATGCTCGCACAGGCGGTCTCCAGGTGGGTTCGCGCATCGGGCGCGACATCACACGTTCATGGTGTCGAACTGGGGGTGGTACACCTCGTGGAAGAACGACTTCTTGCCGTCGGGCAGCCCGTCGACGACGTCTTGCGAGATGGACCGGGGGTGATGGTGCCGGACGCAGACGTGGTTGTACGCGTAGAAGATGGCGAGGCGGTCGTTGTCCTGGTTCGTCCACGGCGCGCGGGAGTGTCGGCACGCCTCCGCGAACGCGAGGATCGACCCTGGCGGGCAACTGTAGGTCTCGAAATACGGCGGGCGTAGTTCGTCGAACGCCTTGGGCACGGGCCACACGTTCGCCTTGTGCGAACCCGCCATGAAGACGGTTCCGCCCTGCCACTCCTTGACCTCCTCCAACTCGAACACGACGCGAAGCATGCCCGAGTAGATCTGCCCGTCGTGGTAGTTGTAGTTGTAGTTCGGATAGACCGTCTTCACGCCGCCATGCGGGAAGATCTTGGCGTCGTCGTCGTACGTCCGGTGCGAGAAGAAGGCGCTCTCGAGTCGGACGCGCTCACGTCGGTGTTCCAGCACGTCGCTCACGATGTCCATGACCTCGGGATGGTCGATCAGCTTCGCTCCCGGCCCGCCTGGTAGCGCCCGCTCGTGTGGAGGTAGCGCCGCAGCGTCGGATCTGAGCTTGTGACAGTACTCCTTCAACTCACCGACGAGGTCCGGCGAGAGCGCGCCGGGTTTCAGCACGTAACCCTTGAGGTCGAACATGAACTTCTGTTCGTCGGTCATCAGTGTCCTCCCAGATCCCTATGACAGGCGCCCTGTTGCGGGCGCTAGCGGCGGCTGTCAGGATAGAGCGACGCGACAGCCAATGGAAGCGTGGAGGCGACGGCGCCTTGGGAATGCACGTAGACACCGCGCGGTTCGCCGCGGACGGGTTCCTCGTTGTAAGAGACGCCCTCACATCGGCCGAGGTCGAGGCGCTGAGAACGGACGCGTTGGCAGTGAAGGCGGCTGCGATCGGGCGCAGGCTGGCGGGCCTTCGGTATTGGCCGTCCCGCATCAAGGCGCTGTCGGAGCAGACCGCGATCCCTCGCGACGAGGTCGCCGCGTGCACCTGGGGCGTGAATGAGATCACGCGACGCGAGCTGTTGCGTCCTGGACTGGTCAACGTGCTGGGCCACCCCACTACGCACCGCGTCACGCTCGCCCTGCTCGGCGAGAATCCGCGCGCTTGGGGTCTGAAACTCCTGTGGGCGCCACAGATCGTCGACTACGACCTCCATTGGCACCGGGACACGATTCCGCTGGAGCTGTACGACGCGTGCCATCACAAGCCAGCGGCGCAGGACCACATCCAATACAACGCCGCGCTCTACGACGACCCTAGTTTCATCGTCGTCCCTGGGTCGCACCGACGGGCACTGACAGATGAGGAGTGGCGGGCGATCAGGTACGACCCAGCCGCAGAGCTTCCAGGGCAGGCCCGTGCGGATCTGTCGCCTGGCGACGTGCTATTCATGGACGCACACACGCTGCACCGGGGCGCCTGCGCGGCGGGGTCGCCACGTCTTACGCTGCACTTCTCGGCCCAGGCGAGTTGGGTGCCGCTCAAGCGGTGGGGAACCACCGAGGATCAGGTGTGGATCACCGGCGACGAGTTCATGGACCAGTTGACGCCGGTCGCGCGGGAGTACTACCAGGCTCTGCGCACTACGAATGTCACCGATGACGCAGTCGTTCACGTGCGTCAGGCGGCGGTCGCCAGCGGATGGTCGCCGCGCTCGCCGCGTCCGACCTAGACCGGTCGCAAGCCACAACGGAGACGGACATGCTGTCACAGCAATACACCGACGAGCGGGTCGCGGAGCTGCTTATCCCGCGCGACACCTGGCGGCCCTTCCCCACAGCGGCGAGCCGTGAGCCGTGGGAGCGTCTGCCGTCCGCCATCCGCGCGCGACACATCGAGGAAGGCGAGGCGTACCTCGACCACGACTGGCCGACGGTGCTCGCGACACGCTTCCTCGACTACGTGCGAGACGGGGATCGCGACAGAATGCAGCGTGTGAGCTTCGCGCGACGACGCGCGCTCGTGTCGCTGGTGTTGGCCGAGTGCGTTGAGGGCGAGGGCCGCTTCGTCGATGACATCGTCAACGGCGTCTGGGCCATCTGCGAGGAGACCTACTGGGGAGTTTCGGCGCACATAGGCGTGCAGAAGGCCGGCTCTGGCCTGCCCGACGTGTCCGAGCCGACGGTGGACCTGTTCGCCGCGGAGACATCGGCGCTCCTGGCGTGGTCGCATTACCTGCTGCGCGACCAACTCGCGGACGTCTCTCCGCTGGCGCCGGCGCGCATCACGACCGAAATCGACCGGCGCATCCTGACGTCGCTACTCGATCGAGACGACTACGGCTGGATGGGCTTCGGCGGGCAGCGCGTCAACAACTGGAACCCATGGATATGCTCCAACTGGATCGCGTCCGCGTTGCTGATTGAGGAGGACGAGGACAGACGCGTGGCGCTGGTCGCGAAGGCGATGCGCGCGCTGGACAACTTCATCGACCCGTACCCGCGGGACGGCGGCTGCGACGAGGGGCCGAGCTACTGGGGAGCCGCCGGCGCCGCGATGTACGTGTGCCTGGAGTTGCTGCACAGCGCCACGGACGGCGCCATCGATGTCTTCGACGACAAGCACATTGCTGACATCGGCCGCTTCATCTACCGCGTGCAGATAGCAGGACGTTACTTCGTGAACTTCGCCGACGCTCCGGCCATGGTGAGTCCACACCCGTCCACCGTCTACAGCTACGGGCGCCGCATCGACGACGAGCGCATGATGCGGGTCGGCGCCTGGGCCGCTCGCGATCAGGACATCGCGGCAAAGGGTCATTCAGGCGCGCTCGGCAAGCAGCTCCAGGGTCTGTTCGGCACGGAAGGTCTCGCCGAGACCGATCCCACGCCGCCGCTGCCCAGGGACGTCTGGCTGAACGAAATCGAAGTGATGGTCGCTCGTGACACGGAGGGGTCGTCCGACGGCTTCTTCCTGGCGGCAAAGGGCGGCCACAACGCCGAGAGCCACAACCACAACGACGTCGGCAACTTCGTCGTGTACATCGACGGCAAACCTGTGATCGTGGACGCGGGCGTCGAGGCGTACACGAGCAAGACGTTCAGCTCCCGTCGCTACGAGATATGGACCATGCGCACGGCATATCACAACCTGCCGACGGTCGACGACGTTGAGCAATCCGCCGGTGGCGAGTTCGCCTCCGCTGACGCCGAATACGCGTGCGACGACGCCTCGGCGTCGGTAAGCATGGACATCGCTGGAGCCTACCCGGACGAAGCCGGGATCCAGACCTGGGACAGGACCGTCCGGCTGGAGCGCGGCGTGAGCGTGGCGGTCGAGGACGAATACGCTCTCAGGAGTGACCCTGACGACATGGCGTGGCATCTGCTAACCGCGTGCGCGGCGACAGTGCGGGAGCCGGGCCTCGTCGAGTTGGCGGAGGCCGACCTGGGCGCCGACCGGTCCTCAGGCGTCGCGCGCCTGCGGTACGACGCCAACACCCTCGACGCGACGGTCGAGGAGATACTCGTAGAGGACGGCCGCCTGGCCGGCGTCTGGGGCGATCGGCTTGCGCGCATCGTGCTAACGGCGCGGGCGCCCGTGAGCCACGGCGTGTCTGCGGTCACGATCACGCGGTAGCGACGAGGCTCCTGCGGCGTTCGCGTGTAGAATAGTGGGACATTGACGGGATCACCATGCTGACCGACGCCGAACTGGAAGCCCTTCTCGACGACCTGGAGTCCGACCGCGTCGAGCGGAAGGAATCAGCTGCCGACTCTACGAAGCTGCGCCAGGCTGTGTGCGCCTTCGCCAACGATCTCCCCGGCCACGACGAACCAGGCGCGCTCTTTGTGGGGGTCGACGATAGCGGCGAGCCGGTTGGCTGGGACATCACGGACCGGCGTCTACGGAATCTCTCCGACATGCGCGACCAGGTCAATATCCTTCCCAGCCCGTCACTGACGGTGCAGAAGCGCTGGCTGAAGGGGCGGGAGGTAGCGGTCGTCACGGTCGAGCCCGCGGACGCCCCGCCAGTGCGATACAATGGGAGAATCTGGATTCGGGTTGGGCCGCGTAGAGGAATAGCCAGCCCTGACGAGGAACGCCGCCTTAACGAGAAGCGGTTGTACCGTGACGTGCCCGCAGATATCCGGCCGGTGCCGTCCGCCGGGCTGGACGCCCTTGACGAACCTCTGTTCCGCGAGGTCTACCTCCCGGCGGCCGTGTCGCGCGAGGTCCTCGACGAGAACGACAGGAGCCTACAGGAACAGCTGCTGGCGCTGAAGTTAGCGCACCCTGGCGACCCCATCTGCCCAACTCGTCTTGGGGTTCTCACCATCGGCCGGGAGCCGACCGATTGGCTCCCCGGGGCGTGGGTGCATTTCCTGCGCGTCGCTGGCACGGAGCTCGGCGGACCCGTGCGACACGACCGAGCGCTACACGGCCCCGTTCCCGACCTTGTGTCGGCGGCAGAGGATCTCCTGCTGGCCCAGACTCAGACAGCGGTCGACTTCACGTCCGGGGCGCGTGAAATTCGCACCCCTGACTACCCACAGGTCGCCCTGGAACAGATCGTAAGAAACGCGATCCTGCACAGATCGTACGAGAACACCAACGCCCCGGTTCGCATCATCTGGCTCGACGACCGTGTAGAAGTGATGAACCCGGGAGGCCCTTACGGGCAGGTTACGGTTGACAACTTCGGTGACCCTGGCCTCTACGACTACCGGAATGCTAACCTGGCTGCGGTCATGAAGGAGCTAGGCCTCGTCAATCGCTTCGGCTACGGCCTCGGGATGGCCCGGCGCGCGATGGCGGACAACGGCAACCCAGAGCCTCAGTTCCTAGCCAATCCGTCGTATGTCAAAGTCATCCTGCGGAGTCGTCTATGAACGCGCCGGTTGTGACGTTCTTCAACAACAAGGGCGGCGTCGGCAAGACATCCCTCGTGTATCACCTAGCATGGATGTTCCATGACAGGGGACTCCGCGTTCTCGCGGCTGACCTAGACCCCCAAGGCAACCTGACTACAGCGTTCGTCGACGAGAACCGGCTGGAGCTGAGTCTGTTTAGTTCCTCGGAGTCGTTCTCCCTATTCGACGCCCTTCGGCCGCTGAAGGTCGGCACTGGGGACGTTGGCGACGCGCACATTGAGAACATCGAACCAGGTCTCGGCCTCCTCATGGGCGATATGGAACTATCGATGTTTGAGGACAGCCTCTCCGAGGCGTGGCCCAAATGCAGCGACGGCGATGAAAGAGCCTTCCGTGTGACATCGGCGTTTTGGCGCCTCGCGCAGCAGGCGGCCGCTCGCCACGAGGCCGACGTGGTGCTGCTCGACGTTGGGCCGAACCTCGGCGCCATCAACCGCGCCGCGCTGATCGCGTCGGATTCCGTCGTCATCCCTCTCGGGCCTGATCTGTTCTCACTTCAGGGGATGCGCAACCTGGGCCCGACGCTGCGGACGTGGCGCAAGCGATGGGCACAGCGCCTTGAGGAGAACCCGTCGTCGGGCCTCACGCTTCCTCCGGGGCGCATGGAGCCTATCGGCTACATCGTGCTGCGACACTCCATCCGACTTGATCGGCCTGTACAGGCTTTCGAGAGATGGATCGGGCGCATCCCAGACACGTACGCGAAGTCCATCCTACAGCAGCCGCCCACGCCAGACCGCACGATCGACGACGATCCCAACTGCATCGCCAAGCTCAAGGACTACCGAAGTCTGGCGCCACTAGCGCAGGAGGCCCGAAAGCCCATGTTCCACCTGAAGCCGGCCGACGGCGCCCTTGGGGGCACATGACCGCGGCCGTCCAGACCGGGCGCGACTTCCAAGCGGTCGCCCAAGAGATAGGGCGGCG
This sequence comes from uncultured bacterium, assembly GCA_964473525.1. GTDB lineage: Bacteria > Poribacteria > WGA-4E. Next base: position 21,905 of record CAYYPK010000039.1, read on the forward strand.
CGCTGGCCTACCCGGCCTGGCGTAGCGCGGCAGAAGGAGGAGACCGCATGAAGATCACCGGCATCAAGTCGTTCGTAGCGCCGTCGGGGCACTTCTTCGTGAAGGTCGAGACGGACGCCGGGATCTACGGTCTCGGCGAGGGAGGTCTGAAGCGACGCGGTCGCGCGATGGCGGAGGTCGTGCGTTGGTTCGAGGAGGCGCTCGTCGGCGAGGATCCGTTCCGCATCGAGCACCTGTGGCAGGTGATGTTCCGCGGCGGCTTCTTCCCCGGGGGTGTCGTGCAGTCGGCTTCCGTCAGCGCCGTCGACATCGCTCTGTGGGACATCAAGGGCAAGGCGCTGGGAGTTCCCGTGTACGAGCTTCTCGGTGGTCGCACGAGGGACAAGGTCGTGTGCTACCCGCACACTGGCGGCGCGACGCCAGAACAGCTCGTCGACAACTGCCGCCGCGCGCAAGACGCCGGTTGGCGCTTCCTGCGATGGTCCATCAACGACCCCGCGGGCGCCGGGCGTTTGGAGCCGTCCCGAGGCGTACGCGACGGCATATCCAAGGTGCGTGCCGTAAGGGAGGCACTCGGCGACGAGATCGAAATCCTCGTAGATGTCCACACGCGCCTCGATCCTCCCGCGAGCATCGAGTTCTGCAAGGGCGTCGAGCAGTACCGCCCGTACTTCATTGAGGATCCGTTGAGGTCGGAGAACATCTCGAGCCTGCGATTGGTGCGCCAGCAGACGTCCGTGCCGCTGGCGATCGGCGAGCAATTCGACAGCAAGTGGACGTTCCGCGAGGCGATTGAGGACGACCTCATGGACTACTGCCGTGTCGATGTCTGCATCGCGGGCGGACTAACGGAGGCCCGCAAGATCGCCGGGATGTGCGAAACGCACTACATCCACCTGGCGCCGCACAACCCGCTTGGCCCGGTCTCGACGGCGGCGTGCCTTCATCTGTGCCTGGCTTCGCCGCTGGTCGGCGTCCAGGAACTCCCGCGCGCGCCCATGTCGTCCTTCGCCGATGCCTTTCCGGTGCAGGTTCCGTTCGCCGACGGCCATCTCCTCGTGCCAGACGCCCCAGGCCTGGGTGTGGAGTTCGTCGAGGAGGCGCTGGAGAACGAGCCGCCAACGACATCGGCGCCCCACGGTCTGTGGCGTGACGACGGCTCCTACGGCAACTGGTAGGCGGCGCCTGGCGCCGCGACGCGGCCCATCCCGACAGGCACATGTCGCGTGCGGGCCTTGCGTGCGCCTACTACATGTCGGCTTTTGTCGGTCGCATGGCGCTCATGCCGCATCGTTGGACCGCAAGGCGGACGCGGCGGAAAGCGCGCTATAGGTCGGGATATGGCCTTGGCCGTGGTAGACCTGTACGCGATACTTGGTACCACCTCGGGTTCAGGCACAACGCGAGGAGTATCGACGGCTTGAGGAGCGTCGCCGAACAACCCACGCCCGTTGTGACTCGCAGCACCGCGATCAAACACAGCGCGGCCATCCAGATCGAGAACAGCATCTCCCTGCTCCAACGGCGGGCATGGAATGTGCTGCTTGCCAACGCGTACGATCACCTCGCCACGCGCGAGGTGCACGCCATCAAGGTACAGCAGCTCGTCGACGTGCTCGGCTTCGAGAGCAAGAACGAGCGGTACTTGAAGGACGCGCTCAAGGCGCTCGCGGGTTGCACCGTCGAGTGGAACATCCTTGGCAAGGACGGAACGAAGCGGTGGGGTGTCACGGCGCTACTCGCCCAGGCGGAGATCGAGAACGGCATCTGCACGTACGCGTACAGCCCGGTGTTGCGGCGGCGGCTGCACAACCCGAACATGTACGCGAAGATCAGCCTCAGCATCCAGAAGCGGTTCAACAGCAAGCACGCCCTCGCGCTGTACGAGCTGTGCCTGGACTACCTGTTCGACGCGCGGAGCTACGGCGAAACGCCGTACATTCCGGTGACGACCTACCGCCGGCTGATGGGCGTCGAAGACCACATGTATGGGGACTTCAAGCGGCTTAACCAGCGCGTGATTAAGGAGCCGGTCGCCGAGATCAACAACGTGACCGATCTCAGCGTGCGGGTGGAATACCAGCGGCGAAGCCGTCGCGTCGTGGCGATGAAGTTCCGCATCTGGTCTTCGGTGGAGATCGCTGAGACACCGGGCGCGCAACCCGTCCTGTTCTCGGACGACACGGACGTCCCGCCGCTGGTCGCGGACCTTATCGAGGCGGGGCTGCCCAAGGACGAGGCCGCCAAGATATTCGAGAGCGGCTTCGACTACGTGAACCCCGGCAAGGGCGCGCACCGCACGGATTTCGTCCGGTACGTACGCGAGAAGATCGACCTGTTCCAGCAGAAGCGGGACGAAGGTTCGCTACGCAATCCGGTTGGGTTCCTCCTTGAAGCGATTCGCGAAGACTACACGAACCTGGAATACGACGCCCGAGAGCGAGCGCGACGCCGCAAGGTCGTGAACCAGGATCTCGGCGTCCTGGTGAAGGAGAAGGAGAAACTCGAGGCCGATCGCGACGCCGCCGTCGGAGCCGTATGCGAACGCCTGATGGCGGAGGACGATGAGTTGGCCGAGCGTGTCCTGCGCGAGCTCCTGGACGAGAACTCCTTCTACAAGGGCTACATCACGCGTGGCGCCACGCCGTTCGAGAACTACCGGGACCGGCCCATCTTGACGGCTCCGATCAACCACCGGCTGCTCGCCGAGTACGCCGACCGTTTCACGCCCATCCAGCGCAAGTACCGCAAGCGCCTCGAGGAACTCGAGCAGAAGATCGCCGTCCGCGAGGCCGAATAGCCCCGGCCGGCCGCGCATCACCCTCCCACGCTGCCGCATTTTGGCTACTGTGTGCCCGGTGTCCGCCGTAGGGCGCCAAGGCGCAACGGCAGCCAGGATGAGGAACCAGCATGCGGCGTCACGCGAGCGTACGCGCCTTCCCGCCAATCGTGTCCGCCACCGAAACGCGTGACAGCAGGTCGCTATGAAGGAGCGCGCTCCTCGACACGGCGTGACAGCGCGCGCCGTTCTCATCGCCCTTCTGCTCACGCCGCTCAACTGCTACTGGATCATGCAGATCGAGGTCGTGTGGTACTCCGGCCACCCGACGTGCGCTTCCATCTTCTACAACGTCGTGTTCAGCCTCCTCGTCGTGATGGCTTGCAACGCCGTCTGGCGCAGGGCCATGCCCCGACACGCTCTGTACCAGGGCGAGTTGCTGACGATCTACGTCATGTTGGGCATCGCGTCGTCCATCGCGTCGCACGACATGCTCCAGATCCTCGTCCCGACGATCACGCACGCGCACAAGTACGCAACGCCGGAGAACGAGTGGGCGAGGCTGTTCGGACGCATCCTGCCGTCCTGGCTGACGGTGGACGACTCGCAAGTGCTCACGGCGTATTACGAGGGCGACAGGTCGTTCCTGACGCTCCACCATATCCGCGCGTGGACCACGCCGATGCTCTGGTGGGGCGCGTTTATCGTCGTGTTGCTGTTCGTCATGGCGTGCATCAACACCCTCGTCCGCAAGGCGTGGACCGAGGACGAGAAGCTCAGCTATCCGATGATCCAGCTTCCGCTGGCGCTGACCGACGAGGACGGAGGCGGCGGTCTGTTCCGCAACAGACTGCTGTGGGCCGGCATCCTTCTCGCCGGTGGGATCGACGTGCTGAACGGCGTCAGCTTCTACCTCCCATACGTGCCCAGCGTCCCGGTGAAGTACTCGCAGTCGAACATCGGGCGGATGTTCACGTCGAAGCCGTGGAACGCCGTCGGGTATCTGCCGCTGCCGCTCTACCCATTCGCTATTGGCCTCGCCTACCTCCTCCCGGTCGATCTGTCTTTCTCGATCTGGTTCTTCTACCTGTTCCGCAAGGGTCAGCAGGTGCTTGGCAGCGCGCTGGGCCTCCGCAACCTGCCCGGCTTCCCGTATCTGAACGAGCAGTCCTCAGGCGCGTGGATCGGCTTCGCCGTCCTGACGTTCTGGGCGACGCGACGCCACCTGCGACGAGTGTTCTCGTCGGCGTTCGGCGCCGGCGGAGGAAGCGTCGACGCGCGTGGCGAAGCCCTACCCTACCGCGCGGCGGTCACGGGTCTTGCCGTCGGCTTCGCGCTCCTCGTCGGGTTCTCCATGCAAGCCGGCATGTCCGCGTGGGCGGCCGTCCTGTTCTTCCTGACGTACTTCGCCATCTCCACGGCCATCACTCGCATGCGCGCGGAACTCGGGCCGCCGACGCACGAACTGACGCCCATGAACGCCGCGCACATCCTCGTGGACGTCTTCGGCACTCGCAGGCTCGGGGCGCGCAATCTGACGGTCATGTCTCTGTACTGGTTCTTCAACCGGTCCTACCGCAACCATCCCATGCCCGCGCAGCTGGAGGGCTACAAGATGGCGGAGCGCACCGGCATGGACAACCGGCGACTGCTGATGGCGATGATGTTGGCGGTCGTGGTAGCGGTGCCGGCGTCGTTCGGGTCGTTGCTGCACATGAGCTACCGGGCGGCGGGCGCCCCGGGCAGCGGCTTTGCGTGGGAGACGTTCAACCGACTGCAGACGCGCATGCTCACGCCCACCGACCCCGACGGGGTTCGCATCCTGTTCCTTGGCATCGGCTTCGCGTTCACGTTTCTCCTCATGGTGATGCGGATGCGGTTCCTGCATTGGCCGTTCCATCCAGCAGGGTACGCGCTGTCGACGAATTTCGGCATCGACTACATCTGGTTCTGCCTTGTCGTCGCGTCGGCGGCGAAACTGCTTGTCCTCAAGTACGGCGGCATCAAGGCGCACCGACGCGCCGTGCCGTTCTTCCTGGGGCTAGTACTCGGCGAATTCGCGGTCGGCAGCTTCTGGAGCGCGCTGAGCGTCGCCATTCAGCAGCGCACTTACACCTTCTGGATCTTCTAGCGCGGGCGGCGTGCCCTCATTTGCCTCCCCGGGTCGCATACGGTAACGTGGCCATCGACCCGTGGAGGCCCGCCGATGCCCAATCCGAGAGCCTGTCTTGCCCTGATTGCAGTTGCTGTCTTCACGTCCGGCGGCGCCTCCTCGCGCGCTGTCGAGAACATGCTCCTGAACGGCGATTTCGAGGAGGGCGACGCGAACTGGCTCGCCGCCGCTCGTGTACCTGCCGTGATCGAGTGGGAGATCGACAACGACGAGTCTGTCTCCGGGGACAGCTCTGCGCGTTGCGAGGTGCAGAACCTGGGTGGCGGCGGAGTGCACGACCTCACGCTCGACTGTCAGACGCCCATCCAGATGGACGCGGGAGACACGTACACGGTGGACTTCTGGATGAAGGCGGAGGAAGACCGCACGATCACGATCGACTTCATCATGAACCACGACCCGTGGAGCCGTATGTGGCAGGTCGAGAGCATCCCCGTCACCACGGAATGGGCCGTCCAACACCATACGTGGGAGGCGGACTTCGACGACCCCAACATGATCTTCCTCTTCTCCTTCTCGAAGGCGTCCAACGTGAATCCCGAAGCCGTCATGTGGATCGACAACGTGCGCATGTACGAAGGCGAATTCGACGAAGAGGATCTGGGCCTGCAGCCCAAGGCTGTCGACGCGCGCGATCGGCTGGCTATACGTTGGGCGTCGCTGAGGTCGGCCTCCTGACGCCGCGCCTCCCACTCCTGGCGTAACACGGAGAGTTAGAGATATGCGTACTGCGATGGCAGTGGCGATGGTGGCGGCGTTGGCGATGTCCGCCCGCGCTGCGGTAGACCCAGGGAGCGTGGTTGGCATCTGGCTGTTCGACGAGGGCAGCGGAGATGTCGCTGCGGACTCATCGGGCAACGGCAACGACGCCAACCTCGTCGACGCGGTGTGGGCGGATGGCGTGCGCGGCAAGGCAGTCGAGTTCGACGGAGCGAGTCACGTCGCCATCCCGGCGAGCGCGTCGACGGACGACTATACCGAGGGCTTCACGTACATGCTCTGGGTCGATGTCGTGAACGCCGGGAACGGCGCGAACACGCGCATCATGGAGCGCGACTGGCACAACCCGACGATTCAGGTGGGCGGGGCCGACTTCTACGGCAGCCTCGTCACCGGGGCCAACGACATCACGAACGGGATCCGAGGCGGGGCCTACGTCTCGGGCGAGTACGTGCACGTTGCGCTCACGCACGACGGCTCCACGCTCATCCTCTACGTCGCGGGCGAGGCCGTCAATGAGTCGGATGTGGGGGAGCCCACGCTCACGAACGCCAACGACAATGGCGCCATCTGGCTCGCGCGATGGAAGGCGCCAGGTTGGGATCTCACCGGCCGCGTCGACGAGGTGGCGGCGTTCAACACAGCGCTGGACGCGGGCGACATCCAGTCGCTCATGGACGATGGGCTGGAGACGCTGCTCGCCGTCGAGGCGCGCGGGAAGCTCGCGCTGTCGTGGGGCGACATCAAGGCCGCCGCGCGATGACACCCGAGCGCGTGGCGAGCCCGCGTGCTCCCGATGCTGACTACGCCACGCGCTACATTGGGCAGATCGTGAGCGTGGTGATCGACCGGCCGCTCGGCAGCACGCACCCGAACCACGAGTGGCTGCTGTACGAGGTGAATTACGGCTATGTGCCGGACACTATCGCGCCCGACGGCGAGGAGGTCGACGCGTACGTCCTCGGCGTCGACACACCTCTGGCGACATTCACGGGTAGGTGTGTCGCCGTGATATGCCGCGTTCACGATGACGACGACAAGCTGATCGTCGTGCCGGACGGCGTGAGCGTGTCGGACGGGGAGATCCGCGCAGAGACTCGGTTCTGCGAGCAGGATCTGGAGTCTGTCATCGCACAGATGAAGCCTCGCGGTTCGACCTGTCGCCGGTCGTCCACAACATAGAGGACGGCGCCGGGAAGGGGCGTACCTCCACCGTGAGGCCAGCGATACGGATGCCAGGCCCGCGGACCTTACTAATCCGTGATTCCATACCGGGATTTGTGCCGGTCGCAGTGCCCTGCGTGGCCCTGGTGGTGGCGTCCTTACGCATGAGTGTCGTCAATAATCTACTGGTGCAGGGCCGCGCGCTCTGGTATCGTGTGGCGTGCGCTGCCAATGCAGTCGGAGACACCAGATGGCTGCGTCGTCGGGGCGGGAGATGGTCGGTTGGGCCCGCGCATCGCTCGGGTATGGACGGGCCTGTACCGCCTCGGCGTAGTTACATGCGAGAGGGGATCCTACCGATGACGGATGTGCATCAGACGGCTCTGACGTTCAATGCCGGTGAACGCCTGTACCCTGCCTCCGACATACGCATCACCGACAAGGATGGTCGCACACACAGCACGCAGGAGGCGCGGAGCGCGGGCCGCGGGGGGTGTGGGGTAGTCTACCGAGCCCTCCACAAGGACGCGCTGGAGCGCGCGGTGAAGATACTCGACCCCGAACCCGGCCTGGTCGCCAAGGGAGGGTTCGAGTCGTTCCGAACGAACTTTGAGCGCGAGATATCGCTCCTAAGCCAGGTCACGCACGCGAACATCGCGAAGATCGTGGACTTTGGACAGGACGACATAAAGGGCGTATGCAGACAGTATTACGTGATGGAGTTTGTGGAGGGCGAACGACTGGGCCTGTGGTACCGAGACGTCACGTCTGCCGCCGAGTTCCTGGGCGTCTTCGACCAGATACTGGACGCGCTCGCCTACCTCCATCTGCGCTTCGCTGATCACGGAATCATGCACGCGGACCTGAAGAGCGAGAACATCCTTGTGCAGGACGTGCAGGGCACGCCTTCGCCCACGCTCGTGGACCTTGGCGTGGCGAAGAGGATCCCCAGGCAGCCCGAGCTCAGCGATTCCCCAGGCTCGTACTTCTTCTCGTCGCCGGAGATCATGCGTCCTGAGCGGAAAGGGATGCTGGGTAAGCTCTTGCCGAACGACACCATTGCCAGCTGGTTCCCGGATCAGGACCTGTACGCCCTTGGGCTCCTGTTGGCCAGAGCAATGGACTACGACGGGATCGTCACGGCGATACGGAGCGAGTGCGGAGACGCGGCGCACGAGGCGCTGCTCCTGATAATCGCTAGGCTCACAGGGAACGCGGACAACCAATACGCCAGCGCAACTGACGTGCGGCAGGACATGGACAAGATCGCACGGGATTACCTCGCGCCGATGGGCGTGCCGGAGTTGCTCGCTGAGGCGTCTTCGGTCACCACCGCGCAGCTGCCAACCTCCAAGTGCCCTGTCACGGAGCGGATGAACAACCTGATCGACCATCGGTTCGTGCAGCGGCTTCACGACATTGCGCAACTGAACTTCGTGTACTTCACGTATTCAGGCGCGCGACACACACGCCTGACTCACTCGATGCGCACCCTCGAGATCACTACTGAGTACGTGCGGTATCTGCTGAACGACGCAGTGTTTAGGGTGATGACCGCGTCGGCGGACATTGAGGCCGTCCTCATCTACGCCTTGCTCCACGATGTCGGGCACTACCCACTGTCGCACATGTTCGAGGATCTAGCCGAACAGGAGGAACGCGGGCGCAAGCAGCGATCCGTGTTCACGGACGACGAACTGTTCGGGACATTCGTGGGGATTACCACGAATGTCGATGAGGCGGTCAACGCCGCGTTCGACGGCAGGGCCGCCGCTGAGGGGATTGACAGGCTCGGCGAGATCATCCGTAGCGATTTCTCGCCAGACACGATGGCCGCGATCGAGAGCATGTACGCGCTCGGCCACTCGAATACGGAACTGGCGCCCGCCATGTTGAAGGGGATACTGTCTTCCCCTATCGATGCTGACAAGGCTGCGTATCTGGAGCTTGACAGCGCTGCCACCGGTGTGTCGTACGGACGCGGCGCGGATCTTCCAGGTCTGCTGGTCTCACTGCGGGCCCCAAAGGAAGAGCATGTCGACCTCACGAGGCCGGTCATCGCCATTCAGGAAAAGGGCCTTTCCGCGGCAGAATCGCTTGTGTACAGCCGGTATTGGATGATTGAGCGCGTATACTGGCACCGCGACAATCGGGCCGTCATGGCGATGGTGAAATTCGCGCTGTCGGCCCTCAGCCGTGTCGAGGCCTTTGACTTCGGGGAGTATGTCGCCGATAACCTCTTTGCCACGGATCTACACGCTGTTGATTGGCTTAGTACGCGATTTCACGAGCACGCGCAGCGCATAGAGCGCTCCGTGGGGCGCACCCCCAGGAACCCTCTTGTGCACCTCGTGGACGCGCGCAACACTACATATGTGGAGGTGCTCTCTGTCCCGTACGGTGCCGAACGCGAGATGTACAGCGCGATGGAGGATCAATACAAGGACGATCCGTTCGGGATGATGGACGCCCTGCATGAAGCGATTGTCAGCGATGGCGCAGTGTCCAACGATGAACTGCGATACGGCGATATCCTTGTCGATCTGCCGATAAAGCTGCGAGAGACAGAGGGAGGAAGCCTTCTCATCTACAGCGGCGAAGGCGCGCCCTCCACCTTCCCTAGCGACAGCGTTGGTGTATCGCCGTTGCTGGACACGAACCGCGTGCAATTCGACAGACAAGTCAAGCGCGCTCGGGTATACATCAGTCCCGAGTTGGCGGAGGCGCTCGAGGACGACAACCGACTCGCTAGAGCGCAGGCCAGCCTGACGCAGGCGCTTCGGCCGCGGGCGGGACGGCGGTAGACCGCCCGGCACTGCTAGGGAATCGGCTGGCGTTGCATATCCTGTCGGCTACATCACGAGGGGACTGTTGCGGCCCGCCCCGGTGGTGTGCGGCGCCGCTACGGCCCTGTCGACGTAAGCCACGTTGGCTACTGTTCCCCCGAACAGCCACTCGTACGCATACGCGGAGGAGGCGACACCCATGCCAGGCGCGGAGAGTCTCACGGGCATCCATTTCCTGCTGACTTACAGGTGCAGCGCGTCGTGCGCGCACTGCTTCGTGTGGGGCGACCCGTCGCATCGCGGCGCGATACCCCGCGACGACGTGCGCCGCTATCTCGACGAGGCGAAGGAGATGGGCACGATCACGGGCATCTTCATCGAGGGAGGCGAGGTCTTCACGGAGTACGAAGACCTGAAGTGGTTCATCGGACAATGCTCAGAGCGGGGCTGGGACGTGAGCATCCTGTCCAACGGCTTCTGGGCGAAGTCCGACGAGATCGCGCGGAAGAGGCTACAGCCGCTCGTCGACGCGGGTCTCACGGGGATGTCGCTCAGCACGGACGAGTTCCACCAGCCGTTCGTGCCGGTGGAGCGCGTCGAGACCGCGGCGCGTGCAGGGGAGGAGCTCGGGATCAGCGTCGGACGCATGGGAACCGCGTCGGACAAGGTCATGTACCGAGGACGCGCGGCGGATCGCCTCGCGCCGGACATCAGCGAAGGCCGCGCTCCGTGGCAGACGCTCACGGAGTGCACACGCGAGAAGCTGGCGGCGCCAGCGCGCATCCACCTCGACCGTCACGGCATGCTGCACCTATGCCAGGGACTCGCTATCGACACGGCGCGCAACAAGCCGCTGGCCGAGGCGCTCGACGGGTACGACCCGACATCGCACCCCATCGTCCGTCTGCTGCTGGACGGTGGCCCCGCGCGGCTCGCGCAGGCGGCGCAGACGCACGGCTTCGTCCCGCGTGACGACTACGTCGACGAGTGCCACCTGTGCTACGAGGCGCGCAAGCACCTGCGGAGTCGATACCCCGACTATCTCGGGCCGGCTGAGGTATACGGGGAGACAGACCCAGCCCCTGCCCTCGCCAGGTGATGCGTCACGGACGCCTCGCCGTCTGCCGTGGCCTGGACACGCGATGGCAAGTCGCACGAGCCTGGTCTCCGGGTGGTCATTCTGAGGAGCGAAGCGACGAAGAATCTCGGCGTTGTGAGCCCAGCCCGAGATTCTTCGCCACGCTCAGAATGACGGATGGTGGGGGCGGCCCCTGTCACATGCCGCCCGCTCCATGGAACGCCCGCTCTCCACTCGGCCTCTGTGAGACGCTGGTACGCGAGAACGACCCGCGCGGGCAGGTCGTTCTCACGGTCGGCCTGTGCGCCAGCGTCCTAGCTGAGCGTGCTATCCGCGTCCGAGAGCGCGTCGGCGATGGCGATGCCCTGCGGACACGCCTTCTCCGCCTGGGTGAAGTCCACGCCCGCGATGGCTTTGCGCTCCGCCGGCAGCGCCGCGTACAGCTCGCGCGCCTCGTCGACGTCGCCGTAGCCGTCGTGGTAGTTGCGGTAGCGGAGGATGTCCGCCACGGCGATGCCGCCGCACATGGGCTGGCACACGCTGCCGCAGCCACGGCAGTACAGGTGGTTCGTCGCCTGGGCGTAGCGTTCCAGCAGATCCCACTCGGCGCGAGAGAGCTTCTGCTCCTTCGCGGCGGCGGAGTTCTCGCTGACCTGGTCCATGTTCTTCATCGCGGAGACGACGGTGGTGATGCGCGGATCACTCAACGTCGCTCTCAGCGACACGACCTGTTTCGTGAGCCCTTCCGCCTCGAACTCCGCGAAGTCCGGCACCGCGCCCGCGCCCGTCTTCATAGCGACGAGGCCGATTTCCGCCTCGAAGCATGCGTCGAGGGCCGCGTTGAGATCCGCGTCACCGTAGTCGCGGAAGTTGTACTTCATCATGAGCATGTCGATGTAGCCGACTTCCGCCGCGGCGTTCAGCGTGGGGATCATCTCCTCGTGATGCGAGGACAGACCGAAGAACCGGATCTTACCCGACTTCTTCAGCGCTTCCGCGGCCGCCTTCATCTCGTCGTCGAGCCGCGCGGGGTCGCCAAGGTTGTGGAGGTACAGGACATCCACGTAGTCCGACTGGAGCCGCTCCAGGCTGCCGTCGAGGTGTTCCTCGAGCTTCGCGGGGTTGTGGTCACCCGTCTTCGTGACTATGAACAGGTCTTTGCGGTTGTCCGCGGCGGCGAGGTACTTGCCGACTTCGCGTTCGCTGTTGCCGTTATCGTACCCCTCGGCGGTGTCGATGAACGTGACGCCCTTCTTCACAGCCGCGGGCAGCAGTCGCGGCGCCTTGGCCACGGTGCCTGAGCCGCCGAAGCCAAGGGCTGAGACCGTGTCTCCCGTCTTCCCTAGCTTAGCGAGGGGCATGCCAGCGTCGTTAAGGAGCGGCCCCGCAGCCGCTTCCTCACCCGCCATCAGGAAGCGTGGCAGGAACGTCGAGCCGACGGCGGCCGCGCCAGCGGTGGCGAGGAAATCGCGCCGTGTCAGCCCATCCTTCTTGCGTGCCATCTATCTACCTCTCACGATGGAGTATGGCGTCAGCCGTCCAGCAGCAGACGCCGTTCCTTCGAGCGCGTCTCGCCCACCGCCGTGATGCGGACCGCGCGCTCGTCTTCTACGGGACACTCGTGTTCGCAGATGCCGCAACCGATGCATCGCATCGGGTCGATGTGCGGTTGCTCCAGATGCACCTGCTCTCCGTAACGGTCCGTGACTGTCTTCGGCCGTGTGTAGATCGCCTTCGGTGAGACGGGACACACTTCCTCACACACGACGCAAGGCGTATCCATCGCCCACGGAAGGCAGCGCCCACGGTCGTAAAAGGCGGTGCCGACGCGGACGGGGCCTTGCTCCGTGTACGTGCCGAGACCCAGCTTCTCCGCGATGGATATCTTCTGGATCGCGCCCGTGGGGCAGACCTGGCCGCACAGCGTGCAGTTGAGTTCACAGTAGCCCGTGCGCATGTTCATGATGGGCGTCCAGATGCCCTGGATGCCTGCTTCCAACATCGTCGGTTGGAGGGTGTTCGTTGGGCAGACGCGCAGGCACTGGTCGCACTTGATGCAACGCTCGAGGAACTCCGGCTCCGCCACCGAGCCCGGTGGCCGGACGACCTTCTTGCTGAAGTTCGTCGTCTCCGCGCCGCTCCGACGCGTGAAGGGGATGAACAGCAGCCCAGTCAGCGAACTGAAGATGAGCTTCCGTCGCGCCAGGTCCGGCTCGCGTATCTCGCGCGCGGGCGAAGGCAGGAAGCTGAAGCTGAGGGCGTCCTCCGGGCAGTCCTCGATGCAGCTCATGCACACCATGCACTCGGACTTGCGTAGGTCGAGGTGCGGGTCCGATGCGCCCTCGCAGAAGTTCTTGCACAGGTCGCAGTCGGTGCACTTCTCGTGGTCGCGGTCGATGCGCCAGAGCGAGAAGCGAGACAAGATGCCAAGCGTCGCCCCCAACGGGCAGAGCGTGCGGCAGAAGAAGCGGGGGATGACCACGTTCATCGCCAGCAACCCGAACAGGATGAAGCCGACCACCCAACTGAACTGGAAGACGTACGGCCGCATGAAGATGAGGCCGGTCGCCGAGTCGATGGCCGGCCACACGGCGACGGTGAGCGACCGCGCGAGCATGGGAATGGGGTCCAGCCACCCGATCTGGAGCGAGCCGAAGATCGCCGCCACCGCCATCGCCGCGAGGATGTAGTACTTCGTCGAGAAGTACGAACGGTAGCGATTTGCGTCCAGGCGACGCTTCGTGTTCATCCCCGTGCCAAGCCAGGCGATGAACTGGTGGAGCGTCCCGTACGGGCATATCCAGCCGCAGAAGATGCGCCCGAGCAGCAGCGTCGGGACGATGAGAATGAGCGACCAGAGCAGCCCGCGATACAGGCTGTGGGTTGTGATCGTGGTAGCCAACGCGACGAGCGGGTCCGCCTCCAGGAAGATCGAGACGGGATACCCCTTGAGGTAGCTGAACTGCGTCACGAACGCGAAGAAGAGGAACAGCAGCAGGAAGAACGCCTGCGACGCGACCCGAACGCGGGTGATTTTCATACGCGCGACTCTTTGTAGTTGAGACCGCGCCAGTCACGTGTGCCGAGCCCGCGCGCGTGTGCCTGTTCGAGGTAGTCGACGGTCGAGGGCCCGACGCCGCGAATGCGCCGCAGCAGGTCGTACCCATAGGCGTCCACCGCGACCATGTCCACACCCATCACGAGCGTGTTGCCGTCAGCTACGTCGCTGAGGCTGCCACCCGTCGGGCCGTTGCGGGTAAGGACTCGCGTGCCGTCAAGCACGACGAGCGTCGGCTTCATCATGTGCGGGAAGTCGGAGATGATGCCGTGGATGTCCTGATGGAACCGGTTCCTGCCGCCGCCCAGCAGTCCGTACCAGTTCTTCATCGTCATGGACGCGTGGCACAGGTTGTGGTCCTTCAGCGGCGCGACCCCGATCACCTTGGTCGCCTGCTTGAACGGGCCGTAGAACATGGGCCACGTCGTCGTGAGCGTCTCGCCGCCGATGTACAGCTCCTCGAACTCACTGGGGTACGGGTACACGATCTCCGCGCCAGCGTCCTCCGCCGCCTTCTTGATGCCGGACTTGAAGAAGGAACTCGCCGGCTGGTTGATCGGGTTGTCTGCGACGATCACCTTGCGCGCGCCAGCCTCGCGGCACGCGGTGACGACGGCAGTGAGCACTTCAGGACGCGTCGTCGCGGCGAGCTGGGGCGGCCTATCGAACGCGACGTTCGCCTTCACGAGGACCACATCATCCCGCTGCACGAACTTGCCGATGCCGCCCATGCCCGCGAATCCTGCAGCGACCATGGCGGGCACGTCCGTCCCGGTCACGATGGACATCTGCGTGTCGGCGGGAGCCAGGTCCACGGCGTAGGACGGCAGCGTGGCGTGCTTCGGCCCGCTGAGGACATCCCGGTTGTGCAGCAGGGCGGCGCCAGCGGTCGTCCCCACGACTGCCGCCGCCGCGCCGCCCATGCGTTTGATGAACTCTCGTCGCTCCATCCGGTCCTTTCCAGGCGCGCGCTGTCTAGAGGTTGTCCGCCAACGCGCGCGCGAACTGCTCCGCGGCGTCGAGATCGGTGGCGTTCGTGACGCCGCCGAAGTAGCCGTTCTTGCTGAACACGACGTCGTAGAACCCGCCGAAATCGCCCGCGACCACAGGGGTGTCCTCCCAGTCCATCGGAGCGCGTTCGCCGAATTCGTCTATGTAGCCCTGGTACGCGAGGAACAGCTCCGCGGCCTGCTCGCGTACCTCCCGCTTCGCCAGGAAGCACGTGACCGTCTTGCCGCTCGCCTCGTAGTCCGCCGTGTACACGTCCGACAGGAACGAGAGACCGAAGACGTTCTCGGAGAGGTAGCCGCTCGACCCCGCCGCCAGTCCATCGGAAGGGAAGGCGGCGTCGGCCCACGAGGCCTCCGCCTCCTCGGCGGGCTGCGCGGCGTCTAGAGCCTGTGCGACCGTCGCGAGCGCGTCGCGCGTCTCGGGCGAGTCGTCCGACCCGAGCAACTGCGTGTAGTACTGGCCTTTGCGGAAGAACACACTCGATCCAACGCTGTAGCCGTCGGAGCCGTACGGCGCGTCGTCGCCCGGGGAACGCTCCGTGGCGAAGATGCCGAGAGCGTTGATCTGCGTGCCCATGTCGTAGATGTAGGCGTCCAGGAAGCGCGAGGACTCGGCGTCGTGGACGAGGGTCATCGTCTCCATCCCGACCACGTCGAAGTCGAGGTACTGCTCGGCGCGGCCGTTGATCTTCACGTAGAGGTTGTCGGGCGTGTAACGCTCGACGGCTCCCATCGCCTGCCACCCCTCCGGGAAGTCCACAGGGAGGAAGCCAGTCTGCGCGGCGCCGGACGATGTCGGCTCGGGTTCCGCCGCGAACGAGACGGTGGGAAGCACCTCGCCTTCCGCGAGCAACTCCGCGTCGAGCGCGAAGAGCGACTCGTCGTATATCCCGCCCTTGACGTAAACCGACACGCCCACGCCGGCGAGCAGGAGTAGGAGGAACACGCCCAGCGATGTCTCACGGGCGCCGATCGTTGGCCGGAAGTTGCGTCGGCGTCTCTGGTTGTCGAACAGCCTGCGGCGTCGCTTGCGCCGCGCCTTGCTCTGCATGGCGTCCACCCAGGGTCTAGCGTCGCGCGTCGGATATACCATAGCCTACATGACGAAGGCGGCTATACGGAAGCGTTCGATTGACTATATCGTAGATTCTGGGAGCTCCGAGCGGTGGCGCGATCCCAACCTCACGTCCTTGTGTTAGACGCGATGGGAGTCATGTACGACGAGGGCAACCTCGTCGAAGCGCATGTGATCCCCTTCGCCCGCGCGCGCGGGTGCCAACTTCAGGACACCGAGATTCTGAACGTGTACCTACGCGCCAGCGCGGGCGACATGACTTCCGCCGCGCTCTGGAGCACGCTGGACGTGCCAGGAGATGCCACGGAGTTGGACGCGCGGTACGCCGCGCTGCACCGTCTCACGAGCGGTCTGGCACCTTTCCTACGCCGGATGCGGGCAAGGGACACGCGCGTCGTGTGCCTGTCGAACGACGTGTCGGAGTGGTCACGCGCGCTAAGAGAGCTGCACGGTTTGCCCCAGTACATCGACCATTGGACGGTCAGCGGCGATGTCGCGAGTCGTAAGCCCAGCCGAGAGATCTACCGCAGCCTGCTACAAGACGCTTCGCTCCGCGCCTACGACTGCCTGTTCGTCGACGACAAGGAACCGAATCTGGACGTGGCTCGGGACTTGGGCTTCCACACGTGCCTGTTCGCCCCGCGCGCCACGGCAGGCGCAGCCGTCGCCGGGCGGGCCGATCTGGATAGCGAGAGCTTCCAACTGACGTCCTCGTCCGCCGAGGGAAGCACGCACCACGTGGCGCGGACGTTCGACGAGGTGGGCGCGCTGCTGATCGCCGATGCGGACAGCGCCGGCACGTGAGAAACTGCGGACGGCTCTAGGCGCCACGCTCACAGGAGAACCGCATGCAGAACGAAATCGGTATCGCTGGCTGGCTGTATTCCGCCGAGATCCTACGAGAGAAGACGCTCACGCAGCTCGAGCTGCCCGCGATCTTCGCGTCACAGGGCGTCAAGACGGTGGAGCTCTGCTCCGCGTTCTTCGAGAGCCAGCACACGAACTACCTGAACGACCTGCGCGGCCGACTGGAAGACAATGGACTCTCAGTGCGCAACATGGCGGTGGACATGGGCAACATCGCGGGAGCGGACGAGGCGAAGCGCCGCACCGACCTCGAAGGTCTGAAGCAGTGGTTCTACACCGCCGCCGCCATCGGGTCCGAGGCGATTCGCATCAACACGGGCTCCGCGGACGACGACGGCGCGATCGACCGCGTGATCGAGGGCTATCGGGAGCTAGCGGCGGTCGGCGCGGACGCTGGCGTCAAGCTGCTGATGGAGAACCATGGCGGCATCTCCTCGTACGCCGCGGACGTGCAGCGCGTCCTTGACGGCGTGGCGTCGGACAACTTCGGGACGTGTCCAGACACCGCGAATTTCGCGCCGGAACACTGGGACGGCGGCATGCGCGCGCTGGCTCCGCAGGCGTTCTCCGTGCACGTCAAGGTGCACAGCTACGACGAAGACGGCACGCAGAGGCGCGTCAACCAGCGCACGGGCGAGGAGGTGTCCTACAACCTGCGCACCGGGCTGGGGATACTGCGCGACGCCAACTACCAGGGGCCGATCTGCATCGAGGGCGCCGTACCGGACGCCGACGGCGGACTGCAGTCGACAGGCTTCGAGAGAACCCGCGAGTACGTGCGGAACATGATGGCGGCCCTGTAGCGGCCCCTACGCGATGGCGACCGTCGTCCGGCCACGAGAGGCGTGAGTGCCTTCGCCTCGCAGGGGAAGGACAGGATGGGGTCGCGGCTGGGAACCCGGCGGCTATGTGGCGGGCCGACAGAGGCACTTCCAGGATAGGTGGGAGCCGGGGATGTATCTGCCGGAGGACTTCGGCGACGTTCTGCGCATCGACAACGTGGCCGAGCGATTCGCCGAAGCGCTGGACGTGCGCGCGCGTATCGTGGACGCGGGCGTGCCGCTGTTAGACGCGCCGGACCACGCGGCGATCTTCTGCGACCCACCCCGCATGGTGATGGGCCCGCTCTCGGCGATTGGCTACGACTTCGGCTGGGACACGCGCTGCTACCCGTCCTGGGTCGACGAGCGCCTCTACATCAACGTGCCGGGCAGGCTACGGGAGACCGCGCCGGCGTACGCGCGTGGGTGGTTCCGTTACGTCGCGGCGGTGTTCCCAACCGACGCCTCCGCCTTGGACAACATGGACGACAACCCCTTCCTGCACCATGTGACGTGGGGCATCGCCCCGCCGGACGGCGTCGGGATAGAGACCGTCGCGGATGCGCGCGCGCACATCCAGCACATGGCGAGGACGCGCGCCAGCATCCGGGAGGCGCTCGGAGAGGAGCCCGGCACGCTCATCGTCGCCATGCCGGGACATCTGGCGGAGGCGGACGAGGTGCGGGAGTCTCTCGGCGACTGGGCCAGCGACGTGGACCCAGACGAGATCATGCTTCAGACCATGCAGGGCGGCGGCTTCCTCATCCAGTTCTTCGTATTGACGGGCGGTCGCATTGAGATCGCGCTGCGCCTGGGCACGACCCAGACTTTCAACCCGGCGAACGTCGACAAGATCTCACGCGACGAGATCAGCACGACGCAGTAGAGCCAAACGCCAAGACACGCGAGTGGAGGTCTCTGGGGATAGTGGTGCTGACGCAGGCGCAGGCAGATGCGTTCGAGCGTGACGGCTACGCGGTTGTGGAAGGCGCCCTGGACGCGGAGCTACTCGGGCGCGTCCGGGCCGAGGCGGGCGCGCTGGCCGACGTGGAGCCGCGCGAGTCGGAACGGCGTGTGTGGCATGAGCGCGCGCTCTTCCGTCGCCAGGCGTTCCGCGACCTGCTCGACGTGGCGCCGTTGGTCGACGGCGCTGAGTTGCTACAGGGAGCGGACGTGCAGCTCCTCGCGCTCGATCTCCTGCTCGTCCGAGACGGCAGCGACGGCATCGGCTGGCACCGAGACGTGCAGTTCGTGTGCAACAAGACGCTCTCGATCAACACCGGCATCTACCTGCAAGACCTGACGGACGACGTGGGGCCGCTACGCGTGCTTCCGGGCAGCCACCGCTCCGAGGACGGTCCTGATGTCCGCGGCGGCGGCCCTCTACCGGGCGAGCGTGTTGTACACGCGAAGGCGGGCGACGCGGTGTTCTTCGATGCGGCTCTGCTGCACGCTGGCGGCAGGAACTCGTCCGGTCGCGACCGACTGGCGGTGTTCCCGTACTTCGGACGCTATTGGGTGAAGCGCATGGACAACTACTTCACACAGCCGCTGCCCGCTGACCTCGCGCAGACCACGGACCCCATGAAGCGCCAACTGCTCGGGCTCGACCTGCGCCCGGGCGTCGCGAGCTACCACGGCGATGGCGAGGGGTACAACCGTTCGCGCGGCGAGGCTGGGATCGACTTCCCCAACGAGTAGAGGCGCGCGCG
Organism: uncultured bacterium; assembly: GCA_964473525.1. Classification (GTDB taxonomy): domain Bacteria; phylum Poribacteria; class WGA-4E. Next base: position 41,148 of record CAYYPK010000039.1, read on the forward strand.
AGGCGCCCGCCGGCTGTCAGGATGGCAGCACGGAGCGTGCCTTCGCGACCATGTCGTCCGTAAGCTCGTGGGCGATGCCGTGCGGCAACTCGTGCTCCCGGCAGTAGCGCGGCAGGTCGCGCAACGTCTTCTCAACGATGTCGCGAGGGATCGTGTCCAGCGGCGTGTGGCAGGCCGCGAGAGCCTCGCGCAGGGGAGCGACGTCCTGGCCCTGCGCGGCAGCCATCGTGAGGATGCCTGGCCCTACGAGGTCGCCGTGCGGCAACCCGTGGCCAAGCAGGCTCTCCACGGCGTACGCGAAGTAGTGCTCGCTACCCTCCTCGGGTCGGCTGTGACCTATCAGATTGCAGAGCTGCACCTCGAGAACGAGGCAGTCCACGAGTCTGCGGAGGCCGGCTTCCTCGCCTGCTCCTGCTGAGGGAGCGCACTCTAACGCCTCGCCCAGAAGCGCTGTCGCGATGCGGTCCGCCCCCGCGTCGTACGGGGCGTCGGCGGGATTTAGGCCGCGTTCGTGCGCGTAGCGCCAGTCCCAGGAACCCGTGGCGATGGACAGCACGTCGCCGATGCCCGCCGCCCGCACGGACGGCGGCGCGTCCGCGACTACGCGAAGGTCGACCACGACACGGTCGGGCGGCTTCGTGGTGATATACGTGACGCATCCGTCGCGTCGCACACCCGAAGCCCACGTGAAGAAGGCGTCCACGCTCAGCGCCGTCGGGATGCACACCAGCGGGAGGTCACGGCGCGTGGCGATGTACTTCGCCGCGTCCGTGGCGAGGCCGCCGCCTACCGAGTAGACGACATCACCCATGCACGACGCGGCAAGCTGTCGCCATTCGTCCTCGGTGGCCGTCCTGGGTTCCACGGACGAGACGACGCTCAGATGGGCCAGCGGACGCGCGACGGCCTCGCGGGCCGCGTGCGAGTATACGAGGGCCACGTCCCGCCGCTCGTCGATTTCGCCAAGAGGACGGTAGTCCAGTTCAGGGACGGGCCATACGCGCATCAGTCGGCGTCCGGCCGCACGGCGATCTTGATGACCGTCTCGCCGCTGATGCGGTAGTCGCCGTTGAGGGCGTCGAAGCCGTCCCGAACGCGTGACAGTGGCAACTCGTGGCTGACCATGTCCTCGAATGGGAACTCGTTGCGCTCGAGGATGGGAAGCCCGCGGACGAAGTGGTCGTGACCGCTGCCCCAAACCGCTTCCACCGTCAGGTTCCGCCGCATCATCATCGTGTTGGGGTTGAATTCCAGCGTGCCGATGTCCACGAAGTGCCCGACCTCGACGAACGTGCCACCGTACTTCGCGTATCCCAACCCCTCCGGGATCGCGGACAGGAACCCAGCGCACTCGAACACCACGTCCGCCCCGGCGCCACGCGTGGTGTGTGACCGGACGATCTCCGTGCGCTCCTCGACGGACGTCACGTTCTCTATGTCGACGGTGACGTCTACGCCCATGCGCTTCGCGAGTTCGAGGCGTCCCGCCGGGCCGCCGACCATGATCGTCTTCGCAGCGCCGCTGATCTTCGCGCACATGAGGGTGACGAGGCCGATTGCCCCGGAGCCCTGCACGACGACCGTATCCCCAAGCTGGATGCTACCCCGCATGGCCGCATGCACGCCGATGGTGAACGGCTCCGTCATCACGGCCACTTCTGGGGCGAGGTCGGTCTTCATGAACAGGGTGCCGGGCAGGCAGAGGTGTACGACGTCCGCGAACCCACCCTTGAGGTGCGGCTCCTTGTCCGGGTCGGAGTGGAAGCCGTAGGCGCCGTTCGGCGTGCCGGGCGCAAATATGACTCGGTCGCCCTCACGCACGGGGTTGCCCACATAGTCGGTCGTCACATCGCTACCGAGCTTGTCGATGATCCCGACGTTCTCGTGTCCGAGGAGCATCTCTCCAGGGATGCCGTTCTGCCACATGTGCAGGTCGGTGCCGCAGATGCCGGCGAGCTCCTGCCGCACGATGAGCGTGTCTGGCTGTGGGTCGGGCACCGGGTATTCGCGGATGTCGAAATCCTGGCCGTGGGCGATGACGGCGCGGGCAGTCGTGCTCATGGCGGAGGCCTTCCGTGGCGGGGCGTGGGTGCGAGGTGTCGATCGTACTCGGCCGCTACGCGCCATGCAAACGTAGCCTGCTTGCGGTACTGTCGGCGCCGGAACTGGAAGCCGCCCAAGCGACCACCACGGATTGAGGCGCCATGTCGGACAACGCAACGCACCGTATCTCCGGGGATGACCTCCAAGCCTTCGTAGCCGCGATCTTCGAGGCGGTCGAGACGCCGCCGGACATCGCGGAGTGCGCCGCGCGTATCCTCGTCAACGCGGACCTGGCGGGGCATCCGTCGCACGGCGTCCTGCGGATCCCCGACTACCTGCGACAGATCGAGAGCGGCGGCATGGACACGTCCGCCCGACCAGAGGTGACGCGCGAGGCCCCAGGCACGGCTTCCGTGGACGCGCGGCGAGGGTGGGGCCATCACGCGGCGTACTGGAGCATGGACCTCGCGATCCGCAAAGCCAAAGAGAACGGTATGGCGGGCGTCAGCCTGGACAACTGCAACCACATAGGCAGGCTCGGCGAGTACGCGGAGCAAGCTGCGGCGGCGGGGTGCATCGGCGTGGCGACGTTCGGCTTTGGCGGCCCGGGAGCGGGCGCCGCCGCCCCGTATGGCGGCACGAAGCGCGCCCTCGGCACGAACCCCATCGCCATCGGCGTCCCGACAGGTGACGACACGCCGTTCGTCTCTGACTTCGCCACGACGATCATCGCCGACGGCAAGATACGCCTCGCGCAGGCGGAAGGCTCGAAGCTTCCGCCGAACTACATCGTGGATGCCGCAGGACGCCCAAGCACGAACCCCGATGACTTCTTCGACGGCGGCAGCCTGCTGCTCACGGGAGGACACAAGGGCTACGCGCTGTCGCTCGCGACGTGCCTCCTGTCCGCCCTGACCGGCAGTTACAACCCAGAAAACAAGCGCGTCATCGGCGTCTTCCTCATAGCGATCGACATCGGCGCCTTCCAGGATGTGGACGCGTACGCTGGGAACGTGCGGTCGTTCCTTGATGGCGTCACCGACAACCCGCCCGCAGAGGGCGTCGACCGCGTGCTCGCGCCGGGCGAGATGGAGAAGAACAGCCGCGACCGGCTCGGCGAGGAGGGCATCGCGCTACCCATCGTCGTGTGGGAACGCCTGCGCGACGGCGGGGCGAAGGTGGGCGTGACGGCTCCGTAGGGTACACCGGCCTCGGACTCATCTGCGTGGCGCGTGGAGGGCGCGCATCGTGCTGGAACTTGCGATTACGAAGTTTACCGCCTACATTAGGGGCGCGCGGGCTTCCACATGGAGGATGTCGCATGCGGCCTCTATCCCGGATCGTGTTGTCTTCGGTGGCAGTGGCCGCCGCCATAGTGGGCGTGGCGCCACTCGCCTCCGGCGCGACGGACGAGTTTGTCGGCGCCAGGTTGGGGGCACAGTGGACCGTGCGCTCGACAGGCGACGCGATGTTCGTCATCGAGGACGGGTGGCTACGGGCAGATGTACCCGGCGCACATTGGCTTACATGGATTGACCTTCCGGGCGGAGAGCCGGCGCTCGCGCCCGTGTTCCTCGTGGCGCCGCCTCCTGACGCGGCGACCGTCTCGTTCGACACGCGGTTGCGGTTCGAGTCGGGAGCCCAGACGCCGAACGGCTCCGCCGCCGGACTGGCGCTCGTACGACGCGATCTGGGCGCCGCCGTGCTATTGCAGGCGAACCGCGAGGCCAACCAGCTGAGGTTCGAGTGGTGGTGGGAGGAAGGCCTCGTGGGCGGTAGCGGGCCGCGCGCGTTCGGTAGCAGCGAGGACATACGGCTGAGGTTCGAGCATCTGGGGAGCCACTTCGCTGTGTCGCGCAAGGCTCGCGAGCGGGACGAGTGGCAAGACGTCACCGCCCAGATGTCGGACACCCTATCCAACATCGCCCATCAGTTCCCACCTGGCGAGTTTCTCGTCGGTCTGTTCGTCACGAGCGGCCTCGCTCCTGACGACGATGTGGAGGTCGCATTCGACTACTTCAGTTCCCCAGAGATCACAGCCCTCGACGCCCAGTCCGTGGGCAAGGCCGCGACTACGTGGGGAGCGCTGAAGCTGCGCGTGCGCTGACATGCACTAGGGAGAGGCGCTGTGCGACCAGCCTACACGCCGCGGAAGACACGAACAGTCGCGGTAGCATCTGTACTTGCCCTCCTGCTGGCGTCCGCAGCCTTTGGTGGCAGGGACCACTTCGACGGGCGCGAACTCGGGCGCGATTGGGTGGTCCATTCCACCGGAGACGCGGAATACTCCGTGGAGGACGGGTGGCTGCACGTCGACGTCCCTGGGCAGCACTGGCTGTGGCCAGGGGGTGGCGACGAAAGCATGAAAGGCCCGATGTTCCTCGTGGAGCCGCCTGCAAGCGCAACGTTGAGCTTCGAAACGCATCTCCGCGTCGTCGATGTCCAGGACGTCCCGCTGGGAGCCGGGCCAGGGCTCGTTATCGTCCGCCACGATCTACTGACGCTCAACCTGCTCGAGGCGTCCATGGGCTTCACGCCTCCGCGGGTTCTCGGCACGTGGTGGGATGTCGACGGGGATGGTGGCGGCGAGAGTGGGCCCATCTTCGCAGACCCCGTCGAAGAACTGTGGCTACGCTTCGAGCATCGCGGCGACACGTTTGGGTTTGCCATGAAGGAGCGCGTGGAGGACGACTGGGAGAACATCACCGAACACTTCCGCGGCTCGTTCCCGCACAGGGACTTCCGATTCGAGCCCGGCTCCTACAAGATCGGCCTCTTCGTTGAAGGTGGCTTGGAGCCGCAGGACGATGTGCAGGTGGCGTTCGACTACTTCGCATCTCCAGAGGTGAAGACCCTCGGCGTGGAAGCGGCCGGCAAGACGGCCGTCGCGTGGGCGATGGTGAAGCAAGCCGCGCGGTAGACAACGAAGGGAGATGCGCTATGCGCACCCGTACCAACCGATGCTGGTCGCGGTTCGTGGTAGCGTCCGCTACGCTGACGCTGCTGCTGGCGATGGCGGCGTTCGCCGGCACGGACGATTTCTTCGGTCGGGAACTGGGCCGCAGTTGGGTGGTCCATTCCACGGGCGACGCCGAATACTCGCTAGAGGGAGGGTGGCTACACGTCGACGTGCCGGGTCAGCACTGGCTGAACCCGCTTGTTGACATGGACAACATGGACGGCCCCATGTTCCTCGTGGAGCCGCCGGCGAATGCCACCGTCAGCTTCGAGACGCGTCTGCGCTTCGCCGATGTCCAAGACGTGCCACGGGGAGCCGGGGCAGGCCTTGTCATCGCCCGCCACAATCTACTGACGCTGAACCTCCTCGAGGCCGCTGTGGGAGGGCGATTCCCGCGCATCAGCGGCACATGGTGGGACGTTGACAGAGGCGGAGGCGGCAGTGGGCGATTCCTCGAAGGCCCGGTCGAGGATCTGTGGCTGCGTTTCGAGCACCGAGGCGACACCTTCGCCTTCAGCATGAAGCAGCGCGAGGAGGACGACTGGGAGGACATTACCGAGCACTTCGGCGGCTCGTTCCCTCACATGGACTTCCGCTTCGAACCCGGCTCCTACAAGATCGGTCTGTTCGTCACGGGCGGCCTGGAGCCTCGCGATAGGCTTGAGGTCGCATTCGACTACTTCCGATCTCCCGAGATGCCGACGCTCGGCGTCGAGGCCGTGGGGAAGGCTGCGGTCGCGTGGGCAGACTTGCGGCAGCTAGCGCGATAGCCGCGCCGTCACGGCTTCGACGCGACGCCGAACATGGCCCCGGTACCCATGGCAAGCACCCCGTGTTCCGCAAGCAGCGCGCTCGCTTGGGAGCAGTACGCATATTGCAGAGCCGCCACGTCGGCGGCAGCGAACTCGTGCGCCCGCATGCGGAAGGGGCTGTGCCGCACGACCTCCCACTCCCACGCCTCCTCCGGCGAGTCGAACGCCGAGGCGTATGAGTACGACCATAGCTTGATGTCGCGGAGCCCCGCGCCACGCATATCGGCTTGCAGGGCCGCCGCTGGATCTGGCACGACCATTGGCGCGTTCCCCGCGCGGTCGTCCGCTGGCGGCGGCAGCTTCTCCCGCAGAAGGCCCAGGAACAGGCCGTCCACAGAAGAGGCCGCTGGCGGCTCCTCGCTCGGAGCTGGCCGCCTCCTCCATGGCACATGGCAACGTGGCCTCCCGGGCGCAGGACGCGCGCCATCTCGCGCAACGCCCCGAGGCGGTCAGGGAAGTGCGGGTAGCGCGCTGTTACGATGTCGAAGGAGCTGTCCGCGAAGTCTAGCGACATGGCGTCCATCACTATGTACTCGATGCGGCTCGGCCCTCTGGCCCGCGCGACTCGGAGTTGTCCTGGGGACAGGTCGATGCCAACCACCCGCCCATCTGGTCCGACGGCTTGCGCGGCGCGGCGTGTCGCGATGCCGGTCCCGCAGGCAATGTCGAGGCAATCCATGCCGGGCCGCATGTCCGTCATCTCGACGAAGCATTCCGTTAGCGGCCGGCCGGTGCGTTCGGTGTAGCGGTCGAATGTCTCCGCCACGTCGTCATAGCGGTCTGGATCGAGATGCTCTGCCACGCGGTTCCTCGCGTTTGGCTACGACGGCTTTGAGACGATCAGGCGGTAGTACGCCGTCTGCCCGTGGTCGCCGGAGAGTGTGAGGCTGTCGCCCGGGTTCAGCGTCCACGCCGCTGGTTCCTCGCAGCCGGTCTTGGTCAGCGCCTTCTCGTCTGGCTGTCCCTTCCGGGCCGTGACGGTGAACTCGTGCTCGTCCGAGGCGATGAGGAACAGGATGACGTTGCGCGTGTAGTCCGTGTTGTTCGTGCAGATCACACGGTCAGCGCCCTCCGACGGGCCGCCCGTGGCGCCGTCGATCATGAGGTGTTCGCCCAGATCCCGCATGGACCCACGCCGGAACGGCGGGTCAGCTCGCTCCAGCATCTCGATCGTGTCGTGGCTCATCGGCTCTCCCATCCGTTGCGCGCCAGCGCCAGGCGATCCTGCGCCACCGCCCTCCAGCATGACCGGATGCCGATTCTACCGCCGGTCGGTCGACGCAAGCCACCGCCGCGATTGAGCATGCCCCGCCCCCGTCGCCCGTTCCCGACGGCACACGCGCCGCCCCGGGGCTACCTACACAGCCAGATGCGGGCTATCACTTGGCGCAACGAACCCCTGTTCAGCGCCGCCAACGCCGACTGGTTGCGGGCGCGTCTGCGCCGCCGTCGGCACCGCTAGCTAACTTATACAAGGGATGACTTGTCCCCGCCGCCACACACGTCGGAGCCGCACGCGGGCAGCGCTGGTCGCCACTGACCGGCCGCGCGCTCCATACTCGTTGTGGCCGCATATACAGTCACGTAGACTTGCTTCCGACGCGCTCGCCCTGCTCGCCCAGTTGGACGCGTCGGATAGGGAGACCTGCCATGAAGATCATGTCCGTACCGCTAGTTTCGCTGTGCCTGCTGTCGCTTGTACTTGTGGGCTGTGGGGGTTCGTCGGACCCCGCGATGAAGGCGGATCTCGCCCGCCTTGAGGATGAAACGCAACGTGCCGCCGCCATTGAGGATCTCGTCGCGGCGGGTGGCGCGTCTGGACCGACCCTCGTAGCGGCTCTGTCGAACCCAGACACGCGGAAGGCCGCGTCGGCGGCCCTGATACGTATCGGCCCGGCGGTCGGCCCAGTCGTCCTGAAGGCGCGGAACAGCAAAGATGTCCACGTCAAGATCGCGGCCACGGTCGTGCTCGACGCCATCCAGAAGCAGGACACGGCGGCCGCGGCCGAAGCCAAGCGGTCGACAGGCCTCTCCTGGGCGTCGCTGAACGGGCCGTTCGGGAATTCCGTGCTGTGCCTGAACGAGGACTCCGACGGGTGCTTGCTCGCCGGCATGGCGAACGCGGGTGTGAGGCGGTCCGAGGACGCCGGGGCCACATGGCTGACGGCGGCGGGCAACCTGGCCGAGTACACCGTGTGGGACATAGGCAGCCTCGACGGAGGGCTCTACGCCGCCACGAACGGCCACGGGATCTACAAGTCCACGGACTGCGGGGCGACGTGGGAGTATTCGGGCGAAGGTCTCGACAACAGGTACGTGTATGCCGTGCAGCCCGTTGGCGCCGTCGTGTACGCGGCCACGAAGGCGGGCGTGTACCAGTCCGTCACGGGTGGGCGCAGTTGGTCGCTGCTGAGCGACGGCATGGGCGAGACCGAGGTCCGCAGCCTCGGGTCCGCGAGTGGAGCAGTGTATGCCGGCACGGCGTCCGGCGACATCTACCGGTTGCCGCCGGGCCGCACGGCGTGGGCCGCCGCTGGCGAGGGGCTAGCCGAGGCGCCGATTCTGTGCGTCACGCCTCTCGGCAGTTGGGTGTACGCGGGCAGCGAGGACGGCAACGTGTTCCGGTCTACCGACAGTGGAGCCACGTGGACCACGCTCTCCGAGGGCCTCAATGGACAGGCGGTGACGTCACTCGTCGAGATCGGATCCGCGATGTTCGCCGGCACGGCGGGCGACGGAGTGTGCCGTCTATCCGCCGAGGACACGTGGAGTCCCGTCGTCGACGGGCTGATGAACACGACCGTGACCTCCATGCTCGTGTCGAATGACAACATCCTGTCTGGCACCGATGGTGGCGGCGTGTTCGTGGCCGCCGCCCGCTAGCCTACGATGCTGCAGACGCCGCGCGAAGGAGCGCGGCGTTTGCATGTACGCCGGCCGTAGGCGGCGCGTCCCAACGCACGCGGAGCGTGAGCAATGCCGCAGGGAATCGGACTCGATCCGGTTGTTGAGAAGCACGGCGACGGCACGCGCAGCCTGGCGCGTATCACCCCGCATGCGATCCCTGACGCCGTGTGTGACCTGTGGTGCTACGAGGACAAGTTCGGCGTCGGCGAGCCCGGCCGGCTCGCAGATGGTGGGCTGCAATTTGCGCACAAGCACGCGCGACTGGACGGCGTCGAGCTCACGACCGTTCTGACGCCTGGCTCCGACAGCGTGGCGATACGCCTTACTGTGACTGGCCCGAACCTCGAGTCCGTGCAGGCGGTGCGACGCGTGAACGCGTGCTGGCAGTTCCGCGGATCGAACAGCTTCGGGAACCGAGGCCACTATGTGCGCGACTTCGTGGGCCGTTGCTTCGTGCACACCGACGCCGGCATCACACGGCTGACAGCCACGCGCAGACACCCCGACACGCGTCGCCCGGCTGACGATCCGCGCAACTCTCCGCCGTGGGTACAGCGGTACGTACCGGCGTGGGGCGACCACCCGGGACAGCCAGCCGCAAGCTGGGGGAACAGCGACGACCGCCCTACGCGCAGCCTCGTCGGCGTAGTGTCGCGAGACGGCCGGCATCTGGCGGCATGGGCGTGCGGGAGATGCGTCGGCATCGGCCAGGGCTGGCACGACTGCCTGCACCTGCTGCCCGACATGTCGCGCGATGTCGACGCCACGACGCGCCGCATCGAGACGACCTCCCGCATGTATTTCCTCCCTAACGACACGGACGCCCTGCTCGCTAGATACCAACAGGATTTCGGTGAGGAGTCGTGACGCGCAGGCGCAGGCTCCGACAGCGTGGCGGTACGCCTCGCTGCGACTGGCCCGACCTCGAGTCCGTACAGGCGGCGCGACACGTGAATGCGTGCTGGCAGTTCCGCGGCTTGAATAGCGTTGGGAACCGAATTCACTATGGGTGAGTCTATCCCAACAACCTGAGCCCTCCTGTCGACAGCGTTCCTGGCTACACAGGACACATGCGCCGCATCGCTGAGGAGAATCTAGACGCAAGCCACGAGACGAGGCATCCCGCGCGGCGCTGGGTCGTCGAGCGCACCCTCGCGTAGCCAGCGAAGTTCCGGGCCGTTGGAATATGTCGCGATGTAAAGCCAGAGAACCATGCGGGTCTCGTGTAGTTCGCCTACGTGCCCGCATGGACCCGGATTCTGGCGCCGACTCAGGAGCCAGGGAGCCGGCTGAGATGGACTCCAAGTGAGGACGACTTGCGTGAGTATCGGACCTCCGGCGGTGGACATCCGCCTACTATCCAACGTTCCGCACGTAGCTCCAAGTCTCAAAGCCTGGCTCTTGCGGGAGTGGCACTCGTGGTACGGGCCTGACGGGCCTGGAGACATAGACGCCGCGTATCCTGTCTGCACGAGCGGGAACAGATTTCCGGTGGCTCTGGTCGCCATGGACGACACAGCGACAGCGGTCGGCACTGTCTGCATAAGGGAGGGATCATCCCGACACCCGCAGTTGGATCCCTGGGTGGGAGGGCTGTTGGTGGCGCGCGATAAGCGGCGACAGGGAATAGGGACCGCGCTTGTGAAGGGAGCCGAAGACGAGGCGCGCAGGCTCGGAGTCAGGCGACTCTATATCGAGACGGACACCGCGGCGTCGATCGTCGTCCGTCGCGGATGGGTCGTTGTTGCTTCGAGCGAATCGGCTGAGGGCCTCGCCGCCGTGTATGCCCTCGACTTGGGAGGTCAGGATGATCCGTTCGCGCGAGGGGATCGCGATGCGAGTTGAGTCGGGCTCGCCCCCATAGCTCCATGCGCGCGCAACCCTTGAAATGCCATCGGCGCCGTCGTAGTCATCCCGCTTGGGGAGCGAGCGTCAGATCAGTCGCATAGTATCCGCACCTTTCACCAGAAGGCCCACGATCCTGAGGAAGTGTTGGTCGAGGTTTTCCCACAGGCCGGGGAGCACGCTCTCTTAGGAGTGATCCGTCTGACAGCGCGTGATGCGCAAGGCAGAGACCTCCCGCTAGCGCCCACGCCTCGCGTAACCGTGGGAGTGGCTCGAAGTCCGTCCAGGGCGTCAGGAGCGCGTCCAGGGTCGCCGCCTTCGTCAGCCGGTCGGACTACCTCTGCGACATGGAGGAATACAACGGCGACGACGACCATCTCAGGCATACCGACAACCTCGCGTACCAGTTCATGGCGGACCTGCTTGCCTACGCCGCGAGGCAGAAGGCGGGTGGCGGCGCGCCCGCGGCGCTGTAGAGCTGCCAGCTTCATCGGCCTGTCACGGCGCCGGGCGCTTCGAACAGGCGAATGTCCACCCAGCCACGGCCAGACTGCTCGGAGGCGTATCGCTTGCCCCAGCGCGGCTCGAGGACGTCGTGGACGTACGCAGCCAACTCGTTGAGGGTGAGGAGACCGTTGCTGTCCCGCGCTGCGCTGCTGAGCGCCCACTTCGCCGACTGCGTACAATACGAAGGGCGTTGCCACGTCTCCCCGTCCATACTGAGTGTGTATATGCGCTTCCTCGTCGGTGTACCCCTGGTTCACGAGGAGGGTCGGGGCGCCAAGGTCCGCCAATACGATCGCGGCGCCGGCGATGCCGCCGATCAGCCTGTCCACGTCTGAGCCCGGCACGGCGGTGGATGCTACGCGCGACGTGTCCGTGTCGTACGCGCGGATGTACGGGTCTCCCGCCTGGTCTCGCAGGCCCTCGCCAGACAGCAGGCAAACGGCGGTGTCGCCGTCCCCGGTCTCGGTGCGGAGCCAAAGCAGGCCGTGTCGAATGGCGCGAGCTGTGGCCTCTTCGCCGGTGATCGCGCGCACGACGACTTCGCCGTAGTAGCCGCCGGTCTGCGCGCGACACGCGTCCGCGAAATCCGTGGCGCCCTCCGCCGACCCACCGACGCCCACGGACAGCACGTACATGTCTGACTTGGCCCCCACGGGCGCCGACCCGCGAGGCAGCGCCGGGGCGTTCGCCACGACGTCAGGGAACGCCTCCGCGACGTCAACGGCGTAGATTGCGTCTCCCCCATCGCGGTGCGAGACGAACGCGATGCGCCGCCCGTCGGGAGACCAGGCCGGCGACTGGTAAGACAAGTCGCCGTGCGTCACCTGCGTCCTGTCCGAGCCGTCGGCGCGCGCGGCGAATATCTTGCCGCCGTCCTCGTGTGACCCCACGTAAGCGATCCACCCGCCATCAGGCGACCATGTGACATCGCGCCCTGCGAGGCCGGGAACTGTCAGATCGGTCGCCTCTGACCCATCGATCGGCTGGAGGCGGACGCTGCGCTCCTCTGCGTCCTCCTGCCGGAAGGTGTACGCGACGGTTCGGCCGCCCGGCGCCAGCGCGATCTGACCGACGTTGTCGGCGCAGACGCGCATCGGATCGGACCCGTCAGGGTTCATGCTGTAGATCCCGTCACCGTTCGCGCTCCTATCGCCCAGCCGCCTGCGTCCCAGGGCGGCGTAGAGCAGCCGGGCGCCCGCTGGCGTCCAGGCGAGCACATGGCTTCCGTGCCCAACACGTGGGAGCAGGGCCGTATCGGTCCCGTCGCTGTTCAGGATGAGTATCTGGTATACGGAGCCGTACCACGAACAGGCGATGCGTGAACTGTCCGGCGACCACGCGAGCGTCCCACCGAGAGGCATCGGGGGCGCGATTTCACGCGGCTTGGATCCGTCCGCATTCGCCACGTACAACGCTGGGTAGGACATGGGGCCACCGAACTGTCGGTACGCTATCCGCGTGCCGTCGGGTGACCAGGCCGGGCTGTCGCAGCCCTTGCCGCCCGCCACGAGCAACTGTGCCGGGCTGATGTCAGCGCGCGCCGCAAGTGAGACGGCGACGAGCGCAAGGATGACGGCGCGTAACGCGGCCGCGGACACAACGCGTGCGGACCACGACATGCTACCGTGCCTCCTCTGGCGACGAGCTGTCGGATTCCGCTGCCGGGGCGGCGGCAAACAGCGGCAGATCGGGGGAAGTGTCCTGGCTTGGGCAGAAGCCCTGGGCGCCATCCGTAAGCCGTGTGACACCGCGCGCGACGACCGTCGCCACCTCGAGCTCCGTCAGGATGCCGTCGGCGTCGTAGTCCGTCGCGGGGTCGGACATGGCGATGAGCAGCGCTTCAGTGAAGGCTCCGTTCCGCCAGTTGCCACTCTCAACCGAGGGAGCCTTTCCAATACTGGCGGGCCACAGGCACATCTTCTGAGAATCCGTCCACGGATGGTCAGGCAATGGCTGCGATACCGTGTCCGCGTAGTGCATACGCTCGGCCCGGGCGGCAGCCACGAGGTCATACGGCGCCGAGCCGGCCATCGCACCCTCCAGCATCTCTCCGTTCCAACGCCCGGCGGCAGAATGCAGGTCTGCGAACACGACCAACCGCGACCGAACCGCGGCGAGTAGACGCGCCACGTCCGACCAGGGCATCCCATCGATCGGCGCGTCGGGGTCGGCATCGGCAGAACACAGGTACACGTCGCCGTGGACGTCACTGACCGCGTGCATCGACAGGAAGGCGAAGGCGACGTCCCCGGGCTTCGATTCGTCGCGGAGCCATGCCATGCCCTCGCGCACTGCCTCTGCAGTGGCCTCCGCATCGGTCAGCTCTCGGACCTGGACGTCCCTGTAGAGTCTACCGGCCTGCGCCCTGCACGCGGCGGCGAAGTCGCTGGCGTCCGCGGCGCCGTACCGCCGACTCCAACGCCCGGCTCCCTCACGCGACACGCCTGCCGCCAGCACGCGGAGCGTAGGCCCCTGCGCCGCGGCGCTTACACCGAGGGTAGCGGGCGGCGGCGCATCGTTAGGCGAGAACCGGCGCGGGCGCCGCGCCGTGAACGTCCCGTTACCTTCGCGCTGCGAGGAATAGGCGATCCGCTTCCCGTCGGGAGACCATGCGGGCCATGCGCTGGAGCCATCGCGCGTGAGACGTCGCCTGTCGGTTCCGTCGGGCGCGATCGTGTAGATGTCGCGGTTCGAATCCACGACCTGCTCGTAGGCGATGCGCCTGCCTTCAGGGGACCACGCCGGGTTCGGCTCGGGCGCGCCGTCACGCGTCACACGGTGGTATGTGGCGCCGTCGATGGTATAGACGGACAACTCGCGAGGGTCGTCGTCCGCGCCCGAAAGCGCGAGACGCGCTCCGTCCGGCGCCCAGGACGCTCGGCCGCGGGTAGCCAGTCCGATCCATCGCAGGTCCGTCCCGTCAGGACGCATCAGGTACAGGCCGGGCCGGCCGTCGCGATCGGACCAGCACAGGATGGTTCCCCCATCTGGCGACCACACCGGGAGGCGGTAAGCGCCGCGATCGTCGGTAATGCGCCGCGTGTTGTCGCCGTCTGACGTCATCACGTAAATCGCATGCCGGCCGTCTCGGTCTGATTGGAAGGCGATGTGCGACCCGTCCCGCGACCAAGTGGCCGGGCCATCCCAGCCGTGTGAGAAGGTCAACGGCCGTAGGTCGGAGCCGTCCGCCGCGATGACGTAAATCTCGTGATCGTCGCTGAGATCCGACACGAACGCTATCTTCGAGCCGTCGGGGGACCAACTGGGGAACCGATCCGACGCGTCGCTGTGCGTGAGACGCTTCACGTCGGAGCCGTCCGCAGCCATGGAATACAACTGCGTGGCCCTGTGCGCCTCGTACGCGAACCACGACGTGCGCCGTCCGGCTTTCCAGGCGTGCTGCAGGTTCGCCCTTTCGAGTCGTGTGGGAACAGACGATGTCGACGGGCCCGCTGCCCTCGCCGCCGCGGCCCATGCGGTCACGAGACACGCGCTCGCGATGATCAGCAGACGCCAGGCGCGCATGGCGGAGGTGTCCTCTCTGTTCGCCTCTCGCGGACGTAGGGCGTGGTCGACCGCTGAGGGCCTGTATGCAGAGGTCGTGCCAACGATGTGTGGCTCGCGACCCTCCTGTGGATGCCGACGAGAAGAGGCCACGAGCGGCCCGACGGCGCGCACGCCACCGCCGGTATGGGGCGCCCTGCCGTGGGCCTGCCCGAAGACGGGTCGGCCTTCCACATCGTGGCCCCGCGTGTTATTGTTTGGGAAGATCAGCATTAGCAAAGTGAAAGGATCGCCAATGAAGTGTCACGTCGCGCTCATATTGGTCGCCGTATCGGGGGTCATCATGTCGCAGCCTACCGCGAGCGTCGCGGCGGACGCTGAAAGCGGCGCCTTCATGAGGGATTGGCTCGTCCTTGGCGGCATCCCGGTCTTCGACGGCGAACCCGACACGACGGACTATGTGCGGATCGCCGGCGCCATCGACCGCGACTTCCTCGCCGACGCGGGCGGCGAGAGCGCCGTGCAGCCGACCGAGGGCGACACGGTGGCCGCCGCGGACGCCGAATTCACGTGGCAAGCCGCACAGTCGGGCGCCGACATCGTGGACCTCAAGGAGTTCTGCGGCGATCTGTCGTTCGTTGTCGCGTACGCCTACGCGGAGTTCACCGCGCCGGAAGCAACGACGACGGTGCTAGGCATCGGCACGGACGACGAAGGCAAGATGTGGCTGAACGGGGAGGAGGTCTACACCAACCGCGTTCCCAGGGGCGTGACGTTGGACGACGACTTCGTGACGGTACAGCTCGTCGAAGGCGTGAACCGGGTTCTCATCAAGGTCGCCAACCGCGAATTGGGCTGGGGCTTCGCCTGCCGCGTTCTTGACGCTCAGGCGCTCGGCGAGAAGCTCATCGATGCCGCTGGCGAAGGGCGGATGGACGACGTGCGAGTCTTCACTGGGCACGGCGCCGATCTGACCGCGACACGCAACGGTCTGACAGCGGCACAGGTGGCGAGGATACGAGGGTACGCCGATGTCGCGGAGGAGCTCGTATCCGCTGGCGCTCCGTCGACAGACCCCATGCCGTCTCCCGACGACCTCGTGGACTCGATCTTCTCGGAGATCGTGGGCGAGGACATGCCCGGCGCCGCGGTACTTGTCGCCCGCGACGGCGAGACGCTGTTCGAGCGCGGATACGGACTGGCGGACGTCGGCAACGGCGTGTCCGTCACGCCCGACACGAAGTTCCGCATCGGCTCGGTGAGCAAGCAGTTCACGGCCGCGGCGATTCTGAAGCTACAGGAGCAAGGCAAGCTGAACGTCACGGACACGCTCGCGACGTTCATCGACGACTACCCGCGGGGCGACGAGGTGACGCTACATCACCTACTGACGCACACCTCGGGCATCCACAACTACACGAGCAACAACGACTTTCTTGACCTCGCGACGGTGGCCGTCGAGCCGGAGGACCACATCGCGTACTTCAAGGACAACGACTACGACTTCGATCCGGGCGAGCAGTGGGTCTACTCGAACTCGGGGTACTACCTGCTGGCGTACGTCGTGGAGTTGGTGTCGGAACAGTCGTTTGGCGAGTTCCTGCGCGAGCAGTTCTTCGCGCCGCTGGGAATGGCGGACACAGGGCTGCACGACGCGTCGACCGTCCTGACCCACGAGGCGGTGGGCTACACATACGAAGGCGGAACCGTCAAGAAGGCGCTCAACTGGGACATGTCCCGCGCCCTCGGCGCCGGGAACGTCTACTCGACCGTGCGCGACCTGCATACGTGGAACAACGCTGTCTTCTCTCACGAGGCGCTGACCGAGGAGACGATGCGCGCCGCTCTGACCCCCGCGCGCCTCAACGACGGGTCCGTGGCGGAGGCGATGGGCGAGCAGTACGGCTACGGGTGGATGACCAGCGACCTGCGGGGAATGCAGGTCGTCAGCCACACGGGCGGGCTGCACGGGTTCGTGGCGTACCTCGCTTGGGTCCCAGAGAAGCGCATGACGGTCAGCGTCCTTCACAACGCGTATCTCCCCATACCGCGCATGGCCCCTCTCCCGCTCGCGCACGGCGCCGTGCAGACGTACCTGTGGGAGGAGTTGCCCACGCGCGCCTCCGTGTCGGTCGCCGACATCGACCCGTCGGTGTTCGACCGGTTCGCCGGCCACTACCTGCTCGCGGGCATGGTGAGATTCGAGATCAAGCGCGAAGGCGACGCGATCCACGCGCTCGCCGGCCCAACGCCCCAGGTGCTCGTCCCGATGTCGGAAACTGAGCTGCTCGTCGAAGGTACCTCCGTCGTGCTGCGCTTCGTGTTGGACGAGGCAGGCGATCTTCTACACATCGAACGTGAGGAGGGTGGCTCCATTACCGAGGCGTACCCGGTGGAAGAGGAGCAGGAGATCACCGTCTCGGCCGACATACTGGAGGACTACGTCGGGGAGTACGAATACCGCGCAGGCATGATCCTCACGGTGTCGCTCGAGGAGGGGGAGCTCTTCGCGCAGATGACGGGTCAGCCGCGGTTCGGGATATTCGCCCGCTCGGACACCGAGTTCTTCTGGAAGGTTGTCGAAGCGTCCGTGGAGTTCGTGCGGGATGAGTCCGGCGCGGTCGAGAAGGTCATCCATCACCAGGGCCCAGCGGTTCTGCACGCTCCGAAGATCAAGTAGGCGCGGCGTCGCGCCAGGCGAGACAGGCCCATGCGCAAGACGATCAAGACCGACGTGCTGACGTTCGGCCTGCCGGCGACCCTCGTGCTCGTCGCCGGCATGTCACTGTCCGGGTATGACGTGGTCCGTCGACAACTGTCGCTCGGCACGTACCTGCTCTCCACGCACGGCGTCGTAGGTCTGACTCAGATCGTCGGCGGCTTGGCTCTCATGGTAACGGCGCAGGTAACGCTGTGGCGCTTCTACTCGGCGACCCTGGTGATCCGGGAAGGCCACGAGCCTATCACGCGCGGCCCGTACCGCCTCGTGCGACACCCGATCTATCTCGGGGCGCTGGTGGGCATTATGGGTCCGCCAGTGTACGTGGGAAGCGTCAAGGGTCTCGTGGTGATGCTCGCCTTGATACCGTGCATCCTCGGCAGGATACGACGTGAGGAGGCCATGCTGACGGAGGAGTTCGGCGATGCGTACCGCGCGTACGCAGCGTCAACCCGCAAGCTCATCCCGCTCGTGTACTGACGCGGCCCTCGCCGTTGGGCGCGGGTCGCGCGGGGCTACTCGTACACAGTCGTGCCGGTGTGGTTGGCGTTGATGTACTCCCAGTCCAGGTCGACGCCCAGGCCGTGCCCCTGCGGCACCGTCACGTGCCCGTTCGCGTCGACGCCGGTGAGTTCGTCCGTGTATTCCGGCGGGTAGATGGGCGGCTTCGTCGTCGCGATGTTGGGATGCAGCAGGCCGAGCTCATAGTAGTTCGTGTTGCGCACGGCCGCGATGCAGTGCCGATGCGCCAGGCTGCCGCCGTGGAACTCGACATCAAGACCAAAGCCCTCCGCCGCGTGCGCGACCTTCATCGCCCCGGTAATGCCGCCGTCCTCGTACGTGCCGACGCGGACGAAGTCGGTACCGCCGTTCACGATGAAGTCGACGTGCTGCTCGAGTCCGAAGATGTGCTCCGTTTGCAGCAGTGGCGTGTTGATGAGTTCCCGCAGCTTGCGATGCGCGAACATGGACACCCCGCCGTCCTTGTAGGGGTCTTCTAGCCAGAAGAAGTTCGCCTCGTCGCACGCGCGACCGATGCGCAGCGCGTCCGCCCAGGTCTCGTATTCGCACGCTGGGTCGATCATCAGGTCCATGTCGTCACCGACACGCTTACGAGTCTCCAGCACCGCCGCGACTTCGCGCGACATCGGGCCGTTGCCCCAGCCGTGTATCTTGAACGCTGGGTATCCGAGGGATTTGCAGTGGAGGGCGAAGTCCGCGAAGGCTTCCGGCGTCGAGAGGCCGCCGTTGTCGTCGCCGTGGTACGTGCTGGCGTACGCTGGGATGCTCGTCTTGTAGCCACCCAAGAGCCGGTAGATGGGCGCTCCGAGCGCCTTGCCGGCGAAATCCCACAGGGCGATGTCAGGCGAGTTCATGCCCGTGCGGTCGGTGTGGCGCAGGCCGCGCTTGAGGTCGTTGTAGATCTTCTCGCGCTCGAACGGATTGCGCCCCAGGAGGTATCGCGCAACGACGGGCTGAATGCCTCCGGGCGTTTCGCCCGTGACGCCGATGTCCGTGTGAATGCGGAGGATGGACCCGCCCGCCTTGCGCACCGCGCCCTTCTCGTAGACCTGGTTGAATCCGTTGTAGTCGGTGCCCATGTCGTGGATCTCATAGCCGAACGACACTTGCTCGATCTTCGTGATCTTCGGGTCTGCCACGTCGGCGCCTCCTCGGTTGCGCTTGCGGTGGCCCAGTCTAGCAAGCTCCGCACGCGCGCGCCACGCAGCCTGGCGGCTGAGCGCGTCGGTTGAGGGGCGGTGGTCGGTTGCTGGGCGCCGCATGTCTCGCCAGCCATCGCGCGTCGCGACCCAAGCGTTCGTGCACGCTCACGTCGACCCGTGGGGTCCGCATCGGACGGCATGCGGAAGGCGGTCACGAGCCCGCAACGTCTATGGGACGAAGGAGGCACACACCAGGCTAGAGCATGTCAGCACGCGTGAGACGTGGCATTGGAGGCGGGCGTTGTACGGATCAGACCGGGACGCACACGCCGGCGGGTTCGACGGGCGCTACATCACCCAGGAACGCGCCTAGGAGCGCCACTCCACGCTCGTATTTCGAGCGCGTTTGCGCGGACAGTTGGAACCGGCGAGCCAGGTGCGCGGCGGCCTCCGTCACCATGGCGCGTGGCCCCTGCTGGAGTTCCAACTCCAGCTCGTATTCGTCTGCGGTACTGTCTTCCTGCTGCCCCGTCAGGTCTGAGTATTGGACCCAGTCGAAGCACATCTGCATGGACCCGGTCGTGGACGAGACGGTCCACGTCTCACGTTGGTTCGACGCGAGTAGCACGGGTCGCAGTTCCGCGCCGCCAGCGTAGTCGATGGCGGCGCGCGCGATGTCGCAGTCGACCAGGTGGAGATCGCCGTTCGCGGCGTCCACCGCCTCGGCCTGCGTGAGAAACGCCTCGTCCTCGTTGCGGACTCGCGTCGCCTCGACAGGCGTCTTCATCGTCAGGACGTACCTGCCCTCCTTCTCGCGTAGTCTCAGAGACGCGCCGGAGTGGTACAGACTGCCCGCGACGGTGTCCAGGTAGGTGTCGCGCTGTATCGCGAGGTGGCCCCGTCGCATGGGGAGGCCAGCAACGTGTCCCTCCTCGCGTATGCGCTCGAAGACGCGCGAGGAGTCGACGCGGAGTTTCTCTTCGATTTCGAGAGGCATGATGATTCCCGTCTGATTCAGCCAGCGCCCCGGCGCGGCTCGCGGGCTTCGGTAAGCTGTTCGCGAGCGTGCACCGTCACGTGGGAGTGTTGCGTAAACGACCACCTGGCGCCCACAGCTGACCCGTTCGGTCCTCGATTGGGGCGATACAGGGGGAGGAGTCGCAGTTCCCGTTTCCCAGCGATGGGTAATGCACATCCCGTGCCAGGTGTCGCCGCGGGGACGTGGGCAGCTACTACAACGCGTCCTCGTCGGCATGGTCGTCGTCGTAGTCGTCGTCGCTCAGTGGGGGCTCGGCGGGCGGGGCGGGTTTCGTCCGCACGATGCGCATGAGGTCAGCGGCGCTTTCCGCGAAGAGCGTCTTCTCGCGCGCGTTGCTGATCTTCCAGTAGCGGCCGCCGGCATCGGCGACGAGCATCTGTGTGTCGTCGTTGTCCAGCAGCACGGACATGCCGCGGCCGACGTGGAACACTACGATGCGTGGCTCAGGCATTGCCGGCTCGCCTCCTCATGTCGTCGAATCGCCACCAGACTATACCTCGCTAGCTCGCAGCGAAGCCAGGGGAGCGCGTGGCGCGGTGTTCCCTACAGGTGATGCAATACGGCGGGCCTTCTCACCGCAGTCTGTCATTCTGATATTGCATGACCTTGTCAAGTCGACTTACACCGACTGGCTCCGTTCGTTCC
>CAYYPK010000040.1:0-15955 GCA_964473525.1 uncultured bacterium
GCAAGAATGCCGCGCCGCGGAACAACGTGCCCCCGACAGGCATATACTACGCCGCCTACCTCAGGGTTGACGGTGTCTTGCTGGAGAACGAGGGTGAGTTCTACCCCTTCCGAAAGTCGCTGTGACCGACGTTGCCTGTGGTTGGCCGTCGCGTTGTGCCTTGCGCACCACGGCGGGGTCAGCGCGGCATTGTTGCGTGGCGAGTTGGCCTTTACTCGAGGCGGCATCCTCGTGATGGACGTGGCAGGACGAGGGAGCCGTGTCCTGAGCACGCAGCATGACAGCGACCCAGCATGGTCGCCAGACGGCGACCAGATCGTGTATTCCCACCGGATCAACGATCAGCGGTGGGATCTGTCCATCATGGACCGGGACGGCGCGAACCGACGCAGACTCACGAACCATCCCTCGATAGATCGATTCCCCTCTTGGAGCCCTGATGGACAGCGCATCGCGTTCGTCTCAAGGCGTGAGGACGGCCACAGCCAGGACGTGTTCGTAATGAACGCGGATGGCACGGACGTTCGCAATCTAACACGTCTGCCGACACTGGATATGCACCCGGACTGGTCGCCCGACGGTAAGCGGATCGCCTTTACATCCGCCCGAGATAGGTTCGCGGGTGGCGATGCGGTGGCTGAGATATACACCATGAACCCAGACGGGTCTGACCAGCGTCGCCTGACGGTTCGCGACGCGTTCGACGGCGAGCCCGCATGGTCTCCGGACGGTCGCCAGCTCCTGATTCTCCGAAGTCGCGACCTGCGAGATACTCCATACCCCGAGCGCCGCGGTGGTCGAGGCTTCTATCTCATGGATCCCGACGGCGGCAACGTCCGGGAGATCGCACATTTCGCTCGGGCCTTCCGGGGCGGGACATGGTCCCCGGATGGCGCGCACATTGCGTTCTCTCTCTCGATCCCTCGGGAAGACGGGCGAGGGGACAACTTCGAGATCTTCGTGATGGACCGTGACGGTTCGCATGTGCGGAATCTGACGAACCACCCGGACGGCGGTATGTCGCCGGACTGGTTCGACCCGCGGTACTCGACGGCGTTCACGCCCGCGCATCGGGCGCTATTCCAGTGGGGTTGGCTCAAGCAGTTCGGACGGCCGCAGTAGCGTGGGAAACAGCGTCGACATTCTCATGCACGTGCTAAACGGCGACCATCTTCCGCCGGCTGTGATTGAGGGGCTGGCGCGGCAGCATGTCCCGTACCGGCTATGGGTAGCCAGGACCTCCTCCGAATGCCCGGCGGACGCCCGCAACCACATGAAGCGTTACGGCGACGCGGACCTCGTCCTCATGCTTGACGGCGACATGGTGTTGCCCGAGGGCGGCCTGCGCCGCATGGTCGACTTCCTCGACGAGCGACCTGACTTCGGCGCCGTCGGCCTCTGCGAGCACAGGGACCGACGCTTCTACCGCGTCGAGGAATGGCTGAACGCCCATCATGTGGACATGTCATGCGTGCTGTTCCGTCGCGGAACGCTCGATCGCATCACTTTCGCGGACAGGCACAACGCATCGCGAGTCGGTCGCGAGCGGTTGGCTGGCGCGTGCGACTGCGCGAACGCCTGCCACGACATCCGCGCGCTGGGGCAGCGAATCGGCTTCGTCCCCGAGGTCTACGTCGATCACCTGGACCATCCGCCGCGCAGCCGCTAGCCGTCGGATGCAGTCGACACATATACGCGCGTCGGGCGAGTCAAGACAGCTGGGCCCGACCTCGCCGCCAGCGTCTTACCCGCCCATTGGCCGCCCGCTTTCCACGCGGAGCCCCGCAGAGCAGGTAGCCACCCTCGCCGACCGGGACGCGCACGCGCCATACTTAACACATGGTGTTCGCCCGACCCGTCAACGCGCCCGGTAAGCGTGGAGGTGGCGATGGGACGTAAGCGCGTTCTGATCTGCGACGACGAACCCAACCTCTGTCTGATACTCGCGCGCTCCCTGCGGCCCCTCGGCGTCGATGCGCAGACCGTGCATACGCTGGGCGACGCGCGGAGGGCGCTGGACGACGACGCGGCGGATGTGCTCTTCCTAGACATCTTCCTGCCCGACGGCAACGGCCTCGACGCTCTGCCCGACCTGCACGCGCGTCACCCCAACCTCCCCATCATCATCCTCACGGCGCACGGCTCCATGCGCACGGCGTTGGAAGCGACCAAACGCCACGCCTTCGACTACATCACGAAGCCGTTCGACGTAACGCAGATTCAAGAACTCGCGCGGCGAGCCCTGGCGTCCGTCGAGGAGCAGCAGGCGGCCGAAGAGGCCGAGGCGGAGCCTGTCGATCCGCCGGCAGCCGGAGACGGCGACGAGATCGTCGGCAACAGCCCCCTCATGCAAGACGTGTACAAGACCGTCGGACGCGTCACGGAGAGCGACGTGACGGTGCTGCTAGCGGGGGAGTGCGGCACGGGCAAGGAACTCGTCGCGCGCGCCATCCACACGAATAGCCACCGAGGCGACGGGCCGTTCGTCGCGGTGAACTGCGCCGCCATTCCCGACGCGCTGTTGGAAAGCGAACTGTTCGGACACGTGCGGGGCGCCTTTACGAGCGCCGTCGCGGATCGGGACGGGAGATTCCGGCAGGCGGAGGGTGGCACGCTCCTGCTCGATGAGATCGGCGAAATGCCGCTGGACCTCCAGACGAAGCTGCTCCGCGTGTTGCAGGAGAAGACGTATCAGCGCGTCGGCGCCAACGAGACGTTGACCGCGGACGCCCGTGTGGTCGCCGCCAGCAATAGAGATCTAGGCCGCGCCGTCGAGAGTGGGGAGTTCCGCGAGGATCTGCTCTACCGCCTGAACGTCGTCTCCATCACGCTGCCGCCCCTACGCAAGCGCGTGGAAGACATCTCCCCGCTGACGGACTACTTCGTCGCCAAGTACAGCGCGCAATACGGCCACGACCCCAAGACAGTCTCGCTGAGCCTCGCGGAACGTCTGGCTGCCTACCACTGGCCGGGCAACGTCCGCGAGCTGGAGAACGTCCTGCATCGCGCCGTCGTAATGGCGCGCGGCGCGGTCATCACGGAGGACGACGTCCCGCTGCTCGCCCCCGCGCCAGAGACCGAACGCGGCGAGTCCGTGGAACTCTGGGTACGGCGTCTCCTGCAACGACATATGGAGGAGGGGCGCGTCGGCCTGCTGCATGAGGACGCGCTCGAGGGAGTCGAATCCCCGCTCTTCCGCTTTGTGCTGGAAGAGACCGGCGGCAACAAGAGCCGCGCCGCGGAGATACTCGGCATCAACCGCAACACGCTCCACGCCAAGATGAAGCGGTACGGCATGCTCGACGTAGATGCGTGATCGCGGTAGATTGTCGGTGTCCTTGGCAGCGGATGACGCTGACTGACGCGCTCGCCAGGTCGGTCATTCTGAGCGACGAGCGATGCCACACGGCATCAACAGGCGAGAGGAAGAATCTCCTGGCGTTCTCCCGTGCGTAGAGCCTTCCACTCGCTACTGGCGCCTGACGGCGTTGAGCGTCGTGACCCGCTCAACGCCACACCCACCATGCACATGGAGTAGACCGTGAGAAAGTCCCTGGCTCTCACGATGGGCGTGCTATGCGCGCTCACGGTCGTAGCGTCCGCGCAGCTCATTCAGGAGGCGCTCGAGGACACCGAAGTCGGCGCCGCGTGGATATACCACGACTACGACAAGGCGGTAGCGCAAGCGAAGGAGACGGGCAAGCCGCTGTTCGTGCTGTTCCGCTGCGTGCCGTGCGAAGCGTGCAAGGTGTTCGACGGCAAGGTCGTTGGTCAAGACAGCGAGTTGGCGGCGCTGTACGACGCTTTCGTGCCGGTGCGCATCGTCCGCATGAACGACGTGGACCTCGACACGTATCAGTTCGACTACGACCTGTCTTGGGCGGCGTTCCTCCAGAACGCGGACGGCACGGTCTACGGTCGCTATGGCACACGAGCCGCCGCCGCGTCGGAGACCCACATCTCCATTGAGGGACTGAAGAACGCCCTGCAACGCGCCCTAGAGTTGCACGCGAACTACCCCGACAACGCCGCTCTGTTCGAGGGTAAGCGTGGCGCGCCTGGCGAATACAAGCGACCGCGCGACATCCCAACGCTGCAAGAGACCGTGGCGGAGGAGGACGTGCGTAAGGGCTGCGTCCACTGCCACATGATCAACGACGGCATGTACCGCATCGCGGACGAGGCGGGGAAGTGGACGAACAATGTCGACTTCTACGACCACGTCTATCCGTTGCCAGAGAACGTCGGTATGGCGGTCGACGCGGACGCTGGTAACGTCGTGACCGCAGTCTTCCCCCACTCCGCGGCCCATCGCGCTGGGCTCCAGGCCGGCGACGAGATCGCGACGATAGACGGGCAGGTGATGCTGTCCATCGCCGACATACAGTGGGTTCTGTTCCAGGCGAAAGCCGGCGGCACGGTCGAGGTTAGCTACGCGCGGAAGGGAGCGAACCGCACCGCGGTGCTCGAGGTGTCAGGTGACTGGACGGCGTCGGACATCAGTTGGCGCGCCTCCATCTGGCCGATGCGGCCGCGCCTGGGCGTGTGGGCGCCGGATCTCAACGACGATGAGCGGCGCGAACGCGACCTACCTCTCACGACGCTCGCGCGATACGTGCGGTGGATACCTAGCGAAGGGCTACAGAAGGCCGGCTTGCGCAACGGAGACGTCATCGTTGGGATGGACGGCGACACGCGACGGGCGACGCATGCCGAGGCGGAGGTACACGTCCGCATGAACTACTCGGAAGGTGACCGGGTCGAACTCGTTGTCCTCCGCGACGGCGTGACGCACACGCTGGATGCCCCGTTGGACTAGCGCTCGGCCCGTGTGTCGCTGGCCCTTTCCTGGCCTTCCCCTGCTGTACACCTGCGAGTGGAAGGCTAGTGCGTTCTCTCCCGGCCGACGCTGTGTTGCGCCAACACCGCCGCGTAGGAGTCATCCTGAGCGACCGCAGGGAGTCGAAGGATCCCGATTGCCCACACGCTCACCGAACGCAACATGGGCCGGGTGGTTCTGCGCTAGGAAGGGGTCGAGCGGGCACGGCGCCGACCCATCTGAGCGGCGTCGGTCGGTACGCCGTCGCTCACTCGTCGTAGTAGTCCTGGATGGGCTTGACGGCTAGGTCGAGCTCGCGCATCGCCTGGATGCCGTGCGCTCCCGCCTGCGCCCCCGCCAGTGTCGTAATGAGCGTAATGTTGTTCTCGAGGGCGAGCGTGCGGATCTTGTCCTCGTTGGGCGCGTGTTCGCCGCCGCTGGGTGTGTTAATGATGAGGTCCACGGCGTTGTTCATGATGTAGTCGTGGATCGTCGGCCGCCCCTTGCCGATGCTGTACACCAACTCCGTCGGAACGCCCGCGCGCATAAGCACCTTCGCCGTGCCGTGCGTGGCGACGATCTTGAAGCCCACGTCGTGTAGCTCCCGCGCTACGAACGTCGCCGCTCGCTTGTCCTTGTTCTTCACGCTGATAAAGGCCGTGCCTTCCGTCGGCAACGGGTAGCCGGTGCCGATCTGCGCCTTCGCGAACGCGCGACCGAAGTTCGGGTCGATGCCCATCACCTCTCCGGTGGATTTCATTTCCGGCCCGAGCAGCGGGTCTGCTCCGGGCAGCCGATCGAACGGGAAGACGGGAGCCTTCACGCTGAAGTACTCGGGCGTCAGTTCCTCGGTGAACCCGAGGTCCACCAGCTTCTTGCCTGTCATGACGCGCGCCGCGATTTTCGCCAGGGGTACGCCAATCGCCTTGCTCACGAACGGCACCGTTCGCGACGCGCGCGGATTCACCTCTAGCACGTAGACGTCATCGCTGCGGATGGCGAACTGCACGTTCATCAGACCGATGACGTTCAGCTCCTTCGCCATGGCTACGGTGGCTCGTCGGATCTCCTCCAACTGGTCGTCGCCCAGAGAGTACGGCGGGAGCACGCAGTCGCTGTCGCCGGAGTGAATACCGGCTTCCTCGATGTGTTCCATGATGCCGCCGACGACCACCGTCTCGCCGTCGGAGATGGCGTCCACGTCGACCTCGATGGCGTCTTCGAGGTACTTGTCAATAAGTATGGGACGTTCCGGGGAAGCGTCGACGGCGTAGCGTAAGTATTCGCGGAGCTCGTCCTCGGAATGCACGATCTGCATCGCGCGCCCACCCAGTACGTAGGAGGGACGCACTAGGCACGGGAAGCCAATCACCTCGGCGATTTCGCGCGCCTCGTCGAAAGAGACCGCCGTGCCGTTCGGCGGCTGGTTCAGCCCGCACGTGTCGAGCACTTCCTTGAAGCGCTTCCGATCCTCTGCGCGGTCGATGTCGTCCGGGTCCGTGCCGATGATGGGCACGCCAGCTTCCTTCAGGGCCACGGCGAGGTTCAGCGGCGTCTGTCCACCGAACTGGACGATGACGCCCTCGGGCTGCTCGCGGTCGATGATGTCCAGCACGTTCTCGCGGGTGAGCGGCTCGAAATACAGGCGGTCGGAGGTGTCGTAGTCGGTGCTGACGGTCTCCGGGTTGCTGTTGACCATGATGGTCTCCCAGCCGTCGTCCCTCAGCGCGAACGCCGCGTGCACGCAGCAGTAGTCGAACTCGATGCCCTGGCCGATGCGGTTCGGGCCGCCGCCCAGGATCATCACCTTCCTCCTGGTCGCGGGGCGCACCTCGCACTCGTCCTCGTACGTCGAGTAGTAGTAGGGCGTGTACGCCTCAAACTCCGCGGCGCAGGTGTCCACGAGCTTGAACGTCGCGATGGTTCCGAGGGACTTGCGGAGCTCGCGCACCTGGGTCTCGCTTACGTCCCACGTCTCTGCGAGTTGGGCATCACCAAATCCGTGTCGCTTGAGCTCGCGCACGAGAGGCCGCAACTCCTCCACGCTGTCGTTGTCGCCCCCAATAGCGCGCGCGACAACGGGCGCTGCCTTCTCAGCCCTCCGCTCGTGGTCGATGAGCTGCTGGATGTTGTGGAGGAAGAATGGGTCGATCTGCGTATGTCGGAACGCCTCTTCGAGCGACATGCCCTTCCGTAGCGCCTGGCGCAGGTAGAAGATGCGGTCGGTGTTGGGGATCGTCAGTTTGCCCGGCAGCTCCGACAGGGAAAGGTCTTCGATGGGGTGGTCGTCCAACCCCATCCAGCCGTTCTCCATCGATCGGAGGCCTTTTTGCAGCGACTCCTTGAACGTGCGACCGATGGACATCGCCTCACCGACGGACTTCATGGATGTCGTCAGGGTGGCGTCTACCTGCGGGAACTTCTCGAACGCCCAGCGTGGGATCTTCGTGACGACGTAGTCGATCGTCGGCTCGAAGGAGGCGGGCGTCTCCTTGGTGATGTCGTTGGGTATCTCGTCCAGCGTGTAGCCGACGGCGAGCAGCGCCGCGATCTTCGCGATGGGGAAGCCCGTCGCCTTCGACGCCAGCGCGGACGACCGCGACACGCGTGGGTTCATCTCGATGATCGTCTGACGTCCCGTGCGCGGGTCCACGGCGAACTGGATGTTCGAGCCGCCCGTGTCGACGCCGATCTCGCGGATCACCTTGAGCGATGAGTCCCGCATCAGCTGGTACTCTTTGTCCGTCAGCGTCTGCGCGGGCGCGACGGTAATGCTGTCGCCCGTGTGGACTCCCATCGGGTCGACGTTCTCGATGGAGCAGATGATGACGACGTTGTCGTTGCAGTCGCGCATCACCTCGAGCTCGAATTCCTTCCAGCCGATGATGCTCTCCTCGATGAGCATCTCGCTGACGGGGCTGATGCGCAGCCCCTCCTCCATCATCACGCGGAACTCTTCGAGGTTGTAGGCGATGCCGCCGCCCTTGCCGCTCAGCGTGAACCCAGGGCGCAGGATGAGCGGGAAGCCTAACTCGTCGAGGACTTCCATCGCCTCGGGCATCGTCCTCACGACCGTGCTGCGCGGCATGTCGAGGCCGATGTTCTCCATCGCCTGCTTGAACAGTTCCCGGCTCTCCGCCTTCTTGATGGCGGGAAGCTTCGCTCCAATGAGCTCGACGCCGTAGCGTTCCAGCACGCCGGCTTCGGCGAGGTCCACGGACAGGTTCAGACCCGTCTGACCTCCCACGGTCGGCAGGAGAGCGTCAGGCCGTTCTGCGGCGATGATCTTCTCGACGACATCCACCGTCAGCGGCTCGATGTAAGTCCGCTGCGCCATCTCCGGGTCCGTCATGATCGTCGCGGGGTTGTTGTTCACGAGGACCATCTCGTAGCCCTCTTCACGCAACGCCTTGCACGCCTGCGAGCCGGAGTAGTCGAACTCGCACGCCTGCCCGATGACGATGGGCCCGGAGCCGATGATGAGTACCTTCGAAATGTCCGTGCGTTTCGGCATTCTTCCCTCGCGGCGCTAGCCGTCGTGTTCGTCCATGACACTCACGAAGCGGTCGAACAGATACGCGGCGTCGTGCGGCCCGGGCGACGCCTCCGGGTGGTACTGCACGGAGAAGGCGGGGTAGTCGCGGTGCGAGATGCCTTCGACCGTGTCGTCGTTCAGGTTGACGTGCGTTACGTCGACGCCCGCCTTGTTCAGCGAGTCGGCGTCGACGCAGAAGCTGTGGTTCTGAGACGTTATCTCGACCTGACCCGTGTCGAGCCGCATGACGGGTTGGTTCGCGCCTCGGTGCCCGAACTTCATCTTGTAGCGCGTTCCGCCGAGGGCGAGGCTGAGCAGTTGGTGCCCCAGGCAGATGCCGAAGATGGGCTTCACGCCGACGAGCTTGCGGATGTTCTCGATGGCGTAGGAGACGGGGTCGGGGTCGCCGGGGCCGTTCGAGAGGAACACGCCGTCCGGGTCCATGGCGAGGATGTCGTCGGCCGAGGTTGTCGCCGGAACGACCGTCACTTCGCAGCCGTGGTAGCTCAACTCACGGGCGATGTTCCGCTTCATGCCAAAGTCGAGCGCGACAACGCTGTGCCGCGTCTCGGCGACATCGACGACGCGCGCCCCGGTGAAATCCAGCGTCTGCTGAGCGGAGTTCGCGACGGAGTGCGCGTCCATCCACGCGGTTGGCGACTCGAGGTCGTTTTTCCAGCCGTATTGCGCGGAGGTCGTGACGCGCCCCGCGATGTCCATGCCTTCGAGCCCAGGCTTCGACTTCGCGCGCTCGACGAGCTCGGCGTGGTCGCAATCTCCCGTGGCGATGACGGCTCGTAGCTCGCCGCCCTGCCGCACGCGGCGTGTGATCGCGCGCGTGTCGACGCCTTCTATACCCAGGATGCCGTGCCGCGTGAGGAACTCGCCCAGGCTCTCCTGCGCGCGCCAGTTGCTGTACGCGTCCGTGTACTCGCGAACGACAAACCCCTCGACCTGCACCTCGCCCGATTCGTAGTCTTCGGCGGGGATGCCATAGTTCCCGATGAGCGGATACGTCATCACGCATATCTGCCCGACGTACGACGGGTCCGTCAGAACCTCCTGATACCCGGTCATGCTCGTGTTGAAGACGACTTCGCCGAACGCTTCCCCCGTCGCGCCGAACGCTTCGCCCTCGTAGATAGCGCCGTCTTCCAGCGCTAGCGTGGCCTTCATGCGTGGCTCCTCCGCCGAAACGTCTCGCGACCGTCACAGACCGTAAGCACCGGCCATCCCGTCAGGGTCATGCCGAGGAACGGCGTGTTGTGACTCTTCGAGTGGATATTGTCGGCGGTTACTTCCATGCGCATGTCCGGGTCGATGACGCTGATGTCCGCCGGCCCGCCGACCTCCAGCCGAGGAGCCGGCGCGCGCAGTATGGACGCGGGAACCGTCGTGAGCTTCCGCACCGCTTCCGCGTCTGACAGATGCCCTCTGCGTACTAGCGATGTCCACGTCAGAGGGACGCACAATTCAGACCCGATGATGCCGAAGGGAGCGACTCGCATGCCCTGCGCCTTCTCGTCGGCGGCGTGGGGCGCGTGGTCGGTCGCGATGGCGTCTAGCGTGCCGTCTACCAACCCCTCGACTATCGCTGCCCTGTCGTCTTCCGTTCGTAGCGGCGGATTCATCTTGGCGTTCGTGTCGTGCTCGCGAACCGCCTCGTCGGTCAGCGTGAAGTGGTGTGGGCAGCCCTCCGCCGTGACGGGGGCGCCGCCGCTCTTCGCCGCGCGGATGATCTCGACGCCGCGACGCGTCGTGACGTGCTGGATGTGCACGTGCCCGCCGGTCTCCTCGGCGAGCACGCAGTCGCGCAGGATGATGCGCTCTTCCGCCTCGGGCGGTATCCCCGGCAACCCCAGCGACGCCGACACGTCGCCTTCGTGCATGCAGCCGTCGCCCGCGATCTCGGGGTCTTCGCAGTGGACGAATACCGGCATGTCGTGCCGCGCGCCGTACGTCAGGACCCGCCGCATGATGTCGTCGTCCATCGTGCTCTTGCCGTCGTCCGAGAAGCCGACGGCGCCTGCGGCGTGGAGCGCCTCGTACGGCGCGGCCTCCTCGCCCGCCAGGCCGAGCGTGATGGACCCGATGGGGCTCACGCGCGCGCTGCCCTTCGTCTCCGCCTCGTTCAGCACATGGGCGATCCACCTGGGGTCGTCAAGCGTCGGAGCCGTGTTCGCCATGCATGCGACGGACACGAACCCTCCCGCGGCGGCCGCCCGGGTTCCCGTCTCAATGTCTTCCTTATGCGTCTGCCCAGGGTCTCGGAGATGCACGTGCATGTCGATGAGGCCCGGGGCGACAATGCAGCCGGCGGCGCCGAAGACGTCGTCGCCCGCCTCGGGTTCCAGCCGATCACCGATCTCCGAGATGCGGCCGTCGCTGACACGGACGTCCGCCTGCCGATCCGTCGCCGTGTGCGGGCACAGGATGCGACCGTCCCGAATGAGGAGGCTCACGCGTCTGCCTCCTCGCGTATGACGACGCTGTCCTCGCCGTCTACCTCAGTCACCTGCACGGCGACCATCTCGCGTAGGGACGTGGGGATGTTCTTGCCAACGTAGTTCGCGGCGATGGGGAACTCCCGGTGTCCGCGGTCGACGAGGACTGCCAACTGCACCGTCGCGCATCTGCCGAAGTCGGTGAGCGCATCAAGGGCCGCTCGGATGGACCGTCCGGTGAAGAGCACGTCATCGACAAGCACGACGGAGAGCTCGTCGATACTGAAGGGGATGTCCGTGTGATTCACGGTGACCTTGCGGTCGAACAGGTTCAGGTCGTCGCGGTAGAGGGTGATGTCCATGACGCCGACGGGTGGGCGGTCGCCCTCGATGTTCGCGATCTGATCCGCGATGCGCTCGGCGAGGATGTCGCCTCTCGACCGGATGCCGACGAGCGCAAGGTTCTCGACGCCCTTGTTGCGCTCACATATCTCGTGCGCGATGCGCGTGAGCGCGCGGCGCATCTCGTCGTCCGTCATGATCTGCGCTTTGTCGCGATGCGGCACGTCACTCCCTTTCGCCCGGTTTCGTTCTGCCGGTCGTCCCGCGCGTCGCTGTGAGTCGGCGACGCAGTTCGTCTATCAGTTCGCCTGCTAGTGGGAAGGCGTCGAAGTCGCGCGTGTTCCACGCGTTCTTCCAGAAGTTGTCCAGGTCGCTAGCTCCGGCGCGTTCGTACTCCCACGCTTGTACGAGCATCTCGAGCTTGTCCGCGACGCGAACGACTAGGCTCTCCGGCGTCGCGCGTTGCTCGAATTCGTCCCATAGGTCGTAATAGCGATCGCCCAAGGCTCCCAGAGGCTCCAGAAGGTCGCGCGCGGCGGCGGCTTCCGCTTCATCCTTGGCGTTCTCGGGCAGGTACCGCTGTGCCGGGTAGGGGATGTCGCCGACGCGCGCCTCGGCGACCTCGTGAAGAATCGCTATGCGCATGACGCGTTCTACGTCGAGCGTCGCGCCGCGTTCCACGAGCGCGTCGGCGAGAATCATCGCCGCCGTGGTCGTGCGGTGGCAGTGGTCAGCGATGCTCTCGCCGTCGCGGATGCCGCGCAGACGCCACCCCGTGCGAGGGAGATTCTTGAGCGTTTCGAGTGTGTCGAGGAAGTCGATCAAGGAGGAGGCTTCAACGGCCAACGGCTCGCCTCCCCGATGGGGTCGGGCGCGAGCAGCCGAAGAGAGGCAGCGCAGGTCCGTTCATCGTCCACCCTTTCCAGCCTCGCGGGGCCGGGTTAAAAGGCGCTATACTACCGCTCGTATGTTAGGGCCGATACGGGGCCGATTCAAGGCGCCTCGCGGTCGTCGGGAAGTCGGGAGTCAGGTCGGAGGCACGGGAATGCAGGGACGGCTAATCCGCGACCGAGGTCGCGCGACCGGGAGACGGGCATGACGGCTCTCGGAGGCTGGCTGTTCCGGTGGCGCGACTACACGCCCCTCCCTCTGCTGGCGTTGTTCCTGGCATTCGCGCGGCGTGAACCTCGCATGTTCGTCGCGGGATGCTGCACGATGGTGGTAGGCGAGGCCGTCAGGTTCTGGTGCCAGCGATACATCGGCGGGGCATCTCGGACCAGAGGGTACAGCCCAGGAGCGGAACTCGTGAACGGCGGCCCTTACTCAATGGTGCGCAACCCGCTGTACGTAGCCAATCTGCTACTCACGCTCGGGACGGCGTTGCTGAGCGGTCGGCCGCTGTTCGTTGTCGCCGCCGCGGCCGTATTCCTGGCGCAGTACATCCCCATCGTGCGGTGGGAGGAGTCGCGGCTGACGGCTCAGTTCGGCGATGCCTACACGCAGTACCAGGCCGCCGTGCCGCGATGGGTTCCGCGCTCCAGACCGCGACCCGACGCGCCGGGCGCCTCGGCCGAGAAGCCGTCCGTGGGACGCGTCATCCAGATCGAGCGCCGGTCGCTACTCGCGCTCGTAGTCGTCGTCGCGGCGTTCGCGGTGAGGGTCAGCCTGGCGGGTGTTACCGACCCGGCTTTCGGTGTGATGGCCGTTCTCGGCCTGGGCTGACACGGACAGAAGGGCGACACATGGCAGAGACACGTCTCGGGGATCGCATCGTCGTC
This sequence comes from uncultured bacterium, assembly GCA_964473525.1. Classification (GTDB taxonomy): domain Bacteria; phylum Poribacteria; class WGA-4E. The sequence goes on from CAYYPK010000040.1 coordinate 12,919, forward strand.
AAGACCGGCGATATTACGCAAGAAGACGTAGACGCCATCGTCAACGCGGCCAACAGCGGGCTCATGGGCGGCGCGGGAGTCGACGGCGCGATACGCCGTGCTGGAGGCCCCACGATCACCGAAGAGTGCGCGGAGATCATCAGAACGCGCTTCCCAGACGGACTGCCAACGGGCGAGGCGGTGATCACCACGGCGGGAGCGTTGCACGCCCGCCACGTGATCCACACGGTCGGCCCACGATGGAGCGGAGGGACGGACGGTGAGCCCGATCTGCTGCGCGACTGCTACATGAACTCGCTGGCCCTCGCGTCGCGGAACGGGCTGGCTTCGGTGGCCTTCCCCGCGATCTCGACCGGCATCTACGGCTACCCAGCGGAGCTGGCTGCCGCGGTAGCCTCGGCCTCGGCCGCTGAATTCCTCGCTGACGACCTGGCTGTGGAGCGCGTGTCCTTCGTCCTCTTCGGCGACGACGCCTACGGCACGTTCGTGGCGAACGCAGGAATCTAGGCCCGCCATGATAGGACGGGACGAAGCAGACGGCCTGACCTCCAGACCCCCGGCGCGTCTACGTCCTGGCGAGGGACAGGCCGCGCTGACGGTCGCGCTGCTCCTGGTCATTGGCCTGCTGAACCTGTATCTATACGCCGTCGCCGACCACCTCTCTTCGCCTCTGCTCGTGAGCAGTCTCGCCTCCCACGCGTACTACCTGCTCATCCTGGTCAGCGCGCTGTTCTCGACGGGTAGGCACTTGTGGATCGGGTGGGGAGCTAGCTCCGTTGCATGCGGAGCGTACGCCATCGCGCATCCGCGGGAACCTGGAGTCGCCCTGGTGGGAGCGGCGTTCTCTGTCGTCGCTGGCGCGTCGATCATGGGCATCCGTCGTCTGCGGATCGAGCGCGCCACCTACGAGGAGGACTTGGCTGACCTGGACGCCGCGAGCGCCGTGGCTCGCAAGCGTTTGGACGAGCAGTCGGTCCTGTTCGAGGTCGGGCAGATGATGGCGCTAACGTTCGACGTGGGCCGGCTGTTCGAGGACACGATGGCGCTGGTCCAGCAGCGGCTACAGATGCACCGCGGCGTGCTGTCCCTGTACGACGCGGACGCCGGTGAGCTAGTGGTTGAGCAGGCATACGGTCTGACGTCGGAGACGATCCAGCGGGGACGGTACCGGCTGGCGCAGGACATCTACGCGCAGGTCATGGAACGCGGTATACCCATGGCGGCCCCCAGTATCGGCGACGCGCCCATCGTTCTTGGCGCGGAGGCGGAGCGGATGGAGACGCGCCACGTCGCGTTCCTGTGCGTGCCGATCCTCATGGAGGCGGAGACGGTAGGCGTGTTGGGCGTCGATCGCGCGCCCGCTGACGAACGCACGCTTGGGGACGACCTGCATTTCCTCACGATACTCGCGTCGGTGTTCGCGCAGGCGCTGAAGATTCAGCAGATGATAGAGAGCGCCGTCGCGCAGGATCGGCTGGCGTCGCTGGGGAAGATGGCCAGGAGTGTCGCCCACGAGGTACGGAACCCGCTGGGGGGCATCCGCGGCGCCGCGCAGTTGCTCCAAATGAGCGTCTCGGAGACGGGAGAGGAAGGGGAAGCCGCCGACGAGGCCGACGGATACACGCGCATCATCATTGAGGAGGTGGACCGGCTGAATCGCGTCGTGGAGCAGCTGCTGCACTTTGGAAGCGCGCCGACAGAGGAGTACTCGGACGTGAATCTGTCCGAGGTGGTCGAGAGAGTGGCGGCATTGGTTTCGGCAGATGCGGCTGCGCAGGGGATCGACGTTGTGCGACAGGACGTGACCTCGACTGCAACGCTCCAGGGCGACGCCGACGAGTTGAAGCAGGCGCTCCTCAACATCGCCCGCAACGGCGTGGAAGCGATGCCCGACGGCGGCGAGCTACGGCTAGAGGTCACCATCGTCGAATCCGACGGGATCGGTACGGCGGCGTCGCTGGAGATCGCCATCTCGGACACCGGCGTTGGTCTACCCGCTGCATCGCGGGAGAAGCTGTTCAGCCCGCTCTACACAACGAAGCAGAAGGGCACGGGCATCGGTCTGGCCCTTACGAAGCGCATAGTGGAAGAACACGGCGGGTACATCACCGTCGAGGACGTGATGACAGGCGGTAGCCGATTCCGTGTCGTGTTGCCAGCGGGCGCCTCGGCAGCGACCCCATGAACGCGACCCACGCCCCCCGCGGCCCGAGCGGGTCTCTTGAAACCTCAGCCCTGGTCAAGTATCAGTAGTCCATCACCCAGTCACGCCCACGGCGGGAAGTTGGAGCGCGCTATGCCGACGGAATCGCACATCAGGATGGATGGGGGAACGCTCGTCACGCCGACGGAGCTTATTCCCGCGGGCACGCTGTGGATCAGCGGCGATCGTATCGCCGGGGTTGGCGGCCCGGAGCCGTACTCCGCCGAATGGGAGGTCGTCGACACCGACGGGACCTACGTGGCGCCGGGATTCATCGACGTGCACGTCCACGGTGGCAAGGGCGCCGACTTCATGGACGCCACGGTAGCCGACGCCCACGTAGTGACGCAATACCACGCCGAGGGTGGCACGACATCGCTGCTGGCGACCCTGGGGACGGACTCGCTGGAGAACCTTCTATCCATGGTTCGCGCCTCCGCCGAGGCGCGAGCGTCGTCGCCCGGCGCCAAGATCCTGGGCTCCCACGTTGAGGGACGCTACTTCGCCATGGCGAAGAAGGGCTGCCATCTAGACAAGTACATCGCCGACCCGAGCCCCGCCGAGACGGAGCAACTCCTCGAATACTCCGACGAGGTAGCCTGGATCACGCTGGCGCCCGAACTGCCCGGCGCGGAGGAACTCATCCGCGCGTTAGCCGATCGCGGCGCCGTCGTGAGCGCCGGCCACTCGGACGCCACGTACCCCCAGATGGTCCAGGCGATGGACTGGGGCGTGCAACACACAACGCACCTCTACAACGCAATGTCTAGTACGGTGAGAACGCCCCCGAGCAAGCGCGGCGGTATCGTCGAGGCCTCTCTGCTCCACGATGAG
>CAYYPK010000040.1:15965-56072 GCA_964473525.1 uncultured bacterium
GCTCACCACGGAGATCATCGCCGACGGGGTGCACCTGCCACCTGAGTTGATGCAACTCGCGTTCAAGTGCAAGGGCGTCGACGGGCTTGTTCTCGTCACGGACGCTTCGCGTGGCGCTGGCATGCCGGACGGTGATTTCGTCTTCGGTCGCAAGGAGGAAGGGGCGCCGCTCATCCTCCGCAACGGCATCGCGACGATCCCTGACGGCTCGGGGTACGCGAGTTCGACGATCCAGATGATCGATACGCTGGACATCGCCTGCAATGTCGTCGGAGCCACCCTCGTCGAGGCGGTGACGATGGCAACGCTGACTCCCGCACGCATCCTGGGGGCGGATAAGGCTATCGGCAGCCTCGAGGTCGGGAAGCAGGCGGATGTCGTGGTGTTCGACGACACTTTCACCGTGCGTCGCACCTATGTGGACGGTCGCGAAGTGTATGCGGCCTGAGCCTCGCCCACGGTCCCGTCACGGAACATCGCATGAGGAGGAACGGATGAGCAGCGATATTGCCCGTCACGTGCAAGAGCAGCCGCTCGTGGATACGCACGAGCATCTACAGAAGGAACCCGCTTGGCTCGCGAACGAAGACGACATCCTCCGGGACATCTTCACCAACTACGTGCCAGCCGACCTGCACACCGCAGGAATCACGGGCGAGCAGCGCAACACCCTCATGGACGGCTCGAACCCCGACATCGCGGGCAGGTTCGAGAGCTGCCGCGACATCTGGGAGAAGATCCAGTTCACCGGGTACGGCGAGGCGGTGAGCATCATCGCTCGGGAGATCTACGGCGTCGAGGAGATGACCGGCGTCGCTCTTGCCGCGCAGAATCACAAGACGAAGGCGCTTCGACAGCCCGGGGAACGCTACCGTCTGCTGAAGGAGGTCGCGAACCTCGATCACATCCAGACCGACGACTTCTGCTGGCCGTGCCCACCCGACCCCTCCGGCGTCGAGTTCTTCATGTACGACCTGTCGTGGCAAGGCTTCTGTAGTGGTCAGATCGACCCGGAGGCGATCCACAAGGAGACGGGCGTCGGCGTGACGGACCTTGCGTCCCTCAAGCAGGGCATGGAGGCGATCTACGCCAAGCACGGTCCAACCGCCATCGCCGTGAAGTCGCAGCACGCCTACGGACGCACGCTGGACTGGGTCGAGCGGAGCGACGCCGATGCGGAGTCCGCGCTGCAACAGATACTCACGAAGGACGGTGGTGGCATCGACGTCGCCACGCGCCTGCAACTCGGCGACTGGTGCTGGTCGCGCGGGGTGGAACTGTCCATCGAGCACGACCTGCCGTTCAAGATTCACACCGGCTACTATGCGGGGAACGACCGCATGCCCGTCCGGCGCATCCCGTCGGGCAACCTCGCCCCCCTGCTGGCGAAGTACCTCGACGCCAAGTTCGTGCTGATGCACATCTCCTACCCGTACAGCGATGAGTTGGTCGCGATGACGAAGCACTACCGCAACGTCTGGGCGGACCTGTGCTGGGCGTGGAGCATTGATCCGTACAGCTCGCGCGACTTCCTGCGCCGCTGCATCCACGCCGTGCCGATCAACAAGGTGTTCGCCTTCGGTGGCGACACTGGCTGGGCGACGAGCTCCGTCGCATACGCCATCCAAGCGCGCAACGAGATCACGCGTGCGCTGGAGGCTGAGGTCGCCGAAGGGTACATGGGCGAGAAGGAGGCGAAGTACATCGCCTCGCGCATCATGTACGACAACCAGTACGAGTGCTTCGACGTGGAAGGCACGCGGGCGGCGCTGAACGCCGCGCACGCCGCTACGCAGTGATACTCGTCCAGGCTGTACGCGATGGGGTGGCGCGGTACCTTCGCCTGGACTGAGTTGCAGGAGGGCACGCGTCACGTGGATCAGGTACGCGCGTCTGTAGTGGCGTCTTGTGCCTCTCACGCCGCCGGTGCAGCCAGGGACAGGCCGGCAGGGATTGCGCCCGCGTGATGATTGGCGATGGTGGTCGCGTGGATGCTAGGCGTAGCGCATCGTGCGGGATGCGCTACGCCAGTAGACGCAGGTCACTCGCGCGTCGAAGCAGCCTTCATCGCTCCCCACGTGACGATCGACGAGCCCGCAGGACTCAGGGACGGAGCTCTTCGTCGGGCGGGGTGTCTGATGAGGTCGATGGCGTCGCGCCCCTCCAAGTCGCGACCGTCCGTTGTCATCCCGGTGATCAGCAGCTCATCCATGCCTCTTTCCAGCCCAATCTTCCGTATGCGGAAGTGGCCGACCCAGTCGTCCATACCATCGTCATCGACATCCCTGAAGTGTCCTGACCCATGAGCAGGAGCAGCTGCGTTGGGGCCGAGGCGGATCGTTGAGCCATCCACGGCGGAAGCGTCGAAGGCCAGCGTTGACAGAATGGCGACCGGCAGGACGCCCCTGCTCCTCCGTTGGACACGGTTTTCGTCGGATCCCGGGCGTATGTCCACAAGCACGGCGACGGTAGGCGGAACGACCACCGCTTCCACGCCCCATGATGAATACTCGTCTACGACGGCATCATTGGTCGCATCATGAAGGTTCCCACCGCCCGCATCCATTGTCCAGATGTTCCAACTCCCAGACTGTCTGGTTGACGCGAACGCTACTTGCAGCCCATCGGGCGACCAGTCAGGAGTTCGTACTTCGGCTCCGTCGAACGTCAACTGCGTCGGACTATCGCCGTTCCCATCGTTGTCCACGTCGACTGTATCCATGAGCCATACCTCGTACGATCCAGTTCGCTGTGACCAGAATACGAGCTGAGAGTCGTCGGGCGACCAGTGCGCTTCGTCATCAGCCCCCGGGGATGTTGTGAACGGCGTGACGTCGCCGCCATCGGAGGCGTCCATGACGTACACCTCCTGCTCGCTGCCGTTTGTTCGCGTAGACATGAACGCAATCCGTGACCCGTCGTGAGACCAGTCTGGGGCCTGGTCAAGATCTGGGTGATTGGTGAGGTTCACCTCACCAGTGCGATCGACGTTGATCCGGTATATCTCGCCGTTGCCATCCCGATCCGATCGAAACACAACGGCCGTTTCGTCTGGAGACCACGATGGACTCAGATCCCTGCCCGGATCGTCGGTTAGGCGGAACAGGTCATCCCCGTCTACATCGATGATGTAGATGTCGCTGCCGCCCGTTCGGTATGACGAAAACACGATGCGCGTGCCAGAGGGCGATAGTTCCGGCCACTCGTCCGCCGCAGGATCGTCCGTCAGGCGTTGCCTGTCCGATCCGTCGGGGTTCATGATGTAGATGTCATGGTTGCCGTGGAGCTTCGACGAGAAGACTACCTTGGAGCCTCCCGCCTGTCCGAGGGCCGTGCCTGGCAGCGCGCAGAATGCGATCGCGCCTCCAAGAAGCGCTGCCATCCATCCCGCTGCCGCTGAGCATCGCTGAGCCGTGTCCGTTGGCGCCATGGTTGCGTCCCATTCAGTGAGATCAAGGGTCATCTGTGCAGCCGTACGTTGATGCGGCTGCGACATAGGACGGATGAGCACACGGAACCCCGACAGGTTTCGCGGCGATTCCTATCGGTTGGCGTGCAGGGACGAAGGCTCACCGTCCAGTTTGCGCCCTGGCAAGCGGAAGTCTGCTCTCGACGACAACGCGCAAGACCGCAGCCCCGGCCTCAGTGCGCCATCTCCGGGATCGGCTGTCTAGCCACGGAGGCGCGACGGCTCCGTACCGCATAGCCGTTTCGATCAGCTCGGGAGTCCAGCCAGCAATGTCGGTGTCGTTGTCCCAGATCGGAACGCCAGCTGCCCAGTTGGTGCCGGAAGCGACATGAGCGGCCTCTTTCTCGGCAGCGCCAGCGACGACGATGTGGTGCACTCCCTGCCGCGGCGGTGGGGGTAGAGTGATCTCGACCCAGCGCTCGCTATCCCCGGATGGGGCGCTAGGGGTTACCGTCACGAAGCTGCTGCTACGGGATCCCCACGATGGGACGTACACGATCGGAAATGTCGCTCTTTCCGAATGCGGATTGTGGAGCTGTATCCGTGCGCGGCCCTTGATATGGGCGCCCGCAGGCACGGTGAAACTAGGCGTCGATCCATCGATGGTGCGGTCATTGAGAGTTGTGGTGAGAAGGCGGATCGTCGGAGTCGTCTTCCTGGGGTGGTGCGTGTCGGGGAGAACGCCGGGAGTACCCCGAGGATCCTGTGCTGCTGGCGCGTAGGTGACACGGAGGTCGTCGAAGTACGTGTGATGCCCCTCGAACGAGGCGCCGGATCGCAGGAAGATGCCCCGGACTGGCCGCCCTGAGAACTCACTCACAAGCTGCACGTTCCGTAACATCCACACCCCGTCGACCGCGAGGTCGTACGTGGCGCCCTCCGTGTGGTACACGATATCGACCGTGATTTCGCCTCTGGTGGGCAGTGGCAAAGCGCGTTCGTCATAGCCGACACGGAACAGCCATTCCCGGTCGCTAGCACGGCGGAGGATGCGCTCCCATTCGTGCTGTTGAGAGCCGAACAGAAGGCCCACCGCTATATCCGACTCCTCGCTGGTTGGCATAAGCCAGGAATGAAATCGGATGACCCCTGACACTGGCTGGAAGGACCGGTATACGCCGTAGTCGTTCGCAATGACACCGGCATCAGGCCGGTCCGGGACGGCCCCCTCCGCCGACCGCGGCAATGCGGTGTCCTCCCTTGGGAATGCTGGGGTCCAGTTGTCCAACTGATTCGGGGAGGAGATCAGGGGCGCTCCCGCGTCCACAATCACTGGGTTGGATATCGTGACGACCGGTCTGTGAAGGAGAATTGTGAGGGCTTGCACGCCGAGGCCCTCGTCGTCGGCATACTGACCTAGCTGCTGGTGGCGGGAGACGATAGACCCAATCAGGACCGTGGTGAGGGTGACGCCGACGGCGATGGAGCCGGCGATAGAGAGAGCTGGAGGTCTGGTGGCCACCGGCGGCGTGGCGCCCGATCGCTCCAAGGAGGCGCGCACTGATGTCAGCACGGAATCCGTGAAGGGAATCGCGAGGCAGTGCGTGCGCAGCGTATCGCGACAGTCCTCTTCCAGTCCTGACCGGGAGAAGAACTGCCGGAGCATGTCTATCGATCTGCGGACCCGTATCTCCGCTGCCGCTTCGGTAATGAGCAGCGTGTTGGCGATCTGCTTGAAGGTGGCGCCGTTCATGTAGCGGAGGATTACCGCTCGCCGGTAGTTCTCCGGTATCGCACGCAGTCCCTTCTCGATCAGTTCCCGTCTTTCTGGGAGAACCGTGTCCGGTGACTCTGTGCGGCCTGCCTCCCGCTTTTCCATTCGGACAGATGCCTCATAGCGGCTGCGGCGTTGGCGATCGCGGGCGCAGGATACCGTGATGCGTGCTAGCCACGAGACGAACCTGTCGGGCGTGCGCACCTGGGAGATGCGCTCGCAGGCTCGTAGCAGGGCATCCTGCGCAACGTCCTCGGCTTCTTCGGCGTTGGTCGTTTCCGCGTAGGCGAGGGAGTACACAAGGCCAACGTGCCGCTCAACCAGCTGACCATAGGCGTCCGTATCACCGCCGATGGCTCTGTGAACGAGTACTTCGTCTGAGGGATCGTGTTGCTTCTGCATTGCTGCCACATCCGACGCACGGGAAGCCAGAAACCCGACAGGAATCTGCGCGGCGTGGTTAGTCGGTCGCGTGGCAGTGTATACGCCAGTGGCTGCGGCGGCGGCTCAACCCGGCACGGCGCGCCGATGGGAGGGCCTGGTCCTCAGCCGCTCCACTACTGGCGATGCCGTCTTCGCAACCTCATCCCAATGCAGCCGTTGTAGGTTGGCTGGCTTCCATCTACTGGAGGTCTGGCCCGACCGGCGTCTGAGTCGCCTGCAAGCCGAGCATGTCGACTACAACGCGCGAACATGGTGGCGCGACCTCTATCCAGGCGACGGACTCCAGGCGCTCCCGCTCGGTGGGGTCGCCGGTGACCCCTCTTGCGCGCCTCCCAGCAAACGGACATGAGCCGTCCGTACGCCATCACCGACAGGGCGATGTGCCGATGCCAAGTAGAACGCTCCCGCGCGCCGTGGGTGAGCACGAAGACGGGGAGCCACCACACGGCTCCCCGTTCTCGCGCAAGTCGAGCTTGCTAGCGGTCTAGTACATGTCGCCGCCGGGAGGACCCGCGGGCATGGGGGCTTCCTTCTCGGGAAGCTCCGCGATGAGCGCCTCGGTCGTCAGCATGAGACCGGAGATGCTCGCGGCCTTCTCGAGCGCGATGCGCGTGACCTTCGTTGGGTCGATCACGCCCATCTCGTGCAGGTCGCCCCACTCCTCGGCGCGGGCGTCGTAGCCGTAGTTGGCGTCGTCGGCCTTGCGGACCGCGTCCACGATGAGCGAGTCTTCGAGACCGGCGTTACGCACGATCTGGCGAAGCGGCTCTTCGAGCGCGCGGCGGACGATCTCGACGCCAACGCCTTCGTCCTCGTCCGCGGTGTCGATGCCTTCCAGCGCTGACTGGGCGCGGACGTAGGCTACGCCGGCGCCCGGCACCATGCCCTCTTCCACCGCCGCGCGGGCGGCGTGCATGGCGTCCTCGATGAGCGCCTTCTTGTTCTTCATCTCGACTTCCGTCGCCGCCCCGACGTTGATCACGGCAACGCCGCCGGACAGCTTCGCGAGACGCTCCTGGAGCTTCTCACTGTCGTAGTCGGATGTGGTGTCATCGATCTGCTGACGGATCTGGCTGATCCGACCGCGGATCGCGTCCGCGCCACCAGCGCCCTCGATGATCGTCGTGTTGTCCTTGTCGATCGTGACGCGCTTCGCGCGTCCGATGAACTCGGAGTTCAGTCCGACCGTGTCGAGCTTGACGCCGAGCTCCTCGGAGAGGACCTGGCCGTTGGTGAGGATGCCGATGTCTTCGAGCATCGCCTTACGACGATCCCCGTATCCCGGCGCCTTCACGGACGCGACCTTGATGAGGCCACGGAGCTTATTCAGCACGAGCGTCGCGAGGGCTTCGCCCTCAACGTCCTCGGCCAACACGAGGAGGCTGCCACCGGCCTGGGCGACTTCGTTCAGCAGGGGAACGATGTCCTTCAGGGCGGAGATCTTCTTCTCGTGGATCAGGATGTACGGGTCGTCGAGTTCGACTTCCATGCGCTCCTGGTCCGTCACGAAGTACGGCGACAGGTAGCCACGGTCGAATTGCATGCCCTCGACCACCTCGACGGTGGTATCGAGCGACTTCGCCTCTTCGACGGTGATGACGCCGTCCTTACCGACCTTCTCCATCGCGTCGGCGATCAGCTCACCGATCTCGCCTTCGTTGTTGGCGGAGATGGCGGCGACCTGCGCGATCTGCTGACGCGTCTCGTGCGGCGTGCTCAGGCTCGCGAGCTCGGCGACGATGGCCACGGAGGCCTTGTCGATGCCACGCTTGAGGCTCATCGGGTTGCGGCCGGCGGTGACGTTCTTCAGACCCTCGCGGTAGATCGCCTGGGCGAGAACCGTCGCCGTCGTCGTGCCGTCACCGACCTCGTCGCTGGTCTTGGAAGCGACTTCCTTGACCATCTGGGCGCCCATGTTCTCATAGGCGTCTTCGAGTTCGACTTCCTTGGCGACGCTAACGCCGTCCTTGGTCACCGTCGGGGCGCCGAACTTCTTGTCGAGCACGACGTTGCGGCCCTTCGGCCCCATCGTCACGCGCACCGCGTTCGCCAGCGTGTCCACGCCACGCTTAATGGCAGAACGGGCTTCCTCGTCGAATGCCAACTGCTTAGCAGGCATGTCGTTCCTCCCGTGATTCCTCGTTATTCAGCGATCTTCGCGAGGATGTCTTCCTCGCGCAGGATGAGGTACTCGTCGTCGTCGTAGGTGATCTCGGTGCCGGCGTACTTGCCGAACAGCACCGTGTCACCGGACGCCACATCGGGCGCCTGGCGCTCGCCGCTGTCGAGGACCTTGCCCTCGCCAACCGCGACGACCTCTCCCTGCTGCGGCTTTTCCTTGGCAGTGTCGGGGATGATGATCCCGCCGACCATCTGCTCGTCCTCTTCGACCCGCTTCACGAGGATGCGGTCATAGAGAGGAGTGATAGCCATTGCCACTCTCCATGTTACCTGTCAGTGTCAGATCGGTTGTCTTGACCGGAGCGCACGCGCCGATGCGCGCGTCACGCCGCCACTGCATTAGCAAGTGGGGCGCCAACCACCGAGACCCACTGCATTCGGGACACGACCCCGGCACGAGTCATTATGACCCGTAATCGGACTCAAAGGTATGCCAAATGGGCGCGGGCAGGCGTCCGCGACCAAGCCACTCTGGCACTCGTGGGCGGCAAGTGCCAGCTAGCCCTCCGTGCGGGCGAACCGAAGACTGAACGGCGCGGGGGCGTCGCCGAGAGACACCTGTAGCTCGACGACCGGGGCGTTCCACTTGTAGGAATACTGCGCCCCAACACAGCTTGCCCCGACAGGGAGGAAGCCGGGAGGCGCGTAGATGTAGATGTGACCCTTGCTGTGCGCTGGGCCACGGCAGACGCCCATGAGACTCTCGCTCTTCGAGTCCCACCCAACCGTAACGAGCTCCTCTGAACCCTGGGAGGGGTGCAGATCCGTGCCGAGGAAGATCGGGAACTTCTCCTCCTCGCGCAGGACGAACATCTTCGCCGACCGTGGCGGAACGCCTGCGACTGAGAACGCCCGCTGGTGAATGCCGTAGAAGCTGCGGTCCCAATACTCGTGCGCCACGTAGGTGCGCGAGGGACTCATCCCCAGCTCGTTCATCGAGAACTGGATGTCCTCGAACATGTCCGTGAGGTTCGCGACGGCGATCACGTTCCACGAACCAAAGTCGCTCTCGAAGGGCAAGTTCCACGCCTGTAGCTCCCGCGACACGGTGTGCACGGGCTTCGCCGTGGCGCCCATCAGAGGCAGACAGCGTCGCAACAGAGCCAGGTCATCGCGTTCCAGCCGCGATAGGTCGTCGGAGAAGCAGAGCTGTGCGCCGGACAGCAAGCCGAGGGTCAACAGAAGCTCCGCCTCGTTCCGCGTGCGGTCCTGCACGAACCGGAGCGGCCCGAATTCCATCTGCTGCTGAGCGCTGTGCGTGTGCCAACTGCCAGAGAACGCCGCCAGCATCTCCTTCAGGCCCCACTTGCCGTCCCAGATGGGCGACTGGGCGTTGTAGAAGTGATCCAGCCCGACGTTCGAGCGATAGGGGCCAGCGAACGCGGCGCCTGGGGGCGTGTTCGTGAGGCCGAGCGTGCCGTTGGGGGCGACCTCCTCCTTGACCTCCATGAGCAGCCGGTACGACTGGCTGAGCAACTGCATACGCGTCAGATGGGGCGCGTGCCAGCGGTAGCGGCCCACGTCGTCGGCCACCAACGTGCGGAAGGGCATGAGGGACGCGTAGGCGACATCAAGGTTCCAGTCGCCGAACGCCTCGCTCAGCCGTTCACGCAGCCAGTCGCGGGTCTTCGGGTGCGTTGGGTCCATGGCCGCGGCGTCCACGAAGCCGTCCGCGCTGAACGTCGCGGGTCGCCGATTCTTCTGACGGACGACGGCGTCCTCGTATTCGCCGGGCACGGCGCCAGTCATGAAGGTGTCTACGCGAGCGCTGACAGCCATCCCGCGCTCGTGGATCGCGTCTATGGACCCGCGAACGCCGGAGGGGAAGTGAGTCTGCGTTTCCTCGGGAGTGGATCCGCGCCAGCCGTCGGCCAGTCGTAGCTCCGCAAGACCTCCAGGCCCGACCGGGACATCCTGACGCCGACCGTTCAGCCGGTCGAGGAAGCGCTTGATTCGCTCACCGGACGGCGCGTCGCCCTCTGCCACACCGAGGTGGTAGGACACTGCGGGCGGGGTCGGCGGCGGCGGCGTCTGTGCGCCCCACGCCGTATCCACAAAGTGCTGATGCGCGTCCGCCACCGGTGTCGTGACGTTCACATACAGGCGTTCAGACTCGACGACATCGTCCGCGCGGCACTGTTCGCCGTCGCACGACTGGTACACGGACCAGACGTTGATGGCGAGTTCGGTTTCCTCATCCTCGGGCTTCTCGGCCTTGACGGGAGGAACGAACCCGATCTGCGCTCCGCTCCACCAACGTCCGCCGTCGAGGAAGCCGAATTTGACGGCGCGCTGGCTCGTCGTCGTGTAGATGAGACCATCGGAGATAGGCTCGTCGGTCAGTTCATCCGGGAACACGGCGTCGCGATGGATAGGCCGCGCCCCGTGCGCCATGAACAATGAACCGGTGAAGTGCGCCAGGCAGTCCGTCGGGGGGCTCCCCAACTGGATGCCAGACGTGGCTTGTGTATCTGACTTGGGCACGTCGATGAGGTAGAGACGCGCTACGCGGAAGACTCGCCGGCCGACGTTGCGGACCCGCGCCTGAAGAATGGCGAACGGGACGGCTTCATACACGTACAGACACAACTCCGCGACGACTTCCGAATCCTCGGCGGAGTGGGTAAACACTAACTCGACGCCGTCGCCATGCACATCGCTGTGCGTGGGCGCCGCATGGAAGGAACGGTCGCACGGATCGGATGTCGCGCCCGTTCTGTCGTCCTCCAGCCGCCACCGCGCGCACACGCCACGGATCAGCGCCTGGCCTTCTGAGTTAGCGTAGCTCCAGAGTCCCTCGGAAAGGTCGTATGTAATCTGAAGTTCGGCGTTCTGTACAGTAACCTGCGGTCCGCGTCGAACAACCGACACGCGGCCGTACGAACTGGGCATTCGTGAAAACTCTCTCGTGGAGGCGCACTGCGGCTCCGGTCTGCGAAAATGCGGTGAACCTGGCGCTCATATCGGTGCAGTTCATGGTAACGATGATATGGGGCCGCGCCGGACCTGTCAATGGTGGACCGGCCTCGTCGGCCGTCGAATGGCTTGACAACGGGCCGGCCATCTTCCACCGTTCCTTCGTCTCGCCAGCGATGATCGGCGTTTGGCGAGCGCGCCAGCGTTCCCCGTCCTGCCTTAAAGGTCCAACGTCGGGTGATTCGATGTTCCGCAACCTGTTCCGCCGCAAGTCGAAGACGCCGCAACCCACGCCCGAGCAGGATCCGAAGCAGGCGCCGCCTTCTGACGAAGCCGAGGACGGCGAAGGCGTCACGGAGCCCGAGGACGCGGGGGCGGACGCGGACCCAGATGTCGATGACGAGCCGCCACCCGAGGACGCGCCCGACGATAGTGGTGATGCCGACGTCGGCGACACCCCAGACGAAGACGCGGTCGAGGCCGACGCCGTTGGCGACACGCCTCCCGTCGCGCTAGAGGTCTGGGATCCAGAAGAGGGAGCCTCTGCCGTCGCCGCGGCGGACGTTCCCGTGGCCGTGGACGTTTCTCCTGCCGCTGCCGTGGCGGATGTGGCAGAGGCTACGGACCTGACGTCGCCTGTCGACGCCGGCCCAGACGCAGAGCCCGAGCAGGCAGCCGCGCCAGCTGCACCTGACGTCGTGGTGGCCGAGGCTCCCGCGACTGCGGCCGACGAGCCACCGTCCGAGGCGACGCCCGTCGTGGCCGCCGAGGAAGCTGCCCCCGAGACCGAAGAGCCCCCAAAGAAGCGCGGCTTTCTCCGTCGGCTAGTTGACGGGCTCTCAAAGACGCGCGCGACGCTGACCCGGCAGGTCACGTCTCTCCTCAGCTTCGGCCGGTCCATCGACGAGGATCTGCTCGAGGAGCTGGAGGAGGTGCTTATCCAGGCGGATGTCGGTATCTCGACGACAATGCGCCTCGTGGAACGCTTGCGCGAGGAAGCGTCTAAGCAGGGGCTCCGTGACGCGTCGGAACTCCAACCCGTGCTGCGCGCCGAAATCGAGACGATCTTCGCCGGTGGCGATGCCACCCTGGATGTTGAGTCGGCGAAGCCCTTCGTGCTGCTCGTCATTGGCGTGAACGGCGTTGGCAAGACCACGACCATCGGCAAACTCGCCGCCCGCTGGACCGGGGAAGGCAAGAAGGTCGTGGTCGCCGCGGCGGACACCTTCCGGGCCGCCGCCATCGACCAGCTTGAGGTGTGGTGCGATCGGGCGGGCGCGGGCCTCATCCGTCAGGAGCAGGGCAGCGACGCCGCCTCCGTGGTGTACGACGCCGTACACGCCGCGAACGCTCGTCGCGCGGACGTGCTCATCATCGACACCGCTGGGCGACTGCACACCAAGAGGAACCTGATGCAGGAGCTCGAGAAGATCAACCGGGTCGCCGCCCGCGAGGTCGAGGGCGCTCCTCACGAGGTGCTGTTGGTCCTGGACGCCACGACGGGTCAGAACGCCGTTGAACAGGCGCGGCAGTTCAGTCAGATCGCCGAGGTGTCTGGCGTCGCGCTAACCAAGCTGGACAGCAGCGCGAAGGGCGGCGTCGTCATCGCCGTGCGCGACGAACTCGACATCCCCGTCAAGCTCATCGGCATTGGCGAGTCCATCGACGACCTGCGTGACTTCGACGGCGCGGCGTTCGTCGAGGCGCTGCTCTCGGCGGACGACGACGCCTAGTTCGCTTTGGGTGATGCGCGAAGCGCCGCGACGTTCCCGGCCATCCCCTCCGCTTCGGCGCGGCTCCGAGGCGTTTCGCCAGCGTTGTCGCGCGCGTGCCGCTCCGCGTCGTGTGCGAGCAGAACGGCGATGCCCTCCCCACCGTACGGGTTCGCGGCAGCGTGATGCAGAGCCGTGCGGCCACGCGCGTCCGTCACGTGCGGGTCAGCGCCGCGGCGAAGCAGCGCGCGCAGACTCCCTGCCAGCTCCCGCGCCAGGTTCTCCGGCGTCTGCAGCCCCTCTGATCGGGCGACATGCATCAGTGGCGTGACCCGTTCTCCATCGCCTGTCGCGGCGGCGTTCAGGTCAACACGAGAGCGGACAAGCGCTGTGAGCCACGTGTCGAGCGCGCGATGCCCTTTCGGCACCAGCGCGTCCCAGTGCTGCAGCGTGAACTGGCCGCCCGCGTTAATGAGCCGCGAAAGCAGATCGTGCCGGTCGTAGTTGACTGCGGCCTGGATGCCGTCCGCGTACGATTCCCGCCACCAGCACATCTTTGCCAGTTGGTAAGCGTGCGGGCTCTGGGACAGGTCGATCCCGCAGTTTGCGATGTCGGGGTCAGCGGACAGACGCGCCTCGACCCGCTCCCGGTCGTCCAGCGCGCACAGGAGGAGAAAGTCAGCGTCGGCTTCCCTGTCTACGTAGTGCTGAGCCAGCTCGCGCCAATCGCGTTGCTCCCGATGCGAATGGAAGAGCGCCCATTGTGCCGGCGTGCTATCGCGGTGGGTATCCCGCGCGTCGATGTTTGCCCCGTGGTCGAGGAGGACGTCCGCCATCTCAACGGTGTGTGCGTAGTGGAGCGGCGTAAGGCCGTGGCGAGTCGTGAGATGGACCGTTGCCAGGTCGGCGGAGATGCGTCCCCGCACCAGGCCCGCCAAGCCCAACCCGACCGCCGAGTGCACGTCCAACGTCGCCCCGCGATCGAGCAGATGGCCGGCTAGCGCCTCATCGGCGAAGTATGAGAACTTGCGCGAGACTATCTGTAGTGGCGTCGCGCCATAGTCGGCGCGCGCGTCGATGTCCGCGCCAGCGTCCAGCAGCGTATCTACGACCGATCGGTGTTCGCCGTCGACCATGTCAGCGGCGCTCGCCACTGCGCGCTGGAGCGCGGCCATGCCGGTGGGGAACCACGCCGCGTCGAGGTTGTCGCGCACGTGGCCGTGGCGTAAGAGTCGCTCGACTTCATCGGTCTCGCCCTGCGTGACGGCACGCACGAAGAAGTCGCGCAGGCTGTCGCTCGTGGGGTTGGACCAGTCGATCGTTGCGGCTGCCTCCACGGCGCGTTTCAGTTCGGTCCACGTGCTGAAACCGCACCGACTCGCGACGACGTGCTGCATCTCCCCGAGGTGGAAGTTCGCCGCGCGCAATACGTCGTTCGCACGCTCCCTGTAGCGAGGATGCGCCTGCCGTATCGTCTCCAGGGCGTCGGGTTCGTCGGCGCGGTACGCCCTGAGAAGCGCCTTCGCTTCCTGCTTGAGGCGATCAAGGCTTGTGTTCATTGGGAGTCGAGACATGGGAACCCTCTTTCCGTCGTCGCGCCCGGTGTCCACCAAGTCGGGCAAGAAAGAAGGTTGCGGTCGGTACGATCCGTGCGAAGGTGGGCGATGCCCTTTCCGTGGACGGCCGGCTCCCTCCCGAGCTCTACCTACTATATGCGTCGCCAGTGGCAGGCTGTCAAGGCGATGCGCGCGCCCACGCGCAATTCCCGAGCAACGCCGCGCCGTTGGTGGGAGCGGCGTCATCGCGTACAATGCGCGCCAGGAGTACATCGCGGTGCAATGCCCACGCCACGCCTATTTCCGCGCGCCTCGCGCCCTACTGCGTCTCGTCGCGCCGGAGCCAGGCCCATACATGCTCTTCTATTCTTCGCCCGACGGCGGCTGTCGCGGGTTCTTGCGCACGCTGCTCCTGAACTGTGCGCCCAGCAAGACATCTCGCGGTGTTGAACACCGGCCCACGTCGCGCGTCCGCGTCGGCGTGTCGTTGATATGGACGGCCGTGCGGGGGGTCTTCACGCTATAGGTCGGACCAAGGGCCGGCTCGCCCTCGGGGTCCGAGCCGCACGAAAGGGAACGAACATGCGCGGAATACTCGTAGGTCTCGGCGGCAGAGCTCGGAGCTGGCTACAGGTCTGTCAGCGAAGCGACAACGCGGAACTCGTCGGCTACGTAGAGGTGTCACCGGAGAACCGCGCCCGCGCGGTGGCGGACTGGGGCATCCCGGAAGACGCCGTCTTCGACTCGATAGACGCTGCCGCAGCAGCCGTCGACGCCGACTTTGCCCTCGACATCACGCCGCCCGCGGCGCACGAAGCAGTCGCCAACGCCGCCTTCGCGGCGGGCCTCCACGTCATCGGCGAGAAGCCGCTGAGCGACACCTTCGAGGCCGCGCAGCGGATGCTCGCGGCGTCTGAGGCAGCGGGACTGACGCACGTTATCACGCAGAATTACCGTTTTGGGTCCGTGCCCCGCACGGCGCACCGGCTTCTGAAAGAGAGTATCGTCGGGGACATCAAGCACGTCGCCGTGGGGTTCTACCGCCCGTGGGCGCACGCGCCTGGCACACACTACGTGACGATGCCCTACCCGCTCATCACCGACATGGGTATCCACCACTTCGACTTGCTGCGCTACGTGCTCGATCTTGAGCCGGTAAGCGTCTACGCCGAGACGTGGAACCCCTCGTGGGGTTGGCACGCGGGCGACGCGGGTCACTGCGCCATCTTCGAGTTCGAGGGCGGCGTGATGGTCACCCACCACTCCCTGGGCAGCAGCGTCGGCAAGACGACCACGTGGAACGGTGAGTGGCGTGTCGAAGGGCCTCTCGGCTCCATGACGTGGGAGGACGACGACATCTACTGGACTGCCGTCGGACCCGCCGAGAAGCAGGGCCGAGAGCAGCAGCCACTGGACGATGTGCCGAACGGTCAGGACGCGCTGTTGGACGAGTTCGTAGGCGCGATCGGCGAGGGTCGTGAGCCGGAGTGCAGCAGCCGCGACAACATCAAGTCGCTCGCCATGGTGTTCGCTGCCATCGAGAGCGCCAAACAAGGGCGAAGAGTGCGCATCGACGAGCTTCTAGATGCTTGAAAGCCCTGGCTTGCGGCGAGCATAATCAAAGGGGAATTCGCCGGCTCGGCTCCGGCGTTTCCACGAGGAGGGAACACGCGTTATGGATGCCGAAAAACTGCAGGCGCCGATCACGGAGCTGAACGTCCGCACCCCGCTTGTGGTAGGGCCGGACACGCCAGCGCGTGAGGCCATCGACGTCCTCAAGGAGAAGCGCGCGGGGTGTGTCCTCGTCGTCGACGCCGAGGGCTATCTACTCGGGATATTCACCGAGCGCGACGTGCTCAAGAAGCTCGTGAGCGCCGGGAGCGCGGCCCCGGATCGTCCGGTCGCCGACTTCATGACGCCGGCCCCCACGGTGCTGCATCAGGACGACAGCATCGTCTACGCGTTGCACCAGATGCACCTGGGTGGGTACAGGCACATACCCCTGATGGATGACGACGAGAAGCCGAACCACATCGTCTCGGTGCGCACCGTGGTGGACTACCTCGCCGCGCGGCTCACAGCCGACGATCTACGGCACGACGCATAGGCATGGGGAGCCACGCACAGGCACGACCCCAACGAGGAGGCCGCCGACCATGGATCCGTTGAGAGAGGAACTCGAACGGCTCGAGGAGGAGTTGGACCACGTCGTCACGGAGTTGCCCGACGTCGCGCTCCAGGTGCCCGTGGCGGAGCTGCACATGCGCAACGTACACATCGAATTGTCTCCAGAGAGCACCATTCGCGAGGCGATCGACGTCATGGTGGAGCACAATGTAGGGTGCCTCCCCGTCGTCAAGGACGAGCGGCTGGCGGGCATACTGTCCGAGCGAGACATCCTGATCAAGGTCGCCCCGGACTTTGACGACGCGGATGCCCGCACGGTAAGTGAAATCATGACCGCCGATCCCGGCGTTCTAGCTACAGGGTCCACTGTTGCCGACGCTATCCGCGTCATGCACGAAGGCCATTACCGACACCTGCCGATCATCGACGCCGAGCGTCGCGTTGAGGCGGTGGTTTCCGTACGGAACATCCTGGAGTACGTCGTCGATCACTTCCCAAGCGAGGTGCTGAACCTGCCGCCGCATCCGGTTGAGCGCAAACCGATGGCGACGCCGGAAGGCGCGTGAACGCAGGGCTCCACATTGGCGTGATCGACACCTAACCGAAAGTGACCAAGGAATGGCCAAGCCGGTCGAACAACTCACCGACGTCGTCATCCGGTTCGCCGATGACTCAGGCACCGGGATGCAAGTGTCCGGCGACCAGTTCGCGACTGCGTCGGCGCTCTTCGGCAACGACCTGAGCACGCTCCCCGACTTCCCCGCTGAGATCCGGGCTCCCGCTGGCACGCTCGCGGGCATCAGCAGCTTCCAGGTTCGGTTCAGCAGCGACGATATCCACACGCCCGGCGACGATGTCGACGTCCTGGTGGCCATGAACCCCGCAGCGCTAAAGGTCAGCCTTCCTCTGGTCCGCGCCAACGGGATCATCCTCGTGAACACGGCTGGGTTCAGCGCGAAGAACCTGCGCCTGGCGGACTACGACACGAACCCGCTCGAAGACAACACCCTGGATCGCTACCAGGTGTTTGCCGTGGACCTCGTTGAGTTGACGAAGCTCGCCCTGGCGGAGTTCACGGAGCTGAGCTCGCGCGAAGTCGAGCGCGCCAAGAACATGTTCGGTCTGGGCATCGTCTTCTGGCTATTCCATCGCCCGCTCGAGCACACCATCGAGTGGATCCGCGCCTACTTCGACCGACCCGGCCGCGAGAAGTTCATCGAGCCGAACATCGAGGCGCTGAAGGCGGGATACGTCTATGCCGAGGCCACCGAGCTGTTCGCGACCTCGTATGAGGTGAGACCGGCCCCGCTGCGAGCGGGATCGTACCGCAACATCAACGGGAACGCGGGCATCGTCCTCGGGCTCATCGCGGCATCCAAGAAGTCCGGTTTGCCCCTCTTCTACGCTGGATACCCCATCACGCCGGCGAGCCAGATTCTGCACGAGCTGTCGCAATACCGCCACTGCGGTGTGAAGACCGTGCAATGCGAGGACGAGATCGCGGCGATGGGGGCGGCCATAGGGAGCGCCTACGGTGGGGCGCTGAGCATCACCGCGTCTTCGGGGCCGGGCATTGCGCTCAAGCAGGAGGCGCTCAGTCTCGCGATCATGATGGAGCTACCGCTCATCGTCTGCAACGTGCAGCGCGGTGGACCCAGCACCGGCCTGCCGACAAAGACGGAGCAGTCCGACCTGTTCCAGGCGATATGCGGCCGCCACGGCGAGAGCCCGGTGCCCGTGCTGGCTACCGCGCGTCCGGGAGACTGCTTCGATGTCGCCTACGCGGCTGCCCGCATCGCGCTGAAATACATGACGCCCGTTATCGTGCTGTCGGACGGCTACCTAGGCAATGGCACGGAGCCGTGGCTCATCCCGAACGCCGACGAGCTGGACCCCATCTCTGTCAAGTTCCACAAGGAAACGGAGGGCTTCCAGCCGTTTGGGCGGAATCCCGAGACGTTGGCGCGACCGTGGGCCGTACCTGGAACCCCGGGCCTACAGCATCGCGTTGGCGGGCTGGAGAAGGCGGACGGCTCCGGGAACGTCAGCTACGACGGCATGAATCACGAGGCGATGACGCACCATCGCGCCGACAAGGTCGCGCGGGTCACTAGCGAGATCCCTCCGACCGAGGTGCACGGCCCGGACGAAGGCGACCTACTGATCCTCGGCTGGGGCGGCACGTACGGTTCCATACGCGCCGCGACGGACCGCCTGAACGCCGACGGTCACGACGTCGCGCGGGCGCACATCCGGTGGCTGAACCCCCTGCCGAGCGATCTGGGCGACATCATGAAGCGCTACAAGCGCGTGCTGCTGCCCGAACTGAACCTCGGACAACTCAGCACCTTCCTCCGGGCGGAATACCTGGTCGATGTGCGCGGCCTCAACAAGATGCAGGGCGCGCCATTCACGTCTGGCGAGATTGAGGACGCCGCGCGAGAGCTGCTGTAGCCGACCTGCAACGACACGTGGTTAGACGGAGAGAGCAACATGGCCATAGAGGCCCCACCGGCGGCTGAGGACGCAGTTCCGCCACTTACGCGCAACGACTTCGAATCCGACCAGATCGTGCGCTGGTGTCCGGGCTGCGGCGACTACGCGATTCTCGCGCAGATGCAGCGCACGCTCCCGGAAATCGGCGTGGACCCGCACAACGTTGTGTTCATCTCAGGCATTGGTTGCTCCAGCCGCTTCCCCTACTACATGGACACCTACGGCATCCACTCGGTCCACGGTCGCGCCCCTGCGCTCGCCACGGGACTAAAGGCGAGCCGTCCCGACCTCGACGTGTGGGTCGTCACTGGCGACGGCGACGCGTTGAGCATCGGCGGCAACCACCTGCTGCACATATGCCGGCGGAACGTCGACGTCAATATCCTCCTCTTCAACAATCAGATTTACGGGCTGACGAAGGGGCAGTACTCGCCGACATCTCCTGTTGGGACGAAGTCGTACTCGTCTCCGATGGGGTCGATCGACGCCCCGTTCAACCCGCTACGTATCGCCATCGCGGCGAACGCTTCGTTCATCGCGCGGGCTATCGACCGCGATCTGAGACACCTGAGCGGGATGATCAAGCGCGCGCATGCCCACCACGGCACCGCGCTGCTTGAGATCTACCAGGACTGCATCGTCTTCAATAAGGGCGCCTTCGCGGACCTAAGCGACAAGACGAGCAAGGAAGACCGTGTCATCTACCTGGAACACGGCGCCCCGATGATATTCGGCAAGGCTAAGGACAAGGGCATCCGCCTTGATGGGCTGCAGCCGCAGGTCGTGTCACTCACGGACGGTACGTACGGCACGGCAGACCTGCTCGTCCACGACGAGGACGACGAACACGGCACCCTCGCGGACATCATCGCCAGCTTCCAGGAGCGCGAGAACTTCCCGCGCCCCCTGGGTGTCGTGAGGGACGTCGAGCGCCCGTGCTACGAGGACGTTCTGGAACAGCAGGTGGTGGACGCCACCGAGCAGCGTGGCGAGCCGTCACTGCAGGAGCTGTTCGAGACCGGCGACACCTGGCACGTGCCGGAACACGAGGCTTCCTAACGCGCCACAAGGCATGGCATGTACGGAGAAGCGGGCGGCCACGTGGTCGCCCGTCTTCGTGACCGCGGTTGCTAGAACATCCTCAACGCCATGCTCACCACGAGCGATACCGTCACCATGCTCAGCACGGTCGACAGCACGACCGCCTGCGATGCGAAGTCGGCTTCCGCGTCGAACTCAATGCTGAGGATGGCGCTGTTCACCGCTGTCGGCACCGACGACGAGATGAGCAGCACCTGCGCGAGCAGCCCGTCCAAGCCCGTTGCGTAGATCAGCAGCAAGCCGATCGCCGGCCCGACGCACAGCCGCATCACCGACGCCGCGAAGAGTGGCACGATGCGGCTTACCTGCGACACGCTAGCTAGCTGCGCGCCCAGCGTCGCGAGGCCGATGGGGGCAAGCGAACTCGCCATCCGCGTCAGTGGCACATCTACGAACTGCGGGAGTGGCACGTGGAGCAGCCGGAATCCCACCGCGCCGAGGACGGCGGGCAGGATCGGATACTTCGCCACCTTCAGTAGCGAGTCCCTCACCGACCTCGCGCCTGTCGAGATGAAGAAGGCGCCGATCGTGAAGCTCAGGACGTTCTGACTGGTGAGCACCAGCGCCTGTAAGTCCACCGCCTCGCTGTCTTCGCCGAACACCAGCTCAATGACCGTCAGACCGTAGTTGCCGCTGTTGTAGAAGATGGTCGCGACGACGAACGCGACCGCGAGCGACCGCGGGAGCTTCCTCCATCTGGCGAGGAGGAAGGCAAGCAGGCCCACTCCAGCCATGACCGCCCACGTGAAGGCGACGACGCTACCGGCCTCGCGAAGGCCGAGCCGGAAGTGGTAGAGGTGGCTGAATATGAAGCACGGGACGAGCAGGTAGACGTTCACGCGAGACAGCGTTCGAAGGTCGAGGCCGACAGCCTTCTGAACCAGGTAGCCAGCGGCGATCATCAGGATGAGCGGCAGGATCACACGAGCAACGATAGTCGCGCGCTCCTACTCGCGAGGGACGACAGGTTAGCCGGGGCTAGCGCGCCAGGAATGCCGGCGTAATGAGGTGCGCCGTCTCCCGATACCACTCCGCGGTGACGCGCAGTCCGTCCGCCAGCGAAACCTGCGGCTCGTACCCCAGCAGATCGCGGGCCTTCGTGACGTTCGGCGCGCGTAGGTGCACGTCGGAGTGCTTGATGGGCATGAACGCTATGCCGGACGGCGACGCGCACGTCTCCACGATGTCGCACGCCAGCTGGTACATCGTCACCGTGTTGCGCGGGGCGCCGATGTTGAACGTCTCGCCAACCGCCTCTTCGTTCGTCAGCGCCCGTAGCACGCCGTCCACGAAGTCGTCGACGAAGCACCACGCGCGGATCGCAGCGCCCTCGTTGTGGACGGTGAGTGGCTCGCCGTTCAGGGCCTGATAGATGAACCGTAGGATGGCGTGGTCGCCGATTCGACCGGGGCCAAAGACGTTGAAGGGCCTCAGGATGGTGGTCGGCAGGCCGCGCTCGCGGTGGTACGACTGCACCAGATGTTCACCGGCGACCTTGCTCGCAGCGTAGCTCCACCTTGGGTCGTCACTGGGGCCGACGGGAGTCTCCGCGGTTTCCACCGCGTCGTACGCGTGCGCGCCGTACACCTCGCTCGTCGACAGGTATACGAACCGTTCCACGTCCTTCGCTTCCACAGCTTCGAGCGCGTGCTGCGTGCCGCGTATGTTCACCTCGAGCGTCTTGGACGTGTTCATGAGCACCTGCTGCACGCCGACCACAGCTGCCAGGTGGATCACCACTTGCGCGCCGCTGCACACCTGCTTGAGCTCGTCCGCGTCGAGGATGTCCGTCTGCACACATCGAACGTTCGGGTGGTCGCCGAGGGAGGAGTAGGCGTATGCGTTGTGCTCGAAGTCAAGGTCGCAGAGGACGACCTCGTTGGCGTCGGCAAGCCGCGTCGCAAGCGAGACCCCGATGAATCCGCCGCCGCCCGTGATTGCGATCCGACGCCCCTGAATCATTCAAGAACTCCCGCGAGCGTGGCTCCGGGTAGCCACGTGAGGAAGCGGCGCGCGACCGCTCCTGGGTCAACTGTTCGTGGACAGACGCCGTGCTATGCCGTGATGGCATCCGTCCGGCAGACTCCTGCCGCCTACTGCCAACGGTAGACGGTCATATGGTAGCCGCGGAATCTGCGAGAGCCCGACTCGGACGGCCGTCTGGCGTCGGCGAGTCTAGCACTCAGGCCTTCGCGAGTCAAACACCGCACGGCTTGCATAGTGTGCCCTCGGGACGGCGCCCCAATACAAAGTGTTACGTGCCTGTTGACGGCGCCGCCATGCACCTAATAGACTGGGACGAGAGCGGATATACTCTGGGAGGCAGAGGCGAGATGTTCAGGCAGGCAATGGGCTCGGTGGCGGTTGTCGCAGTGTGCGGATGGGCGTGCATAGGCGTGGCAGGAGCGCGCGCAGACGGGGAACCCAACGGCAAGGACTACATCCGCTTTCTTCCTCTTGGGGATCCGAAAATCACGAGCCAGACGCCCGCCAGCGAGCGTCTGAACCTGTGGGGGACGCCGCCGACGTGCGACGCCGAGGACCGGGACCGTGACGGCATCTCCGATACGCGGCAAGCCGGCCTCATGGCCCTGTGCAAGCTGTTTTCTCCGGTGTTAGTTCCAAACACGACTTCGTTGCCGCTTGACCACCGCGTGTTCCTAGAGGCGGATCAGACGCCGCTGCTCCACGTCGACCGCTGGGACACATCTCGACTGGATGAGCCCGTGGACGTGTCCGCGATCGACTTCTCACGCCTCGGAACGCCGCAGGACAAGCCACGGGACGAATGCATCAGCGACGCCGGCGGCGGGTCGGAGGTGGCGGCCGCGGACCACTGCGCGGCGACCTCGTGCGCACGGTGTCAGTCCGCGCCGACTGACACCGTGGAAAGCCCCGACCAACGCCTCAGGGCCCTCCTTTACGAGTTCGATCCAACCCGCAAAACGGGCGGCACGATAGATCTCGCCAACCCGTTCGGCGTGTCGGTCCTCTACTTCGATTTCCCTGGGCACGACGCCGAGACGTGGAAGGCGGCGTACGTGACCGAGGCAGGGGCGAGCCCCGCCCTGCGCGCCCCATACCGGGACAACCTCCAGATCTACGCGCACCCGTTCCTAGCCGAGTTGGCGCGCAAGGATCCTGCCACCAGCAAGCGCCCTGCCGACAGCGAGGCCCGGTACGAACTCGTCATCCAGTATTGGTTCTTCTACCCGTACAACGACTTTGGGAATGACCACGAGGGGGACTGGGAGCACATCAACGTCGTGGTCCGCAGGCCTGGTGACCATGCGCACGGGTTTTCGAAGAAGGAACTTGACGACGTGCTGGCCAGAGCGGAGGCGAACGAGCAAGAAGAGGCGCGAGCTGCTGCCGAGAGGGAGCTGCGAGCTTGGGCGCACAGCGCAGTCTGGTTCGGCGAGGACCTGAGGTTCACCTACCGAGGCCGCGAATACCGAGCGGTGGGCGACCCGGACACCGACGAGGTTTTCTTTCGGCCGACATCACCCGCTGACCCCGCGGAATGGACTTTTCCGCCAGCCTTCGTCGCTCAGGACGGCGGGCAGGCTGCGGTGGAGACACAGTCGCCCGCTGAAACCGAGCGTAGGACCTTTCTCCAAGCAACGTGGGCAGCTGTCCGCGGGGTTGGCACGCTGGTCCAACTCGACCACGCGGTCAGCTGGCTATCGTGGCTCCCACGACGGAGCATCCAGGCAGTTACCCAATCGTGGAGCCCAACGGCTGCCCGCACGTGGGACTCCATCGCCCCGGCCGACGAGAACTACCGATCTGCCCAGCACGCGCTGTTCCTCGCCCTCGGTAGGGCGCGCCAATCGGAGTCGCTCCGATTGGCGTGGCCGAGCGACCTGGACGGCGCAAATGCATACACGCCTGCTCTGGTCATTGATAGGGTGGAGTATTACTTCCATCACTTCGTCATGACGATGAGCTACGGCAAGCCAGACGCCTACGCGCGGGACTTCGGCCGGGGGGATGCCAATCCCGAACGCCGCAACCAGAGCTACCTATGGCGGAAGGCCTACGATCGTGCGCGCGACATCAGATACCGGACGCATCCTCTCGTGTTCGTTGGGGGTGACAGTCAGGGGTTCGACCAGCTACTGGTGGCACCGGGTAGACGCAACGGCGACTCCCACGGCTCGTACCCCGTTCGCGGGATATACCGCAACATCGGCCCGGTGGGCGCGACGGAGGTCATCCACGCGGATCCGCACGACGGTAAGCGATTTGACGGTCGGGACCGCATCACGCTCCTGCCAGACTGGGAACATGTCCTCTTTCAGGCGAACGTGGGTGGCAAGTCCGACGTGAAACCCGGTAGCCGGGCCGCGGCAATCCGACGGAACTGGGCGTGGCTGCTGCTCCCAGTGCGGTGGGGACAGCCAGCGACCTCATCACCCGGCGCGGGGATCGTGCGCCACGCTGACACGGGTAACGTCGCTCCCCTGGGACCCGCCTATAACCCAGGGTGGAACCGGACCGGACCGTCCCAGGGGTACGATAGGTACGTTCCGCATCTGGTGAACCGGCTCCCCGGTCTTCCAGCCGTTGGAATCCAGGATGTGTTCTGGAAGCGCCTGGGATTCTTGAACGCCGGACGCGCCGTGTTCGTACTCCCGCCGCTGAACATGGCGGGTACCGTTGCTGGCCTAGGGGCCAGCAACGTCCGTGGCTTCAGTGGGTGGGTAAGAGGGCGCCGTGATCGGACGGGGGTTATGCCCGTGCTGACGCCAACGGCGGACCCCCCGTTCCGGAGCCTCTTCGCCAGCGTGCGATCAGGCGCGAGCACAGGCGAGCCAGATCTCGCATATCGCTTGCAGGCCGTGCTGACGTCCGAGGAGCGCGCGCGCGTACGCCGCTTCTCGACTGGAACACCTGCGATCGAAGTGGCAGCTGACCCCGACCAGTTCTACTGGGCGTCCGGCTTCGACCTCCCCATCGGCCGACATGTCGTCATGGCCAACTCGTACAGCCTTGTCCGCAATGGGCTTGTACTCGACGCGCTTACAGATACCGATGCGCCGCTGCACGTGGCAGGTAAGCTCACGTCTCACAGGTACCAGGGCAGTTTGCGGTACAACGCCCTCACCGGCGCGTTTCAACCCTATGTCCGAACCGGGTACGGCGTGGTCGCGGATCGTGTGGCACGGAAGTCCCGCAGAGGCGGGAGCGAGGCTCCAACGGACTACGTATGGGGTGGCGAGTTCCACGCTGGTGTGGGTTTCGAGGCGATCACGCAGATACACTCGCGTGACTTCATATCGAACCCGTGGGGCGACACGGGCCGCACCTACCTGCCCATGGTAATCGCCGGCCTTGCGGCGCACGAGGCGTACCGCCGTCGGGACGATGAGACCACCACACGTCTGTGGCCAGCATACGCGGTGAGCGGCCTCTGGCTAGTGTCCCATCTGAGCGGTTCCTCTGACGGCGGCTACGATCCGCAACCGGACCTCGGCATCCACGTCGACCTGTCACAGAGCTGGCAGCCGCTAACGCTGATACCAGAACTCGCGCCCACTACGGGGAATGCCCGTGTGTGGCTGGAGCGCACGGACATCCAGGTGGGTCTCACATTCGGGTTCTAGAGCATGAGCGGCGTCGCGCGGTGTCGCCGGGCGGTGCTAGCGGGAGGGGAGGCCGGCGCGCCCATACGCGGCGTCGACGGCGTGCGCCGTGACGCGCCCTAGCTCGTCATGGGTGAAGCCTAGGCCTGCGGACAGGGCCGAGTACTCCTCCGACATCGTCACCATGAACATCAGCGGGTCGTCCGTGCTGACGGTGACGGGCACGCCCCGGTCGAACAGCTCACGGATCGGATGCTCTGCGATGGACGGCACGACTCGCAGCTTCACGTTGCTCGTCGGGCAAATGTCGAGCGTGATGCGATGTTCCGCGAGATAGTCCACGAGCCGGTCGTCCTCGACGGCGCGGACCCCGTGCGCGATACGCGATACCCCGAGCGACTCAACGGCCTCCCAGACGCTCTCCGGCCCCAGCGCCTCGCCAGCGTGCGCGCGAAGCCCAAGTCCGGCATCAGCGGCAGCGCGGTACACGTCGGCGAAGGGAGCGGTAGGACCGGCGTCCTCGGCGCCATGCAGGTCGATGCCGACAACGCCTAGGTCGCGCCATCTAGGGAACTGCGCCACGCAGCCCTCGGCGACCTCGACGGGGGTGTTGCGACCGAACGCCACGATGACGCCCGCCCTGATGTCACGCTCGGCCTCGGCTCGCAGGCGCGCTTCGTGCACGACGCGGAGGGTGTCACCAACGTCGAACCCCATTCGGACGAGCCGGTTCACGCTGACGCTGGGCTCCGCATAGACGACGTTCTCGTCGGCAAGGTCGTGTAGGAGTTCGTACGCTACCCGCCCGTAGTCGGCCATCTCCAGGAGCGCGCGGTTCAACACCGCACGCATAGTGATGATGAAGTCGTTCAGATGGGCGAACCGGAATCCCGGCTGCGTCCACTCGTGGGCGGCAAGGCGGAACGCCGGGTCGAACCGATGCGCAAGCTCCTCGACGGTGCTCGCACGGATCGCGCCTTCCAGGTGCAGGTGCAGTTCCACCTTGCGCATCGCGCGGAACCTATCCTGCGTCTCCGGCATGGCGCCTCGCGTCTCCCTAGCGACGTGATCCGTCGGCCTTGATCGCCCCCCAAGCGGTCGTCAGCTTGCCTTCCGCCCGCACGGCTTGCGTAAGTCCGACCATCGCGTCGCTGATTTCGTCCTCGCTCAGCGCGCGGTTGTAGATGGCGACCTCGTCGAGCAGTCCGTGGTAGAACCGTCCGCCGTTGGCTCTCTCGCCGACGGCGACATCGGTGGCGCTTCTGTCGCTCGAAGGCGGGCGACGCCGATGCGGCATCGCCGGCGGTGGCGAGAGGCGCTGCAATGCAATGTAGCGCGGAAGCCCCGCTGTGGCGAGGCCGCCACCATAGGCAGCGCGCTTCGGTTACCCCGCCACACTGGGTCCACGGCGCCTGCTGAGTCACGGCCCTACATTCTACATTTGTAGTTGCATCGCGGCGGGCCGCGCGGTAGAATGCCCAATATCGCCTAGCCGTTAACGAGGCGGCCTGCGAGCCCAGGCGGGCGCTGAACGGAGCGGAGACGGCCAAGCGCGCGGAGGAGCATACGCTCGGTGAAACTCCAGCACTTCGACACTCTCGGCAGATGGCTCGTAAACGACCTCGGGTGGGTGTCCATCGAGATCCTCGTCCTTACGGGCGTCGTGTTTGCCCTGACCAAATGGGGCGGGGTTCGGTCCTCGCGCACGCGACGCTGGCTCTGGACACTCGCCGTCGTCAAGCCGCTGGTGACGCTACTGTTCGCGTGGCCGCTCGCTCTAGGTGGTGATCGCCAGCCGCGCATCGCTCCTCTGCAAGACCCTCCAGCCGAGACCGTCGTGAACATCCCGCGCCTGGACGAAGCCGTCCCACACGACAGCTTCCTCTCTCGCGCGACGGAATCGAGCGTCCCGACTTCCAAGCCGGCGGTGGCGCCCGCGGCGTCTGCTTCGACGAAGGCCATGACCGTGACGGTCGCCGGCGGTAGCGGCGTGACGGGTTTCGCCGTGCTGGGAGCCATATGGGCGCTGGGAACGGCGGGGTTAGGGTTCTACACGCTCCTCGGCGTTGGCTGGCTGGTCCGCGTCAGCCGGGCTGGGACACCCATCACGGGCGAGGATCTGGCGGAGGCATGCGAGCAGCACTCCGAGGCGGTCGCCGATCTTCTGGAGCGTGTCGATGTGCGACTCACGACACGGATATCCGAGCCGTGCATCTACGGGCTGTTCCGCCCGGTCATCCTGCTGCCTACGTGGTGTCTGGAGGACAACGCGCCGCCGAACCTCGAGTACATCCTCCTGCACGAGGGCATGCACTACCGGGCCCGCGACCACTGGTTCCTGGGCTTACGGCGCGCTATGGAGGTGTTCCTGTGGTTCCATCCAGCCGTGTGGTACGCCGGGCACAGGGCGATGATCGAGGCGGAGAATGTGTGCGACGAGGCGGTCGTGAATCTCGCCTACCGGCAAGGCACTGCCTCTGCGGCGTTGATGTATTCGTCTTGCCTGATGCGTGTCTTGGAGCGGGCGACGCGCCACTCGTTCGAGGCGCTCGTGCCGGGTGTGATCCCCACCGCTGAACGCATCCGCCGACTTGTGCAGCAGGACGGGCCGTTCGCTAACTCCGTGTCCATGCTCTCGATCGTGGCGGTTGTCGCGTTGGCGATCGTGTCCTTGCCAGGCGCGGGAGGACCAGGCGCTTCGCTTGCGGAGCGTGGCTACACAGCCGTCACCCATGAAGAGGCCCCAGTACGCGAGATCCTGTTCACGACCAAGTACCCCGGCGACTACCACTTCAACCTGTATACGGTGCGCTCAGACGGCACGGGTACCCGTCGGCTCACGGACGATGGCGCGCACTACGAAGAGGGATGCTGGTCACCTGACGGAACACGTATCGTGACCTTCGCGTGGCGGCCCGAGATCGACGGGTGGACATCATACATCCTGGACGCTCGCACGGGCTCCTTGCTGCGGTCCCTGTGCGGGTCAACCTGGGGCCCTCGCGGCGCCACATGGGGCCCCAACAGCAGGTACATCATTGCAACGGGCAAGAGAAGCCCTAAGCGAGGCGGCTCCGACGTCAACTACAATCTGTATAGGTTCGACACGACGAACTGGGACTGGGCCCGACTTACCGACGATACGTTGGAGCGCATCCACCCCTCCTGGTCTCCCGACGGCCGCACGGTCGCGTACCTCCGCGCGCGCGAGGACGCGTCCGGGTACGATCTGGCGCTGATGAACCCTGACGGGACCGGCGAGGAGGTGATCCACCACGACGAGCCAGAGGGAGTGTACCAGTCGCGACCAGCGTGGTCCCCCGATTCCGCGCGGCTGGCCTACTTCGTGCACGGCGCGACGATCAACAACCCGCACGAGCTGCGGATCCTCAACGCTGAGAGCCGCGAATCAACCGTGGTCGGCCTTCTGCTCGAGAAGGTTGGGCAGCGCCGTCAGAGCGTCGCGTGGATCGATGGCCACAACACCGTCGTCGTGACGGACAAGCGCAAGGGCGACACGAAGAAGCGACTCTATCGCGTGTCGCTGGCCACCGGGCAAATGACGCGGCTGTCTACTGCGGTTGCCGACGCCCGGTTCCCCAGCGCTGGCCCGCTCGCGGGGCCGCCGGTCGATACGCCGCCGCTTCTAGACGGCCCCGCCGTCATCGGGCCCGTGCGACACCCTCGGACCGGACACGTGTACTTCGCCGTCGTGAGCGCAAGGCCAATCACGGGCGACGCGGCCGCGGCTGCGGCTGCGGAGATGGAGTACGAGGGATCGTCAGGGCATCTTGCCGCAGTGACAACGGACGAAGAGGGTGAGTTCCTCCTGGCGCAATTCCCGTTTGCGCATCACGGATTCTGGCTCGGGGGATTGGCGCCAGGCGTGCAGCCGGAAGTGCCGCTCTCAGATCACCCTTGGACGTGGCCGACGGGTGAGGGGTGGCGATACACCTCGTGGCTAGACAGTGAGCCCGACCGGCGGAACTGGGTCGAGGTGTGGCGCACGATGACCGACAGTAACGCGCCATCCGCGCCCGCGCGTGGGCGTTCCCTGCCGCGTCTGATGTGGGGCGGCAGGTCGGCGACATCCTACGAACCAGGCTTCATCGTGGAGTTCGCTGCCGCGTCCATCCCCCTCGGCCAAGCAACGCACTCGGGTGGCGAGAACCGGTCATAGCTCCCGACTGCGTAGCGCGCCCAGTGGGCCTGTATCACAGCGCCCGGCACAGAGCGTCGCGACGCCTTGAAGCCGCCGCGGTCAAGCTGCGGCGCTGCCGCCTCCAAGTATTTCTACATTTGTAGTTGCGAGCGGCGTGACCGCGCTGTACAATACCGCCATCCGCCGCCGACGGACGCCCCTGGCGAGCTTGGGCTCCTGCGGCCGGATCCTGGTCTTACGGATGGACGCCGCAGACGGGCGGCGGCGGGCGAGGCAGGGCCCAGTAGCCGGGAAACGTCCGGGCGCTCTGGCAGCGCCGCAGGACGATGGCGCTGCGCGCAGAGGAGCATACAGCCGGTGGGACTTCAGCATTTCGACGCGCTAGGAAGATGGCTCGTAACCGATCTCGGGTGGGTGTCCATCGAGATCCTCGTCCTTACGAGTATCGTGTTCGTCTTGACCAAATGGGGCGGCGTACGCTCGTCGCGCACAAGACGCTGGCTTTGGACACTCGCTGTCGTCAAGCCGCTGGTGACGCTGCTGTTCGCCTGGCCGCTCGCCTTCGGTGGCGGCCGGGACGCCCAAATCGCGGCGCTCCAGGAGCCGGAAATCGAGTCCGGCGTGAACATCCCCACACTCGAGGAAGCGATCCCGCCCGAGGGCTTCGTGGCTGCCGGAACGGCCCGTCCCACGCCGCAGCCGCGAGCGGCGGCGGACATGGCCGCCGATTCGCCCGCCCCCATGACCGTTCGGGTCGCCGGTGGCAGTGGGATAACAGGCTTCGCCGTACTGGGGGCCATCTGGCTGTTGGGTACTGCGGGGCTCGGTTCCTATACGCTCCTTGGCGTCGGGTGGCTGATGCACGTGAGGCGGGGCGGTACTCCCATCGGGGCGGACGACTTGGCCGCGGCGTGTGAACAACACTCCGAGGCGGTCGCCGATCTCCTAGAGCGTGTCGACGTTCGCCTCACGACGCGGATATCCGAGCCGTGCATCTACGGCTTCTTCCGTCCGGCGATCCTGCTACCCACCTGGTGCTTGGAGGACAACGCGCCGCCTAACCTCGAATACATCCTCCTGCATGAAGGCATGCACCACCGCGCCAAGGACCACTGGTTTCTCGGTCTGCGTCGCACGATGGAGGTGTTCCTGTGGTTCCATCCCGCCGTGTGGTACGCCGGCCATAGAGCGATGATAGAAGCAGAGAACGTCTGCGATGAGGCCGTGGTGAACCTGGCTTACCGGCAGGGGACGGCCTCTGCGGCGCTCATGTATTCGTCCTGTCTAATGCGCGTCCTGGAGCGAGCGACGCGGCACTCGTTTGAGTCGCTGGTGCCGGGAGTCATACCCACGGCCGAACGCATCCGTCGCCTCGTGCAGCAGGACGGCCCGTTCGTCAGTTCCGTGTCCATGGTCTCGGTCGTTGCGGTTGCCGTCTTGGCTCTCGTGTCGTTGCCGGGAGCAGGTGGCCCCGGCGCCTCGCTGGCCGAGCGTGGCTACGACGCTGTCACACGCGAGGAGCCGCCAGCGCGCGAAGTCCTCTTTACAACTAAGTATCCCGGCGACTACCACTTCAACCTGTATGCGGCGCGCTCCGACGGTTCCGGCGTGCGCCGAATTACCGACGACGGGGCCCACTACGAGGAAGGGGCCTGGTCGCCCGACTGGGAACGCATTGTGGCGTTCGCGCGGCGCCCGGAGATCAAGGGCTGGACCTCGTACGTTCTCGACGCAACCACGGGCGCATTGCTGCATCCGCTCAGCGGCTCAACATGGGGACCCCGCGGCGCCACATGGGGACCCAACAGCGAGTACGTCATCGTGACCGGCAAGCGAAGCCCGCGACAGGGCGGGACCGACGTCAGTCGGAACCTGTACAAGTTCCACGTCGGGACTCGCGGATACCATCGACTCACGGACGACACAGTCGACCGAAGGGACGCTTCGTGGGCTCCCGATGGGTCCACGATCGCTTACATCCGCGCGCGGGTTGGCGAAGTCGGACACGATCTGGCGCTCATGAACCCGGACGGGACCGGTGAGCAGGTCATACACCACGACGAACCCGAAGGCGTGTTCCAATCAGCGCCAGCGTGGTCGCCCGACTCCGCACGCCTGGCTTACCTCGTGCACGGTGCTACGATTGGCGATCCTCACGAACTGCGCATCTTGGACGTTGGGAGTCGTGACTCAACCGTTGTTGGTCGCCTGATGAGCAAGGTGGGGCAGCGTCGACAGAGCGTGGCGTGGCTCGCCGGTCACAACGCTGTCGTCGTAACGGACAAACGCAGTGGCGACAGGAAGAAGCGGTTGTACCGCGTGTCGCTAAGCACCGGGGAGATGACGCGCATCTCCACGGCTGTCGCCGACGCTCGGTTCCCCACTGCGGGGCCGGTCGTCGACTCCACACCTGGGACGGCGCCAGCGTTGGGCGGCCCCACGGTCGTAGGGCCAGCCATGGACCCCGTGACTGGACACGCCTACTTTGCTGTGGTCGCCGCGAGAGCAATCACAGGCGATGCGGCGGAGGCGGCAGCGGAAGCAATGGAGTTCGAGGGCGTGTTCGGCCATCTTGCTGCCGTGACGTCCGACGCGGAAGGCGAGTTCCTTCTCTCGCAGTTCCCATTCACGCACCACGGATTCTGGCTCGGCGGCCAGGCGACCGCCGTACCCCCGGAAGGAACCGCCGCCACGCGGCCGTGGCGCTGGTCAACAGGGGAGGACTGGGGGTATACGTCCTGGTTGGACAATGAACCGGACCGCAGCGTTGCCGTACCGCGCTGGCGGACGATGACCTACAGCAACGCGCCGTCACAACCAACGCGCGCTCGTTCCTTGACGCGCCTTATGTGGGACGGTCGCTCAGCAACGGGTTACGAGTCGGGCTTCATCGTCGAGTTCGACCCTACCGACTCGTCAGCCAGCCCGTCTAGCTCCGAGGACGGTTCAGACAGGTCGTACCCAGTCGCCCTCGTGGACGATCTACCGCACGCACACCCCGTGGGCGCGCAGGTAGTCTTTTGCGTCCTGGATCGTGTGCTCTTTGTAGTGGAAGATGGACGCCGCTAGCGCCGCGCTCGCTCCGCCTTCGTCCAGGGCCTCGCGCAGGTGCTCCAGTCCCCCCGCGCCGCCCGACGCGATGACCGGGATCGTCACGGCGTCGGAGATGGCGCGCGTGATGGGAATGTCGTAACCGTCCTTCGTGCCGTCGGCGTCCATGCTCGTTAGCAGGATTTCGCCCGCGCCGAGATCCATCACCCGCAGCGCCCACTCGACAGCGTCGATGCCGGTGGGGTGGCGGCCGCCGTGGGTGTACACCTCCCATGTGCCGTCGCCGCGCCCCTTGGCGTCGATGGCGACCACGATGCACTGGCATCCCACCGCCGCGGAGGCGTCCGCCACGATCTCGGGATTCAGCACCGCGGCGGTGTTGATGGACACCTTGTCCGCGCCGTAATTCAGCAAGCGTCGTATGTCCTCGACAGCGCGCACGCCGCCGCCGACCGTCAGCGGCATGAAGCACTGCTCCGCCGTGCGGCTCACGACGTCCAGGATGATGTCGCGTTCCTCGTGCGAGGCGGTGATGTCGAGGAAGACGAGCTCGTCAGCTCCCTGCTTGTCGTACATCTCGGCGGTCTCGACGGGGTCTCCCGCGTCCTGGAGGCCGACGAAGTTGATGCCTTTGACGACTCGCCCTGCCTTAACGTCCAGGCACGGGATGATGCGTTTCGCGAGCACGGCTAACCCTCCAGCGCAGCGTCTAGGGCGTCGGAAACGGTCTCCGCGAACACGAACTTCAGTCCCTTGCGCTCGTTCGACGTCATGTCGGCGAGGTCTTTCTTGTTGTGCGCTGGCAGGATGACGGTCTTGACGCCCGCCCGTTTCGCGGCCAGCGACTTCTCCTTGATGCCGCCCACGGGCAACACCTTGCCGCGCAGCGTCACCTCGCCAGTAATGGCCAGGTACGACTTCACCTTCCGCTTCGTCGCCAACGACGCGATTGCCGTCGTCATAGCAACGCCAGCGGACGGGCCGTCCTTCGGCACGGCGCCCGCTGGCACGTGGATGTGGAAGTCGTTCTTGCGGAAGAAGTCCTGGTTGATACCCAGGGCCTTGGCGTTCGACCGCACGTAGCTTAGCGCCGCCTGCGCGGACTCCCGCATGACGTCGCTGAGGCTGCCCGTGATGTTCATGGCTCCCTTGCCCGGCATGCGCGTCACCTCAATAAAGAGGATGTCGCCGCCGCTAGGCGTCCACGCGAGCCCGGTAATGATGCCCGGCTCGTTCACGCGTTCCGCGAGTTCCTCGATGATCTTGGGCGGCCCGAGGTGTTTGGGGATGTCTCGCGCGTTCACGGTGACGCTCTTCGCGTCTTCCTGCGCCACCTGCAGGGCGATCTTGCGGACGACGGATCCGACCTCGCGTTCCAGATTCCGCACGCCCGCCTCGCGCGTGTATTCCTTCACCACGCGCGCCAACGCGCCATCCTTGATCTTCGCCTGCTCCGGCGTGAGACCGTGTTCCTCGACCTGCTTCGGAACGAGATACTGCCGCGCGATGGCGATCTTCTCCTCACGGGTGTACCCCGCGATCTGGATCACCTCCATGCGGTCAAGCAGAGCGGGTGGGATGGAGTCCATCATGTTCGCCGTGGCGATGAACATCACCCTCGACAGATCGAACGGCACGTCGAGGTAGTGGTCCTGGAAAGTGTGGTTCTGCTCGGGATCCAGCACCTCCAACAGCGCCGAGGACGGGTCGCCCCTGAAGTCGCTGCCGAGCTTGTCTACCTCGTCGAGCATGAAGACGGGGTTGTTCGAGTTCGCCGTGCGCAGGTTCTGGATGACCCGTCCTGGGAGCGAGCCGATGTACGTGCGCCTGTGACCGCGAATCTCCGCCTCGTCCCGGACGCCACCCAGCGACATGCGGATAAACTTGCGTCCCAACGCCCGCGCGATGGACCTGCCCAGCGATGTCTTGCCGACTCCGGGAGGCCCGACGAAGCACAGGATCGGCCCGCGCATGTCCGCCTTCAGCTTCCGCACGGCGAGGTACTCGAGGATGCGCTCCTTGACCTTGTTCAGCCCGAAGTGGTCTTCGTCGAGGATCGCCGACGCTGCTTTGATGTCGTGGTTGTCCTCCGTCGACGCGTGCCACGGCAGCTCGAGGATCGTCTCGATGTACGTGCGCGAGACAGTGTATTCGGCCGCCGCCGACGGCATCCGGGCGAGGCGATCGAGCTCACGCGTCGTCGCCTTGTGCGCCTCCTCGGGCAGGTTGGCGTCCGCGAGGCGTTCGCGAAGCTCCTCGATCTCGGCGCCTTCGTCCTCTTCCTCACCAAGCTCCTTGCGGATCTGCTTGAGCTGCTGGCGCAGGACGTAGTCACGCTGATCCTTGCTGAGCTCTTCCTGCGTCTGCGACTGGATTTCGGCGCCGACTTCCAGGACGTTCACCTCGCGGCCGAGCATCGTCGACAGCTTGTGCAGCCGCTCCGTGACGTTGAGCGTCTCCAGCAGATCCTGCTTCTGCTCGGACTTGAACTCCGTCAGCGTCGCCACGAAGTCCGCAAGATGCCCAGGGTGTTCGATGTGGTCGGCGAGTTCGGCGATCTCCTCCTGGTGCTGCCCGGACAGCTTCGCCATTTCGCTGAACTGCGTCCGCACGGATCGCTTGAGCGCCTCCATCTCGACATCTTCGAGCACGAGGTCCGTCAGCGACTCGACGCGAGCCATGATATACGGCTCTTGCTGCGTGAACTCGAGGATGCGAATGCGCGCGCGTCCCTGCACGAGGAGAAACGCGCCCTCGTCTCCTTTGCGGAACCGCGCGATGTAGATGAGCGTGCCGATCTCGTGGACGTCTTCGAGCGCGAACTCCTTGTTCGAGGGATCCTCGCGCAACTGGATCAGTCCGACGATCCGCGGCTCATCGCGCATCGCGGCTTCCACGGCGGACATCGCCCGACCGCCCTGGAACGCGAGATACGGTGGCATGAAAGGCGGCGTCGGCGGCATGCCTGGGAACACGACCGTCCCGCCCCGCATCGCGATAATGGGGAGCTCTTCTGGCAGGTCTACGTCGGCGGGGCCTTCGTCGGGCTGCCCCTCCACGAACTGTAGGTCCGCGAGAAGGCCCGCAGCGTTGTCGTCGTCGTCAGGCATCGGCATCTCGTCCGGCGCGTCGTCCGGCTCATCGTCGCCATCGCCGGTCTGCTCGTCTCGCTGTCCTTCAGTCTCTTCTTCAGCCGGGTCAGGCTCGTCCTTCTCGCCCTGTCCCTCGACGCCTTCGATGTCGTCGAACTCAGCGTTCATGTGCCGTGCCATCATTCACCCTCCTCGGAGGACGTGGCATCGTCGCCGCCAGGGAGCAAGGGGCCTTCGTGGGGATCCTCGGCGTCGATGGTGATGGGCGACCGTGGTGGCTTCGTCTGCACTGGGATCGTCTTGGCGACCGGAGGGGCTACCTTCGGCAGCGTGATCTCCAGGAAGCCGTCGTCGTAATTGGCTGCAAGCTCGCCGTCGTCGTCGATCGCCTCGGGCAACGCCATGGCGCGCTCGAAGTTGCCGTAGTTGATCTCCGCGAGGTGGTAGTGCTGCTTCTTCTCGCGGGAGCGGTCCCGGCGCGTGCCGCGTATCGTTAGGACGTTCTCGGTCAGTTCGATTTCTACCTCGTCTTCCGGATCCACCCCTGGAAGTTCCACGCGCACGATAAAGGCGTGCGCGGCCTCGTAGATGTCCATCGGCGGGCGCCAGAACTGCGCGTCCGGGTTCACGGCGGCTGGCGGCCCACCGGCAGCCTGCCCCTCTATGAACGCATCGAAGAGCTGGTCGATCTGCTTCTGTATCTCGAAGAAATTCCCAAACGGGTCACGGCGGTATTTCATGTGACGGGCTCCCGTTCGTGGCGTGGGCGCGGCGGCGCGGCGTCGGAGCGCGGGCCGCCCCTGCCGACGACCCAATAGTAACCGATCGTACCCAGGATTTTCACTCCGGCGCCGACCGTACCCCGAAGTGTGCCCGTGATCTTTGACCGACCGATGCGGCGGCGATACCGAACGGGGATTTCCACCGATATCGTACCCATGATCGCGGCCTTCACCTGCATCTCGACGGTCCATCCGTACGTCGTATCGCGCATGCGCATGGCGCGCAATGTGTCGCGGCGTATCGCTCTGAACGGCCCGAGGTCCGTGAACGAGACATCCCACACGCGGCGGATAAGGAACGTCGCCAGCCTGTTCCCGACGCGGGCGTGCGGGGCCAACGCCCCCCGCTCTCGACGGCCCAATGCCCGCGAGCCGATGACCATGTCGGCGCGGCCATCAAGTAACGGCGCCAGGATCGCCGGCAACTCCTTGGGGTCGTCGCTGTAGTCCGCGTCCAAGAAGACGACGATCTCCGTGTCGGGATGCAGCGCGCGGATGCCCGCCATACACGCCTGCCCGTAGCCCCGCCTACGCTCGTGGACCACCCTCGCGCCAGCTCGACGAGCCACGCCCGCCGTGTCGTCGGCGCTTCCGTTGTCGACGACGATCACCTCGTCCACGGCATCTCCGGGGATATCACTTAGCACGTTACCGATCGCGGCCTCCTCATCGTAAGCGGGTATAACCACGCTCACGAACGGACGGGCGTCTGTCGCGGTCATCGCAGTCTCCGAAGCGCGCCCAGCGTGTGCCGAGGGAGCGGCTGTTCCGCCACCTCTAGCGCGCGCAGGTGCGCCTCCAGCCGGCGCACATCGTCGGGCGTGTCGATGTCATAGCACATGGGGAGGATACCGCACGTCACCTCCGGCCGCCGCTCCGCTAGCGCCTGCGCCCTATCGACCGTCTGCGCGAGGACGTCTGGTTCGCTCCACCGCACGGCGTCGAACAGCGTGGCCACGTCGTCGCCGACCGAGGCCCGCGCGCCCACGAGGCAGTAGCCGCCGTCGTGGCTCGGAGTCAGCGCGATATCGCGCCGTTCGAGCAGATCCCACGCGGCGTCGATGCGTGGGCCATCCAGCAGAGGCGCGTCCGACCCGATCAGGACGACGCGCGCGGCCGCATCGGTGGCGAACGCTTCGGCGAAGGCGGCAGCCATACGGCTTCCGAGGTCTTCGCCACGCTGTGGCGTGAGTTCGTGGTCGCTGAATATGTCCTCCAGAAGCGCCGGCCGCGCCCCGGGCGCCCACGCAAGCACGCGACGGTCACACGCCGCCGCGCGTGAGGAGGCGGCGACATCGCGTAGCATCGCCAAGTAGAACTTCACGCGCGCCGGCCCATCGAACATCGGAGACAGGCGCGTCTTCGCGGTGTCCGCGCTCGGCTCCCGGGCGAAGATGATGAGCGTGCGTGGAGACCGACCGAGCATCGGCGTGGTTTCCTGAGTCCATGAGGTCCGTGTAGAAAGTCTACGCCGTGTCGTCGCCCACGAGCCTGCGGTAGAAGGCGTTCATCCGCGCGCCGATGGCTTCCCAACCGTACCGTTCCTCGACGCGTCTGCGCCCGGCGGCGCTCAGCTCGCGCCGTTGCTCGACGTCAGTAGCCAGCCCGATAGCCGTCTCCGCGAACGCCTCGGGGTCGTCGGCGACACAGAGGTCGCGACCCGGCTCGACGTCCAATGCCTCGCACCCGATGGACGAACTGACGATCGCCTTGCCCATCCCCATCGCCTCGAGGATCTTGAGCCGCGTGCCTCCTCCTATGCGCAACGGTACAACGTACACGGACGCACGCGCGATAAACGGATGGACCTCTGGCACACGCCCTGTCACAGTGACCCCGTCGCGGCCGTGGTAGCTCTGCATCTCGTCCGTGGGAGCTTTGCCTACGGCGAAGAAGCGGGCGTCGGGCAACGCCTCGCGGATGCGTCCCCACACCTCGCGGCAGAAATACGCGACGGCGTCAGCGTTCGGCAGCCAGTCGTAGCTCCCGGTGTAGACGAACGTGGCCGGCTCCTCGTCGTCAGGCCGTGGGGTGTACCCAGCCAGGTCGACCCCGTTATCGACGGCTTCGACAGGCACGCCAGGAACCAGCGTCCTGTACATCTCGGCGTCCCGATCAGAGGCGGCGGTGATCCCGTCGAATTTCGGTCCTTCGCGCCGTTCCGTGCGCTCGAAGACGTTCGCCTGCCAGCCGAAGGCCTTGCGTCGGAGCCACGTCGGCTGGTGATCCGTCGCGCGCCGCCAGACGTCGGAATCCACGTTC
Source organism: uncultured bacterium (assembly GCA_964473525.1). GTDB lineage: Bacteria > Poribacteria > WGA-4E. The sequence goes on from CAYYPK010000040.1 coordinate 54,619, forward strand.
TGCGTGGAGAGCAGTACGGGCGCGTTCGTGAAGCGGCGCACCGTCGGCAGGTACTGCGCCATGTGCACCATCTCAAAATGGACGAGGTCGAACGGCGTCGCCTCCAGCAACTCGGCAAGCGCGCGTCGATACGCCGGGAGGAAGTACTTGGCGGCCGCGAGTGGAACGCCACGCGTCACGGCGCGCGCCATCGCCTGCGGGGTCAGGGGAGGCACACGCGCGGGCGAGCGCGGCACGAGGATCGTCGTGATGCCCTCGTCGCGGAGTTCATCTGCCGCGTCGTCGTCGGTGGCTTCGGTCTGGAGCGCGAGTACCGTCACGTCGAACTCTGTCGCCGCGCGCCGGAGCAGGTTCAGGACGCGTATCTTCCCACCGTCTGTCGGCGGCAGGGGCAGGCTCGGGGCCAGTATCAGGAGCTTCATGTGCGCCGGCGCCCTCAATGCTTCCGTGCGTTCGCCTAGCTTTACCAGAGCCATGATGACCCATCCGCGCGTGGCGCGGTAAGGCCGCGCGCGCTTTTTGACCGGGCAACGCGCGCCGATGTAGACTAGGGGAGTCTCGACCCGCCCTCGACCCGTCTACGCAACCGGCTGGCGACTGATGACCCCCGACGCCCCATCCCCCGACGCGCCTGAGGACTCCACGCCGGAGTCCGAAGTCCAGTTGCGGCTGTTTCCGCTGCCCAGCGTTCTCTTCCCGGGAATGCCGCTGCCCCTGCACATCTTCGAGGACCGCTACAAACTCATGATCGGCGAGTGCATACGTGACGAGGTGCCGTTCGGCGTCGTCCTCATCCGTGAGGGCGCCGAGGTCGGAGGTCCCGCGCGTGTCTACCCCATCGGCACCGTGGCGCGCATCCAGCAGGTGGAGAAGCTAGACGACGGGCGAATGAACATCCTCGCCCACGGCGAGCACCGCTTCCGCATCACGGAAATCGTGCAGCAGGAGCCGTACATGAGCGCGCGCGTCGCGTTCATGCCCCAGGCTGGGTCCGAGATGCCACAGACGGAGCTCGTGGCACTGTCAGGCTCGGTCGCGGAGGAGTTCCTGAAGTACGACCGCCTTACCGCCCTCGTAGACGATGACTGGGAAACCCAAGAGACACTCCCCGACAGCCCCGACGACATCGCCTACCTCGTCGCCTCGGTGATGCCGCTGTCACCTCGCGAGAAGCAGGCCCTGCTCGCGCAGGATTCGGTCGAGACGCTTCTGAAATCGGAACACAAGGCACTCAAGAAGCGTACGTTCCACCATCGCGCCGTCCTCGCGGCTCGCCGGCGCGCCGACGAGCGCGTGCCTGAGCACGGCGACATGCCAAAGTCCTCGCGCCTGAACTAGAGTCCGCCACGTGCGATGCGTTGGTGTGTACCCGACCCCATCCTAATATTACAACCGTAGGTATTCTTGGCTACGGTCCCAACATGGATCGGATGTCTGGTTATACAGGAATCTCG
>CAYYPK010000041.1:0-29945 GCA_964473525.1 uncultured bacterium
ATCCACAGTCAGGTGCTCTACCGACTGAGCTACGCTCACCGTGCCTGCTATTATGCCACGCGGCCTCCCGCGATGGCAAAGCGTCGAGGCCGCGAAATCCAGTGGATTGAACCTTTCGGCCCACGCCCGGTTTACGGCGTGAAGGACGTTGGACAACGCCAAGCGGCCCAACGCATAATCACACGTAGTTGCTCGATAGCTGTTCACCGCGAGGGCGCCCCACATGGCGGACGACATCAGAACCAGAGACGCGAAGCCCGTTGGCGAGACGGACAGCGAGCACCTCCTCGGCAAGCACCTGACCCGACGCTCCATGCTCAAGGGGAGTCTGTACGGGCTCATGGGCTCCGTGTTCATGGACGGCCTGCTGTCCGAAGGGCGCGCGACGGCGCTCACCCGCCCAGCGACCGCGAAGCACTGCATCGTCTTGTTCATGAACGGCGGCCCGACACAGACCGACACGTTCGACCCGAAGCCCAACCACGTCAACGGCGGCCCTCTCGGCGCGATCAAGACCAGCGCCGACGGGATGATGCTCGGAGCCAAGCTGCCGCAACTCGCGGAGCAGGGGAAGCACCTCACGCTCGTGCGGTCCATGGCTACGAACGAGGGCAACCACAGCCGCGGCCGCTATCTGATGCACACGGGGTACACGCCCACAAACTCCGTGAAGCACCCGTCGTTCGCGTCGATTCTCTCCTCGGAGATCGGCGACTCATCGTTCGAGCTGCCGAACGCCGTCGCGCTGAACTCGCCCGCCTTCGACGCGTCGTTCCTCGGGGCGGAACACGACCCGTTCTTCGTGCCGAGCCCGCTGGACGGCGTGGACAATCTCGCTTACGCGTCGGGCATGTACCCAGGCCGGTTCAAGGCGCGCCGCGACATGGTGTCGTTCCTGAACCAGCACTTCGCGGAGCGCACCACGGACGAAGTTCTCGACCGGGAGGCGATCTACGACAAGGCCGACCAGATGATCCACTCCGACCTCACGGCGGCGTTCGAGCTGGATCAGGAGCCGACGGAGGTCCGAACCGCCTACGGCATGAACAACTTCGGGCAGGGCTGCCTCATGGCGCGCCGCCTAGTCGAGGCTGGCGTGCGCTGCGTGGAGGTGTCGCTAGACGGGTGGGACACACACAACGACAACTTCACCGCCATGGACCGGCTGCTAGGCATCGTCGATCCCGCGATGGCGACCCTCATCGCCGATCTCGACGCTCGCGACATGCTCCACGAGACGCTCGTCATCTGGATGGGCGAGTTCGGCAGGACGCCGAAGATCAACGAGAACGACGGTCGCGACCACTGGGCCAACGGCTGGAGCATCGCCATGGCGGGGGGCGGGCTCGTCGGCGGTCGCGTCATCGGCGCGACGGACGAGGCGGGCGAGAAGGTCGTCGACAGACCGGTATCCGCCGAGGACTTCTTCTATTCGCTCTGCGGTCTGTTTGGGGTCGAAGCAGCGAAGGTGAACTACTCGCGCATCGGCCGACCGATGAAGATCGTTAACGGCGGCGCCGAAGTGCCCGGTCTGCTGCGGCCCGTGGGCTAGCCGTCACGCATCTCGCGCGCCCGCTACTCGGACCCAAGAATAGCGCGCGGCGCTCCATCCATCGCAGGTCGAGTACGACCGCCCCAGCGCCTTCTCCCGCTGGTAACCGCAGTACGGCTGCCTGGGCCCGCCCTCTACTGTCGCACTCGGTCCAAGACCGCGCGATACGGCGCCCGGTCTTCCGCGCGTTGAGCTAAGATGCCGCAGCTGGCATTGTGCTGGCATTGCTCGCAGTCCCTTGGTTGTGTCTCAATGACGTCGTCGAACCCCTCAAGCGCAATCAGCTTGATGCGTCTGGGTCGTCCAGGGCCACGCTTGACCAGGCCACGGAACCGGCCGCATGTGAGCGCGCTGCGCGCGCTGTCCCCGACAATGTCATATACGGCGAGCGCCGCGCCAGACCCACCCACGCCCGCAAGCAGGTATTCTATCCGCACCGACAGTTCACTGAACGCCGTCACGTTGTCCGGCGTAAGGACGACGTACTGGCCGTGCACCGAGCCATGGGACGCAAGTTGCCTAGCGAGATCGGGGTTGCTCTCGACGACCCGGTCCGCCAGGTCCATCCATGCGGCCGCCTTCCACTCAGGGAAGTCGATCGCGTGCATGTTGCGAGAGAAGAGCGGGACGGGTCCATGGCACTGTTGGACGACACTCGTAACCGGCACCGTAGACAGTACATAACTCCTCCCAGGCCGAAATGATGCGTGTAACTCGCCGCTTCCGATGACCGGGTATACAGAGGCCGAGGTACCGGTTGCAGGCGTGTCCCTCTCGAAGCGGGCGGAGAATGCCACGTCCACCTTGGGCACGTGCTGGGGGGTCAGCACACGCACCCTCACTCGAAAACTGCTGCTTTCCGGGTAGAAGACGACCGACCGCGACACCCGCAACGGCTCTGGGGGAAGCAGCAGCTTGACAACAACGACCCCCATGAGCGCTGCGAACCCCATCGTGCCTGTCACCGCCTGGAGGGCGGCCGCCATCTGACCAAGACTCGACACATCAAGGGGCGACAGGTCACCGAACCCGACCGTCGTCTGACACGTGATCGAGAAATACAGGCACTCGACGAGATCCCGCGATTCGGTCGATCCCGCCCTGTCGAGCCACCCACGGCCCCAATACAGGACGGCGAACCCCGCCGCCATACCCACATAGGAGACGACGAACACAGCCAGGGATCGAGCTAGCGACATTCCGATGACCGCTTGTCTGATCTTCTGACCGTTGCCGAGGAGCCTTGCCTGCGCTTTCCGGTAGGCCTTCTCCGCATCAGTTGGCGGGTCAAACCATAGTGACTTCCTACGCATCTCAGCCTCCGATTTCCACGGGCCGAGGCAGATAGCCGTACGAGTGTGCGCACACACGGCCCGTCGGCGAGTGGCGCGGCTGAGGACGCTACCACATAGGGCTGTGGCGTGACAAATGCAAAGATGCCGCGGCACCATGTCGGTTCAGGACGCGGATGCTGGCTATGCCTGACTGTGTCACGCCCACACACTGTTCCCTGCTGGGAAGGGGTGCGAGAGGCGGCTGCGACGGTACATGGGCGATGGGAATGACGGGCAGCGGCCCGATGCGGCGTGCATCACACTGATGTCACACCGAGAAGGGGATCTGTAGGCCGGTGTGCACCTGGAGCTGTTCGGTACTGCTCATGCCTCTGGGAACAGGCGTCTACCAGCTACGGATTCTACTCCGAGGCTGGAGTAGTCTGGTGTGCGCTACGACTGTCGGGCTGGGCGCGCGAGTGCCCCTCACGCACCGGGCGAGGGCGTCGCGCGCATTCGGTTGCCGCAGCTACCCGTCCCCGATGACCCGGCGCGCGGCTTCCGCGTAATCCGACGTGGGATCCCGACGCTCGATACGACGAAGGTGCAGGCGCGCGGCCTCGTCGCCGTCCTTCGCGAGCTCTAACGCCTCTTCGAACCCCTTGTCGAAGTACGCGGCGTCCCGCTCTATGACAGGCGTGTCCGTGTTCTGCCAGTAGTACTTGAGGTCGTCGGACTCCCAATCCGCGTAAACATCCTCCCACGTGAGTCCGCCGAAGCCGTCCAGATGAGGCGTGAGCACGTGGTCTGCGATCGTCGCATCAACCGCCTGGTAGCGATTGTCGAGGGAGACGCGCAGCCGGTCCTCGGTCAGATTCGGCAACGCCTGGTGGACCGTCAGCGCGGGGAAGATGAGCGTGTCGCCGACTTCGTAGTCGGTGGTGTGCCACGCGGTCTCCTCCTCGTCCGTGTCCAGCTTGAGCCAGCCGGCTCCCAGCGAGAAGCGGTGGTCCAGCACCTTGCCGACCTTGTGCGAACCTGGCAGAACCGCGAGGCCGCCGAGCTCGACGGGGCAGTCGCCCACGGGCGCCCAGCACGTGTACGTCTCGAAGTTGCCCTGGAAGTGCACGAAGTCCTGATGCACGGGGGTGGTGTGCTGCGTGAACTTCGGGAACCACAGTCGCGCGACCTTCTGCGGGTGCGGCAGCACGGGGCCACCTACGACCTGCTCCATGAAGTCGATCACTTCCGGCCAATGAGCGGAGCGGTGGAACGACTCCAGCTTGTACACCTCGTGGTAGACGTCCGTGTACTCCATATCGCCTTCGGTGCACTGCCGCGAGACGTCCGCCAACCCGTCCATGGGGTCGGTGTCGGCGAGCACCCACCCGCCGCGCTGCATTACGGTCAGCATGTCGCGCCGCAACGCCCACAGCCTGTCGGCGTCCTGCAAGCCCCTGAGGAACAGATACCCTTCGTCGTCCATGCGCGTGCGCAACTCGGCTGCATCGTCCATGGCGTCGTTCGAGACACGAAGCTCTTTGTAAGGGTGGGGCATCTGCGTCTCCATGCTGGGCCGCTGCCGGAAAGCGGATCACTGCTCTGCGCGACGTGGGAACCGTATCCGTGTGGGCGGGCCAGCGCAATGCTGGGGTTGCCCGATCACGGCCGGGATGAGCAATTGCGCGAGCCTGCGAGCGGCCATCGGGCCACACCTGCCAAGCCGACCCGAAGGGAGGAGTACCACGAGTTGACGCCGTCACGGCGTGGGCGCGTCCCGGCGTCACCGCACCAGACTCAACGCCGTAGCGATGTCCTCCGCAATCATCCGCCGCTTGCTCTTCTCAATGAAGAAGCTGGGCCCTGCCTGGAGATACGACGGGAGAGCTCGCCGGCCCTGGAAGAAATACTCCGGTCCTCGGAGCTTGTACGTGGATCCAGGCGGGATCACTCGCTCTTCGCCGTTCCGCTTCGCGATGTAGTTCACGGCCCTGATAGCGACATCTCCCATCAGCATGAACACTTGTACATTCGGGAATAGCGCAAGCTCTGCCTCCAGGATGAGGGAACACTCCTTGATCGGGCCCGCCTTGATGCCGTACCCCGTCTTCCCACACTTGACAGCAGTCGTCAGATACACGCCGCACCTTAGGATGTCCTGCATGGAGGAAACACTCTCGCCAGCGTCGGTGAACGCCAGCACAGTCGTCTGCTCAAACAGCGAGTCTCCCCCAGCGTAGTAGTAGTCCTCGCGATTCGCCGGGGCCGCTTCGGAGATCATCACAACCGAGACATCCTCAGGCCGCACGTCAATCTCGGGCACGATGTAGCAATCGTGCCGAACACCTACACAGGGGAACGACTCACACCCTATACACTCGCTAACCTGCATCTCCAGACTCCCTTCGGCGCTGTCAGGATGCGGCGCGTCCAGACCGCCAACGGAGCGACGCCGCCTCCCGCGGAGATCGCGGACTTACCAACAATCTGGCAGATAGGGCGGCCCGATACCAGGTCTGCGGCGGATATCGTTCCGATGCGTCGGTGTGGCGCTCGCAGACCAGCTAGCCTTGACGGGTTCACGGCACTGCGCGCAGGTCGCGTGTTCGGGATAGCACGCCGATGCCAAGCCCAGGTCGGTGCAGGCGACGTCGTGGACCCATGAAGCGCGCGGGAACACCGAACTTCACCACGGAATTGACCCCCTTCGGGCAAAGGGACTAGGATAGGCTCAGAGGCCGCCATGCCACCTATCGCCGGATACCTTGATGGATCAGATCGCCCAGCCGCACACGCCTTTCCACGTCATGACGAAGCCCATCGGGCCGATCTGCAACCTCGACTGCAAGTACTGCTACTACCTCGAGAAAGAGGCGCTCTACCCGCCTCGGCACGTGTTCCGCATGTCGGACGAGGTGCTGGAGAGCTACGTCAGGCAGTACATCGCCGCGCAGCCTGGGAACGAAATCGAATTCGCGTGGCAGGGCGGCGAGCCGACGCTCATGGGCGTGGACTTCTTCCAGCGCGTCGTGGAGTTGCAGCAGGAACACTGCCCGGACGGCAAGCAGGTTAACAACTCGCTGCAGACGAACGGCACCATCCTGGATGACGCATGGTGCGAGTTCCTGCGGGAGAACGACTTCCTCGTAGGCGTCAGCGTGGATGGGCCGCGCGAAATCCACGACCGGTACCGCGTAGACAAAGGCGGGAAGCCTTCCTTCGATGACGTCATGCGCGGCGTCGCGCTCCTCAAAGAACACGAAGTTCGCTACAACACCCTGACCGTGCTGCATCGCTACACGTCGACGGCTCCGCTCGAGGTTTACCGGTTCCTGCGCGACGAGGTCGAGTCTGACTTCCTCCAGTTCATCCCCATCGTCGAGCGCGTTGGCGTGGGCGAGGGATTGCTGTGGTTGGCGCCGCCGCCAGAACTAGACGGCGAGGAGGACACCGGCCCACCCGTGACACCCTGGAGCGTCCGCGCGCGGGACTTCGGCGAGTTCTACACGACGATCTTCGACGAGTGGATCCGCAACGACGTGGGCAAGGTGTTCGTGCAGACCTTCGAGGTGCACCTCGGCATCTGGATGGGCATGCCGGCTTCCCTCTGTGTGTTTGGCGAGACGTGCGGCAACGCCATGGCGATGGAGCACAACGGCGACCTGTACGCCTGCGACCACTACGTCTATCCGGAGTACCACCTGGGCAACATCACCGAGACGCCCATGGCGGAACTGGCGATGTTGCCGCAGCAGAAGAAGTTCGGCGACGACAAGCGCGACGCTCTGCCGAAGTACTGCCAGGGGTGCGATGTGAAGTTCGCATGCAACGGGGAGTGTCCGAAGCACCGCTTCATCGACACGCCCGACGGGGAGCCCGGGCTGAACTACCTGTGCGCAGGCTACAAGCGGTACTTCAAGCACATCGACCCGCACATGAAGGCGCTGTGCAACGTGCTCCGAGCAGGTCGACCCGCGACGGACATCATGGACCTCGTCGCGGAGCGGGACGCCAAGCTCGCCGAGGAGAACCGTTGGGCGACGGCGGGTCGCAACGACGACTGCCCGTGCGGTAGCGGCGCCAAGTTCAAGCGGTGCTGCTGGAACGAACGCGATTCCCGCGCGAAGCAGAGCGCAACTCCGACCCCGCGCTAGCGATCGAACACGCTGATGGTACGTAACGAAGTCCAATATGGGCGAGGGGCCGTCGCACACGGCGAGGCCCCTTCCGACGCCTTTAGCGTCGCTTCTTCACCGTCTCCGTCACGGTCGTTGAAGGACGGCGCTTCGCCGCCGACTTCGGCAGGAACTGCCCGTTCTTCGCATCGCGGACGCGCGTCACTCGTTTCGTGCTTCTACGTGCCATTCGAGCCACCTTTCAGGTCTCATATGTTTGGAGAGTCCGTCCTCACATGCCACATATGAACGGTGCCCTACAGGACACGTGCAGGCAAGGCCCGGCGGCCCCGCACGTAGGGCGATCCACGCAGCGGAGCGGCTGCCGGATCCTGCAGCCAGACAGGCCCCGCCAATGCCTTGCAAACGGCGATCGTGGCGCACTGGCTGAGCCACGCCGATAAACCTAACAGTCATCCTGAACGAACGTGAAGGATCTCGATCCACCTACCGACGCGGCAAGGAGATGTCGCCGGGACAGCCGTCACCGCGCGGGGATCCCTTGGCGACCGCCTACGACCGACTCCCACTCCCGAACAGATTCGACGGGCTGTCCGGCTCGACGTAAAGCGTCTTCTCACGACTATACGTGACGAAGCCGGAGGGCGTGCCCTTGGGCCGCACCACGTATCGCCGCCACGTGTAGTCCACCGGCACGTGCGATGAGTTCCGCGCCTTGCTGAAGTGCGCCGCGAGCTTTGCCGCCGCAAGCAGAACCGGCATGGGCACCTGCTCTTTGCGCTCGGGATTCCTGATGAGCACGTGCGACCCTGGTATCTGCTTGACGTGTAGCCACACGTCGTCCTTCTTCGCCATGCGCGTGACCAGCCACTCGTTCTCCCGGTCGTTGCGCCCGAGGAGGATGCGCCACGGTCCCGATGTAAACGACCGGTACGGCGTGGACTCCTCCTGCTTGCCCTTCGCCGACTTCTCCTTGATCCACCCTAGCTGGAGCAGTTGCTCACGCAACCGTTCGAGCGCCTTCAGGCCCTGCGCTCCGGTCAGTTTGCCGCGGTACTCCGCGAGCCACTCAAGCTCCTGGTCCGTGTCGGCGATGAGTTCGGCAATGCGCGAGTACCCGCGCTTTGCCCGCTTGTACCGCTTGAAGTAGACCTGAGCGTTCTCGACGCCGGTCTTCATCGGGTCAAGAGGTATCTCGACCTCCGGGGCGTCTTGCTCGTAGTAGTTCAGCGTGGTCAGCGACTCGGCGCGAGGCTCTATCTCGTGCAGCGCCGCCATGATGAGATCGCCTTGGAGCCTGTACGTGTCTGCCTCCGCCGCGAGGGACAGGTCGCCCTTGAGCGCGGCGCGCTTCCGCAGGATCGCCTGCTCGCGCTTCGTGAGGGCCTGGGCAAGGCGCTGGCGCTGCTGCGATAGGGCCTCGCTCACGAGAAGCCGGTCGTGATAGGCGGCGATGGCGTCGTTCACCGTGTCGTACGCCACCACCCGCGCGTCGGGGTCGAGGGGTTCTGATGGGAACAGCCCCTGCCCCAGGGCCTTGGCGGACGGCTCGTCGGACGCGTACGTCACCGTGGGACGCACGTTTCCGTCCGCGATTGCGGCGATGCGATGGGAATAGGTTGCCCACACGGAGTCGATGTCCGACGGGTCAGGCGTCGCGTGTAGAAGGGCGCGCGTGAAGGCGGGGCTTGACCCGCCAATGCCCGACATGAGCTGCCGCCACCGTGGGTCTTCGCTCGCTCCGCTGAGGAGGGCAGCCAGGTCGTTCCGGGTGACGTCGAAGGGGTTGGGGCGCTCGTCCTCTGGCGGCGCGACGTAAGTGACGCCGGGGAGGATCTCGCGATGGCGATTGCGGCTCTCGTCCACGTGCTTCGCCGCATCCACAATGCGCCCTGTCGACTCGTTCACGAGAATCAGGTTGCTGTGCTTGCCCATCATCTCGGCGACGAGGCGGCGCTCGCCCCGGTCTTCGCCCATCCACCCTGGCGGCGGCCCGAAGGTCAGTGTGAGGATGCGGTCCAGACCGACTTGCTCGACGGCCTTCAGCTCGCAACGGCCGAGGTGGTGGAACAGTACGTCGGCAAAGTGCGTCCGGGTCTTGGACTTGGGAAAGCGGGCCGTCGTGTGAACACGCGCATGCGTGGTATGCGAGGAGATGAGGATGCACGGGCCGCTCTCCTCGTCGCCGCGCCGCTGGAAACGTATGACGGCTTCGTGTGGCGACTCCTGCCCGACGTCACGCACACGCCGTCCTTCGAAGCGGTCGCGCAGATACGGTACCATGCAGTAGAGCGAGAAGCTGTCGATAGCCATGGTCGTATCCCGTCGAGTTCGTGTGGGCCATGCCTGGGAATCGTAGCATCGGGGTGATCGGAGGGAAATGTGGCGACACGAGTGTACGCGCTGATGCTTGCTACGCTCGTCGGCATCGCCTCCGCCAGGGCGTCCGATGCGCCGAGGGTACTCAACGCGTCTGACGTCCCTACTTCGGCGGTAGCGGCCGAGGACGCGGCTGCACGGCTGCGACGTTCCGCCGGCAGGCTTGTGGCGGAGTTCGTCGACGGCAGAAGCGTGGACTACGACGGTCTGCGGAGCTCTGAGGCGTTCGCGGATTACCTCATCCTCGCGCGCTCTCTAGAGGGCGTGGACTTGCGCTCCCTGGACACGCAGAACGAGGGACTGGCGTTCTGGATCAACCTGTACAACGCCCTCGTCCTGCACGCTGTGTTGGAGTCCGACGTCGCGGAGAGCGTCCGCGAGGACGAGACGTTCTTCGACCGCTACGCGTACCGCGTGGGAGGGCTCATCTTCACCGCGAACGACATCGAGCACGGCGTACTGCGTGGGGTGGCGTTCACAGACGACGACCCTCGGTCGGCGCACGTCGTTCCCCGGCTTGACCCCCGCCTTCACTTTGCTCTGAATTGCGCTGCCGCCGGATGCCCGCCCATCGCCTCTTACAGCGCGGAAGACATCGACGCTGAATTGGACCTGGCTGCCGCTTCCTTCGTGAACAGCGCGTCGGAAGTGCGCATCGACGCTGCGGGCGGGACGATGCATCTCTCGCCGATCTTCAACTGGTACGCCGGCGACTTCGGCTTCTCGGACGCCGCGCTTCACCGCTTCGTGCTCGCCTACCTCGACCCAGGCGACGAGAGGGACTACCTCGCGGCGAACGTCGGCGCCATTCAGATCGAATACAACGACTACGACTGGAGCCTCAACCGTTGATACCGTCTGATGTGCAGATCGCGCGGGATCTGCCGTACGCGGCTTCGGCACGCGCATCGCAGGCGCTGGACCTCTACTGGCGGCCCGAAGGTGATCCGCACGCGCTGCTGGTGTGGATCCACGGCGGAGGGTGGATGGGTGGCGACAAGGCCCACTGCGAAGCCGCGCGGTCGGTGCTTGTAGATGGTTACGCGGTGGCGAGTGTCAACTATCGACTGAGCGACGAGGCGACCTTCCCCGCGCAGTTGCACGACTGCCGCGCCGCCGTGCGCTGGCTGCGACGCAACGCTACGGCGTACAACATCGACGCGTCCAGGATCGGCGCCTGGGGGTCGTCCGCGGGCGGTCATCTTGCCGCGTTGTTGGGAACAGCGCGCGGGGCGCTGCGCCAGGGCGACCCCGACGCAGGCGACATCTCCGACGCCGTGCAGGCCGTGTGCGACTGGTTCGGGCCGACGGACTTCTTGCGCATGAACGACGAACCGGGGGCGGTAGACCACGACGCGGCCGACTCGCCAGAGTCGCGGCTCGTCGGAGGCCCCATCCGCGAGTTCGCCGACCGCGTCGTAGCGGCGAACCCCGCGACGTACGTGACTCAAGACTCCCCGCCATTTCTCATCGTGCACGGGGCGAGCGACGACTTGGTGCTGCCTTCGCAGAGCGCAATACTGCACAACGCGCTCCGGGAGGCGGGAGTGGTCTCCGAGCTGATCGTGATAGACGGTGGCGGACATGGGTTCGGCCCGAAACACATCGACGCCGCAATGAATCCCACACGTGCGTTCTTCCGCCGCCACCTGCTGTGAGTCGTCGTGAAGCGGCCTTCCGTGTTGCAGCGGCTGATGGGCCGCTCTGAGCGTCAGTATCGCCCGCGTCTCGGCCTAACGTCGGCCTGCCACGGCTTTCTGCGTTGACCCTTTGACGAAGCGAGTGCTAGAATACCTGCGCAATCGTACTAGAGTTGCCGGGTCGTCTAGTGGTAGGACACGTGGCTCTGGACCACGCTGCGAGGGTTCGAATCCTTCCCCGGCAACCATTTTTGTGCCCGCCTGGATACCCGGTCGGTAATAGATTGCCCGTCACGTTGAGACGGTAGGCTCGTTCTTCGTAACCCGCGCTCGTCGCGCAGCGAAGAATGTGTGTGGCTATGCGCGCGTCGCGCAAGGAATTGCGGGTAGACACCCGCGCACGAAGGAGAGACTTATGGGAGCCGGACGTAACGCAGGCGTATTTCGTATGCCCTATCCAATTCCGCGCACGGTTGAGCTGAGCATTGCCCAGGGGGTGGCCCGGCAGCAGCTTGAGACTTGCGACCCGCTGCTCGCTAGCGGCGTGATGTACCACGACAACGGCCGAACGAAGTGGGTCACTAAGAACGGCTATGGCCAGTTGCGGCCCGAAGGCGACGCGTCGGTGGTCGAGTACCGTCCATGGCGTGGCGCCGTGCCGCGTTGGGCGGCCGCCCGCCTGCGATAGCGGCCCGCTGCGAACGTCGAAGGCCGTCCCACGGGGCGGTCTTCATCCTGTACAGACGCCGCTGTCCGCGCGCGATACGCAGCGGCCAACTGACATGTGCGCGTTTCGTCCGCCGGGCTACTCGTTACCGCGCCAGAATCACTCGGCGCGTGTCCGTCGTAGTCCCTGCCCTCAGCGTGACGAAGTACGTGCCGCTCGCGACCGCTTCACCGCGGGCGTCCGTGCCATCCCACCGGAGCGCGGTGTGCTGCTCGCAGTAAACCCCGGCCGCCACCCGCCCAAGGTCGAACGACCGGACGAGCGCGCCCGTGGAAGTCATAATGTCCACTCGGGCATCCGACGAGAACTTCAGCGCGTACGGGATCCACATCTCGGGGTTGGCGGGGTTTGGGAAGCCGGGAAGGAGGCCAGCATCCCCCTTGATCGCGCCCCACGCCGTGTGTAGCACCCCCGCCCCCTCCTCAACGTCGAGCGGCTCGGAGGGCGAACGCCGCAAGCGGTACACTCCGCCTGTCGTGCCGGCGTAGACGTTCAGCGCGTCCGAGGGATCCAGAGTGACCGAGTAGACGTTGCGCGACTCCAGCCCTCGGTTCATGCCCGCCCACCGATCGCCGCCGTCTGTCGTCACAAACACCCCGGCGCCCCAGGTGGCGGCGTACACATGGCCTGGTGTCGTCGGGTCAGGGGCGACCTCCCACACGTTGTTGTTCCGCAGCCCGACGCTGACGGGAGACCAGGTTATACCCGCGTCCTCGCTCTTGTACACGCCGCCGCCGAACAGCCCGGCGTACACGACAGAGTGGTCGGTGGGATCGAACTCCAGCGAGACGGCTGGAGCCCCCTGGTGCACGAAGTCCCATGTCGCCCCGCGATCGTCGCTACGCAGAATCCCCCTGCCGTCCGCGCCGAACCGCACGAAACCCCACGATCCCGCGAGCATGATGTCTGGGTCGGCAGGGCTGATGGCAATCGCCCACAGGGCACCCTCCTCCAAGCCGGTGGGAGCCCAGGTAGTCCCCTGGTCCAGGCTGCGGCGGATCCCAATGCCCTCCGAGCCCGCGTAGACGACATCGGAATCGGTGGGATCGACATCCACCGCGACGATGATGCCGGCGACGAGTCCCTGGCGCATGGGCGCCCAGTGCCGCCCCTGGTCGTCGCTGCGGTAGACTCCACCACCGTCGGTGCCGGCATAGAGCCGGTCGGGGTTCGTCGGGTGGATCGTGAAGTCGGGGAGCACGAGCGTGGTCAGGCCGTCGCTCGCAGGTGTCCAGGTCGCAGCGGCGTCCTCGGATCGGTAAACGCCCCCGCCCCACGTCGCCGCGTAGACCGTATTCGGGCGCGATGGGTCGACGCGAACTGTCTTGACGTGGCTGTTCCGCAGGCCCTTCGACGCGCGCTCCCAGCGACCGCCTTGGTCTACCTTCCGGTACACACCGTCACCGGAAATCCCCGCGTAGATCCTGTTCGTAGCGGGGTCGACTGCCAGATCCTGCACCCACCCATTCCTCGTGGGAAGTATTTCCCACGAGTCTCCGGCGTTGCGGGACCGCAGAACCCCCGCCCCGAACGTGCCGACGTACATCGTGGACGGGTCGTTCCGGTCGTAGGCAATGCTGTTGACGAGCTGATAGAGCCAGCGGCGCAAGTCTGGGTTCAGCACCTGCTCCCAGGTCTCGCCTCGATCCAGACTGCGGGAGATCCCGACGCCCGACTCCGTCACAAACACGGTGTCGGCATCCGTGGGGTGAACGGACACCTTCGCCAGACGGCCGAAGGGATGCGCGACAGAGACCCACGCGTCACCACGCGTGTCGGACACGTAGAGGCCCTGCATGGTCGCGGCGTAGACGCGCGCGGGCGTTTCCCAGTCGACCGCCAGGCCGAACACGAGCGCGGAGCGGGGCAAGTCACCGACGACGTTCCAGTCGCCGCCATCGTCGTCTGTGCGTAGCACGCCAAGCCCGTCCACGCCGACATATGCGACAGCGTGGTCCGTCGGGTCCACCGCGCAGGCGCGGACAACGCCGCCTACCCCCAGCGCGGTCCACACGGCGCCCGCGCCGCTCGTACGGTACAGGCCATCAAGCGTACCGGCGTATGCAAGGCCGTCCGCGCCCGGGGGAGCCGCCATCGACACGACGAACTCACCGGGAAGGCCGGCGGCGGCCCAGGTCGCCGCCTCGTCCGTGCTGATGAAGACGCCGTCGCCCCAAGTGCCTGCATACAGCCGCTCCGCGGTCGCGGCAATCGACCGCACGACGCCTCCATCGATCTGCGTGAGGCTCGGCCGCCATTCGTTCGCGGCCTCGGTGTTCGCGGCGACGTAGATACACACGAACGACACCGCACACGACAGCAACCATCGCCGCATGTCGCGCTTGCCTCCCACTAATAGAAGAGGAACAGGAGATAGGTCCATATAGAACGTAGGGCTACGTATATAGTATCTTCGTGTCGTCGCGGCCGCAAGCGGATGGCGAGAACAGGCGGTCGTTGCGAACGCGTGGCGCCTCTGCGATAGTTGGCGGGCCTCCCACCTGGATCCCCAGCATGCGCCGACCGAACATCCTCTTCATCACCACCGACCAGCAGCGCGCCGACCACCTCGGCTGCGCGGGACATGACGTGCTACGCACGCCAAACATCGACCGCCTCGCGACAGAAGGCGCGATGTTCGAGCGCTGCCACGTCAACAACCCCCTGTGCATGCCCTCACGGGCGACGATGATGACGGGGCGTAACCCTCGGTCGCACGGGGTGTGGTGCAACGGCGTGCCGCTCCCGAAGGGGGAGACGACCGTGCCCGAGCTTCTCGGCGAAGCTGGTTACGCGACCGCGCTCATCGGGAAGGCGCACTTCACGCCGTGGGGCTCAGAGGTACCGGGTGAGGACGGCGTCACCGAGCACATGGCCGTGTGGAACGAAGATGGTGTGGGGCGTGGGTGGAACGGGCCGTATTACGGCTTCGAGCACGTCGACCTCGCGCTCGGGCATGGGAACGCCGCCGGGCACTACCGATACTGGCTCGAGGACGAGCGCCCGGACGCGCTCTCGAAGCTCGGAAGGGATGCGGCGCTGTCGCCTCCGACGGGAACGCCACAGGCGTGGCGGTCAGGCTTGCCCGTAGAGGCGCACTCGTCCACGTACGTCGCTGATAGGTCGGTCGAGTACATGCGACGGCGCAGCGAGGACGACACCCCGTTCTTCCTCTGGGCGTCGTTCCCCGACCCGCACCATCCGTACTCGCCACCAGCCCCGTACTGCGACACGTACACACCTGAGGATGTGCGCCTTCCGACGCGGCAGGAACCGCGCACGGACGGAACGCCTGACGAACTGCGCGACAAGCCGCCCCACTACCTCGACGACTACTTCAGCCGCATCCGTACCGACGGCACCGGGCCGCACAATCGCCTTAGCGAGCTAACCGACGACAACGTACGGGAGACCATCGCCCTGACATACGGAATGATGGCGCTCGTGGACGACTCCATCGGCCGCATGTGGCAGGCGATGGACGAGCTAGGGCTGTGGGAGGACACGCTGGTCGTCTACTGCTCGGACCACGGCGACCTCATGGGCGACCACTGGCTCATGAACAAGGGGCCGTTCCACTACGACGCGCTGCTTCGCGTTCCCTGCCTCGCGCGCGCTCCAGGCGGCCGTGGTATGGCTGGCCTGCGCGTGGACTCCTTCGCGCAGCTCATTGATCTGCCGCTGACGTTCCTGGATTATGCGGGCGTGGACCCAGCGTTCGGCATGCAGGGCCGCAGCCTCCGAGCGGCGATCGAAGGGCGTGATCAGGACGCTCCCGAAGCCATTCTGGTCGAGAACTCGTCCGGTGAACTGCCCCACCTCAAGCTCAAGACGGTGCAGACGCGTGAGTGGAAAATGACGGTGTACGCCGGACAGGAGTACGGAGAGCTCTACGACCTGCGGAACGACCCCCACGAATTCAGGAACCTGTGGGACGCGCCAGAGCAAGGCCGCGTGAAGGCAGAGCTACGCGCCCGGATGGTCGACCTGCTTGTGGGGAGCGAGGACCGCTTACCACGACGCCTGTGCCACGCGTAGGGGTCTAGTGATCGTCCAGGGTGCCGACGTGGATGTCGATCTCGTCGCGGTTGCGGACGTTCTCGACTTCGCCGTCACGGATGTAGCAGACGCGGTCGGACACGTCCAGCATCTTCAGGTCATGCGTCGCGCTGACGATCGTCACGCCCTGTGACTGGTTGAGTTCCTTGAGCAGGTCGATAATCTCGCGACCCGTTATCGTGTCCAGGTTCGCTGTCGGCTCGTCTGCGAGGATGATGTCGGGGCCGTTTGCGAGCGCGCGCGCGATGGCGACGCGCTGCTGCTGACCGCCGGAGAGCTCCGTCGGCAGATGGTGGTGTCGATCCTCTAGCCCGACAAGGGTCAGCAGTTCCATACCACGCTCGGCGCGTTGCTTGGGCGGCGTACCGGCGAAGATCATCGGCAACGTGACGTTGTCCAGAGCCGACATAACCACGAGGAGGTTGTACGACTGGAAGATGTAGCCCATGCGGTTGCAGCGGATCCAAGCGAGCTGCTCCATGGTCAGCTTCGCCATGTCCTCGCCCTCAATGACGACGCTGCCCGTGGTGGGCTGATCCAGAGCGCCGATCATGTTGAAGAGGGTGGACTTGCCCGACCCCGACGGCCCCATGAGCGACAGGTACTCGCCGCGTCGGATGCTGAGGTCGACGCCAGCTAGCGCGTGCACCACTTCGGCGCCCATGCGGTACTCTTTCGTTACCGCGTCGGCCGTTACAACGAAGTCTTCAGCCATCACATTCTCTCAGCCGAATGGCGACCCACGCTCTGGGCGACCTGGAAACTACGCTTCTGGACTACACCTCAACGCGCATGGCGTCCACGGGCGGCATCTTCGCCGCGCGCAGCGCCGGCCCAGCGGCCCCAAGGACCGCAAGCAGCATGCCGACGAGGCATCCGCCTATTATCACGGGGATGACACCCAGCAGGGAGCCGTTCGCATCGAATATCCATGGGAACTTGTAGAAGACGCGCCATGCGCTCCACTGGGCGGCCTTCAGGTTCACGAGCAAGGCGAAGCTCGTGCCGATGAGGGAGCCCACAATGGCTCCAGCCAAGCCCTGGAAACACGCCTCCAGTAAGAACAGAAGCACGACGAACCGATCCAGAGCCCCGAGGCATTTCATCGTGCCGATCTCGCGGAATCGCTCTGTCACGGACATGAGCATCGCGTTCGATATGCCGACCACGCACACGATCAGGGACATCGTGACGAGCCAGACCTTGTTCGCCGGAATGCCCGCTGCCTGCTCCTCCGCAGTGGCGTCTACCGTCTGCGTCTCCTCGGCGAGGACCGCTGATTCGATGGAGCTGCCGGCTAGTACGGCGACGAGGAAGGCGATGCCCGATAGGATTCCGAGCGTCGTGATGATGGACCGCCAGAAGCGGATCTTCAGGCTCTGAAACGCGATGCGCACCGCTTCTGAGAAGGGCAACTGAATCTGGCTGCTGATCGCCGACCCAGCGTGATTCTGCAACTGTCAAATCTCCCATGTTCCACGGACCATCGCGGATTCTAGCACCGAGGCAACCCGCCGTCAACGCCACGCCGGCCGAACATCCTCGAAGGGCCGCCCTGCTCCTTTCAATCGCAGCCGGGCGGGTTTAGAATGATGGGGAGTGGATATGCACGCGGACTCGCTGGTGGCGGCACGGGAGGGACAGACAATGCGCACTGTGGAATTCCGACAGGAGCGACGCCAGAAGCCGGAGGATCCCCTCCGTCGTGAAGGCGATGAGGCAGACGAGGGCGGACCTAAGCGCCCGGACGTGGAGCAGCCTAACCGAAGCCGACTACTCAAGCGGATGAAGCAGGTCGACAAGGACCAGGCGAAGCGGTACCGGCAGCGCACGGGTCAGTAGGCGCGTGCAGCGGGCATTCGCAGTGTGAACCGGTTCGGGAGCCCGTGGCTTGCCCGGCGGTCAAACCTTAGCAGCAGGACGCATGTGGACAAGCTGACAACCCCACCCTCCTCGTGGGATCACACGGACTTTCACGGCGATTTTCTCACACTCCTCGGGTCCGTTGGCCACGGGGTGCAGCTCGGTGAGACGGCCGACGGTAGCAACATCACGCAGATTGAGGGCACTACTGTCCTCGCCGTTCAGTACGCGGACGGCGTGCTCGTAGCGGGAGACCGTCGCGCGACCGCCGGCAACACGATCATGTACGACCGCGCCGACAAGGTCATCGACGTTGACGACCACTCGGTCATGGCGATTTCCGGCTCGCCCGCCCTCGCCTATGAGATGGCGCGCGTCCTCGACTACTCGTTCCGGTACTACCGTCGCAGCCAGTTGCAGGAACTCAGCATGGAGGGGAAGCTCCGGACCCTTTCACGGCTGGTGCGGGACAACCTGGGCATGGCGCTGCAAGGCATCGGCGTCGTCCTGCCGCTCTTCGCGACGTACGACACCGTCGAGGACGAGGGCAAGCTGTACTTCTACGACGCCCTCGGCACGCAGTTTGAGATGGCGGAATTCGCAGTCGCCGGCTCCGGGTCCGTCTGGATACGCGGCGCCCTCTACTACCAGAACAGGTGGCAGCGCCGCCTCGTCGAAGCCGACCTGGACGAAGCCGCCGCGACGACGCTCCGCATGCTCGAAGCCGCGGCGCACTACGACGCGGCGACGGGAGGCGTGCGCGAGCAGACGGCTATCGTGCCGACCCTGAAAGCCGTGACGCGCGAGGGAGTGCAAACGCTGGACGAAGACTATCTGCGCGGGATCTACACCGACGCGGTGGAGGGCGCCGATGTACGATGAACCGCACAGGTGGCTGCAAGCGGTCGAGAACAGGATCCTCTACGTCGAGAAGCGCCTTCGAGGCGCCAGTCCCGTCGTCGGGCTGCCGTACGAGGACGGCGCGGTTCTGTTCACCGTGTGTCCGCACGGGCAGCAGAAGATCTACGAAGTGTACGACCGACTTGCGCTGGGCGGCCTTGGGCATCCAGCGGATGTCGAGCGGCTGCGCATGATGGCGATCAACCTGGCGCACACGGAGGGCTTCACGCGGTCGGCGGCGGACGTCACGCTGCAGCGCCTCCTGAACTTCGCCATCGCGCCGCAGGTGAAGACTGCCTTCGACGAGGTGTTCCGCTCTCCCGTTATCGCGAAGTTCCTCATGGTCGAACTCGACCACGTGACGGACGACACCCGCTTCTTCACGCTGAACTTCGACGGCAACTTCTCGTCGCGCGACACGTTTGGGATAGCCGCCGGGACACACCAGGCCGAGGAGCTCATGGCACGACGCCTGGACGAGCATCCCCCGGTCTCGACGTCGCTTGCGGACGTCCTGGAAGTGGCGCTCATGGCCTGGGCGGTCGGATACGCCGTCGACACCAACGGCACGCAGTACGACGATCCTCCGATGCCCTCGGATGAGAACCTCGCCGACAAGCTCCGCGAAGCCGCCGAGAAGCTGGAGTTCGAGGCCGCCATCCTGGATCGCTCTGGAGCTAGCAAGGCGAAGTTCCGCGCGCTGACACCCGAAGAGACCGCGCCGCTCAACGAACTCATCGACCGCCTGCCCGGGGGAGACGACGCATAGAGCCGGGGGTAGGCGCATGAGGATCTGTGGCATCGAGACGGAGTACGGCTGTCTCATCGAGTCCGAGGGGCTCGCGCGCCTGTTCAGCCCGGACTCGCTATCAATTCTCGTGAAGGACCACCTGTTCTACGGGAACGACGCAGGCCTCCTAGACGCGCAATACCGCGACTGGGGAGAGCCACCAAGAAACGGCGGGTTCCTCTACAACGGGGGCCGCCTCTACATCGACATGGGCCACGTCGAGTACGCGTCGCCGGAATGCCTGTCGTTGCGTGATCTTATCGCGTACGAGCGGGCTGCTGATTTCCTCCTGCTACAAGCGCTCGAAGACCTCGGTGTCCGCGACGACGCGACGTTCGTACGGAACAACATCGACCACGTGACCGGCGCGACCTTCGGCTACCACGAGAACTACTCGGTCAGCCGGGACGTGGACTTCGAACGGTACATGATTCCGGCGCTGCTGCCCTTTTTGGTGACGCGTCAGATATTCGCTGGAGCGGGGCGCATAGGGTTCCACGAGGACGACCCGTATGGGCGCCAGGATGCGCGCGGACGACCCTATGGGACACAGGTCACGGACGAGATCCCTTACCAGATAACGCAGCGCAGCGACCACATCGTCGAAGAGCAGTACGAGTGGGTGCAGCACACGCGGGCGATCATCAACACGCGCGACGAACCGCTCGGCGATGCCAGCCGCTTCCGGCGCATCCACCTGCTACTCGGGGACACGAACATGTCCGAGTACGCGACGATGCTGAAGCTCGGGACGACCATGCTGGTGCTGCAGTTGCTGGAGGAGGGCTGCCCAATGCCGCCCATCACCCTCCTTGACCCCGTCTACGCGTTAAGGCAGATCTCCCGCGACAACACGTACTCGTGGCTGGTGGACCTCGACACCGACCGGCAGACGTCGGCGGTTGAGATACAGGGAGCGTATCTTGTCCTGGCCGAGCGCCATCTTGCGGGCTTCTCGCAGGAAACGGACTGGGTCATCACGGAATGGCGGACGACCCTGGAGGGCCTCGCCGACGATCCTATGACCCTCAAGGATCGGCTCGATTGGGTCGCAAAGAAGTGGCTCTTCGAGACGTTCATGGAAGAGGAAGGGCTGGAGTGGAACGACCCATGGCTGCAAAGCCTCGACCTCGACTACCACAAGATCGACCCGGAACGTAGCCTCTATTCCGACATGGTCGACGAGAACATGATGCGCCGCGAGGTGCGGAACGCCGCCATCAGCGACGCCATGTACGAACCACCACCCGACACCAGGGCGCTCGGGCGCTCGCTCATCATGCAGCGACTCGCCGAAGCCGACCTCGTCCGCCACGTCGACTGGGATACCGTGTACCTCGAGACAGGCATGGCCATTGAGATGACCGACCCGCACCGCACGTACGAGAACGTCGCCAACAGCATCCAAGACGTGCTGAAGCGCGAGCCGCCGGAGCCCATCCGTCGGCGCGAGGACTGACCGACCCTCCCAGCCACTCGCCGACCTCCTACCCGGCCCCTGCCCGGGCGTCCCGCCGCGTCCCTTGACGAGCGCATGTGAAAAAAACGGCAGCATGGCCTTGCATATCGCCGTACCCGTGTCTATTACTGCGAATTAGGAGTCCGTTATCGCCAATCTCGCCGGTTCATGTCTACGGCCATCAGTCGGATAAGGCGGCACCCGTTCTCCCAAATCGCGTCTCTATAGCCAGCTAGGCCCTCGCGGGTCTCTGGCCACGACAGGCTACATTTTCGCGGCAGTAGCGGCTGCATGCGTGGAGTCGCGGTCGGACGCGGCGTAGCATCCGATTCCTCAAGACACGCACGGGAGACGCCTATGAGGGGCATGGCGAACCTTGTCCATACATTTACGATAGACGAGTCTTCTATCTCGCTATGCGTTGAGAAACGCCTGACGGAGCGCATCGTGCGCCAGAAGATGGACGATGCCCTGCGGCAGGGAGATACCGCCCTCCAGAACGCCTACCACCGGCAGGCGGACGCGCTCTATGAGGTGCCCGAGCGCGGGCGCGAGGGCGAGTTCGCGAAGATGCACGCCCGTCTCTTCGACGAGTGGGGCTTCGTAGGTCTCTTCCGCGACCTACTAGCGGAATTCCCAGCGCTGTCCGAGGCGACGCATCAGGTGTTCGTGGCGTCGGCCGCGTCGAAGCAGGACGAGTCCGTTGACCTCGACCGCAAGTCCGACACCGCTGACGGCGACGCGAAGCAGTCGCAGGGACGCGGCATCGGCGCCCGCCTCACGCTACCGAGGTTCTCCGACCTCGACGGTCTGCGCCGACACCTTCGGCACGAGTGGATGCACCTGGACGACATGCTGAACCCCGAGTTCTGCTTCACCGGTCGGTCCCCGTGGGGACATCTCCCGCCGAGCGAGGAGAACGTCCTGCGGGAGAAGTACCGCGCCCTCTGGTGCGCCTCCATCGACGGTCGCGTTGAGCAGAGCGGCCGGGAGCCGGAGCAACCCAAGAAGCGACGCCGCGTCGAGTTCGACAAGCTGTTCCGTAAGTTCCCTGAGACATGGCGCGACAGCGTGTTCGGCAAGCTCTGGGACGGCCCCATCGTCACGCACGCTGACCTACTTTCGATGGTGGACAGCCGCGAGGCGTTCATGGCCCATGCGGGCGTTGAGGACGGCGACGCCGATGACCTCGCGGACGTCATCCCTGTGTCCGTTGGCGACGCGTGTCCGCTGTGTCGGTTCCCGACCCACGATTGGGTGCTGCCGACGGCGCCGCACGACGTCGGTCGAGGTTTTGTCGTCGGAGAGGGAGAGATCTTCGCACGGATACACGCGCGCTTCCCCAACTGGAACCCCACCGATGGCGTGTGCGAACGCTGCTATGAACGCCATGAAACTGAATCTGTCGGCGCCTGAGAGACCCCAAGGAATCCCACGAGGAGTCACTGTGAGTATCAAGCGACGTGAGTTTCTCCAAGCGGCCGGTCTGCTGACCGGGTCGCTGATGCTGAAGCCCGTCAAAGGGCGGGCGCAGCAGCTCAAGTCCATCATCGACGTGCCAAACCCACTGATGCACTACCCGAATCGCGGGTGGGAAGGCATCTATCGCGACCAGTACGCGTACGACCGCAAGTTCAAGTGGGTGTGTTCGCCCAACTGCACGCACGCCTGTCGCATGTGGGCGTTCGAGCGGAACGGCATCGTGACCCGCATCGAGTCGGCATACGACATGGACAAGTACGCCGACCTTTACGGGAACACCGCGACGCCCAACTGGAACCCGCGCGGCTGCAACAAGGGCTACTCGTTCGCCCGCCGCGTGTATGGACCGTATCGCCTGCGCTATCCGATCGTCCGCAAGGGCTGGAAGCGCTGGGCCGACGACGGTTTCCCATACCTGACCGAAGCGCTGCGATCCGAGTACATGTTCGACGCTCGCGCGGACGACTCCTTCGTCCGCATCAAGTGGGACGACGCGTTCCAGTACATCGCCAAGGGCTACCAGTCCATCGCCGAGACGTACAGCGGCGATGAAGGGGCCAAGCGACTCCTCGAGCAGGGCTACGAGCCCGAGATGGTCGAGGAGATTGGCGGCGCAGGAACGCGCACGCTGAAGTTCCGCGGCGGCATGGGTCTGCTGGGCGTGTTCGGCAAATACGGCATGTATCGCCTTGCCAACTCGACGGCGCTACTGGACTCCAAGATCCGCGGCGTCGGTGCTGACGCGGCCCGCGCGGGGCGCACGTGGTCGAACTACACGTGGCACGGCGACCAGGCTCCCGGACACCCCTGGGTTCACGGTCTGCAGACCAGCGACTGTGACTTCAACGACCTGCGCTTCTCGAAGCTCATCATCATGTCCGGCAAGAACCTTGTCGAAAACAAGATGGCGGACTCGCACTTCTTCGTGGAGTGCATGGAGCGCGGCGCGAAGATCGTCGTCATCAGCCCGGAATACGGCGCCCCGTCCACCAAGGCGGACTACTGGTTGCCGATTCGACCCAACAGCGACACGGCCCTGTTCCTGGGTATCACCAAGTGGCTGATGGACAAGAAGCAGTACGACGCGGATTTCGTGAAGCAGTTCACGGACTTCCCGCTGCTCGTCCGCACGGACACCCTCAAGCGGCTCAAGCCTGAGGACATCATCGAGGGGTACGAGAACCAGGACATCTCCGACGGCGCGAGCTACCAGTCCCACGGTCTGACCGAAGAGCAGCGGCAGCGGGTCGGCGACTACGTCGTCTGGGACTCGAAGACGGGCGGCCCGGTGGCGATCACGCGCGACGATGTCGGCGAGCGCATGCGCGAGAAGGGCGTCGATCCCGTCCTCGAAGGCACGTGGACCATCTCGGGCGTCGACGGCTCCGACATCGAAGTCATGACCCTCTTCGACATGCACAAGGTGCACCTGGAGGACTACGACCTCGACACGGTCGTCGAGATCACGCAAGCGCCGAAGGATCTCATCGTTCGCCTCGCCGAGGACATCGCCTCGACGGCGCCAGCGGCGATCCATCAGGGCGAGGGCATCAACCACTGGTTCCACGCCACACTCGTGAACCGCGCGGCGTATCTGCCGATGATGCTCACCGGCAATATCGGTAAACCGGGCGCTGGCGTCCACACGTGGGCAGGCAACTACAAGGCGGCTCTGTTCCAGGGCTCGAAGGAAACCGGTCCTGGCTTCAAGGGGTGGGTCGGCGAAGATCCCTTCGATCTGAACCTCGAATACGGCGCAGCGGGCAAGGACGTGAAGCCCCACGGGTACTTCAAGGACGAGGAGCCCGCGTTCTGGAACCACGGCGAGAAGCCGTTGGTCGTGGACACGCCGAAGTACGGGCGGAAGATGTTCACGGGGCAGTCCCACATGCCCTCGCCCACGAAGGCGATCACATATAACAACGTGAATCTCCTGAACAACGCCAAGCACGCGTACGACATGTTCAAGAACGTCAATCCGAAGATCGAACTGCTCGTCGCGGTCGATATTCAGATGACGGCGAGCGTGGAGTACTCGGACTTCGGGCTGCCGGCGAACTCGTGGATCGAGTTCGAGGATCTGGAAGTGACGGCGTCGTGTCAGAACCCGTTCTTACAGGTGTGGGGTGGTGAGGAGAACGCAGTTCCACCGCTGTACGACAGCAAGGACGACCTGGCCATCCTCGCGGGGATCGGCAACGCCCTGGGTGACATCACGGGCGACTCCCGGTTCAAGGACGTGTGGAAGTTCGAGAACGAAGGGCGGCGGGATATCTACATCCAACGCCTTCTCGACACCTGCACGACGACCGCTGGGTACGACCTCGGCGACATCATGGACGGCAAGTACGGCGAGCCGGGCGCGGCGCTGATGCTGTTCCGCACCTACCCGCGCATCCCGTTCTGGGAGCAGATGAACGACAGTGTGCCGTTCTACACGGACCACGGTCGGCTGCAAGCCTACAGCGACCTCGACGAGGCGATCGAATACGGTGAGAACTTCATCGTGCACCGCGAGGGACCGGAGGCGACACCGTATCTCCCGAACGTGATCGTCAGTTCCAACCCCTATATCCGGCCGGATGACTACGGCATCCCGGCGGATGCGATGGGTTGGGACGAACGCACGATCCGCAACCTGAAGATGCCGTGGACGGAAGCCCGAGAGACGAAGAATCCCCTGTGGGAGAAGGGGTACCAGTTCTTCTGCCTCACCCCGAAGACGCGCCACCGCGTGCATTCGCAGTGGAGCGACACGGACTGGCATCTCATCTGGGACTCGAACTTCGGCGATCCGCACCGGATGGATCGGCGGATGCCGGGTGTCGGCGAGCATCAGGTCCACCTGAACCCCCAAGCGGCGAAGGACATGGGCATCGAGGACGGCGACTACGTCTACGTAGACGCCAACCCCGACGACCGTCCCTACCGAGGTTGGGATCCGGAGGATCCGTACTACCGTGTCTCTCGGCTGATGCTCCGGGCGCGCTTCAACCACGCGTATCCGTACAACGTGGTCATGATGAAGCACGCGCCGTACATCGCGACGGAGCGCAGCGTAAAGGCGCACGAGACGCGCAAGGACGGTCGCGCGCTGTCCGCCGACACGGGCTACCAGTCGAACCTGCGTTACGGCTCGCAACAGAGCGTGACGCGCAACTGGCACATGCCCATGCACATGACGGACACGCTTTTCCACAAGTCGAAGGTGTTCATGGGCTTCCTGTTCGGCGGTGAGGCGGACAACCACGCCGTGAACACCGTGCCGAAGGAAACCCTCGTCAAGGTCGTCAAGGCGGAAGACGGCGGCCTGGGCGGCAAGGGCGTCTGGAAGCCCGGCAAGGCTGGCTACAGCCCCGAGGAGGAGGATGCGTTCATGCAGGACTACCTCGCCGGGTCGCTGGTCAAGGTCAAGAAGTCCTGACTCTGGTGCTTGCGGCCTGCGATGGCACGGCCTACTGAGCCACCGTCGGCATGTCATTCTGAGGAGCGGAGCGACGAAGAATCTCGGCGGCTGCGAGTTCGGAGATTCTTCGCTCCGCTCAGAATGACAAGCTGCGGGCAGCAGGCGGCACATGACATCGGCGGCTAGGAAGCGCTATACCCCAAAGCGGGAGGAACGTGAACGTGCCGAAGGACGAGTTTGACCACGACGATCCAATGCAGTTGGTTGGCATGAACATGCCCCCGCTGTCCGACAGGGACATGCTGGAAATGACGCGGGGGCTCATCGACGAATACGTGCGGATGGGATGGGCGGACGACGAGGTGCTCGGCCTGTTCCGTTCGCCGGTTTACCAGATGCCGCACATGATCCTCCGCTCCCAGGGCGAGGAGTATGTGCAGGCGGCGCTTGCCGCCGTGCGCGAGCAGTGGGGCGACATCTGGCAGTCGCGAAAGACCGTGATTCACCCAGTACAGACGGATGAGGCCGCCGGCGACGCGTTCGTGCCGCTGACGTCCGTCGGTCGGTTTGGCGAGAGGTAAAGCAGCATGGCGCAAGTCTACAACTGGCAGCTTGGCCGCGAGATGTCTTACCCGTACGAGGAGAAGCATCCGTCGTCGCAGTTTGCCTTCGTCTTCAATATCAACCGCTGCCTGGGCTGCCAGACGTGCACTATCGCGTGCAAGTCCACCTGGACCTTCTCCAAGGGCCAGGAGCACATGTGGTGGAACAACGTCGAGACCAAGCCGTACGGCGGCTACCCGCACTTCTGGGATCAGAAGACGCTGAGGCTGCTGGAAGACAGCAACCCGGGTGGGCAGGAGTGGCAATCCTCGGACGAAGGTGACGTCTTCAACGGGAAGACCATCTACGAGGCCGCGGATGGACACTACAACCCCGAGTCGCAGCAGCGCGTGCTCGGCTACCTGCCGACCGACGAGGAGTGGTCCGCCCCGAACCTCTACGAGGACACTCCCAAGGGTAGGAAAGGCAAGCGAGACGAATACGACCCCGGCGCCGTGCGCGACGCCGAGCACAAGACGTGGTTCTTCTACCTGCAGCGCATCTGCAACCACTGCACGTATCCCGCGTGCGTGGCAGCCTGCCCGCGCAAGGCGGTGTACAAGCGCCCCGAGGACGGCATCGTCCTGATCGACCAAGAACGCTGCCGCGGCTACCGCAAGTGCGTCGAGGCGTGTCCGTACAAGAAGTCGATGTTCCGCCCGACGACGCGCACGTCCGAGAAGTGCGTCGGCTGCTATCCGCGCGTCGAAGGCCTCGACGAGGTGAGCGACGGGCAGCCGATGGAAACGCGGTGCATGACCGCGTGCATCGGGAAGATTCGGATGCAGGGTCTCGTCGACACCGACCCCGACACCGGGGACTGGATCGACGATCCCCAGAACCCCATGTACTACATGGTGAAGGTCGCCAAGGTTGCGTTGCCACTGTACCCGCAGTTCGGCACGGAGCCAAACGGCTACTACATCCCGCCGCGTTGGGTGCCGAGGGACTACCTGCGTCAAATGTTCGGCCCGGGCGTCGACGAGGCGTTGGACGCGTACATCGCGCCGTCGCGCGAGCTTCTCGCCGTGATGGCGCTGTTCCGCGTCAGCCAGACGATCATCTTCCGATACGAGATCGTCGAAGGGCCGAAGGTGTACGAGACGGAGATCAACGGGAAGCCGTGGGAGATGTACAACGACACGGTCATCGGCTATGACCGCGACGGCCGCGAGGTCGTGCGGACGACGGTCGAAGAGCCGGTCTACGAGCGCCCCGACAAGCACGCCAACTCCATCTAGTCATCGAAGGGAACAGCATGGGCGCGATGATAGACACGGAAGTGGTGTCGGCGGAGGAGCGGTCGCAATACGCGGAGGCCGCCGTGGCGCGTAGCGGGATGTATCGGCTATTCGCGGAGGGGCTGGCCTATCCAGAGCCAGCGCCCTGCGAGGCGGTGCGTAGCGGGGAGTTCCACCGCGAACTCGCCACCTACGCGGCGTACCTCCCACCGCAGCCCAACGAGGACGAGGCGCTTCGCGAACGGTGCATCGAAGGACTCGCCGGCCTCGCGGAGATCCACGGCTCCGCCACGACGGACGGGCTGAGCGAGGACTACGGCGCCATCTTCGGACACGCCCTGTCCCGCGATTGCCCTCCGTACGAGACCGAATACGCGGGCGCCCACATCTTCATGCAGTCGGCGGAGCTCGCCGACATCGGTGGGTTCTACGCGGCGTATGGGTTGGCGATCGACGAAGCGTCGCACGAGCGGCTGGACCACATCAGCCCCGAGCTCGAGTTCATGCACGTGCTGTGTGAACGCGAAGCGTACGCGCTGAACAACGACCGCGACGAGCAAGCGGAGGCGTGTTCGCAGACGCAGGGACAGTTCATTGAGGACCACCTGGGGCGGTGGGGACCGTATTTCGCTCAGCTCCTCGCCACGCGCGGGGCAGGGACGGTGTACGGCCACATGGCGCCGATCCTGGAGTGGTTCCTCTCGTGGGAAACAGAGTACCTCGACGCGACGCCCGACCTCGTAACTGAGATTCAGGCCGCTGCCGAGCCCGAGGACGACGAGGAGCAGTCGGACATGGGTATGGACAGTGTGGACTGGGTAGGAGACATGACACGATGACGCGACACCGTATCGCTTTCACAACTGCCCTAGCAGGCATCGTGGGAGCCGCGACGCTCGCGCTGGCCCCGATAGGGGCGTGGGCGCAGAGCGCTGACGCGGAAACCACGGAGCGCGGTCGCACGCTGTACAAGCAGGAATGCGAGACCTGCCACGGCGTCGTCGGCAAGGGCGACGGACCCGCCTCGTATCTGCTGTTCCCGAAGCCTCGTGACTTCACCAAGGGCTCGTTCAAGGTACGCACCACCGCCACGGGGCAGTTGCCTACCGACGAGGATCTGCAGCGGACGCTCGAGCTCGGATTCCCCGGCTCGGGTATGCCGAACTTCGCGCATATCTCTGAAGCGGATCGCGCCGAGATGATCGACGTGATGAAGAGCTTCCTGCCAGCCGGTAGGCAGCAGACCGACGAGGTCATCGAACCTCCGCAGCCATCGGCGCCCACCGACGAACTCATCGCGCAGGGCGGCGAGGTCTACACAATGATGGGCTGCGACCGGTGTCACGGTCCCGAAGGTCGCGCTGACGGTCCTGCGTCCTCGACGCTCAAGGACGAGTGGGGTAACGCCGCCCGCGCTAACGACTTCACGCGCGGCATCTACAAGGGCGGAGCCACGGACGAGGACATCTACCTGCGGTTCATCACCGGCATGATGGGCACCCCGATGCCGTCCTACGGCGGGATCATGACCGACGACCAGGCGTACGCGCTGGTGCACTACGTCAAGTCGCTGGCTGGGGACGTGCCCGACGCCGTACAGCCGAAGCACGAGTCGCTCACGGCGGTCCGGGTGTCCGGCTCCGTGCCGGTGGATCCCAAGGATTCCGTGTGGGCAGATGCGCCCGCGAGCGAACTGCCCGTGATGCTCCTCCATCAGCGGCAGGACGTCATCCATAGCCTCCGCGTGAAGGCGGCGCACAACGGCGCCGATGTGGCCATCTGCTTGGAGTGGGACGACCCCACGCCAGACATGTCGGTCCTGCGGCACGAAGACTTCAGCGACGCCGTCGCCGTCCAGTTCGCCCTCGGAGCCGACACGACCGTCGAGACGCTCACGATGGGCGTCGCCCAGAGCCCGATCAACATCTGGCACTGGCAGGCGGCGCGGCAGATGGACGTCGAGCGGTATCGCGATGTCGAGACGGTCTATCCGGGCTTGGCGTCGGACGACTACCCGTGGTCCGGCACCGCCTATCCCAACCAGCCGGAGACCGGAGCGGCGGACTCCATCCCCGTGGCGTCGGACTACGAGACCACGTTCATAACCGCCCTAGCAGCCGGGAATCCGGTCTCGAAGCCGGAGGGCGTGCGCGCGGTACACGAACTGAACGCCGCTGGCTTCGGGTCGCTGACCTCACAGCCTGAGACGGCGCAGAGCGTGGAGGGCGTTGGCGTGTGGGACAACGGCGTCTGGAAGGTCGTCGTGGTTCGCCGCATGAAGTCGACGGACAAGCGCGATGCCGACTTCGTCGTGGGAGATTCGATCCCGATGGCGTTCGCTGTCTGGGACGGGTCGCACGGCGACCGCAACGGGCAGAAAGCCGTCACGAACTGGAACACGCTGACGCTGGCTCCCTAAGGCCGTCGACGGCCG
>CAYYPK010000041.1:29955-54524 GCA_964473525.1 uncultured bacterium
CACGTCTGTCCGCCAAAATCCTCACAAGTATTCCCCGGAGAACCAAATGACGATGTATGGCCTCAAACCGAGCGCAGCGCGCCTGGGTATCGCCGGGCTCGTATCTGTTGGCCTCGCTGTCGGCGCCGTCGCGCAGGACTACTCCGCAGGCAGTGTCGCCAATGGCGGGTCAATCTCTGGCACGATAACGCTCACGGGCGCAGCCCCGGATCCCGCCGAATTGCCCGTAACGTCGGACGTCGACGTCTGCGGCGCGGACCACAAGTTAGACGAGACGCTTGTCGTAGACGGAGCGACGTCAGGCATCGCTAATGCCGTCGTCTTCCTCAAGGGCATCAAGAAGGGCAAGGAGTGGAGTCTCCCC
This sequence comes from uncultured bacterium, assembly GCA_964473525.1. Classification (GTDB taxonomy): domain Bacteria; phylum Poribacteria; class WGA-4E. The sequence continues at coordinate 30,320 of CAYYPK010000041.1, forward strand.
GACGATGGGTTGACGCGCCTTGCCGGGGCGTCCGCTGATCTTGCCGGCGACCTGGTGGACGACGACGTCATCCCCGTCGAGATCAAGGAACTGCTGAATACTGTCTTCGTCACGATATCGCCGGACGCCTTCGTGACCGAGGAGAAGGCTGGCGAGCGATGGCTCGTCACCGACGAGGAAAACGGGCAGCTCTTCCGACTCCAGACCGACGACGAGGGCCTCGGGGTTTATGCGGCAGCGCTGAACCAGGTTGGCTGCACGTTCACGCCGCACGTCGTCATCGCGCCCGCGGAGGGTTCCGTCTACGTCCGCAACAGCGACGCGACGCTGCACAACGTCCACACACACGGCGAGGAAAACGCGCCAGTGAACCGGGCGCAGCCGCAGTTCCTGAAGCACCTGGCTCTGACCCTGGAGTTCCCCGAATTCGTCAAAGTGACCTGCGACGTGCATAGCTGGATGTCGTCGTGGATCGTCGCCGCCCCGCATCCCTACTATGCGGTGACGGACGCCGCGGGCGCCTTTTCACTGACGGACGTGCCCGCGGGCACGTACTCCGTGGTTGTCTGGCACGAACGCCTTGGCGAGACGGAGCAGTCCGTGACCGTCGCTGCTGGCGGGGCTGCCACCATGACGGCTGCGTTCAGCGCTCCGTAGGCATCGCAGCGTCGTTCGAATCGCGCGAGGCCCGCCGAGCACAGGCGGGCCTCGCGCTGTGCTCGGGCCAGTGTGGCGACGCTCGTATGTGATTCTCGGTCGGCTGCGCTGTTCAGATCAGAGACGGCCCGAGTCTGCGCGTCTTGCGGCCCGAGGCGTAGAGCCACCACGGCCATATCCGTCAGCACTCACTAGAATCTGCCGGCCGCGAGCATAGATAGGCGGATGCGGAGTGAATCGCGCGGACAGGCTGCGGCTAGCCCTGGCGGGTGGCGACCCCACGCTGGTGCATCCCGGAGCGCAGGCGGAGCAACGTGCGCGCGTGTATCTGGCATACGCGCGACTCGGAGATGCTGAGCACCTGCCCGATCTCCTTCAGCGTGAGTTCCTCGAAGTAGTACAGCGTGACCACCGTGCGTTCCTGGTCGGTCAGCACGTCGATCGCGTCCACGAGCAACTGGCGCACTTCCTCCCAGACGGCGGATTCCGACGGATTCTCCGTGCTCGATCCTGCCGATATGGGCGCGATGTAGAGGTTCTCTTCCTCGCTCGTGAGGAGCTCCTCGAGCGACAGGCACAACAGACCGCTCACCTCGCCCATGATGGTCTGAAGCTGGCCCTGAGAGATCTCCATCACCTTGGAGAGCTCCTCGTCCGTGGGCGGGCGGCCGAGAGCCTGCTCCCTTTCGGCGTATGCCGACTCGAGCTTGCGGGCCTTATCTCGCACGGATCGGGGCACCCAGTCCAGCGCGCGCAGTTCGTCGAGGATGGCGCCACGAATTCGGAAGGACGCGTACGCGGCGAAGTCCTTGCCCATCGCGGGGTTGAACTTCTCGACGGCGTCTATCAAGCCGAAGAGGCCGGCGCTTTCTAGGTCGTCTATTTCCGCGTGCGACGCGAGCGAACTGACCATACGCAGGACGCACGCCTTGACGAGGGGCAGATGGTCGAGAATCAGCTCTTCACGCGCCTTGGGGTCGCCTTCTTGGACGTAGGCGTTCCACACGGCCCGCTTGGCAATCGTCGGGTTCTCTCTTACTGCCGTCTTAGCCATATCGCGGCTCACTACTCAGCGCGGGGCGGTCATCGTCGGTTAACGAACTGCTATGCGGGCGCGTTCATTTCAACAGTAGCCAGGCGGCGTATCTCGATCCCAGCCGGTATCTCATTATACGAAAGTACGACGAGGTTCGGTAGGTACGGCTCGGTGAGACGTTTGATGTGCGGCCGCAGTTGCGCGGCGCTCAGCAAGATAGGCTCGGTTTCCAACGGAGCCGCCTGCTCGATGGCGCGGCCGATGGACTCCATCACGCCTTGCACGTCATCGGCGTCCAAAGCGAGGTAGGGGTTGCCGCCGGCGTCCCGCAGTTGCGATCCCATGGCATTCTCGAGCGCGGGGTCGAACGTGAAGACCGCCAACGTGCGGCCGGGCAGCAGGTAAGGTTCGCATATCTGGCGCGAGATCGCAGTGCGCACCGACTCGGTGAGCGTCGTCAGATCCTTCTCGTGGAGGCCGAAGTCCGCGAGCGCTTCCAGAATCGTCGTGATGTTCTTGACGGAGACGCCTTCGCGCAGCAGGTTCTGCATGACCTTCTGCACCTGACCGACGCTGAGCGTGTCGGGGATGAGTTCCTCGATGACGACGGGGTGCGTGTTCTTCACCGTGTCGACGATGACTTGCACTTCCTGCCGCCCGAGCAGTTCGTGAGCGTACTGTCGGATGACTTCCTTGAGGTGCGTAGTCATCACGGTGGGGGCGTCAACAACGGTGTACCCACCAAGTTCTACTTCTTCGCGGCGATCCGCGCCCACCCACGTCGCGGGCAACCCAAACGCCGGCTCCTGCACTTCGACACCGGGGATGGGCGTCGTCGCGCCGCCGGCGTCCATCGCGAGGAACTGGTTGATCATGAGTTCGCCGTCGGCGACCTCGGACCCATGGACCAGCACGGAATAGGTGTTCGGCTTCAACCGGGCGTTGTCGCGAATGCGTATCTTCGGAATCATGAAGCCGCGCTCGGTGGCGAATTCACGACGCAACCGCGCGATCTTCTCGGGGATGCTTCCCCGTGTGCTCGTATCGACCATTGGAAGGAGGCTGTACCCGATCATCACCTCCATCGGGTGCGGCTGAACGACATCGCCGTATTCAAGCTGTTCGAGTTCCTCGAGTGGCGAGGGAATCTCGGCGGCCGGCAGTTCCTCGTCGCTCGTCAGAGCTCTGGGCATAACGCGGAACCCGGCATACCCGAGAATCGCTGCTAATCCGAGGAACGGGAACAGAACGCCCGGGCTGCCCCAAGACGCCAGGACAACACCCAACCCAGCCACGGCAATCGCCGTCACGAGGATAGCGCGCGGTTGTGCGAGCGCCTGTGCTCCGATGTCCTGACCGAAGTCCTCGTCGGCGGTGGCGCCACGCGTCACGATGATACCGGCGGCGGTCGAGAGTAGCAGCGCGGGAATCTGCGCTACCAGCCCATCACCCACGGTCAACAGCGTGTAGGAATCGAACGCTTCGCGGAACCGCAAGCTGAACATCGCGACACCGATGATCAAGCCGCCAACGACGTTGATGATCGTGATGAGGATACCCGCGATGGCGTCACCCCGGACGAACCTGCTGGCGCCGTCCATGGCGGCGTAGAAGTCGGCTTCTTGGGCGATCATCTTACGCTGTCGCCGCGCCGCCTCTTCGTCGATGAGACCGGAGTTCAAGTCCGCGTCGATGGCCATCTGCTTACCCGGCATCGCGTCCAGGGTGAACCTCGCCGACACCTCGGCGATACGGGATGCACCCTTGGTGATGACGACGAACTGAATGACGACCAGGATGATGAAGATGACGATACCGACGACCGCGTTGCCGCCCATGATCAGTTCACCGATGGTGCTGATCACTTTTCCGGCGACCGCCTCAAGTCCTCTGCCCTGTTTGATGAGTTCCCCACCCGACAGAATCAGACGCGTCGACACGACGTTCAGCGCTAGTCGATACAGCGTCATGATGAGGAGCATGGTCGGGAAGACGGAGAAGTCGAGCGGGCGCTTGATGAACAGGGAGATCATCAGCGTGAAAATCGCCAGCGCCAGGTTGCACGCAATGAGCGCGTCCAGCATCCACGGCGGAAGCGGAACGAACAGCATCATGATGATGCCGAGGACCGCTATGCCGACGGCCATGCCCGCGTTGCGCTGGGACCAAGTGCCCGGCGCCGTGGATGAGACCGTTCGTGCCATCTTGTGAGATGTCTCCACGCTAATCGGAGGTAGACGCACGCATGCCCAAGAAAGCCTATTACGGGTGGCGTAGGAAGTCAACGACGTGACGCGCGATCTGTGGCCCTGTGATGGCGGTCTGAAACATCCCTTCGTAGGCGGCCCTGGCGTGTGTCCAGAGTCGCGCCGACGCGTGACAGTTCATTGTGCGGCGGCCGTCTGTCGTATACGCTGACGAGCGACGCTCCGCCCCCGCTGATGGACCGACGCTGGGTCGTCGGAAACACCAGCAAGTCCACCACACGCCCTGAGTTGCGGGACGCAATGCGCGACGAACAGCACGCCGAAACGCAAGACCGCGCCGGCGACGCGTCGATCCCAGATCCCGTCGACGCGGAACACGACCCGAAAGCGTCATTGGCATCACGCGCGCATCGGGTGGGATCGCGCCTCCTTGCTCTGCACGTCATGCTGTCGGTGGCGAAGTGCGTCGGGGGTACTCTCGGCGGCTCCTACGCGCTCATGGTGGACGGTGTGAACAGCCTTCGCGAGGTCGGCTCACGCCTTCCGACGCTGTTTCAGTACCGCCGCATCGGCGGCCGCCCGCATGCGCGCCACCCGTACGACCACGGCAAGATCGAGGACACTGCAGCGCACGTCGCCTGCTTCTCGCTTCTGCTCGCCGCTGGGGTGTTGGGAACGGTCGCCGCGTGGCGCTTGTTCAATCCGCACCCGCCGCCAGGCCTCATCGTCGCGGTGGTCGCCGGCCTGTCGCTCGGCGTTACCGAGGGAATGCACCGGATGCAGCACCGGCTCGCGGTGCAACTCCGCAGCCCGACGCTGACGGTCAGTGTGGGCAGACGGCGCACGGACATGGCCGCCACGGCATCGGTATTCCTCGGACCAGCGGCGGCCTATGCCGGTGGTCCTGAGATGTGGTGGTGCGATGACGTCGCCGCGCTGGCAGTCGCGCTTTGCATGGCGTATGGGGCGGCTTCGACGCTGTGGCGGCCGGGGCGCCAGGTCATCACGGGCGCCCCGCGGGCGGATGCCATGGCGTCCGTGGAGGCGTGCGCGCGGCAGTTTGAGGGTAACGGCGTCGTCGACACGCGCTCCGCCACCGCGCGGGTGTTGGGGTCACACTACGTCGTCGAGTTGCGGGTTGTGGCGCCGCCTGACACGACCGCTCAGGAGGGGAAACACCTCGCCGACCGCATTCGCGGCCACATGCTCTACCTTACGCCGAACCTCCACGACGTTGTCGTGCACGTGGAACCAAGGCCGCTCGCCAACGACGATGAGAGTACCGCCGGCCACGGTGAGTATAGCGACGGATGAGGCGCCGGGGCCACTTGTCCCGACCCGCGCCACGAGAGACAATCGCGGTCCACGCGCCGCCCGCCTTCACGCCCTACGCTGAGGACAGGACCGACCCATGCGCGACCGGCCAAACATCCTGTTCCTGATGACGGACCAGATGCAGGGACGCGTTCTCGACCCGTCGCACATCTGCCAGACGCCGAACTTCGACGAGCTAATGGAGCGTGGCGTCCGGTTCACGCGCGCGTTCACGCCGAACGCAGTATGTTCCCCCGCGCGCGCCAGCCTGATGACGGGCCTGCTGCCGCACAACCACGGCGTGCTGGAAGTCATCCACTGCGTGGACGAGGATCAGTCCAATCTGCGAGAACGCAAGCCGCACTGGGCGCAGCGCCTCGACCTGGCGGGCTATCGCACGGGATATTTCGGGAAATGGCACGTCGAGCGGACCAACGACCTCATGCCCTACGGGTGGGATACGGACGGGAACAGCGCGACATCGCTGTTCCAGGATCGCCGCGCCGAGGTCGCCCGGGAGCACGGTCGGGAGACGTATTCTCTCTCGAAGATGAACGACCAGCCTCCCGGGTATCGCCACTCGCTTCTCTATGGAGTGTCCAGCCTGCCACCGGAGGCGCGCGGCGTCGGCATCACGACGGACCTCGCGTACGACTTCCTTGAAGAGGCGACGGTGCACGAGGAGCCGTGGTGCTGCTTCGTCAGCGTCACGGAGCCGCACGACCCGTTCGTCGCTGGTGAAGAGGCGTTCGCGAAATACGACGTGGACGACATAGAGCTACAGCCCAACGTCCGCGACGACCTGGAGGGACGCCCGGGCATCTATCGCAAGGCCGGGCTCACGTGGGAAGGCATTGCGGATCGCGAACTACGCGAGGCAGCGGCGTGCTACTACGCGTCCATAACCGAGATTGACGAGCAGTACGGGCGCCTGCTGTCGCTCCTCGAAACGCGGCACGCTCTCGACAACACGATCGTCGTGCTAACGAGCGACCACGGCGAGTTGCTCGGGGCGCACGGGCTGTTCTGCAAGAACTTCTCCGGCTTCGAGGAGGTGTACAACATCCCGATGGTGGTCGCCGGCCCGGGCGTCGCGGAAGGCGTTGAGTCGGACGCGCGCGTTGGGCTGCACGACCTATGCCCGACGCTCCTGGAACTCGCCGACGCCGAGCCCATCCGCGTGCCGGACTCGCGCAGCTTCGCGTCGGTGCTGCCCGACCCCTCCGCCGTCCCGGATCGCGAGTGGCGCAAGGGGTACGCCGAATACCACGGCAACCGCTTCAAAGTGACGCAGCGCGTCATATGGGACGGGCCGTGGAAGCTCGTCTGGAATGGGTTCGACTTCGACGAACTCTACAACCTCGACGACGACCCGTTCGAGATGACGAACCTCGCCGAGATACCGTCCTATCACCCGCGCGTGAACGAGCTCATGGCGCACGCCTGGCACGTCATCCGCGCTACGGACGACACGTCGCTGCTGAACTCGCACTATCCGATACTGCGGCTTGGGTCCGTGGGGCCGGATGCCGTGTGACCTCTCGGCCTCACCTCAGGGCAACCGCGTCGGAGTTCGTCGACGAGCCGTAGACCTGCTCCCACGTCTCGCCTCGGTCGGGTGATCGGTAGATACGGCCCTCCCACGTGCCCGCGTACATCCAGTCGTCCGAGGCAGCGATGGCGGTGGCGTAGAAGTCTGTGAGGGCGCCGTTGCGGGGGTCCCACCGCTCCACGTTCGGCCGCCAGCGGTAGACGCCGTGGCTCGTCGCGGCGTAGAGCGTGTCGCCCAACGTCAGCAAGCCGTAGACGAAGATGTACTCGTTGGCTGGGAGTCCGCGGTTGAGTTCGTCCCATCCTTCACCTGACTCGTTGAAGCGTAGGATACCATGCCCGCTCGTCCCCGCGTACAGCCCGTCTCCAACAGCGCCGATGACGGTGATCTTTGGGTCGGAGGGTCGGTCAGCAATAGGTACCCACAACGGCTCTTGGTGGGTCAAGGGGACGCCCGTTGCTGACGGGTCGGTCGCGCATGTCAGACCCCTCGCGTCGTCGAAGTGCGCCATTGCCCACCGTGCGTTGTCTCCACCGACTTCAACCAACAAGACGTTTGGCCCAGCTTGCAGTTGCACGGGGTATGGCCGCCTGAGAGCCATCGGGCTGTACCATCGGGACAACCTCCAGTCCGGGCCCTGCGGAAGACGCTCTCCGTTCAACCACACACTGCCGGCATCCCTGGCTTCTACGAACAGCCTGGCGCCCCTGCCCTCGGTGGAGTGGATGATCGTCGCAAGGTAGACCGCGGCTTCGACGCGTGGCCCGTCGACGTCCATAAGATCCGTGGCCTGCACGAGACCGTCGTCGACGTGGACTGTTTTCCATCGCCTATCTGGCGCGCTAGCCGCGTCTGAGGTTGGGAAACCGGCGACTGTGGACAGCTCTTCCTTCGACCACCCTCCGGATTGGGAGCCGCCCCTCTGATGGACGACTAGGGCCCGCCAGGCCGGTATCGCGCTCGCGTGACCACGACGGTAGACCTGATGGGGAGTTGGGTCAGCGACTCCGTACAGAGTGGAGCCGACCCCGAGCACAGTATGGAGCGCGACCATCTGGTTGCTCGGTGTTTCTGCGGTCCACTTCGCGCCCTGGTCCGCGCTGCCCCAATAGGATCCCCATGCTCCGCGCAATACCAGGTCATTCCCGACGACCGCCGTTGATGCCCCTAAGACCGAGAAGAAGTCACCTTGTCCTCGGCGGTGGGCTGAGACCGCCTTGCGCCCGGTAGGGTCCATCGCGAAGACGCCATCTCGGATCGCCATAACCTCGTCGGGATGAACGCTCGTAGGTTCTGTGATCCATGTTGCGCCATCGTCTTCAGATACGGTCTGGTGACTACTGTTGATGTACGCGATCACGACTCCCCTGCCCGGGCTAAGAAGACCCCTAACAGGCGCGGCGTGGACGCCTGGACGCGGGGCTATCGTTCCACGAGCCTGACGCCACTCGCCTTCATTGACTCTGGCGGGCTCTCCGTGTTCGGTCAGGTAGTAGCCGACCGACGCCCTGGTGTGCGCGCGCATGGCCCCCAGCCCTGCGGGCGGTGCTGGCAGCCGATACAGGTCGAACCCCTGTGCGGTCGGAGTAATGTACGCCCTAGCGTCAGGACTCATGCTGGCACGGGCGAGCCGGAAGCCTACCGGTGTAGCGGGCCCGCTAGGAAGCCGCGTATTGATGTCCCAGACCCGTGCGACACCTTCGAACGGGTCCGTAACCAGCAGCTGACGGGCGGCCGCATCCACTGAGATCCCCCAGGATGCGGTCGGCACTGTCACCGGCGTCCCCGCGCGTGAGAGGGTCTCAACATCCCAAACGACAACGTGAGGCGTCGCGGAGGCCACGATGAGGCGCCGGCCGTCGGACGTGAACGCCGCCTCGTACGCAGAGTCACCCGCGTCGGTGGGTAGATAGCCGACCTGCGTCCCCGTATCGATGTCCCACAGGTCGACCCCACCGGCGCCGCACACGGCTAGGACGTGCTCAACAGGGCTGAAGGCGATCCCCCAGACGTATGGCGCGCCTAACGGCTCACCGATCATTTCGCCGGTCTCACGATCCCAGACATGAGCGGCTACGTTCGAGGAAGCTGCAATCAGACTGCCGTCAGCGTGGAACGCCACGTCTGTCGTCTGTGACGAAACCACACGTGGTGGCCATTCCTCTGTGCCGGTTTCTACATGCCAGAGGTGTACGAGACCAGCGCCCGTGCTGGCGGACAGCAGGTGCTGGCTGTCCGAACTGAACTGCATGCCCCACACCTCGGCGTTGTGGAGCAAGGGAGGTCTCAGCGGCTGCCACGTGGTCGTATTGAACAGATGCAAGATTCCTTGATCGCCAACAGCCGCGACCTTTCCGTCCGGGCTGAACGCAGCTGATGCGCCAAACACGGTCGTCCTGAGCGACGTGAGGCTGCTGCGATCGGGCGTCGCTGCCGGTATCTTCCACGCAAGCACCCGGTTCTGCTCCGTGGAGTAAACCGCAAGGCGAGGGCGCATGGGGTCGAAGGCTGCGACTCCCAACTCTGGATGCCAATATGGACGTCCTACGAGCTCTCCGGTCGCGATGTCCCATACGCTGACGAGATCGTCATCTCCGGTAATGCAAATCCGCCCTCCGGTTGGCCCAAGTGAAAACGCTAAGACCGGCGTTGCTAGAGTTGACTCCATCTGTCGCCACGTCTCAGTGTCCCAGATGGCGATAGGCTTGCCATTGGCGCAGGTTACGAGCCTCTTACCGTCGGGCGTGAAACGCGCGGTGCTCGCGTGCTGATCTCCATACTCCACTATGTGCAGCCTGGCGCCAGTGTCCGCGTCCCAGACCTCGACAGTTCTGCTGGCCGCGAGCGCTACCGCGTTCCCACTCGGGCTGATGGATACCGTCCTAGGCTCATAGGCCCCTAGGCTAGGTTGGGATACCAGTTTCCACGTGGTCGTCTCCCACACCTTGACGGTCCCTTGTGCGGACGCTGATGCAAGCCGTTCGCCACTGCGGCTGAATTCGAGGCCACGGACCCGGTGCTCGTGACCCACATCGGCGCGTATAGCCGCCCAAGTGTTGGTGTCCCACACGTGGATGCGACCGTTACGATCACCGACCGCCAGACGCTCGCCAGCGGGGCTGAAGCTCATTGCCGTGGCTTCTACGCCGACTGTCAACGGCCCGCGTTTGGGAACTCCGGTCATGGCGTCCCGGAGATGGATCTGACCACTAACGCTCGCAACGGCAAGGATCTGACCGTCCGGGCTGAATTGCACGCTCACCGGCCGCTGGATATTCATGACGAGATCGAGTCGATCTTCATACGGCGCGTGCCAAGATGCCCAGAGGCGCTCTGCGGACCCCCGCAGCGGGGAGCCCTCCGGAGCGTTCCTGCGCGCTTCCACCAGGTAAGCCAGCCCAAGGTCGTTGCCGTCCTCGAGCATCCTCACGCCCTGTTCAATCTGCGACTGCGCGGTGTCCTCAAGCGCTTGCCGCTCCACGCTCTGAGCCTTGGTTGTCTGTCGCATCGCCTGGATTGCTAACACGGTTACGACCACGAGCACAGTGGCGGCTATCCCGCCCGTCCGCAGTATCCCTCGACGGTATGCTGCGCGCTGGCGTCGAAGTTCCGCGTCCGGCATGTTCTCTGATACCCAACGCGCGTCGAAAACGCGCTCGTAGATACGGTTGCGCACGCGCATATGTCCGTCGACTGCGTGGGCAATGCCGGACAGCTGCAGGGCATTCACAGACGGGTCGGTCTCGTCGTGTGGCACGGCTTTGCCAGCGCGCGCGTCGCGGTACCGCGCCAGGGCGGCAGCGGAGTCCACGTGTTCACTTCGCATGATGTTGCGCACGAACTGCAGGTTGCTGTCCTGCTCCTGCGCTCGCTCGGAGAAGAACATCTCCGCGCACAGGGCGTCTACGCCGTCCGCGTCCGTCACGGACATGTCGAACGCGACAGCTTGGCCCAAGCGCTGCGTGAGGTAGGGATGGCCGCCTGTCCAATGCACGACTCTGGACATCAGCACCGACGAGATCGCATCGTCTCGACCCAGCCCGTTGCCGAGGGTCAGCGCCTCGGCCTCCGTGAAGTCCAACAGGTCGACACGGCGCCCAACGTTGAACGGCGTCACGCGCGCATCGTCGATGAGGTCCGAAGGCGTGGCCACGCCGATGAGGCAGAAGCTAAGCCGCTCGAACGCTGGATCCTCGGCGCGTCTCGTATAGCACTCCCGAACGCCGGCGAAGAACTCATTCGTGGAAAAGGGGAGGCTTTGCACGATGTCGATCTCGTCGACGAAGACGACAATCCTGCCGTCCGTGCGTGGGAAGACTACCTGCTCGATGGCGTCCACCCAGCGTTGCATGGGACCTCGATGCTCGTGGTCGAACCAGAAGTCCTCTAGTTCATCCTCCAAGTCGACAGCACGCCCGAACCGCGAGAGAAGACCTTCGTACCATTGCTCCGGGGTGAGGTTCAGGCCGATGGCGGTGAGGTCGAGCACGACGGGGGTGGCGCCGTCCTCGCGCAGTCGCTGCGCGGTCCTTGCCATGAGCGACGACTTGCCCATCTGCCGAGAGGTAAGCACGTAGCAGAACTCGCCGTGCGACAGGGCGGCATACAGGTCTTCGTCAGCCTGGCGGGGAATGTACGACGGTGCGTCGGCGCGGAGGGTGCCTCCGGCGACGAAAAACTCCTCCGGCGACGCAGAATCTGGCGTTGCCACGGCGCTCCTTATCCTCTGTCGACTGCGTGGTTGGCGCGGAAGCTATTGTGCCGAGCGTTGCCAAGTTGAGCAAGGCTCAGGGCGCTGGGAACGCATATAGCCAGGGGCGAGCCAGACGCGTGTCTCGGCTCCCTGCCAGAGTCGTGGCGCCGCGTTAGGCCTACTGGTCGGAATTGCTCGCTGCGACTTCTCGCCCCGCCTCGTGCGTGCGAAGAGCGTCGCGCATGGTCGGGTCGGACCTTCAGCTCAGTCCCGAATCCTCAGTGTGTTGAGATCCCGAGTGACGATGTCGTCCGACCTGCTCAGAAGCGTTTCCATGTCGCCGCTGACGGGGATGTACCGACCCGTGAGGTGGTCGAACCTGCCGCTCACCAGCGACAGCATCACCTCGGCCACGCGCTCGGGCGGTGTTCCTCGCCCCTCATCGAACACGCGAGAGAATCCGGGACGCCATCTCTTGCCGCCAGGATCGTCCATGATGAACCGCGTCATGGACGAGAGGATGGCGGGCGGCGCGACCGCAAACACCTTAACTCCGTGTTCGGCGGTCTCCTTCGCAAGCCCTTCGGTCAGACGCATCACACCCGTCTTGGAGCTCGCGTAGCCAGTGCAGTATGGGTGCGGGTCGCCCACGCCTCCAGAGCTGACGACGTTCAGGACGTAGCCTCGTCCCGCCGCGACCATCGCGCCCACAAGAGCGTTGCAGACGAGAAACGTGCCGCACAGATTCACGTGCACATCTCGTAGCCAGCGATCGGGGTCGACGTCCCACACGGGTCCGATCACGGAGAACGTGCCGGCGTTGTTCACGACAACGTCCGCCGGTCCGAGCGTGTCGTGGACCTCATCCGCCATCGCCTTCACCTGGTCGCGAGACGTGATGTCGACGACGAAGTGCCGCACATCGGCGCCGTCCACCTCCAGTTCTCCAGCGGTAGCGAGGAGGTCGCTCTCCAGCACGTCCACAAGTGCCACTCGGGCGCCACGCTGCGCGAACGCGACCGCAATGGCCTTGCCAATGCCGCGAGCCGCTCCTGTGACGATCACCGTCGCTGCGCGCAACTGCATGCGAGCTTCCCTCTGGTGGGTGGTTGCGGCTGCAGGCGCGCTTCCATCGGGTGAGGAGGCGATAGCAGGAGCCGCCGCTGCGCGGCGGCGCCATCGCGGGTGATTCGTAGAACTCCACTGGCAAGCCGGATCCCGCAGGCCCGATGGCGGGTGCGACAGCAGGCATCCGGCGGGACAGTACGCCAGATGGCAGGAGGCCAAGGCGTTGGCGGCGAGCCAGACGCGTGTCTGAGCGCGCCGCCAGAACCCTATGGCTAAGTAGGGCTTACAGCTCTGGGTTCCGCGCCGCAACTTCCTTCCCCGCCTCGTGCGAGCGGAAGATGCCGTCCATGATGACGTTCGTGAGCAGCACGCCTTCCGCCGGGATGACCGACGGGCTGCCCGACTTTACCGACTCGCGGAACGCGATCATCTGCTGTTCCCACACGTCCACGGGCTCGTGACCCGAGACGCGGATGGTGGTCATGCCTTCCGGCGGGTTCGCGTCGAGAGTGAGCCCATCGGCGTCGGCGATGGCCTTCAGCTCGTCGGACACGGAGTCGGCGAAGACGGTTGGTCCGCCGAACTGCACGCCCGCCTGCTTGCCGAGGAAGTACGTCGGCCCCAGCGAGTCCTGGTGCACCGCCCAGGAGATCTTGAACAGCATGACGCTGCCGTTCTCGAAGCGGACCCACGCGGAGCCGAACTCCTCGACGTCCATCGCGTCCCACTTCGGATCCTGCCGCGCGAGGTGATCCGCCAGCGTCGCGGAGATGCGCACCGGCTTCGGGTAGCCCATCACGTAGAGCGCGTTGTGCATGTTGTAGACGCCAATGTCGACGATGGCGCCCGCGCCGGCGGTCTTCTTGTAGATGAACGTGTGACCTGGGATGCCACGGCGTCGGCATGCGGCGGTCTCGGAGTAGTAGATGTCGCCGAGAATGCCCTCGTCCACGAGCTTGCGGGAGAACTGCACGTCCGGGCTGAAGGTGCTGTGAATGCCGATCTGGAAGACCGTGCCGGCAGCCTTCGCCGCGCGGACCATCGCCGTCGCGTCCGCGAGGGTAGCCGCCATGGGCTTCTCGCAGAACACGTGCTTGCCGGCTTCCAGCGCCGCCACCGCGGGGCGACGGTGCGCCTGGTTGTACGTGCAGACGCTCACCGCCTCGATCTCGTCGAGTTCGAGCATCTTGTTGTAGCTGGTGAAGACGCGCGACTTCGGCACGTCCCACTCGTCGGCGGCGCGCTGCGCGGTCGCGCGGAACTTGTCGCACACGGCGACGATCTCGAAGCCGCCCGCCTTAGTGTATGCGTTGTAGTGCGCGCGGGAGATACCTCCCGTGCCGATGACGGCTACCTTGATCGGGTCCATGAGATGTCCTCGCAGAAGTGTTCAAGACAGATACCGTATCGAGGCGGACGCGGCGGCGAGTGTACACGCCGAACCACCGGCTCACAATCCGCGCGAAATGGCCGCCAACATATAGCTCGCAGCGTCCTACGAAGCCACTCCGGAAGCCGCCACGCCGATCGCCAAGACGCCGCGCCACGACGCCGAGGGCATGGGCGCGTCAGTGCGGCCTACGCCACTTGCAGGCGAAGACGAACGTGTGGCTCACATTGACCGGATTGGGCGGCGAGTGCTAGAATCGCGCCCCACGCAGGCCGCCGTCACGAAGCCAAGGATGCAACATGCTGCCCATCCCGCCCACGGGACTGTTCCCGCCCTCCATCACACCGTTGGACGCGGACGAACGCCTCGACGAGGCGGGTCTCGAACGTCAGCTCGAGCGGCTCATCGGCGCGGGCGTGCACGGCTTCTTCATGTTGGGCACGTCGGGCGAGGGGACGACGCTCACCGACGACACGACGTGGGAAGCTATCAGCGCGACGAAGCGAATCGTCGCGGGGCGCGTGCCGATCATCGCGTCGGCGATGGACACGTCGACGGAGCGCGTACTGGCGAACATCGCGGGCATGAAAGACGTTGGCGTGGACGCCGTCGCGATCTCGCCGCCGTACTACTTCATGCCGTTCCACGACCGCGACATGCTCGCCTTTTACACGACGCTGGCGGAGAAGTCGTCGCTGCCGATCTTCATCTACAACATCCCGTCCACGACGAAGGTGACACTGCCCGTGGACGTCATCGCCCAGCTCGCGCAGATGGACAACATCGTCGGCGTGAAGGACAGCACTGGGAACTGGGCGCACGGCGTCGAACTGTTGGACCGAGTCGCGGAGCGGGACGATTTCGCCGTGTTCCTCGGGTCGCATCTCGTCGCCGGTCAGGGACTGATGTTCGGCGCCCGCGGGGCGATCATGTCGCTGGCGAACATCGACCCTGTTACCTGCCTCTCGCTCTACGAGGCAGGACGCGATGGCAACGTCGCTGAGGCCGTGCGGTGCACGCGGCGCCTGCTTCGGCTGGGGACGATCTTCCGCCACGGCGCCCAGCCTCCGGCGCTCAAGACAGCGCTGGAGCTCATGGGCGTCTGCGGCCATCAGTCGACGCATCCCAATCTGCCGCTCACGCCGGAGGCGGTCGTCTTCGTAGAGGACACGCTCCGGGAACTTGACCTGCTGGCATGACGCCTGTCCTTGCCGTCGACTTCGACGAGACGATCACGACCGCGGACACCGTCGCGCGGCTGCCGAAGCTCGCCTGCGAGTACCTGTCGGACTCCGACGCCGGCCAGCGGATGCGCTCATGGGAAGCCGGCGTATCGTCGTACGTCGCCGACTGGCGTGAGACGTTCGCCGCCGTCCTGGCATCTCCGCCGGACGCGCCCACCGCGGCGGAGCGCGTCGACGCGTTCTCGCGCATATTCTCCCACATTGAGAACGGCTCGCTGGACGCCATTGAGCGTCGAGGTCTGCTCCAGGGCATCCCCCGCGCGGCGCTGGTGCGCTGTGGCGAGGGCATACGCAAGCGCGACGGCGCGATCGAGACACTTGCCGACGCGCGGCGACGTGGGTTCGACGTGCACATCGTCTCCGCGAACTGGTCGACCGACATGCTGCGGGGAGCCGTGGGCGAGGCAACGCCGATCCACAGCAATGACCTGGAATTCGACACGCAGGACGTGACTACCGGGCGATTTCTGCGGAACATGGTCTCCGCCCGCGACAAGCGCGCCCGGCTGAAGGAGCTGGCGCGAGGTCGGGTCGTCTACATCGGCGATGGGATGAACGACCTTGCGGCGCTCATGCAGGCGGACCTAGGCATCGTCATTGGACAGAAGCCCGACATGATGCGCGTGTGCAAGGCGCTGCGCATACCCATGCACGACGTGTGCGATGCGTCTTGCGTGGTGGCGGGAGAGTCCGTGCTGCGCGTCGATGGCTGGGACGAGATCGCCACGACGCTGTTTGAGCGGGAAAGGGTGGGAGTCGAACCCACCGCGGACGGTTGACGCCCGCATCCGGTTTTGAAGACCGGTAGGGCCACCGGACCCTATCCTCCCCCGTGCGGTCGAGCATGGGGAATTATACCGCCCCACGGCCCCGCCGTATCGTACCATCGGCGCTTTGCATCGGCATTGCCACCGGCCCGTTCCCCGCACCGGCACCGCTAGCGGTGACCCACAGCCTGATGCGGTCAGATGCCACCAGCCGACGCGAGTCTGCCCTTCGCAGACTCGTCGCGCCGTTAGCCCTGTAGATTCCGTAGTCTGGCACCGCCGAATCTCCGAATCAGGGGCTCGTGCTCCGCGCGCTTGTATATCTTCACGACAAGGGGCGACGCGTACAGGATCCTGTCCTGAACGAACTGGTAAGAGCGTTCGTCATGGGAACAGAGCAACTGACATCGAGACACGTCAAGCAGAGCTATGATGTGCTGGTCATCGCATCCCGTGCCACATGTCTCCGCCGTGACGACCTCTACGCGGGCATCTACCATGTCGTCGCATACGTGCACGACGTTGCCACGGTCGCGGTGGAGCTTGAGAAGTCCCGCGTATCGGTACAGCTTGCCCACCTCAGCCCTGTATCGCGTGCCCCCGACGACCATCACGCCCGCACCCTTGTCGATCCACTTCAGCACCGGCTCAAAATCGGAGTGGCTGCTGTCGTTGGGGTTGAAGACACAAGGCAGCACGTTGACATCGATGACGACACCCACTTCGCTATAGCTCCAGGAGGTCTGTTGCTTCTCTGATGAAGAACTCGCGGAACTCCTTCGGCTGCTCGCGACCGTACTGACCGTCCGCAGAGATGGGGATCTGCGTCAACACGTTCCTCCCATCCATGCGTTGAAAGAACAACACTTGCGCGTTCAGCGGGTCACCATCACCGTCGGTGTCTCGGCGCATCGCTAGGCGGAACCGGTCGATGATATAGTCCGAGTGTGTCTCGAGCACGAAGTGATGTCCACGCTCCTTCGACAGGCCAAAGATCAAGTCACCGAGTGCCGCCTGCGCGCGTGGATGCAGGTGCACCTCCGGTTGCTCAACGGCGTAGAGGCCGTCCCTGCTCCCACCTAGAAACTCGACAATGAGCGGCAGAACCTGAGACACACCATAGCCTACGTCACCGATGTTGACACGGATATCGGCGAACTTGACGAGGAGCTCAAACGGCCCGTGGAATGCTGGGCCGAATGTGTGTGCCACGATCGCTTCGAAGAGCCCACTCGCCTGCCCAAACGTGGCCAGCTTCTCAGTGAAACGCCGTGAACTCCGCCCCTTCAGGGTGTTGCGAAGCATGTGCGGGACGTGCATCCCCTCAGGGTTGAAGTCCCCCGGCGCCCCACTGTAGAAGCGTTGAGGCCTCGTGCGTATCGGTGCCAAGCGTGTTACAGATCGGTTGTATCGAGGGTGCGCGAACGAGTAGCTAACACGTGACCCACCCCTCGCCCGGCCGAGTCTCCATCCGCTGGCCATGGCCAGCGCCATGTAGGGCGGCAGCTCTCGGCGTATCGGTGGACTTGTACGCCATGCGCTCCATCCAGGGTCGCTGGGCACGGCTGGGCGTCCCACGCGTCCGAAGAGGTCCAACGCCTCCTCCTCATCCGCCAGTTCCTCTGGGCCCTCTAGAATGCAGTGGTGTACCCATTTGGTCTTATAGGACAGAGCGATGCCTAGTCCGCTGCGGTAGTGGATGCATCCCGTTGCGACGGGCATGCCATCGCGGCTCGTAAACGTGATAATGGTGAATTCCGCGCGCCGCCTGTCAGTAGTCGCAGTGGATGTCTGGACCCATCCCACGCGGAAGTACGACTTGTCAGTTGACGACGCCGATACGATGTTCGCGTACTGCCCCAAATCCGTCTCCCGCTGGAGCTCCTCAGCGGGCGCTATAAAGAACTGTTGGCGGGACAGAAGCTCGATCAGCTTGAGGAATGAACTCTTGCCTGTGCTGTTCTCGCCGACAAGGAAGGAGACGTCGTGCAGGGGAACGAGCGTGTCCGTGAATCCCCGGAAGTTGTCCATGTACACGTACTGCAGGGAAGTGTCCTCCGCCGCGCGCCGCGCGGGCATGTGCCGTGGTGTAGCTATCGACCGGACGTTACAAGATAGCTATGTCCCACGCAAGCGGCATGGCCGGCGATTTCCCAAGGCTGCGCCCCAGAAGCGCGGCGCCTTGGCGCTGTCCGACCGTGGGATGGGTGGGGTTGAGCAACGCGCCGTGCCTGCGACCATCGTGGGGTCGTCTTGCAGTCGATGGGCAGCAAGGCTGCACAGGGGCTTCAGCTACTGGCGGCCGCGACCGGCACGGGTTCGGGCGTCGCCACGACAAGCGCCCCGGTCTCCGTCAGGTGCGCGACCATCCGTGCGTAGTCGACCGTAACGGATTCGACGCCGGGAACGGCTACGCGGCTCTCAATAGCTCCGAGTGCGCGCATGGTCTCCTGCGTGAAGTTCCGGCTAGCGCACATCTCGCAGACCAGAGAAGGCACCCCTCGGGTCACGAATATCGACCCGTCTACGTCGTCCACGATCGTCGTACGCTCCTCGACGAATTCATCGCCGCATGGACATTTTCTCATTGCCTTCTCCTTTCTCGGAAGCCCGGCTCCCAGCGATCCGGCGTCGGTTCGTACACGGTGACGACAACGCCGAGCGCGGACGCCTCATCATAGGCTACCACAACGTGCACCGGGCGGCCCTCGATGAAGTCCAAGTAGATGCGCGTCGGCAACGTTCGGCCCGCTCGGTGCGTGTCCTCAATGATCGACCCACGTTCTACGACGATCTCGCCAGCTTCTTCGCTGATGCCTCTTTCTCGGCGTCGTCGCCTTGCTTCGGCTGACCACAGGAAGGTCGCGTACCGCATGATGGCATTTCCAACGGTGGTTGCCGCTCACGTCGGCGGCGTCTGTCCACGCCTCCGCGACCTACGGAGCCGCGTAGGCCCGCCACGTCCTCCTCTGGACGCGCGACAGGCCCCGCGAGCGTGGTGAAATCCAGCGCGTTGCGCTCCGCAGGGCCGCGCTTGACCAGCCCCTCGAGCATGTCTGCTCCTTCCGCACGACACGGTCTGCCTCCCAGCGGGCATCCTGTTGGCCTATGCCTGAAGGACATGTTGGGCTTGCGGTCGGAAGTGGGTGATAGCGCGTAGCATGGGTTCGGCGTCACGGCTCGCCGCCTGACGAACCTGTTCGAGGGCTTCCTCGGCAGCTCGGCGTGATCTGACGCGTGGCGCGTCAGGATGGGGGTCCACGCTTAGAAGGTCGCTGGCGCCATCGTGGGACTTCTGGTCGCTGCTGCCGCCGGAATGTTCCACCGGGGCGACCGCCCTCTGCTCCCGGGGGCGCGCGGTGACGTTGTGTGGTCTGGATCCTAACCGGCGAGCGATGGGAAACCGCATCGTCTACTCTCCGTCGGCGCGAACAAAGCGTGACACGCCCCGCCGCTGGACACACTGCGGGCGCGTGACGAGATTGGTCGGCTTAGGAGAGTGGGATGAGTCGAAATCGTCTGGGAGGCTCTTCGGCCTGTGTCCTTGTTTGACTACGATAGCCGACGCCGCGAGTTACGACCAGTGTAGGGCTCGGCGCCGGCACAGCGCAACAGCCTGCGAGGGTAGCGCCATTGCACATGCGGCTCTGGAGCCCGCGATCAGGCTTCGGCAGCGTCATACTGCCTGTCTATATAGCCTATGCCGCCCATCTCGGTCGGCACATGAATGAACGTCACGGTGTCCGCATCGAGACCACGTCTGATGGCGGGCGCCAGTTGCTCCGCGTTCTCGATGTAGACCCCCTCGCCTCCAAGCGCCTGCGCCACTCGGTCGAAGCGGATCTCGCCGAAGACTGTTCCCGCGCGTCGGTCGGAGGCTCGGGAGTCGGCCTCGATGCCCCACGCGCCGTCGTGCGCCACGACGGCCACGTATGGCGTTCCGAACCGTATCGCGGTTTCGATCTCCGCGAGCGTAAACCCCGCGGAGCCGTCGCCGCTGAGTAGAAGCACGGGGTGATCTGGACGCGCCATCCTCGCCGCGACCGCTCCGGCGAGACCCCACCCTATGACGCCGCTCGCCCCACAGGTGACCCAGTGACCGGGGTGCCGGTCCCACAGCAGCATATTCGCCCATCGCCCAATGTTCCCGCCGTCGACGAGAAACGTCACGTCCTCGTCGAGGAACGACCCCAGCGCTCGACAGAGCTGTAGTGACGTGAGTGGAAGGCCCTCGCGGCGGCCCCGTGGCTCCCACCGGTCCAGCAGGCGCGCGCGCATGCCCCGCACCTCGGCGAGCCACGCTTCGTGCGACCACGTGTGGGCTTGCGCCTCGGCCAGCATCTGCGCCAGCGTCGACCGCGCGTCTCCAACGATCCCTATGTCCGACTCGACCGGCTTCGAGAGCGCGTCGGGGTCCGCGTCGATACGCACTAGCTTCGCCGATTCCGCGACCGCAGGCGGACGCGCGGACCCCGTGCGGTAATCGAGCGTCGCGCCAACGACGAGCAGCACGTCAGCCACTGCGAGCGCCTCATAGGCGCCGTTCGTGCCGCCGCCAAACGTCGTGCCGACGTATGCGTCGTAGCTTGTTTCCACGCACCCGCGTGACCACATGTTCGACAGCACCGGCACGTGGGTCTTAACGGCGAACGCGCGCAGCGCTTCCTCCGCGTTGGCGTATGCCACGCCGTTCCCAACGATCGCCAAGGGCCTTTCGGCTTCGGCAAGCGTTCTGACCGCGTCGCGTACACGCCCCTCATCGGCTGGAGACCTCTGCTCGACACGGGCCGGTGGGGGCGTGTCGTCCTGCAAGCTGCCTGCGTCGGGCGTTGGCATTGCCGCCGAGAACACGTCCGCGGGAATTGTCAGATGTACCGGTCCCGGTCTCCCCGAGATCGCCGCCCCCACGGCCTGAAGGGTTTCGTGTTCCAGGCGTTCGATTCGATCGACGCGCTGGGCGTACTTGCACACGGGCGCGACCATCCCGACCTGGTCCAGCTCCTGGAACTGGCCGAGGCCGAGCGTCGCGCTGTCCGCGGCGCCGCTTATGAGTAGGACCGGCGCGCCGTCCCAGTAGGCGTTCGCAACGCCCGTGAGCGCGTTCGTGTGACCCGGCCCCGCGCTGACGGCTACGACGCCCAGCCGGCCCGTCATGCGGGCCCACACGTCGGCCATGTAGGCCGCGGACTGCTCGTTGCGGACATCGACGATGGGCATCTGCAAATCGACGCACGCGTCCAAGAACGGCTTGAGACCGTTGCCGCAAAGCGCGAACACGCGTTCCACTCCCCGGCGCTGGAGTGAGTCGACTAACCACTGCGCTCCGTTCATACGGACCCTCCTCGATACGAGCCGTGGCTTCGGTGTATCGCGCAATCAGTCGTATCGACCATGCTGGCGGATCAGATCGACGGCGAACAGGTAGTTGTCGAGTGAGACATCCGACGATACGGAATGGTCGGAGTGGTACATGTATCCTCCGCCCTCCTTGGCTACGGCCAGCTTCGTTCGGATCTCCTCCTCGATCTCCTCGCGACTCCCGGCCAGGCGCCGAACATCGATGTTCCCGTAGAGAGTCAGTTGATCCCCGTATTGCGGCTTGAGTTCGCGCACGTCGAGGCCAGCCTTCGCCTCCAACGGATGCAGCGCCCCGAAGCCGGCTTCCAGGAAGGACGGAATAAGCGGCCGCACGTCGCCATCCGAGTGCAGTATCGTGGTCAAGCCATCGCGCGCGAAATGCTCGCACGCCTGCCGATGATACGGCATGATGAGGTCGCGGTACATCGCCGGGGAGATGAACGGGCCGTTGCGATATGCCAGATCGTCCGGCAGGAAGACGCCGTCGTACTCGACGCCCATCGCCTTCATGGCCTCGTACCCGTCGATGACGAGTTGCGTGTGGGCGGCGAACATGTCCGCTACGAGCTGAGGATCTTCGTGCATCCACAGCAGCATGCGCTCCATCCCCACCTTGTGCCACGTCGGATGGAAGCACGCGTGAATGCTGTAGACGCAGAACTTGCCCTCACGTCTTGCCGCTTCGTACGCGCGTACCGCGCCTTTGCCGATCCGTGTGGGGTTGTACGCAGCTCGATCACGAAGCCGCGCCCAGTCGTCCCGGCTCTTGATGGAGAAGTCCAGCCACGAGGGGACCCAGCCGTCCGCTTCCTGCATCTCTCGCCGAGTCGCTCCATTGGTGTCGATCTGGACTCGCTGGCGGCCGGTCTCCTCGAGGATACGCGCCGGCAACTGAAGGGTGTCGTCGACCGACCCGACCTGGGCGATGTCGAATCCGAAGTGTCTGCCCAGATCCACGTCGGCGGCCAGACCCTCTCGACGCCATCGGCGGACGGTCGCCTGCCAGTAGCTGTCTTGGAAGGGGACTCGGTCCGGGACGCCCCCGGACAAGACGGTCTGCACTCTTTCCCGGGAATCCATGTCCGCCTCCTGCGGTCGAACGTTTACGACGCGGTGGCAGCGCCTCCGCCGCTTGCCACGGGCATCATCGCCTGCATGACCTGTAAGCCCGCGTGGGTTCCGTGGCCTCCTCCGGCGGCCACATGATGGGGTGCAGGGCAATGGGTTCCACCACGGGCGTCATCTCCGAGCCGGCGCCGGCGCGCGTGGAGCGGTGGCACGCGCCTGGGCCAGGCTGCCCAAAGCCCCACGCGCGCGCATGACGGCCCTCAGGCGCTCTTGCGCGCGATGCACGAGATGTAGTCGTGCACGACGGCATGGTCAGCGCCGGGTTCCCGAGTGTCCTCCATCCGACTTAGGAACTGCTCGGTCAGCGTATCGCGGCGACTGGGTGCGATAGCGTCGTAGAAGGCCGCGCCCGCGCCTGACTTTATAAGGTGTTCCAGCACCTGCGCCGCGGAGTCGTAGCGGAACGTCACCTGTCCCTCCCACAGGTGGTCCACGAGCATCCCAGACTCCTCGACCTCGCGGCGAGCACGATCCATGTCGCGTGGGAATTCGAACGCGACGTGCTTCTCGAGGACAGAGGGATCCTCCGCGACGAGCTCACCGAATATTCGCAGGGGCTCGTAAGGGGAGTCCGCCTTGTGCACCACGAACGCGAGACGCCCGGACGGGGAGAGAGCTTCCCCAGCCGCCTCGAAGAAGGGGCCTAGCGGGATGTAGCCTAGCACCCAACTGGTGACGATGAGGTCAAACGCACCTTCGGCGTCGAGTGCGTCCATTGCGTCTCCGACGACAAACCGTACATTGCGGTGTCCTCCAGAACTTACCCGCGCACGGGCCTCAGCCAGCATGCCGTCCGACAGATCCACCGCGACTATCTCCGCGGAGGCCCGCAGAGACTCAGCGACCAAAGCTGTGGTGAATCCCGTGCCGCAGCCAGCGTCAAGGACGCGCCCGACGCCAGCGAAGTCTAGCCTTCCGACGACATCTCGGATCGGCTTGTCCGCTTCGCACAGCCAGAATTCGTCGTAGCTGGATCCGATGCGATCGTATGCGACGCGCACCTCATCAGGGCCCACGCGCGGCTGGCTCTCTGCGCGGATCTCAAAGAAGCGAGGGACGGGGTGCGACTGCCTTAGATGCTGCGCACAGATGCGCTCCGAAACCATCGGGAGCGTGGGCGTGGCGTCCAGTGGAATGTGGCGGGACAGGACACGTCCCACGCACGCGCAACGTGGCTCCCGGAAGCAGGAGCCCATTCGGTCCAGGATGCTGGCGAGCGGCGCCGTCGTCACGTTACCGAACGACATGGGGACCAGGTTGCAGGGACACACCTCGCCACTGCCGTCGATATAGAGGTGCGTGAGTCCGGCTCCACACCCGAATGCGTCGGGTGACTCGAGGTACGCGTAGCAGGAGAGAATCGGCAAGTCGTCACGCTCCGCGACCTCATGCTGATAGCGCAGGATCTGCTGTCGATCGGACTTATCGAGCAGAATGTCCTGTCTCCCCGTGAGCCGGCCTGTGGCGCTGGGCTCAAGGACATGCACCTCAAGGGCGCCGACATCCCTCGCGAAACGCATGAACGTCCAGAAATGATCCTCCCGCAGGAACTCATGCGTGGCTACGGCCACGATGTACGGGTAGAGATCGCTCTGACGCGCGAACTCAAGAGCCTGAACGGCGGTTGCGTACGCCCCTGCCATGCCACGCATGCGGTCGTGTTCTTCGGGGTTCGCGGAGTCGAGGCTGACACCAACGGCAAACAAGCCGGCGGCCTGGAGCGCTTCGGCGCGTGAGCGGAGGGTGTCAAGGATTCGGTGTAAACGGCCTTCTCACGTCACTGGCATCCTG
>CAYYPK010000042.1:0-51849 GCA_964473525.1 uncultured bacterium
TCGTAGCGCCCCGACCCATCCCGTGGTACCCGGCCAGCGGGCCGCTCGCCACCATGCTCCTACATATGTAGTGACAGCGGTCGCGCGCCATGGTACAGTACTGCCCAGAGACGCCCGTGAGGAACGCACGATGACATGTGGTGAGGAACGATGGGGATACTCGACGGCATCGGCCGGTGGCTGGTGCACGATCTGGGCTGGATTTCGCTGGAGCTACTGGTCCTCACCGGAGCGGTGTACGTCGTAACACGCTGGGGCGGCATCCGCTCGTCGCGCGTCCGTCGATGGCTCTGGACCCTCGCGGTCGTCAAGCCGCTGGCGACGATACTGATCGCATGGCCGCTGCCCTCCGTTGTGTCGGGCGCCCCCGGCGTGCACGCCATCGTCCCACCCGAGCCGACTCCGGTCGTCAACGTGCTGTCGCTGGCCGACGCGATCGAGCCCTCACGGATCTCTATCGATGAGCCATCCGGGGCGGCCGCCACCATCCCCGGCGGGGAGCCCGAGGTCGTCACGACCCCAACGAAGCTGGGCACGACTACACCGGCCCGGAGTCGCGCGAGCGCGACCACGGGCTTTGCCGTATTGGGAGGTCTGTGGCTGCTCGGCTGCACCGGGCTGGGCATCTACACGCTCGCGGGCGTGTGGTGGCTGCTCCGCGTGCGCCGGGACGCGATTCCGATCGACGCCGCCGACCTGCTGGAAGTTACGGAGCAACACGAAGACGACATCGCCGACCTGCTAACCCGTGTCAGAGTGCGACTCACCACACGCATCGTAGAACCGTGCATCTACGGGTTCTTTCGACCCGTCATCCTGCTGCCCGCGTGGTGTCTGGACGACAACACGCCCCCAAACCTTGAATACATCCTCCTTCACGAGGGCATGCACTGCCGCGCGCGCGATCACTGGTTCCTATGGGCGCGCCGCGCGACCGAGGTGTTCCTGTGGTTCCACCCCGCCGTTTGGTACGCCGGGCAGAAAGCGATGGCGGAGGCGGAGAACGTGTGCGACGAAGCCGTAGTGGCTCTGGCGCATCGCAACGGCACGCCGTCGCCCTCACTGCTGTATTCGTCGTGCCTAATGCGGGTGCTGGAGAGAGCCACTCGCCACGCGTTCGAGGGTCTCGTTCCCGGCGTCATCCCAACGGCGGAGCGCATCCGTAGGCTCGTGCAGCAGACGGGACCGGTGGCGACGTCCGTGTCGGGCTGGGTCACGCTCGCGGTCATCGCTGTGGGCGCGCTTGCGTTGCCGGGGGCGTTTAGCGGCTCCTCGGCCATCTCGACGCAGGTGTACCTGGCGGCGACCCACGAGGAGCCGCCGGTGCGGGAGATCCTGTACGCGTCCAAATACCCGGGCGACTACTTCCGCAACCTCTATGTCATGCGCTCCGACGGCTCCCGCCCGATGCGGCTCACGGATGACAAAGCCTACTACATGGAATCCGACTGGTCCCCGGACGGCTCGCACATCGTGGCGGTGTCGTTCCAGCCGGGGAGCGGCGGGTGGCGAGCATGGATGCACCGCGCTAATGGGGATATTCTGCACGAACTTGGCGAACCCGAAATGGGGTTGGACCGCCCCGTGTGGATGGCCGATGGGTCCGCCGTCATGGCCATCGGCCGCGCGCCTACAGGCGACGCGCACAGCATCTACCTGGTCGACCCGTCGGATCCCGTGTTGCGCCGCGTCACCGACGACGGGGTCGATTGGGTAGCGGCTTCGCCATCGCCCGACGGCATGACCATCGCCGCCGTCGGAGCCCGACCGGGCAGCGGCGGTCACGAGCTTGTGCTCATGGACATGGACGGTGAGTCACAGCGCGCCGTGCCGGGCTCTGGACCCGAGGGCGTGCGGTCCATCCGTCCCGTCTGGTCGCCTGACGGGTCGCGGCTCGCCTACCTGGTGGCGTCGCCCGTGACGAACGGGCCTGAGGAACTGCGGATTCTCGATCCCGAGACGCTCAAGTCCACTGTCGTCGGGGAACTCCGAAGCCAGTTCTCGGAACGCCGACAGCGCCTCGACTGGTACCCTGAGGGGAACGCGCTGCTCGTGAGCGATAGGGCGCGCAGCGACACCCGGTACCATCTCTACCGGTTGGACCTAGTGGACGGTTCCATGACGCGGCTTACGCCGTCTTTCGAGGAGGCGGTCATGGGGAGCGTTGGACCCATCGCGTCGCCAGATCGCGCCGGTGGCGCGCTCGCGACGCCTCCGTTCATCGAAGGCCCAGCTACCGACCCGGCGACCGGCCACGCGTATTACGCGGTTTACACAGGGCGACGCATCTCGTGGGTCGAAGCGGACGTGGAGGCCTCTGGCATGAGGCACGAGGGGAACACGGGCTATCTGGCCTGCGTAGGGTCGCAGCGCGAGGGTCAATTCCTCCTCGGCGCGTTCCCACGGACGCACCACGGCTTCTGGCTGGGCGGACATGCGCCTAAGTCCGTCGAGCAGTACGCGCCGTACGACTGGAGCTGGGCGAACGGAGACCCGTGGAGCTACACGAGTTGGCAGGACGACGCCAACCTGCAACGGAGAGGCTGGGCGGCCGCAGCCGTCATGACGTGGAGCCTGCGCGCGCGAACGCCTGAGCGGGCCGGCGCCGAGGACCACTGCATGTGGGCGCCGCAAGACCCCGCACACGAGGAGCTTGGGTTCATCGTCGAGTTCGACCCGCCAACGGTGTCGTCGGCAGAGGAGTCGCCCGCAGCGGAGTTCTAGGCGCCGAACGGCTACGGGCTCTCCAGGGCGCCCGCTTCGTCGACCCGTTGCTCGCGTAGCGTCTCGTAGTTGTCCAGCGTCGGGTACTCGTTGACGCCGCTCCAGTCGAACGCCTCGTCCAGCGGGTCCAGCGCCTTCGCGGGATCGAACACCGCCGGGTGCACGCCGACGGCGGCGTAGGGCGCGTCGTCGGGCTCCGCCGTGAACATGTCCGATAGCAACGACGCGCCGCCGTCGTATTGGTTCAGATGCTCCATGCCCAGGATGTGCTCGACCGTCTTCAGTATCGCGCCGAAGTTCGCGTGCGTGTTGGACACGTAGCCCTTCCTCGCCCACGGGCCGATCACGAGGAGCAGACTGCGGTGCGCGTCCACATGGTCGAACCCGCCCTGCGCGTCGTCCTCCGTCACGATGATGACCATGTCTTTCCACCAGGGCGACCGCGATAGGGTCTCCACGACGCGACCGAGGGCGAGGTCGTTGTCCATCATGTACGACTCGATGAACGGGTAGCCGTCGTCGGGTCGCTCCGAGGCGCCGTGGTCGTTCGGGAGCATCATCGTGATGAGCGCAGGGAACGGCTCGGCGCCGGAGAGCCACCGTTCCTCGAGCGCCTTCTCGAACATGTCCACGCGGAACTGGTCCGGGATGTTCGTGTTGTAGGTGGCGTACTCGCGCGAAGTGCGCTGGAACAGCGGTTGGGGCATCGGGTAGTTCACCGGAATGCGCACGCCGGTGTACTTGTGCTCCTGAGTCTCAAACGCGCCCGCGAATTCGAAGCCCAAGCCGAAGTTGTAGAACGCCACGCCATGTCTATCGAGATGCTCCCAAATGGATCCCGCCTCGTTGTAGTCCTCTGGGTATATCGCGCCACTGGCGCCCGCTATCGCCAGACGTCCTGGCGCGCTGCTGGTGGCGCTCGTGGGGCGCTTGCCACCATATGAGGCGGCGACCCCCGTCTCGACCCACTCGTTGGGGTACACGCCCACGAGCCATCGGTGACCGTCCGCGGAATGGTCTGAGTCGCAGTAGAAGTTCTGAGACAGCGCGTAACGCGCGGCCAGGCGTCGGTGATTTGGCATCACCGTCACGTCCTCGACGACTCGCGAGCCGTCCCTGTTCACGACGCGCCGGTGAGCGCCGTAACGCGCGAGCGACGGGTCGCCATCGACGCCCGGGAAGTCGCCGTAGATCTGGTCGAACGTCCTGTTCTCCTTGACGATGTAGACCACGTGCTTGATGGGGCTCATGTCGGAGCCCGGCAGTGTCGGAACCGGCGACTCGATCTGCGTGGCATCGTCCTCGCCGATCTCGTCAATGGCGAAGTTCGCCTCCACTACCTGTCGGGTCAACGCCCGCAGCTCGCCGTCCGACGGGATGGCGCATATCTGCACGACGCCGCGCATGAGGCCGCCGATGTCCTTCGAGGATGCCTCGCCAATGCCGATGCTTGGCCCCGCCCCGAAGCCCTTGGCGCAGGCCACGACGAGCTTCGCGCCGTCCGGCGTGACGGCGAGCTTCGACGGGAACCACGCCGTCGGGATGTATCCCTGCACCGAGAGGAACGCGGTGTCGATCACGGCAACCGCGTTAATGCCCGCAGCGGCGACGTAGAGACGTTCGTGGCTCGGATCGAGAGCGACGCCGAACGGAATCAGGCCGCGCAGGTGGTTCACCGCTGGGTGCAGGCGCAGTGGGATGTCCATCACGAGACGATCCGTGTCCGTCGAGATGACCGACACGGAGTCGTTGCTACCGTTGCTGACGAAGACGTAGTCGTCCGTCACGGCGATGGAGTTGGGCGACGATCCGCCAACCGCAGGGATGCCCTCGACGTCGGCGCCGACTAGCACGCCCGTCTTCACCTTGGCGACGACCTCAAGACTGCGGGTGTCGATGGCCCATACCGAGAACGACTCGGGGGCGTTCGGGTCACCCAGGCCTGGCACGCGCGTCCCGTCACTCAGCGTCGTGCCATGCTTCGCCTCGTCGCTGGGGACGCCGAACGGAGGGAAGGTGGCGGCCGTGTTCTCCGTGCCGTCGTAGCCTTCCATGGCGGCGTATTCGTACATGCCCACATTCGCCACGTAGACGCGCGAGCCGTCTGGCGACAGCGCGATGCCGAACGGGTATCGTCCTACCGGAACGCTGCCGATGGGGGACCGGCGCGCCAGATCCACGACTACGACGCGGAAGTTTGCCTGGTCGCAGACGTAGGCCGTTCGTCCATCCGGCGCAAGCGCCAGGTCGCCCGTGTACGAGTCGTCGTACGTGACGCCGCCGATCTCGCCATCGCAGTCGACCGTCGCGAGGCGTTCGCGGCGCGGGATGTCCCAGAGCATGACCGTGCCGTCGGTACCGCCCGCTGCCACTAACGTCCTGTCATCTGGCAGGAACGCGATCCCCATGAAGACGGCGTTCAGCACGCCTGCGTCGGTTTCGCTGCCGGGCGGGATCTGCGTGGCGAGTGGCTGAGGCGAGCCGAGCCCGTCGACGACCGTGAACGAAAAGGGGCGCACGCCGCTGTTGGCCGTGACGGCCGTGCTTCCGTCCTGCGACACGGCGAGACCGTACGGATGTGGGGCCGTCATCACGGTCACGCCGACCGGCGCGACGCGACGCCCGTTCGGCAGCGTCGCGCGGCGCTCGGAGATGTCCAGGCGCGTTGGCTCGTCCGCCGCTGGGGCTGACACCAGATACTCGCCGGCCGCGACCGGCAAGACCGCGAGGAGCGCGTACGTCGCTAGTGCTGCGAGCAATCCCTGTCGTGCCATGCCGCATCTCCGTGGAACGCCTCCACCATACACCTGGCGCCGCGGCGGATAGAAGCGTGCCTCCAGCGCCGACGTATTGGCGGGGAGCGTGTGACCGCGGTGTGAGCCTGTAGCCTTGGCCCAACCGAAAGACGGGGCTATCTGTCAGAGCGGTGGTGGTGGCGCAACGGGCTCTGCGCGCGGACGAAAAGGCTCTAAACTGCCGCGATGATCAGCGCGTCTAAGCGTCGGAAGCTTAGATGCGGGCGCCACTTGCGACCTGAGAAGAGCAGCCCACCCGCAACGTCCAGAAAGGCGTTCAGGTACGGTTGACTGCCCGCCGGACGGTGGGCACCATTGCTTCCCGGGTTGTTGCGGTCACCCGCGGTATAGTGCAGAATCCGCTGGTCCGCGCTCGCCACTTACACCGGACGATAGAAATGGGAACAATGAGAACTCTGTGTGCTGCGTTGCTCGGGACGAGTATGATGGCCGCCGCCGCGTTCGGCGCGTCGGATGGCATCGGCCAGATGGGCGTGTTCTACGCGAACGTTGGCTGGATTGGCGGCGCCGCCGCGCAAGCCGCCGGTGATCAGATCGTCGCCGACCAGACGTCGTTCGACGACGCCCAGGTCTATGACATGGGCGGCATTGAGGACTGGGTCATCGCCAACACGGAAGACGGCGATGTCGATTGCCTCGTGATGTTCGGCTACACGCCGGAGTCCATCTACGCGCCGGGTAACGGCGACGATGAGAACTCCCCGCTGGAGATGTTCCTCGACGACGGCAACTTCGTCATGAACACCGCTGACTACATCTTCTACGTCACACTCGGAGGCGGAGCCAACGGCGAAAACGGCGTCAAGACCGTCATGGACGCCAACTTCGACATGTGGACCGACGGCAACGCAATCTCCCCAACGCCGCTCGGCGAGGAACACACGCCGAGTCTCGACGACTTCACGTCGAATCGCTCGTTCAAGGTGGGGCAGATTGAGGCCGACGCCGCGTGGGAAGTCGAAGCCGCCTTCGGGGAAGGCCCCGCTGGCGTCGACCCCGTCGTTCTCTACAACGTCGACACCGGCGGCCGTGTGGGCATCTGGATGCAGGTCTCCAACGACGGTCTGAACCGCGGCGATGTCGGCACGGAAATCTTCAACAGCTGGGTACCCACCGTCCTCAAGCCGCAGTCGGTCGACGCCGATGGCAAGGTGACGACGACGTGGGGTGAGCTCAAGGGCTTCTAGCCCGACGGACTGAGGTTCGCGTCGGGTCGCCCCGGCGCGGACCATCCTGCGCGTGGCGATCCTGTCGCCGCGCGCTCTTCCTCGGGGCGGACACACCGCGCCGAGATCGTAACTGCGAAAGGTGATGCAATGCGCTTCCGCGTAATTGGCGCCCTCGGCGCCTTGATGCTGACAGTCTCTACCGCCGCCTTCGGCGATGTTATAGAGGGTGTGCTCGGCGAGATCGCCGTCTTCCACTCCAACGTTGGCTGGATCGGCCAGGCTGCCGCCGATGAGGCCGCTGCCGAAGTGGTCGCGAACACGAGCTCGACGTCCATCAGCGTGGTGGATATGGACGGCGCCGCCGCGTTCCTCTCCGACAACACCAGCGACGGCGAAGTCGACGTGTTCTTCACGTTCGGCTACCTGCCCGAGACTGTCTACGAGCCAGGCAACAGCCAGGAAGACGGCTCCCTCATTGAGGACTTCATTGAGGGCGGCAACATCTACCTGAACACGGCCGACTACATCTTCTACGTCACCCTCGGCGGTGGCGCGAATGGTGAAAACGGCCTGAAGACCGTCACCGACAGTAACTTCGACATGTGGACCGACGGCAACGTCACGTCGCCCACGGGCGATGGCGCGAAGTACCTGCCCAGCCTGGGCGAATTCACCTCGAACCGCTCGCTGAAGCGTGACCAGGTGGAAGCCGACGAGAACTGGGAATACGTGGCAGTCTTCGGTGAAGGCGACGGCGGCACGGACCCGGCGATCATCCAGAATGTCAACGACATGGGTATGGTCGGCATCGTGATGCAGGTCTCCGACGACTCGCTGCCACGCGGCGCGGTCATCACGGAGCTGTTCAACAACTGGCTGCCCGTCATCTCTGACGTGGACGCCAAGGGCAAGTCCGCGGTCGCGTGGGGCGAGCTGAAGGCGCAGCGTTAGGTCCCAAGACCTGACGACGCGACCGAGACCGTATGACGAAGGCCCGTCCAGCGCGGACGGGCCTTCGTCGTGCCCGCCCGCGACCGCACGGCTGCTCTACGCGTTTGCCACGGCGTGGCCGACGCCGTAGGATCGCTCTGCCCTACCCGAGTACGACCCACCTGAGGACGACCCCAGTGCAAGCTATCGACATTCCAGCATCCGACGCGCGAAAGGGCACGATATCGGCCGCAGCCATGGACGCGGCGCTGAAGGCGTTCGACGAGGATGGCGTGGTCGCGCTGCTGGGCATAGTCAGTGAGGAGAGCATCGAGGCTCTTGGCGAGAAGATGCTGGCGGACATCCGCGAATACGAACGCGGGAACGAGATCGGGAACAACTACCAGGGCTTGCGCCCGCCACCATGCCACCCCTATCTGTTCACGGACATCGTCCTGAACGAAGTCGTCATTGCCGTCTCGCACCGCATTCTAGGCCACGGGCTGCGGCAAGTGACGTATGGCGCCAACACCGCCTTTGTCGGGTCAAAGCCCCAGAGGGTGCACACCGACAGCGGGCAACTGTGGCCAAACTTGCCGAGATCGACGCCATGCTCTCGTCTTGTCGTGAACATCCCGCTCGTGGATGTCGACGAATCCAACGGCGCCACCATCTACTGGCCCGGCACGCACCACGACACACGGCTCTACGGCGCGGACAGGTTCCCGTCAGACGAGATGATGGCGGAGTGGGAGACCGAACGGCCAGCCGAACGCGTCACTACGCGACGCGGCGATGTCGTGCTGCGTGACCTGCGCGTATGGCACGGCGGGATGCCGAACACAACCGACGTTCCGCGACCCATGCTGGCGATGGTACATCAGTGCGGCTGGCTGGCCGGAGGGGGCGTTGAGTTCGAGAAGGGCGCCGAGGAGTTCCTGGAACACCCCGTGCTCAAGACCGAGGCCGTGTTCGTCGACGCGCCGGTCGACTACATGCACCAGGGGCATTCACGTCCACGCAGGGGCTAGGGGCGGGGCGCCTGCGGCTGGCGTACGTGACGACGCGCCTCGCGGTCACGAGACACGTCGTCGACATACTACGTCATGCGCTCGGGCTAACGCGCGGTGTCCTTCAGGCGACCCCACGTCATGGCGATCTTGCCACTCGCGTCAACGGCCAGCGTGTTCGAGTCGACCTCGAAGTTCTGCGCGACCTCGTCCTCGGTGAGGATGCGGTCGTAGATGCGGACCTCGTCGACCTTGCCGTTGAGGAAGCGACCGTCGTGTTCGCTACCGATACGGCGTTCGTCCATGTTCTCCGGGTTCGCGCCGCCAGCTCCCTCGGCGATGAGCTCGCCGTCCACGTAGAGCTTCAGCTCGCTGCTGGCCTCCTCCGAGCTATAGACGATGTGGTACCAGCGGTTCTCTTCAGCGGCGGGCAGGCGGATCTTCGAGCCGGCGTTCTTGTCGACCTGGATCTCGCCGTTCTCAAACTTGAAGTGCACCTTGCCGGCGGTCCACTGCCAGGTAGACACGATCCCCTGGATGCCGGAGAAGGCGTGTTCCATCGCCCAGCATTCAAGCGTGACCTCTGGCCACTGGCCGAGCGCCGGTATCTCGATGTACCCACCCGACGCGTCGAACTCGGCGCACTCGTTGACGATACCTTCGACGAAGGCGGCGCCACCGCCCATGAGCGTGGCGTCGTTCGCGCCCATGTGGTCCTTTACCGTGTCACCGTCAATGCTCGCCTCGTCCAACGTGTACATCGTCACGAGGCCGTCCGTAACGAACTGTTGCGCTGAGGCGTCAGCGGCCACCCAGGCGAAGGCCCCGACCGTCAGCGCAGCCGCAAGTCCATAGCGGACCATATCTCTTGCGCCCATGAATTCATCCTCTGTTGACTATGCTGGCTCGCGCGGTTGGCGCGTGAGCCGTGACTCCTAGACGATAACGTCCGCCCATGTCTTCCGGCAAACGCCATCCCAACTACGCGCGCACTTCCCAGTCGCCGAGGCCTGCCGGCAGCGGCGCGGGCTGCGCGCACGACGTCGTCAGGTCGACATGTCGGTTCTCTGCGGAAGCATCGTGAAGCGCGTGGCAGATCTCGACGGTGTGCAGCCCCATCTCACCGCTCGCCCGGTGGGGTCTACCCTCCTGGGTGGCGAGCACCATGTCCGCCAACCCGATGCCACGCTTGTTGTCGGTGTTCGGGAACCGCGGCTGGATGGCTTCGGCCTTGTCGCTCCCCGGCGTGCGGAGATACAGCGTGCCGCCGAAATTGTTAGGGTCGATGCAGCGCAGCGATCCCTCGCTGCCGTAGATCTCGATGTGGGGCAGACCCATCCCCACGACGTCGGCGGAGTTGATGAACGTCAGCAGGGCGCCGTTTTCGAAGTCGAGAACCCCCGAGAAGTTCGTCGGCGTGTCGCAGGGGAGTTTGGTCCCACGGCGGTTGCGGTGCGGCCATGGGTTCTGGGCCGAACCTGTAACGCGCGCCACCGGGCCGAGCAGGCTGATGAGCGCGTGCAGGTAGTACGGGCCGCGATCGAAGAGCCAGGTGACGCCGAAGTCGTAGAAGTTCGTCGCGTAGAAGCTCTGGTAGCCCTCGCGCGCCGCCGCTTCCTCCTCCGTGTCTCCGTCGCGCCACGGGCCCGCCATACGGATCTGGATGCACGAGAAGCCGCCGATCGGGTCGCCGATGGCGCCTTCGTCGAGGAGCGCGCGCGCGGTCTGCCACGTGCCGCCGAAGAAGGTGTCCGGCGCGGCGCCGACCCTCAAGCCCTTCTCGTCGGCTAGTTGCACCATCCGCTTCGCGTCGTCTAGCGAGACCGCCAGAGGCTTCTCCACGTAGACGCTCTTGCCCGCTTCCAGCGCCGCGATGCCGACCGCACCGTGCGCTGAGTGGGGCGTGATGTTGATGACGATGTCGATGTCGTCGTTCGCGAGGAGCTCGTCGGGCGTGCAGGCGATGCCGACGCCGAACTCGTCCGCGCGCGCCTGCGCCGCGTCGGCCCGCAGGTCCGCGACGGCGACGATGTCGTAAGACGGGAAGTTCGCGGCGTTCTTCAGATACGTGCCGCTGATGGCGCCGCAGCCGATCACGCCTACTCTCGCGGGGCTGTCGGACATGAGTGTTCCTTCCGCCGAGGTGAGCTCGGCGCGCTAGTGCAGTGGGATGGCCGGGTCGTAACCGTGGTTGTACGCCTCGGCCGTTTCCGGGATGTAGTGGCAAATGAACGACCGACGGAAACGCGTGTCGGACACGTTTGGCAGCGACCCGTGTATCAGCCGCCCGTCGAAGAACAGCGTGTCGCCCTTGTCCATCTCGACGAGCATGTTCGTGTATTCGGACGGAACCGTTACCGCCTCGGCCGTGAACGAGAACGCCGTGTTGGTCGGACCCATCTCCAGGATCTCCTCGGCGTGGGAGCCGGGGAAGACTCGCAGGGCGCCGTTCTCGGCGTCGATCGGCTCGAGCGCCGTCCAGGCCGCGATGCAGGCGTCCGGCTTGGTCTGGAGGTAGAAGTCGTCCTGATGGTACGCCTGCCCTCGCGCGCCCGGTGGCTTCCAGTAGAACATGCTTTGCAGAGCCGTCACGCCGTCTTGCAGCAGGTCGCGTAGGATCGCGACGACCGCGGGATGCGTCAGGTAGTGCAGGCACCGCTCGTCCACGCGGTGCGGGTGCATCATCCGCGGATGGGTGCGTAGAGGGTCGCCGTCGGCTTCGGCCTCCTCCACCGCGGAGAAGCATCCTGGAACGCGCTTCCGCGAGTGCAACTCCTCGGCTCGCGCGATGATCTCGTCGCACTCATCCTCGCTCAGGACGCCTCGACCGATGTAGAAGCCCTGCTCGCCGTAGTCCGCAAGGTCCGGTTCACTCAATACGGTAGGCGCGCGTCGCGTCGTCGGCTCGTTCTGAGTCATATGTTCCTCCGCTGTCCTCCTCGGCGATTCTAAGCGCATCCGCTGGGTGAGTGAAGGACGCCGTCCCCCTATCGCGCCGCGCCGCGGGCGGCTACTTGTCGTAGAGCGTCCTCGCCTCGCGGCCACCTCGGATGGAGGCCTCGCTGTGCCACAAGACTACGGAATCGACGACAGGAAGCGGAGATGGTCGCGCGTTCTTGGCGGCGACGGAGGCGATGGTCATCTCTACATGGTGCACCACGATCCCGGCGCGCCAGCTCGGCCGCTTCCGTGGCCCACTCTCACGCGGGAGCGTACGGAGTGGGCGTGGGACAAATACGAGCGGCAGATGGCGCGCGCGGAGTGGTTGCGGGACGACACCGTACCGTATCTGGACGTGTATACTGGCACGGAGATATTCGCCGAAGCGTTCGGCTGCGAAGTGTACCGCGCGGCGGACAACATGCCCTTCGCGCTCCCGCTCGTGGACTGCGCCAGCGACGCTTCGCGACTGGCCGTTCCCGACCCAAGCGCAACGCCTCTCGCCGCGCTGTTCGACATCGCCGACGAACTCCGCGAACGCGCCGGGCCGGAGGCGGTCATGCGGCTCGTGGACATCCAGAGCCCAATGGACATCGCCGCCCTGATATGGGACAAGAACGACTTCTACGCGGCGATGATCGCCGAGCCGCGGGCGGTGAAGGATCTGGCGCGCAAGGTGTGCGACCTGCTAACGGCGTTCCTGGACGAGTGGTTCGCGCGGTACGGAGAGGAGTTCGTCGCGCATTTTCCAGACTACTACATGTCGCGCGGGGTCACGCTGTCGGAGGACGAGGTCGGAGCCGTCAGCGAGGAGATGTTCGTTGAGCTCTTCGAGCCGGAGTTGGTAGAACTGTCGCACCGGTACGGCGGGTTGGGCATGCACTCGTGCGCGTACGCGCGCCACCAATGGGAGCGCTTCGCCGAGCTCCCTGACCTACGACTGCTGAACCTGATACAGCCGCCTGGCGAGTTGCGCGACGCGTACGACAGATTCGCCAACAAGACCACGCAGATGCACGGATGGACGGGCGAGGGCTCGCCTTGGGAGAACGCGGCCGCGCTACCAGAGGGGTCTCGCGTCGTCATCCAGGCGTCGGCCGCCACGCGCGAGGATGCCGTGCGGCTGGCCCAACGACTGCACGTCGCGTGCGGGAGGGACGATGGCTGACCTGACCGGTTGGGACTACGACCTTCCGTGGTACCACGGGTCGCCGCTTGAGTTGACGGTCCTGCGCGAAGGCAGCACCATCACGCAGAATCGGGAGCTGGCGCGTGTGTTCTCGCACAAGCCGGGGATCGTGTCGTTCGGGGAGGACGGCGCGCTCATCGGTCACAACGGCGAGCAGCCTGGGTTCCTCTATCGCGTTGTTGGCCCGACCACATCCGCCCAGGTGTACCCGCATCCGACGTCCGTCATGCATCCGGGCGAGGAGTGGCTCACGAGGGGCGAACTGGAGCTCGAACTGATTGGGCCGACCGTCGTACGCGAGGAAGAGGCGCTGTCTGCGGAGGATGTGCGCCGACTGAGGGAAGATTGGGAGGCGCGCAAGACCGCGGACGGCTGAGGGTGACATCCGTCGCCCAAAACGGACACGAAGTCGGACAGGAGGTGTACATGCCCATCGACGTATACGACTACCGCACGGACATCCGTAACGTGCTGGTCACGCCGCAGATACGCACGCGGTTCATCCAGATAGACGTAGGCGAAATCAGCGGAGGCCCGCGTCCCGGGCGCGGCCACTCGCACGACCTCGGGCACGAGGTGTTCCTGATCCTGCAAGGCCAGACCGAGTTCGAGATTGACGGGGCAACCGCTGTCGTTGGGCCGGGTCAGATGTGTGTCGCCCTCGTGGACGAGGTGCACACGATCCGCAACATCGGCGACGAGCCGGTGATCCTGTACCTATCCGTAACGCCGCACATCCAGCCCACGCACACCGGCTGGACGGAGGACGGCGAGAAGGCGCCGCCCGGATTCAGCCGGTCCACATCCTACGACCTTCCAGAGGCGCCACCGGGAGCGACCGAGGCCCTGCTCGCCGAGCACCTCGCTGCCGTCGAGAGCTACGCGGCGACCGTATCCGCGGCGCTGGAGACCCACCGCGCCGAGGGCGGCGCGTTCCAGCGCGCGACAGCGCAGGGAGACGAGGAGGCGGCGCGCGACGCGCGACGGGCGATGTGGGACGCCCTCTACCCGCTCTTCAGCGAGAGCCACGAGTTGGCGGAGGCGTGGAACGCCTTCACGTACCGCACCGCCGCCGACGGCATCTAGACCCAGGAGACGCCATGTCACGCGTGAAGATCGGCGTCGTCGGATGCGGCACGATCGCGCAGATACAGCACCTCCCGAACCTGCTGGACCTGCACGACGAGTACGACGTGCGCGTCGTGTGCGACATCTCCGCGAAAGCGGCGGAATACGTCGCGGCGAAGTGGCACGTGCCGCAGGCGGTCACGGACCACCGCGCCGTCCTGGACGCCGACGTGGACGCCGTGCTGCATTGCGCCGGCGGGTACAAGACATCTGTCGTGGTGGACATCCTCGAGGCGGGCAAGCATCTGTTCGTCGAGAAGCCCCTGTGCTCGTCCCTGCAAGAGGCGGACCGGATCGCCGACGCGCGGCGGGCGTCAGGCGTCGTGGGTCAGGTGGGCTACATGAAGCTCTACGACCCCGCTTTCGACATCGCGCACGCCGAGATCCAGAGCATGGCAGAGCCGCGGTTCATTCAGATCAACCACCTGCATCCGACGAACAGCCTGCACGTTGGGCAGTTCGACGTGCGGCGCTTCGACGATGCCCTCGTCGACGTGGCCCGGTCTCAAGGCCTGGCATTCGCGGCGGCCATTGAGGAGGCCATCGGCGACGCGGAACCGCACGTCCGGCGCGCGTTCGGCACGCTCTCGGGAAGCATGATCCACGACCTGTACGGGCTGCGCACGCTCTTCGGCTTGCCCGAGCGGGTGGTGAACGCGGAGGTGTGGCACGGCGGAGGCGCTGTCAGCTTCACGTTGGCCTACGCCAACGGCGCGCGTTGCGTCGCCAGCTGGGTGGACTTGCCTGGGCTGTGGGACTTCCGCGAGACGCTCGAAGCATTCGCCGACGACCGGCGTGTGACTCTCTCCTACCCGACGGGATTCGCCCGTGGCATCCAGTCGTCGGTCGTCATCCAGGGGCTGGACGACCACGGAGTCACTTACCGGAAGGAGCCAGCCCTGCCGTGGGAGGGAGCGTTCACGCGGGAGCTCCGGCACTTCCACGACTGCATCGTGAACGGCGCCGCTTGCCGCACGCCCGTGGAATCCGCGCGTGACGATGTGGCGCTCATCATCTACATAGTCCGGCGATATCTCGAGTGCGCGACGGCGACAGAATCGGGCGCCTAGTCGTACCAATAGGGCGTCTTCTCCGCCCACTCGCTCTCAGCGTAGCGCTTATGCAGGAGCGCGTGCGCCGCCTTCGACAGCTCGCCCTTCTCGCGGGTCCGGCCCGTGTACCGCGTGGCCCGCACGGCGAGGTGCAGCGCCTCCGCGGCGAGGGGATCGCGCCGATGTCGTTGCACCCAGCGCGTGGCAGCCCCGCACAGGTAGTTCGCGCCACTCCCGATCTCAATGAGCGCCGCGATTTCGGCGTCCGCCTCCGCAACGTCGGCTTCGGCGAGGAAGCGCGGTATTCCGTCGTAACCAAAGACCTGCCCGAGCGTCCAGGGCAGCCCTCGCCGCGCCCGCCGGACGCCCCACCAGTTGTCTCGGTAGTCGTCGAGCGCCGTTGGCCGTCGCGAGCGGAATCCCTCGCGGACATCCGGCATGAGCCCAGGGTTGCGCAGCATCGTCACGACTCCCAGGAACGCACGTCTGTGGTCGCCGTCCTCGGCCGCGTAGCCCGCCATGTCGCCGGCGAGCCCCGGCGTCAGTTGCGCGATCACAGGGGCAAGTAGCAGCGCGGTCTCGTCTTCAGACAGGAGGACGGCGCGCGTCCACGCCGCGTGGGCGACGTGCGCGCGTACCGTGTCCGGGAGCGCCGCGCCGGTCGCCGCCCGCGTCAGCAAGCGTAGCGGGGTGTAGCCGTCCAGGATAGTGGCGGCGTCCGGGGCAAGGAGTTGTTGGGCAGGGGCAGGCTCCGTGTAGTACCCGTTGCTCATCTCTGTTGGGCGCCGTGCCGCCAACCCGACGAAGTCGTCGAAGGTGGGCGCCACGGCGGCGCGCCACTCGATGAGGTTGTTCCGCTGCCCGTTGGTGAGCGGCCGCGTGGCATCGTCCAGCAACGACGCGAATTCATCGCGCGCCTCGGGCAGCCGGCGCTGGCGCGCGAGCAGCTTGGCGCGGCCGTACTGGGCGGCGGCGAACGCTGGGCTGTCGGGAGACACCGCGTCCGCGGCTGCCAACACGGCCTCGACGCGCGCGTCGCCGGGGTCCGCGCGGGCCAACGTAGCGAGCAGCCAATGCACGCGACCCGTGTCCTGCCACCGCCCATGCGCCAGGTCGAAGGCTTCCTCACCCGCCTTTCCTGGCGCGGATACCGTGTCGAGCCACTGACTCAGAGGGTCGTCAGGGGCTGCCTGGCCGTGGACCCCCTCCCGCCTTCGCAGCCACGTGTAGTCGGCCAGATCCCGCGCTGTGAACCGCGCCCCGTCCAGGCCGGCCAGCCGTCTGCCGTAGTAGCGCGTCCACTTCACAGGGCGGAGGCGCTGTTGCACGTAGGGGAGCAGCCTGTTGACGGCAGGATGGATGTCTGACACGGAGTCATCCGCGAGCACCCGGAACAGCCTCCGCTCAGCCTCAACGAACGCCTCACCGTCCACCATTCGTAGGCCGGCCCCGAGCGTGCCCTTGCGTATGTAGCACCTCGCCGCCAGGAACGCTCCGAGGCTCCTCCAAGGCGAGGATTCGTCCTCACCGATCGCCTCGAACAGCTCCGCAGCCTTGCGGAACTGCTCTGAGTAGAAGTGCGCCGCCGCTATCTGGTATTCGCGATGGGCGTCGATCAGAGGGTGCTCGTCGGGCGCCGCTGCCGCGGGAATGTCCGGTTCGTCCGCCTCACTGTTGTGGAACACCTGGTCCTGCGCGCGCACCCAGGACGCCACCTCCGCGCTGTCGACGCCGAACTGCTCTACCAGTGAGTCCAGCGTGTCGATAGCCACGCGGAACGCGTCGCCGTTGATGCACACGTAGCCACGGTACCTGCGCGCGTTCGTGTGGTAGCGGTATGGGTCAACGCGCGCGCCGCGTCTCTCGGACAGGAACGCGACGGGTATCTCCCTTCGTCGGTCGCTCCACCGGCTGTCCCAAGTCCAGTGTCGTGGGATCTCCTCGAGCTGCTGGGCGACGATGTCTGACCACCGACGACCGCGAACCGCCTCGGCAGCGTCGTATTCGGCTGCGGACAGAGGGGGTCCGACGAGTTCTCGGTAGACGACCGCGAGTCCACTCGTTGTCCGTGGCAGAGCCAGCATGCCTTGTGCGTCGCTCGTGAAGCCATCGCCCCCGCGCCCTTTGAAGACAGGGCGCATCTGGGGGCCTGGACCCGCCACGGCGCCGTCCGCGATCACGCCGCAGAGAATGCCGACTGCCGCTACCGCGGCGAGCCCCTTGCGCCAGTTCATGGGAGGTATTCCTCGGTCATCGTCTTGTAGACACGTTCGGTCCACCCGGCAGGGCAGAAGATGTAGATGCGACCCGGCGCGCGCATCGGTGGTCTTGCCTCGTCGGTCGCGTAGCCCACCGCGCCATCAGGCGGATGCGACCGCAGGCGCCCGTGGCGCTCTACGTAGGCCGCGACCGCCTCGCCGCCGCTCCCCATCTGAAACAGCATAGGGACGATCTCGTCGACGGGCAAGCCTACCATCCAGTTGTCATCCATCGCCCAGGAGGCGAGGGCGGTGACGGACAGCGGCATGTCCGGCGGGAGCGCCGCGCGGATGTCCTCGAGGAGCAGGCGGTAGAAGTCGCGTTCGGACACCCGCGCGTCGAAGTCGACTTGGACGCCCAACACGCCGCGCAGCGCCGCGACCCTAGTCGCCTCATCAACGACTCTTCCGCGCTGATCCGCCGACAGGCGAGCCCCACCCGAGCGCGGCGCCTCCACCCGCACGACCGCCATCAGCGCGGCGCCAGGTGGGAACGCAAGAGGCTGAAGACGCGGTCTACGCACCGTGTCGTCACCCTCAAGCCTCACCGTCGACGCGAGGAACGCCACGCCCGTCGTCTCTGGCGCGATGTAGGACAGGTCCTCTGGCCGCTCCCACGCCCACAGCATGAGGGGCGGCATCCCCG
Organism: uncultured bacterium; assembly: GCA_964473525.1. Classification (GTDB taxonomy): domain Bacteria; phylum Poribacteria; class WGA-4E. The sequence goes on from CAYYPK010000042.1 coordinate 17,863, forward strand.
CCATGCGTGGCGACCGGTCGGCTTCCGCGCCGCAGCCCACAGCCACGCTGACGGCGACGCCGACCGCAAGCGCTGCCCTCACCCACGGCAAGCCAAGTACGCGCCGCGGACGTAGCCATGGACAGGTACTTGTCACGCGGGCGCGTAGAGGGAGAGCGATTGGACCATCGGCGCCCCGCGCGAAGCCTCGATGGTGAGACGGACGGCGTCCGTCGTGACGGCGTCGAAGCGGTCGATCTTCTTGTGCCCGATGGTCGTCCCGACGCACAGCGCGACCCACTCGCCGTCGACGAGCGCGTCCACACGGTACGACTCGACGCGCTGACCTTCGGCGATGTGCTCCGCGAGGGCGCATGCGGACACAGACCGCGCTTCCCGTAGTTGGACAACGCGCGTGGCGGGCAGCTCGTCCGCTGACACTGTCCAGTACGTGTCCGAACGCCCGTCGGTGAGGGTGTCGGGCGTGGAGTAGTCTCGCGCGATGTCAGCGCCGTACAGACGGTCGATCTCCGCGCGGAACTCGCGCAGTCGAGCGACGTCAGGGCTTGCGAGCAGCCCCTCGGTATTCGGCGGCACGTTCAGGAGCAGGACGCTGTTGCGACCCACCGACTTGTGGTGGATGTCCATGAGGTGATCGAGTGACTTCACCCTGTCATCTTCGGCGGCGTGCCAGAACCAGCCGGGGCGAATCGACACGTCGCACTCCGCGGGGTACCAGACCTTCCCGGACGCCTCCAGGTGGTGTTCTGGGCTCGCGTCCTGCACGCTCCACTCCGTCTCTCTGGCGTATCCGTCTTCGTTGCCAACCCACCGCACGTCGGGTCCGCAGATGGCGATGAGCGCGTCCGGTTGTAACTCGCGGATCAGCGTGTAGTAGCTCGCCCAGTCGTACTCCTGTCGCTTGCCGTTGGGGCCTTCGGCGCAGGCGCCGTCGAACCACACCTCGGCGATGTCGCCGTAGTTCGTGAGGAGCTCCCGCAGCTGCGCGCGGAAATACTCGTTGTAGCGGGGGGAATCGCCGTACGACTGCTCATGGCGATCCCAGGGCGACAGGTAGAACCCCGCCTTCACGCCGAACTCCCCGCAGGCGTCGACGAACTCGCGCATCACGTCGCCCTTGCCGTCGCGCCACGGGGAGTTCTTGACAGAGTGTTCGGTGTGGGCGCTGGGCCACAGGCAGAATCCGTCGTGGTGCTTCGCCGTGAGGATCACGTACCCGAACCCGCACTCCTTGGCGACCGAGACCCACTGACGCGCGTCCAAGCCCGACGGGTCGAAGATGGCTGGGTCTTCCGACCCGTCTCCCCACTCTCTGTCGGTGAAGGTGTTCACCCCGAAGTGCAGGAACATCGTAAGTTCCGCCTGCTGCCAGGCGAGTTGCTGCGGCGTCGGCTTGGGGTCCATGCGCTGTTCTTTGGTCGCGTGGATGGGGTCGGGGGGGGGCCCCACCAAACAGGACGAACTAGGCCTCGCGGGCGGCCCACTTCACACACGCCTCGATGTGCTCGCGGAACCACTTCTCGTACCACAGCTCGTCGGGGTGGCCGAGAGCGGAGTACACCACGCGCCCGGCGCCGTAGTCGTGGCACCAGCCCATGGCGTAGTCGTGGTCCTCGCGGTTGCCCTTCGCGATGTCCACGGAGTCGTTGTCGATGCGCATGAGCACGTGCGTGCTGTCGCGGTTCCAGTTCTTGAACGTGTATATCTCGTCGACGACCCGGAAGCTGTCGCCGAGCATGGACACCGTCGGGTGGTCGGTATCCTCCACGATGATGTTCACTTCCTCGTGCCACGGATGGCCAGCGAAGTAGCCGCCCAGCATCTCGCCGAACTCCGGCCAGTCGTAGCACGTGTCCGTGGCGTTGTGAATGCCGAAGAAGCCCTTGCCGTTCTTCACGAAGTCGAGCAGCGCCGTCTTCTGCTCGTCATCGAACGGAAGGTTACCGGTGGTCGCGAAGATGAGTACATCGAGTTTGTCGAGCGTGTCCTTGCTGATGCGGTTCAGATGGTGCGTCGTGCGGACCTGCCACCCATTTGCGGCGCCGATCTGCTTGAGCGCCACTTCGGCGTCGGGGAGATAGGTGTGTTCGAAGCCCTCGGACGTGCGGAGCATGAGTACGTTCACGTGGTTGCCTCTCGTCGTGTGCCTTGCGGTGGGCGTCGCTTCAATAGTGCTCAAAGCGGAAGATAAACGGAAGGGGCGCGCGGGCCAGCTACACGCCGTGGCAACCCGTCACCGCTGAGGCTACCCTTCGTACCGCCAGCGTGACTAGACGAGCGCGAGCTCGGCGTCGACGACATCGACGCCGTCGACGTAGCCGGCAAGCTTGCCACCACGTGGGGCGCCCTCAGAGGCGAGTAGCCGGGCCCTCGTCGCGCGCCGGCTCCGTTCCCTTGCTCTCCTGGCCGCCCGCCTGGGCGCGCGGCTTCGGGGTGCCCTTCTATGCGTGCTATACTCGACACCGTAGTTTGGGCCGGCTGCCTGGCGAGCCCGCCTCACGTCGCTGGCGGCGCTCGAGGAACGGCGAGGAGACGGCATGGCGGATTGGCCGCGCGCGAATAGGCAGCCGCTCAGTAGACGCGCGATGGGCTTGCTCCTGGCTCTGGTCATGCCGTCGGCGCTCCTTGCTGGCGGTTGCGACGAGGAGCTGCCAAACGAGGGCCGCCCTCCTGCTTACATTGTTGGCGCCAATCCCCCGTTGGGGTCCGAGGTGCCCTGCGGATCCCCAATTAACCTGGTCTACAATCGCGATCCCGGCCTGGTCCGGTCGCTCCAAGCTGACCTCGACCCGGCGAGTCAGACCGGCACGAGGAGGCGTTTTCGCATAGGTGGCGACCACTACACGGTGGAATTCCTCTGGGGCGACAGTGAGACTGTGACCGCATACCACGTCTCGTGCGAGGCTGTCCCGGTGACGCTCGTTGGGACGACGCCCGACACGTTCGAGCCCTCCGCCTCAGTTCTCAACGAGGTCGGCTTGGTCCTGCACTTTGACAGGCCGCTCAGGTCCGTGGACTCGGGGTGGCCCGAGACGTTCAGCGTCGAGGACTCCGCCGGGAACGTGTGGCGCCCCACGGTGTCCGCAGATGGCGCCGACGTGACCGTCCGACCGGCCGTCGGGCGGGCGCTTGTAGCCGGTGAGCGCAACCACCTGACGGGGAGAGTGCAGGACAAGGGTGGCAACGTGACGGAAGTCGACCTGGAGTTCCCCGTCGTGAAGGGTGACGCATGAACCTCGCGCGCGCGCGACCCACGGCCGCCCCGTCCTGCATCGTGTGGACGCTCGCCGCATTCGCGTTGCTAGTCGCCGCATCCGTCGGCTGTGGCGAGGACATCGAAGACGACGCCATGCCGCCCGCGTACATCATCGGCACGCACCCCGCAGGACGGGAAGTCTTTTGCGGTCAGTTGGTGAACCTGGTGTTCAACCGAGATCCAGGCCTGGTGAGATCCCTCGCCGCGGAGCCGCACCGGAAGGACCAAACGGGCACGTCGAGGTGGTTTCGCGTCAGCAGACGTGGAGACACTCCCGAGTTCGTCTGGGGCAACGGAGAGAGCGCTGCACCGTTCTATGTAGTATGTGAGCACGAACCTGCGGTCCTTGAGCGCGTGACGCCCGACGTGTTCGGGAGTATCTCTGCTGATGTCCTCAACGCCGAGGGTGTCACGCTCCACTTCAACGAGCCGGTGACGCCCGTGCTGGAGGCGTTCAAGCTGACGGACTCCGCCGGCGTCGAACTGCGCCCAACAGTGCGCGGTGGGGACGACGGAACGGTCATCGTCCTGCCGCCAGCGAGAGGCGCGTTTGTGCCAGGAGAGACGTACCGGCTGACGGGCCGGGTCGAGGATCCGGGCGGAAGCGAGACCGAAATCGACCTGGAGTTCCGCGTTGTGGAGGACGATGCATGAACCCCCAGACAACACGCGAAGGAGCGTGCACACAGGCCTGCTGGGCAGCTCTGGCCCTTGCCCTCGGTCTTCTGTGCGCTTGTGGGGGCGCCGATGTGGACGCCGGCCCAGCCTACGTTCTGTCGGTCCACCCCGCGCCTGGATCGCCGATATGTGAGGGCTGGGGCATCACGCTGGCGTTCAACCGCGACCCAGGCCTCGTCGAGTCGCCGCATTGCGCGCCTGACCCCGCTCAGCAGACGGGCGCCAAGCGCGTGTTCCGGGCGGGCGGGCCGCCCGTGGAATTCACCTGGGGCGCAGGCGACTCACTCACGGTCGACTACGAGTTCATGTCGTGTCACAGCCCTCCCGCAGTGCTCCAGGAGGCGTTCCCGGACCCCTGGGAGACCGCGGATCTCGACGCCCTGGTCGCCGACGGGATCATCCTGACGTTCGACAAGGAACTAGCTGGGGAAGGCGAGGAAAGGCAGCCGGATTTCGTGGTGAGTGGCCCCGATGGCTGGGAGTGGGAGCCGCCGGTCAAGGTCGCCGGGGCCGTCATTGCGCTCGGGCCGCCGCCGCCCGGGCTGTTCGAGCACGGCGCGACCTACAGAGTGTTGGGAGAGGTCACCGACGCGCAGGGCAACAGCACGATGGTTGACTTCGACTTCACGGTGGCGCCCGAGGAGTAGGACGCGTCGGTTCAGCCGCGGCCCTGATCTACCCACAGCGCCGCTGCGAGGCTTGCGCGCGTCGCCAGGACGACGTTCTCGATGTCGACAAGGTCCGGCGTGTCGGATTCGAGGTGGTAGTTCGGGTCGCCATACGGAATGGAGCCGATGTTCGCGACCGCCATCGGGAAGCCAGCGTTGATGAATGAGCCGTCGTCGTCGCCGGGCCGCTCGCGAAGCACCTTCTGCTGATGCAGCCCGAGACCGTAGTGGTCGTTCACCGTCGCCATCAAGTCGGCGAAGCGTTCGCCTTCTGGCTCTGTGTAGAGCGTCGCGCTGGTCTTCCTGCCTGCCTGCATGTCCTCGTCCGACTTCCCACCGAGGCTGTCGATGTTGTAGATGGCGACCAGGTTGTCGCCGCGCTCCGCCGCTCGCGTGGCGGCGGTCACGCTGGTCCACGGGCGGTGCTCCTCGTTGCAGAAGAGGAAGCGGAAGGTCCGCTTCGGCACGTGGTCGGCCAACAGGCGCGCTATCTCCATGACGGCGACGGTTCCCGCGCAGTTGTCGTACGCGCCGGGCGAGTCCACCCAGCTCTGTGAGTCCTTGTGGGCGAGCAGCAGGATGATCTCGTCGGGCGCTTCGGAGCCTCGGCGCTCCGCGTAGAGGTTGTACGCGGTGTGCCACGGGTCGTCCTCGGCGGGCTGCGAATACTGGTGCGCCTTCGGCTTGGACGTGTCGCACGCGAACGCCTGCACCTCGACCGCCTCATCGTCGACTGCGTACCCACATGCGGTTAGGGCCGCGCGGATGTAGTCGTCCGCCTCGCGCAGGCTGCACTTGTCCGCGCCGGGTCGCGTGTAGTTCACCTTGCGGAACGGCAGTGGATCCCGCGACAGGTGGAACAAGTCGGTGCGCATACGCTCGCGATCCACGCGGGCGATGAGGTCGGCTACGGTGTCCGCCGGCATGCGGTGTCTCCCATATGCGGTCGAGCGTGGCGGTGTCAGTCGATCAGCTCGGAGATCGCCACGGCGCGATGCTCCGCCACGGACAGATAGCACGCGTCGACGAGCGCCATCGTGCGCAGGTTGTCGCGCCCGCCTATCTCGGGCTCGGCGTCGTCCTCCAACGCGCACAGGAGTTGCGCCATCGGGCCGGCGAAGGCGTCCGGGAACCACATCTCTGGCCAGCGCGGCTGCTGCCAGCCGCCCAGGTCCACGGTCGTGTAGTCGATCGTGCTGGGTGACCCGTCCGGGTAGTCGGGCCAGCCAATCGTGCCGCGGGCCATGCCCTTCGTCCCTTCGACGCGCCAACCGATGCCAAGATCGGCTTCGGCGCCCTCGCGCGCTGGACCGGCCCACACGTCATCCCACGACGACGCGCGCAGGCCGCTCTCGTATTCGAGGATGTAGAGGCAGATGCCATCCTCGTGCTCGAATTCCGTGCGCGGGTCTGGACGCACGCTGGCATAGACACGCCGCGGGTCGCCGAACAGGAAGCGGAAGGCGTCGAGATGGTGGATGCTCATCACCCGCAACGTTGCCCAGCCCTGCCGCTCCTGCCACGGCATCCAGTGCGGGATCGCGCGCATGTTCACCGTCGCCAGTACCGGGTCCCCCAGATGCCCGCCGTCGAGTAGCGACTTGCACGCCCTTACCGAGTGGTCGTACCGCATGTTCTGGTTCACGCCGAGGACGATCCCCGCGTCCTCGCACAGTTCGACGATGCGTTTTGCCTCCGCGAGATTGACACCCAGCGGCTTCTGCGCCAGTACCCCTCGGATGTGGTCGGAATGCTCGACAACCGCCTCGACGACCTCGAGCTGGATGTCCGGCGGAACGGCGATGTCCACCACTTCGATGGACTCGTCCGAGAGTAGTTCGTGGTAGGTGTCGTACACGGTCGGGACGCCCCGCAACTCCGCTGCGGCCCGCGCGGTCGCCGGCTTCCTGGAGGAGATCGCGACCGGGTTGAAGCCCGCCGACCTGTAAGCGACGAGGTGGCAGTCCGCCATGATGAACCCGGCGCCGATGCACCCAATACGCGGCGACCGATCGCGGGGCATCCGGGGCAGGTATTCCAGGCCGGGGGGTGTCTTGGAGTCAGCCACGAAGCGTTCCTCTGTCGGTTGGGCGCTGTGTCCTACGGCGACGGTATCTTAGGCGCCTGCTCGTCGGAGGGTCAAGCCGCGCTGGGCAACTGGGTTGGGTTGTGCCCACGGGCCGAGACCGGGCTATACTTGCGCACGGGAGTCAGCGTGGGGGTACATGCGTGAATCGGCTACACGAGACGCCAGAACAGAACGGCGACCACGTCGGCGCGCGCGCGGGCCAACCGGGCGAGGTGCTGGCGCGCATCTGTCACGCCCTCTCTGATCGGGACAAGCCGCGCGCCAGCGACATAGCCCGAGCGGAGTACCCATACGAACCGCTGGCGTTCCCGCGTCCGAGCTTCTCACCGGCCGAATCACTTCGCATCTTCATCCGCGACGGCTTCGTCGATCGCTACTCAGGCCGCCGGCTTGTCTTCCCTGGCACGCTGCGCGCGGTGTCCCATCTACTGCCGGACGAATTCCCGTCACACCCTAACCGTGAGACGGGCGGCCCGCATATCGCGTGCTGGGAGCTTTACCCCACCGTGGACACGGTCGTCCCCTTGGCGCGGGGCGGTGTCGATGACGACGACAACCGCGTGACGACGTGCATGCTCAAGCACACCGCGAAGTCGCAGTGGACGCTGGACGAGATGAGTTGGGCGATCCACCCCGCTGGCGACATCGCGGAGTGGGACGGCTTGCTGGGCTGGTTCGTGGAATACGCCGAGAGCAACGCCGCCCTCCTCGGCGACAGCTACCTGAACCGCTGGCACCACGCCGCAGCCGCGGCGCTACGCGCGGCCACCTGATTACTCGGCATTTGGGTCCGTCCGGTAGCCTGCCTCGTGCCTATGTTGCGTACATCGCGGGACTCTCTCGCCTGTCGGCAGCAATCGTCCGTGTTCCCTGATACACTCACCCGTCGGCGCCAACAGACGCCGCGTCCGCGCCGATGCGCGGTCGGGTCGGGACGGCCAGCGATGGGAGGGGTCGTGCATGTTTGGTCAGGATGTCCTCGATCAATACCACCAGACGGTAGACGCGTCACTCGCGAGCTTGCCCTTCGATGCGTCGTCGCGCGGCGACTTCGCGACGTGGCAAGACGACGCGCGCGTCAGGCTCAACGCCACACTCGGCGCGCTCCCCGCGGAGATGGGTGACCTCGCCGTCTCAAGAGAGGTAGTCGAGGAGACGGACGCGTACGTGAGGGAACGCGTCGTGTATGAGACGCGACCCGGTCTCCGCGTGTCCGCGCACTTGCTCACGCCTACGGGGGCCACCGCGCCCCGGCCAGCCGTGCTCTGCCTGCACGGCCACAGCCAGGGCGGCAAGGACAACTGCCTCAACTCGGATACAGGGTACGCGTCGTTTGCCCCAGAATTTGCGCGGCGCGGCGTCGTCGCGTTCTGCCCGGACCAGATCGGCTTTGGCGAGCGCGCCATCCCCGACGGCAAGATCACGTACAGCGCGCTCGTCCACGGTCTCAATATGCTGGGCGAGACGCTCATCGGCTGGCGGTACTGGGATCTGCTGTGCGCGATGGAGGTCGTGGGGCGCCTCGACACGGTTGACGAGGGACGTGTGGGCGTCATGGGCCTTTCGCTCGGTGGCGAGATGACCATGTTCCTCGCGGCGTTGGATGAGCGCATCGCCGCTGCGTGCGTCTGCTGCTACCTCACGTCGCACCGGTCCACGTTCCTGGACAGCCCCCACTGCACGTGCGGGCATCTGTGGGATCTCGCGCGGCAGTTCGAGCACGTTGACATCGCCGCGCTGATTGCCCCGCGTCCTCTGTTCCTGGAGGCGGGCAGTCAGGATCCGTCGTTCCCCGCCGAGGACACCGAGGCGCTGGCGCGCGCGTTGCGCGCCGTGTATGACCTGCACGACGCGCCGGCGGATCACCTCGGCGTGCACGTACACGACGGCGGCCACGAAATCAGCGGCGTGCGGAGCATCCCATGGCTGGTGGACAAGCTCAGTTGACCGCGGTGATCGTCGCAACCGGACTAGGTCGTTGCCGCGCGTCAAGGAGCGCCGCATACTGCGCTGTCGGCGTTGCGCGCGGAGCCGGCTCCGACGGGCGCCCTCTCGTCGCCCGTAGCGCGCCTGTCACGTCTACACACCACAGGGATCCTGCGTAGCCATGGACGCGATGCCAGAGCCCACGCCCGAGGCGGTCGCCGCACAGAGGCCGGTAGAGCAGATACAGCGCGTCGCGGGGGAGATCTACCGGGATTTCGTCGAACCGCCCGCCATTCGGGCGTGGATGAAGTCCTCCAAGGCGGTCTGCTACTACGGTCTCTCCCAGCAGGCGCGCAACGTGCAGACGCGCGGTCTGCACGATGCCGCGCAAACTTGGGGCATCCCATTCCACTTCATCCAGGTCGGCTCCGAGAGTGAGCTCGCCAAGCTCCTCGAATACGACTACATCCTGTTCATCACCACGCTCGCCCTGGCGCCTGCGGTTGCGGCCGTGTTGGCGCGTCGCGACGGGAAGATCGCACTGATCGCGAACTACTACGAGTCCCCCGAAGGCGTTACGGTACCAAGCATCTCGGCGACGGACTCCGAGACGCTCGACAACCACGGCGACAAGATTGCCGTCGCGCTCAGTGAGTGTTCCCCCGATGGCGCCGAGCGATACTGTCGGGGCTTCCTCGACAACCACGGCGTGCCCGTGATGTCGTTCACGTGGGGCATCAACCTCGTTCGCCACTTCCCAGTGGAGGTGCGAAAGATCGCGGACCTCATCTTCCTGGGATCGTACTTCGAGAAGACGACCCGCATCGACGACTACTTCCAGGAGCCATTGAGGCGCTTTTCGCACACGGTGCTCGGCGGCGGCTGGAACGACTCCCCCTTCGACATAGTCGACGGCCGCCTCGAGGACTTCGACGTCATCGCCCCCGCCCTGTACTCAGGGCACACGGTGTGCCTTAACGCGCATCACCCGTACGAAGAGGGTGGCTTCACGCTGAATGAGCGTGTGTTCAACACCGTGGCCTGCGGCGGGTTCCAGATCAGTGACAAGGCGCCTCGGATCCGCGACTTCTTCGCTGAGGACGAGGTCGTCGTCGCGGACGATCCCGCGGACTTCCTGGCCCAGATCGAGCGCTTCGTCGCCAACCCAGAGGAGCGCGCGTCCTTTGTGACCAAGGCGCGCGCGCGCGTGGTCGCGGAACACACATACCATCATCGCCTGTGCGATCTGCTGTCGTACGTGATAGAGGGCAGGACGAGGTACGCCCATTGTCCGGTGCTCGAGTCCTGACCCACGTCGGCATGTAGGTCGTCGGCCTCGTCGCCGGCTCGTGTCTGCGGCGGCTCCTGGCCCTGCCTCGCCCAGGAGCCGCAGGCATGCTATGCTACGCGACCCGGCCGCGCGGGCCGCAAGGGCGCAGGGAGACACGCACCGTGGCGATTCTCGGGCACAGCCTCCGCTTCTCCAAGTCATACTTGGCCCATCGCAAGCATGCGCAGCACGCGAGCTTCCAGGTCGCCCAGGGGCAGTTCGCGGCCGTGTACGATCAGCTCAGGGCCACGGACGGCTCGGCTTACACAACGGATTGGTGGGACCAAGAAGCTGCCAAGATGGCCGCGGCCTTGCTGCCGGAGCCGCCTCCCAACTTCCTGCAAGAGCCGACCTTGCGCTGGGAGATGGTCGCGCGCTCCGAAAGCCTGATCGAGGAGGAACTCCCGGCGTTGGAGGCGGCGCACGAGCCGGACGAATTGCTCCGCATACTCGAGGAGGATCTGGTAGGAGATCAGGTTCTGAATCTCGCCAAGTACCACACGTGCATCAACAGCGTACACCACGCCTACCACATCCACCGGTTCGCCGAGGCGACCGGGCGGCGGCCGGCCGACTTCTCTACAGTCCTCGAGTGGGGTGGCGGCTACGGCAACCTCGCCAAGATATTCCTGCGGTGGACGCAGGCGCCCGTAACGTACATCATCGTTGATATACCGTTCATGGGCGCGGTCCAGTGGCTGTATCTCTCCTGCGTGCTGGGCTTTGACCGCGTTGCGCTCGTGGAGTCCGAAGACGCGCCCATCGAGGAGGGTAAGGTCAACATCATGCCCGTTGGACTAGCCGAATCACGCGGCCCCGAGGTCGAACTCCTCGTGTCGACCTGGGCGCTGAGTGAGAGCTCCCCCGCCGCACAGCGACTCGTGACCGACCGCGACTGGTTCGGCGCAGGCAGCTTGCTCTTGGGTTACCAGGACACAAACGACCTCTTCGAGGCGGCCTCCGAGGTGGGCGCGCTGGCCGAAGCGAAGGGCGCCACCATCTACCCCATCGACTTCCTCCCGAAGTGCTACTACGCCTTCCTCTAGGCGGGCGGCTTATCCCACAACGGCGACCGTACGAGTGCCACGCTTACAGGATCGACGATGCCAGTCACTGACACGCGACACGCTGCTGATGCTACCCACACTCCGCCACTGCGAATCCTCTACGTGGCGCTTGCCTACGATTACGGCGACGCGAGCCGAGGGCGGAGCTTCGAGCACTGGAACTTCTACGACTCGCTGCGCATGATGGGTCACGAGATAACGTACTTCGACTACCCGTCCATCATGGCCAAGATCGGGAAGCGCCCGATGAACCTCGCGCTGTGGGACATCGTCACGCGCGAGCGCCCCGACCTGCTGTTCTATGTGCCGTTCAACGACGAGATCAACCCTCGCGTGCTGGAGAGGATCACGCGGGAAACCTCGACCGTGACCGCCGCGTGGTTCTGCGACGATCACTGGCGGTTCGACACGCTGTCCGCCCACTACGCGCCGTGCCTGGACTGGAGCATCACGACCGCCGACAGCGCGCTTCCCAAGTACGCCGCGATGGGGTACGAACGCGTCATCAAGTCGCAGTGGGGCAGCAACACGTGGCTCTACACACCGAGCGAGCACTTACCCGGGCACGACGTCATGTTCATCGGGATGGCGCACGGCGAGCGGCCTCAAGTCGTGGCGGAATTCCAGTCTGCTGGCATCGACATCGTCGTCCGTGGGACCGGGTGGCCAGGCGGGCGCGTCGCTCAGGCGACCGCCATCGAAGCGATGGGCCGCAGCAGGATATGCCTGAATCTCTCCAACGCCTCCACGCCGGGGCGCGAGGGCCTTGCGCAGCAGATCAAGGGCAGACACTTCGAGATTCCCGCGTGTGGCGCGATGCAGCTGACTGACGCCGTCGCTGGGCTAGACGAGTACTTTGTCCCTGATAGGGAAGTCGTCGTCGCGGCGCCGGACGAACTGGTAGCGAAGGCGCGACACTACCTGGCTAACGAGGACGAGAGGGCCGAGATCGCCCGCGCCGGACACGAACGCGCCATTGAGGAACACTCCTACGAGAAGCGTTTCACCGACATCTTCGCGACGATCACGGCCACCGACCCCAAGGCGGCGGGATGGCGCGCCGCGCGTCCAGAAGGCGGGGTGTGTCGGGACATCGTGACGGCGTCGCATAGCGCCCGGATCGGCTACCCCTTGACGTCCATCATCATCCTGAACCACAACGGCCGGGAGCACATCGAGAACTGCCTGACGTCGGTCGCTGCCCTCACGGACGTACCCTACGAACTCATCGTCATCGACAATGGCTCCACGGACGGCTCGGTGGAGTACCTTCGCGACGTCGAGGCCGAGTCGATGACGCTCATTGAGAATGCGGAGAACCTCGGCTGCCCGCCCGCCCGCGCGCAGGGCATGTGCCTGGCGCGCGGCGAGTACGTCCTCTTCCTGGACAACGACACGTACGTCACCCCTGGGTGGCTGAGGCGCCTGGTTGATCACTGTGAGGACAACCCCCAGGTCGGCATCATCGGCCCGTCAACGAACTACGCGGGCGGCCCGCAGCAACTGCCCCGGGAAGAGGTGACTTACGGTGACACTGCGGAGCTGATGGATTTCGCGACGCATATCTCGCGCCACCAGCGTGGCGTCGTGCTCGACCGGCGACGCATCATCGGCTTCTGCATGCTTATCCGGCGCGCCGTCGTCGACCGAGTCGGGAACTGTGACGGCCGTTTCGGCAAATACGGATATGAGGACGACGACTACTGTTGGCGCGCGTTGCTGGCAGGATACCAGGTGGCCATCGCCCGAGACGTCTTCGTCCACCACGTCGGTGGGCAGGGCAGCCCCAAGGGGTCCGACGACTACGACGAGATGCTGCCTGCCGCATGGGTGTCGTACAGAGACAAGTGGGGCTTGCCAGACACACTCACTCCCGATACGTACTGGCAGATTATCAGCACGTACGGCCTCCTCCGCGCGTTCGACAGGGAGCAGGACTACATCCCCTTGCCCCACCCGTCGTCGGTGTCCGAGCTAATCACCCGCAGACCGTCACCGTAGCCCCGCCGCCGTCCGGTTAAATCCCACAAAGCGCAACGTTTGTATTACAATGGGTCGGGCCGTCCTGTCGATCCGACCTGGTCGGGAAGGCGGCGATGGTAGCCAATAGGATAAGGGCCGCTAAGGCCGTGCCCGGTCACGACGACTGGGAGACGCCTTCCTGGGCTTCGTCCAGGATCGTCCGCGCGTTGCGCCATGGCCTGTGCGGCTGCCCCACCACGCTTCCCCGCCGCCTCCGGCTTCCCACCCTCGACCCGCTCGAATGCGCAACGGCGCCGGTTGCCTGTCCGTCACCACTATTGTCATTGCAGGGCGTCGCACGCCGCCGGACCCAGGAGGACAGGCCATGCGCGTAGGCCACATAGAGCTGTTCGTGCGGGATCCTCTAGCGTCGCGGGCGTTCTATGAGGATGTGCTAGGCGGCGACGTGGTCGCCGTACAGGGGCGCCAGTTCGTATGGATCAAGCTGGGAGACATGGAGTTGCTTCTGCGCCCTGGCGTTGCCGGTCCTCCGACATCCACCTATCGCGACGCCGCGTCGGGTACGGTCCTGTACACCGACGACCTTCCCGCGGAGGCCCAGAAGCTTCGCGCGCGGGGCCTCTCGTTCGCCGGTACGGACGGGTCCGACGACTGCCTGACCTTCACTGATCCAGATGGTCACTGGTTCATGCTAGTCGACCCAGCCAGTCACGGGTGAGTGGCGTCGTCGAAGTGTCGCGTGCGCGTCTCGGTAACCAGAGCGTGCAACGGCTGATCCCATTCCTGGGGTATGCAGTCGTCAACGCGCTGCATCTCGAATGCCACCCCGAGACGGTACGCTGCGGGACTCGCGGCGAAGAACCGGTCGTAGTAGCCGCCACCGTGGCCGATGCGCCACCCGCCTTCGTCGAACGCCACCATTGGCGTGAGCGCGACATCCACCTCCTCGCCCGCGACCACCGGGCATCGCTTCCTGGGTGTTGGGATGCCCCACAGCCCGGCGCGCACATCCCGGTCGAGGTCGCGTAGCTCGTGCAGCGTCATGTCCGTCGAGCCCGCCTCGACGCGCGGCACGACGACACGCAGTTTCCCACCGGACAGGAGCGAGGCAACGATGTCCCGCGTGGGGGCCTCGTTGGTCATGTTGAGATAGGCGAAGACGGTACGCGCGTCGCAGTCGCCTAGCGCGGCGAGCACTCCGCGCGCTATGCGCTCTCCCCAGTCCCTACGGGCGTCAGCGGTCGTTTCGGCAAGGCGCGCCTTGGTAGCGGCCCGGATGGCGCTCCTGCGCTCGATCTGCTCCCCGTGGCTGAGTTGCACGTTCTCGGCCCCTATGAGGCGCGTTGACACTTCCGCAGCGTGGCGGCGGGCAGTCTACGCTGGACCGCGCGAGAGCACAAAAGAAGCGCCGCAGTTTGGGAAGGCTGCGACGCCTACGAAGTACAGAATGCGTAGATCATTGACTACGGCTATAGAGACACGCGCGAGCGCCGAAATCCGCCATCAAAATGCGAGAAATCTCACGCCCGAAAGTAAAGTCTGCCGGCCGTCTCGCCTAGAATGGCTCTGCGAGCGGGTTCAGGGAGATCCAACTCGCGCGTGAAAATAGCGAGACTCCGCGCGTAATCGACCTTCGGGCACCACAGCTCGCACGGGAAGTCGCTTCCCCATACGCACTGTTCGGGCCCGTACGCCTCAATCACGGCGCGCACGAGGTCGTGTGTGTCGCGGCAGGGGTACTCCTCCGCCGACCCCGTGACCGCGAATGTGAGCTTGGCGTAGAGGTTGGGGAACGTCGCGAGATCGAGAGCGCGCTCCAGGATTTCCGGCGCGCCCGCTCGGAGATTCATGCAGTGGTCCAGGACGACACGCGCGTCCGGGTGATTCGACAGATGCGACGCGAGCGCGTCCGCATGTGGGGTGTCGATCAGGACGTTCGTCACGAGTCCGAGCTCCGTAGCCGTCTCAATGAGATGGCCGTGACCCGGGTGTGCGAACGTGGGCGTGACGCCGCGGGTCGGATACATGCGGATCGCGCCGAGATTGGACCGCGCGTGCAGGTCCCGGAGGATGTCGGGCGCCTCGGGATCCGTCGGGTCCATCGTGACAACGCCGCAGGTGCGGTCTGGATGCGCCGATGCCGTGTCCGCGATGAACCGGTTGTCGTACTCGTACGCGGTGAACGTCTGGATGAGGAGGACGCGGGCTACGCCAGCGGCGTCCATCTCGCGCAGCAGGTGGTCAGGGTCGCCGGTCCCCGCCGGTGGGAGAAGTGGATCCTCCCGCATGGGATAGGCGTCGGTGTCCGGCGAGTAGATGTGTGCGTGGGTGTCGACGATCTCCATCGCGTGGCCCGCCTGCAAGAGTTGCCCAGTGGCGACATGCCATCCACGTGTGCGAACCCAGGCCAATGTTGGGTGAGCCTGGTACGCTGTCGCGCGAATGTACCTGAACCGTTCGTGTAGCGGAAGCGGGCCGGACACGTGCGAGAGCGCGACACGTAGCGGCCGGGCACGCGTGAGGCAGATCCCCGGCCGTCGAGGCGCGGCCTCACGCGTCACTCCACCCGCCGTGCCGGTCGCTGGCCTACCGACGCAACTCCGCCCACGTGGTGATCTCGTTCGACGCGCTGAGCAGCGCTGGCGCCCGACGCCCGCGCCTCGATACCACCGCGACCGTATCGGAGCCAGCGATGGGTGTGCCACCGTACGTCAGACCCTCCAACGCGAGCGACGTTGCCTCTGCGGTAAGGCCCAAGTCGCGCGACGTGAACATGCCCACCCAGTCGACCAGACCGTCACGGTTCACGTCCCTGAGGTGGCCCGTGGGGCGCCTCGACGCCGCCGCGCCCGGGCCGACACGTATCGTGACGCCATCGACGCTGGAGGCGTCAAAGTCGTCGGCGCCGAGAATTGCGATGGCGATGATTCCCCGGGAGCGTGGGTTGACGCGGTTGCGGCTCGACCAGGGCCTCACGTCCACATCAACCGCCACAGCGGGCGCCGCGATGGGCGCCGACCAGTCCGGCGTGTGGTCGGTCGCGCCGTGGACCGTCACCCGCCCGAGCAACGCTCCCTGCGCCGACATGGTGTAGATGTCGGCGTTGCCCGCACGATCCGACCAGAAGGCGATGCCGAGGCCATCGTGCGACCACGACGGGGCCTCGTCCTGCGCGGAGTCGGCGCTGATATTGATGTGAGGACCGATGATCGGCATGCCGCCGTTGCGGTCGTAGGTTGCCACGTACACCTCGTTGTTGCCGTCGCGGCCGGACTGCCATGCGATGTACATCCCGTCGCGCGACATGGCGGGCTTGGTGTTGTACGACCCACTCACGATGATCGGCTGCGGGTTGCCCCAGCCGTCTTGCTCGTAGTCGACGTAGATCTGCTCCTCGGGGTGCGCGCGCCTTGACGTGTAAAGCAGGCCATCCGAGTCAGCGGTCCACGCGGGGAACTCGTCCGGAGCGCCGTCGTCGCTCACGTTCTCCTGCCCGCCGCCATCGACATTCATGACGTAGATCTCAGGCGCGCCGTGCCGCTCGGTGCGGAACACGATCCGCGCGCCGTCCGGTGAATACGCGGGGTTGAGATCACGAGATGCGTCATGGGTAAGGCGCGTCCACTGCTCTGGCGTCTGCGATCCATCCGCCCGCGCGACGTAGATGTCATCGTCCCCGCCGATGTTCGAGTTGAACGCGATCCACACCCCGTCCGGCGACCATGACGGGTTGGACTCGGCCGCCAGACTGTTGGTCACATTGAGTGGATCAGCGCCCTCGGGGCTCGAGGTGTATATCTCCCCGTTTCCGTCGCGCTTCGACACGAATGCGATCCGGGTGTCGTCCCACTGCGCGAACGTCGTGCCACTGGCCAGCATCCCGCCCGCTAGATATAAAAGGGTCGCGTGACGATAGAATCTTCTCATGATCCGTTGCCTTCCTAGGTTGGGCGCCAACGGGCGCCCTCAGTCGACCAACGCAGTCACGCGCAGGTCGTCGAAGTAGGTGGGAGCGCGTTCGTCGCCGTGCCCACTGGTGAGATAGATGCCGGTCATGGCCCGCCCGGCGTGCTTAGGGCGTTGCACATCGTCGGCCATCCTGGCTCCATCCAGATAGAAGTCGAACGAGCCCTCTATGGTCCTGTAGACGATCTTCAGTTGGTGCCCCCGTTCCAGCACCGGTGCGACATACTCGGAGGTGTAGTTGTCCGGGCCGTACCCCCAACTGTCGGTTTCGTTCTTGAACACCAGCCCAACGCCATCCTCGATATTGTCGTTGAAGATGGCCTCCACCATCGTGTTGTAGTCACCCAGAGGCGGGCGGATCCACATCTCAATCACAGCGGTACCCCTGATGGGCTCGAAGGAACGCGCCACTCCGTGCGGGTTACCCAACACGGCTCCGACCGGCGGGCTACGCATTACGTCCCGCGACGCGGTCGGAACCGACATGTCGTGCTGTGGCGCGCCAGGTACCCATCCGACGAGTTCGCTGCCGGGCTGCACGATCAGCCTGGCCTTGAGGGCAGGCACTCGCGGCATGGACATGGCCGTGGGCGTGCGCAGGAGCGTGACAGGGCGTTCCGGCGTCTCTGGCGACCCCGCCGCGAGATCGCCCGATGGAGCGGGGGACCATGCCCCTAGCCCACCCAACCCGGCAAGCAACCCGGCGCCAGCCAGCCCCACCACGAGGCTCTGAGGGGTGAGGTGCTGCCCCGGCCTGCGTGTGGCGTCCGGCCGTCTGCCGGAGATTGCCGCGCGCATCCCCGGCCACGCCGGCGCTGCTACCAACAATGAGCGGTACTCGAGCTCTGACGGAACTGCCGCGTTGCGCCGCGCGAAGTATTCGCGAAGCCTCGCCTTCGCGCGCGCCACGCGCGTTTGAGCGTTGGTGAGGCTGATGCACAGACTCTCCGCGATGGACGCGTACGACGCGTCGCCCATGTAGCGCATCACCAGCGGCACGCGCAACTCCTCGGGGAGCGACCTGAGCGCTGGATCCAGCGTGCGTTGCGCGTCCATGGCCGCTTCGGCCGCCATATGCTCGTCCCTGTCGTCCGGGATGCGGGTCCAAATGTCGTCCTGCTCAGCGGGCGACTCGCGCGATCGACGGCGGAGAGTGTCCATCGCGACCGACCACGCGATGCGACACACCCACGCCTGGAACACGTCCAGACGCTTCATCTGTCGCAGCCGCGCGTACGCGCGTAGGAACGTCTCCTGTGCCACGTCCGCCGCGTCCATGTGGTTCGTCGTCTTCGCGTAGGCGATCGCGTACACGCGGTCCCAGTTCCGCCGCGTCAGGACGGTGAAGGCTTCTCCGTCACCGTCCAGACTCGCGCGTACCAGCTCGGTATCCGACGTCCCAACGTCCATGGATTGGCCCAGGTTGCTCTGTAGACGCGCGGCGCCCAACGCTTCGCACACTTTTCTGTGAAGCCACCCTGAGCGAGCATGCTACAACGCCTGCCGGCCGCTATACTGGCTGAGAGGCGTGCGAGTGGGAAGGGCAGCCGATGACAGCGCAGGAACGCTTTCTCGCCACGATGGCATATGAGCCGGTGGATCGCGCGCCGCTGTGGGAGGAGGGCATCCGCGAGGACGTCCGCGAACGCTGGGCCGTGGAAGGGCTGCCCGCCGACGAGCCGCTGTCCGCGCGCTTCACGTACGATCGGCGCGAGGAGGCAGGATTCGACCTCATGCCGCGGCCGGCGCTGTCCCGCGAGGGCGACTACGCGGAGCTGTTGCACAGACTCCCCGGGCTGTACGAGGCAGTAGACGACCGTCTCGACGATGGCTGGCCCGACAAGGCGAGCGCGTGGGCGTCACGCGACTACACGTTGGGTCTGCGCGTGTGGCGCGGCTTCGTGCAGCCGCTGGAAATCGGCGACTTCCGCACCCTCGAGCCGGCGTTCCTCGCGCTGCACGATCACCCAGACGCCGTGTTCGACCTGATGGAGGCGATTGCCGACTGCGCGCTGAGCATGTGCGACCGCGCGTTGGTCGCGTTCACGCCCGACTACGCCGTGTTCGACGAGCCCATCGCGGGCGCGTACGGCCCCGTCGTGTCGCCCGAGATGTTCCGACGCTTCTGCCTGCCGCACTACGCCCGGTTGATAGACGCCCTCAGGGAGCGCGGCGTGCGTTGGTTCCTCGTCCGCACGTACGGCAACCCGTTGGACCTGCTGCCGGTGTGGATGGAGGCGGGTATCAACATGCTCTGGTGCGTCGAGGGGGCGTCCTCCGGCGTCGACTACCTCGACCTTCGCCGGTCGTGGGGGCGCGAGCTGCGCCTGGTCTCCGGCCTGGACCAAAACCTCATCGCGGCGGGCGGCGACGGGGTCCGCGACGAGTTCGACCGCGTCGTCACTCCGCTAGTAGCCGACGGCGGATACATCCCACTCTCCGACGGGCGCATTCGGTCCACCGTCTCGTGGCTGGCGTATCGTGACTACCGCGAGGAGCTGGCGAGGCGCGTCCAGGGCGTCAGCCAGGAAGGAACCGGTACCCCCGCCCCGTGACAAGTCCGACGACGACAAACACCGCCGCCATGACGGACTCGCCGACGATGAGACCCAGGAACGCGGGACGCAGCCGTCGATAGAGTTGCACGCCCCCGACCCGAAGCACGATGAGCTTCAGCAGCCAGCCGAGGAAGATCGCGAACCACAGGTTGTGCGCGTGATACTTGCTGAACGCGACGTACCCAATCGGATGGGCGGGCCACCACACGACACGCAAGCGCATCACGCAGAGGAACAGCATGAACAACGCCCCGCCCGCCATGATGGACACGTTGGTCCAGTCCGGCGCGACGGGCGCGTTCAGGTAGCCTGCCACCCGTCGCGGGAAGTCTGGCGCCGACACCTGATAGGTCCAGTGCTGAAGGTTCAGGGCGCCGTGGCGGTAGATGAGTTGTAGCGACGCCACGAAGCCCACTGGAAGAGCGACGACCAGCGCGAGACCCATAACCAGGACGACATGCCGTCGGTTCACGCGCGCGCTGTCGGGCGCGCGCATGCCGTTCATCACGCTGGGCATCACGAACTCCCGCGAGTCCCACATCATGCCCTTCTCCACAATGGTGGGGATGACCAGGTTCGCCGGCCCGAGCGCCCTCGTGCCGAGGACCGGGATCAGGAACTCCGACGGCGCGGCGGTCGTCGTGATGAAGAGCAGACCGCCGTCGATGATCATCCACGTCAGGACGACGAGGACGACGTAGAACAGGAGGACGGTGGCCAGCGCGACGACGTACGACATGCCCACCGCCGTCAGCAGCCCGGCGACTGCGACGGTGGACAGTAGCAGCCCGACGACCGCCCAGCGGTACGGGGCGGGCTCTTCCGCGTCGTCGGCGGGGCTCAGCGCCCCGGTGAACGCGCCCCACACGCTCCGCAGGTGGCCGCGCCCGATCCACAGCAGGAAGCAGACCCCTGTCACATACGCTCCGAGCTCCTGATGGTGGACGAACGTCCAGCCGCCGATGGGCAGCCCCGTGGCGCGGATGACCGTCTCCTGCACGCGATACATGATGTGGAAGAACCAGAAGCTGAACGCCACCTCCTGCGTGATGAGGTAGCTGACGCCGACAACCGACGGGAACACCATCGCGATGAGCCATCCCAGCGGAATCCATGGCTCCTCCGAGAACAGCGGCCGTAGCGGGAACGCCATCGGTATGCGCGGCATGGCAGGGATGTACGTCTGCAGGCCGTTGACGCCGTGGATCACCACTGGGACGCAGCATCCCGCCCACATCCATCGGCTGCGGAAGAACGCGTTCAGGTCGCGCCCGGCGGCTGGGTCTCCCGCCACCTCCATCGGCACTTTCATGATGGGGAACGTGAACCGTTCGTGCTCCACCCACTGTCGGCGTAGGATGGCGCACATGCAGAACATGGACACGTACACGAGCAGGATGAACGGGGTCCAGAAGGCGATCGGCTTGACCCAGCCTGCCCATGGAATCTGGTCGGCGCCCTCGTAGAAGCCCCGCGCGAGCTTGGGGTCCGTCGGTGTCAGCCACTCGGAGAAGTGAGGATGCAGGAGCGAGGCCCACTCGTTCTCCGGCGTCGCGAGGTAGATGGGCGCGATCATGCTGCCCAGCAGGTAGCGGAACAGCCCTGAAGAGGGGATCCCCGAAGACACGAGCGTCATGACCCAGACGGTCAGAAGCTCCGCGGACGAGAACGGGCGGCCCGCCCGCGTCCTCCGCAGGATCGGGTTAGCGATGAGCGTGAGCCCCAGCAACACCGCAAAGGCGCCTACCGGAAAGTGGTTCCCAGCGACGTACGTGCCGAGTATGTACAGGTCGTTGTAGGGCGTGACCGCAACGAGCAGCGCCGTGGAGACGGCACCCGTGAGCAACGCGCGCGGCGTGACGCGAACCGCGAATCGATCGCCCATGCCCGCCCAAACTCGGGTCGGAGGAGGGGGTTCCCGGCTCCGCGATTATACCCGTCGTCGAACCCCTGTCACGGGCGCGGGGCGGCGCACGCTCGTTGACAGGTTAGCGGGCCGCGCCTATATTCCGCGACGTCATTGCCCGGCATCCCGGAGAGACCGCCTCCATGGCGCGCAAGCCATCTCGCGAGGCGGGACGCGAACGCATGGGCCGCGTCCTGCTGGTCGGCAGCGTCCTGACCGTGCTGCAGTGCTACTGGATCGTCGTCGCGGAGGCGATCTGGTTCGCGATCCACCTCACGGTGCAGTCGCTCGTATTCACCGCCATCTTTGCGCTCGTGGTCCTCATGCTGGTGAATGCCGCTCTGCGCGCGCTGCGCCCCCGCGCCGCCTTCACGCGCCAAGAGTTGCTCCTGATGTACGTGATGATGTGCATCGGCTCCTCGATGGCGGGTCACGGCTTCATGCAGCTGCTGCTGCCGCTGATGGGCCACGCCCACTGGTACGCCTCGCCCGAGAACGACTGGGCCGAGCTCATCCTGCCGCACCTGTCCGACTGGCTCGTCGTGTCGGACAAGAGCGCGCTTACGGCGCACTACCGGGGCGAGTCCACTCTTTACGCGTCCGAGCATCTAGAGGCGTGGGCAGGTCCAGTGTTCTGGTGGACGCTGTTCATCGTCGCGTTCATGGCGGTGATGCTGGGCCTGAACATGCTCGTCCGGCGTCAGTGGGTCGAGCAGGAACGGCTTACATACCCGATCATCCACCTGCCGATGCAACTGATCCAGCAGCCGCGGGCGCTCGCGCGGAGCCCCTTATTCTGGATGGGCTTCGCGCTCGCGGCGGGGTTCAGCGTGTGGAACCAACTCGCGCTGTGGTTCCAGGCGCTGCCGTACGTTCACCTCAAGCTCACGAACATGGGTGTGCACTTCCGCGAGAAGCCGTGGAACGCCATCGGGTGGCTACCCATCTCGTTCTATCCCTTCGCCATCGGGCTGGGTTACTTCATCCCTCTGGACCTGCTCTTCTCCAGCTGGTTCTTCTACCTGTTTTGGAAGATGCAGCGCGTCGTGATGACTGCGGCTGGGCTGAACGCCCGCGGTGGCTCGTTCTCGGGCTATCAGGGCATCATCGAGCAGTCGACGGGGGCGATTGCCGCGGTTGGGCTCGTCGCCATCTGGCAGACGCGCAGGCATCTGGCGCGCGTTTGGCAAGCCCTCCTCCGACGCGACGGATTGCACGACGCCCTGAATGAGGCGGGCGAGCCGCTGTCCTACCGGGCGACTGCGATGATGACGCTCCTCGCGTTCGCCTTCGTGTTGGTGTTCAGCGTGCGCGCGGGGATGAGTCTGTGGCTCGCGATCCCGTTTTTCCTGGCGTACTTCCTCATCACATTCTCCATCGCGCGTATGCGCGCCGAGATGGGCGTGCCCATTCACGACATGCACAACGGCGGCCCTGATCAACTCATCCCGCCCATGCTGGGCACGACCCGTGTCGGCGCGCGGAACCTCACCGTGATGGCGCAGTATTGGTTCTTCAACCGCGCGCACTATTCCGACGCCATGCCGGTGCAGTTGGAGGGGTTCAAACTCACGGATCGCATCCAGGGGCGGAACCGCGCCATGTTCGTGGCAATCGCCGTCGCCACGGTCGTCGGCGTGCTCGCGACGTTCTGGGCTTTCCTCGACACGTCGCACCGCGTCGGCATGGAGGGCCGCGTCGAGTGGTTCGGCTGGGAGCCGCTCAACCGTTTGGCGGCCTGGGTGAGCGTTCCCCAGGATCCTAGCATGGCGACCCCGATCTTCATCGGCATCGGCGCGGTGACGGCGCTGTTCTTCGCGGTCATGCGGACGCGGTTCATATGGTGGCCGCTGCATCCCGCGGGCTACGCCGTGTCCAACAGTTGGGGCATGGCGACGGTGTGGTTCCCGCTGCTGATCGTGTGGGCCGTCAAGGGTCTCCTGCTCCGACACGGTGGCCTCGGCACGTACCGCCGGGCGATGCCGTTCTTCCTTGGACTGATGATGGGCGACTTCATGATTGGGTCGCTGCTGTCGGTGCTTGGGACAGCCGCGAACACGCGCGTCTACGCGTTCTGGGTGTACTGACGGCCTGGCGTTGAGCGTCGGGGTCGACGGCGCGCCCGGTTGCCGCCGCATGCCACGGGTTGGTATCGTACGATCCCTACTCGCCGCCCTCACGGAGCCGCCAGATTGACCGCTACCCGACGCCGCGCCGTCCGCCACATGCCCTCAGGCAAGCCATGAGAGTCGCGTGGGCTCGTGGCTTGGTGATGTGGCTGGCGCTGTGCGCGGCTCCGCGAGCGGCGTGGTGTCTAACGCTTATCGCGGACCACGTCCCGCTGGTCGAGATCACCGTGGGCGCGCGGGCGTCGGCGCCCGAGCGGCACGGCGCCACGGTCGTACAGAAGCCCTTCTGGCGTCTCACGGGCGACACCATCCCCATAGAACCGCCACGCTCGAACGCGCCGATGCCGGGCACGATCGCCATCGGCACGCCCTCTTCGCATCCCATGGTCGCGTTGTTGGCTCAGCAAGGGCGTCTGCGGCTGGCGGGACTTGGGTCGGAGGGCTACCACGCCCTGATGGTTGGTGACGGGGAGTCCGGCGCGATCGTCATCGCGGGCAATTCCGCGAACGGCGCCATGTACGGCGCGCACGCGTTCGTTGAGACTCTCATCTCACGGCAACTGGAACGCGCGCCCGTCGACATGGAGTTCCGCGTGCGCCCTGTGGACGACCTCGCGCTCGACGTCCTGGACGAACGCTCGTCGCCGTTCTACCCAGCGCGCGCGACGCTCGAGGTCGAGGGGGCGGACTGGATGGCGAGTCATCGCGTGAACATCGCAGGCGCCGAAGGAGTGTGGACCGGCACGGGCATCAACGACGGTATCGGCGCCGCGGTCCAGTATGTCCTCGGATTCGCCGCGATGCAGGACATCGGCCCCGCGCGGCGCCAGGCGGAGGTCTCTAGCCTGCGCTTGCGGACGCAACGTCTCGCCGACCGCGGCATTTCGTCCTTCCTGTTCATGTACCTCACGGGCGAACCCACCAAGGCGACCATCGCCAACAGACCCGATCTGCTCGGCCCGCCGGTGTTCTACGCCGCCTCCCGCGACGGGGTCTCCTACCGGCCGTTCTGCTGGTCCAACCCGGACGTGCACACGTTCTTCGCGGACCTGACGCGCGAGATCCTGCGCACATACCCGAACCTCAGCGGCTTCCACATGCGGGCGTGGGGAGTCGAAACGCGGGCGTGCGAGTGCGAGAGGTGCGGAGGCGAGGGTGAAGCCGCGCAGGAGCTGCTCTGGGACGTTGTCGACACCGTTACGACCGCCGCGCTGGGGGTCAGGCCTAGCTTCCGCTTCCTGATTTCGGGCTATGACCGGAGCTGGCTGAAGGATCCGCAGCGCGACCATCTCGCCGCCCTGCCGAAGGACACGGTCCTCCTACAGAAATGGGGGTCCGACGGTGAGCCGACCGCGGATCCGATGATCCCGCTGGACCTGCTCGCAGATGTCGCGGACGCGGGCCACCGGCTTGTCGTCCTGTCGAGCGACACCGAGGAAGTGCAGCCGCTGTGGATGCTGGAGGCGGAGCTGTTTGCCGCGGGCGTGCAGCGGTACGCCGGCAACCCCGATGTGCGCGGACTAGGTGGATTCACGCTCCAGGGGCCCTCGGCGCTCGTGGGTCTCGACAAGCGCATGAGCGCGAGGATCAACTGGGATCCCACCGTCCCGATCCAGACGTTCCTCGTGAACGCGTTGGAGAACCGCTTCGGTCGCGAGTCCGCGCCGCACCTGGTGGCCGCGCTGTTGGGCAACGCGCGGATGCTGAACGACTTCTTCCTCGACTTCGCCGGCATCCTCACGCTGACCGGGGGATATCGACACGGTTCGCGCTCCTTCGCGACGCGGCTATGGGATCTCTTTGGGGCGGACGCCTTCTCCGATGTCGTGGCGCTGCCGGATGCGGAGGCCGTCGGCTACGCGAGCGTGCGGCTGGCAGAGCTCACCAGCCTGCAGGACAGCGCGACGCAGTCCGCGAGACGCGCCGTGTTGCTCGCCGCGAACGCCCCGGACGCGAGCCTGCTGGACATACAGCGCGCCATGGAGATGTGGTCGGCTTACCTGGCGGCGCGCACGCACCTGGTAGCGGCGCTAGACACCGGCATGAAGGGCGGAGACGAAGACTCCGTGCGCAAGCGACTGGACGCCGCGGGCCGCGAGATGCGCCGCGCCCGTGACGCCGTGAGGAGCATCCTCTCGTACACGGCGCTCATAGGGTTGGACGCGGCGCAGACACGCGACTTCGTGCTGGAACGCGTGGACGAGGAGATCGCCGCCCTCGCGCGGCTGGACGCGCCATCCCTCATACGCGAGATTGAGGAGCGCGACGAGGAGCGGCAGAACGACCCGACTCGCGTGACGGAGCCGTTCGACTTGCGGGACGTCCTACCCGCGCCAAGTCCAGTGACTGGCGACGGGACGTTCTTCGTCTACACGCTCACGCAGCCGGCGGACTCAGTCAGTGTGGACGTCTACACGGCGTCTGGCAGGCTGGCGCGGCGCCTTCGAGATCTTCCGGCGGACGCTGGGACGCAGGAGGCGTACTGGGACGCTCGAGATTCACGGGGACGGCGCGTTGCCAACGGGGTCATGTTCTACCGCATGACCGCGAAGCAGGGCGAAGACACGAAGCGCGCGCTCGGCCGCATTGCCGTCACGCGGTAGGACGCGTCGACCGGAGTTCGACGCAGGCGGCACGCTTGCCGCGTCGTGTGAGGAGGAGACCATGCGGTTGCGGATCGCGGTCGTTGGCGCCGGAGCCGAGGCGGGCTCGCGCGCTCGACAGTACATAGCGACGGTCGCCAAGCTGGCGCCGTTCTACGAGATCGTGGCCATCTGCGACGCGCACGAGCCGACGGCCGCGACTATCGCCCGACAGTACGCCGCCACGGCGTACACCGACATCCGCGCAATGCTCGACGCCGCGGTACCGGACATCGTCCTGTGTCTCACACCGACCGATTCGCAGCCGGTGGTCGCTCTGACCGTCATCGAGCGCGGCTGCCACCTCATCACGGAGATTCCCGTTGGCATCACGCTGTCCGTCGCCGACGCCATCGCGCGGCGCGTCGCGGAGAAGCGCGTCGTCTGGACGGTGTCCGAGCAGGTCTGGCTCTGGCCGCGTGAAAGACTCAAGCGGGCGGCGATAGAGGCGGGTCTGTTGGGGCAGCCAGTCCACGCGCGCATGCGGTACTGGACGGGGGCGTACCACGGCTTCAACGCGGTGCGAATGCTGCTGGGAGTCGACGCGCGCCGCGTCCGTGGGCATGTGCAGGAAGTGCCCACGCGCCCATACACCGCCTACGCAGGCGACGCGATGAACTCCCGCATATGGGAACACGCGCTCGTGGAATTCGACGGCGACATCGTCTGTGTTTTCGACAAGCCGTTGGACCCCGGCAACCACTGGGCCATCCACGGAACCGACGCCATGCTCGACGGCGACGACCTCGTACTCGACGACGGGCGGACGCGACGGAGCGTCGAGGAGCAGTATGTACAGGGCGCCGGGGGCCGGCTCCTAGCTGGCATGTCGTTCGCGGACACGCCCGAAGCGGCGTGGGAGAATCCGTATGCTGACTACGGAATCGGCGACATGGACGACATTGCGAAGGCCGCGATACTCACGGGAGCGCATCGCGCCGTGACTGAGGGCGTCCCTACGGTGTACGGCCACACGGAGGCGCGGCACGATCTGGAGCTGTGGCTGGCCACGTGGGCCAGCGCGGAGCGTGGGGGCGACTGGGTGGACTTGCCGCTCCCTGCCAACTCGACCGACGTGGAAGCGCGCATACTCGCCGAATACCGCCGCAGGTACGGACATGACCCCGTCGATGAACCGGACAAGCTGTTGGACTCGCGGTTCAGCCGGCGGAGCGCATGGTGGACCGTGGCGCAGTGGCTCTAGCGCGCGTTCACTCCGGTGAGTTGGCGCGCCCCGGCGACGGCGGCATAGTCGCGGACCCGCCTCGGCCGTCGGGCAATCTGCCTTCCGCCACGTCGGTGGTTTGCCGCCCGTAGTCCACACGATCGACAAGTATTGGCGCCCCGGCTTGCGATGTCACAAGTAGCACCGAAGCAGGCGACGTGGCCAGCTTGAACCCCGCGTGCAGGCCCCAGTCCTCGCCGTTGACGACCAGCCGCACGTGGTTGGCCTCGGGGGCTGGCGTGTAGTCGCGGCCTATCTCGCTGAACAGGATCTCGCGGACGAACGACGGATCGTCGGGCGAATTGAGTAAGTTCAGCGTTCGGTAGCCGTGCAGGTTCTGGCCCTCGTGCGCCCAATCGAGCGAGATGTTCCAGGACTTCTTCATGGACTCGCGGGTTAGGAAGTAGGAGGAGTTGCCACGGAACCGCACGCCTACCTCTGGGTATGTGCTGCCGTCCACCACGAGCGTCGCGGGAACGTCTACCTCGGTGTGGTACAGGTCGTTGAGTTCGTCGTACCAGTCATCGCCATCGAAGCGAAGGGAGAGCGTACGTAGCGCGGCCCCGTCGTAGAGCGGGACGGCGTCCGCGACGGCGACTCGCTCGCTCTCCGCGATGTCTTGCTCGAGCGTTGTCCGTCGCGCGGGCTTCGGCGGATCGTCCGCCCGTTCGCGGCCCCCACCGAACCGAGGCCCGCCTCGGGGTCTCCCGCGAGCGTACGCGCGGGCCTTCGCCCGCTCCTCCTCGTTCAGCCTGCCGTCCTCGTCGGCGTCGAACTTCTCGACGAGGTTCTCGCTCGGCGCCCCCGGTGGAGGCCCGAACGGACGCCGACCGCCAGACCTCTGCGCGAGCGCGAGGGGAAGACCGGCCGCCAGTAGCGCCGCTACACACATCCAACCCCATCGTGTCATTCCGCTCGCCTCCGTGTACCGCGCCTGCCGTACGCTCGCGACCATTCGCTCGGCCGTGCGGGACAGACACGCCCCACGCTCACGCGGCCGTACGTACTGTCTCTTCGTCGAGCTTGTCCCGTCGCGGGTTGAGAGGCTGCCGCGCGGCGCCATCTCGCCATCCCTGCCGGTCGGCCTACACTGACACGGCAACGGCGTGCAGTCGCGTCGCAACAACGCCGAACCGTGGGGGATAGGGCATGAGCGAGAATGGAGCAACGGCGCCAAAGATCGTCGAGGAGTTCGTCGGCGCCGCGCATGGGAACATCGACCGCGTCAAGGAGCTACTCGGTGGGGACGGCACGCTGGCAAACGCCACGTGGGACTGGGGCGGCGGCGACTGGGAGACGGCTCTGGGCGCCGCCGCACACATGGGTCGCAGGGACATCGCGGAACTCCTGCTCGCGAGCGGCGCGCGCGTCGACGTGTTCGCCGCGGCCATGCTTGGCCAACTCGACGTCGTCAAGGCGATGCTGGCGGCCACGCCGACCGCTCTTGACCACGCAGGGCCGCACGGCATCTCGCTCGCCGATCACGCGGCCGCGGGTGGCGACGACGCCAAGGCGGTTGTCGAATACCTCGAGTCCCTCTGACCTGTTCTGCCTGTCGCGCGGCTACTTGAGGACGAGCATCCGTCGGACCTCGCTGTGCCCTGCTGCTCGCAGCTCGTACAGGTACATGCCGCTCGCGACGCGTTCGCCCGTGGCGTTGCGGCCGTCCCAGTAGGCGGCGTCGGCGCGTGTCGTGTAGTACCCGGCGGAGCGGTGTCCCAGATCCAGGTCGCGCACGAGTACGCCGTCAACCGCGTAGATGCGGACGCGAACATCCGCCGGCTCGCGGAGCTCGAACGGAATCCACGTCTCCGGGTTGAAGGGGTTTGGATAGTTCGCCAGCAGACGCGTGGTCGAGGGAGCGACACGGGTGAAGCGCGCCACCATGTCGTGCCCGCCAGAGCCCAGGTTCACGGCCCCTGGACGCCCGAGGTCGTAGGCGCGACCGTCTACGTGGAGCCGCAGGCTCTCGCCCTGCCCGAGGTCGATGCCGTCCCAAGCCACCGTACCCGCCGTCGAGAGCGTAGCCAGCAGCGGCCAGGACGCGGCCCCGCGGGCCGTAGGCACGATGCTGCGCGACAGTCGTCCTGCCGTGCCATCCTCCAACGCGTGCAGCGAGGCGTGTGACAGGCGCCCGGGCACCGGCGGCGCGGCGATGTCCATGGCGTCGTACCCCGCCCGCGCGCGATCGGCCGTACCGATGTGTAGCATGGAGGGCTTGCCACCGGAGACCGATACGCGCAGCGCGGTCTCCCATGCGGGTTCAGGCGCGACCGCCAACGGCGGCGAGGCGGGCGTGTCCGCGCGGTACCGCAACTGCGACAGGGTCAGATCGTATGCCGAGCCCGGGTTGTAGACCCAGTAGCCGTGGTATGGCCATAGCTGACTGGCGACCGCATAACCGTACCCGTCCCACCCGAACACCGTGTTCGGGATGTCGGTGACGTCCGACGGCATGAGTCCGCCCGCGGCTACGCCGAGGAGGTTCCAGCCTGCCTCCATCGTCACGTCCACCGCAGCGGCCTCGTCGGCGTCCAGGTCGACCTCAAGCGTCGCGCTGACCCCGTCCAGCGTGGAATCACGGTGTACGAAATAGCCCTTGCCAACGTGCTCTAGCGCGTCGGTGGTGACGGTCTCGTAGGCCTGCGCCGTCGCGTCCCAGCCGTTGATAGTGTCGACGTCGTAGTCGCCCAGCGCGCTAAGCGTGCCCTGCGGAGACGGCGCGGGCAGCGAGAGTAACGTCCAGCCACCGTGCAGGTAGACGCTCGCCTCCTCCACCTCGGGCACGGCGGTTGGGTCGAAGTTGCGGAGGAGCGCGATCTCGTCGTCGGTCATGCCTTCCGTGGCGAGGCCCAGCAGGGCGGACAGTTCCGCCGCGATGGCTGCCGCGTCCACGGGATCCCAACGCTGCGCGGCGAACTGGAGCAACGTCGCCGTCTCGAAGGGGGCGAGCGTCAGCTGGTAATCGTAGGTGACGTCGTCCGAGTATTCTTCGCCAGCAATGAGCGACGTGGCGCCGATGGCTCCACCCTCGCCACTCATCACGTGCACCACCACGGGATCGTAGCCACCGTATCCGTCGGTGGAGTCGTCCGTGATTACCCAGTGGTCGCCGTCAGCTGCGGTGGCGTCTCCCGAGGACGTGTCTAGCACCATCGTGTCGCTGTCGGATCCCAGGTTCGTGTCCATGCTTACGGTGACAGTAACGTCAGCGTCGGTGGTGTTCTCGTAGGAGTCGAGGAAGCGGGCGAAGGCGGCTTCCTCTGGCACGTACACCTGTCGGGTGACTTCTACGCTGCCCATAGTCGCCGGGCCGATGGTGATTTCCCGGCCGTCTGCCGTGCCGTAATCGAAGTACGGGAAATACTCGCCGTCGACGTACAGCTCGTGTCCGCCGTCGTAGGCGTCACTGGTGCCGTCGTCAATGCCGCCGTTCTCCATGATGTCCCACAGGAACCCCAACGAGTCGTTGAACTCGACGTAGAACTCGACCATCGTGGAGCCCGTGCCGGTCACCGGTAGGGTGAGCGGGGAATTGACTCCGTCGTGCGTGATGACAATGTCGCCGGAGTATTCGCCTTCATCGGGCGGCGCGAACTGCACGAACACCGTCACCGGCTCGCCGTAGGCGACCAGCGAGGAATAGCTGGGGACGTCGAACTCCGGGGCGGTCGACGAGATGTCGAGAATGCCAACGACCTGCCCACTCGTGACGTCTAGTGTGAAATCGTACGAGCCGCCCGTGAGAACGCTGGTCTTCCCGAAGTCGAGCGATGTCTCATATGTCGCGAGCTCGCTGGGAGCCGACACCCCAAAGCTGACGGTGTCGGTCGTCAGCGGCTCGTACATAGTCCCGTCGTCGTTGACGATCGCGACCTCAAGCGAATACTCCGCGTCGCTCTGTGACACAAGGAACGTGTCGTAGTCGTCGCCAGCGGCGATCGTGCCCCCCCGCGTCGCCGTTGTCAGGGAACGACCCGTCTTCCTCGACGAGCCGCCACCGCCAGTGCGTCGAGGCAGGTTCGGCGGCTAAGAACACGCGAAGTTCCCCGCCGATCGTAGCGTCGGCGGCGCCGGCTCCCAGAACGACGCCCTCCCGTGGCGAGACGATCGCGATGTACGGGTCGGAACCGACGTAGAAGTTCTGTATAAGCGCGGCTTCGTCGTCCGTGATGCCAAAGACCCCTTGCGTTGTCGCGAGCGCCGCCAGGGCCGCCGCGATTTCCACGCCATCGTCCCCGTACCACCGCTGGGCTCCGTAGTGCATCACCGCGGCTTGGCCGAGAGCGGGCACGTAGACGTCGTACTCGTACTCGATGCCCCCTTCGCCCTGTCCGCCGTCAACCCAGGAGACGGGAAGCGGCGAGGCCAAGCCGGACATGACATGGACGACGGCGGGATCGCCACCGGTGGCGCCGAGGCCGCTGTCGTCGGTGACGATCCAGGCGTCGTCCTCAGTGAACGCCGCGTCACCCGTGGAGGTATCCGTGAAGGTCTCGCTCCCGTCGGATCCCAGATTCGTGTACACGCGCAACGACACCGTTTCAGCAACGAGCGAGGTGTTCGTGAGGATCTCGATCCATCGCGCGAAGGCGCCGTCAGGGGAGATGAAGACCTTCCGCACGACCTCGATGTTCCCGAACGTCGCAGGGCCGATGACGAACTGGTAGCCGTCGAGCTCGACGGTGGCGGTGTCGAAGTAGGGGAAGGACGACCCGTTGACGTATAGTCGGTGGCCGCCGTCGTAGGCGTCACTCGTCCCGTCGCTCATGTAGCCGTACGGCTGCAAATCCCACTCGAAGCCCAGGTCGTCGAACAGGGTCACGCCTAGAGACACGGTGTCCTGTGCGGTGGCGGATGCGCACACGGTCGCGAAGACGGCTACCAGCATCGCCAAAGCCCACGATCGACTCGCCCGGCAACCGATCCGTCCACATGCTCGCATACGAGAGTTTCCCCAAGACATCGCGCGTCTCCAAATGCACGCGGAGTTGCTAACCCGCGCCTGCGTACATATAGCACGAGGGGGCGGTCAGACGCACGTCGCTCGGCCCGCCGAGCGCGTCGCGTGAGGGTCGCTCGCCCAAGCGGCCGGCCGCGCGGAGGGACCGGCCGCGCTGTCGAGAATCAGACGCCCTGCTGCCGCACGCCGGACGTAGCTGGCCGAAAGCCCTACACGGCGCGGGGAAAACCGCACGGCGTGCGGAGAAGGCTTACAGACCTAGCGCAAAGTAGGGCGATATGGCTGACAGACGCGCGCCCGTCGGGGCCGCACAATGGGTACAGCTTCTCGCCGGCTCGTCCCGCGTGTCTGCGAACTGCTCTCCATCCCGCCATTGCATCGGTGGCCGCCGCGTCTTGAGCGTCGGCGCCCACGGAGAACCACGACGCCGGATCGGCTGAGCGGCGGCCCGCGCGGATACAACAGGAGGGAACCATCGTGCCTCTCGAAATCGAAGAAAAACTGCAAGTGCACTCGTCGCGAGTCTTCGACCGCATCCGCCAGGACGGCCATGTCGCCAGGCTGCCCATCAAGCGCGGGCGGCTGGTTTTGCAGCATGATACGTACCTGGATACGCCCGGTGGCCTGCTGTACCGCGAGGGCGCGTCGCTACGTCTCCGCGAGAAGGACGGACGCGTCAGCCTGACGCTGAAGACGCCCGTGGAGGGCGCACGCGTGCGCAACGAGGAAGAGGACTTCCTGACTGCGGAACAGGCCGACGACGCTCGCGGAGGGATGCTGCACCGCGTGTCCAGCGCCGTCGCCACGTCCGCCGTCGCCTACTCGGGTACCCCCGACCTGATACCTATCCTCAGCGCGCACAACCAACGCGAGACGTGGCATCTGACTTCGCACAGCGGCTGCGCGAAGCTGTGCTTCGATTGGGTGCGCTACACATCGGCTCTCCCCAGCGTGGACGCGCCGGCCGCCGAGGAGTACGAGCTGGAGGTGGAGCTACAGCAGGGGCCGAGGTCGCTGGTCGCCGAGGTCGCCCAGTCGCTGTCGCGGCGGTACGGGCTCGTGCCGCGGACCCAGTCGAAGTACGCGCGCGGGGCAGCATTGACGGGCGCGTTTGACATGGGCTCGGCGCACGCGTTGCTTGTATTGGCGGGAGCGCCAGCGCTCGCCGCGGTCTGACCCATTCTGGGGGTACAAGAGCGCGCCCCAGGACTACCCGGGGCGCGGCTCGCGTATGGAATGTGTAGACATGTCGCGAGCTACATTCGCGTAGCGTGAGTTTACTGTGCGATCCGTCTGTAGGCAACCCGTAATCTGGTCCGGAGGGCGAGTTCCGCTGGCCGTCCCCCTGCCGATCCGACGGCCGCTAGCGTCGCTTGAGCGCCGCCCACGTCACCGGCGTACGGTCGCGAGGGTCTACGCGTAGCGCCTCTTCGCTGAACACCAAATCGCCATACGCCAACGCGTCCCACGCGCCCCCGGGCGTCCATCCGACCTGGTGCTCGCGCGTGCCGTTCTCGCACTCGTTGGCGTGGATGGCGTGACCGACGAGGAAGCCGTCCTCGGCGTGGAAGTTCGCGCCCAGCGCGGTCTGCGCCACGTCG
>CAYYPK010000043.1:0-47408 GCA_964473525.1 uncultured bacterium
TCAGCGGTGTCGCGCAGGCGGCGCACGACACGGCGCAAGGCGCCAGCGGAGCGCAGTCGGCGGCGAGCGAGCTGTCCACGATGGCGGGAGAACAGGCGCAACTGGTGTCTCGGTTCCGGCTCGAGGACGAGACGCTGCATGGCGCCAGCTCCGACGCCATGCAGCGTCTCGCCGAGATGCTCCAGGCAAACGGTGGCTCTGGAGACATGGCGGCGCAACTGGCGGCCCTGCTCCAGCCCAAGGACGCGTGACCCCACGGCTGTCGCGGCCCACGCTCGGGACCAAAATGAGCAGCTCCGCAGATCCAACCGGCGGCGGCGTCCTTTCCGACGCCGCCGGTCTGCGGGGCATCGGCGGCGGGCCGGGCGGGGGCCATCAGGAGCGCTCCGCCGGCGGGCCACGGCGTCTCCGAGCTGAGCCATCACCAGTCGGAGAACAGCTCGAAGATCGCTTCCAGCAAGAACTCAGCAGCGACATCGACCAGGCCGGACGCGGCAGCGTCTTTCCAGCCTCTCGACTCCCGTGTCGAGGCGAAGGGCCTGCCGTCCCTTGTCGCCGCGACCTCCGTGGAACCGAACGTCCCGCCACTCCTCGTTGCCGCGAACTCCGAGGCGTCGAACCACACGCCCGCGCATGTCCCACACACGTCCAGCACGATGCCCTTCCGTATCGCCGTGTCCATCGGACGGCTGCACGCGGGGCAGTCGACGACGTTCGCCCGGCCACAGTTCGCGCACGCGTGGTCGTCTCTGCTGATATCAGCGTGGCATCCACGGCAGCGAGGCTCCGCCCCATTCGCGGCGTAGACGCTCCACGCTCCAGTAGGGAGGTCCTGGTTTCGGAGCGCGTCAGCCTCGCCACGGTCGCACCACAGGCCGCCACATCCATCGCAGTAGTCGACGACCACTTCTCTAGTCGCCCTGAGCTGGCGCAGGGCGAGATCCGGGCAGACCGGGCACTGCCGCTTCCTCTCACGACTGCTGTCGGACGTACTGTTCACGGATCGCTTCCCTTCACCTCGAAGACACGTCACGCTGGTCCTGGTGCAAAGCCACTCGGCCATGTTGCGTTCGGTCGGCCTGTGGGCGCCCGAGATCCTTCGACTCCCTTCGGTCGCTCAGGATGACGCCTGCCCGGTGGTGCTGACGCGACGCAACATAGACTGGGACGGGACGAGCTAGGGGCGGCTATGCGCCATAAGCATGGACAGTAGCTCGGGCCGCTTGTGATGCGCCGCTCGGTCGATAGCGCTCTGCCGCTTGCTGTTGCGGATATCTGGGTCGGCGCCGTGTCGCAGCAGTACTTCCGCCACGGCGTGGTATCCGAGGTTCGCGGCGCGGTAGAGCGGGGTTTCCCGAACGACGTTCGTGGCGTTGGGGTCGGCGCCGCCTTCGAGCAGCGCCTCGGCGACCTTGGGCAGGTCGAACCGAGCACATCCGTGCAGAGGCGTGACCTTGCGCTTGTTCCGCATGGACGGGTCCGCCCCGTGCCTCAGGAACTCCCGCACGATCTGGACGCGCGCGTCCTCCTTGGCATCCTCGCGGCGCACTTCCCCACCGTGTCCGTCGTAACCAGGCGGGCGGCACGCTCCCAGGAACAAGTGATCCGCCCAGACCATGCCGGGCTCGGCTTCGAGGAGGCGCCGGACGGCCTCGACATCCGCCGTGGCGACCGCGCGACCGAGCTGGGGCGGAGCCTTCAGGTCGGGGTTACAATACGGGAGCTTGATGCGCGCCACTGTGTCTCCTCCGGTGGATGCGTCACCTACCGTCCCGCATATGGCGACCTCGCACAATACCATCGTTGCGCCACCGCGAACGCATCTATACAGTGTGTCGTTCGATTCACGGACGCTCGAACGGAGGATGTCGAATGCTCGAGGTACGGGCGGCGACGCGAGACGACCTGAACTCCGCCGCGGACTGCATCGGCCGCGCGTTTTCCGAGGACGACACGGCGCGGTACGACGAGATTCGCACTATCGTGGCGTCCACGCCCAGAGACGATCCATTCGCCAGCCTCGACGACCTCCGCGTCGGCATCATCGACGGGCAAGTCGTCAGCGCCGTCGCAGTCGTGCCGCGGCCCGTGTATATGGGCGGCTCCACGCTGAGCATGGGTGGCATCGCCGCTGTCTGCACCCGTGAGGAGCACCGGGGGAACGGGTACAACACCGCCGTCTTGAGGAACGCCGTCGCGTACATCGAGCGTCAGAAGCACGACATCTCGCTTCTGTACACCGGCATCCATGGGTACTACGAGCGCCTCGGGTGGCGGACGTTCAGCCACGGCGTGGGTCACGACATCGCCGCGACCTCGGAGATTCGACCGTCGGGATTCGACGGGGCCGTACGGCCCATGCGGCCGGTAGAGGATCTGCCGGCCGTCCAGGCGATCTACGAGAGCAGCAACCGGGAACTGGCCGGCCCAGTGGCGCGTACTCCCGCGTACTGGGCGTACCACCGCGACCGGCTACGCGCGTACCATGTCGCGGTCGAGGACGGTTCCGTGGTTGCGTACCTGCACGACAATGGCGGTCGGCGGATCGAGGAAATCGGCTCGCTACCGGGACACGGAGTCGCCGAGGTCGCGCTGGTCTGCGACGTCCTCGCACGCTCGGAGCGAGACGCCGGCTCTGTCTATCTCAGTGGCTCCCCGCGCCTCGTGGAAGCGCTGCAAGGCGTGGGATGCGAGCTGACGCGGCTGGGAACAGGCCGGCAGGAGCGACCGGGGCCGACCATGTACCGCATCATGCGGCTGGGGCCGCTCGTCGAGAAGATGCTGCCGCGAATGAGCGAACGGCTTGCGGCATCGCCTGCCGCGAGCAGCGCGGGCGTCGTCCGGCTACAGTCTGAGGTGGGCGCGGTGGACATCCAATACAGAGCGGGTGTAGCGACGTGCGGCGACGGCGCCGCCGCGCCGTCCATCACTCTGAGCGCATCGCACGCGCAGACCATCGAGCTCGTGTTTGGGCAAGTGGACGCCAGGTCACTCGTGGTCGACGCAGCAGACGCTAGCTCGGACGCTGAGGACGTCCTGGCTGCGCTCTTCCCGCGGCTTACCTACGCGTACCACGGGCCAGACACGTTCTAGCCGTCACGCTGGACGTCACTGGGGCGGCGCGACGTACGCGAGGATCTCCCCGAGGATCGCGTCGGCTTCTTCTCGTTGGTCGTCGCTTGGTTCCTGATTGCTCCAGGCGCTGTTGTCGTGCTGTTCCTGACGCGTGACGGTGACCGTTACTGCCATGGAGTCCGGGGATACCGACACACCCACCTGCTTCCGATGGTTCACCTTGTCGTCCGTGAGGATGCTGAAGATCTCCGTGCCCACGCTTGTGTCGTCGGCCCATTCGGTGGTCAACACGCCCACGTTCTCGTTGACCATCGCAAGGTTGTAGCCCCGCTGTTGCAGCACATGGACGCCCGCGCTGACGACGTCCACTTTGCTCACAGGCTCCGCGCTGTCGTGCGTGAGGATCACTGGCAAGTGCGTCGCGCACCCAAGTGCGAGCGTGCAGAGGCCCACGCAGAACGTCGCTCCAATTGCCGCCCGCGAACTGCCAAGGTCGATCCGCTGCATGCGCATGTCCTTCCGTGTCTGTGGCATCTGCGCGGTCGCGCCCAGCCCGTAAGAGATGTGTAGCGCCATGGCGCCCTACGGAGGCGAACGGTCCAGTCGCGCGACACGGTGACAGGCTGCATCGTTTGCGAAGCCGGCAGGCGACGAGAGCCGTAGTTAGGGGCGAACGTGGGTAGACACGCCGACGCGAGCGACCCACCTACCCGCCGGAGGCCCGGATGGCGGACGACGGCAGTGACATGGCGAAAGCAGACGGACTTTCCGACGCGTTCGAACCGTACGTCTGGGAGTGGTTCGCCGGGGAGTTCGGCGACGCCACGCCGCCGCAGCGCATGGCGTGGCCGCGGATTGCCGACGGTCAGCACACGCTCATCTTCGCTCCGACCGGCTCGGGCAAGACGCTCGCCGCGTTCCTGTGGTGCATCAACGACCTGTTCCGCCGCGGTCGTGAGCGCACGCTCGAGGACGCCGTGCAGGTGCTGTACGTCTCGCCCCTGAAGGCGCTGAATAACGACATTCAGAAAAACCTGATCGCGCCGCTGGCGGGCATCCGCGAGCGCGCGGAGGCGAACGGTCTGTCCCTGCCGGAGGTGCGCTCCGCCGTGCGCACAGGAGACACGCCTCAGGACGCGCGCCGGCGGATGCTCGAGCGCCCTCCGCAGATGCTCATCACCACGCCGGAATCGCTGGCGATCATCCTGGCGACGTCACGGTTTCGGGACGCGTTCAGGACCGTTCGCTACGTGATCGTGGATGAAATCCATGCGATGGTGGCGAACAAGCGCGGCGTCGACCTGTCGCTGTCGCTGGAGCGGCTCAGCCACCTGTGTGACGAGCCGTTCACGAGGATCGGGCTGTCCGCGACGCAGCACCCACTTGAGACCGTCGCGGCGTATCTCACGGGAGTCGACGACGACGGTCGGCCACGGCCGTGCTCCATTGTCGACGCTGGCGGCCGCACGGCGCTCGACGTCGAGGTGGTGTCCCCGGTAGACAACCTGATGGACGCGCAGTTCGACGCCGTCTGGGGCTCGGCGTACTCGTACATGGCGAGCATGGTGCGCGACCACACCACAACGCTCATCTTCCACAACAGCCGGTACAAGACGGAGCGAACGGCACTGCGTCTGAACGAAGCGACGGCGGGCGAGCCCGTGCGCGTGGGCGCCCATCACGGCAGCATGTCGAAGGCCGTGCGCCTGGACGTCGAGACGGACCTGAAGGACGGCGCGCTGGACGCCGTGGTCGCGACGGCCTCCCTCGAACTAGGCATCGACGTCGGCAGCGTCGACCTCGTGTGCCAGGTGCAAAGCCCGAAGTCGGTGTCCACCGGCTTGCAGCGAGTCGGCCGCGCGGGCCACCTGCTGAACGCCACGAGCAAGGGACGCGTGCTCGCGGTCGACGGGGACGACCTCATCGAGGCCGCGGTCGTGGTAAGGGCCATGCTGAGCGGCGACCTGGAGGCCATCCGCGTTCCCGAGCGATGTCTCGACGTTCTGGCGCAGCACGTCGTCGGCGCCGTGGCGGCAGACGACTGGACCGTCGAGGGTCTCTACGCCCTGTTCCGAGGCTCGTACTGCTACCGCGAATTGACGCGGCCGGAATTCGACAGCGTCCTGGACCTGCTCGCGGGGAACGCCGCATCGGCGGCCGTCGACTCGGTGGCCGGGGAGTCTCCCAGGATCGTCTGGGACAAGGTGCGCAACAGACTCTCCTCGGAGCCCGACACCCGCGTACACGCGTTCCGTGGCGCGGGCACCATCCCTGACATCGTGGACTACGACATCTACTGGGAGAGCAAGGGCGTCCGCGTGGGCTCGCTGGACGAGGGGTTCGTCGAGAAGCTGAACCCCGGCGACGTGTTCATCCTCGGCAGTTCGTCCTGGGCGGTGACGAGGGTGCAAGGGGAGCGTGTCCTCGTTGAGGAGATGCACGGGACGCCGCCCACGATCCCCTACTGGGGCGGCGACCGCGACTCTCGCACGTGTCATCTGGGTCGTCTCGTCGGCCAGTTCAGGGCGGCGGCGGAGCCACGAGTGAACGACGACGACTTCGTCGACTGGATACGCGCGGAGACGCACGTCGACGCGAACGGCGCCGCGTGCATCGCGGAATACCTGCGCGAGCAGCACGCGATGACCGGGATGCTGCCCACGGACGACCAGCTCCTGGTAGAACACTTCCAGGACGAGCACGGCGCGACACAGGTGGTGATCCACTCGTGCCTCGGGGTACGGGTGAACGACGCGTGGGCTATCGCGCTCTCCTACGCCATCGAGCTTACCGACGGCCGCCGCGCCATCTGGGCGACGACGGACGACGGCATCCTGCTGGGATTGCCCCGCAAGTGCGCCGTGACTCCCGACGACGTGATCGGCCTGGTGACGACCGCGTCGGTGGACGATGTGCTACGCAGCGCGCTCCTCGACTCCCCCGCGTTCGCCGCGCGGTTCCGGCACGTCGCCGTACGGGCGATGGCGATCTCGCGCCAGATGGGGCGTCAGAGGACGCCCGTGTGGCTTCAGAACCGTCGGGCGGCGGAACTACTCGACGCCTGTCGCGACGACTTGGACGATCCCCTCGTGGCGGAGACGCTGCGGGAGTGCGTGACCGAGGCCGTCGACGGGCCGAACCTGAAGCGAGCGCTCGCGCGGATCGAGGCTGGCGAAATCACCTCGCGCGTTGTCGAGACGCTCGTCCCGTCACCGTTCACGCATTCGGTTCTCCTCCTCGGCGAGTACGGAGACATGGACGCCGTCTCTCCGGGCGAGGAGCGTCGGCGCACGATGCGGCTGCGCGAACAGACGCGCGAGCAGATCGTCCGCCAGCAGGCGCGCGGCGATCTGCTCGACGCGTCCGCCGTGGGCGAGGTGGAAGCGCGGTTACAGCGGACGGCGGAAGACGTGAGGGCAAGCGATGCGGAGGGACTGCTCCGCGTTCTGCGAGACATCGGCGACATGACGCATCTCGCCGCGGAAGACATCGCGCTGGCGGATCGTGTGGACGGCAACGAATTCGCGTTGCTCTCGGAACTGATCGACGCGAAGCAGGTAGCGTACGTGCCGATCGGCGCGGTCGAGAGGCATCGCGACCGGTGGATCGCGGCGAGCGACTTCCCGCTGTACCGGGCCGCCTTCGCCAGCCGTCTCACGCTAGACGACAAGGACCGAGCCCTTCTCGCAGCCCTGACTGAGTGCGGCCCGACCGCCGCGGACGACCTGCCGACGCCAGGCCCGCACGCCATCCGCTTGCGCATGCTGGCGTTGTGCTACGAGGCGCTGAGGCTCCCGGGCGCGAGAGAGAGATACGTTGCTGCGGCGGACTGGCTCCCCAGCGAGATATACAACGAGCGTCCTACCGGCGAGGACGCGAGGCGCGCGTTGATCGAGCGCCTCACGCGCGCGCGTGGACCCGTGACGAAGTACGAAATCATGGAGCGTTACGGTCTCGCCGGCCTTCTCGTGGAACGCGCGCTGAGCGAACTGGAACGCGCCGGCGCGGTTTCGCAAGGGGAGTACGTCGCCTCGAAGCCGTTTCCACAGTGGTGTTACCAACGCAACCTCGACGACATACGCCGGATCACGACTGCCAGGAGGCAGAACGACATGGACCCAGCGACGCCGGAGCAGTACGCCGACTTCCTGATACGTTGGCAACGCCTGCACCCCGACACGCGGCTGTCAGGCGTCGATGGCGTGCGACATGTGCTACGCCAGTTGCAGGGCATGGACAACTTCCAGTTGCTGCTGGAGCGGGACGTCCTGGCGGGTCGCGTCCACGACTACGATCCAGCGATGCTTGATACGCTCGTCGAGTCTGGAGAGGTCGTCTGGAGACGCTTCGCGTGGCAGCGCATCAAGCGCGGTCAGTTCGGGTTCGCGTTCTCTGGCGAAGGTAACAAGCTGCTGGCCGATCCGCGGTGTACCTCGATGCAACTGGGTCGATGGGACGACGACATCCCCGACGTGTGCGGAGCCGTTCGACAGTGGCTCGCGGAGCACGGGTCATCGGATTTCGATGACATCGTCGAGGGGACGGGCTGCGACTGGCGGCAGGTGTTGCGCGCGGTGTGGCATCTCGCGTGGACGGGCGAGGCGACGAACGTGTCCTACGAGTCCGTGCGCCACATGCGCGTGGGTAGTGGCTTGTCGGGTTGCTACGACCTCGCGACGCATCCGGGCAAGGGTGGCGTCACGGACGACTTCATCGTCCACCACATGCTGGACTTGCGCGAGCTTGATCCGCGCCTCGGCCCGTGGGCGCCGACCGAGCGGCTCGTGCCAGACGCGTACGAGTTCGCCGACTCCGACGCGTGGGTGGCCGCGTGGGCGAAGCAACTCGTGCAGCGGTACGGCGTCGTCACGCGGGAAACACTCAAGCACGAGCCAGCGTCGCCCACGTGGACGCATATCAAGCGCGCGCTGACGGGGATGCACGCCGACGGCGCGGTCGAGGGTGGCTACTTCGTGGACGGGCTTGCGGCGGAGCAGTTCGCGGCGCCGGAGGCCGTCGCCGAGCTGGCGGAAGCGAAGCGCAGGGCGCCGGCCGCGGACGACATCGCCGACGATGAACCCATGCTCGCGGTGAACCTGTGCGATCCCGCGAACCCGTTCCCCGCGATGTTCCCGCTTACCGACGAGGCGGGAGATGCCGTGAAGGCGATACGCACGCCGCATCGGTACGTCGTCATGCAGGCGGGGCGTCCGCTGCTGCTGTATCAGTCGGCCATCACGGTGCTTGCCGACATGCCGCGCCGGCGTATGGAACGCGCGCTTGTCGCGCTCTGCCACCTTGTCGACGAGCCCGCCAGCGTGGAGCCTGTCGAGAGCCTTCGCGTCCGCGACTGGAACGGCCACCCCGTGGACGTCAGCGTCGGCCAGCCGTTGCTCGCGAAGCTCGGGTTCACCGAGGGCGCCCGGCGTGAGTACTTCTACACGGGTCAGGGAGCCGAGGCGGACGGGCTGCCACCAGCGCATGCCGACATCCCGCGTCACTTCGACCGCGCGGGGAAGGCGGACGCTCCCGTCGAGTACGACGAGGCGTGGATGGTCTCGCGCGCCCCGGACGGCATCTGGGAAGGCGTCCGCGCCGCCATCGACATGCTGCGCGAACTCACCTCGGACGAGTACGTGTTCGTGTTCCAGGCGCGCGACATGCTCGTCACGTACCGCGGCGAGCGCGCCGCCTACATGCGCGTGGGGCAGAAGCAGGCGTGGATTCACG
Source organism: uncultured bacterium (assembly GCA_964473525.1). Classification (GTDB taxonomy): domain Bacteria; phylum Poribacteria; class WGA-4E. Next base: position 8,806 of record CAYYPK010000043.1, read on the forward strand.
TCACGCACGTTGGTTGGGTTCGACCCGTGATCGTCGCGACGCCCGAAGACTGCGACGACGAGGAGAACCGGCTGACGCTGGCGGAGCGGTTCGTCAGGACGCGCGCGGCTATCGACGCGAAGCTGGAGTCCCAATGAGCGCCCACGCGTACGGCTCCCTGTCGCGGTTCACCAACGCAATGCTCGACGAGGAAGACGCGTTCGCTGAGAAGGTGACCGCGCACGAGAGGCGGTACGGGCAGCGCACGGAGGCCCGCGCGGTGCTGGCGCAGGCCGCGCACAACTGCTGGTTCCACGTCGAGTACCGCGAGAACCTGCGGGAGATATGCCGCGCCATCGGCTCCGGCGCGCCAACGTCGCTGGCGCTCTGCGGGCAGGTCACGGCGCCACGCCGCGCGGACATGGACGCGCACGTCGCGGGTCTGCGGTCGTGGCTGGGCCACGACGTCGGGAGCGCGACGCATGTTGGCGGCACGACGTCGCGCCGTGTCCGCGATTGGCTGGGGGCAGATCACCTCGCGAAGCGCGCCCTCGTCGAGCTGCTTCTGTGCGGCCTTGTGGACAACATCCAATCCGGGGCGCGTGTGGGCATCCTTACCGATGTCGCAACGAGCGAGGGCCAGCCGCCGCGTTCCAACGACTCCCTGTACCTGGCCGCGGAAGGCTGTCGCTACACCCTTTCCGACGAGCGTTTCGTGCGCCGACAGCAGGACGCTGTGAGGCTACACGCGCCCGTTCGCGATGCGGAGGAGCTCATCGCGGGCCTCCTCGGCGAGTCGCAGCCCCCGTGCATGCATCGCTACGAGCGGTACCTGGCGATCCGAATCACGAGCATCGGCGCGTTGCGATGGCGTGGGGCGTTGCCGGAGACCGATGGTTCGAAGGCGGAGTGGGAGTCGTTCTGGAGTGACGCGGAGGACGCGCTACGCCGCTGGGCCGCGACGGAGCCGCCCATCACCGCGCTTGGCGCGGAGCTGTCGGCGCTGCTTGGGCGGCCCACGGAGGAGCGCCGCGCGATCGTCCTGGGCTTCCTGCTGGGCCCGCCGCCCGGTACGGCGTTCTGGAACTGGATGCGCGAGCGATGCTGACGCCGCCAACCCGCCCTCTCGCCACGGGCGCTCTCGGCTATCGACGCGAAGCTAGAAGAGGACTGACGTACCCGCGCGGCGCTACCAGTCCTCGCCGGCGCGGGCCTCCCACTTCCTGACGTAGTAGTCGAGCTCATCGTACGCGTGCGCTAGCGTGTGGCGGCGCTCCGCCGGGTCATAGGGGATGACTGGGTGTTTCACAACATCGCGCCACACCTGCCCCAAGATGCTCCGTCCTCTTGGCACGTGGACTGGCGCCCCGCCTGACGGCTGCACGCGCGGGCCATCCAAGCGATTCCCGGGGTCGAGGTAGTACTCCGCGGCGACAACCCGGGGCACGCCCCAACTGCCCCACAGGCCACATTTGGCGAAAACACGTGTAAGGGCCGTTTCCGCAGGGAGGTGATCCCCAATGACAGCTAGCACGGCACCGTCGCTCGTCTGGTCGATGCGGGCTGGCGAGCCAGCGCTGGGAAGCGCATGGCGAATGTTCCGTTCGGTCGCGGATGCGGTGCCGGCGACCAAGAGTCGGATGCCGACCGGCCGGGGCCACCCCAACCAGGACGGCAGGTCGTCGAGATGCCAGAACTGCGAACGTGGAGTTACAGCCAGCGCTGCCGTCATGCTCTCGTCACGCAGGGACTCCTCCCAGGCGGCTTCCGCGTCAGTCGTGAAGTTGCCGCTGGCGCCTGGGTTCACAACGGCGAGGACGCGCTCCGGCACTTCCCACCCGAGTACCTGCGGGTCCAGAAGGCCGATGCCCGTCCCGCGGCCGATCCAGGGCGGGGCCGACACCATGGTTGAGCCATTGGGGCCCAAACCCACTTCGTTGGCAAGTCCGGGGTGTCCATGCTCGTACGGCCCAAGGCTCCACCCAAGCTGTGGCGTTCTGGGAGCCCACAGAAGGCTGTAGGCAATGATGTCGCGCGCCACAGCGACGTGCAGAGCCTGCCTGAAACCGCGGCCCGTCTCCTCGACACGTGTCCGACTCAGGTTGAGAGGCAGGTTGCCCTGAGGGTCGTCGATGGCGACCAGGGGCGAGCACAACCGATGTTGCGATTCGAGCCCGACGCAAACCGGTTCTCGGGGGCCGACGTCGACCCGGAGGCCATTGCATACGGTCCCGCCCACGACATGTCCGTCCCGATCCGCCACGTAAGCCCAACGGACACCGGCAAAGTCGTCGTGGTGCAGTGCGTGCCACTCATCGCCGAGGTCGTCGCCGGGGCCGGGCACGCGGAGTTGCTGCGCCAGATCGTCGCCCTCCGAAAGCATCTGGACAAGGACCGTCGGCTGCGGCGCGTCGAGACAGTACCAGTCGCACGGGCTGCCAGCGCCCGGATAGTCGCGACCGCACAGCTCCTGTCGTGTGCCGCTGGCCAGACGCACTCGGAGCGTCGTGCCGACCTCGCGGTCAAACGGGCGCAAGTGCATTGGATCGGTCCCGATGCTAGCACTGAATGCGATGCCAGTATCGCGGCCCACGTGGCGCGTCGACACCTCGATTCTCGGTCCGAGGAGGAAAGCCGCGAGTACCCCGACACCGAAGCGGCCTGACCGCAGCACGGGAGCGCTGGCCCCTCCTCGAACCTCCACTTCCACCCATCGCTGTCGCGAAGGCTCGCACCAGCCGTGAGGAAGTAGTGTAAGATCGTGTCTTCGGTCATGCCGATGCCCCGGTCGTGCACGACGACCCAGTTTGGGTCATCCCCGTCGCCAACCGTCACGACGACATCGGCCTCCAACTCGGCGACGTCGTAGTCCTCCAGCTCCCTGTCATGTTGTGCAGCGTATTCACGGAGTTCGCGGACAGCGTCCACGGAGTTCTGAATCAGTTCGCGTATGGCGAAGCTCGGGTCGTCGTTGTAGAGCGGCCCGACGAGCAGGTTCAGCAGGCGCGCCGACTCCGTCCTGAACGCCGCGTGCCTTGGGATGTAGTCGGGCTTTTGGTTCTCGACGAAGCCGTCCACATCGTCGATGTTCGACGCGACGCGGCGCTTCGTCATCCCCAACACTGCGAGATGGCCAAGGCTCCCGTAGACCTGGCCGATCACGGCCCACGACACGTCCAACTCGTGCTGCAGCCCCTTGAGGAGAGCTTGCAGCCGCAGGAGCAGCTCCACGTTCGGCGGCGTCACGGGGATCCATAGCTCGTCGGGGTCCGGCCGGTTCCAGTGGGGGCGGATATCGAGGGCGTGTTCCGCCCACATCTTGCGGGACAGAGGGCTGCGCAAGCTCTGCACGCGGAGCACCGCCTCCGGCGCCCGCTTTGGCCCGAGTTGCAGGTAGTCGGCGACGCGGACGAGCGCCATGTGGAACGGCGCGCGCACCTGCGCCGGCTCGGAGACGCTTGAGTGTTTCGCGTCCAAGTAGGGCAGGCATTTGCGATTGGACATGCCGTGGCTTCGCGCGATCACTCCGGCAACGTCGACTACGCCTGCGGGTACGCCGGGCAACGCGATTCTGTTGTCGTCCGGGCCGGGCACACCGTACAGCGCGATCTGGTGGGCTAGAACGTGGTGGTGCTGCCGCAGGAATTCGCCGATCAGGCGATGGTGTCCGGCGAGCTTCCCGTCCGAGACTGCACCCTGCAGCGCCGTCCTGTCGACCGGCGGCTCATCCTCTCCCAAGACGTCCTCGGTCTTCTGTCCATCCCACCGCGACGCTTCAGCGGTGAACTGCTCCCACCGCTCGTGCCACGGCTTGTCGCCAAACTCCTGCACCGGCTGCCAGGGGCACCCCTCCTGGATAAGCGCGAGGAAACCGTCCTCTTGCATGTGCATGACGCAATCGTGCAGCAGAACGGCAAGCACGAGCGCCGCGACATCTTCGGGATTCAGCAGGTCGCGCGACCCGTCGGTCATCAGCTGGTCGGCTGTCCTCAGCACGTCCTCGATGTGCTGCATGCCATGGTCGGTGTACTCAGGGAAGAACGGGCCGCCGCGGCTGTCACCGATCCAGTCGCTGAAGTCCGCGACGATCGTGTCTACCCGCCCGCTCAGCCGCCGGTTCTCAGACAGGATCGTCGCGAGCTCGTCCGGGATGCGCATGCTATGTTCCTGAGAGGTTGTGCGGCGACCTTGGTATGGTCTCGCGACAGCTCTCTCAGGTCAACGGCGCGGCGTGGTCGGCGTAGATGACGGGCAGGCGAGCGTGGGCAACGTTCGGAGCCGGGGCTACTACGTCCGCGCCACGTACAGGAGGTTGGCGTCCGGGCCAGCGACCGGGTCTCCGTCCGTCCACCCCGCCGTGACCCGCACATCACCGAACCCAGCGTGCTTGAGCATCAGGAGTATCTCGTTCCTGAGGTAGAGGGTCGACTTCAGCGTGTGTTCCTCGCGGGCGAAGAGCTCGCCGTCCCGCGTGTGTTCGATGCGAATCTCGCGGACCTGCGTCTGCTCCAGAGGGTCGTACGCGAGGCTCCGCGCCGTGATGGCCAACTCCGTGCCGTCGCGGACGCGTTTGGGCTCGCCGGTCGGTGGCCAGGGCTCCGGTAGGGGCGGAACGTCCGCGCCAAGAAGCCACGAGTGGTGCTCCGGGTTGGGTAACTCGCTGTCGAACACCAGCACGCCGCCGGGGCGCAAGTGATCGCGGCATCGGCGTAGCGCGTCGAGGTCGTGCGAACGGTTCCCGCCTAGCCCGAACGTGCCGCACGAGTAGACCACGGCGTACTCGCGCTCCATACCCAACTCGTGCATCGCCTGCGCACGGAGTCGTGGCGCCAACCCCTTGCTGTCCGCGAGCTCCCGGCAGTAGCGGAGCATGTCGGGAGACATGTCCACGCCGTCGACATCCAGTCCCGCCTCGAGGAGCGGTACGAGGACGCGACCGGTACCGCAACCAACGTCGAGCGCTGGGCCGCCTTCACTCTCGATGAGCTCACGCAGGTAAGGGATCTCATCGCCGCCCGAGTTGAATTCGGCCCACCAACGGGCGACGAGTCCGTAGTGCCAGGTCTGTGGGGTCTCGGTCACTCGGCGCTCCTCCGTCTGCTGGTGGTGTGGCTCGCGTGCCGCTCGTCCTTACAGCCGGACGGATGCACGGGGCCAGCGCGGCGGGCGACGGATCGCGACTGGCGCTTGCGACCCCATGGCGGCATAATGCCCCTGCGGCGCCCGGCGCGTAGACACTCACCTCTGCGGAGCGCGCACCTCATGGCCAAGATTTCACGCCCGCCCGCCCCACGGCTGCACCGGGCTCTCATCTGGTTCCTGGCGACGGTGCTGACAGTCCTGTTTTACTGGGCGCTGGACTTCATCGCGAGCGACATAGGTAACATCGACCGGCCCGAGTACGAGAAGGTCGAGGAGGAAGTCGGCGACGCTAAGCTGCGCGACGAGCTTGAGGCGCTGCACGATCAGCGCGACGACCTGAACACGCGAAAGTCCGGCCAGCAAGACATCCAGCAAGTGTTGAGGCAAAGCACCGGCGAGCTGCGGTCCACCATGGAGCAGCTCGTGGCACTGCACCGGCTGGACATCGAAGCAGGCGTCGAGCCGACAGAGGAGCGACAGCGCGCCCTCGCGGAGAGCCAGACGCTCTACCTGGCGAAGCAAGCGGAGTTTCAGCAGGCGAACGAGGCGATTGGGAAGCTCAGCCAGGAGTCGCGCGACACGCAGGCGAGTATCGACGCGCTAGAGGAGCGTCGGCAGGACGATGCCGAGCGCGTCCGCGAAGAGTATCAGGCGCGCCTGGACAAGCGCGGCCTCAAGGTGGCGGGACTGAAGCTGGCTTTCCTCCTGCCCGCGCTCGCCGTCGGCGTGTGGCTGGTGCTGCGGCATCGACACAAGCTGTACGCATCCATCTTCTACGCGTGGTTCGTCGCCGCCTTCGCCCGCGTGGCGGCGGTCATGCACGAGTACCTACCGGGGCGTTGGTTCCGTCACATCGCCGTCGCCGCCGCGATTGCCGTGGTCATCGCGCTGATCGCGCAGGTCGTCAGGCTGATGGCCGCACCCCGCAGGGATCTGTTGCTGCGTCGCTACCGCGAAGCGTACGGTCGGCATCGATGTCCCGTGTGCGCGTACCAGATCATGCGCGGGCCGCTGAAGCACGCTACGTGGACGGCGAAGGGCCCTGCGACCGCCGCGTCCGAGGCGGCGCCAGACGCCGACGAGCCGTACACGTGTCCCTCGTGTGGCGCGGGTCTCTACCACGAGTGCGCGGAGTGCGAGTCCGTGCGTCACACGCTGCTGCCCTACTGCGACTCGTGCGGCGCCGAGCAAGAGGCGACGGCGTAGGCGCCCGCTAGTCTCGGGAGCCGATCGCGACAACGTGGCCGCGCGTGCGGAAGTAGAGCGTCCCAGCGGACGCGGCGGGGCTCGCCATGCAGATCTCGTCCAACTCGTTCGTGGCGAGCGTCCTGAGTTCCGGCCCCGGCGCGAGGACGTAGACCGTGCCGTATTCGCTCGTGAAGTAGAGCTTGCCGTCCGCCGCGATGGGCGACGCGGTGAACCCGGTCCCGCCGGTTCCAAGGCGCTCCTCGTATACCAACGCGCCGGACGTGGCCTCGTAGCACTTCAGCACCCCGTTGTCCCGGCAACTGTACAGGTAGTCGCCGTAGACGAGTGGGGTCTGCATGTAGGCTCCGTTGCCGGGCGTGCTCCACGCGATGTCGTCGTTCGAGGCTTCGCTGTCACCTAGCGTGATGTCTCCCGAGGCGGTCGCTCGGACGGCGTAAAGGGGCGCCCCGTCGCCGTGAGCCTTCGTGATGTACACGAGTCCGTTGGCGACCACGGGCGTCGGAACCGGTATATCGCCACTTCCCGCCATGCGCCACACCTCATCGCCGGTCGCGGCGTCGTAGCCGGCCATGTGGTGGTACCCATTCACGGCGATCCTCGCGCCGTCCGAGTGTTCGTAGATAGTGGGCGTGCTCCACGTCGGGACATCCACGCGCGGCGTGCGCCACAGTTCCTCACCGTCGTCGATGCTGAAGGCGGCGATGAACGAGTTCTCCTGGACATCACACTGCACGACGACCATGCCGTCGTGGATGATCGGCGAGCTCGCGAACCCCCATTGCGCTTCGGGCGCTACGAAGAAGCCGGAATCCAGGACCCCGAGATCCTCCTCCCAGACGAACTCGCCGTCGACCGTGTAGCAGTGGAGACCTTCCGACCCGAAGAACGCAACGACGCGCTCGCCGTCGGTGGCGGGCGTGCAGTTGGCGTGCGTCGCCTTCGTGTGCCGCTTGATCTTGGGTACGCCTTCGCGCGCGACTCGCGACCACAGCGGGCGGCCGGTGTTCTTGTCGAGGCAGTGCACCTCCCAGCGGTGAACGGTGTCGTCGGCCACGGGCTCGATGCTCCCGTACAGGCCAACGCGCAGCTCGGGGTCCGCCATTCCACTCACAGCGGTGGTGACGAACAGCCGGTCGCCCCACACTATCGGGCTGGAGTGTCCCTGACCCGGTATGGGCGTCCTCCAGGCGACGTTGCGCTCGTCAGGCACACTCCAATCGGTTGCCGTCACATAGCCGTCAGCTACGCCGCCGGCGTTCTGCCCACGGAACGACGGCCAGTTCGTGTCGACGACCGCCGCCAACGCGACGGCGGGCTTGGAGGTCAGCGCCGCGACCCCGAGGAGCAGGGCGATCCACCCACCGAACTTCAGACAGACTCTAGTCATGGCGCCATGCCTCCTTATCCTGAGATGCCGGCGTGCGTCACGCGCCGGACGTTACGCTGAGGCCGCCATCGACCATAAGCGACTGGCCGGTCACGTTGGACGCGTCGTCGCTCGCCAGGAAGTAGACCGCGGACGCGATCTGTGACGGCTCCGCTGCCGCCCCGAGCAGCGCGTAACCCTTGTTGCGCTCGCGTAGAGCTTCGGGTGTAACACCCCGCTTGGCGGCGCCGCGTTCGTGAAAGTCGGTCATCGTGTAGCCGGGCAGGACCGCGTTCGCACGCACCCCGTCCTTGCCGTGGGCGACGGCGAGGCTACGCGCGAGGGAGCATACGCCCGCCTTCGTCGCGTCGTACAGCGGCATCCCTGAGCGACCCACGTCCGCGTTCGCCGACGAGATCATAACGATGGCGCCGGACTGCTGCTCGATCATAGCGGGCAGCGCCGCCTTGCAGCAGTACGCCACGCCGCGCAGGTTCACGTTCACGATGAACTCCCAGTCGTCTTCGGTCGCGTCGAGGATGCTGCCGCCCACGCGCGCGCCGGCGTTGGCTACCAGCATATCGATGCGACCCCACGCGTCCAGCGCGGCGGCGGCCCACGCGTGGCAATCGCTCTCGTTCACGACGTTGCCCTGCACGTAGATGCCCTCGCCGCCAGCGTCCTTGACGAGACCCAGCGTCGCCTCGCCGTCGGCGTCCGTCATGTCGCCGATAAGCACGCGCGCTCCCTCGGCGACCAGCCTCAGCACGCACGCCTTGCCGATGCCCGCGCCACCGCCTGTTACTACCGCGACCTTGCCGTCAGATCTCATGCTGTTTCCCCGCCGTGCGATGCCCAGAAGAGCTGCGCCACCTTTCCGTCACTGTAGTGCCCATGCTGGGGTGGCACAACGCGTGACAGGGCGCGTTGCAGCAGACACGGCGGCGCGGTAGTTTCGGGCGGATGACGCGCGACACCTAGCCGGACGGGAGGTACGTCAGTGGGCGCCGAGCCAGTCCATATGGCGCGCGGGAGCACGGAGCTGTTCGTCGACGACGCCCTCATCGCGTCCACGCAGGGGGTAACGCGGACGTTGCATCCGGGCGTGAAGCTGCCCTCGCCCGTCCTGGCCCCGGACGAAGACAAGCCCTGGGAACACGGCGGCCTCGACCAGTCCAGGCGCGTCCATCTGTATGGCACGGTCATGTGCGACGACGCCGTCGCCAAGTATCGGATGTGGTACATGTGCCGCATGGGGCCGCGCTCGCAGGACCAGGCGCACCACGTCCCGGGTCTTTACATCCCTCGCTCCGACCGCAACCCGTCGACCCATCTGGGCGCTGAGCGCGACGCGTACGGCCGCAAGTTCCTCGAGAACGACCGCGGCGACCTGACGTGCTACGCCGAAAGCGACGACGGGCTCACGTGGACAAAGCCGAATCTGGGCATCTTCGAGTTCGATGGGAGCCGTGACAACAACATCGTCTGGGACCTGCACGGGGCGAGCGTCTTTCGCGACGACGAGGCCGACCCCGAGAAGCGTTACCAGGCCATCGGGTTCTGCCGTCGCTATCGGAACGTGTTTCTGTTGACGTCGCCCGACGGCCTCCGGTGGAGCGACGCGGATTACCTTGAGCCCGTCGTGGACCGCGACAATGAGGGATCCTTTAATGTCGCCTTTGACGAGCGGGAGAACGTCTATCGTGCGTATGCGCACGCACGCGACGGGAGAGCCGATGCCAGGCGCATGGTGTGGTATGCCGAGAGTCCGGCTCTCACCGGCCCATGGCTCCCGCTCCGCCGGATGCTAGCCGCCGGCCCGCGCGACGACGCCCGAGGGGCCGAAGAGTACGGCGCGATGAGGGCAGAGATCCACAACATGTCTGGGTTCCGCTACGGCAATGTCCACATCGGCATCGCAGGCCTCCTTTACGTCACCGGTGACGGCGACCCGGCGGACCAGATGCCGGTCGACGGCCCCATCGACGGTCTCCTGATATCGAGCCGCGACGGCGTCGAGTGGGACTACCCGTGTGGAGGCGACAGGCCGATCCTGCCCCGCGGCGCCCCAGGGTCGTTCGACGGCGGCATGATCATGGGCGCCGCTACGCGCCCGATCATAGAAGGCGACCACATCCACTGGTACTACACCGGCGCCTCCCACACGCACGGGCGGCCGCTGCGCGAGAGGCACAAGGCCATTGGACGAGCGACGTGGCGGCTGGACGGCTTCGTCTCACTGGACGCGGGCGAAGCGGAGGGCGTGGTGAGCACTGTCCCGCTGCGGTTCGACGACGCCGACCTCGAAGTCAACGCGGACGCCAGCGCGGGTTGGTTGCGGGTGGAGGCGCTGGCCCCGGCCGGCCAGCCGCTCCCCGGTTTCACGCGCGCCGACTGCGTTCCCCTGACGTGTGACGCCATCCGCCATCGTGTCCGCTGGGGCGGCCGACGCCTTGCGGACGCGCCACAGCCCGTGCGTCTTCGATTCGTCCTGGCGAACGCGGAGCTGTACGCATACCGGGGCGCCAGCGCGCCTGCCTAGGACACTCGACCGGGCGGTGTTGTGCGGCCAACCGCGGCGATCCTATGCTGCCGGGTGAGTAGGAGGAGGACGTGCGCGTAGACTTGGATGGGAAACTCGCCGTCGTTACGGGAGGCGCGCGTGGCATTGGGCGCGCCATCGCGGAGGCGCTCTCGGCGAACGGGGCGCGCGTAATCATCGTGGATATCGACGCCGAGGGGGCCGACGCCACGGCGGCGGCCATCCGCAGTGCGACGGGCGATTGCGTTGCCCACGAAGGCGACGTCTCCTCGGTCGATCAGATGGCGGCGCTGGCCGCGGAGATCGGCCCGCTAGACATCCTCGTAAACAACGCCGGCATCAACACGCACAGCGACCGCGTCCCAATACACGAGTACTCGGTAGAAGACTGGCGCCGGATCGTGCAGGTCGACCTCGACGGCGTCTTCGCGGTCAGCCGCGCGTTCGTTCCCGGCATGCTCGGGGCCGGCGGACGGATAGTGAACATCAGTTCCATAGCCGGTATCGTGCCTCTGAGACTTCAGAGCGCGTTCGTGGCAGCGAAGGCAGGCGTCATCAACCTCACGAAGTCGATGGCTTTGGAGCTGGGGCCGCAGGGCGTCCTGGTGAACGCCGTAGCGCCGGGGTCGACCCTAACGGACGGTACGCGAGCGTTGTTCTACGGCGAGGGAGGCGCGTACACCGAGGACGCGGAGTCGCTCCTGTCCCACATCCCACTGAGGCGGCCTGGAACCGTCGAGGAGGTGGCGCACGCCGTGCTCTTCCTCGTGGCGCCCGAGTCGAGCTACATCAACGGCGCCGTGCTTACCGTGGATGGCGGATGGACGGCTGGATACACACGCGACTGGTGACCCTGAGACGCACGCAGGAGGACACATGGCTAAGATAACGACGTTTAAGGGCTACGAAGGCGAGCCTCCAGTGCCGAGGCCAGCGACGCCACCCGACGCCAACGTCGTCACCGCGCAAGACGGCGTGCCAGTGCGGTATCCGGGTTGCGACGGGATCGGCGTGCGGGTCGTCCACCCGGCGAATCCCCAAGCTCCCGCCGAGAACCTGGGTCTCGTGATGTTCTATGTGCCGCCTCACGTCGTCCTCGAGCCTGGGAGCCACCACACGGAGGAGTGCTACGTCATCATACGGGGCAGCGGCACGATGACGCTGAACGGCGAGAAGAGAGACGTCAGCGCCGGCACGTTCGTACATTTGCCGCCGTGGTGCGAGCACGGCATCGAGAACACGGGCGACGTGACCCTCGAGGTTCTTATCTGCACGTCACCACCTAACCCCTAATCGGGCGGCGGAGCCCGCAGCCGGTGGCCCTGGTGGCTTACCACACAGCTATTGCCGGCCGTCAGTCCCCAACCTGACCCTAACGTGCCCCAGTCTGCACGCCCTACAAGGGCACGGTACACGCGCCTCGTTAGTCCCACTCTAACACCAACACGTTCGCTGTGGTACGCAATGCGAGGCGGCCCCAACCAATGCGTCTTGGGGCCGCCTCGACTGGGAATCTATATGCGCGCGATGGCGCTAGAAGCTCCACATCACCGTATGGGCGCCAAACCACGGCGGCTTGCGGTCGTGGTGTGCACCTGGATCGTGGACGCCAAACTCGGAGCTTCTGTCGACAGCGCGATATGCGTAGGTGAGCCGCTTATAGCTTACAGCTCCTCCAATGCGAATGTCGCGCACAGCAAACTTCGTGTAGATCAGCGACCTTTCGCCAGCGATCCTGATCGTATTGCCATCGATGAACACGTTATGGCCGACCAACCGGCCCTCAGCGCCGAGAAACACATACGCCTTGATGAGCGGCAGCTTCCGGCTGCCCTCGTCTGCGCACTGCTTACTAGGGGTGCGATCCAAGAACTCGTTCGGGAGGTTGAAGCCAACTCGGACCTCCGTCCCCAGGTTGAGGTTGCTGTAGATGTTCCCTATCGCCGCGCCACCGTAGATGTCTAGCTGCGCGTCGAATCTGCCCAGGCGGTCTTGCGTGGGGTCACCCACGCGGTACATGGCTTGCGGACGCACCACGATCCCATAGTTCTCGTCGATCTGATGCCCCCAACCGAGCGGCGTAGTCGCGTCAACGAGGCTATGGACCACAGTCTGTGTGGCCGCGGCTCCTGACCACTTACCAGTTACACCAGCCTCAAGCCCAAGAGCAAGCATCCATTTGCGCTCGTGATGGATCGCTTGGAAGACACCCCCGAGGTAGGACCACCCTCCGTACGGCCGATCCGTAGCGTTGAACTCTGTCGCTTCCAAGTCGGTTGGGGTGTACATGTTCTGGCCAATGGCGTACCCGTTTCGATAGCTGTATCCGCGCCTGTTCGTGTCGGTGTGCGTGTGCGCGTGCGCGTGCGCGTGCGTGCCGGTGTCTTTATCCGAGTGCGAGTGTGAGTGCGAGTGCGAGTGTGTGTCCGTGTCCGTATGCGTGCCCGCGTCTGTGTGCGAGTGCGTGTCGGCCTTCGTGTGCGTGTGCGTATGCGTGCCTGTGTCCGTGCCCGTGCCCGCGGCGTCCCTGCTGGCCAGGCCGAGCCAGCGAAGCCAGATTGGCGGCCCTTCTGTATCCCTCAGATATTCGATGCGCACGCCGTTTGTATATCCATCGTCCGATGGATTGAACGCACGTTGCGGCCAAAACAGCGGCCTCTTCCACGAGTCATTCTCCCACAGGACGTAGAAGTCATGGGAGCGTTGCGGTCGAGATGCATCTTGGGCGGAGGCCGTTGGCATTGCGTGCGCGAATAGAACAGTAACTATAAGACTGGTAAGCACCTGGCGCATCGCGCGACCTCCCTGTAGGACACCTTGGCAAGCACTGACGGCAGCGTACCACTGTAAGGTTGCCACTACAATGTGGTACATACCCGTGCAGTGAGAGGATGTCTCAATCAGCGATGCCGGCAAGCCGTGGGCCGGTTTCTTAGTGCCAGAACACGTAGATGCGCCGACCGTAGAACAGCCCGGCGATGTTCAGGAGGGCGCCCATCGTGAAGTCGCCGAGGATGAGACCGTAGAAGAAGAACGACGCGCGCCGGTACCCGCGTATGCCAGCGTGGTTCAGGATAGTCGCCTTCGCCGCCCACCCCATGAAGATGGGGAACCACGCCCACTCCGTGGTCCAGTTCATCGCCATGGAGTAGCCCAGCGGGTGCAGCTTCCACCAGAGGAATCGCGTGCGCATGAACATCAGAAGCAGCGTGAACGCGGACGCTCCGGTCATCATGGCGATGTCCGGCCAGTCGGGGTTGGGGTCGATGCGGTACAGCCATCCTTGCGCGATGGAGTACGCCTCCCAGCCAAAGCCGCCGGACGTGCCGCGTCGGTAGCAGACATCCAGATACGCCCAAAACGCCATGGGGGCGGCGACCACGGCGGAGCCCAGCATGACGGCGACCAGTTTGCCCTCCCTTGACATGCCGGAGCGGCGGGCCAGCTTCATCGACTCGAGCATGTGCGGCATGGGATGGCTGCGGAACGCGCGCATCACGCCCTGCACCAGGGCGAACAGGGCGAGGTTGTCCTTGCCGACGCGCCCCGTACCCAGCACGTCCACCACGAGGTGCGTTGGGCGATAGAGCGTCAGGGCCGGCGGCCCGACCTCGGCGCGTATCCGCGTGCCCCACAGGGCGAACGCGAGGTATGCGCCGAACACGAGAGCCATCATGCCCAGACTGCCGCCCGCGCGTACCCAGAACGCGACTATGCCAACGAAGCCGACGACGCCACCCCAGAACGCGTACCGATAGGCAAGCGGCTCGTCGCCGTCATCCGCAGCCGCGCCGAACCCCGCGCGCACGACATCGCGCAGATGCCCGCGCGCGGTGAACAGAGCGAACACCAGCAGCGTGAGGAAGGCGCCCACGGGCTGCGTGCTGGAGTAGGACGTGTCGATGAAGCGTTCCCATCCCATGCCGGCGCTGACGATCCGCTCGACCTTCCACACGAGGTAGAACACCCAGATCGACAGCGACAGGTCCACGGGCATCACGAACCCCAGGCCGACGATGAACGGGAAGAAGCAGAGCGGCGTCCATCCCATGCCGCTCCAGGGCTTCTCCGTGAACAGACGCCCCAGGTTAATCGTTCGGATGGGTATCAGCGGGACGGCTGGGACGAAGTGGTGGACCCCGTTGACGAGGTCCACGCCTGCGCCGAGGGCGAAGCCCATCCAAAGAAGCCGGTTGGTGAAGAACGTGGACGACCCGCCGTCCACGGTCATCTCGTGGGGCATCTCTACGATGGGGTAAGAGAGGCGCTCGCGCTCGGTCCACTGGCGACGGATGACGGCGCACATGCAGAGCGTCGTGAAGACGATGAGGACAAGGAGCAGTGACCACCACAGGACGGGTCGCAGCCAGGGCAGAAGGTTCGCCGGGTCGTAGGGGTTCGAGTCGCCGTCGAACAGGTTGCGCAACGCCCCGTCGTCACGCACTATGAGCCAGTGCGGAAGGCGGTCACCGAAAAGCACCCGCCAGTCGTTCTCGGGGGTGGCGTAGCGATGCCCGTAGGCGAGGACGGGCGCCAGCACCTGCGTGACGTCGTGTCCCGCGAGTGTCGTGGCGATGCACAGCATGGCGTAGATCGTGACGAACTCAGGCTGCGTGTACGCCGCGGCCGGCGCGAAGCGCTTTAGCACGCGGTTGAGAGCCGTCAGGATGAGCAGGACGAAGACGACGTTATACAGCAGGGAGATCGTGCCGGGAGGGCCGCTCCACTCGAGACCTCGCTGCATCGCGAAGTACGCGTTCGGCGGCATGAGGAGCAGGCCGGTGAGAACCGCGCGCCACGTGACGCAGTGGCCACGGCGCCGCGCGGAGCTCTTCGTGCCAACGGGAACGCGCGCCATGGCTCGTGTCTACCCTCCTCCTCGCAACGCCGACCGTCAGACGCATTAGAGCAGGGATTCCGCCCATGACCAACCCACCCACCGTCGCGCGCCCGGCATGCTAAGCCGAGTCTTCGTTACGGCCGTGACGGTTGCCCTGCTGATCGGCGCGCCCGTTCGCGCGTGGGCGGCGCCGTGGGCAGGTCGGCTACAGGCACAGGGCATCGTGGGCGGCGTGGCGACAGCCGCGCTGGACATGACCTTCGGTGTCGCGGACGGCGCGACCGACGGATTCGACCGCGGCGTCGACGCCCTGGCCCCGCCAGACGCGCCGCTTCCCTTCGGGAGCAAGCCCCCAGCGCCGTACTTCCTGAACACCCTGGAGCCGCGGTCCTGGCTACAGCGCCTGATCGCCGACACGCGCGGCGAACCGGCTGCGGCGTCGGACGAGATCGCCTGGACACTCGTGATCCCCGCCAGCGACGGGTTCCCGCCGGATGTCCTCGACTGGTCGATGACGTGGGACGTTGCCGAAGCAGACGCCGCGTGGGCAGAGCTGCGCATGACGGACAACGCTGGCGGCGCCGACATCGACGCCGACATCGACATGCGGGCCACGACGACGATTCCCATCGCGCTCGGGACGACGACCACCTACACGATCCGCGCGCTTCCCTCGGCTCCACCGATCGTCGCCCCGAGTGTCGCTGACGCCGGCGTCGGTATCACGGTCCATGCGCTTGTCTATGGGTCGCCGGAGCGCATAGTCCGCGCCCTTCTGTCATATGCCCGCCCGGGCGAGACGAACTGGGCGTCCGCCTCCTTCACGCACGTAGCCGGCGACGTGTGGTCCGCGAGCATCCCGCCGTGGCGGGTGACGACCGCAGGGGTCATGTGGCGCACGATCATCGAGGATGTAGACACCGGCGTGCACAGGACGCACAGTCGGTCTGACCCCGGGTACATCTCCGCTTCGGGCAGCGCATCGCTGGTGCTCAGACCAACGCCTGGGCCAGACCCCATCTGGAACGTCGTCGCGCCGACGCTGTGGCCGGACATCGACTCCGTCGGCGCCACGCTAGACGGTCCGAGCGGGGGATTCCTCGCGGGCTGGTTCGCGTGGCGATGGAACGCGGATGAGCAGAGGTGGGAGGTCGCGGAAGCGCTCGGAGACGGCGCCCCGGTCGCCACGGATCGGTTCTCCCCTGGCGTGCCGTGGTTCGTAGCCGTCGTAGGCGACACCAACCAGACGCGGCAGACGGTCGGAGGCACGGTGGACGCGACCCGCGCGTTCGCGCTGCCTCTGAGGGCGGGATGGAACCTGCTGGCGAACCCGTTCCCGTTTGCCGTGGCGTGGAGTGACGAGGGCGTTGCCGTAGAGGCGGGTGGGAGCGTTCTGTCGCTGTCGGACGCGGTGGACGCCGGGATCACCGACGGGCGACTGGTCTACCTGGACACCGACTCTCAGGCCTATGTGACACGGGACGAGAACGAGTTGGCGCCTTACGCCATGCCCCCTGGGCGGGGGTGGTGGCTCCACGTGGACGCCGACCTCGCTGCCCTGCTGATCTCGCCCTCGCCTGCGACTGAGTAGCGGCGGGACGACGAACGTCCGCCACGCAGCGTTCCCGGTGCGCCCCGCAGCCGGCTGTCAGCATCGTTCGCCCTGTGTCAGGCGGCGCCAGACACTTCGCGGTCTGCATCGGCTTCGCGTGCGTCCGTCGCGGGCGGCTGTACCTCGAAGCCGGCATGGCGCAGCTCCGCCGCGAGCGCCGTGCCATGGAACGCCCGCCGCTCGCTCTCGGTCATCGCCTCCTGGTACCAACGCGCGAGTCCAGCCGCGATAGCCTTGGTGTCGTCCGTGCCGTTGACGTCCATCGATAGAACCACCCAATGTGTTGCCGACGATGTGCTGACCGTGAAATGGGGCGTTGCGTCCGGCTGTCAACCGAGAATCCACAAGAACTTGTGGGGGCGCGGCTGATAGTACCCAATTACTATATCCGGGTCTCGCGATCCATGGCGATCGGCTTACACTGCGCAGGCATCCGTGAACGGAGGACGACGTGTATCTCGGGCTCACCATCGGGATAGTGTTCGCTATCTTCTTCACTCTCTTCGGCGTCCTCGGAGCGGCGGTCTACGTCCTGACACGTCGGCTGGGGCGTCAGCCGGGAGTGACGTTGGCGGCAACGCACGGCGAAGTGACGGACATACGCGAGCGACTCGACATGCTGGCGCCCGATGTCCGCGCGCTGCGCGCGGACGTCGGGCGGCTTGGACGCAACTCGATGCCGCTGGGCGACGAGGACGCGCCAGAGGGCGGGTCCGGCCCGCGCCGCGGAGGACGCCACATCGCCCAGCCCCGACGAACCGCAGCCGTAGCGGGCGGCCCGCCGGCACGGGGCCGCCGTGCGGCGCCATTCCCAGCCTGGGGGCAGCGGCCTATACTACGCGCGTCCACGCGAAGCAGGGAGACACATGGGCGCAATAGCGAGCCTACTAGTCATGTCAACCGGTCTGGTCTGCGGCACGGTTGTGCTGATCGTGTACATGGGCATCCAGTACTCGAGCAGGAAGCGCGGGCTCACGAAGGGCGCGTCCGATCGAGAGCTGGCGCGACTGCACGCCCGCCTCGACGCGTTGGGCAGCGATGTGAATGAGATGAAGGAGGCGGTCGCGGACCTCACGCTGATGCTCGGAGACGCGTCTCGGCCCGCGCTCTCACGCGAAGACACATAGACTCGCAAGCACACCTTGGACATGGCCATGACAACGGACGCTGCGTACACGGTTTCGGCGGATGAGGTGCGGCGCTTCACGGAGGACGGATTCCTCATCGTCCCGCAGTTGGTGTCTCCCGACGAGATTCAGGAACTACGCGCGCACTGTGAGGAGATCAGGTCTGGCGAGCTCACGATCCCTGGCAGGATCGAGCCGCCCGCGGCGGACGCCACGCCCGAGCAGGTCAAGCAGCACCACGTGCGCATTCACCAGCTTCACTTCGTGCACGAATTGCACGAGCGGTACCTGCTGCACCCGCGCGTGCTGGACGTCCTCGCGGGCGTCAGCGGGCCGGACGTGATGGCGATGCAGACCATGCTGTTCCTCAAGCAGCCGGGGCAGGTAGGACAGGGGTACCACCAGGACTCGTTCTACATCCAAACGCTGCCGGACACGCTCTGCGGAGCGTGGATCGCCATCGACGACGCCGATGAGGAGAACGGTTGCGTGTCGTTCGTGCGCGGCACGCAGTACGAGCCGGTCTACCGGGACGCCCAGAACGTGAGTCACGACGACACCGACCTCAACGACCTGGCCCGTATCACCGAGCAGTATCCAGGTCAGGAGGTCCCCGCTGTGATGCAGGCCGGGGATGTCGCCTTCTTCGCCGGAAAAGTCATGCACCGGTCGTTGGCGAACCGCTCGAAGGACCGCAGCCGCAGAGCGTTCGTGAGCCACTACGCGAACGCCAGGTCGTGGACGCACTGGGGCGCTCCCGTCGAAGAGGGACGCAACCAGAATCAGATACTCGCGCGTGGGCGCACCCACTTGCCGTACGCCTTGCCGACATTCGGCACCCCGTGCGCGGCGTTGGACGCGCGCGCCGAGGAAGAGGCGGCGGACGCCGCGGCAGGCTAGCCAGGAAACCAGACACACCGCACGGAGGCCCCAAGAAGTGGCGTCTGACACCCGGAAACCGAACGTCGTCTTCATCATCACGGACGATCAGGGGTACGGCGATCTCGCCTGCCACGGCAACCCGGTCATCCACACGCCCACCCTCGACGCGATGCACGCCGAAAGCGTCCGCCTCACGAACTTCCACGTGGGACCGACCTGCGCGCCCACCCGCGCCGGACTGATGACGGGGAGATACTGCAACTGCACGGGAGTGTGGCACACCATCGGCGGACGGTCGCTCCTACGCAAGGACGAGGTGACTATGGGCGACGTCTTCCGCGCGGGAGGCTATCGCACGGGGATGTTCGGGAAGTGGCATCTCGGCGACAACTACCCGTTTCGCCCGCACGACCGTGGGTTCGACGAGGCGGTGTACCACGGCGGCGGCGGGGTCAGTCAGACGCCTGACCACTGGGGCAACGACTACTTCGACGACACCTACATGGTCAACGGCGAGCCGACGAAGTTCGAGGGCTACTGCACCGACGTGTGGTTCGACCAGGCGATGGAGTTCATAGAACGGAACGCCGACGATCCCTTCCTGTGCTACGTGTCCACGAACGCGCCACACGGGCCGTTCAGAGTCGCCGAGAGCTACGCCGCTCAGTACCGAGGTGACGTGCCGGACAGCCGCGCGCGCTTCTTCGGCATGATAACGAACATCGACGAGAACCTGGCGCGTCTGCGCGACAAGCTGTCAGAATTGGACATCGAACGGGACACGATCCTGATCTTCATGACCGATAACGGCACCGCCGCCGGCTGTAGCCTCGACCGCGACGGGTTCGTCCGCGAGGGCTACAACGCGGGCATGCGCGGCGTGAAGGGCTCCGAGTACGACGGCGGGCACCGTGTGACATTCTTCCTGCGTTGGCCCGCAGGGGGCATCGAGACAGGGCGGGATGTGGACAACCTGACCGCGAACATAGACATCCTCCCTACGCTCGCGGACATGTGCGGCATTCCCGGCCCGGACGAGGACAGTGTCCATGGCCGCAGCATCGCGCCACTGCTGCGGGACGACGGTGGGACGTGGCCGGATCGCGTCGTCGTGACGGACTCGCAGCGCGTGGAGACGCCCATCAAGTGGCGGAAGAGCGCGACGATGACGGAGCGTTGGCGGCTCATCAACGGCGAGGAGCTGTACGACATCCGCTCCGACCCGGAGCAGCGCGACGACATCGCGGCGGCCCATCCCGCCGTCGTCGAGGAGCTGCGCGGCGAGTATGAGGCGTGGTGGGACATCGTGTCGACGCGGTTCGACGACGACCCCGCTATCATCATCGGGTCGGAGCACGAGCCGGAGTCGCGCATCACCTGCCACGACTGGCACAACGAGGACAGCGCCAGCGCGTGGAACCAGGGAATGGTGCGGCAGGGCATCCTCTGTAACGGCGATTGGGCGATCGACGTGGCGGAAGCGGGCGTGTACGCGTTCGAGCTGCGACGCTGGCCGCGCGAGGAGTCCATCGGGATGACCGATGGCATTCCCGGCGAGATCATGGACTGGTTCCACGGGGGGAAGGCGCTGCCGCTGCAACGCGCGCGCGTTCGCGTCGGCGATGAGGAGGCGTCGGGCGAAATCCCACCGTCGACGGACAATGCGACGTTCCACTTCGCCCTGCCCGCCGGGCCGACGCGCCTGCAGACGTGGCTCAGCACGGACAATGGGGAAGCGTTGGGCGCCTACTACGTCTACGTGCGCCGCACGGGAGACTGACACGTGAGTGACGCTTCGTCGCAGCCCAACATTCTGTGGATATGCACCGACCAGCAGCGATTCGACACGCTCGGTTGCTACGGTAACGAGTGGGTGAGAACGCCGCACATCGACGCGCTCGCGGCGGGCGGGACGCTCTTCGAGCACGCGTACTCGCAGAGCCCTGTCTGCACGCCCAGCCGCGCGAGCTTCCTTACGGGGCGTTACCCGCGCACGACCCGTTGCAGACAAAACGGCCAGACGATTCCTGCCGACGAGAAACTCGTCACGCGTTTGCTAGCGGACGCCGGGTACACGTGTGGGCTGGCGGGCAAGCTGCATCTGTCGGCGTGCAACCCGCGGGTCACGCGGATGGAGACGCGCATCGACGACGGCTACCACGAATTCCACTGGATGCACCACCCAGACCCGCACTGGCCGACGAACGAGTACGCTCTGTGGCTGCGGGAGCGCGGCGAGACATACCGCCGCGAGCCGTTCGAGGGGCCGCGCGGCAAGTCCCAGTGGGTGCAGACGTCGATGCCCGAGGAGCATCACCCGACGACGTGGTGCGCCGAGAAGGCGATCAACTTCATGGAGGCGCACGAGGACTCGGACCACCCGTGGCTCTTCAGCGCGAACCCGTTCGATCCGCACCACGCGTTCGATCCGCCCCGCGAATACCTGGAGCCGTACCTCGACCGGCTGGACGACATCCCGCCGCCGAACTACACGTCTGGCGAACTCGACGACAAGCCGGTGTTCCAGCAGCGGGAACACCACGGGGCGTACAACAGCCCGCGGTCGTACCCGTTCGCGGAGATGACAGACGACGACCACCGCCTCGTGCGCGCCGCCTACTGGGCCATGTGCGACCTCATCGACGTGCAGGTCGGCAGGATGCTGGACGCGCTCGACCGCACGGGGCAGCGGGAGAACACGATCGTGATCTTCATGTCGGACCACGGAGAGATGCTGGGCGACCACGGCATCTATCTGAAGGGGTCGCACATGTACGATCCCGCCGTGCGTGTGCCGCTGATCGCGTCGTTCCCGCGCGCGGTGATGCCTGACCGTCGGTCGGACGCGCTCGTGGAGTTGGTCGACCTCGCGCCGACGCTGCTGGACGCGGCGGACGTAGAGCGGTACGCGGGCATGCAGGGGAAGTCGCTTTGGCCGCTGCTCACCGGCGTAGCCGACGACCATCGCGACGACGTGTACTGCGAGTACTACAACGCCATGCCCACGCACAAAGATCCCGCTGCCCACGCGACGATGGTGCGCACCCGGACGCACAAGCTCGTCGCGATGCACGGCACGCAGCCGGGCGAGCTGTACGACCTCGTCGGGGATCCAACCGAAACGCGGAACCTGTGGGACAGCGCGGCGCACGTGGGCGTGAAGGCGCAGTTGCTCGCGCGGCTTTGCAGCCGCATGGCGTGGACCGTGGATCCGCTGCCAGAGCGCAGGGCGAACTTCTGATGCAGGAGGGCGCGCTCGCCTGTTCGCGTCGTTCAAGGCAGGATTTCGCGGGCAGCATGCGCAACAGACTAGGCGTGTGGCACAATGGCCTGTAGCCACATCCGCCTGGAGCGTCTGAGTCCGCATGTCTGTAGATGCAGTATGAGTGGGCCGTTCATTCAGGAGTAGCCAGCCCGGTGACAACTAAGGCACGTCACCCACGCGAGAGGCCGATGGCACTGTCCGGCGAGGTAAGCGCTGTCGACCTATTCTGCGGAGCGGGCGGTCTGACACACGGTCTGCTCCGCGCCGGCATCAGTGTGGAGGCCGGTATCGACATCGACCCGCAGATGGAACACGCGTACGTCTCCAACAATCGTGGCGCGGCATTCCTCTGTTGGGATTTAGCCGCGGCCGACAGCCATTCGGTCGCAGGGCTATTCGACTCAACGAGGCCAAGGCTGCTCGCGGGGTGCGCGCCCTGTCAGCCGTTCTCGAAGCTCACACACGGAGCCAGACGGCATCGGGCATGGGACATGCTTGATAGCTTCGGACGCCTTGTAACGGACATTCTGCCTGAGATCGTCAGCATGGAGAACGTCCCGGAGCTGTCCGGCCGGGGGAACGCGGTCTTTAGCAGGTTCCTTGGTGTCCTAGAGAAGGGCGACTACAACGTGGACTGGCGGGTCGTGCGCTGCCCTGAGTATGGCATCCCGCAGTCGCGTAAGCGGCTCGTGCTACTGGCCTCAAGGCTAGGACCGATCAGCGTCCCGCAGGGCCGACGTCGTCGCCTCATTGAGTGGCCAACAGTGAGGCAGACCGTCGGTACATTGCCGCCGCTCGAAGTGGGCGAGGAGGATCCGACCGATCCCATGCATGCGGCACCTCAGTTGTCGTCGACGAATCTCGCCCGCATTCGGGCCACTCCACACGACGGCGGAACGCGGCGCGACTGGCCACCTGAACTGGTCCTGGCCTGCCACCGGAAGAAGTCCGGCGAGAGCTACGGCTCCGTCTACGGCCGGATGTGGTGGGACCGACCGGCACCCACGATGACCACGCTGTGCACGGGCATCGGAAACGGGCGGTTCGGGCACCCCGATCAGGATCGCTCCATCACGCTCCGAGAGGCAGCTCTGTTCCAGAGCTTCCCACGCAGCTACGAGTTCTGGCCGTCAGACCAAAGAGTGAATCGCAAGGCCGTTGGGCGCATGATAGGCAACGCGGTCCCTCCGAGGCTGGCGGAGGCCCTCGGGGATACAATAGTGGCCCACGTGCACCCCGTGGATGGACGGACACTCGCAGGTGGTCACTCGCCGCGCCGGGGGCTGGCGTTGAGTCCCAGCGCGCCCTGCCGTAGGAAGGAGTCCGTTGGATGAGAGACGAGCAGCAAGAATACGCGGCCGCGACTCCGACGAAGAAGTTCTTCGTTTCCATGTTAACCCGCGACATCAGCTTGGCGGACGCCATTCTCGACTTGGTCGACAACTGTCTTGATGGCGCTCTCAGGCTGGCAGATGGCCACGCGGTGCGGTATGAGAAGCACTACGTCCACATCTCAGTGGGGGAGGAGGGATTCGCTATTGACGATAACTGTGGAGGGATTCCGCGCGCGACCGCTAGGGACTACGCGTTCAAAATGGGACGAGAGCAGGACGACGATCGTGACTCAGACAGCGAGACGATCGGAATATACGGGGTAGGGATGAAGCGCGCGATATTCAAGATGGGGCGCGAGGCAGTAGTAAGCACTCGCCACGGTGGCGGCGGCTACCAAGTGCGCATTGGCGCGGACTGGCTCGACAGCCCGGCGTGGGGTCCTCTCACGATTGAAGACACCGGTGCGGACACGGGCAGCGAGCCCGGCACGCGCATCCAAGTCTCCGCACTGAATCCTGGGGTGGGACGGCACTTTGCCAGCGAGACGTTCCTGAGCGACCTCAGGAAGGCCATCGCCGAGCACTTCACGGTGTTCCTGCAGCAGGGATTGGTCATCGCCCTCAATGACGTTGCCGTCGACGCAGTCAAGCTAGAGGTACTGGTTTCCGACGACGAGAATGGGCCAGCACCCTACGTCTACCAGAAGGTAATTGGCGATGTCCGTGTGTCCATCGCCGTGGGTCTCAACACCCGCAACGGCGTCCCTGACGAAGAGGACGGAGGCCCCGACGTCGAGCGCGACAGGTCCAAGCCTACGGCGGGCTGGACTGTCTTCTGCAACGACCGCGCGGTGATCGTAGGGGACAGGGGCCGACTTACCGGCTGGGGCGACGGACTCCCTCTCTTTCACTATCAATTCTCAGTCATTACCGGCATCATCGAATTCCGGTCGACGAACGCCGACAAGCTCCCCGTGACAACCACGAAACGTGCACTCGACACCACGTCGGACGTATGGCTCGAGGCGTATACCGTGATGAAACGCGCCCTTCGGGTGTGGGTCACATACACGAATCGGTGGAAGACCCACCCGAGGACCGACCTGATGACGCAGTGGGAGTCGGCCCGGCCTCTCTCGCTCCAGGAGGCCGTGGAAGTGGTGTCTGTACGTGCGAGCGCGAGACAGGCGGACGGGAGCGTGGAGTTCAACCCCAAGAAACGGGAGGCCATCTCCTGGCCTGCGACCAGCGATCCGTCGTCGCGCAGGGTTACCTTCGTGAGGCCGGCTGGGGAGGTGCGGGCGGTCTCGTACGGACTGTTCGGCACCGACGACGAGAAACCCGGGGTTGTTGGCGCCAAGTGCTTCGAAATGGTCCTCAACAGCGTCCGCGAGCCGAAGGACTGACGGATGGGTTCTGGGTCGTCGCTACCTTACCGGTTGCGCCCTAATAAGGCAGTTGACCGCGAGATCTTCCTCGCGCTGCTTGGACGCCTCGCGGCGAGCGTCCAGGTTGAGGGATACTCGTATATCGGTCTCGGCGGCCCCTTGCTTGAAGACTTCCGCCTCCTGCATGCGCGCCTAGGCATCGCGGAAATGTTCTGTGTCGAGTCGGACCCGGCTGTCCACCGTCGGCAGGTATTCAACCGCCCTGCGGAGTGCATTGAGTGCGTTCTGGCGCGCGTTGAAGACTTCATTGATGAGCAGGACTTTGGCGTTCCAACGATCATCTGGCTGGACTACACACGACCTAGACAGATGGCGGAGCAAATCCAGCGGTTCGCCGAGACCGTAGGCGTAGTCGCGCCGCGAAGCATCTTGAGAATCACCCTCAATGCACATGCCCCGACATTGGGGCTGCCGCCTGGCCCTGACATAGCCGTAAGGGCTGGTGACCTCTCAGCAGGCAATCAGGCGGGCCCGACGGTACAGGAATGGCGGCTCGACACGTTCCGCAGCCGGCTTGGCAGCCTGGCCCCCGGCGATCTGACTGCCAACAGCGTGACGGGCGCCGCCTTTGGGAAGACCGTTCTGCGGGCGCTCAAGCTCGCGGTCGAACGTGAGACCTTTAGCCTGACGGATCGCACCGTCGTGTGGGCGTTCGCGACGGAATACGCCGATGGGCAGACCATGGTGACAGCAACGTTGGTCGTCTGCGGGCCTGACGACACTGTAATCGCCGACGTCATAGAGGGATGGGAATTCCGATCCTCTCCCGACACCCCGCACGTGCTCAGTATGCCAGCGCTGTCAACGCTAGAGCGGCTGACGCTTGCACGCACGTCGGTCGAGGGTAGCGAACTCTTGTCGATTCTGACGGAGTCAGGCGTAGGCGAAGACTCCGTCGCCTCGCTTCAGAAGTTTGGCCGCATGTACCCGCACTTCTCACGCGTTGATCTCTAGCAGTAGCTCAGCGTGGTCTGGTCGGCCGACGAGCGGCCCCGGAGAGCGGACGCGTCAACTTCGGGCGGCACAGCGCGTCGTAAATGGCGGCCGACCCGCAGCAGCAATGAGGAAGCGCTTCGTCGCGACGACAGCTTGCCGTTGACAATCCAGCGCCGAGCACGGCTCTGACAGACGGAGGGCCTGCCTCGGATCACACGGCGCGGCATTTTGGCCGATGTCCGGCAGACCACGCCCAGATGTTCGCGACGGACAAGGAGACCGAGGACGCGCCAATGGACATCCGGGAGGCGTGCGTAAGGAGCGGCTCCGATGCCACCCTTCGGCCCGTCTATCGGCTTGATGAGTACCTGCGGGACGCAGGATCCCGGCGTGCCTAAGGGGTGTTGCCCATTGCCGTCGACAGCGGGACAATCCTCGCATGCCCATCGACCGACGTGACTTCCTCAAGACCGTCGCGTGCGCCGCAGTCGCCTCTCGCACCTTGGCAGCACCACCCCCTGCACGCGGAGCCACTATGCAGCGGCCCAACATCGTCCTCCTCATCCTCGACGACCTCGGCCCACGCGAGATGTCGTTCCTCGGTCACGAGACGCTGCGCACGCCCAACATCGACCGGCTGCGGGCGTCGGGCATGTACTTCACGAACGCGTATTCCGGCGCGCCCGTGTGCGCTCCCGCGCGCAGCACGCTGCTGACCGGCAAGCACACCGGTCACACGACCGTCCGCGGCAACCTCGGCGGCGTGCCGCTGCTGGCGGAGGACGTCACGTTCGCGCAGGTTCTCAAGGACGCCGGATACGCCACGGGCGGCTACGGCAAGTGGGGCGTCGGCGATGTCGGCACGGAGGGCGTGCCGGAAACACACGGCTTCGACGAGTTCTTTGGCTACTACCACCAGGTCCACGCGCACGACTTCTTCACGGACTACCTGTGGCGCAACAGCGAGAAGGTGGAACTCGCCGACGGCGAATACTCGCACTACCGCATCGTCGACGCCGCAAAGAGCTTCATCTGTGAGCACGCGGACGAGCCGTTCCTGTGCTATCTCCCGTGGACGCCGCCGCACGGGCGCTACCAGATACCAGACGAAGACCCAGCGTGGCAGGAGCTCAAGGACGAGCCGTGGCCTGAGGACGCGAAGCGTCGGGCGGCGATGGTCCACATGGTGGATCGCCACGTCGGCGACATTCTGGATCTGCTGGACGAGTTGAGTCTCGCTGAGAATACCGTCGTGTTCTTCTGCTCCGACAACGGCGGAGGACGCGAGGTCGGCGACTTCTTCCGACCCAACGGCGACATGCGAGGCGAGAAGACGAACGTGTACGAAGGCGGCATCCGTGTGCCGCTCGCCGTTCGCTGGCCGGGGCCCGTCGAGGCGGGCGCCACGTCTGACCTGCCCGCGTACTTCCCGGACTTCATGCCCACCATCGCCGACCTGACCGGGACGGCGGACCACCTGCCGGAAGACATCGACGGCCTGTCGCTCACCCCAACGCTACTCGGCCGTGCCGACGAGCAGGAGGAGCGTGAGTTCCTGTATTGGGAGTACACGCGGGTGGGCAACTGGCAGGAGCTGACGTACGTCGAGGACGGGCCGCAGCAGGCGGTGCGCATGGGCCGCTGGAAGCTCGTACGACTGCGCACGACCGTGCCGTTCGAGCTGTACGACCTCGAAGCCGACCCGAACGAATCGACCGACCTCGCGGCCGAGCATCCCGCGTTAGTCGCGGAGATGACGCGGATGGCGGAGGCGTCCCACACCCCGCCGGTGTCGCAGGCAGAGCCGCAGGCGCCAGAGGGCAGGCGGTTCCACTGAACGCCGTACGCCAATCCGCAACGACGACCGGCCGCGACGCCATCGAGACCAATACGAGGGGCGCGCGTCCTCTAGCCGCGCCGCCGCTTCTGCCATCGCCCGCCCTCGGCTATCCTATCGCCTGGTCGCGGCGCGCGCAGGCAAGAGGGGGATCCGCATGCTGGACGAACGCCACCTGGAACACCGGCTGACCGACGACGAGCGCGAGAAGTTCGAGACGGACGGCTATCTCGTCGTGCCGAACGCTATCCCGCAGGACATCGTCGACGGCGTCGAGGAGGCCGTCGATTACATCTGGCGTAACCCGCCGCTGGACGACCGCGACTCACGCGCCATCCACCCGAAGGCGGATCGGACGCGCAACTTCTTCTTCCCGAACTTCCTGTGGCGCGACCCCAGGTTCCTCGACCTGCTCGACTGGCACACGACGTTTCCGAAGGTGTGGGATATGTTGAGCTGGAACATCTACTCGTACCACTCGCATTTCATCGTGACGCCGCCCGAGCACGACCAGGGCAAGGAACTGCGTACCCTGGGCTGGCATCAGGACAGTGGCCGCGCCAACGCGGAACTCGAGGGCGAGCCCCGCTCCCGGCTGTCGCTGAAGATCTCGTTCTGGCTGAGCGACGCGTCGGAGCCGGACAGGGGCGGGCTCTGGATCGTGCCGGGGAGCCATCTGAAGAACCGCATCGAACGCCCAACGGACGGCGTGTCGCAACCCGAGGGCGCGATCCCCGTGCTGGCGAACAGTGGCGACGCAGTCTACTTCGACCGTCGGCTCTTCCACGCGCGCGGGCTCAACTTCTCCGACGTGACTCGCAAGGTGCTGTTCTACGGCTACGGCTACCGTTGGATACGCCCAAAGGACGACATGAGTATCCCGCTGGGTCTCATGGAACGCACCGACCCCATTCGACGGCAGCTACTCGGGCACACGACAAGCGGCAACGGTTACTTCTCGCCCAAGGACGAGGATGTGCCTCTGAAGGTGTGGCTGGAGGAACAGGGCGCCCTCTAGTAGCTATTGGTAACGGCATCGCCAGTCAGAAGGGCAACGGCTCGCCGTCGCGGGCCGTCATGTCGGCGTAGAGGCCCTGTAGCCGCTGCGTGACCGGGCCAGCCTGGGCCGCGCCGATGCGTCGCCCGTCCACCTCGAGCACGGGGCTGAGCTCGCCCATCGTCCCGGTCGTGAACGCCTCGTCCGCAGTATACACCTCAGTCATCGAGACGTTGCGCTCGGTCGTCGGTATTCCCGCGTCGCGCGCGATGCGCAGCACGTTCCCGCGCGTAATGCCCGGGAGACAACTGTCCGCGTGCGGCGTGAGCAGTTCTCCCCGCGCGACCACGAAGACGTTCGTCGCGTTCGTCTCCGAGACGAAGCCCTGCATGTCCAGCATGATGGCGTCGTCTGCTCCGGCGTGGTTTGCCTCGATCTTCGCCAGGATGTTGTTGATGAGATTGTTGTGGTGGATCTTGGAATCGAGCGTCGCGGGGGAGTTCCGGCGGATGGACGAGGTGATGAGCGTTACGCCACCAGGGTCGTAGATGGGCAGCTTCCACTCCGCCAGGACAATGAGGCACGACCCGTACACGTTCTTGCGCGGATCCATACTGGACGTCACCTTGCGACCACGGCTCAGTGTCAGACGGATGTGCGTCTCATCGCGCATGCCGTTCGATTCGAGCGTCGTGAAGATGGCTGCCTTGATGTCGTCACGTGTTGGGATGTCCGCAAACGCCATCGCGTGAGCCGACGCGATGAGACGATCCAAGTGGGCGTCGAGAGCGAACACGCGACCGTCGTAAATGCGCAATCCCTCCCAGACGCCGTCGCCTCCCTGCGCGAGGCTGTCGAAGACGGATATCTTGGCCTCGTCGCGCGGGTACAGCCGGTCGCCGACCCATATCTGGATGTCGGCGTTGCGTGGGTCGGGCAGCTCGGGCTGCGGGGTGTCGGCGCTCACGTCATTCCTCCGCCTTGATCGCGAATTCGTACAGCGTATCGTAGTAGGGCTGGCATTCGTCGAGGAGCGGCCGCAGCCTGTCCGGGAACGGCTCCGTCTTGGGTCGGTACGGCTGGAAACCACTCGACTTGTGGACGTTGGCGTACCAGTGCGGCGCCCACACGCCGTCTTCGGGTCGCGGCCCTGGCTCCCACGTTAGCATGCGCGCGTCGGGAGCTATGTCGAGCTTCCCGCAGAGCTCCGACAGCACGCGCTCTGGATTGCGCAGCAACTCCCGCGAGTCGAGCACTGGGGGCTCCTGCCCGTGCTCGCGGAGGCGTGTCAGTAGGTCTACCTGTCCCTGGTAGCCAGTGTCGGGCAACGTCGGCTCGTCCAGGATGCGGCTCAACGACGGCAGCATTTCGACGGGGTCTCGCGTAAGCAGGACGTTCACCGTATCCCGCAGAAAGCCCAGGTCGAGGTCCACGAGGTGATGCGTCATCTGCTTCATGAACAGCACCGGCAGGTCGCACGGCCCAAGTATGACGTTCGCGATGACGCTCGCGGCGCGACTGTCCATGCTGGCGATGACGTCGTCGGGTACCGGGTGGGCAGCGCCGCTTACCCGCAGGTAGTGGGCGTATAGGGGCTCATCGACAACCCGGGTGTCGGGCCGCTGCGCGAAGGCGTACATAAGGGCTGTAGAGACGTTGCGCGGGCCAGACCACACGCAGATGCGCAGCACGTCACGCATGCGGTCGTTCGCTCCAGGGTGGAGTCGGATCGTTTGGGTTACACGCGCTCGATCAGGCTATCGCGCCGCGCCTCGAACTCCTCCCGCGATATCTCGGCCTGCTCGAGCAGGCCTGCGGCGCGCTCCAGCTCCTCGATGGCCTCGTGCCCTTCGGCGGTGAGGTGCACCTCGTCCAGTTCCTCCTCGTCGCCGCCAAAGAGGCCGCGCAGCATCGCCTTGCCCATCACTTGCGTGAGCATAGCGATGAGGGCCATGCCGCCCAAGGCCGTCGCCGAGGCAATGACCTTGCCTGCGAGGGTAAGCGGCACCAAGTCGCCGTACCCGACCGTCGTTATCGTGGACATGCCCCACCACATCGTCGTGGGGATATCCACGAACTTGCTATCCGGGGCCCCACTCTCCGCGTAGTACATCAGCGCGCTGCCGATAATGAGCAGGGAGAACATCGTGAGGAAGTAGATCTCGAGGTCCAGCCGGATCGTGCTCTCCTGCTGCTTGTCGGAGGACTCCTGGTATGCCTCGGTGACCTGACGCGCGAGCTTGAGTACGCGCAGCAGCCGGAGGAACCGCAGCACACGGAGAACCCGGACTACGCGAATCTGCTTCATCGGCAGGAAGCCGACGAGCGATGGCAGCACGGCGACTAGGTCGATCAGACCCCAGATGCTGAAAATGTACCTGCGGCGTGGCCGCGTGACGTACACATTCGCGGCGTATTCGACCACGAAGATCGCGACGACTATGGACTCCGCGACCGTGAAGAACGTCTCATAGCGCACGGCGAGGTCGTCGACGGTCTCGATGACGATGAGCGTAATCGACGCGAATATCGCCCACATGACCGTGTTGCTGACAACACTGTACGACCGCGCGGACGTGTCCGCGAACGCCTCGTGGATGAGGTCGTGGAGCGAAGTCCGACCGGAGCTGGCATCGACGCGCTCGTCCATTCTGGTTCCTATAAGCCGGTGTCGCAATGCGCCTCAAGCACCCGGGCGGCATTGTCGGCTAGATGGCCGCGTGCGGCAACCCGGTGACGGAGTCCACGGCGCCCTCCCCATGCTGGCAGGAGGGTTGCGAGACTCTGGCGGACGAACGCCCGACTTTCACAGACCGAGCCACCGCGGGTCCGCGCCACGCCTTGGCGCAGCATGGCTACACGACTCTCGGATAGTCCACGAGCTTCTGGCCGGCGTCTTCCTTCGCCTTCGCGACGATCGCCTCTACCTGGCCGAACAGCATCTCCACGCTGAAGGGCTTCGTGAGGTAGCCCGTTGCGCCCCCGTCGATGGCGCGCTGAATGCTGTCCATGTCGCTGAGCGCGGTTAGCATGGCGATGGGGATGTCACTGGTACGCTTGTCAGCCTGTAACGCCTCAACAGCCGTGAAGCCATCGACGCCAGGCATCATCACGTCCAAGAGGATGATGTCCGGCTCGAACTTCCGCGCGGCGTTCACGATACGCTTGGCGCCCTTCTCCTCCGAGACCTCGCAGCCGTTCTTCTCGAGAACCATCCGAAGCACCTGTCGGATGTCGGGCTCGTCGTCAACAATGAGCACCCGCATAAGACCATCCGTCCTTTCGCGATCCACCCAGTAGTGAGCGACCGCCACCATACCGGCGACGCCTGATGTCGGTATTGTAAAACATGCGCGCGCGATCCGCACCCGCGCTGTCGCCTCTGTCGCCGGGTCGGGCCACCTCATTCGTCCGTGCGGGCGAGCGCATCTTACGTGGCTGCACCGACCGGCCGAGTGTCCGAGGTCTGCTGCTGGCGATCGGCTTCGACCCGCGGCCGCGTCGGCGCAGGGCAGGGGAAGGGCCGCCCATGCACGAGCGGCCGCGCCCTGGACGCTTCTGGCTCGTGCACGGCGCCCTCAGAACCTGTCCGCGCGTCACGGCCCCTCGCGAGGAGATGCCCGTGGTTGGCTGGGGCCAGAATACGCGTTGCCGGGCACGGACCTGGGCCATCACCACAGGTGCAGCGTCGGCGACGCGATGTCTGATCCCACCACGCGACACACTCGGGCAAACCATGCCGGCGGCCGCACGCCGATGCTATGCTGGCGCGCACTAGTCTCCGCCTGCCCACCTGCCCGCCCTGGTAAGAGCGCATGCGCCGTGTGTCCGCCGCCGATCTGACTCCGCCCCTACCCAAGGCGCGGAGCGCGGCGACGACCCGCCCGCTAACGCTGAAGGCCCTGGCCATTGGCGTTGCGCTGATCCCCCTGAACGCGTACTGGATCATCACGACCGAGGTCGTCTGGTACTCCGGTCACCCGACCGTCGTGTCGTTGTTCTTCAACGCGGTCTTCCAACTGTTCGCGCTCACTGCCGGGAACATGGCGCTCCGCCGCGTCGCGCCACGCGCCGCGTTACACGAGGGCGAGTTGCTCGCGATCTACTCCATGGTCGGCATCGCTTCGGCGATAGCGAGCCACGACCTCGCGCAGGTGGTCGTCCCGCAGGTCGGACACGCCGCCTGGTACGCCACCCCCGAGAACGACTGGGCGCGGCTGTTCGCGCGCCACCTGCCCGAGTGGCTGACCATCGCCGATCGCGATCTGCTTACCGGGTTCTACGAGGGTGGTTCGAGCTTCTACCGGGCGCCAGTGATCCGTGCGTGGCTGCCCTCGGTCACCGCGTGGTGCGCCTTCATCATCGTCCTGCTGTTCGTCACGCTGTGCTTCAACGTGGTGGTTCGGCGACGGTGGACGGAGCAGGAGAAACTGGCGTATCCGGTCATCCAGCTCCCCCTGGCCCTGGTGAGCGATACTCGGACAGTCTTCGCGTCCCGAGCGATGTGGATCGGATGCGCGGTCGCGTTCGGTCTAGAAATGTACAATGGGTGCGATGTGCTCCTGCCGGCGCTGCCGCGTGTGCCCGTTGCGGCGCGGCGTGTTGGGCATATGCTGTTCACCGAGCCGCCGTGGAGCGCGTTGAGCGGCCTCCGCCTGTCGTTCTATCCGTTCATAATCGGTCTTGGATTCTTCATTCCACTCGATCTGTCGTTCTCGCTATGGTTCTTCTATCTAGCGTGGCAGGGGCAGGGAGTGATAGACGCCGCGCTGGGGTTGGGCGGAGCGCCAGGCTTCCCGTATCCGGCCGAGCAGAAGGCGGGCGGGCTGTTTGCGTTGGGGGTATTGGCGCTGTGGTTGTCTCGCCGTCATCTGGTCGATGTGGTCACGCACGTCGCCGGGAAGTCTCGGTTCGATGACGAGCGCCGTGAGCCTGCCTCTTACAGAACTGCCGTCGGGGGATTGGTCGTCGGCTCTGCCGCGCTGGTGGCGTTCGCCGTCGCCGCCGGGATGTCGCTCTGGTTGGCAGTAGCGTTCTTCGCCGTCTACGCGTTCATTCCGATCGCGGTGATCCGAGTGCGCGCGGAGCTCGGCACGCCGGTCCACGACTTCCACCACGCCGGCCCGGAGCAACTGCTCACGATGACGTTTGGTGTCCGCGCGATCGGGGCCCGGAACTCAACGGTCATGTCTCTGCTGTGGTTCTTCGTGCGCGCGCACCGGGGGGCGCCGGCTCCGCACCAGCTCGAGGGACTCAAGATGGCGGAGCAGACGCGCACGAGTAGTCGGCACATGCTGGTCGCCGTGATCCTTGCGGTCGTGGCCGGCACTTACGCCGCGTTTTGGGCGTATCTAGACCTGGCGTACCGCTACGGGATGGCGGACTCGTGGGTATCCTGGTTCCTCGGACACGAGGCGCACTCGCGCTTACAGAGGTGGGTATCGGACCCGACCGGACCCGAGCCGATTCGCCTGCTGTTCTACACTGCGGGAGCTGGGTTCACCTTCCTGCTGGCGGGAGCTCGCGCGCGGTTTGTGTGGTGGCCGCTTCACCCAGCGGCTTACGCAGCCTCTGGAAGCTGGACGATGGGGCAACTGTGGTCGTGCCTGTTCGTCAGCTGGGCGATCAAAGGCGCCGCGCTGCGCGTTGGCGGTCGGCCGGCTCACGCAGTCATCGCTCGCGCCATGATGGGGCTGATAGTGGGTGAAGCGACCGCGCGTAGTGTGTGGGGCCTTGCGAGCGTTGCGACCGGGCTGCCGTTGGGCACCGGCAAGTGGTGATTACGCTCGCCACTTGCGGGCGACGACCGCGGTTGGGCAGCAACGCGCGCCTTCACCACGGGCGCTCACGCGGGCGCACGAGGCGGGGACGTACCAGCGCCGGGGCGAAGGCATGGCGATCACGTGGGTATACGCGCCATGCCTGCCGCCAACCGGTCGCAGACGCCCTGGCGCCAGGCGTCGCATCCGTGCCCTTTGCGGGGACGTGTGATCCCGCCACGACTTTCCGCTACGATAGGCTGGCGCCTACATCTGGTAGACACGCGATGCTCTGGATGTCCACGGAGTGGGGCGCCATCGCAGGCGACAGTTCTAACGGATAAGGAGACGGCGTGAGGACAGTAGTTCTATCCCTGGCCATAGCTGTAGTGGCAATTACCGCGCTCGCCGAGGAGGTCGAAGGGTTGGTGCTCGCGCTGACCTTCGATGAGGTCGGCGCGCCAGAGGATCTCTCCGACGACCCAGCAGACGTGGCGATCAACGGCAAACTCGCCTGGGCGCCTGGGGAGAAGGGACAGGCGGTGGAGTTTGACGGAAACAACGCGAACCTGGTCGAAATCTCCCACGCGGACAAGCTGGCGGGCATGACCGCCATGACGATCACCGCGTGGTTCCAGACAAGAGACGTCGCCGACGCCGAAGGCATGTCGATCATGTCCAAGCGACTGGCGTGGCAGCAGGGAGACGCGTACAACCTCTTCATCTGGACCGGGCAGACCGTCCGCGCGCGTGTCAACGGAGCGGGAGAGATCGTCACTACCACGGCAATCCAGGACGACACCTGGTACCACATAGCCTATGTCTTCGACGCCGATGCTGGCGCCGAGGCCGTCAAGTTGATCCTCGACGGCGTCGTGGAAACTGTCGGCGCCCATCCCGGCCCCGAGGTGATCGCCGACGAGTCCCCGGTCTGGATAGGCGAGTTAGACCCGAATCGCGGATTCGCCTGGAACGGTCTCATAGACGAGGTGACCATGTGGAACCGCGCGCTGTCCGAGGAGGAAATCGAGGAACTACGCGACACAGGGATCCTTGAAACACTCGCCGTCGGCGCTTCTGGGAAGCTGGCTACGACGTGGGGTGGGCTCCGCAACCGGTAGGCCTCCGCAGGCCCGGGGAGACGGATGAGTCGTCGCTGGTGGCCCATACTGCGGCGCGGTTGCGGCAAGATGGGGCCGCCATCGGCATAGTCGATCTGACTGCCGTCGGACAGAACCTGACGGCAGAGCAGTGGTAAGGAGGCTTGCTCGTAGAGCCGGCGGAAACTCGACATCGAGGACCAGCTCGAGGAGTTCTGGGACACCCACTCGGATCTTGGGCCGCTCCACCAATGGGCGTTAGCCGTGCGGGAGGCAGTGGCACCGTCCACTGAGCGTGACATCATCGCATTCGTCGATGGGACCGATGTCGTTGTGAGCTTGCCGTTCTCGACCAACGAGTCCTTCGCCGCCATCCGAGCGTTCTACACACGCCGCGACGCCGAATCTGGAGCGTCAAGACTCCGGCGGCGGTACTGGTCGCGATCCGCGAGCCGTCGCAACGAGATTCACCGCCAGGCAGGTCACGCCAGCGAGAGCCAGAACGCCGGAGAACGCGAAAGCCGACGAGGCAGCCGTGCCTATGATCGGTATCGTCCTGTACACGGCAATCGGGACGACGAGATACACGACCCGCCCGACCGCCCCCAGGTTTACCAGCCAGAAAGTGGCTCCGACGAGGGACGGATACGCTGGGCTGCCCGCCCGGATGAAGCCAGGGATCATGCGGGGCGCAACGCCGACGATAAGGTTCGTCACGAACCCCATCAGGTAGGCGTGCCGCACGACATCCGGCCGAACGGGTAGACCGGCCCCGGCGATGACAGACGCACTACTGGCAAGGTCCAAACCTGCGCCCACGACTAGCCAGACGTACGCAGCGTAGATCGACCAGTCGAACCGTCCGAACGCGGCCGTTGCTGGCGTCCTGTCTCGGTCGCGCCTCCCACGACCTGTGAGGACGGCGAGCCGCCATACCAGCAACAGGATCAGCGCGGCCTTGAGCGCGCGGCCCACGTAGCCTGCATGAACACGCGGAAGCGTTGGACTGATTGGGAGCGTGCCGAGGATTTGCAGACCGACGGCAGCCAGGAAGACATACGCAAACGCGCGCGTATTCCACTGGGGCGTCGGCAGGCCCAGGTACAGAGGAAGGAGTCGGATTGAGAAGGCGAACGACACAGGTAGTAACGTGAGCCCCGTGAAGGCCTCGACCGACCACAGGTTCCACGTCCGATCGACCACGACATCGCCTGCCCACGCCATGCGGCCGAGTAGGATCAGGTGGGCCGAGGTGTACACGAGGAACCCGACCATCATCATGCCGAAGAACGGCCGCACCGTCATCAACTTCGGCTTCGTAGCAGACGCGCGGCGGACCTGCCGAAGGACACCCACCAGAAGCGCGAGATACGTCAGCACTCCCCACCAGACCATGAATGCGGAGATGACGATCGACCAGGTCAGGACGCCGAATGCAATGCCTGACTCACAGTATGGCTGCACCGAATGGCACACCATGCGCAGCAGAAGTCCGAGGCCAATCAGCCATAGGATCCGAGGCAGCCAGTGTGGGTTCCGAAGCGGGAATCCGGCCAGTCGAGGAATGAAGTGCAGGCTCACTCCGATAATGAACAGCCCGGCCCACCCGATGAGCTGGATGTAGCCATGAACTTGGATGTACGTGGCGTAGCCGTCGCCAAGCGGGAAGGTGTAACCGATCACGAACGCCAAGTGGCCGGCAAGGGCGAACCCGCCTAGAATGGCGGCGCTCAGAGCAAGCCATATGGCGCGGATCTGGAACGTTGTGTGGCGCGGGCTCCTGCTGGACACCATCACATCCTACCTCACACCGGCGACCGGCTACACGACCGGTCTGGCGTGGAACCGCGCGTGCGGAGCGCGCCATTCGTGGCAGCGGGCCGACCCGTCCATGAGGGTGTGAGCGGATCGCGACACACGCCCGCCACCGCGATCGGACCGACCAGGCAGCGCCACGCGGGCCATACTCAAATCGTGCTGTGAACCTCCGCTGCCGACCGGAAATTGTCTCGCGCATACTTGCGCGCACACTCTCCCTATGGTATTCTCGTGTACCGGACTAGTTACACGACGGGAGGCGTTGGCTAAGTGTCAGAAGCGGATACCGTGGTGGGCGCGCTGAAGCCTGAGCGGCATGACCACTTTCGTCGGCTGCGGCAGGCTCTTGCCCGGTGTCGAGAGGAGGAACTGCAGGCGCACGAGGCGCTGCTGGACGCGCGCGTCGTCATCGGCGCCCTGCAAACGCAACTCGCCAAGCTGTGGGACGAGACGGTGGCGGAGCACGACCTTCGCCCGGACGGAGAATACACGCTCGACGACGCTGGGCGGATCATCGAGATCGCGCCTGCGACGTCGGCAGGCTGAGGGAGGCCCACTATGCCCGCGCCCGATTACCCCATCTATCCCAAGGACATCTATACGCCCGGAGAGGATCCGGTGCCCGGCACGAACACGACCGGTGTTGAGCTGAATGCCAGCTACTTCGACGTGCGCGACTACGAAATCAGCCGCATCGAGACGGTCCTTGGCGCTGGCCTTGTCCCGACCGATGCCAATGACGCGCCTGAGGCCGCGCTGTCGACCCACGCCGTTGTCGCCAAGTCCGGTTCTACTCTGTACTACCTGAACCTTGCGCCCAGCGGCTCCGACACGGTGGGCGTCGGCTCGTTCGGCTCGGGCGCCCCCGCCGGTCTGCTGCACGTGCGTCAGGGAAACTCCGGCGCTACGCCAGACACCGATGCTGACGCGCTTGTTGTAGAGGGCGATGGCGCGACGGGCATCTCGGTACTCTCTCCGGACGCGAGCAACGCCCAATTGTATTTGGGCTCCGCGACGGACGGCCTCGGCGCGTATGTCCGGTGGAATCACACCCAGAACAGGCTCGCCCTGGCGACCTCGACTGCCGACGGGGAGATCCGCATCAGGACCGGCAACGAAGGCACGGCGATGACGCTCCACGACGATCAGCGCGTGTCGATCGGGACGACGTTCCCTGGCGGGCAACTGAAGGTGGAGCAGCCGTCCACCGGGGCCGTGCGGCCCGCTCTTACGCTTATCCAGAGGAACGAGGAGCAGGAATTCATCGTCTATCGCGGGACGTCCGACAGCGGGGAGTTGGCGTACAGCCTCGTGGGGGAGGGCGACGTGACGACGGCGACACGTCAAGGGTTTGTGAAGGTGAACGTCACGGACGACGGAAGCGAACTCGCCGACCAAGACTACTACATG
>CAYYPK010000043.1:47430-51567 GCA_964473525.1 uncultured bacterium
TCTACACCCTGGCCTAGGAGGCAGTTGCATGGCGAAACGAATACGAGCGCACCGACACACGGTTACGACCTACTACGATGACGCCGGCGCCGAAGCCCGGGTAGAGCATGAGGTTTCTTACCTCAAGGAGGATGTCGACGATGCGACGCTCTCCCGGTGGGTGGACGTCGAGACACCCGACATCTCAGACGGACGGACAGTGAGCGCCCAGCGCGCGAAGATCGAAGCGGGCGCGAGGACTGCCGAAGGGATCGCCTCGCGGTAACCGCCCGCGTCCCGTGGCCTCCGCACTGCGCGCGTGGACACCACGGTCTCGCGAAAGCCTCGAGACCGGTCGACTCTACACGCCGAGCCGCCTGCCGCGCTGACGTAGTTCCGGCAAGGCAAACAGGCACGAGGGCGCACGCTCAGGACAGTTCCGGTTGCGCTCATCGCGACGGGGGAAACACTGAGAGCCGCACGCAGGATCTCAGCCGGCGCGGGCGCCGCTCAATTTGCGGGAGAAGGGACCATGGCGAAGACACACCACGACGTACTAGTAGGCATGATGGGACTCAACGGCATCCCCGCCATGGGGAGCACCGGCGCGACATTCGACTCGCTGAAGACGCAGCTCAGACGCGCGTACGAAGGCGATCCGATCAGCCCATACCAGGCGTGCAACGCGATCCACACCTACCTAGACCAACGTGGGTGGACGCGCAACGCGCCCGACCCAGGCGAAACGACCGACCCCCCGTACCAGTCTGGGCCAGACCACCCTGATGAGGATGAGCGCGAGTACCGCATCGAGCACAATGCAGACGCGCAAGCCACTTTCATCCGCGCGATCGCAGAGGTGAATGCTGAAGTCGGCGGCGGCAACCTCATAGGGGTCATCTCGCGGAACCTAGCGGCGCTTGTGAAAGGTAAGGACGGGGAGAGGTGGGCCTGGGATCCGGACGACCTGGCCGACTATGCCGGGCGGGTGTGCCAGAAGATCAAGGACGACGGTAACGAGGATCTTGTCGCCGGGTGGTACCTGTCCGACGAAGGGTGGTTCGGCAAGGACGTGGAGAAGGAGCACTTCCGGACCGCGGCCGTGGCGGTGCACCAGGCACAGAAGTGCAAGGGCGTCAACTGGCCGTTCCTCTGGGCGGAGCCGGGGAACGCCTCGTGGACGGCGCAGAAGCCCGACCGATACTTCTGGAAGAAGGACGCGACGACCGGGAAGCAGAGGTACGCCGTGTGGCCGGACACGGAGTTCGATACCTGGCTGCGCTACTTCTTTCCAGACACCTATCCGCCACCGCCCGCTCCGCCAGATCCCAACCAGGAGCTCGCCCTTGGTGACGCCACGCTAGTTTTCATGCCGTTCGACTACCCGTGGGCATCGCCTCTGAACCGGCTGCGGTACAGACGGCATCAGTGGTTCGATAACGTCGTCAGCGACAAGCTGGCGGAGAACCCGCCGATGATGGGCTGGGACACCTGGCTCGACGTGTTCCGCACAACGTACCCGACGACCGACGCGGGCTACGCGTCGCGCCTGAAGTTCAATCCCGTCATCGCCGCATCCATGCAGGAATCGGACACGCTGTGGCCTCGGCACGTAGACATGCACCGCACGATCCGCGGGCTGCTGGACCTCCGTCAGAAATGGATCGACGACTATGCCGACCACCGGCTGAGTGGCTTCTGGATGATCTCGTGGAACCAGGGCCTGAGTGCGGGCAGGTACGCCTCGGACAACTGGGAGCAGACGGGGACGACGAAGTACCGATACGCCGAAGCAGTGCAGAACGAGGTCACTGCTGGTACCGAGGCGGTTCCTGGCATCAGCGGAGCTAGCGACAGTAAGATACTGGACGTGGAGCTTGAGGCAGACAAGTTCCGAGTCGAGTACCAGGTCGCGCCAACCGCGGTGATGGGGTCGGTGGACATGGGGGACGGCACGACGATGGGCGAGCGGCCACAGTGGCACATCGACATCAGGATGACGAGCAGCCCCACCGGTGCTCTCGTCCGGAGAATCACGGAACACGAGGACGACGACAACGCTCCAACGATTCCGCACGGGATCTACAATGCCCGGGCGGACGCTCAGGGGGCAGATGAGTTGGTCGGCACGTCGGCCTATTGGGATCGCTTGTATGATCGAGGCGGAAACGACGGCAAGGACGCCCCAGGAGAGAACCAGCAATACGGCGCGTGGCTCGTGCTCAACGGCGACACAGTGACGCAGACCGACGGTCTCAACCTGTTCACGAATCCGTGAGGGTGCGGCCATGCGCTTGTCGAGGGTCTGGTACCTGCTGTTGGTCCTGGGATGCGCGGTCGGATCGGCCATGTCAGCGGCCGCGCCGCGCGTGACTTTTGTGCGGCTGGGGCAGCCACAGCTTGGGCTGTGGTCGGCCGACCCCGGCAGCGGCGCCGTGGCGGTCGCGGTGCCTTCTGCTGGCCAGTACCTGTCACATGCCCGGATCTCGCCACAAGGGGGTCTAGCGGCGTTCTCGGCCGGGCCCACCGACGTTGACATTGAGCTGTACGTCATGCATCTGGACGGGACGGGCCGACGGAATATCACGAGCAGCGTGGGGCTCGACTGGAGACCGGAGTGGTCCCCGAATGGCTCCCGCATTGCGTTCGCGTCTACGCGGGATTCCCAGTGGCCTGCATCGAGGCTCACGGACATCTACACGATGAACGCGGATGGCTCTGATGTCAGGCGTCTAACGACGCATCTCACCGAGGACATGACGCCAGCGTGGTCGCCGGACGGGCAGCAGATCGTCTTCGCTACCGAGCGAGACAGTCCAGACCCGAAGTTCATCGTAGAGATCGAGGTATACGTCATGGACGCTGACGGCGGCAACAAGCGAAACCTGACGCAGCACGCGGACCTAGAGTACGAACCAGACTGGTCGCCCGACGGCACGCAGATCGCGTTCGCCGCGGGTGACGGCCGAATCAAGGATCCCGACATCCACCTCATCAGTGTGGACGGTACGGGTCGTCGACGTCTGACAACGCACTTCGCGATGGATACGGCTCCGGCGTGGTCGCCCGACGGCGCGCAGATCGCGTTCCAGTCGTCGCGCGACGGCCCGCCGGGCATCTACGTAATGGATGCTGACGGCGCGAACATCCGTCGGCTCACGGGGTCGCGGCATGGCGACATCTCGCCGGACTGGTACAACCCGAATCGCGCGACCTCTGTATCGCCCCTGGCCAAGCGACCTCTCACGTGGGGGTGGATGAAGCAGTTGGGGCGCGCTCGACGGTGACGTGCCTGGCGCCGTCGCCATGGGCGATAGGCCGGAGTGGCGCATCGACATCAGGATGACGAGTAGCCCGACTGGCACATTGGTCCGCAGGATCACCGAACACGCGAATCACACGAACGCGCTGACGATCCCGCACGGACTCTACAACGGCGACGCAGAGAGCGAAGGGACGGGCAGGCTGATCGGCACAGCGGCCTATTGGGACGGCCTGTGGGATCGTGGCGCGGCGACTGACGGCACCAACGCGCCCTTCGACGCGGCCGTAGGGAGGGACTATGGCGCCCACTTGGTATTGAACGGAACGACCGTCGCGCAGACCGACGGCGCAAACCTGTTCAAGAAGTGGGCCTAGCCCATGCGTGACCTAGTACGCGTTGGGGTTCTGTTGGTTGCGTTCGGCGCGGCGCCGGTTGCGGCCAGGGCGCGTCCTCTCGTGCTGTTCAGTGGGAGCCGCGATGGCGTAGGTGGGCTGTTGTCCGTCCCGGCGGATGGTTCCGAGCCCGTCCGGCGCCTTGACGTGGTTCTGGGTCACGCTCAGGTGTCGCCCGGTGGCGGCAAGATCGTCGGGGTCAGAGGGCAGAGCGATGTGAATATCGATGTGTACATAACTGACTGGGCCGGCGCGACGTATACGAACTTAACGCGCCACCCTAGCTTGGACAGTCACCCCGCGTGGAGTCCCAAGGGCACGCACATCGTGTTCGCTTCCACGCGGAACAGCCCATGGCCTCGTGGGAACAGCACGGACATCTACACCATGCGTACAGATGGCTCGGATATCGTGCGTCTGACGACCCACAGTAGGAAGGACATGACCCCAGCGTGGTCGCCCGACGGGCGTCACATCGCATTCGCGACTGATCGAGACAGC
>CAYYPK010000044.1:0-51028 GCA_964473525.1 uncultured bacterium
GGATGCCAGTGACGTGAGAAGGCCGTTTACACCGAATCCTTGACACCCTCCCGCCCTTTCCTGTGCTCGGCGGCTCGGGAGCGCCCCACCGGCCACAAATTGTGTGGGACCTCCCCGCTGTGAGACGATGGCGTCGGCGGACTCGCCGCCGCTTCCTGCCTGTCGTCACTGAGGTCCACAATGCCCGTCCAACAGCCTTCCGTCGTGTCCCGGTACGGCCGCCTGCTCGTCTGCGCGCTGGTTGCCGTCGCTATCATGCTCTCGCCGCGTCCCGTCGACATAACGCCCGAGGCGTGGCGCGTCTTCGGCGTGTTCGCCGCCGTCATCGTGAGCTTCATCCTGCGCCCGTTCCCGATGGCGCCCATGGTTCTGTTCGCGTTGGTCACGCTGGTTGCGACGAGGACGATCACGCTACACGACGCGCTGTTAGGCTACTCGGACAAGGTCGTGTGGCTCACCGTGGCGGCGTTCCTGTTCGCCTCGGTCGTCCTGGGAACGGGCCTGGGGTATCGGATCGCGTTGACGCTCGTCGTGTGGCTCGGGAAGTCGATACTGGGGCTCGGCTACGCGATCTGCGGCGCGGAGTTCATCCTTGGACCCATCGTGCCGTCGAACACGGCGCGGGGCGGCGGCACCGTGGGTCCCATCGTGCGGTCGCTCGCCGAGGCGTTGGGTTCGCGTCCCGACCACGAGCCGGAGCGCGCCGGCAGGTACCTCGTGCAGTTGGGAGCCCACGCAAACCTGGTAGCCGCCGCGATGTTCCTCACGGGCATGGGGGCGAATCCACTCGTCGCGAAGGCGGCGAGCGACATTTTCGGCGTCGACCTGACCTGGGGCCGGTGGGCGCTTGGCGCCATCGTCCCCGGGCTGGTGGGTCTCGCGTTTCTCCCGCTGCTGATACGCGCGCTGACAAAGCCCTCCATCACCGACGTGGCGGCCGCGCGGGCCGCTGCCCGAGAGCAGCTTGCCGCCATGGGTCCGTGGTCGGGCAGGGAAAAGGGGGTCGCAGCGGTCTTCGCGGCGATGCTCGCGCTGTGGATGACGAACTCCGTGCACGAGCTCGGAACGACGACCGTGGCGTGGATGGGGGTATGCGTTCTACTGCTCTCTGGGCTCGAGAAATGGGA
Organism: uncultured bacterium; assembly: GCA_964473525.1. Classification (GTDB taxonomy): domain Bacteria; phylum Poribacteria; class WGA-4E. Next base: position 1,128 of record CAYYPK010000044.1, read on the forward strand.
GAACGTCACGGCTAACAAGAGCGCGTGGGACACGATGGTCTGGCTTGGCGGCCTGCTGGCGATGGCGACGCTGCTGCGCGACAACGGGCTGGTCGAGTGGTTCGCTGGGCTGTCGGGAACGCTTGTCACAGGTCGTAACGGCGTGGTGGTGATGGTCGTGTTGGCGCTCATCTACTTCTACTCGATGTACGGCTTCTCGATGCTGACGGGACATATCACGGCGCTGGTCGCGGCGTTCTTCGCCGTCTGCCTGTCAGCGGGCGCCCCGCCGGAGGCGTCCGTGATTCTGTTCGCCTCCTTCTCGAGCCTGTGTGGCTGTCTGACGAACTATTCGACGGGACCGTTCGTGATCTACTTCGGCTACGGGTACGTGCCAGCGAGAGAGTGGTTCCGAAACGGCTTCGTCATGTCTATCTATCACACGACGTTGTGGCTCACTGTTGGTATGGCTTGGTGGAAGGTACTCGGATGGTGGTAACACACGCGTGCGCGTTGCTAATAGCGGCTCTGCTCCTCACCGCACTGGCGGCGCCAAAGGCGGTAGCGGCGGACGACCCGTCGAGCGATACTTGGCGAGCCCCCCTCGCCGACAAGGCCGAGGCGTTCGAGCGGAACGTGTTGGAGCGCCACTGGATCGACGGACTATACCCGAGCATGGTGGAGGTGGCGGACGACGGCTCCGTCGACTTCACCACGGCGGGCCACGCGAACGTCGCGCACTCCATCAACTGGACCGCCTACTACCTCGGTGGCGAATGCTACCGCTGGCTGTACACGCAGGATCCGGCGGTGAGAGCGCACTGCGACGAGATATTTGAGGCGATCTACCGCTGTCAGTTGGTGACGGGGGTCCGCGGATTGCAGGCGCGCGGGTACGTCCACGGTCACGGTCCCTCCTACGAAGAGCGCGCGGACGCGAACCACTCGAACGACTGGTATCAGGGCAAGGGCGACTACTCGAACTATCGCTGGCGAGGCAGCCCCAGCCACCACAACTACAGCGGTGGCGCGTACGCCTTCGGCATGTACTACGACCTCGTCGCCGAGGGTGAACAGAAGGACAGGGCGCGTGAAGCCATCGACGCCCTAGTCGGTTACTGGGCGGATCAGCCAAACTTCGTCATCCGCAAACGCGACGGAAGCATGAGCGCGCCCATACTCGGGTTCACGGACGGCAAGACGCCCAACACACGCATCATCATGGCGGCGTCGGCCTTGCGTACCGCGCACCACGCGACGGGCAAGCAGCTCTACCTCGACAAATACACGGAACTGACCGACCAATACCAGTTCCGAACGTGGCGAAAGCCTATCGAGGGACGCGACGGCTTCGACGACGGGCAGCACGTGCTCCAGCACATGGAGAACATGCTCCGCATCGAGAAAGACCCCGAGCTCCTGGGATTCTACGAGCACGTCACCCGCGACCTGTGGGACGCCCATCGCCACGACCGACAGTCCACGTTCAACTACATCTTCTACGGGAACTTCCCCGACGACCCCGGCAAGGAAGAGGCGCTCGCCGACGCGCTGTGGACACTCCAGAGCTTCCCAACCGACCGCACCTTCCGTCCCATCATGAACAGCATTCGCGACGATGTCGGCGAGAACGGCGGCCGCTCGGACAGGCCGCTGCCGATGTACGAATCGCCGTGGGACAACGAATATCAGTGGAAGGGGCACCTGTACCACCTCGACGGGTGGCTCAGTCGGGGTATCACGTCCGTCGCCGTCCCGTACGAGGACGGCATGGTCGTCTACGTCTGCGACACGGCTGGGGATGTCTACACGTCCGTGGACGGCGCCGAGACGTGGCGACTCGTCAGCGAAAGCCTGCCGTCGCCGGCGCGGAGCCTGGCTGCGGGCGGGCGTATCCGCTTCGTGTACGCATGTACAGACGCGGGGCTATATCGCTCGCACACGGGCGGAGACCGCTGGGAGCGACTGCCATTGCCTCCTGATGTTGGGACACCACAGCGCGCGCTCATCGGCCCGACGAACGCGAACCAGCTCTACCTGATAGCGTCGGGCGGCGTTTACCGCAGCGTCGACCACGGCGAAGGGTGGATCGGCCACCGTTGGGAGTCGCTGACAGACAACCTGCCACCGTCTCGTGAGCGCCGCTTCCACGTTGCCGTCGGCGTTCCGCCGGTCATCTACGCCCTCCTCGACAACGTCGTGCACCGCCGCCACGAAGGGAACGGTGTGTGGACACGAGCGGGCGACATCAGCATGGCGGGCTACGTGGACATCTATCCGTGGTTCGTCACGCATCCAACCGATCCAGGGCTCCTTGTTTCCGGGTTCAAGACGAATTCCGGCGCGTTGTCCGGTTCTTGGCTATCAATCTCCGAGGATGCAGGTGAGACGTGGAGTCGGGGACTACCTCAGCTCTACGAACGGTTCCGCGCGGGCGGCTACATGGCGCTCCTAGCCGGCCGCGTTGAGGACGACATCCACGCTCTAGTAGGCGATCCGGCGGATGCGGACGTCTTCTACGCCGGCACATCAAACGGCGTCATGCGGTCCACGGATCGCGGGGGTTCCTGGGAGCGACACACGCTGGGCTTCGACATCCCCGTGGTGCAGACGCTCTTCGCGGATCTCACTTCCGGGCTGCTCTTTGCGGGCACCCCGGGCGGTCTCTATATCAGCCGGGACCGCGCCGAAACGTGGGAAGATGCGAACCTCAAGCTGATCTTCGACGCCAACACGAAGCGCGAAGTGGGCGGCGCGGCATACCTCGACGCTTACTGGCGCGGACGCTACTACGGCTTCATCACCGACGAGCAGAACGCCGCGGACCCGGGCACGTGGGAGGGACACCCTCCGAGAGAGTAGGCGTAGAGCCGCTCTGTCGCCCGCGGGCCGCTTGGTGTAGGTGGGCGTGCAAGGGGCGGATCGACCGCCTGGGAAAGGCTCTACGACATGTCGCTTGGCTTGCTGCCGACTCTCGTGAGCGTGGCGCTGGTTGCGTCCGCAGGCGCCACAGAGGAAGCCACCTATCTCTACGTCGCCACGGACGGCGATGACACGTGGTCAGGGCGCATTGACGCCCCCAATGCGACTCGCGACGACGGCCCGCTGGCGACACTCGTCGCGGCGCGTGACGCCATCCGCCGGATGCGCGCCGATGGTTCTCGCACGCCCGTCACCGTCTGGGTCCAAGGCGGTACCTACGCCCTCGGTGAGACGTTCGTCCTGACGCCCGAGGATTCCGGCTCCGCAGCCGCGCCAATCACGTACGCCGCCTATCCCAACGAGACTCCGGTGTTCAGCGGCGGCGTCGAGCTTACCGACTGGGAAGCCACGGAACTGGACGGCCGCGCCGTGTGGCGCACACGCGCTCCCGACGGCAGCCGCGCCGGCCACCAGCTCTTCGTCGACGGCGAGCGGGTGCCGAGGGCGCGTCTCCCGAAGACCGGCTGGTACCAGCTTGAAAGCCTGCCGGACGTCACGGACGAAACCGAGTGGAACCAAGGGCAGACGCGTTTCACCTACGCCGAAGGCGATCTTAAAGCGTGGGACGACGTTGACGAAGGCGAGATCATCGCCCTCCACTTCTGGACCGACTCGCATCTGCCAATCGTCAGCGTCGACGAGTCCAGCCGCGTTGTCGAGCTCTCCAAGCGTAGCGTCTTCCGTCTGACGACGGATCACGGCCAGGAGGGAGCGTTCTACTCAGTCGAGAACGTCGCCACCGCGCTCACGGAGCCTGGCGAGTGGATGTCGAAGGAGTCCGACGGCTCCATCACGTATCTGCCCAGGCCCGGCGAGAGCGTCGACGACTTCGTAGCGACCGTCCCACGCCTGGTACAACTCGTGCGCTTCGACGGCGAGCCTGAATCCGCTCGCTTTGTAGAGCACGTCACCTTGCGGGGTCTCACGTTTACGCACTGCGAGTGGTGGTTTGGGCCGGAGTACGAGCCGGCGTGGCCGAACGACGACATTGGTGGCATGGTGCAGGCGGCGTTCGCCGTGCCGGGGGCGATCCGTCTGCGCGGGGCGCGCAACTGCCGCATCGAGAAGTGCTCCGTGACGGGCGTCGGGACGTACGCTGTCGAGCTGGAACGCGGCTGCCAGGACAACGCGGTCGTACACAACACGCTGACGGACCTGGGCGCCGGCGGCGTGAAGGTCGGCGAGACCGTCATCCGCGAAAACGGCGGAGAGCAGACACACCGCAACGCGGTCACGGACAACGTCATCGCCGCGGGCGGCCGGCTGTTCCACAGCGCCGTGGGCATCTGGGTCGGACATAGCGGCGGGAATCTCCTCGCCCACAACGACATCCACGACTTCTACTACACGGCGATATCGGTCGGCTGGTCGTGGGGATACGGGCGCAGCCTGTCGGCGCACAATCGCATCGAGTTCAACCACCTCCATACCATCGGGCAGGGATGGTTGAGCGACATGGGCGGCATCTACACGCTGGGGTTGTCACCCGGCATGACCATCCGCAACAACCTCATCCACGACATCGTCTCACGGCGGTACGGCGGATGGGGCATCTACCCCGACGAAGGTACGAGTCACGCCGTCATCGAGAACAACGTCGTCTATCGCACAAACCGCTGCGGATTCCACCTGCACTACGGCAAGGACAACCTCGTCTCGAACAACATCTTCGCCTACACCGGCGAAGCGCAGGTCTGCCGCACGCGCGAGGATCCCTTCTCGTTCCGTGGCAACATCGTCTACTGGGAAGACGGCGTGTTGCTAGGGGGTCGGTGGGACACGCTGAACGTCACGATAGACGGGAACCTGTACTGGAACGCCTCCGGTAGCCCCATCACTCCGGCGGGACACACGTGGGACGAGTGGCAGGCGCTAGGGATGGACGAGACTTCCGTCATCGCCGACCCCCTCTTCGTGGACCCAGCGAACGACGATTTCCGGTTGCAGGACGACTCCCCCGCCTGGTCGTTGGGATTCAGCCCCATCGATATGGCAGACGTGGGGCCGAGGGAACCTGAACCGACGCACTAGGCGCCCAGGCACGGGCATGCGAAGGCCTATTCACGGATACCGGCTGCTAGCGCAGCCGGTATCCGTGAGCCGCCGCTCGACCTGCATTCGGCGTTCGATGACCCTCCGGCCTGACCCGACCATCACTGCGCTCGACGATGGTCGGCTGGAGTCTCTGAGCAGCTCGGTGACGGCCGTCGGCGGCCTGTGGATCGCGCGTAACGAGGACAGGACCGGGAAGGCTGCAAGGACGCCAAGGAGAGGTACGCCGATGGCACAGAGGCTAGCGCGGACGAGAGGCACGGAGAGCTACGCTCACGCTTCGACGGCAGCGAGCGGCTCTCGGGCATGCGCGCATTCTCCTCGCCCTCCCCGCGTCGCCTCCGTCACTTCGCGGACGCCTCAATCTCCGCAGGATTGAGGGTACCATTGGCGGCCGCCATGCCGCATCTATCCAGAGCGACCTGCGGAAGGCCGCCATTCACGTACGAGGGATCAAGGGTGAGGAGCAACGTGAGGCACGCTCGAACAGCTGGTTACGCGGTGGCGATGGCGTTGATCGCTGGAGCGGTGGTCGCGTCCGCCTCAGCACAGGAGTTTGGGGTGGCCGGCGCCTGGCTGTTCGACGAAGGCGCTGGAGAATCCGCCGTGGACGCGTTCGGCGGCGCCGACGGCGAACTTAAGGGCGCGGCTGAGTGGTCCGACGATGGCAGGTTCGGCGCGGCGGTCTCGCTGCCCGGCGAGGGCGACGCGTACGTTAACATCCCCCACGACGATGTGTTCGACGCCGACCCGTTCACGTTTACTGCGTGGGTGAGGCTCGAACCCCTGAGCTGGCAATACATCGTCTGGCGCGACGGGGAAGTGTGGCCCGAGCCACGCAACGCGCGCCATCTGGATATCTGGGTGCACGAAAATGACAACGCCGTGGCCATGTGGCACACGGACGACGGCGGGGAGGGCCGGATAGACTCCGTCACGCCGATCGCCGATGGAGAGTGGCATCACATCGCCAAGATGAGCGACGGCGAGAGCATGTTTCTCTATATGGACGGCCAGCTCGAAGGTGAGGCCCCGCTAGGTGGGGATTTGGTCGTAAACGGAGCCGACAACATGTGGATTGGCGCGCGTCCAGGCAACGTCGCGGCGACGGGCCTCTTTGACGAGGTAGGCTGGTTCACTCAGGCCCTCACCGAGGAAGAACTCGCGACCGTGATGGGCGGCGGCCTCGCTCCGATTCTGGCCGTGGACTCGGCCGGGAAGCTCGCCACCTCTTGGGCGTGGATGAAGCGCCAATAGGCTGCCGCAGGCCGGGAATGTCGCCATCAGCCGGGGAAATCCGACACGCCCTCATCTCCTAGTGGGACTCCTGAAGCCGCAGTGTCAGGGCCATGGGCGGCAAGCGCGCACTTGACGGGCGCTGGCGAGGAACTCAGCACGGGGAAGACTGAACCGTATACGGCCTATGACCACTCAGAAGCGCAGGAGTCTACACGGCGTCCGTCCCTCTTCCGCACGGGCGGCCAGAGGGTTGGTTACGGCGTGGCATCTGCGACTGGCTCCCCAACCCCATCTAGACCTGGCCCTGCCAGGGGACGGGGTTGCCGGCGGATCCGCCGGGCCGAATCGCCTAACCACGCCGTGTGGAGTATGGCGCTTCGCCACATAGGTTCTCGCGGCGACGTACCCGGCCCCATTCTTGCCTTCTGCCGCGAGGAGAAGGCATCGACGCCCCGTTGGCTCGACCTGCATACAACGCAATCACCTTGGTGGACCTCATAGTGCGCGCGATTGCTGATCCTCAGTGCATCCACGCGGAACGCCTCCGCCGACACCTGCTGGCGGAGCCGACGGCGGACACGAACGCGTACTTCCACCTGTTCCGTCTTGTGCAGCCGGTCGCGCCTCCGGCGATGTCGTATCCGGGCAGTCCTCCAGAGCTTGTGCACCGCGCGCGGTTCGATGCTGCCGCAGCGGCCGACAAGCTGCGAGCCAACCGCACGCTCGTGAAGGGCCGTTTCCTGAACGGCAACGTCGGATACGTGTTCGCGGACGACCTGGAATTGTACGCGACGGCGTTTCGGAAGCCAGTCACGCGCGTGAGCGAGATCCAACAGGTGGTGTACGACAAGCTGTCGTCGCTGGGTCCGCTGACGCCGCGCCAGCTTCGCGAGGAGACCGGGCTCCTCAACAAGCAGGTCATGCCAGCTCTGCATCGCCTACAGACCGCGTTCCTCGTGCACGAAGATCAGCCCGACGAGGACTGGGAACGCGAGTGGCGGCTGTTCGAGGACGAATGGCCGGACGTCGACCTCGAGCAACGCACGAAGCAGGAGGCGGCAGCCGACGTCATCGAGCGCTTCCTGCGGGCGCACGTGTTCGCCACGTCCGCGCAGGTCAAAGACTGGTCCGCCCTGCCGAAGCGGCTACTGGAAGGCGTCTTGAGCGACATGGAGTCGTCAGGTCGCCTGACGGCTGTAGAGGTCGAGGACATGGGCGTCGGGTGGATTCTCGGCGCCGATGACATGCCGCACTCGCGCGCGGCGGCGCCGTCTGCCTTCTCGATGCACCGGCACGATCCGCTCGTGTTGGCACGCGCCACGGAGCTGAAGCGCCTCTACAAAGGCATGGAGATACTGCAACACCTGCCCATCGACGGCGAGTTCCGGGGCGCGGTCGTCGGCCATTGGCGCATCGGCCCGTACGATGTAGACGACGTGGTCCTCGACTTGCCCAGCGAACAGCGCGAGCGGCGGCGTGACGAGATACTCGCGGCGGTCGAGAAGGTGTATGGGGCGCCGCGCCACAACATCCTCGGATATGCGGGCGAGCCCATATAGCTCCTGTCTCCGCGCAACGGCCTACGACCATCGAGTATTGAGCGCGCGCGCAGATGGGCGTCCTCCGTCGCTGCCCACAAAGGCGTCGGCGCACTCCCCGCCTGCGCCGTTTGCCAATACGCCAGATTTAGTAGCACTACACGCACTGTACCCTTGACGCGGACCATGTACGTAGGTATCCTAGGCTCACAGATTTGTACATGGGGCGTTCCATGGCAGGGGTCACTCACCCGACTCCGCGTGGGGCGCCCAGGCTGGGCGGTCCAGTCGGTTTGGCTCCATACGCAGCCTCTTCCCTACAGTCTGTTACGTACAGGCGGTTCTATCGTCTTGGACATCGGCAAGGCTCTGTCCTCGCCGCCCGCCGCCTCCCGCCAGGTGTGGCCAGAGGGAAGCCATAGCGGAGACGACGAGAGGGACCGGCATGGGTCGGCGTTTTTTGCGCGTGTGCGGCAGGGCAGGACTCCTCCGATGGGCGCTGGCGGCCGTCTCTGCTTCAGCCGTGTGTGTCGCTGATGCCACGGATGGGGGCAGGATCGCCTTCGTGTCAGATCGGGACGGTCCTACGGAGATCTACACGATGAGGCCGGACGGGAGCGATATCCGGCGGCGCACTGAACTGGGGGTGCGGATTCTCGAGATCGGTTGGTCGCCTAACGGGAAATGGATCGCCTTCGCCGGTGGCGGCCAGTTGCTCGCGGTTGGCGCCAATGGCGATGTGCGCTTGCTGGCCGACTCGACATCGCCCACGCATCGCGGGCCCACCTGGTCGCCCGACTCGCAGTGGGTGGCGTTCGGCGCGCAGCCCGTCCCGTTCGTGTTGCCGACACTGTTCAAGGTCAGCGTCGATGGCGGCGACATGGAGCTGATGATTGACCCGCCCCATTTCGAGTGGGGCGGGGACTGGTCGCCGGACGGCGGTCAGCTGGTGCACGAGGGGTGGGCTCCCGGGAACATCATGGACATCGTTGTCACAACGATAGAGACCGGCGAACGGACGAACGTGACAGACCACCCCTTCTATGAAACGGCGCCCTGTTGGTCGCCCGACGGGAGCAAGATCGTCTTCATGCGGCAGGATGTCGTGAACGACCTGTACGTGATGGGCGCCGACGGTAGCGGACTGGAGGTTCTGCACCAGCACCCGGCCGACGACCGCTCGCCCTCGTGGTCGCCGGATGGCACGCGGATCGCTTTCCAATCGACCAGGGATGGTGGGGACGACATCTTCACGATGACGGCCGAGGGTGACGACCCGGTGAATCTGACGCGCCACCCAGCGGAGGACAGGTATCCGTCGTGGTGGGACCGGTCGCTGGCCGTGCTCCCGAGGCAGTCCCGGCCAGTTCTCTGGGCCGGACTGAAGCATCCCGCACGCTTCGTCTGGCCACCGAAGTGAAGGTCGCCGAAACGCTGGCTCCTACCGCGAAGCCGTGGTTGGCTGACGCCGAGACGCCGATGCTCGGATGCGCGAGCGAGGCCATTTAGCTCCCGTTCGCGCGGGACCCCTGCGACGTCGCGTGGCGCCCCGCCCGTGCGTGTCCCAGTCCACCCTCCGGCGTTGCGCGATGTCTCCCCGCGTTTCTCGCCCTGGCGCGGTTGTCCGGCCGTTTCGCCATGCAGTATTCTGCACGCGTCGATTGACACGCGGACCCAGACGCGGGACGACACCACCTGCGAGGACGTGAACCGTGCGCCTCACCACCATCGCGCTGCTCGCCGCCACGCTGACGGGATGCGCCGCTATCCAGTCGGTGAACATCCTCAGCACCGAAGACGAATTGAGCCTGGGCCAGCAGTTTGACGCGGAGATCTCCAAGGAAGCGGAGTTCCTCGAAGACCCCGAGATCCTTGCTTATGTCGATGATCTGACGCAGCGGCTGGCAAAGGTCTGCAAGCGAACCGATATCGAGTATCACGTGCGCGTGGTTGTGTCCGAGGAAATCAATGCCTTCGCCGTTCCGGGCGGGTATCTGTACGTGAACTTGGGCCTCATGCGCGCCGCGAAGTCCGAGTCGGAACTGGCGGGCGTCATGGGGCATGAGATAGGCCACGTCGTAGGGCGCCACGGCGCCAAACATATGACCCAGCAGTTGGGTCTGGCCGCGATGGTTGGCGTCATCGCCGGTGACGATCCCGGACTCACTGCGGAAATCGTGGGTGGCCTTGTAGCCGTGGGTGGGCAGGGACTCCTGCTCAAGTACGGCCGCGACGACGAGCTAGAGGCCGACGCGTTGGGCATCCAGAATCTCTACGACGCGGGGATCGACCCATCGGGTCTCGTGACGTTCTTCGACGAACTCCTGAACAAGGAAGGAGGGGGCGACCCGGGGATCATGCAGATGCTCTCCACACATCCTCCGACGAAGCAGCGCATTCAGCGGGGCAAGGAGCAGGTTGACGCGTTGCCTGACCGCTCCGGGCTACAGAAGACGAGCGCGCGCTTTCGTCGCATACAGAGGTCACTACCGCCCCCCAAGGAACCGACGCCACGGCCGGACGCCGCGCGACTCGAGGGCGCTGATGAACCGAGCGCGGCGCTTCGGGTTATAGTACAGGGCGAGCAGTCCGCGACTGAGCCCGACTCGCTGCGTAACCCGCCCGGCAAACCGTGGAGTGGCGATGCGAATGGCGGCTAAGAAGATCCCGACGCAAGAGGAACTGCAAGAAGACCTGGCGGAGTTCCTGCGCCAGAAGTACGGCGATCACGTCCAGTTGGGCGTGCAGGTCCAGGGCCACGGAGAGCGCGAAGCGGAGGTAGAACCCCCGGATTCCGAGGACATCGAGGAGCTTAAGCGGCGCATCCTCGAATTCGACATGACCCCCAAAGAGGTGAAGGCGTACCTCGACCGCTTCGTCATTGGGCAGGAAGACTCCAAACGCGCCCTCGCCATCGCCATATGCGACCACTACAACCATATCCGTGAGTGCGAGCACGACCCTGAACTCAGGGATGCCGACTACTCCAAGCAGAACGTGCTCATGGTCGGCCCGACCGGCGTCGGCAAGACGTACCTCATCCGCACGCTAGCAAAGCTCGTGGGCGTGCCGTTCGTGAAGGCGGACGCCACGAAGTTCAGCGAGACGGGCTACGTAGGCGGCAACGTCGAGGATCTCGTGCGCGACCTCGTCACGCAGGCGGACGGCGACCCTGGTCTGGCGCAATACGGCATCGTCTACCTCGACGAGGTAGACAAGGTTGCGACGCCCCCGAACATCATCGGTCGTGACGTGAGCGGCCGCGGCGTGCAGATGAACCTCCTGAAGCTCATGGAGGAGACGGAAGTCGACCTGCGTTCTCCCTTCGACCCCACGAGCCAGATGCAGGCGGCGATGGAGTTCCAGAAGAAGGGCAAGGTCGAGAAGCCGACCATCAACACACGGTACATTCTGTTCATCGTGAGCGGCGCATTCACGAATCTGGTGGACCTCGTGAAGAAGCGCGCGCACAAGACCACGATGGGCTTCGGCGGCAACGTCGAGCGCGACGACGACGCGGAGTACCTCGCCCAAGCGATTTCCGAGGACTTCGTGCAGTTTGGTTTCGAGCCCGAGTTCGTCGGCAGGCTACCGGTGCACGTGTTCTGTCACCAACTGTCCGTCGACCAGCTCTTCGAGATCCTCCAGCGCTCCGAGGGATCCATCATCCGGCAGTACGAGCGGGCGTTCCGGGCGTATGGGATACAGGCAATCTTCGAGGACGAGGGCCTCCACGCCATCGCCGAGCAGGCGCACGAGGAGAAGACCGGCGCGCGAGGACTCATGACGGTGTGCGAGCGGCTGTTCCGCAACTTCAAGTACGAACTCCCAGCCACGGACGTGACGATGTTCGTCGTCAACAGGGAGTTGGCGGAGAATCCGGCGGATGTCTTGGAGCGGCTGCTCGACGACCCCGGATTCCGGCAGCGTTCCGTGGGTCGGTACATCCTGTCTAACTACGGCGCTCGGTTCCTTGAGGAGACCGAGATCGAGCTGGAGTTTCACGAAGACGCCATCGACGCCCTGTGCGACGTGGCGGTAAAGTCAGGAGACGAACTGTTCGAGGTCGCCCTGACGATGTTCCACGACTACGAACACGGGCTCAGCCTCGTCCGACGGAACACGGGCAAGTCCCGCTTCGCAATAACGCGGGAGGTCGTCGAGAACCCCGACGGAGTGTTAAGCGATTGGATTCGCGAATCGTACAACGAGCAGGAGACGACCTCGTAGAGCATGGAACTGCTTCAGCCTGCAACTCTTGCAGCGTTCCTGCTGGTGCTGTTCCGCATCACCGGGCTGATACTGGTCGCCCCTCTATTCGGCGACCGTCCGGTGCCTGCGACGGCGAAGGCAAGCTTTTCGCTCATCCTGGCGCTGCTCCTGTTCCCCGTGCTGCCGGTTCGCGAATACCACGGGGTGCTGACGGTCACGGGGTACGGCATCGTTATCTTCCGCGAGCTGCTCATCGGCATCGTGCTTGGATACGCGGCGCAGACAGTGTTCGCGGGCACGATGATGGCGGGACAACTCATCAGCTTCCAGATGGGTCTGGCGCTCGCCAGAGCCATGGACCCGGTGGCGGCGGTGTCCAGCACGGTGGTCTCCGTTATCTACCGCTGGATGGCCCTGATGGTGTTCATCGCGGTGGGTGGGCACCTCCATCTGCTGGTGGCGCTGTCGGACAGCTATCGGATGATCGGCTTCGGGGAGACGGTGTTCGATTCGTCGGCGCTGCGCCTGATTCTAGGGATGCTGAACGACCTGTTCAAGATCGCCATTCGTGTTGCGGCGCCCTCGACGGTCGTGCTGTTCTTTACGAACTCGACCCTGGCGATTCTAGGTCGAGCGATGCCGCAGATGCACATTTTCCTCGTGGGACTGCCGTTGACGATGCTGCTGGGATACACGATCTTGGCGCTGTCGGTGACGGGCGTGGTACCGTATTTTGGCGTGCTGTTCGAGGATCTGTACGACAGCACGCGGGGTCTGTTGGACGCGATGTCTCCTTAGAGAGATGATCAGTGGGATAGATCATGGCAGACGAACAAGAAAAAACTGAAGACCCATCGCCTAGAAAGATGGAGGAGGCGCGGCAGGAAGGCACTGTCGCGCGCTCCCAAGAGGTTTCTATCGCGTTGGGTCTCCTGGCGGCGATCATGGCGTTGCGCATAAGTGCGCCGACGATCGTCAAGACGCTGCAGCGGGTGATGCAGTACTACTTCTCCGGTATCGGCGAGTTCGTCGGCGAGGATCTCACGGTCGCCAGGATCCAGTCGCTATCGGGGCGCAGCGTGGAATTCCTCGTCGCCATCATGGGGCCGCTACTCATCACCCTGGCCGCGATGGCGGTGTTCTCCAACCTTATCCAAGTCGGGCCGATGTTCTCCGTGAAGTCGCTCGAGCCCAAGCTAAACCGTATCTCGCTGGGCAAGGGGCTCGGCTCGATGTTCTCGCAACGGAGTGTCGTCGAGGCCATTAAGGGGATGGCGAAGGTCGTCCTTCTGCTCGCGCTCGCCTACCGCATGATCATCAACCAGGTTCCCACGATCCTGGCTCTGCCCATGGTTGGGCACGAGCCGGTTCTGAAGATGATGGCGTGGCTCGTCTATCGCCTGGCGCTCGTCATGGTGGTGGTGTTCATGATCCTCGCGGCCATCGACTACATGTATCAGCGGTGGCGCCACTTCCAGAACCTGCGGATGAGTCGCGAAGAGGTGAAGGAAGAAACGAAGCAGTACGAAGGCGACCCGCAGACCAAGGGTCGCATCCGGTCCATCCAACGGGACCTCGCGCGACAGCGCATGATGGGCGATGTTCCCGAGGCGTCTGTGGTCATCACGAACCCGACGGAGATTGCCGTCGCTCTGAAATACGAGCAGGATTCCATGGATGCGCCCAGAGTTGTCGCCAAGGGTCAGCGCCTCATCGCGCAGCGCATCAAGGCGCTCGCGAAGGAGAATCGCGTCCCGATCATGGAAGACAAACCCCTCGCGCGCGCCATATACAAGGAAGTGCCGTTGGGCGGGGAGATCGGCAGCCAATACTACCGCGCCGTCGCCGAGATTCTCGCTTACGTGTACCGCCTGCGCCGTCCGATGGCTCGCTATGCGGCGCAGAACGCTGGGGAGAACGCGCCCACGCCGTCCGCCACGGTAGCGCCTCCGATCGCATCTTCGCCACCAGCTGCGTCGCCGGGAGCCGCGCCGGCGCCAGGGTCGTGAGAGCAGGTCGCCTTAGGATGACGGCAGGATGATCGTAAGACGCTACGAGGCGGCGACCGAGGAAGAAGCCCTTCAGAAGGTCCACGTCGACCTGGGGCCGCGCGCTGTCATCCTTCTGACCAAGCAGGAGCCCGGCGAAGACTGCGAGGTCGTCGCCGCCATCAATCCGATGGACATCGGCCCCGAAGGCGGCGACACCCCAGAGCCGCCGCGTCGGGAAACGCCGCCGGCCGTGTATCCACGACCTGACCCACAGCCCGGTTCCCCGGCCTCCCCACTACCGGACGTGGCGGCCGCGAGCGGCGGCCCGCCCGCGCCGCCCGTAACGCCTCCCCAGGCGCAGCCCTCACGAACGCAAGACTCCGTGGGCGCGCCGAACGCCTACGCTGGCGGCTCCGCCTCTGAGCGAGAGCCCGACCCGCCGCTCGACTCCTCCTGGCTGACGAAGATACGTCGCGGGCTGGCCCGAGACGCGTACGGGGAGGGCAGGGGCGTCGTCGCGTCGGCCCCGACGCCGGCGCCGATCTCAATCGACGCAGTGCTGCGGCAGCGTTTGGAGCAGCACGATGTCGAGGAGGATCTGCTGGAAGCCATCCTCACGACCGCGCGAAGCCAAGCGAACGCCGACGACATTCAGGCGACCCTCGTCGCGGCGATTTTGTCGAGGGTGAAGTTCTCCGAAGGCATTGCGATGACCGGCAGCCCGTGTGTCGTGGCGCTTCTTGGCCCAACAGGCGTCGGCAAGACCACGACGACCGCGAAACTCGCGGCGCATCACAGGCTGCAGAAGCAGAAGCGTGTCGGTCTTGTCACGATGGACACGACACGCGTCGGCGGTTCCGAGCAGCTTCAGGCTTACGCGAACATCATCGACGTGCCGTGTGTCGTGGCGCAGACCCCGCACGACGTTGCCGAGGCCATCTCGGCCTACGCGGCCTATGACCTCGTGCTGATCGACACGCCTGGGCGTACCGCCGCCGACAGCACGGGACTCGCCGATCTGAGGGTGCTACTGGATGCCGCCAGACCACACGAGACGCATCTCCTCGTTAGCGCGACCACGCGTCGTGTAGACCTGTGGGAGACGGCGCGGGGATTCCAGCCTCTATCGCCCGGCCGCATCGCCTTCACGAAGCTGGACGAGACGACGGCCTTCGGCGACATCCTCAACTTCGCCGACCACACTCAATTGCCCCTGTCCTACTTCAGCACTGGGCAGACCGTGCCCGACGCCATAGAGGTCGCGGCGGCCGATCGGCTTGCCCGATTACTTGTTTCCGAGCGGCGTCCGTTCTATTGTTAGTGCGCCTTAGTTGGCCTCACGGCCCAGTGCGATTCCGACGCCACATATCTACGAGTGCCTAAATGATCCAATTCCCGTCCGCGCGTAGGGTATGCGTTGTCCTGTGTCTGTTGGCCTACCCACTGCTTGGGTCCGCCGCTGGCGCGAACCTTACCCGCGTCTTGTCCGACCCGGACGCTGACCCACCGTCGCTGCTGCTCGAGTTCTCCGGCGATCCCGATTGGACGCAGACCCTGGGTATGCGCGGGTCCGAGCAGGAACTCAGGATCGAGTTTGCCGACATGGCGAACACGGCGACGCAGAATGGGTATAGGCGCGCGTTCCAGGGCGCTTTGGGCTTCGCCTGGTCGCTGTCGATCGACGAGGAACCCGACGGGAACACGAGCAACCTGGTGGTCGCTCTTACGTTTCCGTTGGCATCCGCCGCCACCGTTGATGCCAGCACAACGCCGGGCGCCCTTACCGTCACGATGGCTCCCGCTGCCGTAGGCGCAGCGGCGTCCGCTCTTCCCGTCGCGGGGCCGTCCGAGGCAACGCAGTCTTCCGTCAAGACTCTGTATATCGTCGGTGGGCTCATCCTTCTGCTGGGCACTGGCGCGGTGGCTGGTTACTTCCTGCTTCAGAGCTCAGGACGCAACAAGGTTCGAGCCGTCGCGGTTCCGGCCGAGGAAGCGAAGGAGCTCATGCGCGAGGACGTCGACGCCTTCCGGGAGGCAGCCGACGCGGAGTTGGACGCGTCCCATGAGCGTCACCAACGGCTCACGCGAATCGTCCGCCAGGACATGTCTGAGATCCGCCTGGAGATGAAGTCCCTCGCAGGCGAATTCGAGCGGGCGACACAGGGCGTGCTGCTCTTCGGTGAGCCGTTCGTTGCGCAGGCGGACGACGCGCCGACAGAACTCGGCACGCCTCAGGCTCCTCAGGTCGTGGCAGGGGCCATGTCCCTCGGGCCGGACGCGGAGGCGTCCTCCGAGAGCGTCGCGGCGCCGGATGTCGAAGCGGAGTCACCCTATGCCCGCGCGCGCAAGCTCGTGCAGGGCGGTGGAGACTTGAAGGAAGTCGGGCGGATCACCGGACTCAGCTCCGCGGAGCTCGACCTGCTGGCGCGCCTCGAGCGTATGCAGTCGAGCCGAGCGGGACAGGCGAGCCCCGCGGAATAGCCCTTAGCAGTTGCGGGGACGCGGGGAACTGCGTATTATTACGTTCTGCCCAGGCTATGTGGGACAGACCGTGGGCGTGGCACATCGCTCCCGCTCGGGAAGGCGGCGCGCGACGACGCATGGTCGCGGCCCAAGACGATGTCCCGCCCGTGGCAACAGATTCGGGGACTACGCGGTGTTTACCAGGTCTAGGACGCGGCGCCGATCGGCAGGCACGATATGGATCGCGACACTGGTTCTCAGCCTTGTCGCGTACGCGTCTCTTCACGCCCAGAGCCCGCTACCGAGCGCTTCTGGGTCTCCCGTGCTGCTCGAGTCCACCACGCGACGCCATGTAGTCTTCGCGCTCGATCAGTCGGAGGCGATGGACAGGGTCGACCCCAGGGGTGTGCGCGTCCAGGGCATCGAGAAGCTGATGCGCGGCCTGAACGCCTCGGACGAGGTCGGTCTCGTGCTCTTCGATGAGACCGCCCGGATCGCTGTCCCGCTGACCGCGGCGACGGACGCGAATCTGGCGATGCTTCTGAACGCCGCGAGGGCCGCCGCCGCTGGCAAGGCGTCGCCCGACCTGAACGCCGCCATGAGCACGGCGTTGGGCATGGTCCCCCAAGGGTCGGATGGCGTTCTCCCCTCGGTTATCCTGATCTCCAGCGCGCGGTGGGCCGACGGTCTGGACGATGAGGGCATCAAAGCGGCGACGCGGTCACTACTCCTCTCGACGTACAACTTCCCGCGTTCGAATGTCGACCTATACGCCATCAGCCTCGGACCATACTCCGACAAGGCGCAGGCGCTGACATCGGTGATGAGGGACAACCAGAAGAAGTTCAAGGTCGAGAACGGCAACGGGCTGCCGCAGGTCTTCGGCAAGATACTCGCGCAGATTCAGGGATACACCGAGCGTCCACGTGTGGCGCGTCTGGACCCAGACGCCGAGAAGGCATCGCAGCAGGGCCTGGACGAGACTATCTCGATCGCTCCATACACGGAGATGCTCCAACTCGACATCGTGTCCGAATCCGACGCGGCTGGCGTCATCGGATTCAGTGTCGCGCTCGAGAACCCGGATGGGGAGGTCGAGCCGCCGCAATTCCAGGGCACTGGGAACGCGTTCTACCGTATCCACAGGCCGATGGCCGGCAAGTGGCGCTACCAGGTCATGCCTCAACGCAAGGCGAGAGTGACCCACCAGGTCATTACCGACAACGGGCTGAAGATCTTCCATTTCTGCCCATCTGCCGTGGAGATCGGCAAGGCGGTTCCCCTCTACTTTGGGGTCGTCACTCCCGGGGGGCCGGTGAGCCAAGACAACTTCAAGATGGGCGGGTCCACGTATCATCTCGCGCGGGCAGAGGTGACGTTTACGGGACCAGACGGAGCCACCGAGGTCGTGCGAGCAGACTTGGGCGATCGGCAGTCTGACTACGCAGGGCTGTACCGAATCAAGGGCTGGCGGGCTGGCCTCGACGGAGCCTACGATGTCGATGTCGCCATATACATGCGCCGTGATCGCGACGTGTACGGCGACCTATTCGAACTGCACAACCTCGTTCCCATCTCCATCAAGGGAGTCGCGGATCGCCGCGACCTTCCACTGGTCGCTCTCGCTTCGGTGGAACCTTCCGCAACGGACTCTCGTCCCATTCCCCTCGTCGACGCGGAAGGCAGGGCGCACGAACTGCACTTCTACGCGGAAGTGATCGAGCCGGGAGTGGCCGAGCCGTTGCCGTACATGCTCGGACGGTCCATCCGCGCGACGGTGAAGCGCGGCTCTGGATACGTTGTGAACGCAGATACCGGCATCGCGACCCTGACAACCTCCGGCACGAACGTCCCTCGGGGGCCGTTTGTTGGTCTCGTGCCTGACACGACCGTGTCGCGGAGAGTGCAATACGGGTTCCCAACCCTCGCTACGTCGTCCCGCGACAAGATCTACTTCCAGTTGCCCGGTTACTACCAGGTAACACTGCTTGATGGCCCCACATACCGGGTCGACCCGTCTCGCGCATCGGTCGTAAAGCAAGTCGGCAACGAACCGATGAGCACGAGCGCGTTGGGGATGCTCGCCGTCGGGGCGCTGATCGCGATGTTTGGCGCAGCGCTGTATCTGCTCATTGAGTGGGGCAAGCTCGACCTCGCCCCGCGAGGGGGCGACGAACTGCCGGACGACGTGCTCATCGAAGAGGAAGCAACGTTCAACACGTTCACGGATGTCTTCGACGAGAACCTGTTTGACATGCCGCAGAACGTCCCGTTGGAGATCGCGGTTTTCGAGCAGGGCATGCTCACGAACCACACCCGGTTCGACACGGATGAGCACGCAGAGACGTACGTTGTTAAGGTGGTGCGGGGTAGCGCCTATATCAATGGCTCTCCGGTGACCGAGGACTTCGACTTGCACATGCGGCCGGAGGACCAGTTCCAGGTCGGCGATTTCAAAGCCGGGATCCAGGGGATCGAGAAGCCGCACTTCGTGATTCAGTTCCTCGTCGAGGACGTTGGCGAAAGCACTGTCGTCAACGTCATCACCGATACGGGCGTCAGCCGGTGGACGATCACGTCGAACGTCGAGAAGAGGGTGCCGCCACAGCCTGGCGAATCCCTCACGTTGGACTTCTCCGAGCGCGACGAGTTGTTCATAGCCCGCGACGAAGGTCTCGACGCTGATACGCCGATGGACATCGCGCTGTACCACGAATCCGTCGGCATTCCCCACGCCAAGCTGAGGAAGCAGACGTACCTCAACGGATCGGTGGGTTACGGGATCGAAGCCGTGCGAGGCAGCCTGTACGTCAACGACAATCGGCTCGAGCCGGGCGAGTCCATCGAGGAATTCAGCCCGGGAGCAACGCTGAAGGTTGGTCGGTTCTCCTTCAAATACAACTGGGAGCAGGGGCCGGACGCGCAGTACCCAGTCCTGGAGTTCCTCGAAGCGCCGGATCCAATTGCGATGCCCATTGGCGACATCGACGACATCACGTCCGACGCCGTAGGCGCTATGGGTGAGGACGAGGATGAGGAGACCGAGGGCGAGGACGAGGCGCTGGATGCCCTGTTCGCGGACGGGGATGACTCCCCGGACGATGGGGACGGCGACGACGTGGGGGCCGAGGACGAGGGTGATAGCACCGCCGACGACGAGTCCAGCGTGGATGACCTCGAAGCGTTGGCCGACGATGGCGAAGACGCTGGCGATATAGAGGCGCTCATCTCCGACGCGGAGGATGTCGCGGAGTCAGACGAAGCTGACAGTCTTGACGACATGCTGGCGGCACCAGCGGAGGACGAAGCCCCGGCCGCCGAAGGAGCCGCGACGGTCCCAGACTCGGCGGACGACGACGTTGGGGAGTCCGAGGCGGAGGAGACGTCCGACCTGGACGCGCTGATAGGCGAAGGGGAAGCGCACGAAGCGGGGGACGAAGCCGCCGCGGAGACGTCCGATGAGGCGTCCGACCTGGATGCTCTGATGGATGATGAGGAAGCGTCGGACGCAGAAACGCCCGACGAGGCAGCCGAGCTCGATGCGCTGATCGGTGATGGGGACGACGAACCTGACACGCCGACCGAGGATTCCGCCGAAGCGCCGACACTGGACGCCCTTGTTGGCGAGGAGGCCTCCCCGTCCGAGGGCGCCGAAGAAGCCGCCCCGTCGCCAGAGCCGACAACCGATGTGGACCCGACGACCGGCCTCCCGACGGTCGAACGCTTTGGCGAGCAACTGCGCGAGGATTGGGCGTCGGCTGACGAGAACGACCTGCCCATGTCGATGATACTTCTGGACATCGGCCGAGCCGCCACTGATGACCCAGACGTGGCGGGAACGGCCGCGCGCCTGTTGACCGGTGAGTTCTCGGCGGCGGGCACGGTGTCGCATGCGGGCGACAATCAATTCGCGCTGCTGCTAATGAACATCGCGCTGGACGACGCGATAGAGATTGCGGGGCTGATCCAGACGGCTCTGGGTAGCGTGATGCCTGGCGCTGCCGAGAAGATCTCCGTGGGCGTCTCGGAGCGGCGTGGCAGCCGGGAGGATGATGCCGCCAGCTATCTACGGTCGCTCCGCGAAGCAATGGATGAAGGCGTTGCGGCCAGCCAGAACTTTGTCGTCTACGGGTAGCATTCCCGACAGACTGTGAGGGGACATGAATGCGATCTTTCGACTCGACCGCGGACTCGACAGCGGGCGCAGTAATCCTGGCGGTGGACGACGACCACCACAACCTGTTTATGCTCCAGCGGCGGCTCGAGGGACACAACTACCGCGTATTCACCGCATCGTCGGGTAAGAGCGCGTTGGACCTAGCGGCAGAGCATAACCCTGATCTCATCCTGCTTGATATCACGATGCCCGAGATGGACGGCTTTGCCGTCAAGGAGGCGCTGAACGAGGACGATCGCCTCAGCGGCATCCCTGTCATCTTCTTGTCAGACCGGGTGCAGGTAGAGTTCAAGGTGCGCGCGTATGGGTTGGGCGGCCAGGACTTCATCTCGAAGCCGTTCCACCCGGAAGAGCTGCTGGCGAGGATGCAGGTCGGGCTACGCCATCACATGCGCGCCCGCATGTACGAAAACGAGATTGCTAACCTCGAAGAGACGATGCGCACAGGTGGCGTTCAGGGCGCCGACGAGGAAGAGGCCCTGGAGCGACTCACCCGCGCGATGCAGATGGCCGAGAGCCGCAGCGACCCAATCTCCGTACTGGACATGAAGATCCTCGGTCTCGCCGAGATGAACAACGCCCCGCTGACCCGCGTTATCCTCATGGAGACCAGCGAGGTCTTGCACGAGATGGTGAACAACGCGACCGACACCGTGCTGGCATACCGCGAGCAGGGCGAGTTCCTACTTCTTGCCGTTGGCACTTCCGCCAAGCGGGCGCAGATCCTCGCGGAGGGGGTCAAGAGCAGCATTATGGTGCGCGCCTTCGCGGATCCCTCCGCGGAAGACCAGCTCCACGTGAGCATCGGCATTGCTGCGTGGGAGCCTGGGCAGGACTACACGCCGGAAGAGATCCTCGGGGGCGCCAGCGAGGCCATGGAATCCGCGGCCTCAGCCGGTGGCAGCCGCACCGTTGTGAAGCGCCTCGAAGAATAACGGAGTTCGTGGCGGCGCCTATCGCGAGGGAATCGTGGCGAAGATACTTCTAGTCGACGATGACCCGGATTTTCGCGCCGCGTTGGCCGCGCGCCTGGCTCAGAAGGGCTTGGATGTCGATGCGGCCGAGAGCGGCGCCGTAGCCCTGGAGCGCCTGCGTGATCGGGCATACGCCCTGGTCATCTCCGATGTCCGCATGCCCGAGATGGATGGCATTGAACTGCTGCGTAGAGTGAAGGAGGACCGGCCACAGACGCCGGTTCTGATGCTCACGGCCTTCCGCGACGTGGATGACGCGGTCGAGGCGATGAAGCTCGGCGCGAACGACTACCTGATAAAGCCCGTTGACGGCGATGTCCTGTACACGAAGATCAGCCAGATTCTGCCCGAATTCGGCGAGAAGCCCTCTGGATTCGAGAGCATCATCACGTGCGACCCTGGCATGGTGAAGCACCTCGAAATGTTGGACATGGTGGCGCAGTCCAACGCGTCCGTGTTGCTCTCTGGGGAGAGCGGAACGGGCAAAGAGGTGTTTGCCCGAGCCATTCACGAGCGGAGCCCGCGCGCTGACTCCCCGTTCGTGGCAGTCAACTGCGCCGGCCTGCCGGAGGGCCTGCTACAGAGCGAACTCTTCGGGCACGAGAAGGGGTCGTTCACGGGGGCGACAACGCAGCACAAGGGAAAGTTCGAACAGGCGAACGGTGGCACGCTCCTCCTGGACGAAATCACCGAGATGCCGTTGGAGCTTCAAGCCAAGCTGCTGCGCGCGGTTCAGGAGCGCGAGGTCGATCGCCTCGGTGGCAAGCGCCCGATAAAGGTGGACGTGCGCGTCATCGCAACCACAAATCGCGACATGCAACAGCATGTGCGGGACGGCGGCTTCCGCGAGGATCTGTTCTACCGGCTGTGCGTTGTGCCGATTACGTTGCCGCCTCTGCGGGAACGCAGGGCGGACATCCTGCTGTTGGCGCGGCACTTCCTCGCGGAGTTCTGCGAGCAGAACGACAAGAGTATATCGGACTTTACGGACGCAGCGGCGGCATGGCTAGAAAGTCAGCCATATGTTGGCAACGTCCGAGAGCTACGCAACGTCGTCGAACGCGCTGTGGTGCTCTGCAAGGGGAGCCGCGTTGAGTCGTACGAGCTGAACCCAGAGCTCTGGGTCACCCCCGAGGAGGATGGCGCGGCCCCAGACCACGCAGGGGGTCTGGATGTGCGCGTGGGCATGACCGCGCACGAGGTAGAGAAGCGCCTGATCTTGAAGACGCTCGAAGAATGCGGTGGCAACAAGAGCCGCGCGGCGGAGATCCTCGGCATCACGCCCCGCACGATCAGGAACAAGCTACGAGAATACGGGTTGATGTAGGTCCAGACCCATGCCCGCCCGTACGCCTTTCCCTTGCCTCTCGTCTACACGACCTATGCGCCACGCTACCGTGTCCCTCTGGCTCGCCCTGGTAATCGGCGCCGGTCTATCGCTAACGGGATGCGACCGCACGCCTTCGGTCCATGGGGTGGCGCCAACGGAGATTCCCGAGACGGGTGGCGTCGAGGTGACTGTGCGCGGCGAGCGGTTTGGGTCGCGCACCCGCGTTACCGTGAATGGGTCCGTGCTGCCGGATACGACCGTCGTCGACAAGACGACGCTCCGTGTGGTTCTTCCGCCCGCCGCGCCTGGGCCTGCGAGGGTGGGCGCGGTGACGCTCCCCGATGTCCCGTCGCCCACAACCGTCGAGGTCACGTATGTCGACGTGACGCCGCCGAGGGTCATGGGTTGGCAGCCAGCCGGGGCGCTGCCGCCCGACGCAACCACGGACCGCATCCTTGTGACCTTCTCGGAGCCCGTCACTGCGGCGTCGCTTGAGCTGCACGACGACCAGGGCGCGGCCGTCCCGGGAACGGTGTCCCACTCAGGGACGGTGGTCGCGTTCGCGCCGTCCGAGGCGCTGAGTCCAGGTCGTGGCTACGTGGTGTCGGTCCACGGCGTGCAGGACGCCAGAGGAAACAGCGCGCCCGCCGAACGATTGCGCTTCTCCATCGGGATGTCGGACTAGCCGGCGAAGGCCTCTCCATCACTTCACGCTAGGGCGTGGCTGGCAGATGCAGGAGGCACAGCGTTGTTCCGCGTATCCGGCGGATGGGGCAGGCGCGCGCGAGCTCGTTGAGATACCGAACCACCGCAGGGACCGTTCCGTAGTCGTGCCACACGATAAGCGCGCCGGGCGGCTCCGATCGGTCGATGTGTTGCAGCATCTTCTCCGTGTCGTTCCGCACGTAGAAGTCGGAATGCGCGCCGTCAACAAGGCACGCCTGGAACGAGATACCGGAAAAGTCGAAGGTCGCGGAGTCGCCGTGGAGCATGACCACGTTGGGCGACTCGACACACTTCATTGCGAGTTCCTCGCGGGCGCGGACGACGACGATGTCCATCCCAACGTCGTGGGTCGGCGATACCCCGGGCGGTAGGTCCAGCGTGTACACGACGCTCTTGGGATTGTTGACAGCGACGTTGGCGGCGGTGCGACCGTCGTACGTGCCGATCTCGACGAAGCCATCGCGCACGTAGGGCTTTACGACGGCGTTCAGGCACAGAAGCTCGTAGTGCGTCAGGTTGCCGTCGCCTCTGTCCCAATGTACGGCGTGAACGGGGTCAGCCATGTCGACGAGCGCGCCTATGTCGACCTCGTCGATGTGCTGTGAAGCGACCGCGTCTACGTACCGCTCGAACAGATACGCCTTGAGGTTCGAGTAGCGCACCTGGGTCAGCGCAACTGCGACCTTACCGACATAACCGAGGGCGATGCGTACGCGGCTCAAGCAGCGGGCCCCGACGTGCAAACCACGCCCTTCACCGCAGCGTCACAGAACGCCGTGTATCGTGCTATCGTCTCTGGCCAGGAGAATCTCTGCGCGAACTCGACGCCCGCCGCGCCCATCTCAGATCGCAGACACCCGTCCGCCAGCAACTCGCATATTCGATCGGCGAACTCCTCGGCCGTGCTGCACGCGTACCCGTTGCCGTGCGTGACGAGGTCGCGCGCCGCGCTTGTGGGAGAGTCTAGCACTAGGACGGGTAGCCCGCAGGCGTTGGCTTCGATGACAACGATCCCGAATCCCTCTCGTTGCGAGGGCAGTACGAGCAGGAGTGATGCACGCATCAACGAATACACATCGTCGACCGACCCGAGGAAGGAGACACGATCGTCGAGGGCGAGTTCCGAGCACAGCGTTCTCAAGCGTACCTTGTCGGGACCGTCACCGACGATCCCGCACATGATCCCCGGCCGCTGACGCTCAATGATGGCCATAGTGCGAAGTAAGACATCGGCGCCTTTGTGCGGCACAAGCCGTCCGACGAACAGCACGTCGTAGGTGGCCCGACGTGACGCTTCCTCGTTGTCAACCCTAGGAAGTTCCATGCCTATAGGCATCAGGTCAGCAGGCACACCGTAGAGCCGCTGCATATCCCTCTGCACCATCTCGGAGACGGCGAGGTGGTGGCATGTAAGGCATGTAGTGAGGTATTCGACCAGCTGTCCGACGCGACCTTTCCACCCAAGGTACTCCCGCCAATACGGGCCCCACACCTCGTGCCAGGTGATCACCAAGGGGATTCCGTGGAGCTTGCAGTAGAGGAAGCACGCGAAGCATGGGAAATATGGGATGTTCTGGCACTCGACGACATCAAGCCGTTCGCGCATGAGCACAAAGAAGAGACGCAGACTGAAGTACAGTGCTGGGGCCACACGCCTCTTACCGTTCCTGTCGTGAAGACGCATCTCGCGGCAAACGCCTTGCGTACGCACGGCGTTGCCGCTCCCATCGGGTACTTCGCCGTCGTACCGCATTGAGAACATGACGATCTCATGCTGACGCGAAAGGTGAAGCGCGAAGTCAGACAGACGCTTCTCTACCCCACCCTTGCTTTGAGGGTATAGGCAGTCATAGACGATACCTATGCGCATCGCGGCGTCGCCTCCTATGCTGATGTGTCCGACTCCCGCGTCGGCCTGCGACGCGGAATCGCCAGCAGGCTGAGCATGAACGCCGTGAACACCGTCTGCACTCCCATCACCATGCACACCAGCGCGAACAGCGCCGCGCGGACCTCGTCCAGAGCGCCGAAGCCGGTCTGCATCCACACCCACGCCACGCGCGCGTCGACGATGAGTCCGCACGCTACGAGTACCGAACCTGCTAGGATGCCGCGCTCCAGTGAAAACATGCCGTAGAACGCCGACACGAACCTGTCACGGGCATCGAACCCAGCCGACACCGCATACGCCTTGGCGCACAACCCCATGTGCAGGATCTGGTACCCCAGGAGACCGACTATCCCCGCCAGGGTCATGACGTGCACATCGAAGCTGTGGGCGCCTACCCGCAGAGGGCCGGGCAACAGGACTAGCATCCCTGCCATACCAAGCAGGAAGAGAACGAGGCCGGGAAGCGCGAAGAGGTGCGTTGGGCTGAACAGTAGCATGAACCGCATGTGGCGCCACGCGTCGCGGAACGAGTTGAGCTTCGACTGTCCCGCGCGGGGATGGTAGGTGATGGGCACTTCGGCGATTCTGAGGTTCTTCTGCACCGCCTTCACGACCATCTCCGACGCGAACTCCATGCCCGTCGTCTGGAGCTCCATGCGTTGGTAGGCGTCGCGCGTGAGGGACCGCATCCCACAGTGGGCGTCGGCGATTCGCGTGCCGAAGAACCACCGCAGGATTCCCGACAGCACCGGGTTGCCGATGTATCGATGCGACCACGGCATCGCGCCGGGCAGGATCTCCCCGTCGAATCGGGATCCCATGACGAAGTCGCACCCAGACCGCAGCGGCGTGAGGAAGCGCTCTATATCGGTGAAGTCGTACGTGTCGTCCGAGTCACCCATGACGATATATTCGCCGCGCGCGGCATCCAAAGCGGCAAGGTATGCTGCGCCGTACCCACGGATCGGCTGATGGACGACACGCGCTCCCAGCTCCCCGGCGATCTTCACGGAGTGGTCGGTCGACCCGTTGTCTCCGACCACGACTTCGCCGTGGTAGCCCAACTCCTTCATCGCGGTTTCGGCCTTCGTGATGCACGCGGCGATGGTCTCCTCTTCGTTGAGACAAGGCATCACGATGGAGACGGCAGGCGTGTCATTCATCTGGACCCTCCCCGGCCGCCGCGCCTCGGTCGGTCTCGGGTTCCGCTTGGGCCTTGGACGCCCTCGGCAGGGCCGTGGGCCAGCCGTCGTACACACTGCGGCGTTCAAGATAGAGCGGGTCGGTCCTCACCTCCGCTGGGTAGTGGACACGCCATATCTGCACGCCGAAGTCGGCATCTGGGCCGGGAGGCGGGTAGACTCGTTCGAAAGTGTCCGCTAGCTCGCCGAACAGGAACAGCCGCGAGAGCAGTGTCTTCCGCGCGTTCGCGGACACGCAGAACACCTGCCACGACATTGGGTCTTCGGATGGCGCGTATATGGCTAGCGTGAGCGGCACGCCGTCTCTGGGCGGAGCTTGGAACGTCTGCGCACCTAGCACCACCTCCTGTGGTGGGGCGCGGTAGACCTCGCCCTGAATGTCCAACTCGACTAGAGCGTGCAGTGTGTCGCCTGCCTCATTGCCCGACAGGAAAACGCGTGCCACTCGCCAATCTCCGGGCGTGTATGTCGCCCCGCCGAAGGTCAACGACTCGCCCCCCGAATTAAATGGCCTTGAGATCAGGTATCTGTACATGTACGTAGGTCCGTTCGGGACCTCCTCAACGGCGATCTGCTCAGCAAAGGTCGCGAGATGCATGACCCCGGATGCAGTCGAGCCGCTCCGCATGGCGATGACCGGCAGCAGGTCAATGTCTCGCCGTGTCATGAGTAGGTAGTCTGC
This sequence comes from uncultured bacterium, assembly GCA_964473525.1. Taxonomy (GTDB): domain Bacteria; phylum Poribacteria; class WGA-4E. Next base: position 28,566 of record CAYYPK010000044.1, read on the forward strand.
CTGACGTGTCTTCAGGAAGCTGAGTGCTTGTAGCGGGTCACTGCCCGTCAGGACAAGACGGTCCATGAGGTACGTCCAGAAGGGCTGCTGCTGCTCGTCCACAATCGTCGCCCGTTCGCCTAGGAGGTCGATCCAACTGCCGTACTCCCAGGACGCCGCAATTACGGCGTCGGTCGCCGTGTTCTGTCTGAGCCACGTGAGGGCGGGCAGCAACGGTGTTTCCTCTAGTAGCTTCCCGCCTCCCTCGGCTGTACGTGCCGCAGTCATTGCATAGCCGCCTGCTGCAGCCGTTGGGGCCATCGAGTTCAGGCCTAGGAGATAGAGGATCAACGTGGTTAGTGCGGCACGCCGGTATAGCGGTGCGTCGCCAATCGCCCGCACTTGGTGAGCAATACCCACCAGACCGACGGCCAGCACGGCGCCGCCTGCAGCGAGAGTGCTGGCCCTGGACGGGAAGCCAGCGCCTGCAACCCACAAGGCATAGATCTGCCAGATCAGCATCATAGCAACCGTTAGGAGAATGCGACCCACCGGATCCTGGCCGGACAGCCGACGGATCGCCTCTACCAGGGCGTGCGCGCCCAGTATCGTGGCTGGGATGGCGAACAGGAAACCGAAACGCACCGCCCCACGAAAGCAGAGGAGGGTCGCCAGGGCCCATAGGACGATGAGTAGATCCCTCTCAAACCGGAAGTGCGCCAAGTGAAATGTGATCTTCCCACGCGCGATTGCCAGAACGTAGGCGGCCGACACTCCGACAACCCCCAGACCCAGGGATCCCCAATACAAGCCGAGAGTGAGGGCATTCTCGGTGAAGTTGGTTTCCGAAAAGCCGGACAGCATGCGGCTGAATACGATCCCAAAGAGCACAACTTCCGCACAGAGCAACGCGAGCCAGGGATCTAGCCCCGTCTGATTAGCCACACGGCGCACGCAGAGAAGGGCGCCTGCGACGACGGCGATCCAGAACAGACCAGGCCATCGTGCCCAGAGTAACGCGCCAGGCCTCTGGAGTTCGTCGATGCTGGCTGCCAGAGGACTCGACCCAAACGCCGCTGGCAGATTGCGTGCCAATTCGACGAGCGCGTTGGCACGGAGCGTTAAGGTCACCGTAATGCAGAGCGCGAGGGAGATTGTGAGGGCCAGAAGCCCGACAGGCGGTCTTCTGGTGCTCGCAAGAGCGGCGTCTAGCCGCCTAACCCGGCGTATCAGGAGCGCCAGCAACGCGCCTAGAGTGACCGCAGACGGTACCCCTACCATCAGTGTGACATGCGGCATTGCGGGGAAGCGATACACCGCTTTCATCATTGGCGGCGCGAGGGCGACCGGAACGGCCCATGCCAGCGCCAACCCAGCGTCCCGATTGGTGTATACCCGGGACAGGAGCAACCTAGCCGCCTCGCAGCCCGCGATGACGCTGACGTAGACGGCAGCGCCTTCCCAGGCGAGTGCGAGCAATATCGTTGCTCCAGCACATAGAAGCGTTAGGCAGACCTGTTGGTAGAAGGTCCGCCGTTCCCCGCATCGCAGCACGTAGCACAGGAACGCAGCAAGCGCGAGCAGGAGCGTGAAGCTGTCCCTGTCCGCATAGCCGGCCGTGGTGCGACCCACGATCAGCGGGGAGAGACCGACCAGGTTGACGGCCAAGACGGCCGTAGCGCTGCCATACAACTGCCATGTGAGCACCGCAATGAGGGTGGCGCACAGGGCGTAGCACGCTACGGGGAACACGATGGCGAACTCGGTCAGCGATACGTCTACTCCGACGGCGCTGACGAGCTGGTATACATGGGCGAGAGCGTACGGAAACAGGGTCAACTGCCTTGACATGTCTCGGCCAACGGGCGCGTCGCGGCTGTAATCTCTCGATGGCAGCTTGCCTTGGTCAACGATGGTCTTTGCTTGCCCAATGTAGCGCGGCCCGTCCGTCCCCATGGAGCTCTCTGTGGCCACCGGGGCCGCCGATAGGCGCACATAGACGGAAGACGCAACGCTGAGGAAAAGGAGTATCGCGGCGCCATAGAATCTAGTCCTCCGCCTTGATCTGCCCGCAGGTCGCGTTTTCAGGACGTCATCCCACCAAATAGCTATTGATGCCTCGCCGCCCACCGTCGTGCGCTCACAGCCAACAGCCTCTCGCCGTTGTATGGCGAGTCGCGCGTGGTGTCCCGTTGACTCTGGCAACTGATCCCCAGTGGCGCTGAGCTCTACTGGGAGGCCTTGCCATGTCCGGGAGTGTCGCTTTCGGTTCGCTGCACCGGGCCATCCCGGGAGGACAGGCCGAACAGAACCTGCCCCTCCCCATTGGGCATGACGATCAGCGAGACGTATGCCGGCGTTGGACGGGGGCCAGCGAGCGACCGCAGTCCGCGACGCGGCGATCCCGGACGTCGATGCACCGCGCTTGCGCGTAGCGTCGCTGCGGACAGTTCCGTGTAGACATCGAGCATTGGCTCGATGTCCGCCTGTCCTAGGTGCTCGTGCGATGGCCTAGCTTCAGCTGGCGCCGCGTATCGGGCATGGCTCATGAGCGCGTTGGTCCGGGCCGTGCACCATATACATGCGCCGATGACGGGCGCCAATGCCAGCCAGCCAGCTCGAGGGCCACGTAAGCGTCGCAGCAGCCCTACAAGCCAATCCATCGAGGACGTCAGGAAGGGGGCGCGATTGCTCACCTCCCCTTGATCTTGGCCCAAGACATCGCCAACTTGCTTGAAGCCGATACGTGCAGGGACTCTCGCATACTCATGTCCCCTCTGATCTCGTGTCGGGTCAGCGCGCGTGCGTACATCCGCAGTTCGTCGATGTACTGCACGGGTGGGTTTGGCAGCTCGATCTCCCCGCGACGTATGACGGTCATCGCGAATTTCATGGCCGTGCGGCCCGGTCCACCCCAACCGGCGATAGGGTTACCCTCCACCTCTGCCATCCCTTCTGGGTCGCCATTGATAAAGACAGTGGCAAGGCGCGCGCCTGGATCATACACTGCTGCAAAGTGATTCCACTGTACCGCAGTGGGGAATTCGAGCGATCCCCTTACCACAAACGCAGGGGCCCCAGGGTCGTCGTCCTGCACCGCACTCCACCGCATACCCACGCTGTGACGATTGAGTGTGAGCAGCACGCCGATGAGCGGCTCGCCGAGCCCGGCGCCCACATGCATGGGCCGCAGCCACCCTTCGCCCGCTGCCCAGAAGGACAGTGTTAGCCCTTCGCCGGGGCGATGGATGGGGCCGCCGTCCGTCATGACAAGCGCCTGGTTTGAAATGGCCGATCGGAGAGCGTGGCCATATGGTGTCGGCACCACACCCACGGCGGTACGTCGACCTATGAACTCCAGGTAGAAGTCGTTTGCGGAGTGGCCCGGTATCCGCCGTAACAGCCCGTCCTCCCCGGGATCGACTGACTCAAAGTCGTAACACAGCCTCAACGGGGCGCCCAACACTGTGTGCCCGAGGCTTGGGATCAGGCAACACGCCAGGACTAGGATCGCACAACGCATGCAACGTCCCCACGGGTTATCGTCGAGCATTGCTAGAAAGAGAGCGTCGCGGGGATGTGCGCATCCCCGCGATATCGCAGTACACAGGTACCGGACCGTAGGGTGGCCTCAGTTCGGGTTGACCCAATCGATGCCGAGAGTTTCTGTTGCCTCGTATATGAGCCAGCCCTTCTGCGCGTTGGTCCAGTGCTCAATCTGCAGCGATGTTATGGCTTTCTGAGTGTAATTTCCGGTGTCTATGCCCTCCATCCAGCGCGCGTTGCCGAACGAACCAGCAAGCGTTGAGCCATCACAGATCTCTTGCTGGTCCGGGCCGCTCGATGTGTCGCCGTCCTCGTCCTGTACGTGTGTGGTCCCATCCCAGACTTCGGACCATCCCAGCACATTGAAGTCGAAACACATCGGACCATCGTTAGTGATGTTATACGTATGCCAGCTATCCAACCAACTTCCGTCCAGATCCTGGGCCTCCACCGAGATGTTGTAGCTGCCGTCAGCCTCGAACTCGGGATCCTGATCGAGGCTCACCTGGAAGCTGCCAGTTCGCACGCTGGTGGCGTAGACCACAGTAGCGACAAACACCGTAAAGAGAATAGACGTAGTGACGACGAATGCGCGGCGCATAGTGATTCCCCAGTCCGATGTGGTTGCGTGCCGTGGACAAACCACAGGCGCGCGCCCGGTTGGCGCCGCACTCTCCGTACGGGGGCGCGGCGCCAACCGGGCATCATACGTCCACACAATGACACTATCTATACGCTATGTCGAGAGGCCGCGACGTTAAACAGGTTAGTCCTGAGGAACAGGCGCCAAGGAAGGGACGTGCTATCCCTGCGGTGTGGCACTATGCATGTGTTGGTGGGGACGTGCGAAGGGCGCTGGCGCTCGATAGCGGGCGGGTCAGCGGGCAGGGCGTGGCGCTCCCAACGTGCCGTGACCGCGCTCCACACTCACACGGCGGGGCGGGCTAGAACCACCAGTGCGCCTGCACCAGCGCTTCGCCGAGGTCCGCAGAGCCGTCTGGCTGCGCCGTGTACCGGAACGTGGGTTTGGGCTCCAGGTAGGGAATCGGATACAACTCCGCGCCGAGGGAGGCGCGCCAGAACCTGCCGGACTCGAAGTCCATGTCCGGGTCGAAGAACTCGAACCGCTCGACGATGTGTGCGCCCTTCGCCACGCGGAACGTCGCTTCCACGAACACCGCGAGCGACCGCAAGCCGGCGGCACCAGCAAGTAGGCGCTCAATACGCGGCCTCCCATATCCGAAGCGCTGCGGGCCGCTCAGCATCCAACCCGTTCGAGGAGTGCACGAGACGGAAAGCAGGAGAGGGCTCATTCAGCAACAACAGGCGTACGAGCAGCGAGTTCCTGGCCGCAGGCGAAAGGTAGTAGCCCTGGAACTTCACCATGCGGTGGGGTGAGTGCCGGAGTTCCCAGTCGATGTACACCGTCCCATCGATGGAAGGCGAGTCGTCGTACGTGAACCTCATGTTCCTCAGGATCGCCTCCCGTGGCGTCACCTCCACACGTCTCTTCCCGTCGGATACGATGGCGCGCACGCTGTCGGGTATGAAGCCACCGGTAGGACCACGGCGTAGATGAAGCCTGATTTCCTGAATGCCCCCGAACCCCAGATTGAGGTCGCCCACACGGTGGTGGCTGCCCGGGATCATGGGCGTAGAAAGCCTCACCGACAGCTCCTCGGCCGCTGCTTCAACCGCGATGGGTGGAGACGCGATCGGGATACGCAATGGGAGACTGTCAGAGCCGATACGCGCGATGGCTGAGATGACCTCAAGGTTTCCATCTCCCTCTCCGACAGCAGCAGATGCGTCGCGCCGTGCCGGCTTAGGAAGGCCAGGGCCTCGTCGTCGTCGTCGGTGCTGAGGACCTCCCTCGCGAACTGCTGCACTCGGTCGCGCTCCTGTTCCTCGTCGATAACCGTCCGTTGGTTCGCGACGGCGTTGATCCAGCTCCCGTAGTCCCACCACGCCGCGACGACGCGCCCTGGTCCCACCTCACGACCCAACCACGTGAGCGCAGCTGTCCAGGCGCCATTCGGTCGGTAGAGGCCATCGCCTCTCATGCGACGCGCGCTCTCCGCGGCGTAACCCAGGCCTGACGGAACGCCGCCAAGGGCGCCCAGCGCCAGGAATGCGGACACCGCGACGATGCACGGCCCCAACCACCCGCCGGTTCGCGCCGCCCTCCAGACCCATACCGCGACCACTGCACAGATGGCGGCTGCCAGCAGCGCGTATGCTACGGCGTCCGGGCTCCGCCGACCTTCGATCGGTCCAAGCCACACACACACCGTTTGCCAGGCGAGAACAGCCGCCCCGAGCCCGAGGGCTAGGCGGGACACGCGCGTGCGCCGCAGGATGGCCACAACGGCCACGGCGCCGGCAACCATCAGAGGCGGCGTCAGCCAGATGTCGAACCGCTTTGAGCGACAAGTCAGATAGAGCGCGATGCACAGCCAGTGGTACAGCAGCAACTCCAACGCAGCCAACCCGTCGACGGAGCCAGGTACGTTCTGCCTGACCCAACGGACGTACCATACCCAGGATGCCGCTAGGATGAGGACGCCGAGAGTGGTGAGCAGGAACGGGAGCCCCTGAAGCGTCGGAGGGATGGCGTACGCCCCAAGGAGAGAACCCACGACCACCAATCCCAGTGCGGCGCCCTGCGCCACGACCACTGGCCGGATGGGGATGCCGTATCTCCGGGCCATACGGGTCGCAAGGACCATCACCCCAACAGCGCACACCGGCGCGAACGGCCCAAACGAGCGCCACCAGTCGCGGAGGTACATCGGGTGTAGCTCCTGGATGGTTGGGAACAGGTCGCCGTCCTGCCCTAGCGGCGTCAGCAGCCCGGCGAAGGGGATCAGAGCCCGAAGCAGCACCCACCCGCCGCCCACGACGCCAGGCGCGGAGCATATCGCGACGATCCACCGTTGCCGTCGGCCGGGCGAACGGGTTCGCCCGAGAATGAGGGGCAAGTGATACCCCACGACGAGGAGGAAGGGGAGAGCGTAGGCGGCCCACATCATTGGCTGGGGATGCCCAGTGCACATCCACCACGAAGTGACAACGTAGAAGGGCGGTACCCAGACAAAGCGCCGCACGCCGTCGTGGGGGCTCGCATCGGTAGCATAGGCCGTGGCCGCTTCGGTGAGCACAAGAATGAGCACCAGAAACGCCGACCCCTGCCACGTCAGAGCAATGCCGCCCACCACCGCTCCGAAGACCACCTGTAGCCCCGCCGAGTGCCAGCCGCGAGGCGCGGATTTCATGCGTCGGTAGAGAGCCGCTACCCCCAGGAACGCCAGTAGGACGAACGCGTCGCGATCGGCGTGTCCCGCCGACGTCTTGGACAGGAAGTTGGAGGGCACGGCTGCGAGCGCGATCGTCGCCACCAACCCCACGGGTTCGCCGAACACCGAACGGACGACCACGAAGAAGAGCAGCGATATGGCGACAAATGAGGCCACGGGGTAGAGGATGGCCGTCTGGTACAGCGTGGCCGACGGCGCGACCTTTGTCACGGCGCGATGGGCCAGAGCCAATGCGGCCGGGAACACGTGGGGCTCGGTGGTCAGATCCTTGCCGTCGGGAGCCGACCTGTCCATATCCCGGTCAGGTAGGGCGCCGTCAGCCAGTATCATCCCAGCTTGGCGGACAAGGCGATAGGAGTCGGTGCCGATGAGGTGTTCGCTGCCAAGGGCCGGCAGCGGCTGCACGCGGACGAAGACCCCAACCGCAGTCACACCTAGAACCACCGCCCACCACGCCGCGCTACGCACGACACCTTGTCCAGCCTTGAGAAGAGGCGCGATGAAGGGCATGAAGTGCCGTGGGTAGTGACCACCACCAGGACGTGTGAAGTCGCGGGAAGGTCCATTGAGCGAGACCGCCTTGCGCATTGGGAGCCCATCGCGCAAGGCATCTGACGGCTACAGCCTATCTAGAAGGTACTCGACGTTCGCCGTCAGAAGTCCCACCACCTCGGACGTGATGATCTCCTCGGTCGGCAGACCGTCGTTGGTCGACAGACGCCGCACGTCCGCCAACACGGCTTCCCCGCTCCGCCGCGCGCGTGCTGAGTCTCCGTCTTCTAGGGCGTCAATGACAGAGGCCAGACCCTCTCGGATGGGCGCCGCGGCCTGCGCATCAGTCACCCAGCCAAGCTCCGCTCCCTGCTCGTACATCTCGCCAATGCACGCCGCGAAGCTTGGCGCGCTGAACGCCGACGGGACGGGGACAGGTCCCACGACATGCCCTCTGGCACAATTCTCACGCAGACCCACCTCTACCTCGACCGCATCGTTCAGGCTATTCGAGACGGCCGCACGGGCATACGCAGTGAGGATTCCTGGCAAACCGGGAGCGGCCAGTGCAAACCCGTCGATCGTCGCGCCGGGAACGACGTACGTGGGAGTCTCAGTCGGCCGGTACGGCTTGCCAGCCCATCGAACCCAATTCGGAGTGCTGGGCTCCGGTCCGGTTCGCCGGAAATACCAGTCGTCCGGTGTGAGAGAGGAGATGGGTGTAGCTTTCGACACGGTCATCTCGACGACAAACGTATATAGAAGCTGCGCGCTCCCCTCACCGTTCTCTACGCCGTAGCGGTAGCGATACATCCGCTGCCCCTGTGGCTGCGAGCCACTTCCAGCCGGTCCTGGCTCCAGCTCCTCTATCGAGGTTGAGACGGTCGCATCCAGCTTGTTGGATGGTACGTATACCAGGGAGGTCACGGAACCATCCGAGTCACGGTAGTAGATGCGCACATCACCGGTCTCGGCGATCACTTCGACGTCAAGGTTCTGCGCGCGCACCTTCTCGATGTTGAACACGCGCTCAAACGGGCGACGCTCCGCGGATGCCGTAAGTGCGTGACCCACGCAGAGACCAAAGGTAACAAGCAGCGAGAGTTGTCGGTTCATGCGTCCCCACCGACGTGCAGGCCACCAGCCTACACGCCTTGCATAACACAACCCCACGGTCCCTTGCTAGAGCCTGTCCAGGAGGTACTCGACGTTGGAGATGAGGAGCCCCTCCGCCTCGGACGTGAACACGCTTTCCGTCGTGCCGTCTTCGGTGGAGCGTCGGATATGCTCGACACTGTCCAGCAGGTGGCGCTTTGCCGCATCCGTGTCGCCGCCCTCCAGCGATGCGCGGGCCGCTTCCAGACGCTGTAGTGTCGTCGCGGCTGCTTCTGGCGCGTTGATCCAACCTAGGTCTTCGCTCTGGTGATACAACTCCTCAACATATTGGGCGAAGCCCACCGGGTCCAGGACATCCGGCGCGGGAACGGGACCGACCACTGGCCCGCCAGCCACGTCCTCGCCGGGCCCCCTTGGGACGTACACATACTCGTTGAGCTTCGCCCTATGTATTGGGACGCCCTGGGCAAACGCATCCAAGATGCCGGGGATGCCGGGCCCGCGCAACTCAAAGCCGTCTACACGTTCACCTGGCTGGATATAGTGCTCGGGCTTCAACCTTCCACCCCCAGACGTGGCCCACCGAACCCAGTTGGGCGCGGGCGCGATGGGGTCAGGCGTGCGGCTGTACCATTCCCTTCCTGGCGTGGTGAGCGATAGTGGCGTGCCTCTATTCAGAGCCATGTACACGACAAATGTGCGGACCGGCTGGACGCTGGCTTGCCCGCTCTGGATCGTGTACTCGTATGCGTACTGAGCGTGCGGCGTGGCAGATTCCTGAGATCCAGAGTCAGACGGGAGTGGCGGCAGCTTTCGGACGACCGTCTGTACCGTCAGCTCGAAGTTCACGCGTGGCTCATACACCAGCGTTTCTAGGCTACCGTCGGGGCCACGGTAGTAGATGCGAATCCTCCCTGGGGTCTCGGCTGGCCCGGCGCTCACGTTCCTCTCGTCGACTGCGTCCATGTCGAAACGGCTCTCGAAAACTCCGCGTTCCGCCATAACGGACAGGCCGAGAGCCATCATCACAGCAGCGCAAGACAGTCGGACGCTTGCCTGAAGTCGCATGGCCGATCTCCTTCCGGCCTTGAGAAGCGGAGCGATGACCGCCATGAGTGCCGTGGGTAGTGACCACCACCACGACGTGTGAAGTCGCGGGAGGTCCATGGACCGGGACCGACGGAGCCACCGACTCAACGCGTGCCCGTATGAGGCCTTCATAGTCGATTTCGCCCGGGGAGTTGGTGGAGAGCGCGCGCGCGGCCATCGCAGTGGCGTCCACGTCCTCCGGTGGGCGTGTGCCGTCGCCTGCTGTAGTACCCGGCGCATTCGCAGGGGCTGTGGGTGCAGCCGGAATACGCGCAGCCATGCCGGCGACCCGCGGATCGGTGCTGTCGGCGGGGGAAGCCGCGGAAATGGCGTTGGACGGTGGTGCGTCTACCACCCCAAGCTGAGGGGATCCCGCAGATGGGTCAAGCGGAGGGAACACCCAGCCGCCGGATTCAATTACCTCAATCCGGCGCCGCCACAGCAGCTTGCCTCGCTGCGGACTTGCCGCCCCGGCGTCACGGTAGGCTGCGATGGCCTCGTCGGCCTGGCCGAGCCGCTCGTAAGCGTGGCCAAGGTATCCATGAGTGTATTGGTCCGAGGGATCTACCTTCGTGGCAGACACCAACCTATCTACCGCCGATGCCGGATCGGAGTCCATTGTCATCTGCCCATATCCGCGCAGAGCGGCAAGTGAACGCGGCCGCATTTCCACCAGTTTGGCATAGTGGACGATGGATTCATCCCGCGACGTGCGCTCCAAGAGTCTCGCGAGCATCATGCGCAGGTCGAACGACTCCGGTTCAGCAGCAAGCGCTCGACGGGCGTATGTCGTGGTTACGGCTCGCTCTATGGGGAAGTGGGTCAACATGAACTCCGCCGCTTCGCGCGGGGCCATGCCCTCGGTTCGTATATCGTATTCCCGCGGATCGCGCCCTGTGCCGATCACAGGGCGACCCGCGGCCGACGCGGCGAGCGCCGCGTCAGTAAGAGCGTTGATTCGAGCACGTTGATCGGCTGTAAGATGCCCCGCGCTGTGAGGCCGCGCCGACGCCATTCTGGAGGCTGCGCCCGTTCCAGACGTCAAGACCTTAGCGGCCTCCTTCGTGCTCACGGCATCTGGAACGTCGCTGCCCCCATGTTCCGGGGTGGACGAGACCACGGTAGCTAGGTCGGAGGACCGAAGAGTCAGCCATAGCGCCAGGGTGGCAACCGAGACGGTCGCAAGAGAGATGGCGACAGCTTTCGACACAGTACCGCCCAACTATGAAAGGGAAGCGCCTCAACGACTATGACCCCAGCGTGAGCCTGGCTTGGTCAATGCAGCTGGTACTCAGAAAGGTGCTTAACATCGTATGCGCCCTGCCACTGCAGCTTGGAGCCGCCGTCGCCGCTCTTGAATAGGGTCCACATGAAGTCCTGCACGCCGCCGGACCCCGCCTTGGGGTCCGACAGGTTGCCATTCACGTCATAGGTAACATCCACGTGTCCCAAGCCAACCGAGTGGCCCACTTCGTGCGCGACCGTCTTCGCCATGGCTGCTGCCCGTTCGCCGGCGTCCGGGAATTCCCGCTCGTGTATCTTCACGTAGATCAATGTCTGCTGGGCCGTCGAGGGATTGCCGCCGGAACCGTCTGCGCCCGCGCTAGGATTCATCGTGGTTCCTCCGAACGCAGTAATCGGTTCTCCATCCTCATCCCTCTCCTCGTACCAGTCGTAGATCATAAAGCCATACTGATCTTGGTGGCCAGGCGTCAACTCCAACGTAACGGCATGATAGCACTTAGCGTTGATCACCCTAGTGTCTAGGCCATCCATCTGGAGGCCGTTGATTCGATGAATTACCGTGTGCGCCGACAGGTCGAACGCTGTGGAAATCGCTCCCGCCTCTCCGAGTCCCACGTCCGACGTACTGAACGCAAAGAGGTCGAACTGATGCGGAGCGCCCTTCGTATACACGTTATTCGTGCCGGTAGGCGATGTCCTAAAGCCACGGTACTCCTCGAAATACGATAGGCCGTCACCACGCGCGGTCCCGACCCCACCTGGCAAGGTCTCGTTGTCCGCGTCAGGGTCTATCTCCATTCCGAGCCCCAGCGCGATCTCGTCGAACGCGTCGGCTATCCTGTTCCCGTTCGGCCCGTTGGAGACCATTGGTAGCTCATCGTAAGGTATCTCCTTGATGCATTCGTACGACTCGCCCGCAATGATGTCGTCCACAGTTACGACCAATTCGCCGTACGGAGCGTAGTCGCTGACATCAACGTACACTTGGATGCTCTCCGGCGGCTCCACGCCAAGGAACGTGATGACTTGCGACCTGTGATCCCCTGCCGCAGCAAAATCGGGCAGCGAGGTATGAGCGCTCGCGTCGGCAAGCATCATGTCCTGGGGATATGAGGCTGGGCCGAGTGTACCGTCGTCGGATCCGTTACGCGCCGTGTGGTGCGCCGACACATGCCCGCCCGAACCGTCCACCGCATCGGTGGTCACAGTGACCTCCAGATCCTGCGAAGGGCTGCCGCCGGTGGTGGTCGCGTACGCGGCTACGTCAATCGTCTCCAACGTCGCCGTACCGTTAGGCAGCCCCGACGGTTCGAGCACACCAGTTCCGTCTGGGTCAACGTCTACCCACGTTACCGTGAACGCCGCTCCTGCTTCGCGCCCACCCGCCGCGAGCACCAACACACACGCCGTGATCAGTAGTCCTAGCCGCATTATCTGGCTTCCTTCGCGATCATCTTGGTTGTGTAGGCAACCATCATTTCTCCGCGCTTGATGATGTAGGACTTTGGGTATTCATCGACGAGCCGTTGACCATACTCGCGCGCGCGCTCGTAGTCACCCGACCAGTTGTAGAGCATCGCCATCATATCGAGCATGATGGCTCCGTCGCGTGGGGAGTCGTACAGCCCGCTGGTTATCAGTTCGTCGAGTTCGCGGATGGCGTCTGCCTTCCGATCCATCCAGTAGTACGACGCGACGATTGCGTACCGTGCGTGCGCTTCGGTCAGCGTATCGTCGGTGTCGGCGATGGTCTGGCGATACTGCGCGATGGCCTCCTCGTGCGTGAGGAGTCCCTGCGGAACCTCCAGGAACGTGCGCCAGACACCTGCGCGGGACGCTGCCGCGGTACCGGGATGGTCCTCAGCCGCGCTGACGAACAGTTCGTAGGCTCCCTCTTCGCGAAGGTCGAGAAGAGCCGTCGCCTGTCCCACCTTGGCGGTCGCCGCTTCGGGGCGTTCCGGGTGGTCCTCGGTCACCTTACGATAGGCCTCCAACGCGCGGCGCGGGGAAGCGCCGTGGTGCAGCTCAATGTCGCCGATGGCCAGGTGGGCCTCTGCCGCGCGTGGGGTACCAGGGAACCGCTCGATCACGTCTTGATACTTCTCGAGCGCGGCGAACGGCCGCCCGTCATCGTCCAGCTGACGCGCTTGGCCAAGTATCTCCGCTACCTCTGCGTCGGCCTCGACACCGATTTCGGCCTCGATTACCAGCGGCCCCTGCGCGTTCACCGTGTAGACGGCCCAAGCCGCGAGGACAAGCCCCGCAGCCAGCGCGTAGCCTATGATCCTACGTCCACCGTGTCTCTTCTTCACAGGGCATCCTTCCATGTTAGACATGCCGTCCCGGCGGGCTACTTCCCAACTACCATTCGTTTCGACGCGGAGAACCCGCCAGCGCGAAGGCGATACACGTACACCCCGCTAGCAACGCGCTCTCCTGAGTCGTTCAGGCCGTCCCAATATGCCGCGTCTCTCGAGGACGTGTAGAAGCCCGCCGCGCGGTAGCCCAGGTCGAGGCGCCGCACAACGTCGCCGCGCATGTTGTAGATGTCCACCGCCACCTCGGCGTCGTGCGTGAGTTGGAACGGGATCCACGTCTCGGGGTTGAACGGATTCGGGTAGTTCGGATACAGAGATGCCATGTCGGGTACCACACGCTCCGTGATGACCGTCGGCACGTCGACATTCCATCTGTGGGAGCCGCTCTCTACGACGAACCGGAGGGAGACGGGATCACGCCGCACCCGCGCGTCGCGTGCCGCGGTGATGAGTATCGGGACCTCGGTGTATGGCCGCGGGTTGCTGCCGGTACGAGCGGCAACGGCGACTCCGCCGCTGGCCGCCACCACCGCCACCCCGTCAGTGGGCGAGTCGGGATCCAAGAGAACGCGCACGCCCTCGAGCCTCGTATCCCCGACATTGACCAGCTTCAGTACGACGTCTGCGGTACGCCCTGTTCGACAGACAGGGCCGCGGCATCGCATTTCCCCAGGACAAACACCGTAAGGGACATGACTACGAATCGTCTCGCCGTATTAGAGATGAGCATTGCTCTCATGACGCCCTGTGATAATGCCTATGTACTATCAATATTCCACGTGACTTATGTGATTACAGTGCGCGTCGCTGCACTGCGCAAGGGCCATCCTGGCTAGAGTAGGTAACCTAGGTAAGGGTTACGTTTATGTAGTGCCGGTCGCCGAGGCCAGCTGTGGGTGGGGTATCGCTGACGGCCGTTGGGCGGGTGGCCCGCAGTCCTCATATGTGCCTGGGCTCACGGTGGGCGCGGCATCGCCAACGCGCCGCGCTCATCCTCTACACTCACGCCGCGGGACGGACTAGAACCACCAGTGCGTTTGCAGCAGCGCTTCCCCGAGGTCCGCGGAGCCGTCCGGCTGACCCGTGTACCGGAAGGTGGGCTTGAGTTCCAGGTATGGAATCGGATACAGCTCCGCGCCGAGGGAGGCGCGCCAGAACCTGCCCGACTCGAGATCCATGTCCGGGTCGAAGAACTCGAACCGCTCGACGATGTGGACGCCCTTGGCGACGCGGAACGTCCCCTCGACGAACACGGCGAGCGACTGCAAGCCGGCCTCGCCAGCGGCGTCGGCGAGGTAGTTGTCGGCGAAATCGACCTCTCCCATGAGCGTCCACATGTCGCCACCGACGCCCGCGAATCCGCCAGCCAGCAGCGTGCGGCCTTCGATCGCGTCGTTGTTGTTGGAGTATACGTTTCCGCCGATCAGGCCCCGTAGGGATCCCAGCTCGACGTATCTCTCCGCGCGCCCGAGGAACGCCTTCTCATCGTCGCGATCGGGGATGGTGGATAGGGAGCTGCCGTTGTAGATGCCGCCCGTCAGGTAGAAGTGCGCGACCTCCGCGCCCATCTCGACGCCGGAATCCGCGTAGTTCGCTTCCCACAGCAGTCCGTCGCGGTCAGACCGTGGGTTCCCGCCGCGGACGAACGCCGTGTGGTCGTCGATCCGCAGACCGTAGTTGGGCAGGAACGACCCCGCCTTGATGTACTTCTCGCCGTCCTCGGACGCCATCATCCCGAACACTTCCGCCGCGCCGTGCAGCACATCCTGCTTGATGTAGACGCTGGCGTGGTCCGTGAGTTGCCAGCTCGCGTAGAGGTCCGCCTGCATCGTGAAGAAGCCGTGGCTGACGTCTGTCTTGTCGCCGGACGTGTCGTCGGAGGCGTCGGCCCCGTCGACCCCGTCGACCCCGTCCAGATAGTCGATGTACGCGTACGCCTGCGTGCGGATATCCCCGCCGAGGCGTATATCGTCGGTGATCGCCGCGTCGACATCGCGTCCATCATGGGCGGCGAGCGTGTCGTTCCCAAACTCCTCGACGCCGTAGCCGTTCCGCAGGCCGCCGCCCGAAGGGTTCGTGTGGCACAGATGGCAGCCTTCGCCCTCCTGCAACGAGAATCTGGGCAAGCTCCAGGCAGGGAGCGCCCCGGCGCCAACGCAGGACACAGCAAGCACGGTCAACAGGACGCGTCTCACCAACGGACCCTCCCCAACGTGAAACAGGACTATATGTCCCCGGCGTCGATCATGGACTGGAGCGGGTAGTCGTCGCCCGTGAGGGGCAATTCGACCATCGCCCGGCGCCGCGCGGACTCCATGATACCGAGCAGAATCTCCAGCGCGCCTCTGCCGTTACGCCCACTGGAACGATGGTCGCGGTCTTCCTCGATAGCGTTGATCATGTCGCGCACGGGTGACGACTCGTTTTCATACGAGGTCGTCGCCCAGTGGCCACCGGTCGAGGAGGCGCGGTACCGCAACGCGGGGCCGTCCGGGGCTCCCAATTCGATCTCGCCGTCCGTGCCGTATAGGTGGATATGGTGGTATCCGCGGGCGGAGTGTCTGCCACCTTCCAGCACAGCGCGCACGCCGTTCTCATGCTTCCAGTATCCGATATAGTCCTCCATGATGGCGATTCCGAACCGCTCGCCGCCCTCGCCTCGGTTGATTTGCCCCATGACCCACTCGTGCGGCGAGTCGTCGGCAAACCAGCGCATGAGGTCCACCGTGTGGGTGCCGTTGTCCATCAGGTCGCCGCCCTGGCATATGCCGTGGATGCGCACGAGGTCGCCGATGGCTCCGTCGGCGAGCAACTGGCGCGCCCCTATATAAGGGCCGTCAAAGCGCAACTGATGGCCGATGGCGAGCTTGGCGCCCATCTCGTCGCAGATGTCCACCATCTCGTTGGCGACGCTCATCGACGTCGCCATGGGCTTCTCGCAGATAATGCCCTTCAAGCCCGCCTTCGCCGCCGCGATGGAAATGACCGGATGTAGGGGTATCCACGTGCACACGCTCACGAGGTGGGGCTTCTCGGCGGCGAACATCTCCTCGTAGGCGGTGTAGTGATTCTCTACGCCGTACCGCTCCTGATAGCCGTCCATCGCGTCCTGGCTAATGTCGGCGACGGCGACCAACTCGACATCGTCGAACTCGTGGTATTGCCGGGCGTGCAAGTGAGAGATGCCGCCGCAACCGACGACCGCGGCTCGATACGTCTTCGACATGACTGGCCGTTCTCTGCGGAATATGCATCGACGCACGGGAGCTGCTCAGCGTGCAGTATACGCCGCATTGGACCAACATGGGACATGGCCCGACCGCGCCCGCTCGAAGCGGTGTGTGTCAGTCTGCGCTTCCCGCCCCAACGGGTCGAGCCTCGGCGCTTCTGAGGCGCGCGCTGTTCGAGCGCCGCAGGAATGCGTCCCAAACTTGCCATCCGCAGACCCTATACACGGAGTCGCCCTGGATGCGAACGCGATTGCCCGTTCATCCAGCTACAGAGAGGCGCTCCCGGTGGCCCGCAGACGGCTGCGGGATATGCTTCGTCGTCATTGACTCATATGGAATCGCTGGGTTTGCGAAAGAAAGTGCGATTTAGTTGGCGGATTCGGGCCGCGCCACTCGTCTATCTACCGAGCGTGGCCTCTGCGTGGGCCTACGGGAAGGTAGGCCGGCGCGGGCGTGACCTGTAGGTGACTCGGAACGACGGGATTTTGTTGGCGGTGTCGGCGCCGCTGTCCCGTCTATCTATGTGGCGGGCAGTGAACTCGTCTCTCTGGCGCGGGTACTTCGTCCCGCAGGGAGGCGGATGCGGTCGAGACGAAGCACGGCGTATATCTCTGTGACGAGGGTGAGGAGCCGATATGGTTGGTAGCCCGGCTCCCCACCTTGCTCCCTCGCGCTAACGAAAGGAACACTGGAATGGTAACACGCCGATCAGAACGGAGCTCCGAGGTGTCCTCGCGCGGCGACGGCCGAGCCGGCTATACCGGCGCCGCGCGGCGTGTGATCGCTGCGGCAGTCGTTGTATTCGCGATGTGCGCGTTGGCACACGCCGGTACGACGCTGAGGGTCGGTGACATCATCGTCGGCGACCGCGAAGGGGGCACCGTCTGGCATCTGGACCAGGACACGTACGACCTCACGCCTCTTCCCTTCGAGCACGCGTTCGGCCCGGACCACAACTGGGTACAGGACGTAGCAGTGAACGCGGACGGCAAAATCCTCGTGCTGACACGCGGAGGTTCTGGTGGCGCCGACAGCGTGTGGATTCTTGATCCAGCCACCGACGCGTTCGGTCGACTTATTGCCGTCGATAGCGACGTGGTGGCGATTTCCGTCGACGCGGAGGGCTTCATATACGCGCTCCGCGAGAAGGTTGGCGTCGTCCGGTACAACCCAAACGGGACGCTGCCACGTCTGTTCGGGCCGATGCCCGGCGCCCGTCCAATGCACAACCTTGATGTCGACTGGGACACTCGGCGCATTTTCGTCGCTGGTACGGACGACAGTGTCGTGTACGAGTTCTACCACAACGGACGCGCGGCCACGGTCCACAAACGCCTCGATTTCCAACCAAACGGCATCGTAGCTGAGCCGCGTTCGGCGAATGGCGTTGAGGGAGCCGTGTACGTCGCCTCCGCAGGCTCGCAACGCGTGGACCGCATCGACCCTGGTGGGGTCTTCAACACGGTGGTGCTGAACCCACAGATCGACAACCGCGTGAAGTTCCCCTTGGGCCTCGCCTTCGATCTCGAGGGGCGTCTTCTTGACGTAGAGCCGGGCAACGGCGGCGACGGCATCCTCCTCCGCATCAAGGTCGGTGAGCGAGACGTCGAGGAGCTACCGATTCGTGGTCTGATGCACAACCCGACCAGCGTTGCCTCAGTCAGGGCTGTGGCCACCCCACAGGATGACCACGGCAACGACACGGCCAGCGCCACGGCCATGGCGGCCGACGGATCAATGGCGGGCGGGAACATCGAAACGTCCGGCGATGTGGATGTGTTCAGCTTCCCGGCCCAGTCGGACTACGCCTACACGATCACCGCAGGCGCTACGGGAAGCGCCCTGGATGTCGACCTGCGCCTGCTGCAGAGTGACGCAAACGTCCTCGCCTCGAGTGACATTTCAGCGGCCTCGCCGGAGAGCATCGAGTGGACGACAGCCGCGGCGGGCGAGCTCTACGTTGCCGTAACCGGTAGCGCCTCCGGCGCCACCACCGGCGCCTACGACGTAGTCGTGTCCGGGTCACCGGTCACGGAGCCGGACGACCACGGCGACGACCCGGCGTCCGCCACCCCCATAGCAGCGAAGGGTCCATCAGTCGGCGAATTCGAGACCAGCGGCGACGTCGATGTGTTCAGCTTCGACGCGGTAGGCGCTGGGTCGGAATACACGATCATCGCCGGGGGCACGGACGCCTATGTCGACATCGTCCTTCGGCTCATCGACGGCAAGGGTAGAGAACTGGCCCAAAGCGACATATACGCGACCTTGGCTGAGGAGATCACCTGGACGGCCCCGTCTGCCGGCACATACTACGTCGAAGTGACCGAGTACGTCGGCGACACCGGTGGATACGAGGTCAGCGTGTCGGGCGGCCCCCCTGTGGCCTCGGTACCGCCGGTTCCCGTTCTGAGGTCGGTGAACGGCATCACGGCTACGCGCGCTACACTGCGTTGGCAGGCGTCCGACGGAGCCACATCCTACGAGGTACAGGCTGACACCGCCACGCCCATTCCTGCTGCGCCGGCCTTCAAGCAGGCGGGGATAACGGGTCTGACTGCGGACCTTCCAGACCTTGATGCAGAGACACAGTATGGCTGGCGCGTCCGCGCTGTGAACGACGCCGGCCCGAGCGCTTGGTCCGCCGAGGGCTCCTTCACCACGCGTGCTGAGCCGCTCGACCCACCGGTCCTCCGCTCGGCGGCCGATGTAGGCACGACTACCGCGACATTGCGCTGGCGCGCCTCCGACAGGGCCACTTCCTACAGAATCCACGTCGACACGGACAGCGCCTTCGCGCAGCCCCGTACGCACACGGAATCGGGCGTGACGGGTCTCACGCTGGACGTTGAGGGCCTGGAACCAGGAACGACCTACTACTGGCGCGCCCGCGCCATGAAGGACGGGGCCCTGAGCGATTGGTCTGATGTGCGGACCTTCGATACCAGTGACACCGTCGCTCTCGACCCGCCAGAGCTCAGGGCGGCGGCCGGGCTCACGCGGGACGGGGCCACGCTACGGTGGCGAGCATCCGCTGGCGCCACTTCCTACAACATCGAAGTGGGCTCCACCAGCAATGTGGCCGATTCGCGCGTTCAGGAGGAACCGCGTGTAGAAGGTCTTGCGGTACACATTGGAGACCTAGCAGAAGGCACGACTTACCACTGGCGCGCGCAGGCCGTGAGCGACGACGGCGAAAGCGATTGGTCCAACTCCCGCCCATTCACCACCGCCAAAGAAGACCCTGAAGGGCCACTTGTGACAGTGGTGCTGGACAGCGGGGGTACAACGGTGGCGGCGTCACTACCCTTCACCGCCTGGGTGCGGGTTGAACGGGTTGCTGGGCTGCAATCGTTCGCCATACAGGTCGAATATGACTCTGAGGCGTTTGAACTAGTCGACGCGCGCACCGTTGCGCGGGACGAACGAGCCATAGTGGAGCTAGGGACGCGAACAGAGGTGGATGGCGTTGTCGCCTTCATCGGCGGCTTCAGACCCGGCGTGTTTAGCGAGCCCCTGTCGTTCCTGCGGATGGACTTTCGGGTAACTGGGCAGAACGGCGGTACATTCACGCTTGGTGATGTCTCCGGTGAGGACTTCATGCTCGGCCCGGGCAATGTCAACATTGAGCCGGACCGTCGCCCTCTCACCGTGACTGTGGGGACGCCAGCGATCCCAGGAGACATCACAGGAGACGGCGTTGTGAATCTCAAGGACTTCAACGTGCTGGTCGAGAACTGGGGCCTGTCTCCCTTGAGGAATCCCAACGCCGATATCACAGGTACCGGTGGCGAACGCGACGGCGTTGTGAACCTGAAGGACTTCAACGTGCTCCTCGGGAACTGGGGCAAGTCGGTCGACGATCCCCCGGCGGCGGGGTCGGCTGTTGCTGGCAGCTCGAGTTGGCAGGAAGCGCTCAGGCGTATGGAGGCAGATATCGCCTCGACAGCTGGCGGCTCGCCCATCGCTGAACGCGCGCTGGCGTTCATCGACTCACTTCGGGGCGCGGTTGCCCCACAGCGCACGGCGATGCTGCCCAACTACCCCAACCCCTTCAACCCCGAGACATGGATTCCGTTTGAGCTCAGCAAACGGTCGGACGTTTCCTTCACGATCTATGACGATCGCGGCCGTCCGATTCGGGCGTTGCGCCTTGGGAATCTCCCCACCGGGTCCTACACCACCCGTGGTCGAGCCGCGTATTGGGACGGGCATAACGAACTTGGCGAACGCGTCGCCAGCGGCGTCTACTTCGCGGAACTGCGGACGTCTGGCTATAGGGCCATGCGGCGTCTCGTGGTGCGCAAATGACACGGAAACTACGAACCGTACAACAGAGGGGATCTGAGATGCGTGCGAGAATCACGAGCCTAGCGTACCTGTTCATCGGCGCGGTGCTACTCACGGGGATGAGCGGCACCGAGGGCTGCCCCTGGCCCCCCGGCGATAGAGACCCAGTGCCGTTCCGGATCGTGCTCGACGCCACGGAGTTCGACGCACATGTGGGCGCCGAGTTGCACGGGCGCGTAGTGCCTGCGGGGGGATCTTGGAAGGACGCGGTGGCTGAGGGCATCAGCACGGTCGACGACGCCGGCGTCGGTTCGCTGGTCTTCAGCGATAGGCGCCTCCTCACCGATGGCAGTTACCGCGTTGACATCTACGTCGAGGGCGACGGCGACGGAGTCTATACGCCGCCTTTCGGAGCCTCGCCCGATCCGGCGGATCCGACGGCCTGGCCGGATCCGCAGTGGCGCATCACCCACGAAGGCGGGATCGCCGTCGGCTCCGAACTCCTGGACTCGGTCGCGACTCCCGCTGGAGGTCGACAGGCGCCCGACATCAACCTAGCCTTGGCGTTTTCGGCGCCCTTCGCGGACACGGACTGGACTGGCGAGCCCAACCGGAGCCGTCTCCCATCCGTGACGCTGCCTGGAACACCGACGCTCGCCGCCCCAGTACATCAGGCTGTCGACGTGTCGTCGTCACCGACGCTGGCGTGGTCGCCCTCTGAGAACGCCCTCACCTACACTGTGGAAGCTGCCACCGACGTCGGGTTCGCCGACGCGACCCCATGGGAGACGTCCGACACGCAGTTGCTCGTTGGGCCTCTCAGCGACGGCACGGTGTACTACTGGCACGTGCAGGCAACGAACAGTGACGGGCACAGCGAGTGGTCTGAGACCTGGACGTTCCAGACCTCCGCGTCCGTTGATAAGCCCTCCATCACGGTGGAGCTCGACACGGACGGGCCGGTGTCGGCGGGAGTGGACTTTGTCGCCTGGGTAAGAGTCGACAACGTCACCGACCTCCAGTCATGGGCGGTACGTGTTGAATATGATCACAACCAGTTCGAGTTGGTCAAAGCGACTGGAAACGCCACGAAAGACGAGCGGTCCGTCCTCGAGCTCGATCTCAATACGGCGCCGGAGGACATGCCCGTGGGTGCCTTAGATTACGTCGCAGGGGTCAAGGCCGGCAACGCGATCACGGGTTCCGTGTCTTTCCTCAAGATGACGTTCAAGCCCCTCGACGGCGGTGGCGGGATGGTATCTGTCTCGAAGGCGGAGCTCTTAGGCCCGGGTAACGTGGAAATCCTCGCGGAGGCCAGCGGCCTCGCCGTGGCTGTGGAGTGATCCCCTGAAGCGTAGCAGCCTCTGGGGATGACGCCGCGTACGTTACGTCTGACTGGGCGTCAGGTGCTTGCCATAGAGGGTGCCTGCTGCCCGCAGAAGCGCTCGTCTAAGGCGCGGGGGAGTGAGAACTCGCATGTCGCATCGGTGGGAACTGCGTGGCGTCACTGCAAGCGCGGCCGCGCAAGCAGTGGCGCCGCCGGCCCCTGTCGAGATGGCAGCCTCCCG
The DNA here is from genome assembly GCA_964473525.1 of uncultured bacterium. Lineage (GTDB taxonomy): Bacteria > Poribacteria > WGA-4E. The sequence continues at coordinate 50,756 of CAYYPK010000044.1, forward strand.
GCTTCTGGTGGGAGTTGTGGCAATGCTCTCCCTAGGGCACTGCGAATGGGCGATCGCAGACCCGGACGTGCTTGACCCGATCATCGTCACGGCCCACACCGAGTCAACACCATCGAGCATATCCCGGACGCCCGGCGAGATGCGCCTGGCGGTCGGTGCGTTGTGGGACATCCAGCGCGCCTTCGCCGATACACCTGGCGTGGTCTCCTCTTCCGACACCACGAACAACCTATCCGTGCGCGGCGGCGACCCCACGGAGAACCTCGTCCGCAT
>CAYYPK010000045.1:0-50618 GCA_964473525.1 uncultured bacterium
GGATGCGTGGTAACACGCCGAATGCCCGTCCCGTCGGCGTCCATCGTGTAGATGTCGGGGTTGTCATCGTTCTCGCCGCGCGAGCCAAAGGCGAGCGCGTTCCCGCGCGGGTGCCAGCTAGGAGCCGCATGGGACCACGGTCTGGCTATCAGTTGGCCGAGTGGACGCCCCTTTGGGTCCATGACACGTATGTCCGCCAAGCCGTCGTCGCGGCGCCATGCGTAGGCGATCCTGTCTCTGACTGGATTCCAGCTAGGCGCTCTGGAGTGCTCGAACGGGTCTGTTATCCGTACCTCTGGGCCACCATCGAGATTCACCACGTAGATGCCACGGCGGTCGAACCCCAGGCGGGAGGATTCAAAGGCTACCGCGTCGTCTCTTGGCGACCATGTAGGCCGCCAGCCGGCGCCGAGAAGCTGATCTGAAAGCGCTCGCACGTTGCCCCCGCCTGGATCCATCAGGTAGATACCGCCCTGATCCCCAAAGCGACTGTACGCAAGGGCAATAGTCCGGCCGTCGTGCGACCACGCGGGATGGATTCCCGAGGAATCGCGGGGGGTCAACTGCTCGAAATCCGCGCCCTCGGGGGTCGTGACGTAGATCCTCGACTTTCCATCGACGGTGACGCCCCCAAAGACAATGCGTGCGCCGTCCACTGCCCATGTGCGGGCTGGCGCGATGACGGCAAGCGCTAGGAGGGCCGCCATCAGCGCATGTTCGCGGGTGGGGATCGTGATCACTACTGCCTCCACCGTCGTCTTACTCGGCCGCGGTTCATCCGCGCCGGTCTTTGCCCAGGAATCAGTAGGGGTACACGGCGACCTGAGCCGCCGTGTACCGCCGTGCAGCCTGTTACGGGCTACCCCTCGTGCGTGCAGGTCACGATGCTGGTTTGCTGGCATGACGGGAAGCATTCGTGCCCAACACCGTGCGAGGAATCCCGGCACAGGATGTTGTTCCAAGCATTGCAGGGGCTGCGGTTCGGCGCGCACGCACCAGCGTGCGCGTCAGCCGTGAGCAACATCTGTGCAAGCACAGAGCCGCCCAGCACCGCGCCCGCGGCCAACGCCTTACCACGGTCCGCGTTGCCCTCCTCGCTGCTCAGCAGGTCGAAGAGCTTCTGCTTTCTTCCGATTACTCTGATAGGAGCCATATTATCACCTCCTCTCGTTTCATTCTTGGATTTCCGAGGGAGACTTACCTCGCTCGAAGCTCTGGAAGTCCGCTCTCCCATAGGCTGTCTTCGACATCCGCGTTTTGAGTGGGTCGCGCCCCACCCTAGTCGGCGGCACGTAGGGCCGCGCCTTGGACCCACCGCGCCCAGCACGAGCGCGCGGATGACGGCTGCGCCCGCTACTGCCTTCGCCCGTCTCTGCCGAGCGCCTGCAATGCCCTCCCGGTGTCTGAGCCCGGCTGGAGACGGCCACTTCAGGCACTGCCCAGGCCCTGTGCCGTGGCTACTCGTGCTTGCACGTGACCACGTCGTCCGCGCGGCATGCGGGCGTGCAGTCGTGGCCCGGCCCGTGCGAGCTATCCAGGCAATTGAGCATGTTGAACGAGTTGCACGGGGACGCGTCCGCAAGGCAGGATCCCGCGTGTGCCGCAGGCGTGAGGAGCATCTGCGCAAGCACAGAGCCTCCCAGCACCGCGCCAGCAGCCAACGCCTTGCCACGATCCGCATTGCCCTCCTCGCGGCCTAGCAGTTCAAGGAGCTTCTGCTTGCCGCCGATCACTCTGATGGGAGCCATACTGTCGCTTCCGTTCGTTTCATTCCTGGGTTTCCGACCGAGACGGACCTAACTCGATGCTCTGGGCAGCCCCTCCCGGCCAGGCTGTAGTCGCTGCGGCCTGGACACCCTCATAGGCCCGGCGCCCCGAGACGCTTGAGCCAACCCCACGTTGTAGCGTGCCGACCCACCGGGGAAACGCTACGCGGGACGGCCGGATCGTGCCAACTCGCGCCCCATGCCTCGACAAGCGTTGCGCCAACGCGCCCGGCAAGCCGTTCGTCGGTGACCTTCCGCACGATCCGGCCCTCCAGGGTCATGATGAACAGCCCGCCGACACCGTCACGCAGCGAGTCGAAGAGGATCTGCGTGCCGTCAGGCGACCACACGGGCGTCCTGTCGTCTGCGGGATGCATGGTCAGACGCCGCTCCCCGGCGCCGTCGGAGTTCCTGGTGTGGATGTCGAGATTGGCGCTATCCTCGCCCCCGGAGACGAACGCGATTAGCTTCCCACGAGGATGCCAACTAGGCTGCCAGTCAACGCGTGGGCGATCTGTAAGCTGGGCGAGGGGCGTCCCGGCGCGGTCCATGATGTGGATGTCTAGGTGCGCATTCCCCGACGCGTATGCGATCGTATCTCCCACGGGTGACCAGCTAGGCCCTAGGGCCCAGGTGTCGGGGTCGGTTATCAGGGTCTCGGCGCCACTAGCGAGATCGGCGACGTAGATTGTCCGGCTCCCCAGGCCATGGCGGCGGGACGACGTGAAGGCGATGGCGTCGTCTCGGGGCGACCATGTGGGGTACCAGTCGCCGCCGCCAGCCGCGCGCGAGAGCATCCTCACGTTATCGCCATCCGGGTCCATCAGATAGATGCTACGGTGAAGCCCGAGGGGGCTGTGCGCGAAGGCGATGCTGCGGCCGTCATGCGACCACGCCGGCCAAATGCCCCCGATCCTGTGGTCGGTCAACTCCTTGAAGCCATCTCCTTGGGGCGTCGTGATGTAGATGCCCTTCTTCCCGTCCCTAGTGGCGGCTCCGAAGACAATCCGGGCACCGTCGCCGGGCCACGCGCGCGGAGCCGTGACGGCCGTCAGCACAAGCACGGCCGCCGCCAACGCGCGTCCGCATGTGTGTGCCTTGTCCACTACCGCATCCCTTGTCGTCTGGGGCGGTCACGCCCAGGCGTTGTCGTGAAGCGGCAACCTGTGCCGCCCACGACAACGTGTAGGTTGCCAACTAGCCCGCGTGTTGGCAGGTCACTATGCTGCCCTCTCGGCATACGGGGTTGCACTCGTGGCCCGGGAACCCGCTATCCCTGCAGTCCTGGAAATTCGCCGCGTTGCAGGGCTCCACGTCGGAGGCGCAGGCGTGCGCCGAGGCCGTGGGCGTCAGGAGCATCTGCGCAAGCACCGAACCACCCAGCACCGCGCCAGCGGCCAATGCCTTACCACGATCCGCGTTACCCTCCTCGCTGCTCAGCAGGTCGAAGAGCTTCTGCTTTCTCCCGATTACTCTAATGGGAGCCATATTATCACCTCCTCTCGTTTCATTCTTGGATTTCCGAGGGAGCCGGACCTCACTCGAAGCCTTGTGCAATCCGTTCTCCGACGAGCCGTAACTCGACATCCGCGTGCCGCGGTCCCAACGCACGGAACAGGCCATCACCGAGCGGCCGCAGGGAGCCGTCGGCCATGTCGAAGGCAGCAGAACGCAACCCGCTCGAATCCGTCGCCAGCACCTGGGTGAAAACGGGCGGAAGGTACCCAGTGCCGTCGGTCACCGAGACACTTGTACGACTGCCAAGCGCCACCAGCCGCAGCGTCTCATGCGCTACGTCAGACCACGACCGGGTGACCGGGGTACCCACGCGTACTCCAACAGCCGCCCCCAGCCCGGCCAGCGCCGCTTCTACCGCGTTCACCAGGTCTGGCACGGGTATGTTCACGGACCCAAACGCGTCGACATCGGCAGGCACGTGCAACCCCCGTCCTCCCGTTTCCTCGGGGGGCTCCTCCCCGCCTACCGCGATGAGCGTCGTCCCGACGGCCGCCGCTTCAGAGACGAGCGCAACGGGGGTACCGAGGTCGGTGGCGAAACAGAGAGCGTCCATGGCGGAGAACAGCGTAGGCAGCGCCGCGAGATCCTCACCCGAAAACGCGGGGAAGCCCCGGAGGTTCGACAGCTCCTGCCCGGCGGAGAGAGCGCGGCCAACTCCCACGGCTAGGAACGCCCAGTCCGGGCGCAGGCGCGTCAGCTCCACCAGAGATGCCAACTGCCTCCGCTCGCCGGTCGTGAGCAACCCAACGAGGGGGCGACCTTCGATCTCACCCCAGTCGAGGAGCCGCATCACGGCTTCGCGCGCGGCATCTGCCGCCATCGGTTGCGGAACAGGCGCGGGTGCGGCAGGCACGTTGTGAAGGTGGGCGTGCCCCGGGAGACAATCGGCGAACCACCGGCGCGCCCAGGACGACGTCAGGCACACCGCGTCGCCTTCCTTCGCCAGGCCAACACTACTGACTACGGTTTCCACCACGCGCCTGGCCCTAGTCCACGAAGCTTCGAAACGAGCGACAACGGGGATGGCCGCCTCGAAGTAGAGCGGCCCGTAATCCGTGCTACTTCCAAACGGATTCAGGAGGAGTACGGCGTCCGTGCCCTCTGGAATCCACCTCAACGGATGGCGCTCGTCCATGCCTCGGATGTCCAGCGTATGGATCCCCAGCTCGCCGAAGTCGAACGCCTCTTCCTCTTCATCCTTCGGTTCTATGGGTACATAGACATCCGCTCGCTGCGCCAACGCCGTCAGGAGATGGTAGTGGCTACGGTTGACCAGCGGGTCCACGCGGTTGCGACGTGCCATGAAGCGACCTGGCACGAACAGACGTGGCCGCTCAGTCGCGGGGTGGGACACGGTTGGCCGGGCCTCAGGGATGCTAAGCACGCCGCATGCCTTCAGTGTCTCCGGCCGCCTGGCCATGTGGCGACCATGGCCGCTTGTGGATCCGGCCTCCCTACACGCGTGTTTCAGCGCGTGCCATTCGCCTTCACTCACCGGCACGGCGTGCCCCGTGTCGATGTCGGCTACGTACCGACGACCGGCAGCTTCGAAGAACCTGACGGACCCGCGATCCTGATCCATGCGCTCAACCATCCCTCGCTACTCTGACACGCCCCATCGCCTTGCTCAGAGTGGCATCTGATCCAAGAACCCCGCTACGCGCTTCACCCGGGGCCCGGCCCGCCCGGGATCGTCTGCCAGGCCTTTCAGCACGGCTTCGACCTCTCGCGCCGTGTGATCCCGCAGAAGACTCAGGGCAATCCCCTCGTCGACGCGGAGCGGGTAGCGCGGCATCTGCGTCGCGCTCTCGCGGTGCTCGTTCACGTTGAGAAGCAACGCCTGCGTCCTGACCTCCCCGTCGGTCCAGTCCATCGCCGTCGTGAAGCGCACGGTGAGGTCGCCCCGACGCGTAAGTCGCTGCGTCTCCCGGCACTCGCGCGCCATCTTCACCACATGCTGCGCGGTGATGTCCCACGTGAACGTCTGCGCGCGTTGGTGCGCCTTCTCCCCGAGCGCAACGCGTTCCTCCTCGTGCTCGATGAGCCACAGCACGTGCTCCGCCATCGCGTCCGGCGGAGCAAACGACGCAAACGAGCCCATGTCGCGTGCCAGGTTGTGCGCCGGGACGATGATCCCCGCGTCTCCTGCCACGGAGGGCAACCCGTCGAAATCCGTCACCACCGGAGGCACGCCGCACGCCATTGCCTCCAGCAGCGTCATGCCGAAGGTCTCCTCCCCTGACATCGCGGGGAAGCAGTACACGTCGAAGGCGTTGTAGACCACGGGCAGCATGTCGCGAGGCTGGAACGGCACGTAGACGACGTTCTCGGGGAGGTTGTCCTCATACCGCTCGATGCCCTTGCCCGTCACGATGAAGACGGCTTCGGGGATACGCTCCGCGATGCGGAAGAAGACCGTCGCGCCCTTTTCGGGCTGGATGCGCGACAGGAAACCCACAGTCGGTCTGTCCATCACCTCGGGGCGACCCGACAGCTCGGCGACGATCCGCTTCGCCTCGTCCTTGACCATGGGCTGGAACAGGTCGTGGTCGACGCCGTTGGGCAGCGTGCGGAACATTTCCGGCTGCAATACGAACTCGCTCATGTACTCCCGCACGTAGTCCGAGGGAGCCGTGATGGCGTCGTAGTCCCGCATGATGGAGTAGTGCAGCAGCAGGGAGTTGGTCGCCTCGCCGCCGTGACCTCGTGGACCGTGGTTCTGCATGATGATCGGCACGTCCACCGTGCGATACAACGGCAGGTAGTCGTTGCGCGCGGGCATGTGCAGGAACAGCACGGCGTCGTAGTCGTACTGCTCGAACTTCCACGGCCGCCCGATCACATCGCCCAGGGGCAGCGGGACCTCGTAGATGCCCTCGTCGATCTTCTCGAACTTCGTCCCCGCGAAGTGCAGATCCACGTGCTGGGAGAGCGCCTTGGCCTGGTAGTAGAGCGAGATGTTGGTCCCGGCGCTCATGTTCTTGATGTCGGAGTACCACAGCTCCCGCTCCTGCGGGATGTAGTAGCGCGGGCGTTGCTTGTCGAAGAGGGGGTAGGCGGCTTCGTCGTCGGTGGCGAAGAGGAGTCCCTGCTCGCCGATCTCCTCGAGGGCTTCCAGCGACTCGGCGATGTCCTCGGCGTCGTATGTGTCCGAGAGCGCGGCGATTACCGCCTCCTGGCTCTCCGCGGCGGGCGCCATGTCGAGGATGTCGCGCACGCAAGGGTTGATCTCGAGGAGCCGGCACTCCGCGAGGTCCGCGACGAGGAGGGAGCCGCCATCTTCTTCAATGTAATGCAGAGGATGTGTGTGGCGAGGGAATTGCATTGGCCGTGTCTAACCTAGCGGCTGACGGGACGCCGGATACGTAGCAACTACGTGCGGTCCATAGGTGGCCACAAGTCTGTTAACGGCAGGATAACGCTGTACACGGGGCGTGTCAAGGGATACGTGACTGTGTTAATACCAATTGTGGCGCGAGCCCGATTTCGCGGCGACCGATCCGCAGGTGGCGGGGCCGCACACGTTGCGCGCTCTGCCCCACCGGATGTCGGTGTAGCTTGCCCAGGCGGAGAACCCGAGAACTAGCGCGGTCACATGGGCAGTCCAGCGCGATCAGCCTGGCAGCGCGCGCGACGGCGCGGGGCCAAGATATCCGGGCAAGCCTGGAAAGGAAATCGCGGCGTGGCGCGGTCTCGTAGGAGTCGGCGAGTGCGTGCTACTCCGTGGCGCCGTGGCTGCGCAGGAGGGCCGCGGTCTCTTCGACGAACGCGCGGTTGCCTGGGCTGGACAGGTTGTGCGGAGCCTGATCCTCCCGTGCTCGAAGGCTTGTTTCGGCCTCCGCGATGCCCTCCGTAAGGCTACGCAGGTACGCAAGCGGGGTCATCGTCATGCGGGAGCCCTCCACCACAATCAACCCCTCCTGACCCGCGTCCGCCCCATGGTTGAGTAGAACCTCGACGGTTCGTGGTAGTGTATCCCAATCGACGCAGTAGCCCGCCGGTGTGCCGAGGGCGATGAAGAGTGGCGTCGTGGGGCGGGCGCTGGGACGAAGCCACTCCATGGGAAACTCCTCAGGCGCGTCTGGCCCGTCGTGCGGGACCAGGCCCTGGAACCGCTCCACCATGTCGCCAGCAAAGCGCGCGTACACCGGCGCGGATGGGTCGGCCCCTGCAACGAGCAGCGCGCGGGCGCTCTCGGCTTCCAGCCACTCGCAGGCGGAAACCAACGGGCCGTATGACGCCTCGGGGTAGGGGTCGAGCTTCGCTCCACGCTCGATGAGCAGTTGTAGCGAGCTCAATGGGGCCGTCGCTCCAATGACGGCTGCCTGATCGCGATCCGCGTGGACATCGGCTCCCGCGTCCAGAAGAATGCGAGCGATCTCCTCGCGGTGAAACGCCACGGCGATCGAGAGGGGCCGCATGCGAAGTCGCCGCAGCCCATACGCAGGACTCGGTGGAGCGGTCTGGGCGCTGATCTGCTCTGGGTGGCGCCCGATGAGCTCCTCTACTAGCGCAACGTCGTTCATCGCGATGGCCACCGACATGTCCGGTACGCCACCACTCCTCGTGAGGAACTCGTAGATGGCGCGCTTCCGACGGAAGTCACTTCGCACGGCGCCCGGATGCTCAGCCTTGGTCAGCGCCTCGATCGGAGTTCGTCCCTGCCCATCTACGGCGTGGACCAGCGATGCGTCCGAACCTATGACTTCTCGCACCTTCCGCTCATCGCCCTCCTGGATGGATCGGAACAGAACGTCCTGTAGGAACGTGTCGTCCTGTGACGGGCGACCGCCCTGGACCTCGTCTCTCACCATGTGCAGCAGCCTTCCCTTAAGGCGCTTCCGCGCCGAGTGTAGCCTCGTGCTTACAGCTCCTGGGCTGATCCCAAGAAAGCGCGCGATTTCTCCCCGTGTGTACCCGTCCAGGTAATAGAGCGTCGTTGCCACCCGTTCGGCCGCTGGTAACGCCTGAACTGCCTGCGACACAATCGCTCGCAACTCCGCCTCTTCCGCCTGCGCGCCAGGCGTCAGCCCGGCTGAGCGGACATCTGCCGCGTGTTCTAGGGGCGCGGTAGGGAGACGCTTGCCACGCGTCATACGGTCGCACTGTGTATGCACGACACGCCGCAGCCATCCTGGAAACGCCTCCGCCGTCCTCACGTCATTGAGCCTGCGCCAGGCGACGATGAATGCCTCCTGCGCGGCGTCTTGCGCGAGGTGCGTGTCGCCGAGCAGTGCACACGCGTACCCGTACGCCATGTCCTGATAGCGGCGCACTAGCTCCTCGAAGGCGCGCAGGCGCTTCTGAGCTGGCTCGGCCGCGTCCGTTGCTTGGGCGATGAGTGTGTCCACGGGCCGCAGTCGTCCTCCCTCGCTGTCTGCCTGCTGGATCTATCCTATAAGACCCACCGTGGAACAAGAACGTCAGCACGAACGTCGCCGGGGTCGCTGAGGCGCCAACCTATTCCGTTCGCTGCTCTCCTGTCTCGCGCACACGCGGCCGCACGAGTTCCTGACCACCCGCGAACGCGGTGTACGACACGACATCCCCGGCCGCGCCCTCGTTGAAACGCATCGACACGGATGGGTTCAGCCGTAGCGCCCGCCTCCCCGCCGCGTCCGGCGCGCGGAGTTCCAGCGGAGTCGGCACGGTAGGCAACCTGACAGCAAGATGACCGTTGTGGATGAGCACCTCTACTTCGTGGCCGGCGTCTTGGTCCAAGTAGAACCCCAGATACCGCTGTAGCGAGTCGGGATCCACGGGTGGTTCGTCAGGCAGCGTCCCGCGCACGAACCTGTGCGTCTGATGCAACGTCATGCCCGACACCGCGCCATCGTCGTTGCTCTCGAACGTGACGTACTCATTCGCGCTGTCGTCGAACGCCCATCGACCCGCCGCGTCCACGGGAGCCAACGCCCGGCTGTTCCCTCCCGGAGTGGTAAGCCTCAGTGTGTCGCCAGCGATCTCTATCCCGAACGTTAGGTTCTGACCCGGCACGGCGTAGCTGCCTACGCACGACTCGAGCGCCGTCAGGCCATCCGTAAGCGGCTCGCCTGTCGCTTCCCGGTACATGACGACCGGATCATGCATCCACATGACCTGGGCCTTCGAGCCGACCGCGCCGACATCGAATGAGACCGCCTGGGTGGGCACGTACGCCAGGCGGCGCCACCCATCCTCGTCCTCGGGCAGTAGAGGCACGACCGCCCCATATGGGGTGCGTAGCGCCAGACCGTCCTCCTGCTCCATCACCTCGACCTCCTGGTTCGGTCGCGACCCGAACTGGGATACGTACGTCCCGGCGTACACGGAAAGGTCATGGGCATGCGCAAGCCCTGGGTCGCCGCCGTCGAGCAGCAGGCGCTCGATGTGGCTCTCGAGCGTGACACCCGACGTGTTCCCTCTAGACTGCGTGCAATAGACCACGATGAGATCGCGGTCGGGCCACGCCCACGCCCACGTCCCGTCGGAACCTCCGTGCCCAAACGCTACCAACTCGTCCGAGCCGCTCCTGGTCCACAGCATCCACATGCGTCCATAGCGCACGTCAACGTCCGTGAAGCCGGTGGGCATGCTGGCGTTCGTGCCAGGGAGCGTGGCGTCCGACACTGACCTGAGCGCTTTCTCAACAGCCTGCGTCGAGAGGACACGCCCACGACCGGCTCTCCCCTTGTCGAGCCACATGCCGAGGAAGCGCGCGTAATCGATGGCTGTCGTATGGACGCTCTGGGCGCCCATCGCGATGGAGTACAGCGGCTTGGAGTCGCCCGTCCAGTAGGGAGTCCACGCGCCTTCCTGCATGACGTACGCGGTGGCGACGGGACGATCGACGTCCGCAGCGGCGCCCAGCGGCGCGTACGTGTTCTCCATGCCCAAAGGCTCGAAGAGCCGCGTATGGAAGAGCTTCGAGAGACTCCGTCCGCCCGCCGCCTCGACGACGGCCCCCAGAGCGTCAGAGCCGGCATCGCTGTAGTGGAAGGCTTCGCCGGGGGTGTGGTCGGGGCCATGTTCGCCCGCCATCGCCGCGATGGACCACAGCGTCCCGTCGGGAAACCCCTTAAGCAGCGACATGGGGAGGCCCGACCGATGCGTGAGTAGATGGTCGACAGTGATTGACGACGACCCGCCAGCGGCGAACGAGGACAGGTGGGCCGACACCTTGTCGCCGTGGGACAGGGCGCCCTCATCAATGAGCATGAGCGCAAGCGAGCCCGTCATGGGTTTGGTCATGGACCTTATGTTGAAGAGCGTGTCGGGTTCCATGGCCATGTCACGTTCGCGGTCCAGCCAGCCGAAGCCCTCGTGCAGCGCCACCTGTCGGTTCTGCATAACGAGGAGTTCCGCGCCGACGACCTCCTCGCTGTCGACGAAGGCTTGCACGACGGAGGCAAGTTCCCGGAGACCGCCGTCGGGGGTGGCGGCCATCCCAGGCCCGGCCGCCGAAGCCCACATGGTCAGGCACAGTGTCAGAGCAACGGAGAGGGTGCGTATGGATTGCATGCTGCGTTCTCCTTTGCGCGAAGTTCCCGGCCGTTCCGAAGGCCGTGTATCGAAGAGTAGCACAATGTACTTTGCAGTGCAAAGTACATTGTGCTATTATCTGAACACGAGACGGAAGGAGAGACGCATGAAGGACGGACTCGACATCGGCAAGCTCGAGCAGAAGGTGTACGCGTCGTTCCAACAGGACGGCCTGCTGGACCTGGGCATCGGGTTGGTGATCGCGACGTTCGGCATCTCGATGGCTTACGACGTGGCGTACATGCCTGGCATTATCGCGGGTGTGGGCATACCCGTGTGGCCGCGATTGCAGAAGCGCTTCCTGGCTCGCCGCCTGGGTCATGTCAGCTTTGGGGAGGCACGACAGACGCGCATGGGGCGAGAAAGAGTCTTCTACAAGCTGTTCTTCGCCGCCACGGCGCTGCTAGGCGTGGTGGCGTTCTTCGTCTTCACGAGGGTGTTCGTAGCTGGCTTCTCAGAGATACTGACGATACCCGGACTCGGGAACGACTTGGTCTTCCGCGACCTGCTTGCCACATTTGTGCTGGCTCCTATAGCCATCATCGGTGGGCTGACGTTCGTCACGCTGGCTTACTGGAAGCATGCCCCGCGCTTCTACGCCTACGCGGGGTGGAGCGTCGTGGTTGTCTTCGGCGGGCCCATGCTCGGCATCGAGCCGCCGACGTACGCGATGGTCTGGGGCGGAGGGATTGTCGCGGCCGGCGTGTTCATGCTTGCCCGGTTCATCGCGCGTCACCCGGTAATCCAGGAAGAGGACTCGTGAGCGGCGACAGCGGCCGTGATGCCATGGATGGGCTGGGCAGTCTCAAGGAACTCGACCGGGTCATCCATGAACCCGCGCGGCTCATGGTCCTAGCGCACCTGTACGTGGTCGAAAGCGCCGACTCGACCTTCCTCGTCGCGCAGACCGGGCTGACGTGGGGGAATCTGTCCTCGCACATGACGCGCCTGGAGAAGGCGGGCTATGTCGAAGTGACGAAGGAATTCGTCGACCGGAAGCCACGCACGGTTCTGCGTATGACCGACGGCGGCCGGGAGGCGTTCCGGGTGTACATAGAGCGGATGAAAGGCCCGCTCGACGCCCTGGATGAGCTGTCGTAGCCGCTGCTCGGCGCTGCGACCTCAGAGCCGTCGCTGCGCGTGGAGAGGCGCCGAACCCGCAGCCACGCGCGATGCCTACTGGTCAAGTCAGTCGGCGGCCCATTGGACATTGAGTTGGCGGAGTCGGTTCTCGGCCTCGGCCAGCGACGGCGCAACGCCGGTCGCCTCGTGGTCGGCCAGGTGCTGCTTCAGTTTGCCCACCGACTTCGCTTGCGACAGGGCGACCTTACCGTCGCCAGAGCACCACTTGCAGAAGTAGCTGCCCGCGTCATTGTCGCCGCGGTCGTCTGGATTCTCTTTGAAGTCCCAGTCACAGGACAGGCATTGATCGATCATGTCGCATCTCCCATTGCGCGTCTTCCGGGGTACGCGCGGTCGGTTTGGGTGTCTCATGCAGACATGTGGTGGGCTCCCTTCGCATCCGCGTCAACGCCAGGGAAGCCGAGCCGGTGCAACGCTCGATGGCTACCGCCTATCATCGCCGCAGGCACGCTCGCCCGATGGCGGCGGCGCGATGACTGTGGCTCTGCTCCGACCAGTACGGCAGCTCCCACGCCACCCGTGCCCGGTACATGAGGTGACGGGAGCCGAGGCCTATTGGTTTCCAGGCCGTGACAAGAGCACCCAGTTGCGCGTGGCTGCACGCTCGTACTCGACTCACGCTTCCTCAGCATGGGACTGGGCGGATGGCGCGCGGTCGGTGTTCTGATCTACGGCGGCCCGGGCGTACTCGACTTCTGCGGCCGAGCGAGCCGTGCCTGGACGTAGGCCGACAACCTGACAGCGCGCGCCGTCCCTGAGAGCGAAGCAGCGGCGCAGGCGGCAGACGGACGTATCGCACGGCCCGAGGACGGCTCCGGCGCGCTCTTCAGGCTGGCCTACTGGCAGTCCCGGCGGCGTGGGAACGCGTGGGCTGCCGGAGAAACAGTCCTACCGAGGATGTCTCGATGGTCGGACCCGATGGGAGCGGTGGCGGGTTCCGAGCGTCCACGTTGAGGGGGACGCCAGAACCCGCGACCGTATGGAATCAGGAGGGTCTCAGCGACGAGATGGCGTCGTTAGCCCCGCCCCATGAGCTCGGCGTGGGGTACACGCCCTTGCCCCAGAGCCCGCCGCACTCGTTGGCGTACCACGCCGGCCCGCTGTAGTTGACATCGCGATACAGAACCCAGTTCCCGGAGACGACGACGATAGACGACACCCTGTCGTTCCAGCCCTGGTCGATCAGGTTCGCGTCGGCCGCCTCTATCACGATGTGATTGCCACCGAAATTCACGTCTTGGTACAGAACGATCTTCGCCACAGTCCAGCCTCCTTTGGGCCGCCACGACATATGGCGGCTTCCTGGGCAGCGCGCACGGCCTCTACCCATGGCCAGCATAGCACAGTAGCTTTCTTTAGACAACATTTTAATAGTGGGTCGGCATCACCTGCGCGCTGTCCTTCTGTGCATTCCACACGCGCAGGCTGTCGTGCTAGACTCACGCGCGCCAGAGCAGGAGCCCGCGTATGGAGCGGACAGTTAACATCCTCATATTCAACGGCGTGGAAGTGCTCGACTTCTGCGGTCCGTACGAGGTGTTCTCCGTAGCTGGCCGACAGACCGGCGCGGACACGCTGACCGTGCACACCGTCGCGGAGCGCAGGGCCATCGTACGGGCGGCGAACGGCCTCGTCGTACAGCCTGACTTCGCCTACGAGGACGCGCCAGCCGCCGACTTGCTGGTAATCCCCGGTGGACGTGGCACACGCGAACTCATCAAGAACGAACCGGCCCTAGCGTGGATCGCTCAGGCGTGCGAGGCTGCGGAAGTCGTGCTGTCCGTCTGCACCGGGGCGTTGCTGCTCGGCCGGCTCGGACTACTGGACGGACTGGACGCCACAACGCACCACGGCTCGTACGGATTGCTGCGCAGGCTGGCGCCAAACACAACCGTCCACGAGGACACACGGTATGTCGACAACGGCAAGTACGTCGTGTCCGCGGGCGTCGCAGCGGGAATCGACGCCTCGTTCCACGTCGTCGCGCGCCTGTACGGCGACGAAACGGCGACCCGAACGGCGGAACACATAGAGTACCCCTGGGAGCCCATCGACGGGAGCCCCAGGGCAATCGGAGCGACGCACACGGCGCCCGCATAGCGCGAGCGCGTGACATAGGCGGCCAACCATGGGCATCAGCATCGGCCTCGTCGGCGTAGGGCAGTTCGGCCCGCAGTTCATCCAGCCCCTGAAGGACCATCCAGACGTGGATCGGTTCGCGCTGTGCGACATGGACAGCGCCAAGCTCTCGCGCGCCGCCAAGCAGCACGAGGTTAGCGAGACGTACGACACGCTGGATGACATCTGCAAGACGGACATTCAGGCGTTGTATATAGTGACGCAGCCGTGGCTGCACGCCTCGCAGGCGATCCAGGCGATGGAGGCGGGGAAGCACGTCTATACGGCCGTTCCCGCCGCCTATTCCCTCGACGACTGTGATGCGCTCGTAAGGACCGCCGAGCGTACAGGCATGCTGTACATGAACGGCGAGACCAGCTACTTCCGTCCCGATGCGGCGTACTGCCGCAAGAAGGCTAAGGAGGGCGCCTTCGGTGAGTTCGTCTACGGCGAGGCCGAATACCTCCACGACATGAGTCACGGGCTCTACGATGTCGCGAGGAAGAGATGGGGAGCGGACTGGGGACGCGACAAGGAAGGTGGCATCCCCATGTCGTACCCGACGCATTCGACGTGCTTCATGGTGTCCGTAATGAAGGCGCGCATGACGACCGTGTCCTGCATTGGCTACAAGATGCCGGACGACGATTGGTTCCGCATGGACACCGTGTACAAGAACGAGTTCTCGAACGAAGTCGGCCTGTTCGAGATGAGCAACGGAGCCAGTGCGCGGATCATGGAATTCCGCCGCGTGGGGAATCCCGGCGGCGAGCGTATGCGGTCGCTCTACGGCACCGAGGGCAGCTTCGAGCAGACGCCTGGCGGCCCGGCCATGTGGGGCACGACGTCAGGTCGCGAGGAGGTCGAGATGACGCGGTTCCACGAGCCGTTGCCAGAAGCGTTGGCAGCGAATCTGGGTGGACACGGCGGCTCGCACGCGTACCTCGCCAACGAGTTCGTGGACTCCGTCAACAACGGCCGTCAGCCACGCATCAACGTGTGGGAGGCGGTGCGCTACGTGGCTCCCGGATTGGTGGCGCACCAATCCGCCATGCGAGACGGCGAGCGACTCGAGATACCCGACTGGGGCGACGCTCCCGCGTAGGGCCTACTCGGAGATGGCCGAGCCGTACTCCTCGTCCTCGACGATCTCGGTGATCGTCGGTACCGTGCTGCCATCGAATCCGACCACTTCGAGTTGGTCGGTGAAGCTGTCCCCCGCGATTTGCATGGCGGCCCGGATGTTGTCGAGCACGCCGCCCACGCCCTCGAGCGCCGCTTCAACGGCGACGAACTCCTGGTACATCTTCGCGGACGTCTCGCGCGTCAGGTCAGACAGGTCTATCTTCGCGAGCTTCTGGTAGGAGGCGATGGCCTCCTCAATCTGCTCGCGCACGGCTTCCTTCTGCGCGGCGAATGTCTCTGCCGGAGTGTCCATGTGCGCTACCTTCTGCCGTGAATTCGGCTCTCGGGGCGGCCCTAGACGCCCAGCGGACGCGTCCCGTGCATCCCTTGCTGGGGTTTAGCGTGTGTGGCCGAAGCGTCCCGAATGTACGTCGCGCGCGGTCGAAAGGCAAGGTGACTTGTGCGATCGACCCCGGCCGCTGTGCGCAATACTTGCGCTTAGTGTGCAATTCCTGGGGCAGTGTGCGACAGGTTCTAGTCGCGTTTTGCGGCAGAATCAAGCGCAAGTTGCGACGTAATGCCCTTGATTCCCGCCGGATTACGAGCTATTGGTGGATTTCCGGCTCAGAAGGGGCTTGCCCAAAAAAGTGGCACGCTCCTTGCTGAGGTGTCTGCGTCTCGAAAGACGACCTGTGGAGGCCTGTTCCGTGCGCTCGACGACGCTTTCGTTCATCCCGGTCCGCGAATATGTGACGATGAGCCGTGACGCCAACGAGCGTGAAACGCTCGACGCTTGGTTGGAGCAGGCTCAGCGACACCCGCTGCTTACGCGTCAGGAAGAGATCGAGATCAGCCAGCGGATTAAGGCGCAGGACGGGACGGCACGCGAGCGCCTCATCCTGTGCAACCTCCGGCTCGTCCTAAAGATCGCCCTGGCATACCGCCGCGCGAACGTTCCTCTCGTGGACTTGCTGCAAGAGGGCATCGGCGGGTTGATGCAGGCTGTCGAGCACTTCGATGAACAGCGTGGGTTCAAGTTCAGCACATACGCGGTGCACTGGATCCGTCAGGCCATCTCGCGATACATCGACCGGACGGCGCGCACGATTCGCCTCCCGTCGTACATCATCGCTGACATGTCTCAGCAGAACCGCGCGTCCACGGAGCTGGAGCAGTCGCTCGAACGCGCTCCGACCTCCGAGGAACTCGCGGAACGCCTCGAGAAGACGAAGAAGCAGATCCGCAACATCGAGATGCTGCCCGAGGAGCCCGTGCCGTTAGGCGCGCCCGTGGGTGGTGAGGACAGCACGACGACGCTGTCCGATGTTGTCGAGGACGCTCAGAACGACACACACCGGTATCTCGACGCGTGGATGCGTCGCGAGCAGGTGGACCAGCTTCTGGACACTCTGACACCGCGCGAGCGGACGATCATCGCTCTGCGCTTCGGCCTCGCCAGCGGCGAGGGACAGACGCTTCGCGCCATCGCCCAGCAGTTGGGTGTGACGAAGGAGCGTGTCCGGCAGATCGAAGCGCAGGCAATGAAGAAGCTGCGTCAGCGGGTGCAGGAGAACGCCGAACTCGACGCCGCCGGCTAGTCGTGGCGGAACGAAGGAAGCGTCATTAGTTTCTAGGTTATTTTTCAGCCCGGGCGTCTCTGGCGCCCGGGCCTTATCGTGCTCGTTTTCGCCGGGGCTCCGCAACGAGCGATGGTGCGAAGAGAATTGACACGCGCGCATCCGCGCGCCATACTCAGACAGAGGACGAGGCTCTCGCCAGAGGGCCTTGGCGTCGTGAACGCCACGCCGGGTCAGTAGCGCCGCGATATCCTCTTCGATAGCCGAGAGGCTATCTACGTTGATCCCTTGTTCGTCAGTGGTGCGAACGGCAGGACGGCCAAGTAGCGCTTCAGAATCGGACGAGAACGCTTGTTATCTCGTGTCGAGCTGGAGTGGGACTGCCCTATGTGGCCGTCGTCGCACTCGCCCATTGAGGAATACGGGACTCGCCTCCGACGGCTTGTCCACGTACCAGACCGAGCGATCGGCTCCGCCGCCACGGCGGTGTCTGGGCGCTCTGCGTCTGCTCATGCGCGAGTCTCCTGCACGGCACGTCACCGCTGCGCATCAAGGAGACTCAACACATGCCTACCAAGGCGTTCCGATTGCTGGCCGCCGCGGCCGTCTACATAGCGGCCATCGCCCCGTCCGCGTGGGCGTAGGTCGGGGTCGACCCAGCGCTGCCGACGTACCAGGTCACGTCGGGAGTGTCGGGTCAGATCAAGTCTGTCGGCTCGGACACGATGAACAACCTGATGGCCCTTTGGGCGGAGACGTTTCGCGGCGTCTATCCTGCCGTGCGCGTAGAGGTCGAGGGCAAGGGCTCGTCCACAGCCCCTCCCGCTCTCATCTCCGGCGCGGCGACGTTCGGCCCCATGAGCCGTGCGATGAAGGAGGCCGAGATCGATGCGTTTGAGAAGGCGCACGGCTACAAGCCCACGGCCTTACCCACCGCCATCGACATGCTCGCCGTGTACGTCCACCGAGACAACCCGCTGGAGTCGCTCACGCTAGCGCAGGTCGACGCAATCTTCTCGAAGACGCGCAACGGTGGGCACGGAGCCAACATTCGCACCTGGGGAGACCTCGGTCTGACCGGCGAGTGGGCCGCGAAGCCGATCAGCTTGTATGGCCGCAACAGCGCGTCCGGCACCTACGGATACTTCAAGAAGCACGCCCTCTTCGGTGGCGACTACAAGGACTCCGTGAAGGAGCAGCCTGGCAGCTCGTCCGTAGTGCAGGGCATCGCCAACGATCTCCATGCCATCGGGTATAGTGGCATCGGGTACAAGACCGCGGACGTACGAGCCGTCTCCCTGGCGATCGAGCCTGACGCCGAGGCAATCCCCGCCACCCCCGAGTACGCCTACACAGGCGACTACCCGCTGGCACGGTTCCTCTATCTGTATGTCAACCACCGACCAGGCGGGGACCTCGACCCGCTTCGCAGGGAGTTTGTCAGGTTCATCCTTAGCTCGCAGGGACAGAGCGATGTTCTCAAGGACGGCTACTTCCCGGTAAGCGCACCCATCGCTCGGAAGGCGCTGGTCGCCGTCGGCCTCTTGGAAGGAGACGGCGCGTGAACGCGCCTGCGGACCATGGGAGGACCGCGCGCGAACGGAGACCTGGGACGCGGCTTTCCGTCCGCGCGTGGGACCGCGTCGCTACGATCATCGTCAGAGTGGGCGGCATCGCGACGATCGTGGCGGTCACGATGGTCTTCGCGTTCTTGCTGAGGGAAGCCGGTCCCCTCTTTGGTGGAGCGGCGGCGTCTTCCGAGGGATCGACTCCATTGCCCGACGCGTCGGGTGGTTGGCTCGGAGTGGACGGGCACAACCTGATTGCCTGGGCCCCAACGCAAGACGGATCAGTTGTGGCGTGGCAGGTGAGCGATGGCTCCGCCTTAGGTGGTGACGCGCCTTCGACCGCCGCGCGCCCCACCTCGGTGGCGTTCAGTGTCGACCGTCGGCATGTCACGGTCGGATACGGGGACGGGTCGGTCCGTCTCGGGACCGTTCAGGTTAGCGCCATGCCGACCCCCCAAGGCGAGACCCAGCCCGCTAACTCCGTCCTACGAAACACTCCCTCTGGGGCCGTCGCGCACACGGTCTCGGTGGCGTGGGACGACCCGGTGATGCTTGAACGCGGGGCAGAGATACTGCTCGCCGACGCGTCTCGCGATGGCGACAGGGTCACCATCGCGGCTCTCTCGGACACGGGCCTATTGCACGTGAAGGCCGTCCGGCGCCGCGTCAACCTGCTGACAGGCAAGGCGCGCTTCGACCTGTCTGGCGGGAGCGCGCCCATACAGGAGTTGGGCGCGCGGGGCGTTCCGTCGCATCTGCTGCTCTCTGGTACAGGAGACACCGTGTATCTTGCGTGGCCCAGTGGGGACGCGCTCCGCATCGACACGCGCGATCCGAAGCGGGCGGCCGTCGCGGAGAGAGTCGATCTGACGCGCGGCGCAGAGAAACTGACCACTCTACGGTGGCTCCTCGGCCGCCGGACGCTGCTGGCTGGAGACACGGCCGGGGGCGTTCGCGCGTGGTTCACCACGCTGGATGAAACCGCCGACACTCTGGACGGCCGCCGGCTCGTGAATGGCCACACGTTGGCTGGCAGCGGGGCTGCGGTCACGGTCGTGGCTCCGTCGCACCGCACTCGCATGGTGGCGGTTGGCTACGCGGACGGCGTTGCGCGGCTGTTCCACGTGACAGGCGAACGGCGCCTCCTCGAACTGGAAGCGACCCCTGGCAGTCCAGTGCAAGCGCTGGCGATCGCCCCTAAGGAAGATATGATCTACGCGTTGGGCGGGGGAGAGATGCGGCGCTGGGTCATCGACTCAGACCATCCCGACGCCGGGGCGTCAGCGTTCTTCCGACCGGTTTGGTATGAGAGCGCGCCGGGGCCGGAGCACGTCTGGCAGTCGTCCGGGGGAGACGACGCCTTCGAACCCAAGCTGGGTCTCATGCCACTCATCTTCGGCACGGTGAAGGCGAGCCTCTACTCGCTCCTCTTTGCCGTTCCTCTAGCTCTGCTCGCGGCCATCTACACCAGCGAGTTCATGCCGCGCCGGCTTAGAGCAAAGGTGAAGCCGGTCATCGAGCTCATGGCGTCGCTGCCGAGTGTCGTGCTGGGGTTCCTAGCAGCCCTCGTGATAGCGCCCCTGATGGGGGACATCGTGCCAGGCGTGCTCTCGGCGGCCCTCGCGGCGCCTATCGCGATTCTGGTGGCCGCGCATCTGTGGCAATCCATGCCTCGTAAGCTGGCGCGACGCCTACGCAGATGGCAACTGGCAGCAGTCGTCATTGCGCTGGCGACCGGTATAGCTCTCGGCATGCGCACGGGCCCCACCGTTGAAGGACTGTTCTTTGGCGGCGACATGCGCGCATGGCTCGACGGACGCGATGGCAACAGCGTGGGCGGTTGGTTGTTACTCCTCCTGCCACTTGCCGGCGTCGTCGTGGCTGTTGCGAACGTCCTGTGGGTCAACCCATGGGCGCGCGGTCGATTCC
The DNA here is from genome assembly GCA_964473525.1 of uncultured bacterium. Classification (GTDB taxonomy): domain Bacteria; phylum Poribacteria; class WGA-4E. The sequence continues at coordinate 20,266 of CAYYPK010000045.1, forward strand.
ATTCGGCGTCCGACCGCGCCATGCGGGCGCTGCACCTGGCGAAGACAGTAGGAAGCGTCCTCTCGGCGGGCGCGCTTGCTCTCTCGGTGGCGCTCGTCCTTTCCGCGCTGGGCGCCGACCCACGCGGCGAGAGTGGCTATCTGGGCACGTACGTTCAGCGCAACGCGCTCATCGTTGGCATCGTGATGGGATACGCGATAGTTCCGATCATCTACACGCTTGCGGAGGAGGCGCTTGCGTCAGTGCCTGACCACCTGCGTGCGGCGTCGCTTGGGGCTGGGGCTACTCCCTGGCAGACAGCGATACGTGTCGTCATGCCCGCCGCGCTTAGCGGGCTGTTTTCTGCGGTGATGGTGGGTCTTGGCCGCGCGGTGGGCGAGACAATGATCGTGCTGATGGCCGGCGGAAACACGCCCGTGATGGAGTGGAACCTGTTTAACGGCATCCGCACCCTCTCGGCGAACATCGCGGTGGAGCTACCCGAGGCGCCCAAGGGGAGCACGCACTACCGCACCCTGGTCCTCGCGGCCCTTGCGCTCTTCCTGATGACGTTCGTGATAAACACAGCGGCGGAGCTTGTCCGGCGCAGCTATCGCAGGAAGGCGGTGCAGCTATGACGCGGCGCCGAGCGGAACGCGGTCGGCCCGGGAGTGGACACAGTCTTCTTGCCCGCGGGGTCGGCCCAATATGGCTCACTGCGGGAGCGCTAGTATCGTGCATCGCCATGATCGCCTCTCTACTGATCCTCATCGTGTGGCAGGGCCTTGGCTCTTTCTGGCCACGCCCTGTAATTGAGGTCGCGCTGCGGGACGGCTCCGTCGCCGTGGGCGAGGTTTCACGCGTCGAGGCACATGCCGGGAGTCACCGGCGCTTGCTGCGCACTGCAAACTATGACGTCACCCGCACCCACTTCACATGGGTCGCGGACGCAGACGCCACGCGCGAACGCGCCCCCGAGGACATCGTCGTGTTGGAACGACGCTCATGGGGACGGCTGTTGGGACGCCCCGCCACATTCGAGGTAGATGGCGAGATCGTCGCCACCGGGCCGGCGGCATGGAACGCCTACGGGCGCGTCCAAGACGACGTAGCGCGCCGCTGGAAAGCCGCGAAGCGTATCGAAACGCTCGATATGGCGGAAGCCAATGCAGCCTTGGAAGAGTCGCGGATGGCCAGGCGCGCCGCTGAACTGGAGTACGGCTCGGACTCGGAAGCGGCGGCACATGCGGGCGTTGAGGCAGAGCGAGTCGCCACTGAGGCAAACGCGGCGTACGGTCGGCTCGGGAAGCGGCTCGCCGGCCTCCGCGATGAAAACGCACGGTATGTCCTCACGATGGACTTGGCAGGGGGCGTCCGACAGCCCGTGCCCGTTGCCGAGATCGTCCGCGGCTACCTGCCCAACAGCCTTACTCTGAGCGGGAAGCTCAACCTGTATGCCTCGAGGTGGTGGGAATTCCTGAGCGATGCGCCACGTTCCGCCAACAGCGAGGGTGGCGTCTTCCCTGCGATCTTCGGGACGGTTCTGATGACGCTGCTCATGTGCGTCATGGTCGTGCCGTTCGGCGTGCTGGCGGCTCTGTACCTGCGTGAATACGCCAAGGACGGGTTTGTCACGAGCGCGCTTAGAGTGGCCGTCAACAACCTCGCGGGCGTTCCCAGCATCGTGTATGGCGTGTTCGGTCTGGGGTTCTTCTGCTATGGGATCGGCGGGCTGCTAGACGGCGGCCCGACCGAGACCTGGTCACGGGGCGCGTGGATCGCGGCAGTCGGCGTGTTGGTGGCAACCGTGGCTACCGCCCTGGTGGGAGGTTACGCCTTGCCTCGCGCGTCGGCGTTGTCTGACCGCGCGCGCAAGGTCGCGACTCTAGTCATCCCAGCCGTGTGGGCCGGCGCGACGCTCATGGCGGCGTATCTGGTGCTCCGCAGCCCGTTCTTCGACGGCTTCTACGCGGCGTCGCTGCCAAACCCAACGTTCGGCAAAGGAGCTCTTGTCTGGGCGTCATTGACTCTGGCGCTACTGACGCTCCCGGTTGTGATCGTGGCGACGGAGGAGGCGCTCGCGGCCGTTCCGAACTCAATGAGAGAGGGATCCTATGCGTGCGGGGCGAGCAAGATACAGACGATCGGACGGATAGTCTTGCCGAAGGCGATGCCCGGCATTCTGACGGGCGTCATACTGGCGATGGCGCGTGGCGCTGGGGAGGTGGCCCCACTGATGCTCGTCGGCGCGGTCAAGCTAGCGCCCGAGTTGCCCTTCGCCGCAGAGTTTCCTTTTGGGATCAATCGCAGCTTCATGCACCTTGGCTTCCACATCTACGACCTTGGCTTCCAAAGCCAGAACGCGGAGGCAGCCAAGCCCATGGTCTACACGACGACGTTTCTTCTCGTGGGTCTTGTCACCGTCCTCAATGTAAGCGGCACGTGGCTGAGAGCTCGGCTTCGAGGCCGGTCGGCCGCTGGTCACTTCTAACGCAGAGCCCGGGAGGCGCCATGATTACGCTTGATGCGACGCAGTCGCCTGCGATGCCCGCTGCCGTCCCAACCGCGCGCGCGGCGCCGGGGACCGCGGACAGCGTGCTTGATGTTGAACGCTTCAGCCTGTGGTACGGGGAGACGCAGGCGCTCCACGCCATCGACATGTCGATCGCGGCGGGACAAGTAACGGCGCTCATCGGGCCGTCTGGCTGCGGGAAGTCCACCCTTCTGCGCTGCGTAAACCGCTTGAACGACCTGATCGACTCCGTGAGGATCGAAGGCGATATGCGCCTGAACGGCGACACCGTCTACGGCCCGGACGTCGATGTAATCGACCTGCGAAAGCGCATGGGAATGGTGTTCCAGCGCCCGAACCCGTTCCCTAAGAGCATATACGAGAACGTCATCTACCCGCTGAGGATCGACGGCGAGAGGAACCGCGCCATCCTCGATGAGGGATGCGAGCGGAGCCTGAGGTCGGCGGCCTTGTGGGAAGAGGTGAAGGACCGCCTCAAGGAGAGCGCCCTCGCCCTGTCTGGCGGACAGCAGCAACGCCTGTGTATCGCCCGCGCCATCGCTGGGGAGCCAGAAGTGCTGCTCATGGACGAGCCGTGCTCTGCTCTGGATCCCCTGTCTACCCACAAGATAGAGGAACTCATTGAGGAGATGAGGGCGGGACTATACCGTGGTCATGGTGACGCACAACATGCACCAGGCGCAGCGGGTGAGCGATTCCACGGCCTTCATGTATCTGGGCAAGCTCATGGAGTATGGACCAACAGACCACGTGTTCCAGAATCCGGCGCTGGCCGAAACGCAGGACTACATCGGTGGTCGCTTTGGCTGAGTTGGGAAACTCACGGACAGGGGACGCAGGTCAATGAGGCTGGCTTCCGTCGACATCGGAACGAACTCCATCCACACCGTCGTTGTCGAGGCGAGCGTAGGGCTCGACTTCGCGGTGCTGGACAGCGCGAAGGAGCCGGCCCGCCTGGGGCGCGCGCTGGCGGAGATGGACGAACTGCCGACAGATGCGTTCGAGGAGGGGCTGGAGGCGCTCGCAAGGGCGAAGAAGCTGTGCGAGGGGTATGGTGTCGAGCACATCCTTGCCGTTGCGACATCCGCCGTACGCGAGGCCCGCAACGGTCTGGAGTTCGTCATGCAGGCAGAGAAGCGCACCGGAATCCCGGTTCGCGTCATCGGCCGCGCCGACGAGGCCCGCATGATCTACCTCGCCATCCGTCAGACGGTCCACTTGGCGGATCAACGGTTTCTGTCGATCGACATCGGCGGCGGTAGCTCGGAGTTCATCTGGGGCGATCGCGCCGCGATGGAGGCAACGGATAGCGTGAGCCTAGGGGTTCTTCGGTTCGCCAACAGCCTTCCCCTGAGCAACCCGGCAACAGAGGAAGAGATAGCCCACGCCAAATGCGTCGTAGATGCGGCGCTGGACCCGGTGGTTGAACGCCATGGCGGCAGGGGGTTTGCTTCGGCTGTCGTAACGTCTGGCGCGGCGCTCCAGATGTGCCGTCTCACTCTCGGCGGGGCGAACGGCGACGCTCCGCAGAACATCCATCAGTCCGCGTTCGACGCCGCAGCCGTGAAGGGCGCGTGCGAGGGGATATACCGCACCACTCGCAAGGACCGCCGGAGGATGGACAACCTTGACCGCACGCGCGTGGATCACATCGTGCATGGCGCGATTCTCGTGGAGGCAGCTCTTCGACGCTTCCGCGTAGACGAGGTGATCGCTTGTTCTTACGCGCTACGGGAGGGTGTCGTCTACGACTATCTGGAGACACACCGGGCGGCGCTCCAGGATGCCGAAGAGACACCCGACGTGCGTCGTCGGGCGGTGCTTGGTCTGGGTCGTCGATGCCGTTGGGATGAGGCGCATCACCGGCATGTCGCCAACCTGTGTGTCCAGATGTTCGACGCCCTGGCGCCCGAGTTGGGTTGGGCGGGCGAGGAACGTGAGCTTCTGGAGTATGCCGGTCTCCTACACGACATCGGTCGCATCGTGAACGTCTCCGGCCATCATCGGCACTCGCAGTACCTCATCGACAACGCGGGGCTACTCGGGTTCACGGCGCGGGAGGTCCATATCCTTGGCGTGATCGTGCGCTATCATCGCCGCAATCTTCCCAGGAAGCGGCACGAGGCCTTTGGCGCGCTGAGCAAACAGGACCGAGCGCTCGTTTCCCGGCTGGCGGGCATCCTGCGTATCGCGGAAGGGCTCGATCGCACCCAGACCAGCGTTGTACGCGAGCTCGCCGCGGCCGTGAAGCGGTCAAAGCTGACTTTGCAGGTGCTGTCTGACGGTGACTGCATGCTGGAGGTCGCGCAGGCGCAGGAACGGGTGTCTCTGCTGGAAAAGGCTACGGGACTCACCATCGAGGTCGCGGTTGGCGACGGTAGCTCCTAGCAGCAAAGTGCGCTGGCTGCCATGAGCAGATCATGGCGGAGACTCCGCTGCCTCCGTCAAACCCATCAGTGCGTCGTAGACCGTTTCAGCCTCCATGGATCGAGGATTCCGCGCCGCCAGAAGGCGCACGTGCTTGCCACGCGCTCCGAACCGCACGGGATCCGTCCTGAAGTACAAGCCGACCGTGGGAATGCCCAGCGCCGCCGCCAGGTGCTTGGGCGCCGAGTCGTTCCCAACGAAGCCGCTACAGCGCGCAAGGAGCGCCGCTGTCTGTGGGAACGTCGTCATCCCAGCGAGGCCCACCAGGCGTGACCGGGCCAGTTCCTGCACTTCGACGATCAGCGGCTCCTCCATCATCGCGCCGACGAGGACGACGACGTATCCAGCGTTCGCTAGTCGATCACCCAGCCGGGCGAAGCGCATTGGCATCCATCGCTTCGAGGTCACTGGCGAACCCACATGCATGGCCACGAGTCGAGCCTCGTCGCCGATCCCTAGACGTTGCAGCAGGTCCGCGACCGCCGTGGCGTCAGCGTCGGACGCGTAGTAGGCGGGCAGCCTGTGCGGCGCCTCGATGCCGACACGTTCCAGCAGCGCGAGCGCCGCGTCCGTCTCGTGCGCCGGGGGCCGGTGGCCGGATAGCCGTGTCGCTATGCGTAACGCTCCGCGGTCTATCCAGCACTTGCGCGCGAGCAGGAGTGTCAGCCACGTGCCCCGCAGCGAAAGCGTCAGGTCGTACTCCCCGCGCATCGCGGCCAGGGCGCGCCATTTGCGTGCGGCGGCGTCGTACGGGCTACCGTCGCGGCGGAACGTCCGGGGGTTGAACTCGAGCATGCGTCCGACGTGTGGGTTGCCCACGAAGGCTGCTCGGTTCCACCGCGCGCAGAGGAGGTCGATACGGGCGTCCGGGAAGCGTCGCCGCAGATTCTCGAACACCGGCGTGGCCAGGATGCCATCGCCGATATGGTCCAGCTTGATGACGAGGATGGCGCGCGGATTGTCGGGCGCCACTCGTCTGGAGAAGACGACGCGCCACAGCATCCACGACACGAGGAAGAACAGACGCTCGATCATGCTGTCGCGTGTGGGCGGCTGGAAGGTCGGCTAGCCACCGGCTTCCTCATCGGATTCCTCTTCGGGCAGGTCGCGCTCATGGATGAGACCGCGGTTCTCGACTGGGAATTCGTTGGGGAAACGCGTTTCGTCGTTGTAGATGGCGCCCTTGAGGTTCGTGCGGTGCATGTCGGCGGTCGCGAGATCCGCGCCGCGCACGTCCGCCCCCTCCATGTCGCTGCCGAATAGGTTCGCGTTCGTGAAGTTGACGTTCTGGAAGTTCAGTCCAACGAGGTAGCCGCCCCAGAGCTGAATGCCGGTCATGTCCATCCCGGTCATGTCGGCTGCGAGCAGTTCCTCCCGCTTCTCGTAATTCACCCAGTCAGATACTTCCGCGACTGTCGGGCGATCCGCCATTCGTCTTCCCTCACAAGGCGTGCGGCTAGCCGCGCGTGGCCAGCGGCGTCCGGTCCGCGTTCAGAATACCCACAGGAACAGGAATGCAGTTGCCAGAGCTACGGCTACTAGACCCAACATGAGGCGACGTCGCCGGGCAGCCTGCGCCAGCCACACGTCGTCTGGATCCAGGCTCGGATCACCGTCTACATCGCGTTCGCGGAGGGCCACCCGCACGGTGAAGCGTGTGGGGCGCTTCTCCCTCGGTCCACCAACAACGGTGAATCGACCCTTCACCCCATCGGCTCGATCGCCTGACATCTTCACTCCCAGCGGACAATCACGCGGCAGCGGATCAGAAGGTGACGGAGAGCGACGCCAACGGGACACTCCACTGGGGCGCGCGAGCCGTCGGCTCCAACAGATTCACTGGCGGAGGAGGAGAGGGAAGCAGTTGCTCGTTGCGGTCCTTGCCGCGCATGCGCAGATAGTCGTACACGCCGATGCCAATTGCCAGCGTCGCCGCGCCGAGCCCGACGTAGTTCCAGTCACTGCCGTCGACATCGGCCGCGATGTTCCCTTCGCTCGCCACGCGGACGCCTTTGACGATGAGGAAGCTGTGTATAGCGGTAAACGGCAGCGCCGTCAACGTCACGATCTCGAAACGGCGGATGGCGGACTCCCCGGCGATCTCCTCGCTATCGGCCGTCTCGACCGTGGTGAGGTCCGGCGCAGGCGTGGGGATGAGCGTCTGGCTCCACGCCGGCGTCGCGATCCCGGCGCAAAGCAGCGCCAGCATAAGCGGGGCGCAGACGCGGCCGCGCGGGCTGGCATCAGCTGTCACTGTTCGCGACCTCCGCGGCGGACTGCCGTCGGTATCGAGCGATGTACACGGCGAGCATGCCCGCCCCCGTGCAGATGGCCATGTCGGCGATGTTGAAGAACGGCCATTGGTATTCCCCGATGTCGACGTCGATGAAGTCCACGACGTACCTGAGGCGCACCCGGTCGATCAGGTTACCCACCGCGCCTCCGGCGATGAGGGCCAGGGCGCATCGCATCCAGGGACTGTCCCGATACGACCAGTAATACCACCCAATGAACCCCAGCGCGAGGACCGACAGCACTAGCAGGACCACGCTGACCTGTCCGGGGCCGGACAATATGGAGAACGCGCCACCAGTGTTCTCCTGTATCCGCAGGTGGAAGATGCCCCCCAGAACGGGGATGGGCTCCACATGCTGATATCCGACCGGTAGCTCAATGCCCCGCCCGGCGAACAGGACTACGATGGCGTGCTTTGTCCACTGGTCCGCGATGACCAGGAACGACGCCAGCGCAACCGCAACCAGGTGCGCGCGAGCGGCCTCGCCCCCTCCGTCCTCCGGGCCGGGCCTCATACCTGGTCCTCGCCGACGGGCGGAGCCGCGAGCCTCGTGCGCACGACATCGCGCTTGAGGTCGTCGTCAGTAACGTCCGCGGCGGCGACAACTTTGACGGGGATGCCCACAAACGAGGAGAGATCCTCCTCGGTCTGGGTGAGGGTCTCCAGCGTCTCCGCGTCCGGGACGATCAGCACGGCCTTGCGCGGCCTTCGTTGTCGCGACTCCACGCGCGTTCTCATGTCTGTCGCGGCGTCCATCCACGGCCGGTAGGGCGCGGATTCCTCGACGGGAGGCAGCTCGGGACGTCGCCGTGGCGTTCCGTTGGTGGGCAGCGACCACTCCGACAGGAAGATACTCTCCGCGTCGGGCGCGCCGTAGGCGTTCCGCCACACGTGTTCCGTGAGCATCGGCACGAACGGCGTGCACAGCTTCAGGTACTGCAGCCCCCACTCGCGTAGCATGGACATCAGACGCGCGCACTGGTTCTTGCCGATCTCCTCGGTATCGAGCATTTCCTCGGCGGTCTCGCGGATGCCGTCAATGTCCGCGCGGAGCGATAGGACGCTCTCCCAGGCGGTGACGAAGTCGTACTCGCGAAGCGCGCGGACAATGTCGTGACGCGCCGTCTCGAAGTGAGAGGCGAACATGCGGGTCATCGCTGGCGGCGGAGCGGTGGTCTTCACCATGCGCGCCGCGTCCCGCGTGGCATAGGCGAGCCGACAGAGCGTGTCGCGCAGGTCGTCGTGGATGCTAGCGACGCGCTCCAGCGCCGCCTCGTCGGACTCGTTCCCGTCCTCCTCGCGAGACAGCACGAGCAGGCGAAGCATGTCCGACCCGCCAGCGTCCCTGTCTAGCACCGAGGACAGCGACTCGCGCTCGAGCAGCTCCGCCGGCCCTGTCTGGCAGCGCGCGTCACGCACGTGCAAAAACTGCGTTGGGAAGTGCCCCTTGGTGGCGTACAGCGCCAACAGAAGACGGCTGAGCCACGCTTCCGCGTGGTCGGTCTGCTCGATGTATATGTCGCCCACGGCCGCGGTCTCGCGTCGCCCCTCCATGTTGAGAAGGGTCGTGAGCAGCGTCGCCATGCGCGGGTCGACGATGCTCGTGTCCTTGCGGAACTCCCGCGCCCCACAGCCAGGACAGGTGACGTCGTTGGCGAGAATGTCGTCCGCCTTCGCCGGGAACCACGCATCGGTGCCCTTGTGGCTGATGAAGTCCCGAGCGGCTTTGACGGATCGCTCAACGTCCAACTGCTCGCCGCACTTCTGGCAGTAGAACGCGGGCACGGGGAGACCCCACACCCTCTGCCGAGACGCGCACCACTCCTTCTGTGACCCTACCCGCTCGATAAGGCCCTCGCGGTACCCGTCAGGGAAGCACTCGACCCCCTGAAGCGCCTGAGCTGCCCTCGTCGACAGTTTCTTCTTCGACGGGTCGAACACCCACTGATCCGCCGGCCGGAACACAGCGGGGCTCTCGCACGTCCAGCAGTGCGGGTAGGGCAGCTCCACGGCGTCAGCGAGCATGAGATAGCCGAGGTTGTCGAGTTCCAGGGCGATATGCTTCGACGCGTCGAACACCCCCAAACCGCAGTACGCCTCCGCGTCCTCGGTCAGCCGCCCGTCGTCGTCGATGATCGAGACGATGCGGTAGTTGTGCTCGAGCCGTACGACGTAGTCGTCCTGGTTGTGTCCTGGCACCGCGAGGAAGAGACCGGTGCCGCGACGCGGCGCGCCGTTGATCTCACAGTGGACCACCGGTAGCGCGACATCTCTCAGTGGGTGGCTGCACGTGCACTCGAGCAGCTCGGAGGCGTCCAGGCGCTCGATGATGGGCAGGTCCGCGCTTTCGAGGACGCTCTGAGCAGTGCCCTCCTCGATGATGAGCACATCGCCTTCATAGTCCACGGCGACATACGACCCGTCCTTGGGCAGCGCCACGGCTATCCCCGCTGGCAGCGCCCACAGTTCAACGACCCAGACCATGAGGCTGACGTTGACGCCCAGACGCTCCAACCCCGACCGCACCGGGAACCGCACGTACGCCGCGGCGGACTTGCGTGGGTGGTGGACGAGTTCGTCCTTCGTGAGGATCGTCTGGCACTCGACGCACCAGTAGCTGGGCTTGGAGTCCTTCGTCAGGAAGCCTTGCTCCATGAGGGAGCCAAAGCCGTCCAGCAGACGCGCCTCGTAACGCGCCTCCAACTGCGGCCGGATGCCGCGCCAGTCGGCGAAGATGCCCAGCCGCTGTAGCAGGTCCTTTTCCCCCTGCATACGCTCGGCTATCTGCTCCTTGCAGCGACGTCGTACGTCAACGGCGTCCGCGGCTTCGCCCTTCTCGCGGTCCAATTGCGCGTTCACCGTCTCCGCGCAGGGGTCGAATAGGTTCCAGCTCGGGGCATACGCGACGTTGTAGCCCATCAAGGCCGCGGCCTTGAAGTAGATGTCTTTCAGGACGCGGTGCGCAAGGTCGTGCGGCGATGGCTTGTCCTGCGGTCTCCGTGGGATGTCGTGGATGACCTGTTTCTGCCGGCCCTTGTTCTTCTGGCGCAACTGCGCGAGCAAGTCGCCGTCGGCCCAGAAGCGGACAATCTCGTCGTCGCTGAAGGAAGCCCGAACCGCCTCCGCGAATTCGTCGTAAGATGGTTGCTTGCTCATAGGCCTCTGTCCGTCATCGCCGGCATGTTAGGTCGGCGGATGTCACTACGGGCGCGTCCCAAGCTCAGTTGTTCGGTCCTCGGGCGACGCCGCATCCGGCGTCAGCTCCGAGGCGACCTCGGAGGCGTCCTCCAAGGCGGCTGACGGCGCGCCCACGGGAGCCGCCGCGAGCGCTGAGGACACATCGTCCGCGCCATGGTCCTCTTCACGTCCCAGGTGGTGCGTTACCTGCGAGAGGTGCTTCACCAGCATGGCCTGATATTCGCGCGCGAACTGCTTCACACGCTCGTCGGCGCCTGTTGGCGCGGGCGGCAGCGGGGCCCGCGCCTGACCGGCCTCTCTGATCTGTTGAGCTTGCGCCCGCGCGTCGTCCACGATGGATTTCGCCTTGGCGCGCGCTTCGTCCGCGATCCGCCGCGCTTCCTGCCGCGCCTTCTCGACTTCCTGCTGCGCAGCCTGGCGGGCCGGCGCAGCTCCGGCCTCCGACCCAACGCCCGTGCCTTCCTCGGCTGGCTGCGCCCCGCCTCTTTCGACGCGTTGCGCTAGCTGCGCGTTCTCATGGAGCAGCGCCTCCAGCCCCTCCGCGACCTGGAACAGGAAGTGCTCTACGTCCTCCGGGTCGAGCCCGTTCAGCTTCTTGCGGCGAAACTCCTTCTGGTAAATGTCCAGAGGTGTGAGTTTCATCAGGCTCCCAATTCCTGGGAGCGTTCCGCCGCGGCGCGAACGGCGGCGGCGAACGCCGCGCGAACGGAGCCCGCCTCCAACTGCTGTAAGCCGGCGGCGGTCGTACCTCCGGGTGACGTGACCTGCGTCTTGAGGACGGCCGGGTGCTCGCCGCGCTCCTGCACGACTTTCGCGGCTCCGAGAGCCGTCTGCGCGGCGAGCAGGCACGACTGCTCGAAGGTAAGCCCAAGCTGCACGCCCGCGTCCGCCATTGCCTCGATCGCGAGGAACACGAACGCCGGGCCGCTGCCACTCAGTCCGGTAACAGCGTCGAGCAACTTCTCGTCGACGCGCACAGTGCGTCCCACGGTGCCGAATAGCGCTTCGGCGAGGCCTGTGTGGGCGTCTCCCGCGTGGGCGCCCGCGCAGATGGCTGTCGCGGCTTCACCTACAGACGCGGCTAGATTCGGCATCACCCTGACGACGGGTGTTTCGTCGGGCAGGCCGGACCCGAGGCGGTCGGTGGACACGCCTGCGGCTATGGACAGAACCCATTGCCCGGGCTGCATGACAGCGGACAGCTCCGGCAGGATGTCGGCCAGATTCTGCGGCTTCGCGGAGAACACCACCCAGTCGACCTCATGGACGAGGTCTCCGATGGACGCGGCTACGTGAGCGCCATGCCTCTCCGCGACAGCTTCGGCGTGATCGGCCCGCACGTCCGTCACCCAGGCGTTCTCGGGACGGATCCCACCCTCGGCGATGGCGCCGCGCAGGATGGCCTCTCCCATGAACCCAACGCCAACGAATCCGACGCGCTGTGACGATAGCTCGGCCGACATTTGTACTCCGCTCAACACCGCACGCGACTGCTAGGGACGCTCGCCGAAGATAGCCGTTCCCAGGCGCACGAGCGTCGCGCCTTCCTCAACCGCTATCTCGAAGTCTCCCGTCATCCCCATGGAGAGTTGGTCCATTCGGACGCGCGCATAGCCCATCGTATCGATACGACGCGCGAGGGCGTGGGTTTCTCGGAAGCACCGCCGGACGACCGATTCGTCCTGCGTGAGGGGCGCCATCGTCATCAGTCCCGCCACCCGGACTGCCTGGCATTCCTCCGCCGCGTCGAGGAGCGGCTCAATGTTGTCTGGGGAGACGCCGTGCTTGCTTGCTTCGCCTGTCACATTTACTTGCAGGAGCGCCTCTCGCGGAGCGCCGTCCTGCTCGAGCGACAGAGCGTCAAGTCTGCGCAGTAGCCGGGCCGAGTCGACCGAGTCGATGCAGTCGAACAGCGCGACAGCTTTCCGCGCCTTGTTCGACTGTAGGCTGCCCACGAGCCTCCATCGAACCTGCGCGCGCGCTTCCTGTATCTTGGGTTCCGCCTCCTGGATGCGGTTCTCGCCGATATCCGTCACACCCGCTGCCGCGGCCGCCTCGACGTAGGACGCGGGGAATCTCTTCGACACCGCGACGATCGTGACCTCATTGGGGTCGCGATCAGCTCGGCCCGCGGCGTCCGCGACGCGCTCCTTGACCGCCCGGAAACGGCTCCCGATGTCGTCCACGGCGCCCCTCCCAGCGGAGCCTGCATATTCGACCCATACTATCACATTGGGGCCTGACCCTTCAAGTTTCGAGGGGGCGTGAACCCGCCGTACATGGGCGTTCGCGGCATCTCGCGTTGCGGACGGTCGCCGCTTGCGTCTCCGGCGACGCTATCGTTCGCTGGCTTGGGCCAACACCCTCTTGCGCGCCGCGTTGGCCTTCTCGGCCCAGTCGGCGTATTCGTCTGTCATGCCGTAGTCGTGGATCGTCGCCCGCTTGAGGTGTGGGGAGTAGTTCCCGATGTGCCACAGGCTGTTGCGGTAGAGCGCGAAGTCTCCCGCGTCGAGGTGCAGGCGGACCGCGCCGGGCATGCTCCGGCTGTACTGTAGGCCAACGCGCTCCCGCTCCTCGTACGTCAGTCCATCCATCCGCGCCCCAGGGATGGCTCCCTGCGGAAACAGCGAGCGCTCCTCGTCGGTGTCCGGGCGCATGTGGCTGCCGGGCACTACCCATGTGCAGTTGTCTTCATACAGAGCGCAGTTGACCTGGTTAAACAGGTCGAGGTCGGTGATCGCGCTTTCCCACATAGGGATGTCCAGGCCGGGCATGTTGTCGCGCCAGTCGCGATGCCACGGCGTGCAATACGGCAAGTCGGCGGGTTCGAACAGCACGCCGAACCACTTCCGATTCCCGTGCCTGTGGCGGGGCGACAGCACGCGCGCGATGGCGTCGATCAGCTCCGGCAGGTCGGCGTAGTCCTGGAACGCGTCGGTGTCGAGGTCGAACGAGCCGACCGGCTGTAGCCGTTGAGCTTGGGGCCCTGAACGCTCTCGGGCGATCCCGCGCGCGTTGTCCGTGACCCGGCGAAGATCGGCGATGAGGGAGGCGGGCAGGATGCCCCTGAACACGGTGTACCCGAACTCGTGGAACTCGTCGATGCACCGACTCTCGAACTGATACGCCACGCGCTCCTCCTCCGTCTGTCGTGCCGCCGCTGGTGATGGCGTCCGTGACCTGGCGGCGGGGAGTGATGATATACCGACCCGGCAGCGGCTTACGAGACCTGCGTAGGCATCGCGAGATCGTCCGTTGCGCCCAGGACGACATGCGCGGGAAGGGATCCCGGGTCATTGAGATCACCTAACGGACGACCGAGGGGAGAGACGTCGTCTTGCTCCGAGTCTCGTAGTCCGGTACGTTCGGCGCGGATAAGCGACGGGTAGCTGGAGGCGAGGCGCATGGGTTCCGCAGCAGCCTGGGTTTGGTTCGGCGTCAGTCTGTACTGGGTCTACTGCATCTTCATGGGCGTCAAGGGTCTTGGCGGAACCAAGACCGCCTCCGACTACTTCATCGCTGGCCGGCAGTTGCCCATGTGGGTGTTCGTCCTCGCGGCGACGGCGACGTCGTTCAGCGGCTGGACGTTCATCGGACATCCCGCGACGCTCTTCAAGTCTGGTCTTGCGTACGCGTTCGCGTCGTTCTACGCGATCACGATTCCCTTCTCCGGCGTGCTGTTCCTGAAGCGGCAGTGGCTCGTCGGTAGGCGATACGACTTCATCACCCCGGGCGAGATGTTCCGGCACTACTACAACAGCGAGGCGATGCGCCTGCTGACGGTGCTTGTGGCGCTCGTGTTCAGCGTTCCTTACCTCGCCGTGCAGCTGAAGGCGTGTGGGCTGCTGTTCAACAAACTCACCGGACTGCCGGTGTACGGCGGCGCGATCCTTCTGTCCGCCGTCGTTGTATTCTACGTAGCCGCTGGCGGCCTGAAATCGGTCGCGTGGGTCGACTGCCTCCAGTGCTTGCTGCTCATCGTCGGCATCGTCGTTATCGGCATTTCGACGGTCGTCGCCATCGGTGGATGGACGGCGTTCACGGAGTCGTTGCGCGGTCTCGACGCCAAGTACCTCGAGGTGCCCGGCATCATGAAGTTCAAGGCGTCTGGACCCGAATGGACCGGCATGAAGACGCTCACGTATATGTTCGCGCTGATGGGCATTCAGGCGGCCCCGGCGTTCTCCATGTGGGCGTTCGCGAACAAGTCGGCGAACCCGTTCCGCTGGCAGCAGGTGGTCGCGTCATCGCTGGTCGTCGGCGCGGTGCTGATCTTCTTCACGGCGTTCACGGGCCTCGGTGGACAGGTGCTGTTCCAACGCGGTGACCTGGACTTGCCTCTCAACGCCGACGGGTCGCCGGTAACGGGCGCTCTCGTGCCCACCCTGATGCTGAAAACGCTGCCCACCCCACTGCTGGTGTTTGCGGCGATTGCCGCGCTAGCGGCGATGCAGTCCACCGGCGCCGCCTATATGTCCACCGGTGGAGGCATGGTGACCCGCGACCTGTTCGTGCGCTACTTCCGCCCGAACGCCACGGACAGAGAGCAGATATGGTTCGGGCGCGGGTGCGTGGTGGTTATCACTACGCTCGCGTTTGTCGTCGCCTCCGTATCTGGAGACCAACTCGTGCTGCTAGGCGGTCTCGCCGTGTCGTACGGCTTCCAGATGTATCCTGCCCTCATTGGGTCGCTGTTCTGGAGACGCTTGACGCGCCAGGGCATCGTCGCCGGCCTGGTCGCCGGCATTGTCGGCGTCAGCGTGACGTACAGCATCCGGGGCTTCCAGTACCCGCTGACGATCCACAGCGCGGGATGGGGCATCTTCCTGAACTTCACGATCGCTGTCGCGGTCAGCTATCTAGGTCCGAAGCGGCAGGGCGACGAACTCACCCGCGTTGACGAGTTCCACAATTTCCTCAGCGAGACGGCTGGCGTGCCGCCAGAGAAGCGGCGGCTCAAGGCGATCATGTGGGTGTTGGTTCCGCTCTGGTTCATCTTCGCCATTGGGCCGGGGATCGTGCTTGGGAGCGACGCGCAGACGTTCATCCTCGGGTTGCCAAAGCTGTGGGTCTGGCAGATCGTGTGGTGGCTCGTTGGCGTGGTGATGATGTACGTGCTCGCGTTCCGTCTACAAATGTCCACGCCTCCCACCGTGTCACTCGGCGACGAGGATACGACCGTCCTGCTCAGCCGGGCAGAGGGCCGCTAGCACGGCCAATGCACACGCAAGGAGATGGCATGTCCGCGGCGTATGAAGGCTCGTCCCAGCAGTACGAGGCGCTACGCGAGAGCGATGTCATGGCTCCCATGCGCGATGGTGTCCGCCTCGCGGGAGATGTCTACCGGCCGGCGCTTGACGGACGCGCCGTCGAGGGTGAGTTCCCCGTCCTCCTCGAACGCACGCCCTACGACAAAGCGGCGCCGGGTTGCAGCGCACGCGGCAAGTACTTCGCGCGTCGCGGCTATGTGTTCGTCATCCAGGACGTGCGAGGACGCTTCGCTAGCGAGGGCGAGTTCTACGCCTTCGCGAAGGAGGCGCCCGACGGCTACGACACCGTCGAATGGCTCGCCGCGCAGCCGTGGAGCAACGGGAGCGTCGGCACGATGGGAGACTCCTACTGCGGCAGCGACCAGAGCGCGCTCGCGACGCTGAACCCACCGCATCTCAGCACGATGGTTGTCGCCGTCGGCGCTAGCAACTACTACCACTGCTCCATGCGACAGAACGGCGCGCTGGAGCAGCGCTTCATGATCTACGCGTTCCGCATGGCGACGACGAGCAAGGAGGCGCTGGCGAACCCGGACATCAAGGCGGCGTTGGACAAGGCGTTCGCCGAAGTCGGCGACTGGGTGAAGCGCGCGCCGCTGAAGCGCGGATCGTCTCCCCTGCGCCTCTTACCTAGTTACGAGCAGTGGGCGCTGGACATCCTCCAGCACGGCGAATACGACGACTACTGGAAGCAGCGCGGTTACGCGATCTCCGAATACTACGACGAACACGCGGATGTCCCGACGCTGTACCTCGGCGGCTGGTACGACTCCTACGCCAGGGCGACGTGTGAGAACTACGTCGCCTTGTCGCGCGCCAAGAAGTCGCGGCAAGTGTTGCTCATGGGACCGTGGACGCACGGCGCCTACGAGACGCCGTTCTCCGGCGACCTGGAGTTCGGGCCGGATGGCGTCATCAACTACAACGACCTGCGTTTGGCGTGGTTCGACCACATGATGAAGGGCATGCGCACGGAGGCCGAGACGTGGGGGCCGGCCCGACTCTACATCATGGGCCACGGCGACGGTAGCCAGACGGTCGGTGGCAAGATCGACCACGGCGGCGTCTGGCGTAACGAACCGGACTTCCCACTGCCCAGCGCCACGCCGGCGCCGTTCTACCTCCACGCCAACGGGTCGCTGGCCACGGGGCCTCCCACGGCAGAGGACGTCAAGCCGACGCGGTACGACTTCGACCCGCGTGACCCCGTGCCGACGATCGGTGGCGGCATCTCCGCGGGCGACCCCATCATCAGCCCGGGTGGGTACAACCAGGTAGGCGCGCCGAGGTTCTTCGGCTGTGAGGATCGGCTGCCGCTGAACGCCCGCGATGACGTGCTCACCTTCCAGACGGAGCCACTGCTTCGAGACACGGAGGTGACGGGACCCATCTCCGTGACGCTCTATGCGTCCTCGTCGTGCGTGGACACGGACTTCACCGCGAAGCTCATCGACCCCTACCCGCCGTCCGGCGAATACCCGGACGGACTCGCCGTGAACGTCACCGACAGCATTCTGCGCGCGCGCTACCGGAACGGCTGGGACCAGCCGGAACTGATGGACCCGGGCGAAGTGTACGAACTGAGGTTCGAGCTGTACCCCACCGCAAACGTCTTCCGTGCGGGGCATTGCATCCGCCTCGACATCAGCAGCAGCAACTGGCCGCGGTTCGACGTCAATCCGAACACGGGCGGAGATCTCGGGCTGGAACGGCGGTTCAGGGTCGCGGAGCAGGCGATCTACCACGACAGCGCTCGGCCGTCGCATGTGACGCTGCCTCTCGTCGCCGCGGGGACATGACGCGTCGATTCGCGGCGAGAATATCCGGGCGACCTGGCCAGGCCGCACGCGTTTTGTTGGGAGCTGAGCGCTGGAGTTCACGCTGAGCGCGGATCATCTGGCCGACCTGTGCCGCTCGCATTGCTTCCCGATACTGGGCGAGGGCATGGCGTTCGTAGCTCTACGCGGGGCGATCCCCGTGGACGACGGCCCCGACTTTCGCGAGAACCACGTCATCTGCTTGATGGAAGTCGACTACCGCTCGCCACGGTGTGTCATCGCGCAGTGGACACCCGCAGAGGGACGGTACGCCGTGTTTCCCGGGAGCACCGTCCACCACGTGAGCTATGTTGACGCCGGGATCGGCACGAACCTGATGCTGCCTGGCCGCTTCGAGTACCGTCGAGGAACGCACCGCGCCAACATGCCGACCGCCCACGAGGCGTTCCGCCAGATATCGGACGCGCCGATCCTGCGCCACGCGGACGGGACCGCAAACCACTACGCCGCCTCCATTCAGCACTACAACCCACCGAACAACTTGCACGCCGGGTGGGCCATGGGAGTCGACTACCCGTGGTACGGAAGCGCTGGATGTCAGGTCGTCGTGGGCTTCCCGCAGTGCCCAAGGAGAGACGACGCTCCCAACGTGGGTCCGTGGAAGCGCTTCAAGGACAACGCCTATGCGACGGATCAGGATGTGTTCGCGTACATCCTGCTGAATGGGCGTGACGCGCTGAGGGCCGCCCGCCGAGGAGACGCGGCGCCGAAGCGCCTGCTGTTCGGATCGGCAGGCGAGCCCGTGGCGCGGCTCCAGGAGCAACTTACGCGGCTCGCCCTCTACTCAGGGCAGGTCGACGGGCAGTTGGGTGTTGCTACCCACCGCGCCGTCCTCGCGTTCCAGGAGGAGTCGTTTCGACCGTATACAGATCGGCCGGGAGCCGTGGACGGCGTCGTCGGGGCCATCACGGCGGAGGCGCTCGGTCTCGATACTGCGCAGGCGTGACAGGGCAGATCGTAGCGTTCCTACCGCGAGCCCTCCAGGGCCTCGGAGTGGACTGGGCAGCGTGGCGCGGTTTATTATCGAGTGGTGGGTCCGATAATGCGGCTCCAATCCCTTCCTGCTCCCGTCGCGGCCTCCACCCCTGGCGCATTGGGCACTACTTAGGCGCGGCGTGGTCGGAGGGCGGCCAGTCTCGCGCGGCCCCGACCAGCGGTCTGGCGAACAGTCGCGGTTGTCCTATCCGCAGGTAGAGCAGGCTGATTCTGGATGGCGACGCGCGCCAGACGCGCACGGTGGCCACGGGCCCGGTGGCATCTCCAAGGGGACGCAACGATGTCCATTCGAGCGAAGATCATCTCCGGCTATGTAGTGGCTCTCGCAATGCTGGTCGCCGTCGGCGGCGTCGCCTACTACAACGTCCATCGGCTAATAACGACGGCGGAGTGGACGGCCCACACCCACGAAGTGCTCGAGGCGGCCAGTCACCTTGAGTCGTCTCTGAACTTCGCCGAGACGGGCGCGCGAGGCTATGTCATTGGCGGAGACCCCTTCTACCTGAAGGAGTTCACGGACCAGGCAGAAGAGGCCAGGAGAACGCTAGCGAGCATCAAGACGCTCACCTCCGACAATCCCGCCCAACAGCTACGTCTTGGCACGCTGGCTGCCCAGACAGAGCAACTCTTCGCCGACCTTGCCGCGCTGAACGTCCTTCGAGACACCGAAGGTCCGGCTGCGACGGTGGCAGCGTTCGAGGAGGGTGCTGGCACGGAATCCATGGGGGCTGCGCGGGCGTCCATACACGAGGTGGCAGACGAAGAGCGGAGTCTTCTGGCGACGCGACAGCAGGCTTCCGAGGCTGCCGCCCGCACAACGCAGATCGTGGTCATCGCAGGCGCGAGCGTTGCGTTCGTGATACTCATCCCCACGTGTGTCCTCGTGCTACGCAGCATATCCAGGCCGCTCAGCGCTGCAACCCAAGCGCTGAGTGCGGTTGCCAACCGGATAAGTGGGGCCGTGCAGCAGCAGGAGGCGTCCGTATCGGTACAGACATCCTCCGTCGCTGAGACCACGGCGACCATCGAGGAACTGCATGCCTCGGTCCAGAGCACCGGAAGGCAGGCGAAGGGAACTTCCGAGCAGTCCCGGGAGGCGGCTACTTTGGCTCAGGAGGGAGCGTCGGCGATCCTGGGCACCATTGCCGAGATGGACGCCGTCCGCGAGAAGGTCGCCGAGATGGCGGACGAGATCGTCGCGCTGGGCGAGGAGGCGAATCAGATCAACCAGGCCGCCACTGCAGTGGGGAGCCTCGCCAGCCAGACGCACATCTTGTCCTTGAACGCCGCGGTCGAAGCGGCGCGGGCTGGGGAGCAGGGCAAAGGCTTTTCGGTCGTAGCCGATGAGATACGGAATCTGGCGGACGAGAGCCAGAAATCCGCGAGCGAGATACGGCACATCGTGACGCGCGTCCAGGATGCGACGAACCGGACGGTCATGGTGGCCGAAGCAGGCGTAAAGGCCGTCGAGAGTACGATCGCTGAGTCCAACAACGACATCGAGACGTTCCAGAAGCTCACCGCTGGTCTCGAGGCGTCCGTCGAAGGCGCCATGACGACGTCTCACGCGGTCCTACAACAGACCACGGCGACGGGGCAGGTGACCGAAGCCATGTTGGCAATCAACGAGACCATGGAGCAGACCACCGAGAGCCTGCACGCCACCACGCGCGCCGTTGCCGAGCTGCTATCTACGTCGCAGAACCTGCGCGCGCTGGTGTAGCGGCTCCGATGGTGCGCCTGTCGCGAACTCTCCGGCGAATATCGCTGCCCTTACTCGACCGCTAGCGCGCGAACAGTGCCAGTGCGAGATCGTCGAGGGTGGCGATGTCGTCCAGCGGGAACTGCGCCGCTATCGGTTCGAAGACGTCCATTGTCAGGTGCTGGGCCAAACCGTGAGCCTGTCGATGGAGCGCCATGCCAAGAGCTCGATGTGGGAAGTCCTCGCCCGCCGGCCATCCGTAGGCGTCCAAGAACAGGCCGAACAACTCCTTGTCGCATCCGCAGAGATCCCGGTAAGGCTGGATGATCTCGTAGTGTCGATCCATCACCTCGGCGTCGCCCCAGTCGATGATCCCGGCGAGGCCACCGTCTTCGACGTAGACGTGGCGGGTAGTCAGATCGCCGTGCGCGAAGACTCGGTCGGGCGCGCCAAGACGACTGAGGAAGTTGTCGACCTGCGCGACGAGGTGACGCGGTAGCGAACTCCGTTCCGCTGCCGCCGCAACGTCCAGATCGCTACTCTCCTTCGCGGAGATCCCATCTGGTACGGGTACCGCGTGCGCCCGACGCATCTGACACCCCAATTCCTCTACGACCGCCCGACGTTGGGCGTGCGTTAGGTCGGCATATGCCCAGGCCACCCCCGTCATCCGAGTAGAGATGAGGTAGGGCCACTCGGAGCCCTGACCTGGGAACAGCCGCCCCGAAGCCAGCAGACGTGGAGCAGCGATCTCCGTGTGGCTCGTCAGAAGCGTCTGCGCCGCGAGTTCTCTCGCGTACCCCTCTCGCCATGTGGGGACGTGACCAAACAGCTTCACGACGACATCGCCGACCAGGTACGTCGGGTACGTCCCGCTCGCGCCCGCCACTGGGCTCTGGGTCGCGTCGTACAGGTCGTGCCGCTCCAAGGCCGTAGCGACCAGCGCACCCCATAGGCGCGCGTCTCCGCGATGCTCCACGTAATGCGCATCCGACACGAATGCTGGGGGCTCAGGCATCGGGCGCATCCTATCGACTGTTCGGCGGTTGGTGGGGAGAGGCATTCCGCGGACGGGCACGACAGAGGGGCGGGTCAGTCCCGCCCCTCTGTCTGATGTCTCTGTCTGACGTCGGGCGCACGGTTACTCGGCGAATTGCGCGTCGAAGGCTATCTCGGACGGCTTGAAGTCGATCTTCTTGAGGTACGCCGCAGCTTCCGCGGCGCCAGCCTCGCGGTCCATGCCGCTGTCTTCCCACTCGACCGAGAGCGGGCCGTCGTAGCCGATCTCGTTGAGCGCGCGGATGATCTCTTCGAAGTCGATGCTGCCGCGTCCGACGGAGCGGAAGTCCCAGAAACGGCGCCGGTCGCCGAACTCCGTGTGGCCGCCGAAGACGCCGGCTTCCATCGGCCTGTCCGACCACCACACGTCCTTCATGTGCGCGTGGTAGATGCGGTCGGCGAACTTCTCGATGAACAGCACGTAGTCGACGCCCTGGTAGCCAAGGTGGCTCGGGTCGTAGTTGAAGCCGACGGCCTCGCGACGATCGACCGCGTCCAACATGCGCTCCGCGCTGGCGATGTCGAAGGAGATCTCCGTCGGGTGCACTTCGTGCGCGAACTTCACGCCGACCTCGTCGAAGACGTCCCAGACGGGATTCGTCTTGTCGGCGAAGTCGCGGTAGCCCGCGTCGATCTGGTCGGGCTGGTTCGGGGGGAACGAGTAGAGCAGCGGCCAGATGCTGCTGCCCGTAAAGCCGTTGACGACCTTCACGCCGAACTTCGCGGCGGCGCGTGCGGTGTCCGCCATTTCGTCCCTGGCGCGCTGCTGCACCCCTGCCGGGTCGCCGTCTCCCCAGATGCGTGGGTCCAGGATCGCCTCATGGCGCGCGTCGATGTTGTCACACATCGCCTGCCCGACGAGGTGATTGCTGATGGCGACACAGGACAGCCCGTTCTTCTCCAAGATGTCCCAACGCGATTGACAGTAGCTATCGTCCGAAAGCGCCTTGTCGACCTCGAAGTGGTCGCCCCAGCAGGCGAGCTCGATGCCGTCGTATCCGAATTCCTTGGCTTTCGGCGCCAGTTCTTCCAGGGGCAGGTCCGCCCACTGGCCGGTGAACAGGGTCACTGCCCGTGCCATGTGGATTCTCCAGTGTTCCGCGGGTGAAGCTGTGTAGTGGACGCATTCCAAGCGGGGCCGCGCGTGCGCCCCTGTTGCGTCCTGACGCGCTCAAATCCACGGAGACGTTAGCACGGGGCGGGAGTACATTCAATGCGGGCCGAGCCAAATAGACATCGCTGGGCCGCCGGTCGCCATGAAGGCCGACGGCCCGCGCCTGGCTCTCGTGTCGCGCTACTGCGTCATCTTCGCGAAGCCGATCTTACCAACGCCCGCGCGTTTGGCGCGGTCCATCACCTGCACGATCTGGTTGTGCATCACGCGTCGACCGGACTGAATCGTCAGGGCGTCCTTGCGGTCGGGCGCAAGGTTCATGAACGTCGTGAAAGCGTTGTCGAGGCTGACGATTTCGCTGTTCAGCACCATGACGCCATCGCTCTCGCCAGGCATGGGATTGGAGATGCGCAGCGTTAGAGGTGGCTCGTTCATCGTGCCGGGCACGCCAGCGGGCAGCTTGACACGCATGCCCGGGAGCGGCGCGAAAGTCGTCGCGAGCATAAAGAAGATGATGAGAAGGAAGACGCAGTCGATCATGGGCGTCATGTCGACGTGTGGCGACCTGCGCTCGCTCCGTTCGACGACGATCTGCTCCTCATGTGTGCGCGCGTGCATGTCCGGCCCCTCCTAGTCGCTCCGTGTGGCGCCGCCGACCTGTCATGGCTGACGGGTCGACGACACACTCAGAACGCGTGCGGAGCCGAAGCCGTTGACCAGGCACACGGAGAGGCAAGAAGACCTGTAACGCCATACAGGCACAGGCGGCGCCCGCCGCTGCCAAGCTCGCGCGCCTCTCGAGAGGTCGGTAGCTGGAGGGCGATCCGCCCCTAGTTCGCAGCTTCCACGACGGGTTCCAGAGCGGCGAGCGCCGCCTTCTCATGCGCAAGCGCCTTCCGAAGCGCCGAAGCCCCTTCCGCGCGATGCTCTTCGGACTTCCCGGAGTCTTCGGGCGACCCGTGCGTCAGGTGCAGGCCGAACTGCTTCCAGTAGAGATACGCGCTGCGGTACTCATTTGCCGCGACGCTGAGAGCAGCGTCCGTCGCCTCGGGGAACATGTCCGCCTCGACGACCCGACGCAGATAGGATGCCGTTGAGTTGCGGAGGCACCACAGCGGGTTGATGTCGTGACAGGAACCGAAGTCCTCGAACTTCTCCATGTCGGCGCAGTGCTCCGCGTACAGCTCGATTCCAGCGAGGCCGAACGTCGCCTTCGGGTACTTCTCGACGACGTGGGCAGGAGTGTTGTCGCTCCACTCCACGAGGTCGGCGAGCACGCGCCGTGCGATCTCCGCTTCCGGCTTCGTGGCGACGCGCGCCGTGTGCCGACCGAACTTCGTTAGACCCCATTCACCCATGCGGGTCACCCAGTCGCCGAACTCCGCCCACGTGAACCACCGCGAGTACGTGCCTGGCCCGTCCGCCATCGCGTAGACGCGACGGTCTGACGGGTCGTCTGCGTTCTCGTAGCCGGCGAAGAGGATATTCTCCCAATCCCAGCCCTTCACGGACTTGCCCGCGTCGACGGATTCCACGACGACATCCCACGCTCCTTCGATTCCCTCGAATGGAATCCACTCGTAGCCGAAGCCCGTCGCGTCGGCGATGCGGTCGTCCATGCCTATGTGGAGGTTGGCGTATTTGGGCATGAAGTCGTCGGGTTGGTATCCGAACAGCGCCGAGGAGCCAGACACCGCAGCCAACAGGTCGTAATCGACATCGTCCCAGCCCGCCTCGCGCATCTGGACGAGATGCAGGCTCAGATACACACCTGGCTGAAGGTAGAACTCGCTGGGGTCGTCGTTGCTTGGGGCCACCCCGTGGCCGTCGAAGCGTCCAATGTACTGGTGAAACGCGTTCACCGCGTCCGGGAGTAGATGCTGTGTGTCGGAAGCCGTCGTTCGTGTGGAAGCGGGCATGGCTAGGTGCTCCGGGGCGCCGTAGGCGCAATGGACAAGTGCGAAGGCGAGAAGGCAGGCGAACGGCGCCGCCAGCGTTGTGTGTCGCCTCATGTCGAGTTCGCTCCTGGGAATCCCCCAGCATTACCGAGTCTAGCCTCCCTTACCGCAGACATACGCGGACACTGTGGCATTGGGTACGAGAGTGCGGGTGCGACAACGGGAAGGGCGAAATCTGCGCGTTGGGCACGCGCGCTTGGCGGCGAGGCGCCGACGGGCCCTGAAGCGCGCAGCCCTCGACGCTGGCGTGCGTCGAGGGCCGTTATATCTAGTCTGTGGGATGTCCTGGCTAGCGGGCCTACGCGTTCACACGCAGATCAACTGCCCCAGTCGTTCTGGGAGAACACCTTGTACTTCACGAGGATCTCGATGCGGCGGTTGAGCCCACGGTTCTCCGCGTTGTCGTTGGCCGCCTTGGGTACGTGCGGGCCGTAGCCTTGCGCGGATATCTGCTTCGGGTTGACGCCCAGATCCTCGAACATACGAAGAACGGTGTTGGCGCGCTCGGTTGACAGGCCCCGGTTGTCGCCGTATATCGCGGCGGTTTTCGCTCCGAGGGCGACGTCGTCCGTGTGCCCGATCACCGAGATTTCGAAGCTGTCGTCAATGAACCCCTGCAGCTGATTCTGGATGAGATCGCGCAGCTTCGGAATGGCGTCCGGTGGAAGGTCCGCGCTGCCCGAACCGAAACGCGCGAAGCCCTCCTGCAACTCAATCTTCAGGCCCTGCGTGGTGAGATTTGCGTCGACGCCCGGCATGTCGCCAAGTTCGAGCAGGCCTTCCTGGAACTTCTCCTGCTCGGCTTGCGCGACCTGCACCATGGATTCCTCGCCCACGGTCTGCACTGGCTCGCCCGACGCGGCTTCCTGCATCTGCTCCGGGCCGCCGCCGTCCTTGTCCAGGTTCTTGGTTACGATCTTCTCGGAGGGTTCCGGGGAGCCCTTGCCAGGCAGTTGGTCTCCGCCGCGCAAGGTAGCTTTCTCCGGCGCCTTTGCCTGTGCCGCGTGGGCTCCGCCGCCCATCTTCATCTTGTTGGTGTTCAGCGAGGAACCGTCTTCCAACGAACCGGTCGCGGCGTCTCCGAGGCTCCCAAAGGCGAGGGACATGCCTTCGAACGCCTCCTTGATCTTCGCGTCGTCGAACTGCGCCATCGTCATCAGGAAGACGAAGAACGTCAGGAGCAGAGCGAGCATGTCCGTAAACGTAGGCGGTAGGGCGCCAGGCTTAGACGCGGCCTCTGGCGCTTTTTCCTTCTTGGCCATACACCTCTCTCCACAACGGATACGCGCCGGAGCTCGCGTCTGCATCTCACGAAGGACTGTTGAGTGTAAGACGGCGGCGCGCTCAACGCAAAGCGCGCGCCCATCCGCACATACTCTCTGTCCCTACCATCGGCGTATCGCCGGCCATTCTGGAGGCTTGCCGCGGCGATGGACGCCCCCAAATCCTGGCTGCCCTACTCCCCGCGCTTGGGCTCCAGAATCACCATGTACGTGAGCATCTCGTCGCCCGTGTTCTCAATGCCGTGGAACACCCAGGACGGCAGGAACGTCGCCGAATCCTTGCCCACTTCGGTGAATTGGTCGTCGATCTGCATCGTGCCGGTCCCGGACAGCACGTACATGATCTCCTCCTCGACGTGCTTGTGCGGAGGGTGCGCGCGTCTGCCGGGACTGATGGACGACACGTGCATCTGTAGCTTCGTCGCGCCCATGTCGCGATTCACGAACTGCTTGGCGAATCCGTCGGGATCGTCTGACCTTGGCCGCGTGACGGCGTCCGCCCAGTGGACAATCGGCATGCGCGTCTCCCTCCGCTAACCTGCGTAGGCGGCTATTCGTCGTCGCCGACCCAGTACGCCGGCCCGCCCGCCCAATGTTCCTTCTTCCAGATGGGGACGTCCTCCTTAATGCGGTCCATGACGAACTCACACGCGGCGAACGCTTCCCTCCGATGCGACGACGACACGCCGATGGCGATGCTCGCGTCGCCAATGCCGAGATGCCCTATGCGATGTGCGACGGCGACTCGATGCAACGACCACTTGGCGTGCGCTTCCTCGGCGATCTCCAGCATCTTCTTGTCCGCCATTGGCGGATACGCTTCATACGTCAACGCTTCGACCGCCTTGCCCTCGGCGTGGTTCCGCACGACGCCCAAGAAGATGACCACCGCGCCAGACGCGTCGGTCTCCACGAGCGGCCGGACATCGTCCTCGGACACAACGTCCTCCGTAACCCACGCGCGCGATCGGTCGCTGCCACCGGCTACGGGTGGAATCATCGCGACCTCGTCTCCGGCCGAGAGCGCCGCGTCGGGCGTCACGTACTCCCAGTTTACGGAGTAGCGCACGCGCTCGACGTAGTGTGCTATCGCGGGGTACTCCGCCGCGAGCGCGGCCTGGAGATCACTGAGCGTGGCGCCATCACTCAGGCTTAGCGTGGCTTCGTCCTGCTTGACGGCTTCGCGACACCCGGCGAAGAAACGGACGGTCACTTCCACGTGGCATCCTTAGTGGATGGGCTGCAATCAGCGGGCGGCTCGCGTTTGTCGAGTTCCGAGGCGACGCCTATTATATGAGCCAGACACACGAACGACAAAGGGAGCGCGCGTGGACCTCGCCAAACTGAAACGCGACCAAGTCCTGAAAGTGGAGCTGCGGGAGTCCGAGTACGTCTTCAACACGACGTGGGGGCTCTTCAGTTCGCGAGGTCTCGACACCGGCACACGCCTGCTGCTGGAACGCATCGAGGTGAACCCAGGCGAGACATGTCTTGATGTCGGCTGCGGCTACGGGCCCATCGGCATCGTCCTGGCGCGTCTGTCCGAGACCGGCAAGGTGACGATGGTGGACAAGGACTTCGTCGCCGTCGAGTACGCCGCGAAGAACGCCGAGGCAAATGGCCTGACAAACGTCGAGGCGATGCTCTCCAACGGACTCCACCACCTGCCCGAGGACGTCCGCTTCGACGTTATCGCGTCCAACCTACCGTCGAACACCGGCAAGGAACTCCTCGACATCATCACGCAGGAGGCACACACGCGCCTGGTCACCGGCGGACGCTTCTACGTCGTAACGGTGAATGGCCTTCGCGACTACATGAAGAAGGCGTTCCGCGAGACGTTTGGACACTACAAGAAGCTGAAGCAGGGACGCGGCCACGCCGTCGCGATGACGACCCGGATGCGCTGACCTATGGTCCGCACGGCCGCTACGTGGGTCGCGCCGCTCGCCAAGCCGCTTCTCATGTGGTTCCGTGTTCGACAAGGCGTAGATTCGCGAGACCATGCCCGACGCCGACATGCGGCAGTTGCGGCACGCGGAGATGCGGCGGGCGTGTAGCGTCCCGTGACAACGGCCCATCGCGGCAGGACGGCCGTAGCGGGCCTCGCGCCAATTGCTCTCTCGGTAACGAACCTCTACACTCTAGCGCCGCCGTCCGTGTCGTGTTCGGTTGTTGGGCAACCAAGGATACCGGATGACCGCGCAACTCTCTGCCCCGTCGTCCCGTCGTTTCTCGCCCTATCTACGTCCAGTCCTGGCGGCCGTCAGCAAGTACGGCGAAGAGCAGCTCAAGCAGATACCTGTCCTCGGGCCAGCGCTTATGGCTGCCGCGGCAGGATTGCTCGCCGTGGCGGACGAGCCGGACGACGAGGCGTTCGAGCGCGCCCTGGAGAAGCTTCTCACCGCCAGCGAAGAGACCAGCGCGAACATTACAGCTCTCATGGCGCTTACCGCGTACAGCGTGCAGCAGCAGGGCCGGCTCATCGAAGAGCTCCGCGCTGACGGGGTCAACCTCGCGCCCGCGGAGCTGGATACCTTCGCCGCCAGCACCGCGCTGACCGCCTATCGCCATCGCGTTCGCCACGACTACCGGCACGCTGACTACCGAGGAGTCCAGGGCGTAACGCGCGCCGAACACGCGTGTTCGTTGCCCCTGGACGACGTCTATGTCGTTCCGAAGCTGCAGCCACGGCGCGCGGGAGCCGAGGGGAGGGCGAGAGAGACTGATCTGCTACGGTCGCTCATGGAAGATCCCGACCTGGACGACGCCCGACGAGACGAGTTGGAGCACGAGTACGAGGCCCTGCGGTCGAAGCGATGGGGACTCCGAGGCGACAGGGACCGCGACGGCGTGGAGTTAGGCGCCGTGTTGCGCGGGGCCCGGCATATGGTGCTGCTCGGCGGGCCGGGAGTGGGGAAGAGCACGCTCATAAAGTACCTGGCACGGCAGTGCGCCGCTGGCCCAGAAGCGCTTCAAGAGCGTCTAGGCTGGGCCGAGGAGCTGACGCCGGTCCTCGTGCCACTGGCAGCGTTCGCGGACGCGCGTCGAGACCGGCCTCGCCTTGGCCTGCGCGAGTTCATAGACGCGAGCATGGAGAGCATGGGCGGCGTTGCGCTCGTCGGCGCGGTTCGTGAGGAGTTGGGCAACGGCAAGGCGTTCGTCTTGCTGGATGGAGTCGACGAGATACCCGAGGCGACCGAACGCGCAGCCATCACACACGAGCTCGAGGGGTTCGTCGCTGGGCTTGGAGCGAGTCGGTGCCTCGTGTCGTCGCGCCCGTACGGTTACGTGCAGATGGCGGGCGATCTGGCGCACTTCGAGCTCCCCGTATTCTCGCCAGGGCAAGTGGACGTCTTCGTGCGCCAATGGCAGAGAGCGTTCGCGCGCTGGCGGCAGGGAGATGCGCCCGACGCTGCGGAGACGGACACGGAAGCCAAGGAGCTGCTCCAGGAGATCAGACGTGATCCGAAGGTGGCGGAGCTAGCGACGAACCCGCTAATGCTCGTCATTATCTCCCTGGTGCGTCAGGACAACATGCGACTGCCCGAGCGGCGCGTGGAACTATACGACCGCGCCGTGAGAACGCTGCTCGATACCTGGAACTACTGGAGGTCTCTCGCGACGGCCGACACGGGCGGCACGGGCCTACCGACAAACCAGCTTCTGCGCGCGTGTAGCGGCATGGCGGAGTGGCTGCGGCGCACGAAGCCCACTGGAGTAGCGCATCGGGCGGCGCTGCACCGCGAGCTCTCGCGGATTCTCACGCAGAGGGAATACGACGACGGAGACGCCGACGGCGCCGCGAACAGCTACCTCGACGCGGCCGCTGACCGCGCCGGCCTCCTCGAGGAGCGCGCGCCGGAAGTCTTCGCCTTCTGGCACCCGACGTTCGAGGAGTTCCTCGCCGCTGTCGAACTGGCCACGCCCACGTTGAGCGCCATCGAACGGCTGTTACCGCTGCGTAACGACCCTCGATGGCGGGAGGTCATCGTGCTCGCCGTGGGGTACGTCGGCGTGTGCCAACATGACGGAGAAACCGCGACGGCGATCGTGCGCGCCATTGCAGGGCGGGATCCAGGCCCTCTCGAGGGAGCGCTCCATACCCACCTTCTGCTCGCCGCCGCATGCGTCGCCGACGACGTGGGCGTCATGCGCAGTTGCGCCGAGGATATCGTCTGCCGACTCGCGGAGGTGGCTCTGAAGCAGCCTTACCCGCCATTCACGACGACGTTCGTGGCAACGGTTCGCGCCCTTCCCCGCGTGCAGCCGTCGGCCGAGACAATTCAGAAGCTGGCGCCGATGGCTGAGTTCGACGGCTGGGAATGCCGCATGGAAGCGACGCGGTGGTTCAGCAACGCCGCGGCGACCCATGCTGACGCGCGGGATCTGTGCGAGGAACTCATGGAGGATACAGACCCAGAAGTGCGCGGCCATGCCGCGCTGGGTCTCGCGCGAGCTGGGGTCCACTCGCGCGACGTGTGGGGCGCGATTGCGGCCTACAACGCCGCTTGGGCTCACGTGGACGCGCACGTCCGGGAGCTCCTCGACGATGCATCCCTGGAGGTTCTGGAGGGCATGGCATCGTTGCTGACCCACGAGGACCGGCATGTGCGCTTGCGCGCCGTCGATTTGCTGGCGCGGATGGATCGTGTGGACGAAGGCGTCGTCGCGGCTGTGACCGCGTGGTTGACCGACGA